>NZ_JNLF01000003.1:0-1035000 GCF_000702965.1 Butyrivibrio sp. AE2032 | reverse complement strand
GGGCTGACGCCTGCCCGGTGCTGGAAGGTTAAGAGGAGAGGTTAGCGCAAGCGAAGCTTTGAATTTAAGCCCCAGTAAACGGCGGCCGTAACTATAACGGTCCTAAGGTAGCGAAATTCCTTGTCGGGTAAGTTCCGACCCGCACGAAAGGCGTAATGATTTGAGCACTGTCTCGGCAATGCACCCGGTGAAATTGAAGTACCAGTGAAGATGCTGGTTACCCGCGCCAGGACGGAAAGACCCCATGGAGCTTTACTCCAGGTTGATACTGGGAGCCGGTATTATATGTACAGGATAGGTGGGAGACTAAGAAGTTGTGACGTCAGTTGCAATGGAGTCGCTGTTGGGATACCACCCTTATGATGCTGGTTTTCTAACCAAGGATCCTGAATCGGGTCCGGGGACAATGTCTGCCGGGGAGTTTGACTGGGGCGGTCGCCTCCGAAAGGGTATCGGAGGCGCTCAAAGGTTCCTTCAGAATGGACGGAAACCATTCGTAGAGTGCAAAGGCATAAGGGAGCCTGACTGTGACACCGACGGGTGGAACAGATACGAAAGTAGGACTTAGTGATCCGGTGGTATGAAAGTGGGATTGCCATCGCTCAACGGATAAAAGCTACCCTGGGGATAACAGGCTTATCACTCCCAAGAGTTCACATCGACGGAGTGGTTTGGCACCTCGATGTCGGCTCATCGCATCCTGGGGCTGTAGCAGGTCCCAAGGGTTGGGCTGTTCGCCCATTAAAGCGGTACGCGAGCTGGGTTCAGAACGTCGTGAGACAGTTCGGTCCCTATCCGGCGCGGGCGTAGGATATCTGAGAGGAGCTGTCCTTAGTACGAGAGGACCGGGATGGACGGACCGCTGGTGTATCAGCTGCATCGCCAGATGCATAAGGCTGGGTAGCCACGTCCGGAAGGGATAAACGCTGAAGGCATCTAAGCGTGAAGCCCCCCTCAAGATGAGATATCCCTGCTTCGGCAGTAAGACCCCTTGGAGAGTACGAGGTTAGATAGGCACAAGGTGTAAGCACGGTAACGTGTTCAGCTGATGTGTACTAATAGGTCGAGGGCTTATCCAAAAAGCAAGATAGGTAAGGATCAAGAGATTTCAGTGTTCGGTTTTGAAGGTACAAAGATTTTTTTATAATCCTCCTTAGCTCAGTCGGTAGAGCATTCGGCTGTTAACCGAAGTGTCGTTGGTTCGAGTCCGACAGGGGGAGCTACAAGCACCGAAGCACGGTCGCTAAGCATCAGGCTCCGTGGTCAAGCGGTCAAGACATCGCCCTTTCACGGCGGTAACACGAGTTCGATTCTCGTCGGAGTCATTATATGGTGACATAGCCAAGCGGTAAGGCATAGGTCTGCAACACCTTGAGCGGCGGTTCAAATCCGCCTGTCACCTCTAAACCTGTGAATATTCATTATTCACAGGTTTTTTTGTGCTATAATTTATTCAGTTATTTTTATTGGAGGTAAGGTATGGCAGAAGAAACAATGAATGATTTTATGGACGAAATTGACAAGTCTCTCTTAAAGGGGAAGGATGGAGACGGATTCATCTGGGACAAGCTCAATTCACTTCTTGAATCAGGGGAGTATGTGGATGTAGAGGTTACAGAGGCTGTCAAAGGGGGAGTAGTTGCTTTCCTTGAGGAGAAGAGAGGTTTTATTCCCGCTTCAAAGCTTTCTCTTTCTTATGTTGATGAGTCTAAGCTTCCTGAATTTGTAGGAAAGACTTTGAAGGTTAAGGTTATAACCGTTGAACCCGAAGATGAAAAGCTTGTTTTATCAGCTAAGGAATACCTGAAGGAAGAAGCTGAAGCTAAGAAGGCTGAGGCAGTTTCAAAGGTTCAGGTAGGACTTGTAACAGAGGGTACAGTTGAGAGCCTTCAGAATTATGGTGCATTTGTAAAGCTTGAGAATGGAACCTCAGGACTTGTTCACATTTCTCAGATCAGCAATCAGAGAATTGCGCATCCGTCATCTGTACTTAAAGTAGGACAGACTGTTAAGGTAAAGGTTATCGCCATAAAGGATGGCAAGCTTAGCCTTAGTATAAAGGCCCTTGATGATGTTGGAGCAACAGAAGTAACTGAAGAGAAGATAGAATTTGAGAGCGAGGGAGAAGCTACAACATCTCTTGCAGATCTTTTAAAGAAGGCTGGTTTCTAATAACATATTGTTTGCCTGGGAAGGAGACTTTGCATGGAAGACATTTTAAAGCTTAAGGAACTTATAGATAGTTCAGATAACATTGTTTTCTTTGGCGGTGCTGGAGTTTCTACAGAGAGTGGTATCCCTGATTTCAGAAGTAAGGACGGCTTGTACAATCAACACGATGTCAGATTTGATAAGTATCAGCCGGAATATCTTTTGAGCCATAGCTGTCTTGTTTATGAGCCAAAGGTTTACTACGAATTTCACAGGCAGAAAATGGATACTAGAAATATCGAGCCTAACAATGCTCACAAGTATCTGGCTGCCCTTGAAAAGGAAGGAAAGCTTAAGGCTGTAGTAACTCAGAATATTGATGGACTTCATCAAAAGGCCGGAAGTAAGGTGGTTTATGAGATCCATGGTAGTGCCTTGAGAAACTATTGCATGAGCTGTGGAAGAGAGTTTCCTTTTGATTATATTTTTGAATCTGAAGAGCCTATTCCCAGATGCAGTTGTGGAGGCGTTGTAAGACCAGATATTACGCTTTATGAGGAAGGACTTCCTGAGGATCAGGTTTCGGGAGCAATCGACTCAATTGCCAGAGCAGATATGCTTATCATCGGAGGAACATCACTTACGGTTTATCCTGCAGCTTCTTTTGTTAACTATTTCAGAGGAAGTAAGCTTGTGATCATCAATAGGGATGCCATTGATGTCAGAAAGGCTGAGAACACTCTGGTTATAAACAGGAAGATTGGCGAGCTGTTTACTGAGCTTGCAAAGTTACAAAATATCGAATTATAAATTATTACAAAATTATTAAAAACACTTGCTTTTGGTCTTGTGATGTGGTAATATACCATTCTGTGATAAATTCCTTGCTACTTGACTGATACGAGTAGCCAGAGACCAAAAGGAGGTAAGAATAGCATGAACAAATACGAATTAGCCGTTGTTGTTAGTGCAAAGATCGAAGACGACGCAAGAACTGCAGTCATCGAGAAGGTTAAGAGAACTATCGAGAAGCATGGTGGTCAGATTACCAACATCGATGAGTGGGGAAAGAAGAAGCTTGCTTACGAGATCGAGAAGATGACAGAAGGCTTCTACTATTTCATCCAGTTCGATGGTGAGCCTACTTCTCCAGCTGAGATCGAAGCTCGCATGAGAATCATGGACGGCGTCATCAGATATTTATGCGTTAAGAACGAGGCCTAAATAGAAGAGGACGAAAAATGAACAAAGTAATTTTATGTGGACGTTTAACAAGAGACCCTGAAGTAAGATATTCACAGGGAGCAGAGCCTATGGCTATTGCTCGTTATACACTGGCGGTTGATCGCAGAAGATCAAGAAACAATGACCAGAATGAGCAGACAGCTGATTTCATCAGCATCGTTGCTTTCGGAAGAAACGGAGAGTTTGCTGAGAAGTACCTTAAGAAGGGCACCAAGATGCTGATTACCGGAAGGATTCAGACTGGTAGCTACACTAATAAGGAAGGCGTTAAAGTCTACACAACAGAAGTGGTTGTAGAAGAGCAGGAATTTGCTGAGTCTAAGAATTCTGCTTCAAATGGCGGAAACTACAGCAATTATGATAATGCACCTAGTGCTCCTGCCGGCAATGAGCCTGCACCCACTGCAGCAGGCGATGGCTTCATGAATATTCCAGACGGAATTGAAGAGGAGCTGCCCTTTAACTAATAAGGAGGAATAAAAATGGCTTTTACTAAGTCTGATAGATCCGATGCTCCTGTAAGGAGAAAAGGCGGAATGCACAGAAGAAAGAAAGTTTGCGTTTTCTGTGGCAAGGATAATGTAATTGATTACAAGGATACAGCTAAGCTTAAGAAGTTCGTTTCTGAGAGCGGCAAGATTCTTCCTAGAAGAATCACAGGCAACTGCGCTAAGCACCAGAGAGAGCTTACATCAGCAATCAAGCGTGCTCGTCACCTTGCACTTATGCCTTACGTAGCTGAGTAATTTTAATAACAAACTATGAAGACACTTTTTAGAAGAGATTCTAAGAAGTGTCTTTTTTATACCCGTTTTTATACATAGTTTATGGGAGCTTAATAAAGTGATTATCGCCATATGATATATTAATTAACATCAGATTCGTAATTGTTGAGCTTTGCATGATGCGTCACCTCTTTTAGGTGGTTATGTAAGACCCGAGGTTGAAATCCATGATATCGAGCAAAAGAGTTGGATAGACGGGCAATTGACCTTTGACTTCTTGAAACTATGACGATAACTGATTATTTTAACGAATTAAAAACGAAAGATATCATCTGCTGGGGCAGTGGCAAGCATTTTCGCAATACTACCTGCCCTTTTTTGTGCGCCAGTGGAATAATTGAAAACTTAAGGGGATTTGTGGATGTTCCCGGATCGGCAGATGTTACGATTGAGGGCCGTGTTTATGGCAGGATGGGAAAAGACAAATTGGCGCAGATGAACGTTGACACCACAGTCATTCTTATTTCTGCCACCGGTTATGAGGAGATCCTGACACAGCTTCAGTCAGATGCCGGATTGGCCTCATTCGATGCAACCCCCTCAATTTATCTGGAATCTCTTTATGAGGATATGCTTCTTTTATCTGCCGATAAACCTCCGGTGAATTATCGAAAGCATGATAAGCCGGTTATTCCCAAGATCATTCATGGAATATGGTTTTCCGGTGATCCAATGCCTGAGCTTTACCAAAAGTGCCTTGAATCCTGGAAAAAGTATGCACCGGATTATGAAATTAAGATTTGGAATATGGAGACCTACAAGGCGGATAATTGCCTGTTTTTTGACCAGGCTATCGAGTACAGAAACTGGTCTTTTGCATCGGATTATGCAAGGGCAGATCTGCTTAGAAGATATGGCGGCATATATATGGACCTTGATGTGGAGATGCTTCGTCCCATTGATGACCTGCTGCATAACGATGCTTATATGAGTTTTGAGTCTCTAGACCGAATTGAGTGCGGCTCCGGAATGGGAGCGAAACCGGGACATCCGATCATACAGGAGATCTGTGAGAGCTACGAGAAAAGACCTTACTTAAAAGAGGATGGAACCTGGGACAATTCCACCTGTCCGGTGCGCTACACCCAGGTCATTGAAAAGCATGGCCTTAAAAAGAATGGGGGCTTTCAGTTTGTGGAGGACATTACCGTTTATCCCTTTGAAGTGCTGACAGGAAAGAGCTTCGATACCGGTATAGTCTACAACACTGAGTTAAGCTACACATTACACCATCACAACGGCAGCTGGATTCCGGATCCTGCCCATCGTGCTGTCAACGAGAGATATGATAGTATAAAAAGATTTCTGAAGTCCAGAGGCATCAACACATGAAAGCCTGATGGACGAAAGTTTTTATATGGCAATCCATTACGTTTTTCCGTATAATAAAAGAGTATTGGGTATAGTAAAAAGTTTTGAAAGGAGTAATGTAATGGATCTTAATCTGAAAGACAAAGTAGTCATGGTAACTGGCTCCACCGGTGGGGTAGGTGAAGCTGTAGTAAAGGCTTTTGCAGCTGAAGGCTGTAAACTGGCTATTTCATCAACTAAGCAGGAAAAGCTTGATAAGCTCCTTCCTACTCTGGACATTGCACCAGAGAATCTGCTTACTTTTGTAGTTGATGTAACCAAAGAAGAAGAGATCAAGAACATGATCGAAGAGACTGTTGCTAAGTTTGGCAGGATCGACGTTCAGGTTAACAATGCGGGTTACGAAGGAAAGAGCATTCCTGTAGACGCTCAGACTGTTGAGAACATGATGAATGTTTATAATGTTAACGTATTTGGTCCACTGTTCGGAATGAAGTATGCTCTTCAGCACATGAAGAAGCAGGGCAGCGGAGCAATCGTAAACATTTCATCACAGGGATCAGTAACAGGTGCTGCAACTATGTCAGCCTACGTTTCATCAAAGCATGCTGTATTCGGCATTTCAAAGTGTGCTGCCCTTGAAGTTGCGGAGATGGGCATTCACATTAACTGTATCGGCCCTGGCCCTATTGATACTCCTATGATGACAAAGCTTGAGAAACAGGCTCTTGGCGAGAACGTATCCAAGGAAGAGGCTATGAAGATATTTGCAGCTTCATATCCCAACAAGCGTTACTGCAGACCTGAAGAGGTTGCTGACCTTGCACTTTTCCTTGCTTCCGATAAGAGCAGCCACATCACAGGTTCACTCGTGACCATGGATGGAGGCCAGTCAGCTCTTGGTAGATAAGAGGCTATTTTTGTAACTATAGGAAAAGAGATCTCGCACAGGGATCTCTTTTTTTCTAAAGAATCAAGGAGATAAGATATGGAAACATGGTTTTATATTGTGGAAAGCATCGACGGCGACTACGCCAATCTTCGCAGAACAGATATCGCTTCAGATGATCTGAAACTGGTTGCGAGAGCTCTTTTACCCGATGGAATCGCCGAAGGAACAAAGCTAAAGTACGAGCTCATGCAGTATTCAATTGTAGATTAAGGCGAAGCTTGGCTAAATTGAATTATAGTGAAATGCCGGAATTCCGCGGTGGATTCCGGCATTTTTTGTTGCACAAGACCGGCAAGCGAATGGATGCTTGCATACAAATTCATTTGCCGGTCGTAAGAACATGGAGCATGAAATGCGGAATGTTCGTGTGCGAAATCGAGTAGGAGTCAGCCTCGATTCCCTTGCTTTGTGCGTTAATACGTTCGCCAACAAACTAATACTTGACAGGTTGGTCTATAGGGTATAAACTCATAATACATAGTCTATATGTAATAGACCAAAAGAAGAGGTACATTTTATGGCTGTAGAATTTGGTGAAGTTCAGATGAAGTTTGCTGAACTGATATGGGGAAAAGAGCCTGTGGGGTCAGGAGAACTGGTCAGGTTGTGCGCAGAGATGTTTGGCTGGAAGAAATCCACAACTTATACGGTGTTAAAAAAGCTCTGCGACAAGGGGCTGTTCCAGAATAATGATGGGGTGGTTACGTCACTGATCTCTAAGGATGATTTTTATACAAGGAAGAGTGAAGAGTTTGTGGACGAAGCTTTTGGAGGATCACTTCCGGCTTTTCTGGCGGCTTTTACATCGCGTCAGAAGCTTTCCGAAAAAGAGATAGCTGAGATCCGTAAGATAATAGACGAAGCAAAAGAGTAAGGTCTTTTTACTATAAAGGGTATGTGTATGGGGACAATTTTCTTTAAAGTAATGGAAATGAGTATAGCAGCTCTTTTACTGATGGTGGCAGTTGTGATTCTCAGATTACCGCTTAAAAAGGCGCCTAAGTGGTTCATGGGAATCCTGTGGGCTATCGTCGCCTTAAGGCTGATCATTCCTGTTCAGGTTACGGCTCATGTGGGCTTTATGCCTGACTTTGGCCGCATTGTAAAAGCCTGCTTCAATAAGGGAAAAGAGGTGCAGACTGTTCCGACAGTTGTAACCAGCAGTGTTCATGAGGCTTCAAATGTTGTTCCGATGTATGTCCAGGTTATCTGGATCGTAGGAATGATGGCAGTTCTTGGATATGCAGTGGTCAGCTTTATTATGGTCAAAAGAAAAACTGCTGCGTCCATACGGTATATATCCGGGGATCGTGTCTATGTATGCGACGATATAGACATGCCCTTCATCTTCGGTTTGTTAAAACCTTCAATTTATATGCCTTCAGGGCTTGATGATAAGACAATTAAAAATGTCCTGGCTCATGAGATGGCTCACATAGAGAGATATGATCATATCAGAAAACAGTTTGGATTTTTGATCCTGGCAATTCACTGGTTCAATCCCCTTGTATGGGTATCATATATACTCTTTTGCAAGGATATAGAGTTGGCCTGTGATGAGCGTGTAGTCAGCCGGATGACTCTTTCGGAAAAGAAATCCTATGCGGAGTCACTGCTTTCCTGCAGCACTCAGGGAAGAATGGTTCTGGCTTATCCGCTGGCTTTCGGGGAGGTCGGTGTAGGAACCAGAGTAAAACAGATCTTTAATTATAAAAAGCCCACAGCCTGGCTGGTAGCAGGGCTGGTGGTAATAACTGGAATTCTCTCCACAAGCTCTTTTACCAAGGCGGCAGACAAGCCGGAGATAGCGCGGATTCCTGTAGCGGAGGTTAAGGAAGCAGAGGTAACAGTTGAGGCTGATGAAGCGCAGGATAAGATCGAGCTGGAGGTCTATGTTCCTGAGAGATCTCGCAAAGTAAATGCAGGGATAATTTTTCAGAACTCCGAGAATGAGTATAGTACAAAAATCACAGAGCAGGGCGCAACTGTGCAGACAGAAAATGCGACAACAGCACAGCCTGCAGTTAAAACTGAGACACAGCCTGAAACAAAATCTGAAGCTAAAACTGAAACCAAGTCAGAGACCAAATCCGTGACTGTTAGTGATAGCGCAAATGTTGAGGTCGTGGCCAATGAGAACGTGCAGGTAGAAGCCAGCAAAGAGACTGTGGCAGTATCCGTTTCAGACGGAAATGAAAATGTAGATGTTAAGACCGACAGCCAGACGGTGCAAAGCACAGTAGGCCTTGTGGGGGAGGTTCTTGGTGGTGTCGATCAGATGATTTCAGCGGATCCGGTTTTGGATCAGGTTGTTAACGAAACAGTAAACGAAGTCGTGGATGAGGTATATGAAGAGGTTGTGAATGATGTCTGCGACGAGGTAGTAGACGAGGTGTTTGACGAGATCATTGACGAAGGATTAGGAGGTCTTTTCGGCATCCTTCACTGATGAAAAGGAGGAAAGAAATGACTGGTAAGAGAAACACAGCTATTAACGCTGCAGCAAGAGAAGCAGGTGTTGCAGTAACAGATATGAGAGATACAAAGGTGTTACAAAAGGACGGACTCATTGAGGTACGCTTTATTACAGAATGGATGATCTACGATTGCTACATTGAGCAGGATACATTTGAAGTTTTGGGTTTTGATTACAGACCACTTCCGCCTGACTTGCAGCTTACCTATATTCCGGAGTCGGCCCGTAGCGCGTCCTAAAAAACATTTACTAAATATTGTCGATTTGTGTATAATTAAAACATAAAATCACATACCAAGTAGGAGGTGCTCTATGAAATTTTATGTTTGTGAGAAATGTGGCAATTTAGTAGGAATGGTAAAGGAATCCGGCGCTCCTATGTCCTGCTGTGGACAGAATATGACAGAGCTTGTTCCCGGAACATCCGATGGAGCAGTTGAGAAGCACGTGCCTGTTTTCAAGGTAGAGGGAAACAAGGTCACTGTTAATGTTGGATCTGTTGATCATCCTATGATCCCTGAGCATTACATTGAGTGGATTGCTCTTGAGACAGCAAAGGGTGCCCAGAGAAAGGTGCTTAAGCCTGAAGATAAGCCTTGTGCAGAATTCATGCTTACTGACGACGATTCAGTAGTTGCTGTTTATGCATACTGCAACCTCCACGGATTATGGAAGGCTGAGTAAAAAGAGCAACCGAATAATTATACTTATGAATTGAGGCATAACCGGACCATAAAAATAGTGTGGTCTGGTTATGCTTTTTATTTTTTGTGCTATACTATATTAAGGAAAAATTTTGCATATTATGTCCAAATGTTGGGGAAGAGGACAAAGGGTTATGGCTGGCAAATATAGAGTCAAGTTAAAGGGTAGGCTAAAGACCTATCTTCGCGTCTTTACATATCTGGGAATCCTGTTGGCGTTTGTTAACGCTGCTGTTTTTACAGTGAACTTTACAGCAGGACTTATCCTTCTGGCTTTCACCGGATTGTATTTCATTGCAGTTTTGTACATGAATTTCTATAGTAAGCCCATCATTATGAATGAGCTTATAAGCTTTGCTACGGAGTATGGACAGATCCAGAAGAAGCTCCTTAGAGAGCTGGACCTTCCCCATGCAGTTCTTGATGACACAGGAAAGGTGGTCTGGTCAAACAGTGCATTTGAGAAGGTTGTTCATCAGGAGCGGGGCTTTAGAAAGACGATATTTTCTCTTTTCCCAAGTATCACTATGGACAAGTTCCCTGAAGGCTATGAGGAAGTGTCCTATGAGCTGGAGCATGAGAACAGCAATTACACCATCAAGATGAAGCGTATCTCCCTAAAGGAGATGGCCCTTAACAGCGACATCATTGATGCGGAGGGATATCAGGGAAGTCTTATTGCAGTTTATCTTTTTGATGAGACAGCACTTAAGCTGGCCATCCAGGAAGTAGATAATCAGTCACTGGCAGCAGGTCTTATTTATCTGGATAACTATGAAGAGGCTCTGGACAGCGTTGAGGAAGTTCGTAGATCTCTTTTGATCGCTCTCATAGACAGAAAGGTCAACAAGTACATTGCCTCCTGTAACGGTATTGCTAAGAAGCTGGAGAAAGATAAGTACTTCGTTGTAATGCCTAAGAAGTCCTGTGAGATGCTAAGAGAGCAGAGGTTTGATATCTTAGAGGATGTTAAGACTGTTAATATCGGTAATGAGATGGCAGTCACCCTGAGTATTGGTATTGGTATCAACGGTCTTTCCTATGCCCAGAACTACGAGTTTGCAAGGAATGCCATCGACGTTGCTCTTGGACGAGGCGGTGATCAGGCGGTGGTTAAGACTGCAGACAGCATCTTCTATTATGGTGGAAAGAGTCAGCAGGTTGAAAAGAGTACAAGGGTTAAGGCAAGGGTTAAGGCCCACGCCCTTCGAGAGATCATCTCCGGTAAGGACAATGTCATCGTAATGGGACACAGGATCGGAGACGTAGACAGCTTTGGTTCATCGGTAGGTATCTACAGGATAGCAAAGACACTGGACAGAAAGTGCCATATCGTACTGAACGATGTGACCACTTCCATGCAGCCACTGGTTGATCTGTTTAAGGCTAATCCGGACTACGAGGATGACATGATCATAACCAATCAGCAGGCTATTGATGTTGCTGGAAATAACACTGTGCTTGTAGTTGTTGATGTTAATAAGCCTAGTATCACAGAGTGTCCGGAACTCCTTAGATTCTGTAAGACCATCGTGGTGCTGGATCACCACAGACAGGGTGCTGAGGTTATTGAGAATGCCACACTTTCTTATGTTGAGCCTTACGCTTCATCAGCCTGTGAAATGGTTTCCGAGATCCTTCAGTACATTGGCGACAATGTGAAGATCCACAACGAAGAGGCGGACAGTCTTTATTCCGGAATCATGGTTGATACCAACAACTTTATGAATAAAACCGGTGTAAGAACCTTCGAGGCAGCAGCTTTCCTTAGAAGAAACGGTGCGGATGTCACCAGAGTAAGGAAGCTGTTCAGAGAAGAAGCGGGCGAGTACAAGGCCAAGGCGGATACCGTCAGCCAGGCAGAGATCTACCGCAGCAGATTTGCAATTTCGGTTCTTTCAAATGATGAGATCCAGAGCCCTACCATTGTAGGCGCTCAGGCGGCAAATGAGCTTTTGAATATCAAGGGAGTCAGGGCAAGTTTTGTTTGCACGGAGTATCAGAACCAGATTTATGTTAGTGCCAGATCCATTGATGAAGTTAACGTTCAGGTCATCATGGAGAAGCTGGGCGGCGGCGGACATATGAGCAGCGCTGGCTGCCAGATGGAGGGCGTGTCAGTGGCAGAAGCCATCGATACCCTCAAGAAGACCCTTGATAATATGATTGAAGGAGGAGAGTTATAACTCATGCAGGTTATTTTATTAGAAGATGTAAAGAGCCTTGGTAAAAAGGGCGAGGTAGTAAAGGTAAGCGACGGATATGCTAAGAACATGCTGCTTCCTAAAAAGCTTGGTGTAGAGGCTACACAGAAGAACCTCAATGAACTTAAGAACCAGCAGAAAAGAGATTCCATTGTTGCTCAGCAGCAGCTGGATGAGGCAAAGGCTTACGGTGAGAAGATCAGCAAGGAGACAGTACAGCTTACAATGAAGGCTGGAGAAGGCGGAAGAGTATTCGGTTCTGTTTCTTCAAAAGAGATAGTGACAGCTGCCAAGCAACAGTTTGGATTTGATATTGATAAAAAGAAGCTTCAGATGCCTGAGCCTATCAAGGCATTCGGAACCTACGAGATCCCTGTAAAGCTTCACCCTCAGGTTACAGCTACATTAAAGGTAAGTGTAAAGGAACAGTAATATGCCAGAAGAGACGTTACTTAAGCGAGTTGCGCCCAACTCCCCGGAGGCTGAGCAGTCCGTAGTTGGCGCCATGCTTTTAGATAAAGATGCGATCCAGATCGCTGCCGAGATAGTTAATCCCGATGATTTCTATAACAGGCAGCTGGGGACCTTGTTTGAGACCATGGTTGAGCTGGACAGAGAAGGCAGTGCTGTTGACGTGGTAACTCTTCAGAACAGACTGAAGGAAAAGAATGTTCCGCCAAATGTCAGCAGTGTTGAATACCTTAGCGACCTTGTTTCCATGGTTCCAACTTCTGCCAACGTAAAATACTACGCACAGATCGTGGCAGACAAGTCCACATTAAGGAAGCTGATCCACGTCAGCGAGGAAACCATCAATACCTGCTATTCCAATGCAGAGGACATGGAGGGAATCCTCAACGACGTTGAGAAGAATGTTTTCCAGATAACACAGAAAAGAAATACCGGCGACTTTGTATCCATCGACCAGGTCGTAATGAATGCTCTGGACAGGATCGAGAAGGCCAGCAAGATGAAGGGCAATGTTACAGGTAATGCCACAGGCTTCGTGGACCTTGACTATAACACTGCCGGTTTCCAGCCTTCAGACCTTATCCTTATCGCAGCAAGACCTGCCATGGGTAAGACAGCCTTTGTCCTTAACATAGCAGAGCATATGGCTTTTCATGACAACAAATGTGTTGCCATGTTCTCACTGGAAATGTCCAAGGAGCAGTTTGTTAACCGTCTCCTTTCCATGGAATCCCATGTGGATTCACAGCATATAAGAACAGGTAACCTCTCCGACATGGAGTGGGAGAACCTTATTGAAAGTGCCGGAGTTGTTGGTGCTTCAAAGCTGATAATCGATGACACACCAAGTATTTCCATTCAGGAGCTCAGGTCAAAGTGCCGTAAGTATAAGCTTGAGTATGACCTTCAGGTTATCATCATCGACTACCTTCAGCTGATGAGTGGAGGAACAGGAAGAAGCTCAGAGTCAAGACAGCAGGAGATTTCTGAGATTTCCAGATCCTTAAAGGCTCTTGCCAGAGAGCTTAACGTTCCGGTAATAGCTCTTTCCCAGCTGTCCCGTGCAGTTGAGCAGAGACCTGACCACAGACCGATGCTTTCAGACCTTCGTGAGTCAGGAGCCATCGAGCAGGATGCGGACGTTGTAATGTTCATCTACAGAGATGATTATTATAATAAGGATACAGAGAAGAAGGGCGTGGCAGAGATAATAATTGCCAAGCAAAGACATGGCCCGATCGGAACTGTAGAGCTGTTGTGGCTGCCGCAGTTCACGAAGTTCGCAAACCTTGAGAAGGGGCATTGAGTCCCTGTGCACTCGGAAATGCAGAGCATTTCCTCGTTCATTCGGCTTCGCCAAATAAACAAATAAAAAAGAGCAGTCGTTTGAGTAAACTAACGAACTGCTCTTTGTTATTTGTTTGCTTGGACTCAACCCTGGGAAATAGCTGATACAGGGCACTGAGCAGCGCAAGAACCGCAGTCGATGCATGTTCCAGCGTCGATAGTGTACTGTGTGTCTCCCTGAGAAATTGCAGATACAGGACACTGAGCAGCGCAAGATCCGCAGCTGATGCAACCATCACTAATAACGTATGCCATAATAATATCTCCTTCCGTATGTTCAAAATCTGCCACAAGTGGCATAACAAAGGGCTTTGCCGCGCCCGTCTTTGTTACTTATTTATCATAATATAAGAAAAGTGATTTATCAATACCAATAATGAAAAGTTTTATCAGAATAAAAGATAAAAATTGTATAAATTGGCTGACAATCACCTGCAAAAATGTTACTATTGAAAGCGGCAGAATACGAGTGGAACATTCCGTACACAACTGATTTCATGGGAGGAAGAGGTGTGAACGGGACTTTTTGCGCGTTTTTTGATATTAATCAAATTTTTCACTCACTAATTGTCTTATACTGATAATTGTGTGTAAAAAGCCAAAAAACTTCATTATAAAAAAGGTAGGAGGAATTAAAATGGCAAGAAACATGAAAACCATGGACGGTAACGAAGCTGCTGCATATGCTTCATATGCATTTACTGAAGTTGCCGCTATGTACCCAATCACTCCATCATCTGTTATGCCTGAGCATGTAGATGAGTGGGCAACAGCCGGAAAGAAGAACATTTTCGGTCGTACAGTTCAGATTACTGAGATGCAGTCTGAGGCTGGTGCAGCAGGTGCTGTACACGGATCATTGGTAGTAGGTGCTCTTACATCTACATACACAGCTTCACAGGGACTTCTTCTTATGATCCCTGATATCTACAAGGTAGCTGGTGAGAGACTTCCAGGCGTATTCAACGTATCAGCTCGTTGCGTAGCTTCTCACGCACTTAACATCTTCGGTGATCACTCTGACGTATATGCTTGCCGCCAGACTGGTGCTGCTATGCTTTGCGATTCTAGTGTACAGGAGGTTATGGACTTAACACCTGTTGCATACTGTGCAGCAATCGAAGGCAGAATTCCTTTTATTAACTTCTTCGATGGATTCCGTACATCACACGAGATCCAGAAGATCGAGGTTTGGGACTACAAGGATCTCGATGAGATGGTTAACCATGATGCAATCGATGCATTCAAGGCAGGCGCTCTTAATCCTAATCACCCATGCCAGATGGGTTCAGCTCAGAACCCTGACATCTTCTTCCAGACAAGAGAAGCTTGCAACACAGGTTACAACGAGCTTCCTGAGATTGTTCAGAAGTACATGGACAAGGTTAATGCTAAGATTGGTACAGATTACAAGCTCTTCAACTACTATGGAGATCCTAATGCAGAAGTAGTTATCGTAGCTATGGGTTCTGTAAACGATACAATCGAGGAGACAATCGATTACCTTGAGAAGCAGGGCAAGAAGGTTGGTGTAGTAAAGGTTCGTCTTTACAGACCATTCTCAGCTAAGGCACTTGTTGATGCTATCCCTGCATCAGTTAAGAGAATCGAAGTTCTCGACAGAACAAAGGAGCCTGGTTCATATCGTGAGCCTCTCGCTCTTGATGTTATCGCAGCTCTTAAGGGAACAAAGTTCGAGTCAGTTCCTGTATTCTGCGGACGTTATGGTCTTGGATCAAAGGATACAACTCCTGCTCAGATCGTTGCTGTATTCAACAACGATACTAAGGAAGAGTTCACAATCGGTATCGAGGATGATGTAACAAATCTTTCACTTGATGCTGGTGCTCCTCTTGTTACAACTCCAGAGGGAACAACAAACTGTAAGTTCTGGGGTCTTGGTGCTGACGGTACTGTTGGTGCTAACAAGAACTCTATCAAGATCATTGGTGATAACACAGACATGTATGCTCAGGCATACTTCGACTATGACTCAAAGAAGTCAGGCGGTGTTACAATGTCTCACCTTAGATTTGGTAAGACTCCTATCAAGTCAACTTACCTTATCAAGAAGGCTGACTTCGTAGCTTGCCACAATCCTTCATACATGAGAAAGTTCAACATGGTTCAGGAACTTGTTGATGGAGGATCATTCCTTCTTAACTGCCCTTGGTCAGTAGAAGAGCTCGAGAACGAGATCCCTGGTCAGGTTAAGAAGTTCATGTACGATCACAAGATCAACTTCTACATCATGAACGGTTCTAAGATCGGTGTTGAAGTTGGAATGGGACCTACAAGAATTAACACAATTCTTCAGTCAGCATTCTTCAACATCACAAAGATCATTCCTGAGGCAGACGCTATCAAGTTCATGAAGGACGCTGCTCAGAAGACATACGGCCGTAAGGGTGAAGATGTTGTTAAGAAGAACTGGGATGCTATCGATGCCGGTGCAGATCCTAAGAACCTCATCAAGGTTGAGATCCCTGAGTCATGGGCAAACGCACAGGATGAAGGACTTGACTTCAAGAAGGCAGAAGGATCAAGAAAGGATGTTATCGATTTCGTTAACAACATCCAGGCTAAGGTTAACGCTCAGGAAGGTAACACACTTAAGGTTTCAGATTGCCTGCCTTACGTTGATGGTGCTACACCTTCAGGATCAGCTGCATACGAGAAGAGAGGTATCGCAGTTAACGTTCCTAAGTGGGATGCTACAACATGTATCGGATGTGGATTCTGCTCACTTGTATGTCCACACGCTGCAATTCGTACAGTAGCTCTTACAGATGATGAGATCGCTAAGGCTCCAGAGGGACTTCAGACTAAGGACCTTGCTGGAATGCCAGGTTATAAGTACACAGTTGTTATTTCAGCTCTTGACTGTACAGGTTGCGGATCTTGCGCAAATGTATGTCCTGGTAACAACAAGGGTGAGACCCTTAAGATGGGTGCTATCGCAGCTAATAAGGACGAGCAGAAGTACTTCGACTATGCTGTAACTCTTCCTATTAAGGATGACGTTGTTGCTAAGTTCGGTGAAGGCTCAATCAAGGGATCACAGTTCAAGCAGCCTCTCCTTGAGTTCTCAGGCGCATGTGCTGGTTGTGGTGAGACTCCTTACGTTAAGCTTGTTACTCAGCTCTTTGGTGACAGAATGTACGTTGCAAACGCTACAGGATGTACATCAATCTGGGGTAACTCTTCACCTTCAACTCCTTACACAGTAAATGCTAAGGGCCAGGGTCCTGCATGGGATAACTCACTGTTTGAGGATAACGCAGAGTTTGGTATGGGTATGGTACTTGCTCAGAACGCTCTTCGTGATGCTATTAAGGAGCAGGTTGAGGCTGTTGTTGCTGCTGGCGGCGCTGCTAAGGATGCAGCTCAGAAGTGGCTTGACACATTCTCAAATGGCGCTGAGAACTCAGCTGCTACAGATGCTCTTATCGAGGCTCTTCAGGGCGACAGCTCAGATGCAGCTAAGTACATCATTAAGAACAAAGACTTCGCTGCTAAGAAGTCACAGTGGATCTTCGGTGGTGACGGATGGGCATTCGATATCGGATTCGGTGGTCTCGATCACGTACTTGCTTCCGGTAAGGATGTTAACGTTCTCGTTGTAAACACTGAGGTTTACTCAAATACAGGTGGACAGTCATCTAAGGCTACTCCTACAGGTGCTGTTGCACAGTTCGCTGCAGGCGGAAAAGAGATCAAGCAGAAGGATCTTGCTTCCATCGCTATGAGCTATGGTTATGTATACGTTGCTCAGATCGCTATGGGTGCTAACATGCAGCAGACAATCAATGCGATCAAAGAGGCTGAGGCTTATCCAGGACCTTCACTTATCATCGCTTATGCTCCTTGTATCAACCAGGGTCTTAAGGCCGGCATGAACAAGGTTATGGATGAGGAGAAGAAGGCTGTAGCTACAGGATACTGGGATATGTTCAGATTCAATCCTCAGGCAGAGAACAAGTTCACTCTTGATTCTAAGCCTGCTACAGAAGACTTCCAGAGCTTCCTTGATGGTGAGGTTAGATACCTTTCACTTAAGCTTAAGAATCCTGAGAGAGCAGCTAAGCTCAATGCAGCAGCTGCTGAGCACGCTAAGGAGCACAGAGCTTATCTTGAAAAGCTTGTTAACCTCTACGGCAAGACAGAGTAATATAAAGCCAGATAATGGCATAAGAAAGCCCCGGTTCGAAAGAACCGGGGTTTTTGATTGCAATAAAAAAGCTGCCACGTGAAAGTGACAGCTCTTAATCTTAGATTCTTGACAGTGTCTGTACAGCGCTATCCTTAATAACTATGCTGTAGTGCTCTGCCAGATAATGTTCATCGGCTGTGCTTCCGATCTCTGTCTTACCATACTCGGTAAGGAGAGAGCAGATGTTGCCAAATACTGTGTTGTCCAGATCACCCTGGTGAATGATCAGGTAATACTTACCCTTAGCTTCATTCTTGTAAAGTGTGTTTACACCGTTGAATTTCCTGCTAACAATAGCGGCGAATTTAGTAACCTCATGTAATGAGTCAAAGGAGAAGATCCTTGAGCCTTTTCTGCTTGGAATATCCTTTTTCTTAGGACCTGCTGTTTTCTCTTTGACTTTCTTGGAATCGAACTGTGATCCTGCCATTGGAGAATCAAGGAAATCGTTCATGTTGCTGTGCTGAAGTCTCTTAAAGAGGCTCATCACGTCCTCTTCCTCGTCCTCGTTGTATTCATCCTCATCGTAGTCGTCTTCGTAATCTTCCTCGTCCTCATCGTCTTCTTCGTGAACGGAAGGGGCGAAGTTGGAAAATCTGGTATCCAGTTCATCCGGATCCTCTACTTTAGTAATGATAAGAACAATACACTCGGAGTTGATCGGGATGGCCTCGATCATCAGTGGAGTATCCTCTGCATCGAATCCAAATTCTATATTAGCCTGCTGCATCATGTCCTGGAATAGCTCTTTTGCCTTATCAGTTCCATATGCCAGCTCTGTTATCTTGAGGTCACGCTTCGCAAGGTCATCACGGGTAAGTGTACATCTGATTTGGTGATCATTGACTTTTTCAATCTTCATGATGCATACCTCCTGACTTTGGAATACATAGATACTAAGTGAAACGCTATACTATGTCAATAGATATATCGTCATTTTCACTTAAAACCTTCCTATCTTCATAAAATCTTAAGAAATTTCGACGCTAATCTTAAGAAATTTCGAAGGTTTTTCTTAAGAATTGTCTGATAAGATGTTTTTAGTGAGATGCCTGGCACCCAGATTTAATCCGGGAAGGAGGCATAAAAGGGAAATAAAACAACTTCTAAAAGATTCTTCCGCCGGGTAAGTCCGGCGTCTGGAAGTCTTACTATAGGTTCAAGATAATTCTGAACCGACTCCCTACATTACAAGCATAAACAAACTAGAGTATAAATAAAAATCATTTTTTCTACTTATATTATACCATATTTTGTAGTCAGCAGAGTATGGTGCAGAAGGATTTGTGCTGAGGCGTCTCGAGACATTAATATATGTCAAAAGAAATATTGGCATCCGACACTGGCATGAGCAGGAATTTATCACACGATCTGCCTCTATGGTTTTCGGTGCCAAACCAGGAAAGAAAATATCCGTAAGAACAATCAACTAAAATTTTGGTTAACCATATTAAACCATGATAAAGAGGACCCCATCCTTATGATACATCGCTTAGTTTATAGGGTTCTGAGGATATTGACTTTCATAATGACGTAAACTTAATAATCTGTTATAATTTAGGGCGATTGTAAAGGAGCAGGACATGAAGAAAAAGGTAATTCCGGCGATTATTATAATCGTCCTTATTTTTGTATTTGCAGGTATTTTTGTTTTACAGCAGTTTGCCAAGAAGTATTCTTACAGCACTGAGAAGGCTGATCTGGACAGCTACTTTGGAGTGACTTCCGATAGCGATGTGCCAATTGTTTATAAGAACGAGATCATAGACGAACATGCTAAACTTTTAGACGGTACTTACTATATGGATTTCAATTCAGTTCAGAAGTACCTTAACGACAGATTCTTTTACGGGGAAGCGGATGGAACACTCTTGTACACCACTCCCACAGCAGTTATCACCACAGTGATCGGAACTGATTCCTGGACAGACTCAGAGGGAGGCGGAGCCCAGGAGTCCTACATAATTTCCAGGATTGAGGATGAGACTCTTTTCGTGGCTCTTGACTACGTAAAGAAGTACACAAATTTCAGCTATGAGGGCTTTACTGATCCCAACCACATGCTTCTTGCCACAAGCTGGGAGGATGAGCAGGTGGCTAAGATCTCCAAGGACACCCAGATCCGTCTCCGTGGCGGCGTTAAGAGTGAGGTGTTAAAAGAGATATCGAAGGACGAAACTGTTATCGTTTTAGAGGAACTGGAGAACTGGACCAAGGTTCAGAGCCAGGACGGCTATATCGGATATGTAGAGAACAAGAGGCTTAAGGACCAGACAACAAAGAGCCCTATTCCTGTGACCGACTATCAGGAGCCTGAGTTTGCCGGCATCCACAGAGATCACAAGATCAACCTTGGCTTCCACAATATCGGAGGCGTGGGCGGAAATGACACTCTCACAGAGATGATCTCAGGCACCAAGAGCCTTAACGTTGTTTCGCCTACATGGTTTGCAGTATCAAGCAGCGCCGGAGATGTAAGAAGTTTTGCTTCTTCCTCCTATGTAAATACAGCACATAATAATGGCCTTGAGGTGTGGGCGCTTTTAGATAACTTCACAGGAGGAAGCGAGGTATCAACCTCAGAGTTCCTTTCTCACGCAACTTCAAGGGCAGCCATCATAAATAACGTGGTTGAGCAGTGTGTATCTATTGGCGTGGATGGAATCAATCTGGACTTTGAGATGGTGGCATCAGCGGACGGACAGGCCTTTGTGCAGTTCATGAGGGAGATGTCCATCGCCTGCAGGAAAAACGGACTTGTTTTCTCAGTTGATAACTATGTTCCAATGAACTTTAACGACTACTACGACCTGGAAGAACAGGGCGTATTTGCTGACTACGTGATCATCATGGGCTATGACGAGCACTACGCAGGCTCCAAGGAGGCCGGTTCAGTAGCTTCTCTTGGCTATGTTGAGAATGGTATCATCAACACCCTTAAGGAGGTTGATGCCTCCAAGGTCATCAACGCAGTTCCTTTCTACACAAGGATCTGGCACACCAAGGACGGCTCCGTTTCCAGCGAAGCAGTTGGAATAAAGACCGCCAAGGGTTATATTTCAAATCATAACATCGAGCTTACCTGGGACGCTGAGGCAGGCCAGAACTACGGCGAATTCACAGCTTCAGACGGAACCCTTAATCAGATCTGGATGGAGGACGAGACCTCCCTTGGTCAGAAGATAGATTCCATGAAGGCCAACAACATTGCAGGAATCGCAGAGTGGAGCCTTGGCATGGAAAGCAGCGAGGTGTGGGACGTAATTGCAGCCTATGTAAATGGCTGATGCAGGTAACATATTAATATGGAAACAGAAGTAATACAGATAGACGAACATAATATAGACGAGGCTTCTAAAAAGAGCCTTCAGCGTGCTGGACAGATCATCAGGGACGGAGGGCTTGTGGCCTTCCCTACAGAGACTGTCTATGGCCTTGGGGGAGATGCCCTGAATCCTGATTCTTCAAGGAAGATATACGCAGCAAAGGGCAGACCTTCAGACAATCCGCTTATAGTTCACGTTGCAGATTTTGAAGACCTTGAGACTATAGTAAAAGAAGTACCGGACAGCGCAAGGAAGCTGGCGAAGGCCTTCTGGCCAGGACCACTTACCATGATAATGAACAAGAACGACAGGGTTCCCTATGAGACCACAGGTGGTCTTGATACGGTGGCCATCAGAATGCCTAACAACGAGATTGCATTAGAACTCATCAGACAGTCCGGCGGATTTATAGCAGCACCAAGCGCCAACACATCAGGGCGCCCAAGCCCAACTGTAGCAAGGTATTGCATAGAGGACCTCTCAGGGAAGATTGAGATGATACTTGACGGTGGCCAGGTTGGAATAGGCCTTGAGTCCACCATCGTGGATCTTACCTCTGATGTACCAATGATACTTCGTCCCGGCTACATCACTCTTGATATGTTAAAAGAGATATTGGGAGAAGTGGAAGTTGACAGAACAATAATAGACTCTAATTCCGGAGCAAAGCCTAAGGCTCCTGGAATGAAGTACAGACACTACGCACCAAAGGGCCAGCTTACCATCATCCAGGGTGAGCAGAGTAAGGTAGTGGAGTACATCAACCGCAAGGCAAAAGAAGCAGCTGCTGAAGGCAAGAAGGTTGGAGTAATCGGCACTGATGCCACAAAGGCTCTTTATGATGCAGATGTCATAAAGAGCGTGGGAAACAGGCAGGATGAGAGGACCATCGCCCATGAGCTCTTTAAGGTGTTAAGGGAGTTCGATGATGAGAATATTGATGTTATGTTCTCGGAGTCCTTTGATGACAGCGGAATAGGCCAGGCAATAATGAACAGATTGCTGAAGGCCGCAGGCCACAATGTGATAATTTTATAGGGATTCAAAGTTGAATAATTCTGTGCTTGCACAATGAATTATTCAACCTTGAAGACCGAACATACATGAGGAAAAAGATACGCGAAGAATGAGCGGATCGATTTCCGAATGTATGAAGGATTGTGAGAACGAAGTGGAGCAATCCGTATAAAATATACTATAATATATCAAGAAGAGGAGTATGGGGAAATGATAGCATTAGCCAGTGATCACGGCGGATTCGATCTCAAGGAGTCAGTAAAGAAGCACCTTGAGGAGAGGGGAATAGAGTACAAGGATTTCGGTACCTATGATAAGAACTCCTGCGATTATCCTGATTTTGGACTTCAGGCAGCAAAGGCAGTTGCCAGCGGAGAGTGCGAAAAGGGTATCGTAGTTTGCACTACAGGAATCGGTATCTCTATAGTTTGCAATAAGGTTAAGGGCATAAGATGCGCTCTTTGCTCAGAGACTACATCCGTAAGACTTACAAGAGAGCACAATGACGCAAACATGCTTGCACTGGGAGGCGGATTCACAGGGGAACTCCTTGCAAACGAGATGGTAGATATTTTTCTTGATACAGAATTTTCAGGCCTGGAGAAGCACTCACGCAGGATTGCGAAGATAGCTCAGGCAGAAGAATAATAGATTATTTGGAGGCATATATGGGAAAAGTTGTAATCATGGATCACCCACTGATCCAGCATAAGATCGGACTTATCAGAAGAATCGAGACAGGAACAAAGGATTTCAGAGAGACAATAAGTGAGATAGCAACTCTTATCTGCTACGAGGCAACAAGAGACCTTCCACTTGCAGACGTTGAGATCGAGACTCCTATCTGCAAGACAACAGTAAAGGAACTTCGTGGTAGAAAGCTTTGCGTAGTACCAATCCTCAGAGCAGGTCTTGGTATGGTTGATGGAATGCTGACACTTATTCCTGCTGCAAGGGTGGGACATATCGGACTTTACAGAGATCCTGAGACACTTCAGCCGGTTGAGTATTTCTGCAAGATGCCTGCCGACGTATCAGAAAGAGAGATCTTTGTTGTTGATCCTATGCTTGCTACAGGCGGATCAGCTATTGCAGCTATACAGATGCTTAAGGACAGAGGATGCATTAAGATCCACTTCATGTGCATCATTGCAGCACCTGAGGGACTTAAGGCTCTTCAGGAAGCACATCCTGACGTTGATATTTACGTTGGCGCTCTTGATGAGAAGCTCAACGAGCACAAATACATTGTACCCGGACTGGGAGATGCAGGAGACAGGATTTTCGGAACCAAGTGAGCGCGGCGGAGAAATCCGGTATCGCGGAGCACGTAGACAGGAGGGGAAGATGAAAAGAGAGGACTACATATCCTGGGATGAATACTTCATGGGAGTTGCCAAGCTTGCAGCAATGCGCTCCAAGGATCCCAACACTCAGGTAGGAAGCTGTATCGTAAGCGAGGACAACAATATCCTTTCTATGGGATATAACGGTTTTCCCAAGGGCTGTTCTGACGAGGAATTTCCCTGGGAGAGAGAGGGCGACGATGAGCTGGGCACAAAGTATCCTTTTGTAACCCACAGCGAACTCAATGCCATCCTCAACTACAGAGGCGGTAATCTTGTAGGTGCAAAGATATATGTATCTCTTTTCCCTTGTAATGAATGTGCAAAGGCCATAATCCAGGCCGGAATCAGGACTGTTGTTTACGACGATGACAAGTACAGTCAGACTCCTTCTACCAGGGCATCCAAGAAGATGTTCGACGCAGCAGGAGTGAGATACTATCAATATCAGAGAAGTGGAAGAAATATACATATAACTATTTGACCGTATGAATATGAGAGGTGCCAGGGGAGACAACTTCATAGTAAGGCAGATATACAGACTGACAGCTCTTATGCTGATACTTGTCATGATGTTTGTGGCCGAGCCCATACAGGCAGGGGCTACAGAATCCACCAAACAGCAGCTTGAAAATGCCAAGAAGGCAAAGGAGCAGTCCCAGAGCGAGTTGAGCAACACCAAGGACGACATCGCTGAGATGAATGAGGAGAAATCCTCGCTTCAGGGACAGCTGAATAATCTGAACAGCCAGCTGACAGAAGTAAGTAACAACCTGGAGGAGCTGGAGGAGCAGATCGACGACAAGGAAACCGAGATAGAGAACACGCTGGCAGAGCTGGAAGCAGCCAGGAATCAGGAGGAAGAACAGTATGCCTCCATGAAGAAGAGGATCCAGTTCATGTATGAGAAGCAGGACAACATGATCCTGGGAATGTTCTTTGGAGCTGGAAGCTTTGCGGATTTCCTGAATCAGAACAACTACATCGAGCAGCTTTCTGCTTATGACAGAAGGATGTTCAACGAATACATAGAGACAAGGCAGCTGATAGAGGCAAAAGAGGCAACTCTCGAGCAGGAAAGGGATCAGCTGGAGGAATACAAAGTTAAAGAACAGGCTGAACAGAGCAGAGTTTCCGGCCTTGTCAGTCAGACCTCCGGCTCCATCAAGCAGTACGCCAATGATATTTCAGATGCTGAAGCCAAAGCTCAGGCTCTTGAGGATCAGATCAAGTCTCAGGAGGCAGATATAAAGAAGCTGGAGGCTAAGCTTGCCGAGGAAATGAGACTGTCAAAGCTGGCCAAGTCTTCGACCTGGAGAAATATTTCTGAGGTTACATTTGCGCCGGGGGACAGAGCTCTTTTGGCAAATCTTATTTACTGCGAGGCAGGATCTGAGCCCTATGAGGGCAAGGTGGCAGTAGGCGCGGTTGTTATTAACAGAGTGCTTAGCTCTGTTTATCCGGATACAGTGGTGGGAGTTATTTATCAGAATAAGCAGTTCTCACCTGTAGCCAGCGGAAGGCTGGCACTGGCACTGGCTGAAGATAAAGCATCAGCAGCCTGTTACCAGGCTGCCGACGAAGCTATGAAAGGCTATTCGAATGTAGGAAACTGTGTGTATTTCAGAACACCGGTGCCGGGCCTTTCAGGCATCAACATCGGCGGACATGTCTTTTATTAAAAGAACTATAGCCCTTGGGCAACCAGTTCCTCAATGGGAGCAGCCAGTGGCGATATACCATCTGAATAGATTTCATTAAGGAGCCTGTTCAGGGAGAGCAGGCTCTTTTTAAGAAGGCTCTGGTCAATAAGACCCTTCTCAAAGGCCTCGGAAAGTTCATCCAGGTCAACTACCTTGATTCGACCGTCGGGATAGATCTTTACATCCGCAAGAAGGTCGATCACAAGAAGAGAGTTCTTTTCAGTATCCTCTTCGTAGGTGATGATATCGCAGTACCAGCAAAGGAGAGAGCCGTCGCTCCTTAGGAATTTGCTGATCTTATAGCCTCTGTCAAGGTAATAGCAGGAATAACCGCTGGACAAGTCAGACCGGTCGTGAATGGTTTTCCATTTGGTCACAATCGTAGAATCGGTCTGCTTAAGAATGACATCATCTTTTAGTTCGACGCATTCATCTGGAATGAAGCGCTTACGAAATAAAGTTAGATTTTTCATACAAAAATAATACTCTTACTAAAATTGAAAGTCAATTATGCGAGAACATCCAATTAGACTAACAATAATTAAATCTGCATACTTTGTACTGGTGCTGCTTATCGGTATCTTTGTGGTAAGTAAGTTCTCCAATGGAGATAACGCGGATATGTCTGCGCCCATGTCAAAGGCTACACTTCCTATGGTGACTCTTGTAAGCGGAAGTGATGAGATCAACCCGTTACATGGCTATACTAGCGAGCTGGATCTTAGCTACTATCGCGGAACCATCATGCCCATTGGAGCCGACAGAGTGGTGAACTACAAGGTGGACACCTTCGGTGGAAAGGCCTACAATCTTGCTTTTGAAGTCAGAAGCATCGACGGAAAGAGTCTTGTTGAGAGCACAGACCTGGTGGATTACAAGGAAACTAACGGTATCATCGAAGGCTCTTTTCAGTTAAAAGACCTTATCACCTCCGACAAGGAATACATGCTGGTAATGCTTATGGATACTGACCTGGGCAGGACCAGATTCTATACAAGATTCGTTTGGACCGAATCAGATTCAAGGTACCATATTGATGAGGAGCTGGAATTTGTTCTGGGATTCTCAGAGGCTACCTTTAGTAAGACAGAAGCCCAGGAATATGCAAAATATCTGGAGTCCAATTCTGAGGGTGACAACACTACCTTCAATAAGGTCAACATCCACAGCAGCTTCAGCCAGGTGACCTGGGGTGATCTTAATGTTACCAAGCACACTGAGCCGGAGGTTTATGTAACGGACCTTCATTCCCAGACTGGAAGCTACGAGCTTAAGTACAGGGTGACGGTTAAGGATGGTACAGTTAGCAGGAATTACAATGTCACCGAGGCCTTCAGGGTTAGGTACACCTCAGACAGGATATACCTTTTGAACTATGAGAGGACCATGAACTACATGTTTGATTCCTCTTCTTATGCTGTAGGAACAAACACAATCGGACTTAACATCTCAGATCCTGAGCTTCAGCTGGTGGAGAGCAGCGGCGGATCAGCCTTTGCTTTTGTCAGCGAGAACAGGCTTTATATGTTCAATAACTCAGAGAATAAGCTGGCGTATCTTTTTGGATTCTATGATACGGACAATGACGATGCCAGAACAAGATGGGATGACCACTCTATCAAGATCCTCAATGTGGACGAGGCAGGAAATGTGAAGTTTGCTGTGGCAGGCTACATGAACCGTGGAAGCCATGAGGGTGAAGTGGGCATTGCTGTTTATGATTACAACACTGCCATTAATGCAGTGGAGGAGCAGGCTTTTGTGGAGAGCACCCAGTCTGCCCAGATTCTGTGTGAATATGTTGGGGCAATAGCCTATGTCAGCAGTTCAGATGTCTTTTACGCTATGCTGGATCAGGATATCTACGCCATCGATCTGGTGGGAAGGACAGCAAGCTCAGTGGTGGATAACATTGGGGCTGGTCAGTACGAGATTTCTGAATCAGAAAGCACTATTGCATGGCAGAAGGATTTAAAGAGTATCAGCCTTATGAACCTCAATACCAGGTCAGAGTCTTCTATTGAGGCTCAGGTTGGGGACTACATTATCCTCCTTGGATTCATGGGAGAGGATCTGGTGTACGGACTTTGCCATGGCTCTGATATTGGCGCCGATACCATGGGCAATCCTATCTATCCTATGTACAACCTGAAGATCGAGGATCAGGAAGGGAACGTACTGGAGAACTACCATCCTGATGGAATCTATGTCACAGGTGTGACCATAGCCGGAAACCAGATCAAGCTTTCAAGGCTTATGAAGGACGAGGAGGGAACTTCTTATGTTTCAACCTACGATGATCAGATCATGAGCACCTTGAAGGAAGAAGCCGGAAGCAACACTCTTTCCGTGGTTTCCGTAGATGTTTTTGAAAAGATTGTTCAGATAACCACCAAGAATGATATCAAGTCCAAGCAGCTTCGTGTGCTTACACCTAACCAGACTTTGTTTGAGGGCAGCAGAAATGTGAAGCCTGAAATCGAGAGGGATGTAAAAGAAAAGCCATTCTATTATGTTTACGGTCTTACTGGCATCGAGGGAATCTACACTGATCCTGCGGATGCTGTAAGCCTTGCCTGGAATGCGCCGGGTGTTGTTGTGGGAGATGACAACGACTACGTATGGTACAAGGGAAATCTCCTTAAGTCCAACCAGATCATGTCTATTACAAGGACTGCCGAGAGCTACGAGGACATTACCACCATAGATTACGTGGCTGTATGCCTGGATCTTATCCTGAGATTTGAAGGAGTTAACAGGAATGTGGAGGCTCTGCTGGCTGGAGGTGACAGTGTTGTCAGCATTCTAAAGAGCTCTCTGCCCGATTATCAGGTGCTTGAGCTGGATGGCTGCCCACTTAACTCGATGCTCTATTATGTGAACCAGGATATACCGGTGATGGCTCTTTTAAATGATGGCCAGGCCATGCTGGTAATTGGATTTAATGATCTTAACACGGTTTTGTGCAACCCTCAGACCGGACAGGTCTACAAGTACGGCATGAATGATTCCGACAAGCTCTTCTCTGAGAACGGAAATCACTTCATCACCTATATTAAGCGATGAGTTTATAGAAAATTAACTTGTGTACAATCTAACAACAGAATATAATTGTCAGCAAGTGGTGTGGTAACAACGATTAAAGGAATGGAAAAGAATGAGTAATTATAATGATGACTTTGATTTCAGAGAAGTCACTGATGATGAGAAAGTAGATATTGTGGATGACGGAACCAAAAGTGGCGAGGTTGGAAAGAAAGACGAAGTGAGAAACTCTTCTGAAGAGACTGGCAGCACTGACAGCAAGGACAATGGCGATGGAGATGATAAGCCTCAGTTCGAAGATGTGTGCTTTGTGTGCAGGCGTCCGGAGAGTAAGGCGGGAAAGATGTTCCATCTTCCTAACAACATCTGTGTGTGCGACGACTGTATGCACAGGACCATGGATGCTGTGAGCCAGTTTGATTATCAGAACATGCTGAACAATCCGAACCTGATGAATGAGCTGAACAAGCACACAGGAAGTTTCCCTAACTTCGGTCTGTTTGGGATGGGCGGAGACAACAAGGATAATCTTGGTGGCGGAATCCCTAATTCACAGAAGATCAAGAAAAAGAGTGAAAAGGGTGCTAAGCCTGTATTTGACATAAAGAACATTCCTGCTCCTCACAAGATCAAGGAAAAGCTCGATGACTATGTAATCGGTCAGGATCAGGCCAAGAAGGTTATGTCTGTGGCGGTTTACAACCACTATAAGAGAGTGGCAACAGACACCATGGATGAGATAGAGATCGAGAAGTCCAACATTCTTTTGCTGGGACCAACAGGTAGTGGAAAAACTTACCTGGTTAAGACCCTGGCTAAGCTCCTTGATGTGCCTCTTGCAATTGCAGATGCAACCTCCCTTACTGAGGCGGGCTACATCGGTGACGACATCGAGAGTGTAGTAAGTAAGCTTTTGGCAGCAGCCGGCAACGATGTGGAAAAGACTGAGCACGGAATCATCTTTATTGATGAGATTGATAAGATTGCCAAGAAAAAGAACACTACTTCAAGGGATGTAAGTGGTGAGTCTGTTCAGCAGGGAATGCTCAAGCTTCTTGAGGGTTCAAACGTAGAAGTTCCTGTTGGCGCAGGAAGCAAGAACGCTATGGTTCCTCTTGCAACAGTTAATACAAGGAACATCCTCTTTATCTGTGGCGGCGCTTTCCCGGATCTTGAGGAGATCATCACTCAGAGACTTAATAAGCAGACCTCAATTGGTTTCGACGCTGACCTAAAGGATAAGTACGAGGACGATCCAAACCTTCTTACCAATGTGACCATCGATGACCTTAAGAAGTTTGGAATGATCCCTGAGTTCTTAGGACGTCTTCCTATCATCTGTACTCTTCAGGCTCTGACAAAAGAGATGCTGGTGCAGATCTTAAAGGAACCCAAGAATGCTATTTTGAAGCAGTACCAGAAGCTCCTTGCCCTGGATGAAGTGGATCTTAGATTCGACGACTCAGCCCTTGAGGCCATCGCCGAGAAAGCCATGGAGAAGGAGACCGGAGCCAGAGCTCTTCGCGCTATTATTGAGGAGTTCATGCTGGATATCATGTACGAGATCCCTAAGGACGACAATATTGGTCGCGTGACTATCACAAGGGATTACATAGAGGGAAAGGCTTCGCCACTCATCGAGATAAGAGGAGAGGGCATACAGCCAAAGCTTCCTGAATTTAATAAAGAACAGGCCGTTCAGGTCTGAGGATAAAAAATAATCGGGGAGGCCCTGGGGCTTCCCCGTTGTTTTATGCGTAAGTGATGAAGGTTCCGGCCTTCCCTTTAAGTGCATCTCCAACGGTGCTGAGGGAAGTGATGAGAACTGAACCATCGTGGTTCGACTCAAGGAATTCGATTGCTGCCTCAATCTTAGGAAGCATATCTACTTCGCCAAACTCTCCGATCTCGATATACTCTTTTGCCTGAGCAACAGTCATCTTCTGGATGGGCTCCTCTTCGGGAGTCTCAAAATTCTTGTATACGTAAGGAACAGATGTAAGGATAATGAGTCTGTCCAGCTTAAGGTCAGCAGCAAGCTTTCCGGCGATGGCGTCTTTTTCAATGACAGCAGATGCGCCTTTGAGAACGTGGCCCTGCTGGATTACAGGGATTCCGCCGCCTCCGCAGGCGATGACTTCCTGGCCTGCATCAACTAAAGCCCTTATGGCATCAATCTCAACGATGTCGATTGGCTTTGGAGCTGCAATGATCCTTCTGTAGCCCTTGCCAGGCTCTTCCTTTACGAAGTTGCCTTTTTTAACCTCATTGTCGGCGTCTTCCTTGGACATGTTACGACCGATGGCCTTGGTTGGTGCATAGAATGCTTCGTCGTAAGGATCAACTGTAACCTGTGTGAGGATGGTGCTGACAGGAGTTGAAATTCCGCGGCTTGTAAGCTCGGTCTTAAGTGAGTTCTGGATATCGTAGCCTACGTAGCCCTGGCTCATGGCGTTGCACACGCACATAGGAGCTGCTGTGTAGTCGATATACATTCTGTGAAGCTCGGTCATTGCCTTATGGATCATGCTGACCTGGGGACCGTTTGAGTGGGTGATGACCAGCTGATAGCCGGCTTCGATCAGGTCTGCCAGAGCCTTTGCAGTTACCTTTGTGGCATTCATCTGCTCGTTGGTGGTGATACCAAGAGCTTCATGGCCGAGAGAAACTACTGCTTTTACGTTTTCCATAATCTGTCCTCTTTCCTGTGGTTAGATACCTTATTTTACCCCATTTGCACGGACTTTGGAAGAAGATATGTGCAATTTGCCATTGTATTTAGGACTTTTGGTTACTGTATTTTGGCAAAAATGTTCTTGCTTTTTTATAAGATACTAGTTAGACTAATCACCTATGAAGAAAACGAATATTAAGGACCTGACGGTCGGCAATCCTATGTCACTGATACTGGGCTTTGCCCTTTCCCTGTTTTGGGGAATGCTTTTCCAACAACTCTACAACATAATAGATACCGCCATCGTAGCTAACTTTTTGGGAAAAGAGGCTTATGCGGGAGTAGGAGCGACCGGCGCTATAAACTTCCTTATAATGGGATTTTGCATGGGAGTGTGCAATGGTTTTGCAATCCCTGTAGCACAGAGATTTGGCGCCAGAGACTATAAGAGCATGCGTAAATTCGTAACTCATGCCATTATGCTTTCTGCCATCTTTGCAGCTGTAATGACAGTAGTTGTCAGCTTAAACTGCAGACAGATCCTGGTTGCCATGAGAACTCCTGAGGATGCCCTTGAATATGCTTACGGTTATATCATCGTGATCTTCCTTGGCATTCCGGTTACATATATGTACAACCTTCTTTCCGGAATCATAAGAGCTCTTGGCGATAGTAAGCACCCGGTTCAGTTCCTCATCATCGCATCAGTTATAAACATCGGACTGGATCTTTTATTTATCGTGCCTCTCCACATGGGTATTGCCGGAGCGGCTCTTGCTACAGTACTATCTCAGGCTATGTCCGGGATCATGTGCCTTGTATTTATCATTAAGAAGATAGATCTTTTGAAGCTTACAAAGGAAGACTGGAAAAGAGACAGATCTCACTTTGCCATTCTTCTCAACATGGGTGTACCAATGGGACTTCAGTACTCAGTAACTGCTATTGGTAGTGTTATCCTTCAGACTGCTATCAACAGTCTTGGACTTGACGCAGTTACTGCAGTGACCACAGCTTCCAAGGTTGGAATGTTCTTCTGTATCCCCTTTGATGCCCTTGGTTCTACCATGGCAACCTACGGCGGACAGAACGTGGGAGCCAAGAAGCTGGAGCACCTTCAGCAGGGCCTTGTGGCAGCTGTTAAGCTTGGCTGTGCATACGCACTTGTGGGATTCATCGTGCTGTACTTCTTTGGAAGGACCTTTGCACTGATATTCCTGGATCCTTCAGATACTGCCTGCCTTGATAATGCTCATCTTTATCTCATAATAAACAGTGCCTTTTATATCCCTCTGGCCCTGGTGAACATTGTGAGATTCCTTATCCAGGGTATGGGCTTTTCAATGTTTGCAGTCCTGGCAGGAGTTATGGAGCTTGTAGGTAGGACAATCATCGCGGTAGTATTTATCCCGATATTTGGTTTCCCTGCTGCATGCTTTGCAAGTCCTGTGGCATGGATCCTGGCGGATGCGTTCCTTATCCCGGCCTACATATCAGTCAAGAACAAGTTAAAAAGAATATTTGACGGACAGGTGGAAGTCTATTAAGATGCCTGTTTCTGATATCAGATTCTAAAAAGTCCCTGTGGGGCTCTGAATCTGTGCAAATTACGCAAGCATATCTGAAAATGTTGTGTGATTTGCATAGACCCGGAGTCTCACAGGGACTTTTGAGTCTGATTTTATTCGTTAATATGAGATGTCATGTGCGGATCAAGATCCGGATTAACCTTGGTTATCCTTCTGTCGTAGGTGATAAGGCCGTTGACCTCTTCCTCCACGTCGCTAAGCTGCGTGTAAACTGCACCGGAAAGACCCTTTGCTATAAGGGGCTTCAGGTCTCCGTTTATAAGGTTGTAGTAGGCAACTCCCAGATCATCAAGGGTGGCATACTTCTTGTAACCGTAGATCCTGTCGACACTGCTGTGACCATCCAGGTGGCAGGCAAGTCCGCCGTACTCAGAGATCACAAAGGCTCTTCCGGCTTTATCGATTTCTACGGAAAGAGGTCTGAAGTAGTTGTGGACACTTCTGAAGCTTCCGCTTCCTTCATCAAACCATCCGCTGGCCTGATCAATTGGCCTTGAGGCATCAATCTCTTTTGCCATGATGGTGGCTCCTGCAGCATTGAACTGCCCCCAGCCCTCGTTGAAAAGAACCCAGGTGCCGATGCTTGGCACGTTATAGAGATAGCGGATCGTGTTCCTCATCTCTTTTAACCACTCGCTGCGCCCCTCAGAGGAGCCTCTAGAAAAGGTCTTGTAATAAGCAGGTCCGTCGGACATACGGCCAAAGACCTTGGGGAAGAGAGTTGGAAGGTAGGAAACAACAGGCTTTGCGTAGGATGAACCTCCGCTGACCATGTCCTGCCAAACGATCATGCCCAGACGGTCGCAGTGATAGTACCATCTGGCAGCCTCAACCTTGATGTGTTTCCTTAGCATATTGTAATGGAGACGCTTCATCTCCTTGATATCAAAAATCAGTGCCTCGTCGGAAGGGGCGGTGTAAAGCCCGTCAGGCCAATAGCCCTGGTCCAGAACTCCCATAAGGAAGTAAGGCTTGTGGTTTAAGCAGAACCTATTTATCCCCTTCTCGTCCGGCTCTACGGAAAAACTCCTCATGGCAAAGTAGGAGTTCACATGGTCCGAATCAGTATAGATCTGCAGAGGATAAAGGTAAGGATCCTCCGGGCTCCAAAGATGGGGATCCTCCAGCTCAAAGGTGAAGTGATAGTAGCTTGGATCCTGGGCGGAGTGGTCCTCCCCAACGCTTGGGTATGTGTCTGATGAAAAAGAAAAGTCTCCTGTGAATGCAGTTTCGTAAGAATCCGCAGACTCCGGTGATTTCACCATCTCATGTCCCGGGAACTTCACTGTAACCTTGCTTGGAAGATTGGTTGAAACCTCAATGGAAAGAGTCTTAAGGTCGCTCTCAGGGCGTATCCGAAGCTCTCTTATATAAGTATGTGGAACTTCCTCCATCCATACGGTCTGCCAGATTCCACTCTGACAGGAGTAGTACATTCCGCCGCGCCTTAGGGTCTGCTTTCCTCTGCTGTGGTAGGAGGAGTCGCTGGTGTCGGTCACTCTGACAGTAAGGACATTGTCTCTTAAAGCTCTTTTATCCTCAGATAGATTCAGATAATCGGTGATGTCTACGGTGAAGGGCAGGTATCCGCCGCTGTGGGAAGCCACGTAGCTGCCGTTTACGAACACGTCGGCAAACTGGTCAACAGCGCCGAAGTGCAAAAGAAATCTCGATGTGGTTTCAGTTCTTGGAATATCGGGAAGAGCTCTCTTGTACCAAAGGATCTGGTCCGGTAAAAGACGTCTCTCAACTCCGGAGAGAATGGCTTCCGGGGAGAAGGGAACAAGGATCTGGCCGTCCATCTGGGCGGGAATCTCGTCGGCGAAAGCTGCGTTGAGGCTCTCGTTCTTAAAATCAGAGGGCTTGTCAGTGATGCAGTAATCCCAGTAGCCGTTTAAATTGTAGTAGCTGTCCCTGACGAACTGGGGACGAGGGTATTCCTTTAAAACGTTGTCCTTATCAAGCTTCTCACCCCAGGGAGTAAAGAGCCTGTTAAGGACATCGTCCTCATGTGGCTTATCGATAGCTTTGATGGCATCAATGAGATCCATAAGAATTTACCTTTCTTGTCCTGCGACAGAGATGAGATCCTGATAGAATGCGCAGGAGGTTGCGTATCTGTAAACGCCGATCCACAGAAGTGGCACAAACATGGCGATACATCCAAGGATGTAGAGAGGGATAAATGAAACATCGAGGTAAAAGAGTCTGAATTTGTTGCCCTGCATGAGACGCCTGGAGGTAGCCAGTATCTCTTTTGCTGACCTGTCAGGGAAATCATGAAGGATGAAAAATGACTGGGAATAAACCAGTGAAATATAGACGTTGATAATGATCCCAATAGCCAGTGCAAAGATCATGGCTGCCATCAGGTTTGCTGAGGGCTTGTTGATGTAAAGGATCATGAAGATCTGAGCTGGGATGCTCACAAGGAAATCCACAAGCACAAAGACTGACTGGATCACCACGGCCTTCTGGGGCTGCTGTCTGAAACCGAAGAAAATGTCAGAAGTAGCCACGGGCTGTGAATACAAAAGATTCATATAAAGATAAGCCTTGCCGGACATAAGAAGCCCCAGAAGGATATTCACTATAAGCGATATAAGGTTGTTGATGATTACGATTATGATGCTTCCGCTGGTGGAAACAGTTGTGATGCCGGACACCAAAAGCTGAATGGCGAAGATAAGTACGTTGGCGCCAATAAGTGTCCCATATTTGCCAAGGGATTGTTCCTTTGCGATTCCTTTAAGCTCTGCTGTTGATTTGTAATTACCCATTAAGTAAATGCTCCCCCACCTTATCCGGCGAGGTCAACATTTGCTCCTAAAAGGCCCTGTTTGTTGAGGGCTTTTCTCGCCTTTACATAAGGATTGTCTTCGTTACTGTAAGCTATCTTTGTACTGGTCTCCCCACCAGCCACATAGGTACGTCCGCACTCAGGGCATACTGCGGTCTTTAAGGATACAGATGCCTGAAGGACTTTACCGTTCTTTTGTGCTGCGTCTTTATATGCGTTACTCACATGTTCAGCCTCATGGCCACGAACTCTGGCTGCGGCTTCCTGTGGGGCTATATGCTGTGCTGATTTAAAAGAAACCATCTCGTCAGAACCGTCCTGATACTTGCGGTTCTTGCAGGTCTCACATTCTGCAGGAGAAACTCTTTTGCCCGGATTGGTCTTGGTGGATTCACCGGGATTAAGTATGGCCTTGGGCCCCTCTGCTTCAGATGCTGCTGCACTTGAAGTTGCTGCTCCGGACATTCCTGCGCTCATACCCATGGCATATGCGCTGTTATATGCACCGTATCCGCCACCTATTGCACCGATCATACTCATAGGCACCTCTTTCCTGTCGCCTGCTTGTGACTCTTATAAATCCGGCGACGAAAGATCAACATGCCCGGATGGAACATCAATTGTCAAGTTCGATGCCCAGTTCCTTAAGCATGTCGTCAAAGCTGATGCCGTTCATCTGCTCTGACATAACATTGAGCTGTTGTCTGTACTCCGGCTTGGTAAAGACTGCATAAAGATCATATGCAAACACACCGTATCCAATTACCAGTCCCAAAGTACCGTAGATAATGGCTTTCTTGGCCTGGGGAAGGAGCTTCTCCATGGTTCCCTTGCTAAGCAGGGCCAGAACTATGGCGATTCCACCTACAATTGTTCCAATGTTTAAAAAGAAACAAAGAGGAATGGAAACCAGTCCGAGCACCAGGGCATTGCCTGCCATTACTGTATGCTTATCTCCCATCAATACTTTTCCTCACAAAACCTCATTCTTACTATAAATTTTACTATACTAATGCACTTTTATCAATGTTTGCGCGGGTTTGGGGAGTGGAGGCACAGTCTTGAAAACTGCCTCAAATGCTTGGTATAATAAGGAAGTGTGTTTTGTTCACGAATAATTTATCGAAATTTAAGAGGGATTTATGGACATTATCTTAAAGATCAAAGAGGAATTAAACGTAGAAAAATGGCAGGTGGAGGCAGCAGTCAAGCTCATTGACGAGGGTAATACCATCCCATTCATCTCCAGGTACAGAAAGGAAGTTACCGGCTCACTTAACGACGAGCAGCTTCGTAATCTGGACGAGAGGCTCAAATACCTTAGAGGCCTTGAGGAGAGAAGGGAACAGGTTCTTGCATCCATCGAGGAACAGGGCAAGATGACTGATGAGCTCAGAGCAAAGATTGTTGCAGCTGAGACCATGGTTGCCATCGAGGACCTTTATCTTCCATACAGACCAAAGAGAAAGACCAGGGCGTCTGTGGCAAGAGAGAAGGGACTGGAGCCACTGGCAGATATTCTGAAGGCTCAGGAGACTACGAAAGCTCTTTTAGATGAGGCGGCAGCCTTTGTTGATGAGGAGAAGGGCGTTGAAAATGCAGCAGATGCGCTTCAGGGTGCCATGGACATCATCGCTGAGGAAGTGTCTGATAATGCCGATTTCCGTACATATATTAGAGAAGCAACAATGGAGCAGGGCAAGCTCACCAGTAAGGCGAAGGATGAGAAGGCCCAGTCCGTTTATGAGATGTACTATGACTATGAGGAACCCCTTACGAAGGTGCTTGGACACAGAGTTCTGGCCCTTAACAGAGGTGAGGCAGAGAAGTTCCTTGTGGTTAAGATTGAGGCTCCTGAGGAGCAGATCCTTCAGTACCTCAATAAGAAGATGATCACAAAAGACAATCCTGTAACGACTCCTGTTATTGAAGAGATCAACCAGGATGCTTACGAAAGACTCATAGCTCCTGCCATCGAGCGTGATATCAGGAACGAGCTTACAGAGAAGGCTGAAGATGGCGCCATCACTGTATTTGGTAAGAACCTTACTCAGCTTCTTATGGCACCACCTATAGCAGGAAAGACTGTCCTTGGATGGGACCCTGCTTTCAGAACAGGCTGCAAGCTGGCTATCGTTGATGCCACAGGAAAGGTACTTGATACAAAGGTTATCTATCCTACAGCGCCTCAGAACAAGGTTGAGGAGGCCAAGGCAGATCTTAAGAAGCTTATTGATAAGTATGATGTAGACCTTATCTCTGTTGGTAACGGTACAGCATCAAGAGAGTCTGAGCAGGTTATTGTTGAGCTTATCAAGGAGCTGGACAGACCACTTCAGTACGTTATTGTTAACGAGGCTGGTGCTTCAGTTTATTCAGCAAGTAAGCTGGCTACAGAGGAGTTCCCTCAGTTTGACGTTGGACAGAGAAGTGCAGCTTCTATTGCCAGAAGACTTCAGGATCCTCTGGCAGAGCTTGTTAAGATCGATCCCAAGTCCATTGGTGTTGGTCAGTATCAGCATGATATGAATCAGAAGAAGCTTGGCGAGACCCTTGAGGGCGTAGTTGAAGACTGCGTTAACAAGGTTGGTGTTGACCTCAATACTGCATCAGCTCCACTTCTTCAGTATATTTCAGGAATCAGCAAGGTTATTGCTAAGAATATCGTTGATTATAGGGAAGAGAACGGTAAGTTCAAGAGCCGTGCTGAGCTTTTGAATGTACCTAAGCTTGGACCTAAGGCTTATGAGCAGTGTGCAGGATTCTTAAGGATCGCAGACGGAGAGAATCCTCTTGATGCAACCAGTGTTCACCCTGAGTCCTACGAAGCTACTTTGAAACTCATGGAGAAGCTTGGCATCACCTTTGATGATGTTCGCGAAGCTCAGAAGAATGCTGCAAAGGCTGCTATTGAGAAGCCGGCAGCAAAGTCAGAGAGTAAGCCACGTCCACCTAAGAAGCCTAAGCAGGTGGTTATCCGTAATACAAGTACAGCCATGGGAGCAGCCCTTGCAGCAGCTCTTGCAGGAAGTGATCTTGCAGTTGTGGATGATGGTGCTGGCTCAGCAGATGGTTTTGGTGGCAAGAATGCCGGTAAGGGCGGAAATGGAAATGGCGGAAATGGCTCAGGTTCCGGGGCAAATGGCGCTGGTGGAAATGGTGGTGGTACAGGCGCAGGTAGCGCGGTGGCCGGATCTCTTTCCAAGAAGGTTACCGAGGCTGAGAAGAAGACCCTTGCTCAGGAGCTGGGAATCGGTGAGATCACTCTTACAGATATCCTCTCAGAGCTTGAGAAACCATCCCGTGACCCTCGTGAGAACATGCCAGCTCCAATCCTTAGAAGCGATGTCCTTGATATGAAGGATCTTAAGCCTGGCATGATCCTTAAGGGCACAGTAAGAAACGTAATCGACTTTGGGTGTTTTGTTGATATAGGTGTTCACCAGGACGGACTGGTACACGTATCCCACATCACAGACAAGTTTATCAAGCATCCTCTTGAGGCTGTCAGTGTTGGAGATATTGTGGATGTCCAGGTTCTTGATGTAGAGCTTGATAAGAAGAGAATCTCTCTTACCATGAAGCTTCAGGATCCTGCCAAGGTTGCTGCAGAGGCAGCAGCAAAGGCAGCTTCCAGACCTGCTCCAAAGGCAGTAAAGGAAGAGAAGAAGGCAGCTCCAAAGCGCACCTCTGTTGTAGATCAGATGGCCAAGGAAGCCGGAATCACCAGAAAGCCTGCTAGCAGTGCAGGAGCTGGCGCTGCGGCTAAGTCTGGCGGCGCAGCAACAAAGTCTGCATCAGCATCTGATGTAAGACCCGGAGCAGCAACCTCTTCCGCTCGCAGACCTGAATCTGCCGGAGGTGTAGCTCCCGGAGCAAGGCCCGGAGCAGCAACCTCATCTGCCAGAAGACCTGCCGGTGACGCAGCTCCCGGTGCAAAGTCCGCAGCATCCGATGGCGCAGCTTCCGAAGCCCCCAAGAAGTTCAAGAAGAAAGGCATCGTAATCTTCAAGGGCAACGCCAACGACTAACAATGGCGCAGCAGCTTCAGTAGTTTTCGGCGCTGAAATATCGCTAGTTTTGCGAATTTCATAAAAATTTATTTCGCCCCAGGCGTGTGTTTGAAGATCAAATGATCCTCGGTTTCCACCGCCTGGGGCGATTTATGCAAATTAGTATATTGGTGGCCTCAAATTAGTCGTAGTTTATTGCGACATCTTATAGCGTTTTCATCTGAAGAAGTTTGTTTTTGGATTTACCCCTGAAAAAATGGTTTGCTTAATTGCTCTCCTTTAGCTCTTTTCGTATCATAAATGTTATTTTGCCTTTTACCTATGAAAAAATCATTGCCTTTAGCTGCTATCTGGATTGCTTTTTCAAATAATTAGTTTCTTTTATCTATTTACCCATGAAAATCACATTAGTACCCTTTATCTCCGATAAAACTTTTCGGTCAAATAAGCATTTTTATAAGAAGACTCATGAAAAATGCTTCTTCACAAGTTCTTCAACTTCGATAAAGCTTAGTGGATGCGCTTCATCCTCATAAGTAAGAATCAGGTTATGGCCTGGAAGATAACCAGCTCTAATATAGTGATGCATCTTGAAGTCTATCGTGGACTGATAATATGGTTTGTCGCATAATCCAAAATGCTCCCATATTTTTATTTCGCTTGTCTTTGGATTCATAATAGTGAAGTCAGAGGCTATACTTACCCTATTTATATCATGAATGTTTTCGTATCTATAAGGGATGCCTTTGGTATATAATACCTGCGCTATCATTGCCTCTGATTTCGAACGGACAAATTCTCCTTTTGGTGCCTTAACTATCAGGTGTTCTGGATGATCCTTAGACTTTTCATATGGTTCTGATTCCCATATTTCCGGGGTGCTTTTGCCGTCGACAAGCAACGGTCTGTATGGCGATAAAGGATTTAGCATTTCCAGGTAATGACTGTTAATCCTGTACTTCAGATAATGTTTTATGGCTTCCAATTCATTTTTATTATCCTGTAGCATTCTCCACTTATAAGCCTTAAGCGCTAAAATCTTGGCTTCGTCTACCTTTTCTCTGGAAAGATATATTTTTTGTTTTCCTTCGCTTGTTTTGACCTCTTTATAATATGAAATATACTCCTTTCCTTTTCTCTGTCGTTTGCTGATTGTCAAACACCCTTCCGGCAAAAGAGCTATCTCTCGCTCTAATTCCGCAATCTCCTTCTCTAGCACAGCTTTACGGTCCTTAAAATATTCAGTTTGATTCAAATACTTTCCTCCTTTTAAAATTCATAAAAACCGAAATAAAGATTCACTCACTCTAGCTTTTAATAATGGAATGTTTCTGCGAAAAAGCCGGAAGAATCCGAGCAGAAATGGATGAGACCCATCCATAAAAAGAAACATCGAAGGCCAATATACCATAATTAACAAAAATTTTCAAATTATCCTATTGATTTTATTTATGCTATAGGGTATCATTGCTTAACGGACGACAGATATATGTCCGCTTAGCAATTATATTTTAACTAGTTCTCTTATTCAGAGTGGTGGAGGTACATAGGACCTGTGAAGCCACGGCAACCCCTTGGATCATGAGGAAGGTGCCAACCTGAGCGTGCAACTGCTTCTGCTTCAACTGCAGAAACCTTACGAGCAATAAGAGGATCTGAAATTGGTCAGTTCCGCTTGTTTGTGCACGCAACAAGCGGATTTCTTATTTTATGGCGCAAAGCGCAAGAAAGGAAAAAGAATGGATAAGTTTATTTTCACATCCGAATCAGTTACTGAAGGACATCCCGACAAAATCTGTGATAACATCTCTGATGCTATCCTTGATGCATGCATGGCACAGGATCCAATGAGCCGTGTTGCTTGCGAGACAACAGCTTGCACAGGTTTCGTTCTCATCACAGGTGAGATCACAACAAAAGCAGTTGTTGACTATGCTAAGATCGCTCGTGAGACAGTTTGCGAGATCGGTTACGACAGCTCCGAAAAGGGCTTCGATGGAAACACATGTGCAGTTATGGTTGCTCTTGACCAGCAGTCTGCAGACATCGCTATGGGTGTTGACAAGGCTCTTGAGGCTAGAGAGAACAACATGACAGATGAGCAGCTTGAGGCAATTGGTGCCGGCGACCAGGGTATGATGTTTGGTTACGCTACAAACGAGACTGAGGAGCTTATGCCTTACGCTATCAGCCTTGCACACAAGCTTACAAAGAAACTCACAGAGGTTAGAAAGAACGGAACACTTGCTTACCTTCGCGCAGATGGAAAGAGCCAGGTTTCTGTAGAGTATGATGAGAACGGCAAGCCAATCAGACTTGAGGCTATCGTTATCTCAACTCAGCACGATGAGAAGGTTACTCAGGAGCAGATCCACGCTGACATCAGAAAGTACGTTATCGATGCAGTTGTTGACCAGACAATGGTTGATGCTAACACAAAGATCTTCATCAATCCTACAGGCCGTTTCGTAATCGGCGGACCTCAGGGTGATGCAGGACTTACAGGTCGTAAGATCATCGTTGATACTTACGGCGGAGCAGCTCGTCACGGCGGCGGAGCTTTCTCAGGAAAGGATTGCACAAAGGTTGACCGTTCAGCTGCATATGCTGCCAGATACGTTGCAAAGAACATCGTAGCAGCAGGCCTTGCTGACAGAGCAGAGATCCAGCTTTCATACGCTATCGGTGTTGCACAGCCTACATCAGTTCTTGTTGATACATTCGGAACAGGCAAGGTTTCTAATGAGAAGCTTACAGAGGCAGTTAGAAAGGTATTCGACCTTCGTCCTGCAGGAATCATCAAGATGCTCGACCTTCGTCGTCCTATCTACAAGCAGACAGCAGCTTATGGACACTTCGGCCGCAACGATCTGAACCTTCCTTGGGAGCAGACAGATAAGGTTGAAGAGCTTAAGGCAGCAGTACAGTAATATTTGGTAAAAGAAATATCGACAGAATGTCATGGACAGGTGGTCACTTAGACTGCCTGTCCTTTTTATGTCACTTGCCGTATGCTATAATCTTTCTATTGAATTAATCGGGTATTGGGGGAACAAAATGGCTTTTGCTCATCTTCACGTCCACACTGAGTACTCTCTTTTGGACGGTTCCAATAAGATAAAAGAATATGTGAAGCGCCTTAAGGACCTGGGCATGACTGCCGGGGCTATTACTGACCACGGAGTTATGTACGGCGTTATCGATTACTACAAGGCCTGCAAGGCAGAGGGAATCAATCCCATCATAGGGTGCGAGGTCTATGTGGCTCCCGGCTCCCGTTTTGAAAAAGAAACTTCTGCCTCAGATGACAGGTACTACCACCTGGTGCTCCTTGCTGAGAACAACACAGGCTATGCGAATCTTTCCCACATCGTAAGCCGCGGATTTACTGAGGGTTATTACTATAAGCCCCGAGTAGATATGGAGCTTTTGGAGAAATATCACGAGGGTATAATTGCTCTCAGTGCCTGCCTCGCAGGAGAGATTCCAAGGAACATCGTAAAGGGTAAGAACGACCAGGCAAAAGAGGCGGCAATGCGTTTGGATGCTATCTTCGGCCATGGCAATTTTTTCCTTGAACTGCAGGATCACGGGATCCCCGAGCAGCGCATGGTAAATAATACACTCCTTGCTTTGTCTGATCAGCTGGATATTCCGCTGGTTGCAACCAACGACTGCCACTACACCTATGCCGATGATGCTGAGGCCCATGACCTTCTTCTTTGCATCCAGACCGGCAAGAAGGTTTCTGACGAAGACCGTATGCGCTACGAAGGTGGTCAGTACTATGTAAAGAGCGAAGAAGAGATGAGAGCTCTTTTCCCTTACGCGCAGCAGGCGATTGATAATACTCAGAAGATTGCTGACAGATGTAATGTAGAGATAGAATTTGGAGTCACCAAACTCCCGCACTTCGAAGTGCCGGAAGGATATGATTCCTGGTCTTATCTGAACAAGCTTTGCGACGATGGTCTTAAGGAGCGCTACCCCGACGATGACGGAACTTTGAAAAAGCGCCTGGACTACGAGCTTTCTGTAATCCAGCGAATGGGATATGTGGATTACTTCCTTATTGTATGGGACTACATAAATTACTGCCGTGAGAATGGTATCGCTGTTGGTCCGGGAAGAGGCTCTGCAGCAGGAAGTATCGTATCCTACTGCATGCATATTACAAATATCGATCCTATAAGGTATGACCTTCTCTTTGAGAGATTCCTTAATCCTGAGCGTGTATCCATGCCCGATATAGACGTGGACTTCGAGTACGAACACAGGCAGGATGTCATAGATTATGTAACCCGCAAGTATGGCTCAGACAAGGTTGTTCAGATCATCACCTTCGGAACACTGGCTGCAAAGGGTGTTATCAGGGATGTTGCCCGCGTCATGGATCTTCCCTACAGCTATGGTGACCAGATATCCAAGATGGTGCCAACAGAGCTGAACATCACTCTTGAAAAGGCTCTGGAGATGAACCCCGAGCTTCGTAAGCAGTATGAGGAGGATGAAACCACCCATAAGCTCATCGACATGTGTAAAAAGCTTGAGGGACTTCCTCGCCATACTTCCATCCATGCAGCGGGAGTGGTTATCTGCCGTGACCCGGCGGAGGATCTGATCCCTCTTTCCAGGTCAGCAGAAGGTAACATCACAACCCAGTTCACCATGACTACTGTTGAGGAGCTGGGACTTCTTAAGATGGACTTTTTGGGCCTTAGGACCCTTACCGTCATCAAGGATGCTGTTAACTTTGCCAACAGATCTCTTGGCGCAAAGCCCGGAGATGCAAACTACATTAATATAGATGAAATAGATTACAATGACCAGAATGTCTTAAATTATATCGGAAGCGGAAAGTGCGACGGTATATTCCAGCTGGAGTCTGCAGGAATGCAGGCTTTCATGAAGGAACTTAAGCCCCAGTCACTGGAGGATATCATCGCGGGAGTATCTTTATACCGTCCGGGACCAATGGACTTCATTCCGAAATATGTTGCAGGAAAGAACGACGCCAGCTCCATCACCTATCAGACTCCTGAGCTTGAGCCAATCCTGAAGCCCACCTACGGCTGTATCGTATATCAGGAGCAGGTTATGCAGATCGTTCAGCAGCTGGGCGGATATACCCTGGGACGTGCGGACCTGGTTCGCCGTGCCATGAGTAAGAAAAAAGAATATGTCATGGTGCAGGAGCGCGCCAACTTTGTAAACGGTAATCCCAAAGAAGGCGTTCCCGGCTGTGCATCAAAGGGCATCAGTTCTGAGGTGGCCAACGCCATCTACGATTCCATGATGGATTTCGCCAAGTATGCCTTCAACAAATCCCACGCAGCCTGTTATGCGGTAGTTGCTATTCAGACTGCTTGGCTTAAGTACTATTATCCTGTTGAGTTCATGGCAGCGCTGATGACTTCAGTTATCGATAACTCCGGCAAAGTCTCCGGCTACATCATGAGCTGCCGCAACATGGGAATAAAGCTTATGCCACCTGATATCAACGAGGGTTACGAGGGCTTTTCCGTTGCAGAGATTGACGCGGAGGAAGGCGATAAGCCAATCCCAGGAAGTGTCATCACAACTGCTCCCGGCAAGAAGAAGGTCATCCGCTATGCCCTGACAGCCATAAAGGGTGTCGGACGCCCGGTCATTTCCGCTATAGTAAAAGAGCGCGCGGCAAGAGGCCAGTTTAAAGACCTTAACGACTTCCTTACCAGAATGCAGGATGGAAGCGCAGATGTTAACAAGCGTGCCATAGAGAACTTTATCAAGGCCGGTGCCTTCGACTGCTTCAAGGGAACCCGTAAGCAGAAGATGACCATCTACGGCCAGATCATGGATCAGCTCCATAACGCCGGCAAGAACAGTATGGCCGGACAGATATCTCTTTTTGATATAGCAGGAGCTGAAAATAAGAGCCAGTATGAGATCCCGCTTCCTGACGTGGGTGAGTTTGACAAGGAGCTGCTTCTTGAGTTTGAGAAGGAAGTTCTGGGGTTCTATGTCTCAGGTCACCCTCTTGAGGAGTACATGGATCTTTGGAAAAGAAAGATCACCAACACCACCACGGACTTCTATATTGGAGAAGATGGCGAGGCGCCTGCTGTAAGGCATGATGCAAATGCAGTGATCGGCGGTATCATTACAGATAAGAAGATAAAGTACACAAGAAATGACCAGATCATGGCTTTCATTACATTGGAAGACATGGTGGGTGCTGTGGAAGTCATTGTATTCCCTAAGGCCTACGAGGCCAATGCCCCAAGGCTTAATGCCGACGCCAAGGTATTTATAGAAGGAAAGGTTTCTGTGGAGGAGGATAGGGATGCCAAGCTGATCGCCAACCGCATCACTACCTTCGAAGAGGTTCCGAAGACAGTTTGGATAAGGCTTCCTGACAAGGCTGCATTTGATGCTGTTTCCGGCAAGATTGACACCCTCATTGCAGGAAGTGACGGATCCGATGAGATAGCTGTTTATCTCACAGATACAAGGCAGGTTAAAAAGTACGGCAGACAGTTCTCTGTAAAGGCCGACAAAGCTTTCCTTGATACGCTTCGCGATGCCTTTGGTGAGGAAAACATCAAAGTTCAGTAAAATTTTCATTGCAGAAAAAAAGTGTTTGCGCTAGTATAATAAAGTTAGAAACGTTAATAATGTAACGAGAGGAATTAATTATGGCAAAGCAGATCAAGACAATCGGCGTACTTACAAGTGGTGGCGATGCACCTGGAATGAATGCTGCGATCCGTGCAGTTGTTCGTAAGTCCCTTGCTAACGGCCTTAAGGTTAAGGGTATCAAGAAGGGATATCAGGGTCTTCTTAATGAGGAGATCATCGACATGGACAGAAGGAGCGTTGCAGATATCATTCAGCGTGGTGGTACAATCCTTGGAACAGCACGTTGCATGGAGTTCACAACACCTGAAGGTCAGGCTAAGGGCGCTGAGATATGCCGTAAGTATGGAATAGATGGAATGGTAGTTATCGGTGGAGATGGTTCTTACCGCGGAGCTCAGAAGCTTTCAGCTCAGGGCATCAACACAGTAGGAATTCCCGGAACTATCGACCTGGATATCACATGTACAGACTACACAATCGGTTTCGATACATCCATCAACACAGCTATGGAAGCTATCGACAAGATCCGTGATACATCATCATCTCATGAGCGAGTAAGTATCGTTGAGGTTATGGGACGTCACGCAGGATATATCGCTCTTTGGTGCGCAATCGCTAATGGTGCTGATGACATCCTTCTTCCTGAGAAGTATGACTACAACGAGCAGCGCATTATCGATAACATCATCGATAACCGTAAGAAGGGTAAGACACATCACATCATCATCAATGCTGAGGGTATCGGACATTCAACATCTATGGCCCGTCGTATCGAGGCTGCTACAGGTCTTGAGACAAGAGCTTCAATCCTTGGATACATGCAGCGTGGTGGTAGCCCAACATGTAAGGACCGTGTATATGCATCAATGATGGGATGCTACGCAGCAGATATTCTTACAGCAGGCAAGACAAACCGTGTAGTTGCTTACCGCAACGGACAGTTCGTTGATTACGATATCGACGAGGCTCTTGCAATGAAGAAGAACATCAACGAGTACATGTACGAGATCGCTCGTATCCTTTAATTACTTAATACAGAACACAGTGAGTGGATTTTTTTGCTATGGTTTTTACCAAAACAATAAAGTCCACTTTTTCTATTTGGGGGCATCTGCTAAAATTTCCTTATGAGTATTATTGGGGAAGAAGAAATCTACAAGAAAAAAATAGGCAGGCAGTATCTCATTCTGATGCTGACTCTGGTATTCATGTTGGTGACTCTCATCGCAGGGGCACTTTTTTTCAGGTTCTACAAATCAGATCCGGTTAAGCAGGCAGAGTCAAGGGTTTACGACAAGTACTACGTCATGATAACCGACAACTATAAGTCAGACTTCTGGAAGTCGGTGTACAGTGGCGCCTTCGAAGCTGCCCAGGAAGAAAACATTTATGTGGAGCTTTTTGGCGAACAGTTTTCCAAGGACTACTCTGAGGAGGAACTGATGGAAATCGCCATTGCTTCCAAGGTTGACGGAATCATCGTCTATGCCAGTGAGACCCTGGAGATGTCAAGGCTCATCAATAAGGCCGTGGATGCAGGAATCCCGGTAGTTACTCTTTATGGAGACTGCACCAAGTCAGACAGACTCAGCTTTGTGGGCGTCGGAAGTTACAGTATCGGCAAGATGTACGGCGGCCAGATCATTGATATCATCAAGGAAAAGAGACGTGAAGAGCTTATAGAGTCTGAGACCATAGAAGACAGAACTCAGGTCAAGATCACAGTCCTTGTTGGAGCTGACGCTCAGGATGCAGGACAGAACATCATCATCTCGGGCCTTCAGGATGCGATAAATCAGAACAACGTAACGGACTCAGAGTTTGCTGTATCCATCGTCGCAGTAGACAATACCAACAACTTTTCCGTGGAGGAGTCCATAAGGGATATCTTCCTTGGTGATGATATTCCCAATGTAATAGTATGCCTTAACGAGCTTAGCACTGTATGTACCTATCAGGCAGTAGTTGACTTTAATAAGGTAGGAGAAGTGAGTATCCTTGGCTACTATGACTCTGAGGCAATAGTTAATGCCATTGAGCGTGGGGGCGTCTATGCAACCATCGCCATTGATGCTGCACAGCTAGGGCAGTACAGCGTATCAGCCCTTTCTGACTACTATGAGTTTGGAAACACAAGTGAATACTATCTTGCGGACGTGACCCTTATCAATCAGGACAACGTTGCAGATTTTTTGAAGGAGGAGGAAGATGAATAAATTCTTAAACCGTCCCCTTCAGTATAAGATCATAAGCGTCTGCGTCTTTGTTAACATCATTATCTTCATCGTAAATATCTTTTTGATCCTTGGTATTAACAGCATGTCACGGGATATGGAGCTGGTGTATCAGGACAACCGTTATCTGAATCAGTTGTCAGAGGCCCTTACCAGTGTTCAGGATTCCATGACCGTGTACTTAAGCTCCAAGACCAGTGAGTCTTTGGAGGATTATTACAGGGATGCCCAGACCTTCTCGGATCTGATCCAGACCCTGGATGATACCGTGACTGATCTTTCCTTCAACCGAATGGAGAGGAATATCAGGAACATGTCCCAGAACTATCTGGATGAGGTTGCCCAGACCATTGAGGCCAAGAGAGGAAGAAATGTAGAAAAATACAGGACCTACTATGAGAGTAGTACAAGACTCTATGAGGATATTGATGACTATATCACCAGCCTTAACCTGGAGCTCTTTGTAATCAACTCCGAAAACTACCTGGCGCTCACCAGGGCATTCAGAAGATTTGAGACCATAGCCATCACGGTAATGACCCTTATAATGATAGGAAATGTTATTGTGGTATCCAGTTTTGTAAAGACTATCATCATGCCTCTTAAGAACCTGGCTGATTCCGCAGACGAGGTGGCAGGCGGAAACTTTGACGCCAACATCCCGCCAGCTCTTTATCACGACGAGGTTGGAATAGTAATCAACGCCTTCAACAAGATGGTGGTCAGCATCAAGGACTACATCGAGAAGTTAAAAGAGAGTATGGAGAAGGAGCGTTACATGCAGGAAAAAGAGCTTTTGATGGAAGCTCACCTTAAAGACGCCCAGCTAAAATACCTTCAGGCTCAGATAAATCCGCACTTCCTGTTCAATACCTTAAATGCCGGAGCCCAGCTTGCTATGATGGAAGGGGCTGACAGGACCTATGAATATGTGCAGACTGTAGCAGACTTTTTCAGGTATAATGTACAGAGCCAGAAAAATGACGTGACCATCAGGGATGAAGTTACCCTGGTTGACAATTATATCCAGATTTTGAACGTAAGATTTTCCGGAGATATCGGCTACGAGAAGCAGGTTGATGAAAGACTTTTAGACCACGTTATGCCAAGCATGATCCTGCAGCCAATCGTTGAGAACGCAGTAAATCACGGCATCAGAGAGATGGCTGGTGAAGGCAAGATAACGCTTCGTGTTTACCGTGAGGATTCCAATGTATGCATCAGCATCAGGGATAACGGAAAGGGCATCAGCCAGGAGACCATAGATCAGCTCCTTAGCGGAAGCTTTGACCACATTGAGGACAGCTACGACAACAACGGAATCGGAATGGACAACGTTATCTCAAGGATCAGGATATTTGCAAACAATGACGACGCCCTTCGCATCATCAGTCACGGTGAGAACAAGGGCTGTGAAGTAATAATTTACCTTCCATTGGAGGAAAAGAATGTATAGAGTGATGGTCGCTGATGACGAGGGAATCGTTATCGACTCCATGAAGTTCATAATAGAAAAAGAATTCGGTGACAGCTGCCAGGTAGAGTGCGCAAAAAGTGGCAGAAGTGTCATCGAGCTGGCGGAGCGCTTTAGGCCTGACATAGCAGTGATCGACATCCACATGCCCGGCATTAACGGCATTGATGCAATCAAGGAGATGAAGGCTTTTTGCACCAACACAGTCTTCATCGTCATGTCCGCCTACGACAAGTTTGACTACGCCAAGGAAGCTATAGCCCTGGGAGTTATGGAATACATAACCAAGCCCATGGAGAAGACCAAGGTCATATCAGTTCTGAAAAGAGCTATGGACCAGATCGACGGCGAAAGAGAAAAGCGAAGCAACGAGCTTCTTATAAAAGAGAAACTTGAGACCGTAGAGCCCATTATCGAGAACGGTCTTATCTACGACATACTTTTGCAGGAACATTTTGATGAAGACATCGACAGCTACAGGACAATCCTTAGCATCAATGAAAACTTCGGATACATGATGGCTCTGGTCTGCGGAGACTCTCAAGAGGGAAACCGAATGACCAACGCCATCGGAACCTCAGTAAAGATCTCCGGCAAGTACCACGAGATCCGTGAGGAGGTAAAATCTCTTTTCAAGTGCAAGGTCGGTAACGTCATGTCCAACAAGATTGCGATACTGATCCCCTGCAGCGAGGAGAAGCTGGAGTACAACGAAAGAACTGACCTTATTGAAAGGGCAAGAGATCTGGTGAGAGCTCTTCGGAAGAAGACCGACATCAGCTTCAGAGTCGGCATCGGCGGAGTTAAGCCCCTTAGGGAACTTGGGGATTCCTACAGGGAGGCGCTCAACGCCCTTATCGCTACAACCGGTTCTGTTGCTCACGTGGATGATCTGGTCATCAGCTGTGACTACGAGGATGACTATCCCAAGAACATGGAAAAGCCTCTTTTTGAGGCAATTGCCAAAGGAGATTTGAACGAGACTCAGGTGATGACAGAGAAGTATGCAGACTGGATGTGCCAGAGAGCAGTTGATGGAGACCTGATGTCCATGAGGCTGAAGGCCCTGGAGTTTGCCCTTTACGCTGAGCACCTGGCCTATCAGAACGGCGGCCAGACCTATCACTACTCCGGAAGAAAGGATTACCTTCCTCAGATCATGGAACTGGAAACTCCCGAGGAGATCAGGACCTGGTTTACGGACAAGATCGTCAGCGCCTGCAGAAACGTAGTCAGCAAGCGCGAGGAGAGGTCCGGAGACATCATAAGGAATGCCAAGAAGTACATCGAGGACCACTATGACAAGGATATTTCCCTGGACGATGTTTCCAGGGTTGTGAACATTTCACCCTATTATTTCAGCAAGGTCTTCAAGGAGGAGAGCGGCCTTAACTTCATTGAGTACCTGACCAACATCAGGATCGATAAGGCAAAAGAGCTTTTGGAGACCACGAACCTTTCTATAAAAGAGATCTGTGTTTCCTGTGGATATACGGATCCCAACTACTTCAGCAGGAGTTTTAAGAAGAACGTGGGGGTAACTCCTACTGAATACAAAGAAAAGTGCTGAACTTGGAGAGACGGGTATGAAGAGAAGGTTATGTAAGCTTGCAGAGAGGGCGATAGCTCTTTTCCTGAGTATGGCTATGCTGACAGGATGTGGAAGCAGCGCCCAGGGGAACAAGTCTGCCGGAGAAGATGAGCAGGACAAAGTGCAGATAGGCATGTGCTTTGATTCCTTTGTTATCGAGAGATGGCAGAGGGACAGGGACGCCTTTGTTTCCACGGCAAAAGAGCTGGGGGCAGAGGTCAATGTTCAGAATGCCAACGGGGATGTGGAACAGCAAAAACAGCAGATTGAGTACTTTATAAAGAAGGGAATGGATGTCATTGTCATCATCAGCATCGACGCAGAGGCGCTGGTGGATTCCGTTAAGAAGGCCCAGGATGCAGGAATAAAGGTGATCGCCTATGACAGGGCAATTCCAAATGCTGCAGCGGATCTGTATGTTTCTTTTGACAATACAAAGGTTGGTGAGCTCATGGGCGAAGCTATGGTGGATGCCGGGCTTACCGATGGGAAGGTAGTTGTGATCAATGGCTCTCCCAAGGATCAGAACGTGCCTATGGTAGTGGCTGGCTTTACTTCCGTTATGGAAAAGAACGGCAACGAGATCCTGGACGAATATTACTGCGACGGTTGGAAGGCTGAGCTGGCGGGAGATTATGTCTATAAGCACCTGGATAAGGTCAGTGAGGCAGATGCCATCATGTGTGGAAACGACGACCTGGCAAGCAGAGTAGTATATGCCCTTTCTGAGAAGCGTCTTGCGGGAAAAAAGCTTGTGACTGGACAGGATGCAGATCTGGAGGCCTGCCAGAGAATAGTGGAAGGCACACAGCTGATGACGGTGTATAAGCCTATCGAGAAGCTGGCCCAGAAGGCAGCAGAGGCAGCAGTTGCCCTGGCAGAGGATAAGGAACTGGAGGGTGAGGAGATGTCCATCTACTATGATGGAGCCAAGACCATACCTTATCTTAAGATAGAACCTGTGGCAGTTTCCAAGGAAAACATTGACGAAGTCATCATAAAGAGCGGCTTTCACCTGCGTGAGGACGTGTACCTGAATGTAACGAAATTTCAATCTAACTGATGAGTAGCAAAATTTTGTTGCAATATGTGCTGTACTAGCAAAAAAATGCTAGTACAGCTTTTTTTATTGCTAGGAACAACTTAAAAATATGCTATATGTCGTAAATCATTACTAGTCGTTATATGTTACAGTTTTCACGTAGGAAGCAGACTGTGGTCTGCAATAAACAATTCATTTTTAAAGGGAGGATCTTCAAATGAAGAAAAAACTTTTAAGTGGTATTCTTTCAGCTGTTATGGCAGCATCTCTTCTTGTAGGATGCGGCGGCGCTGCTCCTGCAGCATCAACTGAGGCACCTGCTTCAGAGCCTGCAGCAACAGAAGCACCTGCAGCAACAGAGTCAGCTGGCGGATCAGGCAAGGTTGGTGTAGCAATGCCTACAAAGGACCTTCAGAGATGGAACCAGGACGGTGCTAACATGGAAGAGCAGCTCAAGGCAGCAGGCTATGAGGTTGACCTTCAGTATGCATCAAACGATATCGCTACTCAGGTATCACAGATCGAGAACATGATCTCATCTGGCGCACAGGTTCTCGTAATCGCATCTATCGATGGTGATTCACTTGGAACAGTTCTTGCTCAGGCTAAGGAAGCAGGAATCAAGGTTATCGCTTATGACCGTCTTATCATGAACTCAGACGCTGTTTCTTACTACGCAACATTCGATAACTACATGGTTGGAACAAAGCAGGGCGAGTACATCAAGCAGCAGCTTGACCTCGACAACGCAGCTGGTCCTTTCAACCTTGAGATTTTCACTGGTGACCCTGGTGACAATAACGCTAGATTCTTCTACGGCGGTGCTATCGACGTTCTTAAGCCATACATTGACAATGGCAAGCTCGTTGTTAAGTCCGGACAGGTTGATTTCGATAACGTTGCTACAGCTAACTGGTCAACAGAGAATGCTCAGTCAAGAATGGATGCTATCATCTCTGCTAACTACGCTGATGGAACAAAGCTTGACGCAGTTCTTTGCTCAAACGACTCAACAGCTCTTGGTGTAACAAACTCTCTTGAAGCTAACTACACAGGTGATTGGCCAATCATCACAGGTCAGGACTGTGACGTTGCTAACGTTAAGAACATGATCGCTGGAAAGCAGTCAATGTCTATCTTCAAGGATACACGTACACTTGCAGCTAAGACAGTTGAGATGGTTGACGCTATCATGAAGGGCACAGATGCTCCTGTAAATGATACAAAGACCTATGACAACGGCACAGGCGTTATTCCTTCATTCCTTTGCGAGCCTGTATTCGCAGACGTTAATAACTACAAAGAGCTCCTTATCGACTCTGGTTATTACACAGAAGATCAGCTTAAGTAAACCCCTTATTTTTTCCAAAAAGAACAAAAAGGCGGGCCCTAATGACCCGCCTTGCGTTCGCTCAAATATAGATCGTAAAGAATGGAGGAGGGCATAGTGGCACAGATATTACTGGAAATGAAAAATATCACCAAGACCTTCCCTGGTGTTAAAGCCTTAGACAATGTAAATCTTCAGGTAGAACAAGGCGAGATCCACGCCCTGGTTGGAGAGAATGGTGCAGGAAAATCAACCCTTATGAACGTACTTAGTGGTGTATATCCATTTGGTTCATATGAGGGCGATATTATTTATGATGGCAATGTTTGCCAGTTTAATCAGATCAAAGACAGTGAGGCAAAGGGTATAGTTATCATCCATCAGGAGCTGGCACTTATCCCTTACATGACCATCGCTGAGAACATGTTCCTCGGAAACGAGAGAGGGTCAAAGCTTAAGATCAACTGGAATGAGACCAACAAAAAGTCCAGAGAGTTCCTGGATGTTGTAGGACTTCACGAGAGCACACAGACTCTCATCAAGGACATCGGTGTTGGTAAACAGCAGCTGGTTGAGATCGCTAAGGCTCTTTCAAAGGATGCTAAGCTCCTTATCCTGGACGAGCCCACATCTTCACTTAACGAGACAGATTCAAAGGCACTTCTTGACCTGCTTCTTAAGCTGAAGGCAGAAAGAGGACTTACCTCTATCATTATTTCTCATAAGCTCAATGAGGTTTCTTATGTAGCTGATAAGATCACTGTTATCAGAGACGGTGCGACAATCGAGACGCTCACCAAGGGGGTTGATGACTTCTCAGAGAGCCGTATCATCAAGGGAATGGTTGGTCGTGAGCTTTCAGACAGATTCCCTAAGAGAGAGCCTCACATCGGCGAAGTAATGATGGAGATAAAGAACTGGAACGTATATCATCCGTTACAGAAAGAGAGAAAAGTAGTAGATAACGTTAACATTAACGTTAGAAAGGGTGAAGTTCTTGGTATTTCAGGACTTATGGGTGCTGGAAGAACAGAGCTTGCCATGAGCGTATTTGGAAAAAGCTACGGGGAAAATATATCGGGTCAGACTTTTATCAATGGAAAAGAAGTACAGCTAAACACAGTTCAGAGCGCAATCAAGCATGGACTGGCTTATGTTACAGAAGATAGAAAGGGAAATGGACTTATCCTGTCCAATCCCATAAAGATCAATACAACCCTGGCTAACCTTGAAGAGGTAAGCCATAACAAGGTAATCGACAAACATAAAGAGTACTCGGTAGCAGTTGATTACAAGGAGAAACTTAAGACAAAGTGTCCTACTGTTGAGCAGAACGTTGGTAACCTAAGCGGCGGAAATCAGCAGAAAGTTCTTTTGGCAAAATGGATGTTTGCAGATCCTGACATCCTTATTCTGGACGAACCTACAAGAGGTATCGATGTAGGTGCCAAGTACGAGATATACTGTATCATCAACCAGTTGGTAGCTGAGGGTAAATCAGTCATCATGATTTCTTCAGAGCTTCCTGAGATTCTGGGAATGTGCGACAGAATCTACGTTATGAACGAAGGAAAAATAGTTGGGGAGCTTGATGCAAAGGATGCGACCCAGGAAAAGATCATGACTTATATCTTACAGTCATCTGGTAATAAGGAGGAGAATCATGAGTAAGGATCAAGTTTTAGGATTTTTGAAAAAGAATACAATGATAATTGTTCTTCTCATTGTACTTGGATTTTTTTCATGGCAGACAGGTGGTGCAATCCTGCTTCCCATGAACGTATCTAACCTGATTTCACAGAACGCATACGTATTCGTTCTTGCAACAGGTATGCTGCTTTGTATCTTAACCGGTGGTAACATCGACCTTTCAGTTGGATCAGTTGTCTGCTTCGTTGGTGCAGTTGGTGCCATCTTAATGGTTAACCACAACGTTCCTGTACCTCTGGCAATTCTCATCATGATCCTCATCGGAACCACCATCGGTGCTTTCCAGGGCTTCTGGATCGCTTTTGTCAGAATTCCTCCTTTCATCGTAACACTGGCAGGAATGCTTGCATTCAGAGGACTTTCAAACGTAGTACTTAACGGACTTACCGTTTCAATCAAGGATAAGACAAGCTTCGTAAACCTCTTCGGTGGTGGAGCTGACTGCTACATTCCTGACCTGTTCGGTGGAGCATCACTTAACCTTACATGTCTCTTTGGTGGAATCGTTGCAGCAACAATTCTGGTTATCCTTCAGGTAATGGGCCGTATCAAGAAAAAGAGCTCAGGCTATGATCTTGAGCCTGTATGGACCTTCGCGCTTAAGGTTATCGTTTTAGCTGGTGTACTTGTTCTCTTCGCATACAAGCTCGCACAGCACAAAGGTATTCCTTCAGTTCTTATATGGGTTCTGATCGTAGTACTTATCTATGGTTACATCACCTCCAACACAACAGTTGGACGTTACTTCTATGCAGTAGGTGGTAACGAGAAGGCTACAAAGCTTTCAGGTATCGACACAAACAGGGTTTACTTCCTTGCTTACACAAACATGGGATTCCTTGCAGCCCTGGCAGGAATGATCACAATCGCAAGACTTACATCAGCTCAGCCAACCTATGGCCAGAACTATGAGATGGACGCTATCGGTTCCTGCTTCATCGGTGGAGCATCTGCTTACGGTGGAATCGGTACAGTTCCCGGGGTTATTGTCGGTGCGGTTCTTATGGGTGTTATCAACCTTGGTATGTCACTTATGGGCGTAGATGCCAACATGCAGAAGGTTGTAAAGGGTGTCGTTCTTCTTGCAGCTGTTATCTTCGACGTTGTATCAAAGCGTGGTGGAAAGCTTGTTGTAAAGAACTGATATCCGGGGGATATGAATTTGCTAAATCTGGGGCTGGTTTTATACCAGCCCCGGTTTTTTGTGCTATACTATTTCTACTCATAAAAATACCAAGAGGAAGAGATTAAAATGATTACCAGCACCAGTAACGACCGGGTTCGCAGGGTTGTGACCCTTGTGGAAAAGAGCAAGGCCCGCCGCGAAGAAAAGGTATATGTAATAGAAGGAATGAAGATGCTCAGGGAAGCTCCTGTTCTCCAGGTTGAGGAGGTGTACGTCACAGAGAGATTCGTGGACGGCGCCAGCGAGGACGACAAGGAGATCCTTTGGAGATATGGCGCAGAGACTGTTTCTGAGGAAGTCATGAAGAAGATGAGTGACACCCAGACGCCTCAGGGAGTTCTTGCGGTCATCAGGCAGTACGAATACACTCTGGAGGAGGTTATTGAAGGATACAACCAGGAGTGTGGCGAGACGGCAGCAGCTCTTTTGCTGGTGCTTGAGAACATACAGGATCCGGGAAACCTTGGAACCATGCTAAGAAGCGGAGAGGGCGCAGGAGTCACAGGCGTCATTATGGGCAAGGGCTGTGCAGACATCTACAACCCAAAGGTCATCAGATCCACCATGGGCTCCATTTTCAGAATGCCATTCATATATGTAGACAGTGTTCCCGACATGGTAAAAGAGCTTAAGGACAAGGGCATACATACCTACGCAGCCCACCTTAAGGGGGAAAAAAACTATGACGAGTTCGACTATAAACAGCCCACTGCCTTCCTTATCGGAAATGAGGGCAAGGGACTTACAGATGAGACTGCTGATGCAGCTGAGACCTACGTGCTGATCCCTATGAAGGGTGAGGTTGAGTCAATGAACGCAGCAACATCATCAGCGATCCTTACGTTTGAAGCTTCAAGACAAAGAAGGGGGTAATGAAATGACCATCGGATTTATCGGACTGGGAAACATGGCAAAGGCAATGATTGGCGGAATGCTTCAGAAGGGCCTTGTGGGGCCTAATGAGATCATCGGAACCGCCCGGACTGAGAACACCTGCATGAAGATCGCAGGGAAGTACGGCATCCAGACAAGAAGCTCCAATGAGGCAGTTGCCAAGGAATCAGACATTATCGTGCTGGCTGTTAAGCCTCAGTATCTCAAGGTTGTCATCGCAGACATCATGGACAGCGTTGATGAGAATAAGATCATTGTCAGCATCGCTGCAGGAAAGACTATCCAGTGGCTTGCAAATGAGTTTGAAAAACCTACAAAGATCATCAGAGTAATGCCTAACACTCCTGCTCTTGTTGGTGAGGGTTGTTCAGCAGTCTGCAGAAATGATCTGGTGTCAGACGATGATTTCCATTTTGTTATCGAACTATTGGAGAGTTTTGGAAAAGCATACACAGTTCCGGAGTCTTTGATGGACGTTGTTGTAGGCGTAAGTGGTTCATCTCCGGCATATGTCTTTTTATTCATAGAGGCCATGGCGGACGCAGCAGTAGCAGGCGGAATGCCCAGGAAACAAGCCTATGAATTCGCTGCTCAGTCTGTACTTGGCTCAGCCAAGATGGTTTTAGAGACCGGTAAGCACCCGGGAGAGCTTAAAGACATGGTTTGCTCACCTGCAGGTACCACAATTGAAGCAGTGAAGGTGCTTGAGGAAAATGGTTTCCGCGGAACCGTGATGGATGCAGTAACTGCCTGCATTGACAAGAGCAGAAGCCTCTAAAATCCATGGTTTTTTGAAAGAAAATGTCTCAAAATTTGACAAATACTAATATCTTTGCTAACATAGCTTTCGGAGTTTTTTCTTAACAAGTTGCAACAAACTTGTAACAATTAAAATCTAAGAGGATAGCAAAGGTATGAAAAATGCATCAAAGTTATCTTCTGGCGTACTTAAGCAGGTGGCATCAATTGCACTTGCACTCATTATCTTCTTTGGCCAGGGGTTAACAGTAGAGGCAAGAAGCACAGCGAGCTATTTAGATCTTGCAACAGGAATATCAAATATTTTGAGTCCCGTCGCTCCGCTTGGTCTTGATGCCAAGGCTACGGAGGTCATCGTGGCTGAGAGCGCAGAAAGTTCATCAGCAGCTTCCAGCAGTGAGGACACTTCTGAGAAAGAAGAATCTACTCTGGTAATGGCAAATGTCAGCACAGCGATGAACGTCAGGGAAGAACCCAAGGAAGACAGCATTAAGGTCGGAGTTCTTTACAAGGATTGCGGCGGAAAGATTTTAGACAGGAAGGACGGATGGACCAAGATTCAGTCAGGAGACCTGATCGGATGGGCCAAGGATGAGTACCTTCTGTTTGATGAGGATGCAGAAGCGCTGGCACAGGACGTAGGAAAGCAGATTGTCACCAGCAACAACAGTGCTCTTAATGTAAGAGCAGAGGCTTCATCAGATGCAGAGGTTCTTGGAGTCCTTACAGAGAACGCATTTGTTGACCTTATCGAGGATAACGGCGACGGATGGGTTACCGTTGATTACAACGATGAGACAGGATATGTTCAGGCTGATTATGTAACAACCTCATTTAAGATCGACCAGGGTGAGACAATCGCGGCCATCAAGATCCGTGAGGCAGCTGAGAAGAAGGCTTCCCTTACAAAGAACCGCGGAGCAGTTGCTGCAGATGCTGATGAGGTTAAGCTTTTGGCAGCACTTATCCAGTGCGAAGCAGGTAACCAGCCTTACGAAGGAAAGGTTGCAGTTGGTGCAGTTGTTCTTAACCGTGTTAAGAGCGGTGCTTATCCTAACAGTATTTACGGCGTAATCTATGCATCAGGTCAGTTTACACCAGCACTTAACGGTACAGTTGCTAGGGTTTACAACAGCGGAAAGATAAGCGACAGCAACATCCAGGCAGCACAGGCAGCCATCAATGGCGAGACCACAGTTGGTTCAGCTCTCCACTTCAGAAGAGCCAACGGACGTGACGGAATCATAATCGGAGCTCACGTTTTCTGGTAAAAAGAGCCAGTAGCGCCACTTGGGGGTGCACTTGAAAACACATATGTGATAGAATGTAGGGGATTGCAGGAAACTGCAGTCCCTTTTTGTAGCACAAGACCGGCAAGCGAATGGATGCTTGCGTACTATATTTTTGCTTTTGAGGAGGTGCCTGGTATGAATTTGTACGGACGTGATTTTCTGAAACTATTGGATTTTACACCTGAAGAGATTTCCTATCTTGTGGACCTGGCTGCAGAGCTAAAGGACAAGAAGCAAAAGGGTATTCTTCATGATGAGCTTAAGGGCAAGAATATTGCTCTTATATTTGAGAAGACCAGCACCCGTACCAGATGCGCCTTCGAAGTTGCAGCTCACGATCTTGGAATGGGAACAACATACCTTAATCCCACTGATTCACAGATCGGCAAAAAGGAGAGCATTGCAGATACAGCCCGTGTTCTTGCCAGCATGTTTGATGGCATTGAGTACAGAGGCTTTGAACAGGAGATAGTTGAGAATATAGCAGACTACAGCAAAGTGCCTGTATGGAACGGCCTTACGAATGAGTTCCATCCCACACAGATGCTGGCAGATCTTCTGACCATCAAAGAGCATTTTGGACATCTAAAGGGCATCCGTCTTGCTTACCTTGGAGATGCAAGATACAACACAGGAAATTCCCTTATGGTTATGTGCGCTAAGATGGGTATGCACTTTGTGGCTGTTTCCAATAAGAAATACTTCCCATCAAAAGAGCTTATAGATACCTGCCAGGAGATTGCTGATGAGACCGGGGCAACACTGGAGTTTACAGAGGATGTAAAGAAAGGCACAAAGGGTGCTGACGTTATCTCCACAGACATCTGGGTATCCATGGGTGAGCCTGACGAGGTTTGGGAAGAGAGAATAAAAGACCTTGAGCCTTATCGTGTAACAATGGATGTGATGAAGAATGCCGGAGACCAGGCAGTATTCATGCACTGTCTGCCTTCTTTCCACGACCTGAACACAGGCATCGGAAAAGAGATCAAGGAGAAGTACGGCCTTGATGAGATGGAAGTAACTGATGAGGTATTTGAGTCAGACAGGTCCATCGTCTTCCAGGAAGCAGAGAACCGTATGCACACCATAAAGGCTGTTATGCTTGCTACGCTGAAGAAAGCAGAGTGAAAAAGGCGGGAGCCAGGCCTTTGATGGCTTTGGCTTGACTGATGTGTGATGTGAGAAATATTGATATGCTTAGTAGTGAGATGATAGCTGGGCAGCTTAATACCAAGTGGGCTGCCCGCATGATTGTATATAAGGATGTGACGGGCTCCACCAACAACGACGCAAGGGCGCTTTCTAAAGAGGGAGCGGAAAACGGAACTCTGGTTGTTGCTGATAAGCAGGAGACAGGCCGGGGGTCCAACGGAAGAGGATGGGAGACTCCCGCAGGAACCAATATTGCTATGAGTCTTGTGCTAAGACCCGGAGTTGGAATCGAGAGGATTCCGATGCTGACGCTGGTGATGGGACTTTCCGTTGCAGAAGGGATTGAGCTGGCGCTGGGAGAGAGTGCATCTCTGAATCCGGACAGGCAGACGAAGACTGCAATCGAGAAGTCGGAGCCTGTGGCGCAAGACACATGTCATGCTGATGGCATTGAAAAGGATGAAATGTCCTGTAGGATAAAGTGGCCCAACGATGTAGTTCTTGGAGGCAGGAAGGTCTGTGGTATCCTGACGGAGCTCCACCTTAAACCTGAAGGCGAAATCGACGATGCAATCATTGGTGTTGGCATTAATGTGAACATGGTGGATTTCCCGGATGAGATTAAAGAGGTGGCAGGATCTCTTTTGACCCAGACCGGTGTTCGGGTGGATCGAAGCACTCTGGTGGCCAGGGTTATGGAAAGGTTCGAGGAGAACTATGAAAAGTTTGAATCTACCGGAGATATGTCACTTTTGAAGGAAGGGTACGAAGCTCGCCTTGTGAACAAGGGTCAGAGAGTTATGATCCTTGATACAAGGAAGGTAGCTGTTGTGGCTTCCAGGGAAGCGGTGGACGAGAAGTTCCGGCAGACTAAGGATGTGCAGTGCCATTGCCTTGGGATAACGGAACTTGGAGCGCTGCTGGTGAGGATGGATTCCGGAGAGATACGAGAAATCAATTCCGGCGAAGTGTCGGTTCGTGGAATTTATGGATACGTTTAACGACGATAAGATTATGACAAAAAATTATACCGGCTCTGACCGGATGTATTGGAGGTTTTGAAATGATCTTAGTTATAGATGTAGGTAATACCAATATCACTTTTGGAGTTTTTGACGGGCAGGAGCTTAAGACCTCTTTTCGAATGATGTCAAAGAACGCTCATACTTCCGATGAGTATGGTGTGCATCTGCTTGCCATGCTGGGAATGAATGGCATTGCTAAAGAGGATATCGAGGGAGTTATGATCGCCAGCGTTGTGCCACAGGTTATGCATGCGCTTGTGAACTCCATTTTGAAATATATTGAGAAGAAGCCTTACATTGTAGGACCTGGGATCAAGACCGGCATTAAGATCACCATCGATAACCCAAGGGAAGTTGGACCTGACCTTATTGTTGATGCTGTTGCAGCGTATGAGCTATACGGCGGACCGGTTCTTGTTATAGATTATGGAACAGCTACAACCTACGTGCCCATCAATGAAAAGGGCGAGTTCTACGCGGGTGTTGTTTCACCGGGTATCAGGATTTCCGCAAAGGCTCTGTGGGAAGGCACAGCTAAGCTTCCTGAGATCGAGATCAAGAAGCCTGACAGCATTCTGGCTCGTGAGACCATTTCCAGTATGCAGGCGGGACTTATCTATGGACAGATCGGTCAGTCCAAGTATATTATTAACGAGATGAAAAAGGCTTCGGGATGTCCTGAGATGAAGGTTGTGGCAACAGGAGGCCTTGGAAGACTTATTTCTGAGGAAACAGAGGAGATCGATATCTACGATCCAAACCTGACCCTTAATGGCCTTCGTATCCTCTATGAAAAGAATCGTAAACAGAAGCCACAGAAGAATGAATTTGATGACCAGAATCAACCGGAGTGAGATAAATGAGTGCTAAGGATTTTGAGAGAGAATATAAAAGAGAATTCGAGGGCATAGTGCCTGAGGATGAGGAATACATGGAAGAGGCTGCAGAAGAGGAAGAACTCCACATCGACGAGATGCAAAAGACCAACAAGGGACGTGTCTTTGAGGGTGTGGCTGGTGGAAGAGTGGTTCTTTGCGGCGCTAATGCTTATGAGCAGAAGTACTACTTCAATCCGGTATTTAAGCAGATCCCTGAGAGCATAAAGAAGGAGCTTAATATCATCAGCGTTCTCTTTACCCAGGAGGCTGGCGGAATCTTCACTATCGTCTTCGAGGAGGATGGAAGCATCTCCATTGAGACCAACGCAGATGAAGAGGATATCACTTACGACGAGATCACAGCGGGACTTCTTGTTAGTGAAGTAAGAAGAAAGCGCCAGGATCTTTTTGAGGCTCTTGGATTGTATTACAGGATCTACGTGCTCCACGAGAATCCTGGGGATTTGTTAGAAGACTGATATGGCAGGATACGGACCTTTACAGATAGGCAGCGTAACGCTGGACAACAACATAATTCTAGGACCCATGGCAGGTGTTTCAGACCTGCCTTTTCGCGTATTATGCAGCGAGATGGGTGCTGGTCTTGTGTGCATGGAGATGATAAGCGCCAAGGCTATTATTTATAAGAACAGAAACACAAACATGCTCCTTGAGATCCATGAGAATGAACATCCCGTTTCACTGCAGCTCTTTGGCTCCGAGCCCGAGGTTATGCAACAGGCTGTTGATATGATAAAGGACAGGCCCTACGATATACTGGATGTGAATATGGGATGCCCGGTTCCAAAGATCGTAGGAAACGGAGAGGGCTCAGCCCTTATGAAGAATCCGGAACTTATTGAAAAGATCGTAAAGGCTCTGACAGATGTTTCTGACAGACCTGTGACCGTTAAGATAAGGAAGGGCTTTAACGAGGCTTCGGTCAATGCAGTGGAGTGTGCTCTGGCAGCTCAGCAGGGAGGAGCAGCAGCCATAGCTGTTCACGGAAGGACCAGGGAACAGTTTTACTCGGGCGAGGCGGACTGGGACATCATCAGGCAGGTTAAGGAAGCTGTAAAGGTTCCTGTTATTGGAAACGGTGATGTGGTAGATGGCCCAAGCGCCAAGAGGATGTTTGAAGAGACCGGGTGCGACGGTGTAATGGTAGCCAGAGCAGCTCAGGGTAATCCATTTATCTTCAGAGAGATCAAAAGCTTTTTTGAAACGGGGAGCGCAGCTCCAAGACCTGACAACAAGGAGATATATGACACGGTCATCAGACATGCTGATATGCAGCTTAAGTACAAGGGGGAGTACATCGGCATCAGGGAGATGAGAAAGCACGTGTCCTGGTACACAATTGGAATGCCTGGAAGTGCCAGATTCAGGAACGAGATTAATCAGATGACAGACATGGAATCCCTGAAGGAAGCCTGTGCTAAAGTCATGTTGACATGATTATTGATTATTTGTATAATAGCAAAGTTAAAACGAAGTTTTATCAATTTTCATATAGATATTTCTATGAAGGGTAGGTATTAAACTATGGAAGAGAAGAAAAATATCTTAACCTATGAAGGCCTTAAGAAGTACGAGGACGAGCTTCACGACCTCAAGGTTAACAAGCGTCAGGAAGTTGCTGAGAAGATCAAGGAAGCAAGAGAGCAGGGCGACCTTTCTGAGAACGCTGAGTACGATGCAGCTAAGGATGAGCAGCGCGATATCGAGGCTAGAATCGAAGCTCTTGAGAAGATCCTTAAGAATGCAGAAGTAGTAGTTGAAGAGGATGTTGACACAAACAAGATCAGCATCGGCTGCAAGGTTAAGATCCGTGACCTTGAGTTCAACGAGGATATGGAATATAAGATCGTAGGTTCATCAGAGGCTAACAGCCTTAAGGGTAAGATCTCAAACGAGTCTCCTGTAGGAAAGGCTCTTATCGGAGCTAAGAAGGGACAGACAGTTTCAGTTGAGACACAGGCTGGTGTCCTTAAGTACAAGGTACTTGGAATCGAGAGATCAGAGGGTTAACACTCACACGTATTATATGAGAATTTGGGGGCCAGCGATTTATGCGAATTCGCTGGCTCTTTATGTAAGAATCTAGTTGGTTTATTAAGGAGGCTAAAAGTGGCAGATAACAATCAGCAGAACAATCAGAATGCATCAGCCGAGGACGTTGGACGTCTTCGTCAGGTTAGAAGAGATAAGCTTACAGAGCTTCAGGCGGCAGGAAGAGATCCTTTCCAGATCGTTAAGTATGATCAGACACATCACACAAAAGAGATCAGAGACAACTTCGAGACTCTTGAGTTCGTAGCTCCAGTTGATGAGGAAGGTAAGGCTGTAACAGTAGCTCTTTCAGATATTCCGGCAGAGAAGGTGGTTTCACTTGCTGGCCGTATGATGAGCAAGCGTGTTATGGGAAAAGCTTCTTTTGCTAATCTTCAGGACAGAGACGGCAGGATGCAGCTGTACGTTTCAAGGAACGACCTTGGAGATGAGTCATATGCTGATTTTAAGAAGATGGATATCGGCGACATCATCGGTATTAAGGGATTTGCTTTCAGAACTAAGACCGGTGAGATCTCAGTTCATGTTAAGGAGATGACTCTTTTATCCAAGTCTCTTATGCCACTTCCTGAGAAGTTCCATGGCCTTACAGATACAGAGATCAGATATCGTCAGAGATACGTTGACCTTGTTATGAACGAGGATGTTAAGGAGACCTTCAAGAAGAGAAGCGCTATCATTCGTGAGATCCGTAACTTCCTTGCTGATAGAGATTTCATGGAAGTTGAGACACCTATGCTTGTTGAGAACGCAGGTGGCGCAGCAGCTAGACCTTTCTTCACACATTACAACGCACTTGATGAGGAGAGAAAGCTTCGTATCTCCCTTGAGCTTTACCTTAAGAGACTTATCGTCGGCGGTCTTGAGAGAGTTTACGAGATCGGCCGTGTATTCAGAAATGAGGGTACAGACACAAGACACAATCCTGAGTTCACACTTATGGAGCTGTACCAGGCTTATACAGATTACGAGGGAATGATGGAGCTTACAGAGTCCATGTTTCGTTACCTTGCTGAGAAGGTTTGTGGCACAACCCAGATCCCTTACGGTGACAACATCATCGATCTTGGCAAGCCTTTCGAGCGTCTTACAATGAACGACGCTATCAAGAAGTATGCAGGAATCGACTTCGATGCAGTTAAGACTGACGAGGAAGCTAAGGCTATCGCCAAGGAGAAAGGCATCGAGTTTGAGGAGCGCCACACTAAAGGCGACATCATCAACCTCTTCTTCGAGGAGTTCTGCGAGAAGAACCTGATCCAGCCTACATTCATCATGGATCACCCTGTTGCAATCTCTCCTCTTACCAAGAAGAAGCCTACAGATCCTGAGAAGGTTGAGCGTTTCGAGCTCTTCATCAACACTTGGGAGATGTGCAACGCATACTCAGAGCTTAACGATCCTATCGACCAGCGCGAGCGTTTCGCAGCACAGGATGCCAACGCAGCAGCAGGGGACGAGGAAGCAGAGCACACAGATGAGGACTTCCTCAACGCTCTTGAGATCGGTATGCCACCTACAGGCGGTATCGGATACGGTATTGATCGCCTTTGCATGCTGCTGACAAATAGCGCGGGAATTAGAGATGTGCTGTTATTCCCGACACTTAAGTCCACCAAGCTGTAATACCAGTAAACAAGCGGATTACAAGGAATCACATATTTTTACTGCAACAATACTACAACAGAATGAGCCTATTTACACGGGAATAATAGGGAAGTAGTATCATAGACAAATCAATAAAGTACTCATTTTAGAGTCATTCTTGAACGAAAATTCAGGAATGGCTCTTTTTGTTTTTGTGACATGCGAAAGACCTCTGCAGGAACTCATCCCAAAAAGATATTACGGAGGTAGCACATGGATTTTGATGAAGAAGAATATGAGGACCTTGAAAGAAAACAGGAAGTTCGCAATAAGGCAAGGATGTTTCGCAGAAAGCTCATCAGATATAAGGAAGCTGAGTACATCTACAGCATTCAGCACAAAAAGCTATTAGAGCTTGCTGATAAGGCTGGAGCCCTCTATAGGATTGATGGATATGTGCTCATAAACATAGAGATATTTGAAGCATATCTGGAAAGATTCCATCAGCCACCCAAGATGACCAAGACAGGGGGAAGGAAAAAATGAGCGGATGTATTTGGAAGTTCTCACAGTACCTGGATGATGAAGATCTGATGTTTGCACATAAGGTCATGGTCACATATAAGCTTGCAGGCGAATATTACGGAATTGGTGAGAAACCAATGATCAGGATGGCATGGGCATCCGGGGCAGTCTATAAGATCGGGAAAAGAGTCCTGATAAGACGGGATATTTTTGAAGAATATCTCAGAGCCCATCAGAAGCAGGTAGATAAGCTCATCGAAGGCGATGAGGAGAAACTATTAAAAATCTTTGAAGCAAAAGCAAAGGAGGAACATGAAAATGAGTAAAGTTATTGCAATCGCAAACCAGAAAGGCGGAGTCGGCAAGACTACATCAGCAGTGAATTTAGGAGCAGGACTGGCTGCTCAGGGAAAGAAGGTACTTTTACTGGATACGGACCCACAGGGCAGTCTTTCAATATGCATGGGCTATACAGAGCCTGATAAGCTGGAAGTCACGATTGTAGACGTGATTGAGAAACTTGTTAATGAGGAAGATATTCCAGAGGGGTATGCCATTTTGAAGCATTCAGAGAATATCGACCTGCTTCCGTCAAATATCGGCCTTTCTGCAGCGGAGGTTTCTCTTGTAAATGTCATGAGCAGGGAGCTTGTTCTGAAGGATTATGTGGACCAGATCAAGGAGCAATATGATTTCGTGATTATCGATTGCATGCCATCACTCGGAATCATGACAGTAAATGCACTTGCCTGTGCAGACACAGTACTTATCCCGGTACAGAGTGCTTTTCTTCCTGTCAAAGGTCTTCAGGCACTTATCAAAACTATCTATACAGTAAAACGCAGGCTTAATTCAAAGCTTGAAATTGAGGGGATTCTTCTGACGATGGTAGATAGCCGAACTAATTATGCAAAAGACATTGTGGCTGAGGTAAATGAGGTATATGGAAAGAGCCTTCCAGTATTTCCAATAGAGATACCTCTTTCTATAAGAGCTGCAGAAACAAGTGCCATCAGCAAGAGTATTTTCGAATATGACCATAAAGGCAAGGTTGCAGCAGCGTACGCAGCACTTACAGATGTAGTAATCAGGAATTCATAAGGAGGACGGACAGATGGCAGTAAAGAGAGAAAAGATAAAGTTTGAATCAGTGGAGCAGCTGCTTGGCGCTCCAATAACCAGTGAGACAACTGTTGAGCTTGAGATAAACCACATAAGGCCATTTAAAAGCCATCCTTTCAAAGTCATTGATGATAGCCGTATGGAAGATCTCGTTAAAAGTATTTCTCTGAATGGCGTTCTGACACCGGTAATAGTAAGAGAGATAGAGGAACCTGGGCAGTACGAGATGATATCCGGTCACAGAAGAATGCACGCTGCTAAGCTGGCGGGGCTGAGAACAATCCCTGCAGTAATAAAGAAGTTCACTGATGAAGAAGCTACCATAGCTATGGTCGACGCTAATGTTCAGCGAGAAGAGATACTTCCCAGTGAAAGAGCCTTCTCACTAAAAATGAAGATGGAAGCGCTTAATAGCAGGCAAGGTAAAAGAACAGATTTAACTTGTGGCAATGATTGCCACAAGTTGGAAGAGGCAGGAACAAAATCCAGAGCTATAGTTGGGAAAGATGCCGGTATGAGTGAAAGGTCAGTTCAGAACTACATAAAGCTGACAGAACTGGTGCCAGAAGTTATGGATCTTGTGGACCAGAAGAAAATCGGTGTAACAATGGGCGTTGATGTTGCAGGTTTCGATAAAGAACTGCAGGGCTGGATTTACGAATATTTCAGAGATAACAATTTCCTTAAGCCTGTGCAGATACAGGCGCTGAAGGATACACCCAATCTGGAGAATATTGCTCAAAGGACTGTGATACAGATCATGAACGATGCTCTTCCGGATAGTAACAGCAAAGCCAATGGCAAAGTTACTCTTTCAGAAAAGAAACTAAATAAATACTTTCCACCGCATTTCAGTAGCAAACAAAGGGAAATGGTTATTGTGGGCTTGCTTGAAAAGTGGCATGAAGAACAAAAATAACACAGTTGGGAGGAACATTCCGTGGGAAATAAATTAGATCTAAATTACTTTTATGGTGCTGAGGCTGATCAGTTCAATTTCATAAAGATACCTAAGCCCCTCTTATTTGATCCTATGTATAAGAACGTGAAGCTGGAGGAGGCTCTTGCTTATTCCATGCTTCTGGACAGGATGAATCTGTCTATCAAGAATAACTGGTTTGATGAACTTGGCAGAGCTTACGTATACTGCTCTATTGAGACTATCATGGAGTTTGCAAACTGCGGTAGAAATAAAGCAGGGGAGATTCTTAAGAATCTTGATGCCATTGGCCTTATTGAAAAGGTTCTGATTCCCGGCAGAGGTCTTAAGATCTACGTGAAAAACTTTATTCCTAAGAGTACACCGAAATTTGAAAATCAAACTTTAGGAAAAACTGAGGAACTGCTTTCGGGCATGGAAGGGAACGACAGGGAGCTTGTTGATAACTATGAAGCAGCCCAAAATTCAAATGACCGTGTTTATTTTTCAAATACCCCTGTTTATGAATCAAATGACACCCATCCTGAAAACAAATCTGGGGTCGTTTATTTTTCAAACACTAATAAGAACAATATAAACAATAACATTCTTAGTAATACCAAATCTAATCAGACCATATCAGTAACCGGATCCAAAAAGCTGATGGGATTTGATGCGGATGAGATGGGATATGCAGAAATTATCAGAGAGAATATAGATCTCGATGCTCTTTTTGAACGCTATCCCTATGACAGAGATTTTGTTCAGGGATTATATGACCTGATCCTTGAAACAGTGCTTTGCAAAAGTGAAACTATCGTGGTTGCGAGCAATGAGTATTCGACCAACTTCGTAAGGGGAAAGCTCTTGAAGCTTAATCACATGCATATTGAATACATCATGGATTCCTGGAAGCAGATTACAGAAAAACCAAGAAATATCAAAAAGTACATGCTTGCTGCTTTGTTCAACGCACCAAGTACCATGGATGCCTCAGACCAGGCTGAGTTTTGCAGTCATAACAACGCTCAATATGGCTGAATTGATTGACAAGTACGCATTGCGTTGTTATACTTTAATTGAACTAAAGAACGCAATGCGTACTCAAGTGCGGAGGTGGGCTATGAAAGACTACAAGATTGATATCGAAGGACTTGACCTGATGATTGAATATGATGAGAAAGACGCTAAGAAGGATCAGACATACAGAATCCAGGCATATGAGGTAAAAGCAGTCCGGGAACAGACCGGTATGAACCGCAAGGATTTCGCAGCTTGGCTAGGAATCCCTTACAGGACCATCTCAGACTGGGAGCATGGCGAGAGAAAGATGCCTGATTATGTTTTAAGACTCATAGCTTATAAGGTAAGGATGGAGTTTGTAGAAAAGAGGTGACTTGAATGTTTTTACTGAAATTGATTTACAAACCTTTTGTTTTTATGTTCTATCTGCTGTTTAACTTCACATATGCAATGATAAAACTCCTGGCTAAGCTTGGAGTATTCTTCTGGGTTCTGTTTATCTGGCTGATCATGGCAATACTGATCTATACAGCAACACATCAGCAATGGCAGGAGTTTGTGATAGCTTTCTGCATAGGATTCGCTTCTTATCTGGGAGCGAGTGCTGTAATGGGGCTGGGATTTATAGCTGACTGGTTAAATGAGAAACTGCTCCAACTCTTAATGGCTTGAATATGCCCACGGAATTGCCTTATGGTGGCTTAAAATGCTACTGTAAGGCTTCTTTTATTTTATGTATAATTATTTTGAAGAAGTACAAGATGAAGACGATAACATCATATTCCGGGATGATAACTATAATATGCGTATATCTCTGGAGGTTACTATGATTACTAAAAAAGAAATCAATAAGTACACCAAACAAAAGCAACTATTGTGGGTATAGTTATGATTGTTTCTCAATTCTTTGTCGAATTTATTCTGTACAGCTTTCTGGGTTGGGTGTGGGAATCCATATACTGCACTGTAAAAGAAAAGAAATGGGCCGACAGAGGCTTTCTTTTCGGACCCATCTGTCCCATATATGGCTCATGTGTAGTGGGCGCATCATTAGTTTTTGTACTTTTTCCAAGGCTTTCGGAACCTGATTTTCCTGTATGGATATTGTTTATCCTATGTTATATAGGAAGCGCCATAGCAGAATTTGGTACCTCATGGGTTCTGGAAAAAAGATTCCATGCCAGATGGTGGGATTACAGTAAAATGCCGCTCAATATACAGGGGCGGATATGCGTCCCTGTAAGCTGCGCATTTGGGATAGCCGGTGTTCTTATCATAAAGTATCTGCTTCCGCTGATAGCCTTTGCAAGAGGGCTTATCCCACCACTAATTTATGAGCTTCTTGCCCTATGCTTCGCAATCCTGTTCGGTGCAGATTTCGCTATGACAGAAGTCAGCCTTTCACAACTGCTTGAGGAAGTTGAAAAAATCCACGCCGAATTTAACGAAAAAGCCCAGGCAAGATACGATAAAGTCGCAGAGATTCCAGAAAATATCAAAAACAGAATTGAGAGGAGCAGAGCTTTTATAGAAAGAAGTAATGTCAATCAAAAGAGGATTGTAGATAATATTAAAAGTTTTACACCATTGCTTAATAGTAGCAGCGAGCATAATCGTGGAAGGGAGCTTGTTCTTGACAGTCTTAAGACTGCCCTCCGTGACCATCGCGATCATAGTAGAAAATGAAAAATGAGCTTAAAGTAAAGAAGAGGTTTTAGCGTGATAGATCAGAAACAAGCCAGAGAAATATTAAAACAAAAGCTGGCAGATAATCTTGTTATTGTAAACTCATTTAAGGATCCGGAGTATTGGTGTTTCGGACTTGGTCTTGTCAGAGAAGACGGGGATATCATGCCGCTTATGGGAGACAGCACAATAAGGATCAGTAAAGAAACCGGAGAGATGGAGTAGGACTATGAACGATATACTTTGTGAACAGCTATCCCGTGATTACTGTTGCTCTCGGGAAGATGTAATTGATGATAAAAACCACTTTACTAAGTATAGCCCTGTAGATGGCAGGCGCAGATACCAGGAAAAAGAAGAATGCTACCTTAAGCTTGTATGTGTTAACGGAAAGCTCCTGTTTACCGGCAGAGAAGATATTATTGCCTGGTGTCAGGAAAACTTTGAAAGTTATGGTTCTGAGTGGTTTATGGAAGCAAAAAACCTTCGAAAGCTGAACGACAGACTGCATCAGGATGGATACCAGATAGGCATGTCCCATCCGTTTTATATATCCGAGGAAAAATCTGATGTAGACACTTCCGGATATGATATTAAGTGGTATCGGGGCAAGGAAATCGAGCAGTTTAGGGGAGATAACAGGTTCTGCGAAGCTTATACCTTCTGCAAAACTGCACCTGACATGGTAGGTGTCGCAGCCATAAAGGATGGTGAAATCCTTGGTATGGCAGGGGCAAGCATGGACAGTCCTATGATGTGGCAGATAGGAATAAATGTGGAGCCAAACGGAAGACAGAAGGGCATAGGAAAGATGCTTGTTGCGCTTCTTAAAAATGAGATCCTTGATAAGGGAAGGCTTCCATATTACGGTACTTCCATGGGACATATCGCTTCCCAAAAGGTTGCTATCGGTTCAGGGTTTGTACCGGCCTGGGCAGAACTTGTAACAGATAGGCTCGAATGATTTTCACATATACTGTCATTTTGGAGAGGACATGCGATGCAATCAGAGTCCACAAACAAATCTCAAAAGAATAATAAGCGGAGAATCCTGATTGTATGTTTTGTTGCTTTTTTCCTGCTTGGTATTTACTTTTTAATTGGAAAACCTATGATTGCTTTTGTTGGTGATGCAGATGGATTTCAAGAATATGTTAAAAGCAGAGGCATCTTTGGACTATTAGTGTTTGGATTTTTTGTTTTTTTACAGACACTCTCAAACTGCATACCAGGACTTCCGTTTTATCTTGCTGCTGGCGCTGCATTTGGAGGCATTAAGGGAGCAATCATTTGTGATATATTTGCAACTATGGCAAACACAACTGCATTCCTCTTGGGAAAGAAATTTGGAAGAGATTTTTTGCTTCTGCTTTTTCCCAAAAGTAAATTGGAACAGGTTGAAAATCTTGTTCTAAATAAAAATCCGGTATTAGTACATGTTCTGTTCATGCTTTTACCATTACCAAAAGATACGTATGCATGGCTTGGCTTTTATTCAAAAGAAAATGTGGTCCAATGGATCCTGATCACTTTTGTTGCAAGGTTTCCGCATATCTTTATCTATACATTCGGAGCTGAAAAGATGCTAGAGAACCAATACAGCTATATTGCTGCGGGCGCGATCATTGCAGTAGTCGTTTACCTGGCTGTTGCTATGCTTATTAAGAAAAAAACTGTTAATAGTGGTGAATAAATGGCACTATATGCACTTGGAGATCTCCATCTGTCTTTTCAGGCAGACAAACCAATGGATGTATTCGGAAAAGCATGGAGAAATCACGAAAAAAGAATGTGAAAAGCAGCTTTGTAAATTATTTAGTTAAACGCGTATTTCTCAGATTAAAAGCACACTATTCTATAGGTGTTGCGTTTAGTCTGAGAATTCTTTTTTTCTATATATCAAGACGTATTTCGAATATGGGTCTCTTGTGTTCATATGATGATCAACACATTATATGAAAGACAGGTGAAAAAATGTCTCATATGACATTAGATGATCGTGTTTATATTCAGGAAGGTCTTGATAATAATCTTAATCCTAATCTGATATCTAGAAAGATAGGAAAATCCCATTCAACTGTAATCAGAGAAATTGAAAAGCATCGTGTATTTAAAGGAAAACGTTATGAAGGTGCAAAAGTTTATTGAACTTACTCATGAGAAATACTATGCTGAGCTTTCAGAGTACTTTGGGGATACAATCATTGCTTTTTTTACAGACGAACCCAATATCCTTGGACGAAATGCCGTGTCAGTATAGTATGAAGGGTGACGTGATGATATGAATCAGGATTTGTTTCCGGATGGGGCAAGCTTTTCAGATTTTGTCTCTTGAATAAAACTTTTGGATGTTTCGTTAAGTAATTTTCATTCCAATCTTAAGGTTTCTGAGCATACCCTTGCCATATATTCAGGAGATTCTTTCATACCGTTTTTTATCCATGTCAGCGACACTTCCCATAAGCCGGCAGCAATACCTCTGGCAATATATTCATGATGGGAAGCGTATTCGCTGTCTGAGGCAATACATAAGGCATTATAGAACATATCCGTAAAAGAGATATTTGAATTACGGATAAGTACACACATGTCTTTATCGGAGTGCAGCCTTGAAAACACCTTTAAAAACCACTCATACGTGTTACTTTTCTGCAACAGTCCTGTCAAAGAAGCGCTGAGCTCGTCAGTTATGTTTTTTGTAATGTCTTGAATGATAGCCTCTTTTGAAGGATAATTTCTGTAGACAGAAGCTCTTGAAGCTCCTGATTTTTTTATTATCATGGTCATATTTATATCTTTGTACGGATGCTCTTTCATCAATCCGATCAGCGCATCACAGATGCATTCTTTAGTAATTCTATTGGACTCCTTATTTGACATTCTTCGTATATTTCTTTTTTCAAGCTCTGTGGACATTTTGGCCTCCATTTGTATTGTCACGACATTTTGTAAAATTGTGTATCAAATACGCACAACATATTGTTTGACATTTGTATAGATGATATAAATGTATTATCAGACAGATGTTTTGTCAATATTCATAAAAATACTGGGAGACGATATGAACACATTTACAAATATTTCACATGCAGCGCAAAGACAAGCTTTTAGTATCCTGATAGACAAATTCCTTGGCCATCTTGATAAGACTGATGACCGCACCAAAACATACTTAAAGCTCGTTGATGAAGCAGAACGCTTTTGGGGAAAGAAGGCTGCTGATCCTGAAAAACTGGAAGCTGTTAGACGTGCATTTAAGGATCCGGATAACCGCTGGGTAAACTTTATAAACAGAGTAGTGGATGAAACTGATCCGCATATAGCCAAAATGACCATGCTCAATCTGGGGTACGAGGCTTTCTTCAGGGGAACAAAGACTATACGGAAGAACAGGGAAAAATACGGCTGTAACATACCATGGCTTATACTTTTTGATCCTACTTCTGCCTGCAATATGCACTGTAAAGGATGCTGGTCAGGCACTTATGGACCAAAGAACAATTTGTCTTTTGCCGATATGGATAAGATAGTAACTCAGGGAAAAGAGCTGGGCGTGTATCTCTATATGATGACAGGTGGAGAGCCCCTTGTCAGGAAGGCAGATATACTTAAGCTTGCAGAAAAGCATAATGATGTGCAGTTCGGAATATATAGTAATTCAACTCTTGTGGATGATGATTTTTGTAAAGAGGTTGTACGGCTGGGAAATATTACATTCATGCTTTCCATAGAGGGGACACCTGAAACTAATGATGCAAGAAGAGGAATCGGTCATTATGATGCAGTGATGAATGCAATGTCTCTTTTCAAAAAATACGGGATTCTCTTTGGTACATCTATTTGCTATACAAGAAATAATATTGAAGCCGTGACAAATCCTGAATTTATAAAGTATATTGCAGAAAAAGGCGCGAGATTTGGCTTTTTCTTCCACTATATGCCGGTTGGAAATAATGCGGTACCGGAGCTGATGCCTACCGTAGAGCAGAGAAAGCTGATGATAGAACGTATCAGATGGATTCGCTCAAACGAATGTGATACAGGCTTCTTTCCGATGGATTTTCAGAATGACGGAGAAGCTGTAGGTGGATGTATTGCAGGTGGAAGGAATTATTTCCATATTAACTCAAGCGGAGATGCAGAACCTTGCGTTTTCATCCATTTTTCAAACACTAATATACATGACAATTCTATTTTGGAAATGCTAAAGAGTCCGCTTTTCATGGAATATCATAAGGGACAGCCCTTTAATAAAAATCACTTAAGACCGTGTCCGATGCTCGAAAATCCAAAACTTCTAAGGGAGATGGTGGAAAGATCAAAAGCACATGGCACAAATGAAGAATCGGAGGAGAGTGTAGAGCATTTATGTGCAAAGTGTGATGACTATGCTCTCAAGTGGGCCCCTGCTGCCGATGAGATTTGGAAATCGCAGCCACATCAAAAAAAGAAGTATGAAAATTATGCACCGGCTAATAGGATAGAAAATGATAATATTATGAGATTTGAAGAGAAGAAAACAGGCCTTGCCAAAGATTTCAAAAAACATGCATGATTAAAGATAAGCGTTTTTCCAAAATACGGCTTAATACTCTGGATTTGTCAGAAGCTATTATTCACCTGAATCAGTGAAGTTAAGGGCATAAAAAATAAGCCAGAGTGCTGAAAAACTCTGGCTTTGTGTGCATTTAGTTCGATAATTTATTTATTAAAAAGTGTGCGTTTACCCTGAAAATTTACCGTACAAAGCAGCTTAATGCTTTGTAAATATAAACAAAGAATTAATAAAAGATATCTTGAATTCAGAATTGAATGTGATACAATCATATTGTATTAAATTGTTTAAATTGATAAAGATGGAAATATAGCTGAAAGGTTTATACCTTCAGAGAAGCCGGATACCTTAGTGTGAAGCATTGAAAAACAATTGAACAAATAAACAGCAGGAGGTTTAAGATGAAGTCAGGAAATGTAATATTGGCAGTAGTAGCAATACTCTTTGGTGGATGTCTTTTCATCCACAGACGTGTGATCAAGTCCCTGATCACAGGGGAGGAGATGCCTAAAGCACCAGCATGGCATACATGGGTTCCTGAAGATAAAAGGCGCTCATAACTTTCTTAGAAAATCAACTTGCCTAACTGGTTCTTATAGTTGGATATACCATAAACTCTCGACATCTGGTCGGGAGTTTTTTAGGATGAAAGCAGTCATTGAATGGCTGCTTTTATTATGTCTGAAACTCGGAACATGATGTCTGAACATCGGACGATTTTGAAGCTGTTTCTACTATATTATATAAGAGTCTTAAGACTAACAACATATTGCTTTTGGTTTTCATCGTTTCAAAGGAGGGAAAGATGGCGGCTGAAAATGATTTTCTACTTATTTATGCGGAATCTGACAACGGCAAGAGGATCGATATCATATTTGAACACTATGATAACTTTCTTGAGCTGGCGGATATGTTTGAAGGAAGGCTCTTTGATGATATTAAGGAAGAGAAGGCTTTTAACCGGAGAGAGGCAAGAGGAGATCTTGGTATCAGGGTCCAGACCTCAGGGAAGAGTGATCCGACCTGCATGGAGGCGACAGGAAATCTGACCCTGATACAGGATATACAGGATGGGAACATTGATGATGCCATGAAGGGGGCGGATGAGGATATGAAGCACGACATCCAGATCCAGGCTCTTCAGGATATGAGGACAGATTATAAGGACCTCAATGATGCGATGGTCATCCTTCCAAGAAAGCAGAGAAATGAAGTCAAAGACCTTCTTACAGGAGAAAGAGATCTCCAGCAGATTGCGGATGACAGCAAGAACTATTACGACTCTGCCAAGTCAAGGGTTTACCGCAACCGCAGCAAGGTAAAGAAAAAGGCAATAGAATTCATAGAAGATACAAGAAGAAAACAGATGAGAAGATGGAAGGAGTTGTGCAATGCCAAAGATGAGGAAGCAATTGGAGGAAAAAGAACTGAGGGAACTGGTGATGTCGGGTCAGAAAAAATACGTAACCTACAAGGAGGCGATGCTTCTGTATTCTCTGGGGAGACACTCTATAGAAGAGCTGGCTAAAGATGCAAAAGCAAGGTATTACGTGAAGGGACGTGTTCTGATCGATACGATTAAGGTAAATGATCACATAGAAAATAATTGTGAGTATGATGAGTAATCCATAGGGATCCATACAGATACACACAAGTCCAAATAGCAGCATTTATGCGGTTTTTGGGATTTTTAAGAGGATAAATATGGATTGAAACTGAGGAATATGACGGATTATAATGAACTTATGAACCGGCTATTCCTCTTTTTATTAGATAAATGGAGGAATCAAATGCCAAGAAAAGATAATAGAGGATATGTTCTGCATAGCGGTGAGTATCAGAGAGCAGACGGCAGATACTGCTTTGCCTACACAGACCGCACAGGTAAAAGACATCAGATCTATTCAAAGACACTGGTTGGAATGAGGGAGCGCAAGAAAAAACTCCTGCGCGACTATGAGGATGGACTCGACCCTCATAAGGCAGGCACGATCGAAGTGAGCCATATGGTTGACAGTTACCTTGCTACCAAGTATGACCTTAAGGTATCTACAAGAGGAGCTTACAGGAACAGTGCCAAGTACATTGATGAGGGGATTGGAAAATGTAAGATTGTCGATATCAAGTACTCAGATATCAAGAGGTTCTACTATGGCCTGATGATTGACAAGGGACTAAAGGCAACCACAGTTGATCACGTGAACACGGTGCTCCATCCTGCTTTCCAGATGGCAGTAAGGGACGGGCTTATCAGAACCAATCCTACAGAAGGGGTAATGAACGAGATAAAGCACAGCAGGTACTGGATCAAGGAAAAGAGATTTGCCCTTTCTATTCCGGAGCAGAAGCAGTTTATGGATTTCCTTCGCTCCAGCAGCAAATATCACGGATGGCTTCCGATTTTCACAATCCTTCTGGGAACCGGGATGAGAATAGGAGAATGCCTCGGTCTTACCTGGGATGACCTTGATTTCGAGAAGCGTATCATCAGTGTCAACCATTCACTTAGCGACAGACCTGATGAGGAGGGCGACTGCAGAAAGCGTATTGAGACTACAACCAAGACTGCCGCCGGAATGAGGACAATTCCCATGGTACAGGAAGTGTTTGATGCTTTTCTTATGGAATATGAGTTCCAGAAGATCATCGGTTTCTGCGAGGAAGAAGTGGATGGCTATTCTGGATTTGTCTTTTCCACGGGTAGCAGAACCGTACAGATGGCAGGAGCAGTCAACCGCGCACTCCACAGCATCATAGATGATGCCAACAAGCTGGAGGAAAGACTAGCAAAGCAGGAGAAGAGAGAACCTATTATGATACCGCAGATATCAGCCCACAATCTCAGACATACATTCTGCACGAGGCTGTGCGAGAATGAGTCCAACTTGAAAGTCATCCAGTCGATCATGGGCCATCATGACATCTCAACGACCATGGACATCTATGCAGAATGTACCGGAGAAAAGAAGCAGGAAGTGATGGCAAATCTTGAAGGCAAGATCATCATCTGAATGACACAGGTATGTCTTTGGACATGGAAGGCGTCATTTGGATTAAAAATTTACGGAAAGGTAATGACAAATGGATCGGGAAGTATTATACTGAACTTAGTACAAAGTTCAGAGATGTAAACGAACTGAAATGTGCATCAGCAGATATTGAAAGATATCGATTATGATTCATCGGGTTCTCCATCATGGAGATTATCCATAGGTGTCCAAAGAGGGCACGTCCTGCACCAAAAAGGACAGCAGATAAGGTACACTCTACGACGCGCTATGGATAAAAGTCAGTCCCGAGACCTTTCTAAAACGAACGTGTATGACATGCTAAGACACGGTATGGAAGAATCAGTAAGGATTTTCCCGACACTTAAGTCCACCAAGCTGTAATACCAGTAAACAAGCGGATTACAAGGGATCACATATTTTTACTGCAACAATACTACAACAGAATGAGCCTATTTACACGGGAATAATAGGGAAGTAGTATCATAGACAAATCAATAAAGTACTCATTTTAGAGTCATTCTTGAACGAAAATTCAGGAATGGCTCTTTTTGTTTTTGTGACATGCGAAAGACCTCTGCAGGAACTCATCCAAAAAAGAGATTACGGAGGTAGCACATGGATTTTGACGAAGAAGAGTATCAGGACCTTGAAAGAAAACAGGAAGTTCGCAATAAGGCAAGGATGTTTCGCAGAAAGCTCATCAGATATAAGGAAGCTGAGTACATCTACAGCATTCAGCACAAAAAGCTATTAGAGCTTGCTGATAAGGCTGGAGCCCTCTATAGGATTGATGGTTATGTGCTCATAAATATAGAGATATTTGAAGCATATCTGGAAAGATTTCATCAGCCACCCAAGATGACCAAGACAGGGGGAAGGAAAAAATGAGCGGATGTATTTGGAAGTTCTCACAGTACCTGGATGATGAGGATCTGATGTTTGCCCATAAGGTCATGGTCACATATAAGCTTGCAGGCGAATATTACGGAATTGGAGAGAAACCGATGATAAGGATGGCATGGGCATCCGGGGCAGTCTATAAGATCGGGAAAAGAGTCCTGATAAGACGGGATATTTTTGAAGAGTATCTTAGAGCGCATCAGAAGCAGGTAGATAAGCTCATCGAAGGTGATGAGGAAAAATTATTAAAAATCTTTGAAGCAAAGGCAAAGGAGGAAGATGAAAATGAGTAAAGTTATCGCAATTGCAAATCAGAAAGGTGGGGTGGGTAAGACCACAACAGCAGTGAATTTAGGAGCAGGACTTGCTGCTCAGGGGAAAAAGGTACTTTTACTTGATACGGATCCACAGGGCAGTCTTTCAATCTGCATGGGCTATACAGAGCCCGACAAGCTGGATGTAACTATTGCAACAGTGATTGAGAAGCTTGTTAATGAGGAAGATATTCCGGAGGAATATGCTATTTTGAAGCATTCAGAGAATATTGACCTGCTTCCGTCAAATATAGGGCTGTCTGCAGCCGAGGTTTCACTTGTAAACGTTATGAGCAGAGAACTTGTCTTGAAGGATTATGTTGATCAGATCAAGGAGCAGTACGACTTTGTTGTGATTGACTGCATGCCATCTCTTGGAATTATGACAGTAAATGCTCTGGCTTGTGCAGACACAGTGCTCATCCCGGTACAGAGTGCATTCCTTCCGGTTAAAGGCCTTCAGGCACTCATCAAGACTATTTATACAGTAAAGCGCAGGCTTAACTCTAAGTTGGAGATTGAAGGAATCTTGCTGACTATGGTTGATAACCGTACAAATTATGCAAAAGAAATTGTGGCTGAAGTTAATGAGGTATATGGAAAGAGCCTTCCTGTATTTCCTATAGAGATACCTCTTTCAATCAGAGCATCAGAGACCAGCGCAATCAGTAAGAGCATATTTGAGTATGACCCCAAGGGCAAAGTTGCAGCAGCTTACACAGCTCTTACAGATGTAGTGATCAGGAATTCATAAGGAGGGCGGACAGATGGCAGTAAAGAGAGAAAAGATAAAGTTTGAATCAGTGGAGGAGCTCTTAGGAGCACCAATACCAAGTGAAACAACTGTAGAACTGGAAATAAACCATATCAGGCCATTTAAAGGTCATCCCTTTAAAGTTGTAGATGACAGCCGTATGGAAAATCTGGTGAAGAGCATTTCCTTAAATGGTGTTCTGACACCGGTGATTGTAAGAGAAGTAGCTGATCCTGGTATGTATGAAATGATTTCAGGTCACAGGAGGATGCATGCTGCTAAGCTGGCGGGGTTACGAACAATCCCTGCAGTAATAAAAAAGTTCAATGATGAAGAAGCTACAATAGCCATGGTTGATGCGAATGTTCAACGAGAAGAGATACTTCCCAGTGAAAGAGCTTATTCCTTAAAGATGAAGATGGAAGCACTTAACAGCAGACAAGGTAAAAGAACAGATTTAACTTGTGGCAATGATTGCCACAAGTTGGAAGAGGCAGGAACTAAGTCAAGGGTCATAGTTGGTAAAGAAGCAGGGATGAGCGAAAGGTCGGTTCAGAATTATATAAAGCTGACAGAGCTGGTGCCGGAAGTCATGGACCTTGTTGATCAGAAGAAAATCGGTGTAACAATGGGCGTTGATGTTGCAAGCTTCGACAAAGAATTGCAGGGTTGGATTTATGAATATTACAGAGATAACAATTTCCTCAAGCCAGTACAGATACAGGCATTGAAGGAAACACCCAATCTGGAGAATATCGCACAGAGAACTGTGATACAGATTATGAACGATGCTCTTCCGGATAGTAACAGCAAAGCTAATGGTAAGGTAACACTTTCAGAAAAGAAACTTGATAAATACTTTCCACCACATTTCAGCAGCAAACAAAGGGAAATGGTAATCGTGGGCTTGCTTGAAAAGTGGCATGAGGAACAAAAATAAAACAGTTGGGAGGAACATTCCGTGGGAAATAAATTAGATCTAAATTACTTCTATGGGGCTGAGGCTGATCAGTTCAACTTTATAAAGATACCAAAGCCACTCTTATTTGATCCTATGTATAAGAACGTGAAGCTGGAGGAGGCTCTTACTTATTCCATGCTCCTTGACAGGATGAATCTGTCTATCAAAAATAACTGGTTCGACGAACTTGGAAGGGCCTATGTATACTGCTCTATCGAGACCATCATGGAGTTTGCAAACTGTGGCAGAAATAAAGCAGGCGAGATTCTTAAGAATCTTGATGCCATTGGCCTTATTGAAAAAGTCCTGATTCCTGGGAGAGGTCTTAAGATTTACGTAAAAAATTTCATTCCTAAGAGTGCACCAAAATTTGAAAACCAAATTTTAAGAAAAGCAGAGGAACTGCTTTCGGGTATGGAAGGGAACGGCAGGGAGCTTGTGGATAACTCTGAGGTAGCCCATAATTCAAACAGTGGTGTTTGTTTTTTAAATGCCCCTGTTTATGAATCAAACAACACCCAACCTGAAAGTAAATCTGAGGTCGTTTATTTTTTAAACACAAATAAGAACAATATAAATAATAACAGTCTTAGTAATAACAAATCTAATCAGACCATATCAATTACCGGCACTACCAAATTGATGGGATACGATAATGATGAGAGAGCCTATGCAGATATTATCCGTGAGAACATCAGTCTTGATATCCTTATGGACCGTTATCCCTGTGACAGAGATTTTCTGCAGGGAGTTTATGATCTGATCCTTGAGACTGTACTCACCACCAGTGATTACATTCTTGTTGCCAGCAGCCAGTACTCTGCCAATTTTGTAAAGAGCAAGCTCCTAAAACTCAATTCAATGCACATTGAGTACGTGATGGACTGTTGGAATAAAAACAAAGAAAAGCCAAGAAATGTGAAGAAGTATCTCCTTGCAGCCCTGTTCAATGCTCCAAGTACCATGGGAGCCTTTTACCAGGCTGAAGTAAATCATGATATGGCCTATGGGGCGTGCGAGGCATGATATAATTTAAAGAGTGAAATTGAACGAAGGAGCATATGCTGATATGGATCTCTTTGAATATATGGCTGAGGGCAGAAAAGAAAAAGAAGCGCCTTTAGCTGCAAGAATGCGTCCACAGACACTTGATGAAGTTGTGGGACAGGAAGATATAATAGGTGAAGACAAGCTGCTTTATCGTGCTATCAAGGCAGACAGACTTAGTTCGATAATCCTGTATGGACCTCCCGGGGTAGGAAAGACAACCCTTGCAAAAGTGATTGCCAATACTACCTCGGCAGACTTCCATCAGGTCAATGCTACGATAGCCGGTAAAAAAGATATGGAGTCTGTAGTTGAAACAGCCAAGAACAATCTTGGTGGATACGGAAGAAAGACAATACTTTTCATAGATGAGATACACAGATTTAACAAGGCTCAGCAGGATTACCTGCTTCCATACGTTGAAGATGGCACACTAATACTGATAGGCGCTACTACTGAGAATCCATACTTTGAAGTGAACGGGGCGCTTATATCAAGGTCAAGGATATTTGAGCTAAAGCCTCTGTCTAAAGAAAACATCCTGACTCTCATAAAAAGAGCTTTTGAATCTGACAGGGGTGTAAAGCAGTACAACGCTGAGATAACAGATGAGGCGGCAGACTTCCTTGCGGATATAGCTGATGGTGATGCGAGGGCTGCACTTAATGCAATAGAACTGGCAGTGCTCACCACAAAACCCTCGGCAGATGCAAAGATCCACGTAGACCTTGCAGTAGCTGAGGAGTGCATCCAAAAGAAAGCTATTCGCTACGACAAGACCGGAGATAATCATTACGACACCATAGCAGCATTTATAGAGTCCATGTGTGGATCAGATCCTGATGCAGCGCTTTATTATCTCGGTCGTATGCTTGCTGCAGGTGAAGATGTTAAGTACATTGCAAGGAGAATGCTGGTTGCAGCATCTGAGGAAGTTGGAAATGCTGATCCCATGGCTATATGTGTTGCAGCATCCGCAGCAATAGCAGTTGAACGTGTCGGAATGCCTGAAGGAAGAATCATCCTTGCCCAGGCAGCAACCTATATTGCCTCAGCTCCTAAGTCTAATGCGGCTTATCTCGGAATAGAGAAGGTGTTGCAGACAGTGAGAGAAACCGGAAATCTTCCAATACCTCCATATCTTCAGGATTCCTCATATAAAGGGGCCGCAAAGCTTGGAAGGGGTGTTGGATATAAATATGCTCACAATTATCCCAATCATTGGGTAAAGCAGCAGTATCTTCCAGATGCGATAAAAGACATGACCTTCTATGAGCCGAATGATATCGGTCATGAAAAAGATATAAAAGAGTATTTCAGAAACATAGGAAAAGATCCGCTGAGATATGAATATAAGGATCCTTCTGAAGAGGGTAATCCTGAGAGACCGTGGGAATAATACCAAAAGGATTTCGCATGAAGGATGGATGGGCATAATGAAAGCATCTACCCTTATTACCATGAGCTTTAATCAAAGTGGCGTTTGTAGGAAGAAAAAAAGATGGGAAGGCTTTAGATATATGTGGATCGTATTTGCGTTGTTATCGGCAATATTTGCAGCATTGACATCAATACTGGCAAAGATAGGAATTGAAGGGGTTGATTCTAATCTAGCTACGGCTATCCGAACCGTGGTAGTGGTCGGAATGGCTTGGATTATGGTTTTTATAACTCATGCACAGAACGGTTTATCAACTATCGGTAAAAGAAGCTGGATATTTCTTATTCTTTCAGGTTTAGCAACGGGTGCTTCGTGGTTATGTTATTACAAAGCATTGCAGATGGGAGAAGCTTCCAAAGTAGTGCCTATAGACAAGCTCAGTGTGGTGATTACGCTAGTGCTTGCATTCGTGTTCCTGCATGAACAGTTTACAGCAAAATCAATCTTAGGATGTATCTTGATTGGAGTCGGAACATTGCTGATGGTAGTATAATATTTCAGGATAATCCAAAAAACTACAAATCGGTTTTTCTGGTTAAACAGGAGGTGCCTCATGAAATTAAATCGCATTCATCATATTGCGGTGATTTGTTCCGACAAAGACACTGCTCTGAACTTTTACCATAATAAGCTTGGCTTTCGAATTCTGCGAGAGAACTATAGACCTGAACGGGATGATTGGAAGATTGACCTTAAGCTCGATGACAGCGAAATTGAACTTTTTATTATGAAGGATCATCCACTCCATCCTTCTCCCGAAGCTTACGGATTGCGTCATCTTGCTTTCCGTGTAGATAGTGTAGATGAGACCGTCGCAGAATTGGAGTCTATGGGTATCACTTGTGAACCGATACGACGGGATGCTTTCACGGGTGAAAAAATGACGTTTTTCCGTGACCCGGACGGGCTTCCTTTGGAAATACATGAGTAAACTACTTGTGACAAATGAGATTGGTCTGGCTGAAGTGTTAGCAAGTTCTCCCGGAAAACAATGCAGAACGACAAAGATAATCCTTCTGAGATAATATCGAAGTCAATCTGCCTTTATCCGAATGGAGAACTCACTTACAGCTGGAGAGGCGTTGAGCAAAAGTGGAATAAAAGCTACAGAATTGTAGGAAGACAGGCATTTAACTGAATATGGACTAATAGGCTTCGCTGCAGAAATGTAGTGAAGCTTTCTTTTTTGAAGGAGCACAGTTGAATGTTTATCGATAAGTTATTCATAATTAATCAAATATTTATACAAATAATGTTAGAATTAAGTATGGATAAAAGCATAACAATATTGTTAAGGCAAGAGCATTATGAGTTTTAAAAGAATCTATACTTCTATCAGCATAGCCCTCCTTTTCCTAGTGATATCTCTGGGTGTTTTTATCATGCCCGTCATTGCATCGTCTGATTCCCCTATTCAAGAATTTACAATTGGAGTGCCTATAGACAGGTGTCCTATGTTTTACATTGACAGTGATTCCGGTGAAATAGTAGGAATCGGAGTAGATCTCATGAAATCAGCCGCTAAGGAAGCTGGTTTTGAGGTCGTATTCAAGGCTATAAGTGAACCTAATCTTAAAGAAGCTCTTGATAATACTGAGTATGACTTGGTTATGCCCTTTGGCAGTGCTGTTACAAGCGCATCTGGGGACGCAACCATCGTATCAGAAAATCTCATACAAACCCCATTTACCATTGTCAATACTGGTAAACAGTCTATTTCTGACATAAGTGCCATTAGAATCGGAATGTTAAAATCACAGGGCGGGGTCGCAGAAACTGTAAAACAGTTATACCCTGGAATAACGATAATCCTTTACGATTCCATGGCTGACTGCATTAAGGCGCTTAGAAAAAACGAAGTAGATGCACTTTTGCATAACTCATATACTTGGAGCTATGTGCTTCAAAAACCATCCTATAAGGATCTTAAAGTACAGCCTTCTGCCATGTTTTCAATGGATTTTCGCGCCGGCACTCTTGATACCGCAGAGGGAAGAAAACGCATTGAACTTATAAACGAAGGAATTACAGCTATTCCTGAAACCAAAAAGCAGGCTATAGCCCTTGATTACACTACTAGAGATCTATATGTGTACTCTTTCTGGGATTACCTGTATCAATATAAGTATTTCCTTATTGTCGGGACTATTCTTTTTATTGCTCTTGTTATTATGCTTGTCTTAAGACAGAAATCATATTTCGAAGAACAGAAGGAAAAGATGCGACTAATGGAGGATATCGATCCTCTCACCGGCGTACTTAGTCACAATGGTTTCAGGAAAAAGGTTGAGGAACTCCTTATCAATAACCCAGATACGGCATATACGATATCGTATAACAACATAAAGGACTTCAAGTTTATCAACGACAGCTTTGGATGGAAAGTGGGAGATGAGCTGCTAAAGTTCTGGACAGAGAGAAGTCTTGAAATTCTTACGGATAAAGAGGCCATTGGAAGGTATGATGGAGACCACTTTGTAATTCTTCGCTGCATGGGTGGCAATGAGCAGATTCTTCAGGATGAAAAATATGTTCTAGCCCCTGTCCGTAATTACTTAAAAGATCGCGGCAAAGACTTTATTGTAAGGTTCTGCATCGGCATATATGTTCTTATGCCGGATGACTATAAGGATATAAACGTAGATAAGATGCTCGACTATGCCTGTATTGCCGAGAGAAAAGTAAGAGAAACCAAGAAAGAAGGATTTGAGTTTTATAATCCAACGCAGTGGGACAGAGGTAAGCAAAGCGCAGGAATAGTAAGCCGTCTTCCTGCAGCTGTTGAGTCAGGGGAAATACAGGTATGGTATCAGCCACAGGTAAACTATAAGACAGGAAAGATAACAGGTGCAGAGGCTCTTTGCCGGTGGAACAGTAAAAAGAATGGGAATATTTCTCCTGGAGAATTTATTCCTATTCTTGAGGAGGCAGGGCTCATCTACGATCTTGATTGTCATGTGTGGGACACTGTATGCAAAGACTTAAGACGTTGGAATGAACAGGGTAGAGATATTTGTGTGTCTGTAAACCTTTCAAGACAAGATATTGTAAAGAACCCCGATGTGGCAGAGCATTTTAATACTTTAAAAGAGTTCTATAACCTGTCGCCAAAACAGCTTCGTATTGAGATAACGGAAAGCGCATATGTTGAGGACTCAGATGTCATCATAAAGACCACCACTAAGCTTCGTGAGGCTGGCTTTGAAGTTGAGATGGACGATTTCGGTAGCGGATACTCATCACTAAATATGTTAAAAGAAGTAGTTTTAGATCGAATTAAGCTCGATCTTCGATTCATCACAGGCTCTGGAGATCAAAAGATGGGGCGGACGATACTTAGCTACATGGTTCAGATGCTCCAAGCTATTGGAACCTCCCTCATTGCAGAGGGTGTGGAGACATTGGAACAGGCAGATTTCCTCGGAAGCCTTGGATGTGAGGAAATGCAGGGGTATTACTTCTACAAGCCCATGCCGGTAGATGAGTTTGAGAAACTTGATGGATTTGTAAAGAAATCAGATTTGAAATAATGTACGAATGGCTTAACAGGCAAAAGTAAAATTGGTGCCCTAACTAACATAGAGTTTAGGGCACCTTTTTTGTGATGACCATAGGAAGATGACAAACTCTTTAGCACTCTTTAGCAAGAATGTAGTAAATATGCGGCTCTTATGATAAATATGCGGCTTGTTACCATTCACAGATTAAATGAGGATACATAATGAAGCTCACATTGGTGGGCTTTATTTTTATGTATGAAAAGGTTAGAATTTTCGTATTAAACAATCGGGATTTGTTTAAGAAATTATATTCCAGGTGAATCGCTGATATGCCTAGGGAACAAAGAACGGATGGATAATGATAAAATGACAAGATGCAAAATAAAAGCAGTTATTGGCGCTGGTATTGCTTTAATTCTTTTTGGCGGATGTGGATACGATCAAACAAGCAATGATCAAGTTGCATCTACTGAAAATGTTTCCAATATAGATAAAAGCGAAAATGACATTAAAGAAGATAATGTCGATATAACAGAAGCCTCATGGGAAGATGGATATACAATCGTCCTTAATACCTATAGGGAAGAAGCTGAAAAAATTAGTAAAGATGGTTTATATTGGGATTCTTTTGATGAAATACCAGCAATACCAAACGTAGAAGATACAATAATTGAAATGGAATTTTATAATCAATTTGGTCCATTTGCTTTCATGTTAAAGGATCTTGATGGTAATGAAATTCCGGAGCTATTTATTTGCAGAGCCACGGAAGAATTCGATGGTGGAGTGATATACCAGATTTTTACATGGCATGATGGAAAAACCATCGAACTTTTAGGTAATTTAGGTTATAGAAACGGGATATGCACTATTTGCCAGGATAATTTATTGAAGGTAGAGAGTTCTGGGACAGCTACTGATTATGGCAATACCATTTACTGCCTGCCTAAGAATAGCACAGAACTTAGGGTAGTTGAGCAATTTTTTGCTATACAAAATAAAGAAGATTCAGCAAAATCAGATTTCTTTTGGTTTTCATCAGATGGTGAAAAGACACTCATTACCGAAGAAAAATATTTAGAATATGTACAAAACTATGACGAACAGGCAGATCTTAGATATATTGAAGGAACGCAAGACAATATAGCTCATATATCAGACTTTACTGTGCCAGAGGATGAAGTTAATTCAGTAGAATTAGATACATCAACAATTATTGAAGATCAGTCGTTTGATATTAGGCTAAATGAATGGGGTGAAGTGAGATTTGTATCTTGTCGCCCTGATAAAGATAAAAGTCCAAATGCTGATGCATCGTTTTATCTCATGGATCATGAACAGGTGATTTATAAAATGCCTTCTGTATATGAAAACGATATCAGAGACTGGGAATTATTTGAAGGCATTTCCTTTGTTGCATTCAAGGACATAAATGAAGATAAAAAAGATGAAATAATCGTTGGGATACAGTACATTACTGGAGTTGGACCACAAGGAATGATTCCTCGCACAGAGGTAAGAATATTTGAAGATAAAGGCGATTCATTTGAGTATTCTAAAGAACTGAGCGAATATGTTACTAATTCTGTACCCGAAGTTGTAACAATACAGGATGTTTACAATATAATTATGAAATAGTCGATAATACGAAGTTAATTACATAAATTCATGTTTGTCGGGATGAACGTTGGAGCATAAAATACGAAGTTAATCACACAAATGGGGCATAGTAATCATCAGCTTTCTTTTAAGAGTTCATTTCTAAGGGCATTCTCAAGCATGTCTGAAAATGAGATGGAAGCGATGATGGAGCTGCCGGTATATCTCCTCGTCATGTCCTTAGTGGAAGGCTCGATGTTGTTTACAGCAGCGTTCATGTTTGTTTTCAGAGACAAAACATCAATGTTCATAGGCCACCTCCTTGTATAACCCATCAAACTACAACATCTTGTATCTATAATTTGAATATACACTATATATTCTAAAATGTGTGTTAAATAATCGGGAAAGATTTATGATATGCCCGGGGAAAAATGAGCGCTTTAACTGTTCATCAACTCCCAAAGTTCTTCATCGGTTAAGTGGGCTTTGGTTCTCAGGATAAGTTGTACCTTATCGCCGCCGGCTTCTTTCTGAAACCTGCGTTGCCACTTATAAAAATGCGGACCGTCTCCCAGCACCCGCAGGAAAGACATAAGGCTTTTGGCAACAAACCCTGACTGTCTTATATCTGCTTCGCAGTCATTCTCGTAGAAACCTTCCCATATGCCATGCTCGTGGCTCCGCATCACGTTATAACCTTCAAAGAAAGCTTTTGCTGATAGTCCGGCCTCATAAAAGCCTGTGATATAATCTACGCCTTTTCCATTGGCACCTTCTTCCAAAGCATCAATAAATTCGCCGGTTTCTTTATCGTAATCAAGGCAGGTTAAGATTGCTCTGCAAATATGATAGGCTCCCAGATAACTGTAGTAGAGATACTGAATCTGACATATAAGGTTATTGTCAAAGATCTCTGCTGCATCTTTGTTTCCTGCGGCTATCAGTTTTTCTTTTGTCTTGTTGCAGTCTTTAAGGTACTTTGTATAACCCTCAAGTGCCTCTTTGTATTTTTCTTCATGCCACCGGGCCTGCACTAAAAGAGTGTCCTTGTCGCATACCCAGTCAAGCTCAGAGAGTTTCTCTGTGCTCTTTGGATCCTGCTTGTTGTAATTGCTGATAAAACCACAGCCAAGAACCCTTGCTCCATGGTTGGCAAACTGCTCCCCGGCATGGTCGTCAGCATTTAGGCCGTACTTTGGAGTGTAGTCAGGCCATCCCTTATAGGCTAGTTCAATCTTGTGAAGCAATTCTGGAGTTGCAGCGCTTTCATAGTATCTTTTGACATAATCCTTAAGATGTTCTTTGGCAAAATCCCTGGCATTAAAACTCTTGATATTGCTTCGATGTGACTCTGCGCCTTCATTATTGCCGTCTTCTACTGACCAACTCCACATCCCTGCTATAAGGTCAAGGTAGTAGGTGTGAGGTTTTATGTTGGCGCAGTTGATTATCCAGAAATCTGTAACTCCATGGGCATATACATCCTCAAGCTCTTTTACTACAAATTCAGGCGAATTGGGGAGCATAGTCATCATGGCTGCTGCCTGAAGATCGTAAAAAGACGCATGGTAGTATATTCCATGGGCGCTGTCATCACCTTCACGAGGAAGTGCATAAACTCTGGGATTGTGATTATTCTGCCTTCTTGAAACCATCTTGCCAAAGCCATTATCAGCCCATATTTTTATTACGTCTTCAGGAAAGGTCAGGTATCCATCCCTGTATAGCTCCATGGTTTCGCCATAGAGGTTTGTGCAGCAAACAGCCTCCTTATCTGACTCTTTTACCAGATTGTACTGTTCAAGAATAAGGTCACTCATCAGCCTGCCGCGGGCCTCTGGAGTATCATAGGTTGGATCATCTGCCCAGAAGGGTCTGTCGCCTTGCCCTCTAAATCCCAGGTTCCATACGACCCGGCAGTTCTTCTGATCCTCAATTGCCTGCTGCCAGAGATTTCTAAACAGATCCGGGTGCTTATCAAAACTTGCTTCAAGGTCAGGATAAGCTCTTCCAAACATCTGCGCACCAAGGGGTTCAGCATGATGATGGGTAATCCAAAGGCCATAGTCATTGGCAAGCTTCTTATACTTGTGTGAATTGTGATCGGTCCCCGGAATTGTCATATTTCCGCCGCAGCGAAGAAGGGCTTCAAAGGCCATCTCCCAGGGGAAGTTCTCCCCCACTTTTTCTCTCCAGCCATCAAATAATACTTCATCATTTATGAACCAGCCCCGGAACCTTACCTTTGCCGGCTTTGATTCATAGTGATAACTATCGGGCACCTCATGCTCTTTTTCTTTTATCAGGTCCTGCTCATTCCAGAACCAAAAATTCTGAATGTTTAAGAAGGTTCTGCTTATGTGATAAATGCCGTAGATAAGGCCAATACTGCTTCCGGAAGTTATGGTAAGCTCGTCAGGAACTCTATCTATGGTGAAGGTCTCTGATGCGGCATTGGTTTCAATACTGTTTTCAGCCAAGACCAGCCTGATTTCAAGTCCCGATTCAGTACATTCCTTGCATGTATTTGTTATGTCCCGCTCCAGCGCCTTAACTGCCTTCTGTACCGGTGTTTCTTTTATGTCTCCTGTAATTTTTGTGTTGATGTTGATCTGCATCATTTCCCTTTGTAACCCCATAATTTGTATCACATCTTGTATCTGAAAAAAAATACAGATACTAAATATTGTCTTTACTCCGATACAGGATATGATTCTCATGTCCAATTATAACATTATAGGGCAGTTTCTTCCGACTGTTTTTTCTTGATGAAGGATGGGCATCATGGAAACATCTGCCTTTATTACCATGAGCTTTTAGCAAAGTGGCGTTTGTCAAGATGAAATAGTTGGGAAGGCTTTAGATATATGTGGATTGTATTTGCACTGTTATCGGCAATATTTGTTGCATTGACATCAATATTGGCTAAGATAGGAATTGAAGGAGTTGATTCTAATCTGGCTACGGCCATTCGAACTGTTATAGTGGTAGGAATAGCTTGCATTCGTGTTCCTGCATGAACAGTTTACAGTAAAATCAATCTTAGGATGTATCTTGATTGGAGTCGGAACATTGCTGATGGTAGTATAATATTTCAGGATAATCCCAAAAACTACAAATCGGTTTTTCTGGTTAAAACAGGAGGCGCCTCATGAAATTAAATCGCATTCATCATATTGCGGTGATTTGTTCCGACAAAGACACTGCTCTGAACTTTTACCATAATAAGCTTGGCTTTCGAATTCTGCGAGAGAACTATAGACCGGAACGGGATGATTGGAAGATTGACCTTAAGCTCGATGACAGCGAAATTGAACTTTTTATTATGAAGGATCATCCACTCCGTCCTTCTCCCGAAGCATACGGATTGCGTCATCTTGCTTTCCGTGTAGATAGTGTAGATGAGACCGTCGCAGAATTGGAGTCTATGGGTATCCCTTGTGAACCGATACGACGGGATGCTTTCACGGGTGAAAAAATGACGTTTTTCCGTGACCCGGACGGGCTTCCTTTGGAAATACATGAGTAAACTACTTGTGACAAATGAGATTGGTCTGGTTGAAGTGTTAGCAAGTTCTCCCGGAAAACAATGCAGAACGACAAAGCGGTAAGAGAATAGGCATGATGGTTCTGAAGAGTTCAGGAGTTGCTGCAGAGATTATCGGAATCGCAGTATCTGACAATGCTCGCCATAAAGGAATTGGAAAAGAACTGATCCAAAGCGTGATAAAGTCAGAGGAAATAGAAAGAATCAAAGCACAGACGGATGATGGCTCGATTGGTTTCTATCGCAAATGCGGATTTTCTGAAGAGAAAACTGTGGTTGAGTATTCTGACGGGTCAGCTGTTCGATATAACTGCGTTCTGTATAAATAGAAAAAATTCTGTTTTCCGATTCGTCAGACTGCAGGGAGGAACCATGGTTTATTACAATGATAACGAACTGATGATACGCAATATGGAAGAAGCAGATGCCCGAATTTTTACCGATGAAGAAATCGCGCAGGGTTGGCATACGGATATCTCCAAATACTTGGCAAGACTCCAGGATCAGTCTGCGGGAAAATGTGTTTCACTGACTGCCGTATATAAAGGACTTCCTGTCGGATATGTGAATGTCTACTTAACAGGGCTGGGCGGTGCATTCAGCGGAAAAGGGCTCCCAGAGATCGTTGATTTTGGCGTATTGGGAAAATACCAGAGAAAGGGAATCGGCAGCAAACTGATGGATGTTGCTGAAGAGATTGCAGGGCAATATGCCGACACGGTATGGCTTGGCGTCGGACTTCACAGCGGGTATGGAAGTGCCCAGCGAATGTATGCCAAACGAGGCTATATCCCAGATGGGACGGGTGTCTGGTATCGGGATAAACCTTGTGCGCAATACGAAACGGAAATTGCAAACGATGATGATCTCGTGCTTTTTCTTTCTAAGAAATTAGAATGGAAAGGCGAAAACTAAGCGAACAAATCGGAATTTGGAGGAAGCAATGCTCGACAGAACCATTCCATTCTGCAATACGATTATGAAATGCACTGATTATGAATACAGGAATGTAGAATTGCCGGATGGTTTTTCTATCATTTCATATCAGTCCGGGCATGAAAAAGAATGGGCAAAACTGGAATATGCTATTGGCGACTTTGATTCAGTAACGGAAGCGGAGAGATATTTCGTCAAAACATATCTGCAGATTCCCGAACTGCTCCCAAACATACTTTTTGCACTAAACAAAGATGGTGATGTTGTGGGCTCCTGCATCGCATGGCAGGATATGCGTGGAATAAACAGTGTTTCGTCCCTGCATTGGCTCGTGGTTGATGATCTGCACCAGAAAAAAGGCCTTGGGAGAGCCCTTTGCACTGCTGTTATGAACATTTATGTAAAGCACAAGGGCCTTCCTGTCTACATCCACACACAGCCCTGGAGCTGGAAAGCCATCCTTTTGTACCTTTCGCTTGGATTCAGGCTCCAGAAGACGGACACATTTTCACACTATGAAAACGAGTATTATAAAGCCATGGCTGAACTCAAGAAAATCGTTTCAAATGAACAATATGAGCTACTACTTCAGTTATCCGAGGACTGAACAAATCGGGATTTATGGGAGGGTTATCCGATTATGAAAGATAATAAGTGGAAGTGTCCAAAGTGCGGCCGTAGTTTTAGCAGGACAGGCCAGGGGCACTATTGTGGAAAAGTCGAAACGATAGATGAGTATATTGATGCGCAGGATGAAAGTGTAAAGCCTTATTTGAATGAAATTCGGCAAATACTTCGCAGTGCTATTCCTGAAGCACAGGAAAAGATATCGTGGAGTATGCCAACATACTGGAAGGGCGCGAACATTATACATTTTGCCGCATCAAAAAAACATATCGGACTCTATCCCGGCGATGAAGCCCCTGTTGTCTTTGCTGATCAACTTGCAGGGTATGACGTGAGTAAAGGTACTATACGGATTCCGTATATTTCACCTCTTCCTAAAGAACTTATTGCCAACATTGCAAGATGGTGCTATGAAGAATACCGCAAATGAAAAAGGCTATATTTATTATCACGACTGTTTTATAATGCTGATCACATCAAGGTTTGTAATCAGAATTGTTGATGCAACTGTCCAGATCGATAATGATATCGCGCTCCTTATCATTCTGTTAATTGTGTCAATGTGGTGATCGGGATGCTGAGTCGTTTCCTGTACAAAAAGATATTTCGAGGGAAGTCTTGAAAGAATTTGGCAGGCGAATGAACAGGTATATCATAATTATGGCAGATACAGCAGACTAACAAATTCCCATTTGCGGGGAGGATTACGTGATAATAGAAAAAGATGAAATAACAATCCGAGATTTTACGGAAATAGATCTTCCACTCATGTTTAAATGGTTGACAGATCAGAGAGTGCTGGAGTATTACGAAGGTCGTGACGTCAGGTTTACGATGGATACTTTGTCTGCACATTTTTTGGAAGAAATTCCAGATGGATTCAGAATGATCATCGAGTATAAGAAATCCCCCATCGGATATGCACAGGCCTATCAATTGAGTGGTGAATTGTTCGATGAATATGACTATCCTGACGATGGACATATAGTGTTTGCTATGGATCAGTTTATAGGTGAGCCGAAATACTGGAGTAAGGGAATAGGCTCATCTTTTTTGAAAATGATGGCTTCTCATTTGAAAGAAAATATGGCTGCGGAACGAGTTCTTCTTGACCCACACCAAGATAATAAAAGGGCTATAAGGGCATACGAGAAAGCCGGGTTTAAAATCATTAAATCACTTCCAAAACATGAGATGTTTGAGGGAGAAAAAGTAGATTGCTGGCTGATGGAATTAGCACTGTAGATTCTGGTTTGTCGGGATCAGGGCATAGCCTTATATCTCGGAATATTGCGGTATTACAAATAAAGAAGTGTATGGGGATAGGTATGAGAAAAAGAATTGTTGTTCTAAATTGCGTTCTATGTGCTGTGTTATTGTCAGCTTGCTCTTTTGAAGAAAAGAACAGTCAGCAATCAAGCGATTCCTCTAGTGAATATTACGCATACTCAGAAGATGACAGTTCTGATGATCAACTTACATCTTCTGAAAATGTTCCTACTACAGATAAAAGTGAAAATGACATTAAAGAGGATAATGTCCGTGTAACTGAAACATCATGGGAAGAGGGATATACAATAGTCCTTAATGCCTACAGAGAAGAAGCTGAAAAAATTAGCAAAGAAGGTTTATATTGGGAATCATTTGATGAAATACCAGCAATACCAAATGTAGAAGACACAATAATTGAAAGGGAATTTTATAATCAATTTGGTCCATTTGCTTTCATGTTAAAGGATCTTGATGGTAATGAAATTCCGGAGCTATTTATTTGCAGAGCCACAGAAGAATACGATAGTGGAGTGATATACCATATTTTCACATGGCAGGATGGAAAAACCATCGAACTTTTAGGCAATTTAGGTTATAGAAGTGGGATATGCACTATTTGCCAAGATAATATGTTGAGGGTAGATGCTTCTGGAACAGGTACGGATTATGGTACTACCATTTTCTACCTGCCTGAGAATGGCACTAGCCTAAAGAGGTTTGAAGAGTTTTATGCTATACAAAATGAAAAAGATTCAACAAAATCAGATTTCTTTTGGATCACGTCGGAGGGTAAAAAGATACCCATTACCAAAGAAGAGCGTGAAGAATATGCTCAAAACTATGTAGAACAGGCAGATCTTAGATATATTGAGGGGACACAAGACAATATAGTTCATATATCAGACTTATGGGACGAGTGATGACTTTAAGCTTAATGGAAAAAAACAATTAGAAGAAGGAACACCAGAATACATTGTGATGTTGGAGCGAGACTAAAAAGGAAGAAAAGGCTATGAGTCCAGATGGAGGGAAGATGAGTTCTATAAAGTATCATTCAGGAGATATAACAAAACTTAAGGTGGATGCAATCGTGAACGCGGCAAACCAATCATTACTCGGTGGAGGGGGTGTTGATGGAGCAATTCACCGTGCCGCGGGACCACAGCTCTTGGAAGAGTGCAGAGCTCTTAATGGATGCAGAACCGGAGAGGCTAAGATAACAGGAGGCTACAATCTTCCTGCAAAGCATGTGATCCATACTGTAGGCCCGATATATAGCGGAAATGCATCTGATGCTGAGGATCTTCGCAATTGCTACTGGAATAGTCTTGAGGTTGCTAAGGCCAATGATCTTCACAGTATTGCCTTTCCTGGAATATCTACAGGTGTGTATGGATATCCCAAGAAGGAAGCAGCCAAGATTGCGCTTAAGACTGTAAAAGAATGGCTTGAATCTAATTCTGCTTATGAGATGGAGATTACTATTGTGAACTTCAGCGAAGAGGACTACCTGATATACCAGACAGTTGCAGCGGAGATGGGATAAGTGCACAGTTGGGTTCAAGGGATATCTATGATGAACTTATGGGGGAATCATGAGGGGGATAAAGGTTCAGAAATCGCATGTGAAGAGCAGCATAATTGAGAAGACAGGTGGAGTATGTGCTGTATGCGGAAGACCACTTGTGCATAGTAAAGTGACGATAGAGCACTATATACCAAAGTATCATGGCGGTACGGATGACGAACGGAATCTCCTGCCCTTATGTAAGAACTGCAATAAGAGCAAAGGCTCTCGAATAGTTCAGGCTAAAGAGCATTATCCGTTCTTGAAAGATATTTATTATACTGAGGTAAAGGAATACAGGGCTGAATGGGAAAATGGAGGAGAATGTAATGGCAGCAGCACAGATAACAACTAAAAAGACAACAGCGAAGAGTTGTATCAGTGGAAGATGCTTGGCTTACAGATAATAGACTTGATGTAGGTGATATTTGGCCTGAGGAGTGAAATAATGAGTGAAATTGAGCGACTAAAAACAATTGTAGAGAAGCTTAGGAGTGAGGATGGCTGTCCATGGGACAAGGCACAGACTCATGAGAGCCTAAAAGCAAGCTGCATTGAAGAAGCTTCAGAAGTTATCAGCGGAATCAACATACTGGAGAAGACAGGAGATGCAGATAACCTGAAGGAAGAATTGGGAGATCTTTTGCTGCAGATCATGTTTCATGCAGTAATGGCTGAGGAGGAAGGTTTTTTCACGTTTGAAGATGTGGCGAAGACCATTTCAGATAAGATGGTCAGAAGGCATCCACATGTGTTTGGAGACATGAAGTTTGCTACTGAAGAAGAACTTCATGCAGCCTGGGCCGAGATCAAGCGTAAAGAAAAAGAGGGCAAGGAGTGGCAGGCAGACTATCTTCCGGGAGCACTTAAGGAAGCTGAGGAGCTGATCCAGAAGGCCAGGGAGAGGAAAGGGTTTTGAAAAAGAATATGAAGAAAGTATTGTTGGCAGCGTTAATAATTTTAACGGTAGGAACTGTGGGATGCGGATCAAAGACAGAAGAAGAGATTACTGATGACCTGGCTCTTGCAATCCCAGGAACCTGGCAGACAGCTTCCGTAGGATATATAGATGGAGAAGACATGCAACCTGAGTATTATGTGCAGTTTACAGAAGCGGAGGTAAACTATGGGCACATGAAAGATGGAGCTTTCGCATTAGATCATTCTGATAAAATCAGTGAAATTGAAAAAAATGCTGATGACGAATATAAAATTAAGGCGGAGTCTGCCAGTGGAATACAGTATACATATCAGACTGCTGAAGGTGATGCAGATATACTTGAATATTATGAGACCTGGGATGAAGAGGATTTCTCAGAAATGTATAGAGGTGGAGCGTCATTAAGTAGAGTTAAGTAATATTGATAACAATTTAGGGTAGTATATGGCGCAGACTCCGTTTTGCGCAGTTCATCCTATGATATTTATGGAGTACTTTTGATGTTTTAGCGTAATAAAGAACTCATGGAGAAGGTATTGGGAGAAAAAGTAAATGAGAATTAATGATAGTTGTGCGGAGTGTTTATATGATAAACAGCAACACCTGAATGATGCCACTGAAGAAGATGCTATGTACACTGGTATCGATCAGCTTGCAAAGATCATTTCCAATGGCAATTCAATCGCAGGAACTGTCTATGAGATGCTTCCGGATCAGTCAAAAGAAGTTCTGGATGGAGCAGATGTAGTTCTTGCAAAGGGCCAGGGAAATTATGAGACACTAAGCAAACAAGGACGTCACATTTTCTATTCTTTCCTGTGTAAGTGTGATCTGTTCACAAACAGATTTGGTGTTCCCAAGCTGACTGGGATATTTGTTGAAGAACAGGAGTAGGAAATAGCAGAATTTCGTAGATGCAGGCTTCTTGCTTTGAAGCATCTTAAAAAGAGAAAAGATAATGATGATTTGATTAATAAGGGCAGATAGAACATACAGAAAAAAACTTGACTGACTCTGTCAAAAGGTGCATACTCATTCATTAGCATTTAGCGAAAGGAGTAAAAAATACTATGGATACAATTCAGATACTTAGAGATCTTGTGATAATAATTGTCAGCGCCAAGCTCTTCGGCCTGATTGCAAGGCGACTCCACGCCCCTCAGGTAGCAGGCGAAATAATTGCCGGGCTGATTATCGGTCCCACTCTGTTTGATCTTGTGGAAGCCGGTGATTTTCTTTCCGGTATGGCTGAAATTGGCGTAATCCTTTTGATGTTCAGTGCAGGCCTTGAAACAGATATAGATAAATTGAAGAAATCCGGTGTAAAGGCCACAATACTGGCATGTACCGGTGTTGCTGTGCCTCTTGTCCTTGGAGCCATACTTTATATGTCATTTTATGGCTTCGCCGCTCCCGGATCTATGGAATTTTTTAAAGCTCTTTTCATAGGAACAATCCTTACTGCAACCTCCGTAAGCATTACTGTTCAGGTGTTAAAAGAGCTTGGAAAAATCTCTACAGATGTCGGTACAACAATAATGAGTGCCGCTATCATAGATGATGTGATTGGAATCGTTGTTCTTACTGCAGTTCTTGGACTTAAGGATCCAAGCGCCAATCTGATTACGGTTGTTGTCAAGACGGTTGCTTTCTTTGTGCTTTCTTTTGTAGTAGGAATTGCCATTTTCAAGATTATGAAGAAAGTAGAAATAAAATGGCCTCATACCAGAAGAATCCCTATCCTGGGATTGGCTCTGGCTTTTGCGATGTCTTACGTTGCTGATAAATACTTTGGCGTTGCAGATATCACAGGCGCATACGTAGCCGGAATTATCTTAAGCTCCTTGGATAATTCCGAGTATATTGACAGAAAGATGGATATCAACTCATACATGATCTTTGGACCAGTATTCTTTGCAAGTGTTGGTCTTCAGACCAACTTAAAGACAGTTGATATGACAATTCTTGCATTCTCAGCAGCTTTTGTAATTGTTGGACTGCTTGGAAAAGTTGTGGGCTGTGGTCTAGTTGCAAAACTCCTTAAATATAACACTTCTGATGCGTTGAAGATTGGCGTAGGTATGATGACAAGAGGCGAAGTAGCCCTTATTGTGGCACAGCGTGGTCTTAAAGCTGAGATAATCGACAGCAGATACTTTACCGCTGTAATCCTCCTTATAATACTGAGTTCAATTCTGACACCAATAATACTTAAAGCAATTTATGCTTCGGATGAATCCAAAGAAAAACAGCTGCAATAATCCCAGTCTGTGTATGGCTTAATCAGCATTTGCCTTGGAAGCTCAGAAATTGATCATTGATATATAGACCAAGACTTTTTAGTAATTCCTCATCTGCTGGGGATATAGAAGTCTTGGTCTTTTCATTTATTTTTCTATGGCGTTCAAATACCAGGGCAAGGGCTTCTCGCATTTTGCTGAACAATATTTTAAAAAGTGTAGTTTATTTGATCGTATTTCCTGTTGATTCTCTTATTATGATATCTGTTTCTACATATGTTTTTTTGTAAGGAGTATTTGGATTTGCGATCCTGGAAAGCAGAATATCCGCAGCAATAAAACCCATGGAGCTTGAATGGATCTTCACCGTGGTAAGACTTGGCTCGATGATGGTGGCTTCGGGCGCATTATCAAATCCGCAGACCGCAACGTCCTTCGGAACTTTTTTACCAAGCTGCCTAAGGGCCTTTATGGTGCAGATTGCAAGGTAATCGTTGGCACAAAAGAAAACTTCAGGCATTTTCCCAAGCTCGCTGATCCTTGCTGTGAGATAATCTGTATCTTTGTACGGACTCGAGTCGTCATCAAGGATACAGGATCCGGTGTCGATGCCAATCCCGCTATCTGTCATGGCTGAAACGTAGGCCTGCCACCTCTCATTGAAGGACTGGCAATGGAATCTGTCACCAACAAATGAGATGTTTCTCTTTCCGCTTTGGATAAATGAACTGATCAGGCGGTAGACACTTGTAACATTCTCCATGTAGAGAGTATCAGCTGCCAATCCGAATTTCTGAAGAACAGGGGTATCTACAAAGAGAATGGGAATATTCAGGCTGCAGAGGAATCTGCTGTATTTTTCGGAAAAGAGCTCTATACAGAGAATTCCTGCTATATTGTCCATGGAAAAATTAGTTGGGAGGCTTAAGGATTCAATATCATTATCTTTAATAATGTTGATTGAAAGCTTGTAGCCCAGTGAATCTATTCTGTTCTGAAATGCCTCAAGAAGCTTGGTTCCTGAATGGGATGCACCGGGAAAAGAATGAGTGAACAGGGCTATTTCTGTCTTGCCGTCCTTTAATGCTAAGAGCGTACTTGATGCTGTATCAGCGGTATCAACTAAACTAAACTGCTTGTAGCCCATGGCTGTAGCCATCTGACAGATCTTACTCCTGGTTTCCGAAGATACGCTTCCTGAGTTGTTAAGTGCTCTGGAAACAGTATTTCTTGACATTCCAAGTGCGTCTGCAATTTCCTGTAATGTTACTCTTTTTCCCATAATGGATGTCCCCTCAATGCTTTCTGAGTCTTTTTATATTCGGTAAATATCATAACGCTGCAATAGCAATGTGTCAAATGCACCAATTTCTGTATGACAAGTGTGCATAATTCACAAAAAGGAAACCCATAAAAACACTGAATTTCACGAAAAGTTGTGTCATATGCACTTTTAGATTGATACAAATGACACATGATGCTATATTGTTTCTATCAGGTGATAGTGCAAAAGCACTAAGGGAGGAATTATGCATAGAATAAAAACATTGCTTTTGATTGGCATTATGACCATCGCCAGTGTTGGATGCTCATCCAAAGTCGCAGAACCGGATACTGCTTTAGATGAAACAACAGAGGAAAACGTGCAGTCAGCGGATGAAAAGTATCTGGGAGAGAACATTGAAGATCATATCGTTTTTCCGGCATCAGTGGAGGGACTTGTGGGCGATACAATGCCGTTTTACGACGAGGGAAAGTACAATGTCTTTTACCTGGCAGACCAGAGAGACGGTAAGCAGGGATATCACCCTTGGGGGCTAATCCAGACTACAGACTTTGCCTCATATGATGACAAGGGAGTTGTTTTGAATTATGGAGACGCTGTAGAAGACCAGGACATAGCTCTTGGAACCGGAAGTGTAATAAAGGGAAATGACGGTAAGTACCATGCTTTTTATACAGGACATAACGATATGTTTGAGCCAAAAGAAGCAGTGATGCATGCTGTCAGCAACGATCTTATAAATTGGGAAAAGATTCCCGAAGATACACTTTATGCAAACGAGAATTATGCACAGAACGACTTCAGGGATCCGTTTGTTTTCTATGTTGAATCAGAAAAGTGCTATTCAATGCTTGTTGCAACAAGACAGAACAACATCGGAGTCATTGCAAGATACACTTCAGAGGACTTAAAGAGCTGGGAAGATGCCGGTGTTTTCTTTGAAAATGATATGGGAACCGATTCAAATCTGGAATGCCCGACACTCCTTTCTTATAAAGGAAAGTGGTACTTGTCATTCTCTGATCAGTGGCCTCACAGGCTTGTTCATTACAGAATAGCAGACAATTTTGAGGGCCCGTTTGAGATCCCTTCACAGGACATCTTTGACTGCAACGGCTTCTATGCAGGAAGAATGGAGACAGACGGAGAGAACTTATATGTTGTCGGATGGAACGGAACGAAGAAAAAGCATACAGACAGTGAGGACTACGACTGGGGCGGAAATATGGTCACTCATAAGCTTGTGCAGCATGAAGATGGAAGCCTCACACCTGTTTTAAACCCTGAGCTTGAAAAGCTTTTATCTAATGAGCTTTCGCTTACACCGGTCAAGATGACTGATTCAGCTTCTCTTTCGGAGGGCGTTATATCTTTTGCCGGTGAAAAATATGAGATGGCGGGATTTAAGGAGCTTCTTGGCAGTTATCTTATTAAGACCACGATCAGGGATTTTGATAAAGACGGTATGTTTGGGTTCTGCTTTGATACAAACGAAGAAAGTGTCGGAAGCCTGAACATTGTGTTTAACGGCGCCAACAACAGGATTGAGTTCTACAACGGCAGCAATATTATGGAAAGAACTGCTCAGTCATATGTTGATTTCAATTTAGCAGATAAAAATGAGCTGAATGTTTCACTGCTTGTTGCAGACGGCGTTGTGTGCATGTATGTCAACGATGAGATTGCTTTCACAACAAGAATGTACATGTCACAGGGCTCTGATTTTGGGGTGTTTAGTGTTGGATCAAAGGCAAGTTTTGAAGATTTGAAGGCATTTAAGTAAGGAAAGACAGTTGTCTTTTGGGAGAAGGCTTAGGAAGCAGATATCGTTTATAGGAGTGGAATGTTATGGGGTTAGATTTGAAAAAAGTAGTGGCAGTTGCATCAAAATATAAAGTTGCACTCGGGGGAATGCTCGCGATCGTTGTAACCTGCACAGGAATTGCGGCATGCGTAACTAAAGAAGCGCTTCAGCAGTCAGCTATAGTAACAATCGAGGATGAGATTGTTGCGCTTGCGAGTTCATGGCCTTCATCTTTTATTTCGCATGACTATATCGAACCGGAATTTGTTGATGATGAAAACCGCACCAATAATGCTTTTAACGTTGCAGATTTTGGAGAGCAGGGAAATAACGGATGGTTTTACAGATATGGATCATCACAGGACCCGGCAAGGTCTAAGAGACTTGAATCTTATGATGGAGAGAGATACTTTCAGCCCGGACAAAAGGGATTAGAGATAAAGTCCAATTTTATTCATACCGCGGAGGAAGTCGCATCAATACTGGAGTGGCGAGCTGCAAAGGGCGGAGATATAAATATTGACCTTGCATATGTCAAAAACGTAAATAATGATAAAAATCCCATGTATCCTGATGGAGTAACACTGTATGTTTACAAGGGTGATGAACCTATCGGAAGATACAAGGTCGATGCAAAGACAGACAAGGAAGAAGTTGTAGAAGAGTCCTTAAAAGATATACATGTCGATGAGCTGGAAAGCCTGTACTTTGTTGTGGATCCGAACATGAACAACGCTTACGACGGTGGTTCATTATATGTTGCCATTTCCGATGTAAATGCCGGCGGTCCTACAGCGAAAAAGGATACAGACAGAATTGATAATAATGCTTATTCCATTGATGATTTCGGCCACCAGGGAAATAATGGCTGGACTTATATGTGCGGAAAAAGCATCGCTGATGCAAAACTTGTATCAACAGAAAAGAACGGAGAGTACATGAATTCAACATCTCCAAATCTTTCAATCAGCCAGTTCTTTATTCATCCATCAATAAATGATGAGGCGATGCTGTGCTGGCAGCCTGCGGTCGATGGTGCCGTTGAAATAAGAGGAACTTACACCAAGTTTGAGCAAAACGACGGAAATCCTGACTGGCCGGATGGTGTAACTGTCTATGTCTACAGGAACAGAGAAAAGCTCTTTTCCCAAAAAGTTGCAGCACCAAAGAAGGGCAAGAATGAGATTTCTTTCAGGGAAAAGAATGTAAGCGTAAGCACGTCGGACAGGTTATACTTTGTGGTTGATGCAGGAGGAAATGCGTCTTACGATGGCGGCGCGTTCGAAATTGCAATCCTTGACAGGACCGGCGCCACAACCGAAAAAGACGTTGTTATTGCCGGAGATGATACAAGAGAAAACTACGCAGACGTTAAATATGACTTTGGCAAACAGGGAGAAAACGGCTGGTTCTATCAGGAAGGTTATGGAGATGACCCAAATGATGTATGCAATATGCGCATCTTTGACGAAAAGGAGCACAGATATTTTGACAGCAGCTACCTGGAGATAAAGAGCGATTTTGTAAATCCCGGAAAAGGAAAATCTGCTGTGATCAAATGGAAGGTCGCAAAAACAGGAACAATCAGGCTTAATACTTCCTATACCAAGGTTAAGAACGAGGATAAGAATCCAAGCTGGCCGGACGGAACAAGGGTAACACTTTATCATAACAATACTGTTCTTGCACAGGAGGAATTTGCTCCAGACACCAAGCAGGAAATATCTAAGCGCATGGATGTTGAGTCCTTAAAAGTAAATAAGGATGACTATATTTCCATGGTCATCAATTGTAAGGAAAACAACGCCTATGACGCGGGAAAATACGAGTTTTCCGTTTTTGACCTCACCGATGTTACCACAGAAAATGATATATCGATCAACGAATGCGAGACAAGGCAGAACTTTGCTGATGTTAAATATGATTTTGGTGAGCAGGGAAAAAATGGCTGGTTCTACCAGGAAAGCATAGGAGATGCTCCGTTCGTCGCCTACAATATGCGAAAATACAGCCCTGAAGAAGAGCGGTATTTTGATTCACGCGATCTGGAGATAAAAAGAGATTTTGTGAATCCCGGAAAGGGCAAGTCTGCAGTTATCAAGTGGAAAGTAGCCCAGAATGGAACGATCAGGATTGATGCTTCATATACTAAACTTAAGAACGAGGATAAAAATCCGGATTGGCCGGATGGAACAAGGGTGACACTGTATCATAACGGCACAGTTTTAGTTCAGCAGGATTTTGATGCTGAACTCAATGAAGTTACCAAAAGACTTGATGTTGCAGGACTTGATGTTGCCAAGGATGACTATATATCAATGGTCATCAATTGTAAGGAAAACAATGCCTATGATGCAGGTCTTTATGAGTTTTCCATAAAGGGATTGTCTGCGCTTACGGGACAGACAGAGAGAGACGTTATAAATTGGGATAAAGGCCGTTCAAACAATGCATCACTCCAGGATGATTTCGGAAAGCAGGGAGAAAACGGCTGGTGCTTCCAGTCAGGATACTATCAGGACCCATACTTTGCTGTGAACGTTGAGCGACTTGAAGAAAATGGCGAGAAATACACGACTCTTGACGGAATAGAGATAAAACGTGATTACATCATGCCTGCTAACAAGGGAAGATCTGCAAATGTGAAGTGGGTCGCAGCTGAAAACGGCAAGATCGACATAATGGCATCCTATACAAAACTTCTTAATGAAGATAAAAATCCGGATTGGCCGGACGGCGTGACAGTGTATCTTTTCAAGAACAGTGAAGTCCTGAAAAAAGAGGATTTCGCGCCACTTACCGATGAGAAGATCACGAAGGATCTGTCAGTAGAGGATGTTGATGTACGTGCCGGAGATAGCATTACTCTTTTGGTAGATGGAAAGGCAAATACCGCTTATGACGGCGGAAACTTCACTTTTGTGATCGAAGATGCAGAGCTTAGGACCATGAAGATGGTCAATAACAGCGGGAAGAACTATGCAAATCTTTCTTATGATTTTGGGGAGCAGGGCAGTAATGGCTGGTACTATCTTGAAGGCAGAAGAATAGACAAAGCAGAGGTTTTGTCAAAGAAGACTGCTGATGGAACAGGGTTTGTTTCAAGAAAATTAAGCGGCCTCGAAGTGAAGAAGGACTTTGTGCAGCCAAGGCTTAATGCCGATGCAATGTACAAATGGGTTGTGGCAGTTGACGGAGAAATAGATATAACCGGTCAGTATGTGAAGTTTGGCCATGAAGATTCAAATGCAGACTGGCCTGACGGCGTAACTATCGAGATCTTCAAGAATAACTCCAGACTGTATAACACTGTTTGCAACTGCTCGAAAGGTGAAGGAAACGATAATGCAAGAGCTGTAAACATCGAAAAACTGCAGGTTAAGAAGGGAGACATCCTTACTTTTGACATAGGCTGCAACAGGAATAATGCCTGGGACGGAGGAAGGCTTGAAATTGATATTGCTGATTCTGAAGGAATCAAGGTTTCAGTAGGCGATGAAGTCAGGACCAACAACACTGTACTCGGTAATCTTGAATCATTCGAGCAGGGTAAGGACGGATGGTGGTTCCTTGAAGGAAAAGACTTAAACAGTGCAAAAGTCCTTGTATATGCTAATGAGGATAAGACTGCTTTTATTTCTCCTTCCAATAAGAATCTCGAAATGAAGAAAGACTTTGTTCATCCCGGAGAGAAGAAGGCAGCAATATATCAATGGGTAGTGTACGAAGATGGAAAAATCGATGTGCTTGGCGACTATACCAAATTCGGGCAGACTGACGCAAATCCTGATTATCCGGATGGTGTGGGACTTAAGGTGTTCTTAAATGAAGAGCTTCTTGAGGAAAAAGATATAGCGGCTTTGCAGGGAGATGGCAATGATAACAAGGCAGACTTCATGTTTACTCAGCTTGACGTCAGGAGAGGTGATAAGCTTTCATTTGTTATTGACGGAAAGAATAATATAGCCTATGACGCAGGTAGATTGTCTGTGAGTGTTTATGCGGCAAAAGAGAAGGCTGAAGGTGAGGAACTGCGGACTAACAACACTAATCTCTTTGAATCATTTGGTGAGCAGGGCACAGATGGCTGGACCTATGGAATGTGCGACTGGGATGGAAAGAACTTTGAAGAGCTTTCCTATGATCCTGATAATGAAAGATACTATAATAACGGAAAACCTGAGCTGAAAAGGGATTTTGTAGAGCCCGGAAATGGCAGAAACGCTGCATACAGATGGGAAGCAGCTAATACAGGTAAAATAAAGGTTTGCGGAAGCTACACCAAGTTTGCCAATAATGAAGACCCTGATGCCAACGGCATTTGCATGAGAATTTTCGTAAACGGCGAAGAAAAGAAGTGGTTTGGTGGAATTACCCAGGGCAACTTTGATTCTGAAAAAGAGATAACATTCGATGAAGAGTATATTGTTCACGAAGGTGACATCGTAATGTTTGCCGTGGATCCTGACGGAAACGACAGCTACGATGGCGGAAGACTTTCTGTAGTTATCAAAGATGCTGACAAGAACTCAGATGATGAGGAAAATGGAGATAAGCCCGAACCCGGTGAAGACCCTTTGAATCCCGGAGAAGATGGTTCTGATAGCGAAGGCAGGAGCAATAGCACAAGTATTGCTGGCGCTTTCGGCGAACAGGGCTCAGATGGCTGGCACTACGGAATGTGCGACTGGAACGGCAAGAATTTTACAGAGCTTTCTTATGATTCTGATAATGAAAGATACTATAATAGCGGAAAACCTGAGCTTAAAAGGGACTTTGTAGAGCCGGGAAATGGCAGAAATGCAGCTTATCTCTGGATCGCAGCAAACGATGGAAGTATCAGGATCAGCGGAGAATATGTGAAGTTTCCTAACAGCGAAGATCCTGATGCCAACGGAACCTGTATGAGAATATTCCTTAACGGGGATGAGAAGCTTTGGATTGGCGGAGATACGCAGGGCAATTTCAGCTCAGAGATCAAAAAAGATTTTTATCAGGAATATGAAGTGAAAAAGGGTGACGAGATCATATTTGCTGTGGATCCTGACGGAAACGAAAGCTACGATGGCGGAAGACTTTCTGTAAGTATCGAGCCTGTGGAGTAAGGAAATGTTGTGAGAGACAGACTTGAATTGGTCTAAACATAAATGAATTCGAGAGCCACCTGGCGGATAAATACCGTCAGGTGGCTTTTTTTGCAAAAAGTATTGACCCTCACGTAACGTTATGGTTTATGGTATAGATACACGTGAAGGAGATGAAAGCCATGATGACAGTAAATGAAGTAAGTAAAATGACGGGAGTGAGTATACGCACACTGCATTATTACGACGAGATCGGACTCTTAAAGCCGGCGAAGTACACCGATTCTGACTACAGGCTGTATGACGATGCAGCTCTGGAAAAGTTGCAGCAGATTTTACTGTTCAGGGAGCTGGAATTTCCGCTAAAAGACATAAAGGAAATAGTTAACAGATCTGACTTTGACAAGACAAAAGCATTGGAACAGCAGATAGAACTTCTGGAACTTAAGAAGGAGCACATTGAGAATCTGCTGAACATGTGCAAATACATTAAAGTGAGAGGAGTGAGGAAATTGAATTTTTCAGCATTTGATACAAGTAAGCTTGATGAATACGCAAAAAAGGCTAAAGAACAGTGGGGAGATACTCCTGCTTATAAAGAATATGCCGAAAAAAGCAAGAACTGGACAAAAGAATATGAAAGCGGACTGATGGCTGATTTTACCAAACTTTTTGAAGAGTTTGGTACTATGAAGGAAATGGATCCAGCATCCGAAGAGGTTCAGGCTCAGGTAAAGAAAGTACAGGATTTCATTACGGAGAATATGTACACATGCACTGATGATATTCTCTATGGCCTTGGAACAGGCTATGTAGGTGGCGGAGAGTTGACCCAGAATATTGAAAAGATGGGCGGTGAAGGAACTTCAGAGTTTATCTTCCAGGCAATTAAGATCTATTGCGGAAAATGATCACAACAAAACACGATTTTGAAGTCATCTGGCGGATAAAACTGTCAGATGGCTTTTTTTATTATTTGAAAAAGGATATAGGAATGGCTTTAATAAACTGATCATATCGAATCTATTACCTCTCCAAGAGAGAGAACTGCATTTCTTACACAATCAGGACATTCGCAAAGAACCTTGCCAGTGGTGATTCCCTTTAAATCTTTGCAGATAGTTGCGCCGCACTTATCATTGAATTTACTAACCAGCTCCTTGGAATACCTGGGAGTGCCCTTTCCATCCGTGATCATACCGGCAACCATGACTGCTCCGATAAGAGCACCGCATGTACTCTCCATACAGCCCATTCCTGCTGCGAATCCGGCAGAAAGCTTGGAGAGTTCTTCCGGGGCGATATTAATCTTATCTTCAAAAACTTTAAGCACAGACTGTGTGCAGTTGCACTGGCCTGTAGCTTTCAAATTTGCTGCAATATCAGCTCTTTTTTCTATAGTCATTTTGAAGCTCCTTTTTCTTTTATCTTACAGATACCTTGTGTCATTGTTCCCATGGGGCAAAATGTACACCAAGTCCTTTCTCTATATAGTACCATCACGATCAGCCCTATCAAAGTGGATGTGAGCATAAGGCTGTAAAAACCAAAACCAAATTGAGCTACCCAGTCCGGGAAAATACTACCGGAATATGCCCATTTCCATGGCAGCATGAAAGTCCAGAATAGTTTGATGGTTTTACGCAATGTGCCTGCACCTGCAAAGACCTGATAGGTCTGAAATATCATTGTGCCAAACATCGTCATGAAAAATGTTAAAAATCCATACCTGAACCATTTGGACGATAACCATTTGGGAGCAGGTTTTTTTCTGGAACATCCAGCCTTTCTTCCGAGTATCCAGAACAGTTGTCCCCTTCCGCACATATTGTTGCAGAACCATTTGTTGCTTCCAGTGATAGCAAATATAAGCGGCAATATGAAATCAATAAGCCCAAGCCAAGCAAAGAGTATATTAAAGAATCCAAGCGAAAAGTAAATGATGCTCCAGATCCACAAATAGCTGTACCAGTGTTTTTTCTTGTTAGTCATTGACTGATATCCTCTCTTTCAACTCAATAACGCTTGCAGGACATGCCTTTTCACATAATCCGCATCCTACGCATAAACTTTCTTCAATTACTGCATAGCAGCCTTTGTGGATAGATATTGCCTGCCTTGGACATTGCAGAGCACATACACCGCAGGCAACACACCTTTCAACATTCACATTTGCTTTTTTCTTAACCATGTGCAGATTCCTCTCAATTTTTCCGTTCGACAGGCTAATTATACGTGGTACAATAAACTTATCAAGTACGCAATTTTTATTGACCTGGTAAGGAAAAACTGACTATGAAAAAAGAACCATTATGCGATGAAATCGCAGGAGAAGGCTGTGGATTAAAGAAAGTGTTAAACATTGTTGGAGGAAAGTGGAAGATTATGATCCTCTGCGTAATAGACAACAATGAAGTGGCAAGATATGGAGATCTGCGCCGCGCAGTATTTGGAATCACCAATACGATGCTGGCTCAGTCTCTTAAAGAATTAGAGGGTGACGGCCTTATAAACAGGACTCAATATGATGAGATGCCTGTACGTGTTGAATACACACTGACCGATAAAGCCAAAAGTATGATACCGATCTTGCTGCAGCTGAAAAAATGGGGAGAGGAGAATTTGTAGATGATCATCTACAAAGATCTAAATAAACTTTTATCGGTAAAGGATGTTCCGGACATAAAAGTAATAACCGGGGTAAGAAGAAGCGGTAAATCTAAATTGATGGATGCTTTCATAGATTTGATATCTGCTGATGATAAGGCTATGAGAAGTTGGACTACACTGATAATCCCGAACAGTTCCGTGAGGTGCATTTTGGAAAAGAGGAAAAGAGACTCCGCTACGAGTTTCTTAAGAAGAGGTTAAAAGAGAAACACAATGAGTAAACTAAAAGTTTGCCTTAGGCATATTTCAGAAGTCTTTTTATATGAATACTACTGTCTGGGCGATGATGAATATGAGATATCTGATGAGGATACGCTTACACCACATAAGGAGAAGTCAAAAGAGATGCTTCTTTCCGGCAATTATTCTGGCGCTCAGCAGGAGTGGCTTGCCGCACATCTTGAGAATCCTGTGGATATGGAAGTGATTCTTGGAATCATCCTGTGCTGTAAACAGCTTGGGGATGCTGAAGGCGAGTATTCATACACTACTGAGTCATACAATTATTGCTGCACCAGAGCAGAGCTCGCGGCTTACTACAGAAACCTTGGCTGGTATTACCTGGAGAAGTACCAACCGGAAGTCTCAGCTGCATGTTATCTCTACAGCAAATACTTCGAGGATTCTCAGCAGGCTGATGCGGAACTGGAATTCCTGGGGAAGGCTATTGGTAAGAAGATTGCAAAAAAAGATCTGAATCAGATCCAGAAGCTTCTTAAGGATAACGAAATTCCTACAGAAGCCAATCCTGTGACGCTTGCTCTTTTGTACAAGGCTGCAGAAGAGGCGGAGAATGCTGGCGACAAAGATCAGGCACTTGACTGTTACAGGATGGTTTATGATCTTACTGCAGATGAAGAGGTTGGCAAAAGAATTAGTGGGTTCAGCTCATGACACTTAAAGAAGCCTACAAGATCCTCGGCGCGTCCAAACAGGATGACGACCGGGAAATAAAAGCAAAATACAAAAAGCTTCTCATTTTGTACCATCCGGACTCTGATCCAACCAGGGAAAGAGCTCCTGAAGACGATGAAAAGATCCGCCAGGTCATCGAGGCATACAAGAAGATCAGGGAATCTGAGGGTGAGCCTTACTTTGAACCTTACGAGTTTACTTGGGATGCCTTTGAGAACAAAAGAGCTTTCTCAGAGCGGAACATCTTCTTCCAGTTCAAGATCTACGACGAAGCCCTTCCACCTTCCAAGATGGCCAGAGGCAGATTTGTCTGGGATCCTGACATGGAGGAGTTTCCTCTTTTCACAAAGAGCGTTCTCGAAGCTTGCAAAGAGCTGATCACAGACCATGAGTCCATTCAGGCGCCTGATAAGGTAAAAGACATATTCCACCTCATGATGCAGGAGTACATCCTTCCGGCTGATGCAGCCAGGAAACTTGGTAAAAAACTCAGCGAAGACGAAACCACCGAAACCTTCACTTTCAAAGGATTCATGAAGGACGATCAGATTTCTTTTGACGAGGACGAACTCTACTACGTGGTGCTTCCGCTTCTTGAAAACCCCAAGGTCAATGCCCACACAACCATAACCAAAGTTGAGCACACCCGTAGGATCAAAGACCGCACCCACGTCAGCATTGAGCTGACCATCCCCAAAGACCTTACCGACACGCCATCCTCAAACGCAGATCGGATAAAAGAGCTATTGCATTAGAGAAATTACCAGAGGAGTATAGAAATGATCCTAGTAACAGGTGCAACAGGATTTGTAGGAAAAAAGATAATGGAGATGTGCGAAGGTACTGTAGCAGCGCCTTCGCTAAGAAATGCGTCCGAAGATCAGGTGAGACGTATCGTTGAGGAGAGCGGCGCTGACACCATCATTCATTCGGCTGCGATCTCTGATATCAGAACCTGCGAAGCTGATCCGGAAGCATCATATATTGCGAATGTACAGCTTCCCGTTTTTCTTGCCAGGGCTGCAAAAGGCAGGAAGCTTGTGTGCTTCAGCTCCGACCAGGTCTATACCGGGGTAGAAGACGATGGCCCATATACAGAAGAGGATGCAAATCCTGCCAATACCTACGCCAGACACAAAATGGAAATGGAGCAAAGAGTCCTGGACATAACCCCTGACGCAGTAATGCTCCGGGCCGAGTGGATGTACGACTTCGACACCACAAGATCAAATTACTACACAAACATGCTAAGCGCCCAGGGGATAGTGCGCTTTAGTAAAAAGAACTATCGAGGACTAACCTACGTAAAAGAAGTAGCCCAAAACATGGACAAGGTGATAACCTTACCCGGCGGAGCCTACAACTTCGGCAGCGAAACAACAAAGAGCATGTATGAAGTAACAAGTGAATTCGCCAAAGCCCTTTCCCTTGACCTGACCATCGAAGAAATCCCTCCCCTCCACAACCTCTGGATGAACTGCTCCAAAGCCCGCCAATTTGGCGTTACCTTCAGCGAAGTATCAAAAGGCCTCCTCTCCTGCGCCAGAGACAGCGGGAGATTGCTTTGAAAAAAGCATTTATCGATGTGGACCACGAAACCTTGGCAAGACCTATCTATCCAGAATCGGAAGCCTGACATCTATAGACGAATTATTGATCGTAAAGGAATAATAGGTATCAGGAAGCTTATCAGCAAGACTGGCATCATAGTCACTATTATCATTAATGGTTTTCCTGTAAGGATTCCAGGTGGTCAGCTCGAGTTTTAACTTATGACCTTCTTCCACCGTATGAACTACCCCCACCGACTCCACGTCGGAAAGGGTTTCTGTTATGCCGCATGGCGGCATGAACCTGCAGGATGCTCTACGCACCCTGCAGAACAGGGCATGTCCACTATGCCCCTATCCCATTGGCTTACCTTTGGGAATACTTTTCTTAAGATGTTTGCAGCTCCATTTATGTCTGCATTTGTTATTGTACCATCGTAGTGCTTGTACAGGCCTCTCTTTATCCGCTTTCCTGAAAAAAAGTAGTCTTCTGAGCTGTTCTTTTTATACACGGGAATACCATCTTTTGCTAAAAAATCTGCCTTTGATGTGTAGCTTTCTTCTGTAAGGACAAACCTTATACCATATTCAGCAAGTTTGTATCTGAGCATGTCTGCAAATATCAGCATTGGTATCTGCACAAAGTTCTGGTTATTGACATGTCCTATACCTATTTCCTGTTTCTGGTATGTGTTATGTCCCATCACCACTATGTCTACACGGTTATCCCTTGCATAGTCTACCAGATGTCTGCTCACCTTATGGAACTGATCTTTTATCCTTCTGTTCCTCTTTTCAGTAAGAGCTTTCATCTTCCTTGTCCTGTACCTCTTGTTGCATGTCATGGCACAGGAAGAGAGTCTTTTCATCTCTTTGTTGTAAAGCTGGTTGATTGACTTGATCACACCTCCCTTTATCACAAATGGTCTTGCACCAAAAGTGTTTACAACAGCGGCGATATTGTCTGTTCCAGGATCTATAGCCATCACCCTCAGATTTTTCAGATCCTCTACAGCCGAAAGGTCAGCGAGGATATCCTTATCAGCCATGGGGGTTATCCCTTTGTCAGGCACTGAAAGAACTACATCCAGAACAAAGCTGTTTCCACCGGGCTTTATACGGACTTCCTTAAGGCACACTTCTTCCGGGAGCTGGCCAAGAGACAGCCTATCCTTTGTCCCCGGAAACTTTAGATACCCATCCTTGATCCTGCATATCTGGTTCGTAAGGACAGCTGTCTTGAATGAACCGGAAGGCATATACCCCGGCATCCTGGGACGACCCGTGAAGGCCCCAGGATTCCTGCCATATACTTTTACAGCTTCAAAGAAAGACTTATAGTCTCTGAGAAGAAGTTTCAATATCTGCTGATTAGCCTGGGCCGGAAGGGCATAGTATGCCTTATCCCTTGTTACCTTTAGCAGATGATCAAGGGCATTATATGAGAGCCATTTGCTGTCACCAAGATATTTGGTTCCAAAGAGACTACCCCTTACGAGCTTGTAAACCACCATCTGATTTGGAAAAAGAGGCTTGAACATGGCCATTGAATCGACCGATGACGAATACTGCCTTAAGATGAAATTTGCCCTGTTGTACAGAACGGCTGATGATCTGCAGATATCCCTGAAATAGTCATAGAGTATGTGGTTTTGGTTTATCCTGTATTGCTTTGTTCTGTACACGGTTGTAAATTCCTTATTAGTATTCTATAGTTAGTATTATAGCACATATTTCGGAACCGCACAAACATTTGTTCTTTTTGGATAGAGAAAAATATATGCAGAAATCAGCAGCAAAATCAGTAACAAGATCAGAAAACCTTGATGACTACAGAAGGGGCTCACATTCCGTATACAAACTCACATACCATGTGATCTTTGTGACAAAATACAGAAAGAAAGTGATCACAGATGAGATTGGTGATTTCATGAAGAATTACGCCGCTTACCTCTGCGGGCGCATGAACAGCGAGCTCATTTCTGCAGAGACAGATGTCGATCACATGCATCTGCTCATCTCAATGCCACCTGATGTTGCTCCTGTGAAGCTCATCAACTCATTAAAATCACAATTATCCAAGGAAGTAAGGAATACATATAGATCACACGTAGAGAAATACCTTTGGGGAGATTCCCCCTTCTGGAGCGCAAGTTACTTTTGTGCCACTACCGGAAGTGTTTCGCTTGATACTGTTAAGAAATACATTGAAGATCAACGCACAGAAGAACACAAACGCAAATACATTAAGACGGGGAAATACAAAAAGAAAAACTAGTGCGATTCATCCCACAACCGATTTCATCGGAAGGGGTTTTCTCGCACGATATTTATAAACCGTAGGAAGCATGTAGAAGGTGTAGTCGTACTCTTTTCCTGTCTCGAGTCCTTCCTGCCTGGTGTATTCCTTCGAATCAGGTCCGCAGCCGGGATTGAAAAGATCTGTCCATCCATAGGAGAAAAGCTTGGCTGGCGTAAGACTTTTTACAAATTCGTCAATATTATATGTTCCGACATTGCCTCCGCAATCGTACTCCATGATGGTGTGCACAGGAAGGCAGTCGTGCTTCTCTTTTTTCGTCATGTATGCCTCGAACTGTTCACCATCTTCGCGAACATCTAAAAGAGTGGCGGTTATCATGTAACCATCTTCGCCCGGAGTATTTCTTGTGAGTTTAATATGGACTTCAGGTACACCGAAAATCGTTGTGCCCTCCGGAATATCTATATCGTATACGGCTGACGTTCCCTCAGGAAGTCCAAGAAAATACTTCTCCTGATTGTTGACTGTCATGCCTTCATCCTCAGCAAAGCTTTTGATATATTCTTTTACACCTTCGCTGGTCACGTCCTTAGAGCCTGTATTTTCTGCCACAGCAAAAGATGCTAGCTCCTGATCTCCAAAGCTGTCATAGGTGAAATAACTTCCATTCACGTTGCTCTGAACGGTTACTTCTGGCATATTTTCAATGCCGTTATTCACGTCGTAAAGATAGTGAGGAATATCGTGCTTTTTTGCTGTCCGTTTTATAGCCCCCATAATCTGAGAAAATCGTATCATCAGAAAAAGCCAAACCACCCAAATAGGCTTGAAACGTGCAACTCAGATGAAAAAGGAGGCGCTCATGACAATGTATTTATATCCGGAACAGACAACATGCTCCAATGTTACATATGGAATTCTTGGAACAACATTCTTTGCGAATAAAAAGAACCTTCACGATCTTTCAGGTCACACCGTGATCATAGTCGCAGATGAATTCATCGAAGATAACCTGAGCAGAGCGGCTGCAGACCTGATCCTTAGAAGAGGATGTAAAAACATCGTGTTCTGCGGAGAATCATCAGAAGAACTCCAGGACATCTTTGATCAGGAAGACCGTGAAATAAATGGCTTCAATGACATAACAGGCTATGAGGATTTCGCAGTCACAAGAAGATTCGAAGACATCGAGGACCTTCCCGAAGAGATCTCAATGTGCTGGGGCGACGTCCTTGTCCTTTGCAGCAACATGAGCCTCCTAAGAGAGTGCCAGAGAATAGTAAGTGAGGATATGATTTAAAAAAGACAGCTTTTTTCAAAAATAAAGTTCTTTTCCAATAATACAAAGGAGACTTGGACAGGACATATCCACATAGGTATTTTATACAGTACGAATGTGTGCTAAAGAGGATTTGAGCATTATGGAAGTAAATTTAGTTGCGATATATAACTGGATGGAAGATTATGGCGCCAATAAATATAGATTTGACGAGCCAAGCTATATAAGCAACTGAGTGGGTTGATTTAAATGAAGTTAAGCTTGTAAGTGATCTTGAATAGGAGTGAAAAATTTATGAGTTATGATATTTATTTGAAGGAAAAGTCAACAGGCGAAACTATAGAGCTACCGGTTAAACATGTTATGACTGGAGGTACATACTGTGCCGATTATGACGAGCTCGCGGGAGTGTTCACTGTTCGAGCTACTACAGAAGCATGGCTTAATGTTACATATAACTATTCTAAGTACTATTATGATGCTGCTGATGGAGATGACAGGTTTTATGGTGAGGATAGAGAAGGAAAATATGCAAATTTAGGCATCAGAGGGATATATGGCAGGACTGGGGTAGAATCAATTCCTATGCTTAAGGACATGGCTGAGAAAATACAGCATATTGCAGATACTGAAACAGAAGTAGCCAAGGATTATTGGGATGCGACAGCTTCCAACGCAGTCAAACCATTGTATCAGCTATTGGCTTTTGCCGGACTTAGACCTGATGGAGTCTGGATGGGGGATTGAATGAAGATAATAAGTGCTGGTTACAAAAAAAAGGGTACGTATGACCTTGTTATTACGAGGATGATGGATGGGATTATTGAGAAGCTTACTTTGTCGGATAGAGACATTGCTATCGCTGAGGGTAAAGTAATAGAGTTCAGAAAGAGAAGGACTAGGAGAAGACGTAAAGCATGATATTTAAGGAGGATAGAGGCTGAGTGGAAAATGAAGAATAAAATAATAAATGCAAATGGAACGGAAATAAGGGTATATGGAGATGTTGTCAATGAAGATGCATATATCAGTCTAACCGATATTGCAAAAACAAAGAACTCATTAGAATCAAGAGTTGTAATATCGAATTGGTTAAGTTCATATTCAACAATCGATTTTCTTGCTCTTTGGGAAAGTTTGTATAATCCAAATTTCAACCGTATGGAATTCCATACGGTTAGAAATGAAAGCGGAAGGCTAGTGATGACACCTACGCGTTGGATTGAAAAAATGAATGCAATTGGAATTACATCCAAAGCAGGGAAATATGGTGGAACATATGCCCATGTAGATATAGCTTTTGAATTTGCCTCATGGATTTCGCCACAGTTTAAATTGTATCTTATGGTAACATAATTCGCTTTGATCATCGCCCATTTGCGGATAGTGATGAAATGGATCATGTCCTGATTAAACTATGGAACAATGCATGATAAACAACTATACACCGGTTTCGTTTAATGAGTTGACTAATGACTAATTCGTCTTTAGAATAAAATATGCATAGTGTTTAATTAGTACAGTATTTTTTAATGACGATGCTATATATGCTCGGAGGGTATTTCCTTGGAGCTATTTTTATGCACTAAAGGGACAAATTGCGATTTTTGTGGGATTTGCTATAATAAAGGTAGTTAATTAATACCCATTTTTAACACTTGGGCACCCAGGTGAGTTTGAGTTGATATATCTCTTGGAGATATGGATGCGAGTCCTCGACGAGGGGCAAATTACCGCAAAAAAGAAGGATATTGGTATGACCAATGGCTAGTCATATCATCAATTCACAAAAAAGGAGTTCTGTTTTATCCTGCTGTACAGAAAACGTAATAAGTATGTTTTCTACAGGCATGATATAGAACGGAAGTAGTCTCAAAACTGTAAAGCTTGGCTCAAGGCCACGCCGGTACTGAGAAAAGGAGAAGCCGCTTTCATAGATCCTTATTTTCGACATAGGTATTTTTGATGATGCTGCAAGAAAGATTCGCGAGGTATATGATTATGAATGGACAGATGACGAAATATGAAAAATATCTCCAAACTCTTGATGACATGAAGGAACCAAAAATCCCTGATGTTTGCTTTGAAATGCGCAAATTGATTGAATACGCAAAACAACAAGGCAAACGTATATCAGAGCTTTCAGCGACAGAAAAACAGCAATTCATTAAGTACCATTAAAAACTAAATATGGCTTTCAAAAAGCAAAAGGGCAGGCATCCCCCAAAGGGGTGTCTGCTCTATTTTTTGTTTATTAAAACGAACTAACGTCAATAAATAGTCTGGATATCTACCCATCAATCACTCCCATCAATTAAAACCATCAAAACGGTTCCCCATCAACAAGTTTGATTACCCGTTTTCTTATGATATGCAGGAGACTCTCGCTCCTACATGGAGTGGTTTTATTTTATCATGAATGTATTGAAATTTTTCTAAAGATGGCATTAAATTATTGAAATTATGTAAAAGCCAATAAATTATGGAGGTCCACAGGTTGGGGACTGACAGTTAACGGACAGAGCATGGTCAGACTGCAATTAACGGTCAGCCTTTCCTCCCTTCATCAACCCGCTTATAAAAGGGGATTCACCATAGATGGACTTTGACGACTCATATAGCGCCAAAGTCCTTTTTTTCATATAATGAGATAGGTGATTTGAGAACGGATGGTTAGAGAATATGGACACTTCAAGAAAGATAATAAATGTAGTGGCTGCGCTGATCGGAGATGATAAAAGAGTCTTTGCAACAGCAAGAGGATATGGGAATTATAAAGGATGGTGGGAATTTCCTGGGGGCAAGGTTGAACCCGGAGAGAGCCCTGAAGATGCTCTGGTAAGGGAAATCAGGGAAGAACTTGATTCTAAGATCAGCGTTGATGAATATATCAGCACTATAGAATATGATTATCCGGAATTTCATTTATCCATGCGTTGCTATTGGTGCAGCCTTATCTCAGGAGATCTGGTGCTAAAAGAGGCTGAGGATGCTAAGTGGCTTGATGTAGAGACCATTGATTCAGTCAAATGGCTTCCGGCGGATATTACTTTGATAGATGAGATAAAGAAGAGGATGGCATAAGCTTTGAGGTGAGCAATGGGAAATGAAAACGGAACCTGGATTATGTACGGCGTTGAGTGGGATGACCCTGAATGCCTGCATACAGTTCAGGATGCAATTGATTACATAAATGAAGTAGGATTTCTGCCACTTTTTAAGAATGATATTCCTGGATTTTCACTTGAGGAGCGTACTGCAGTTGAGTATTGGTGGTGTGGAAATCCTAAAGTGGACCCATGGGAGTGGCGGGAGCTTATTGCCAGGAGTGGAGAGGTCGCTTATGGCAAGTTCTTTGAGAAGAAGGCTGGATTTATATCCAAAGAGTGGCTTCCATATTTTGTGAATTATCGCAGGGATGGATATGATTTTGATGCGCTCTGGGATGATGAGAAGGCTTCAAGGCGCCAGAAGAAGATAATGGATTGTTTTGAGATAGAGGATGAGCTTTATTCTAATGACCTCAAGCAGAAGGCTGGTTTTGCTAAAGGCGGAGAAAAGGGCTTTGATGGGACTATTACTGACCTTCAGATGAAGACATATCTTTGCGTCAAGGATTTCAGACAGCGTAAGAACAAAAAAGGCGAGCTTTATGGCTGGCCGATAGCTGTTTATGCAAAGCCTGAGGCTTTGTGGGGGTATGAGTATGTGACTTCAAGGTACAGTGAGACTCCAGAAGTGTCAGGGAAGGCAATTGCCCAGCACATTATGGAGTTGTACCCAGTAGCAAACGCAGATCAGATAAAAAGACTTATCGGCGGAGCTTTTGGTACAGAAGTAAAGACGAAAAAGAAGAAAACTGACTATCCGCAGAATCTTTTTAAGGCTCTTGGATTAGAAAAGGAACCAACAGATGACCAGATTATGGGCCTTGAGTATGCGATCCCCATGATAAAGGAAAGAGAGCAGGAAGTTATAAGATATAGATTCCAAGAGGGTCTGACCTATAAAGAAATTGGTAAAAAGCTTGGTGTTTCTGACGGAAGAGCAGGACAGGTGTGTAACCTTGCAATACGTAGGCTAAAAAGAGATCTTAGTTTCCAGTGGATCAAAGATGGATATGAGGCAGCTGTGAAGAATAATAAGAAAGCAGTGGTTGGACTTTCTGTAGCATTTGAAACTTTGGGAAAATATGAACAGTCGAAGCGGGTGTATGACGATCTTGGCAGTATTAAAGGCCTTAGTTCCGATAATATCAAATGCCTTTTAAATATGGGAATTGATAACGTTGGGCTGCTTGTTCTTCTTGCCCGTCAAAAGAGATGGGAGTGGCAAGTGTTTGGAATTGGTGACTATGCAGCTACGCATATAGAGAAGCTGCTATATGATGAGGGCCTGGATGTGGATATTCAGGATAGAAGTCATTTTGTTTGAGAGGGTTGAGTAGTATGGACGTAAATGAAAAAGACTGGAAGCTTTTCAGAAAGTACCTTCCTGATTGGCAGGAGAACTACATGGAAAAGCTGATCAAAGACTACATTGAGTTCCTCAAAGGTGATGGGCTTGCATCTGACAAGTTCTGGGAGCTTGAGAAGAAGATTAAGGCAGACAAGAAGAATCCAGGAGTTCTTTTGCAGGATGTCAGAAGATCAAATTTCCATATGCATCTGGCGTCATTGGTGGGTTATGAGGTTGTCTCAATGAAGGACCTGGATGGATTCAGTGATGAGACTAAAGAAATAGTAGAGCGTATGGTTAGATGAGTTCAGAATGGGGTTTTGGATTGTAATGGATTTTATCAACCACACGTTAAATGACAGGACTGAACTTTCCTATTAAAATAAAAAAGCATAGATGTTGTTTTGGGGGTTAATATCACTGAGATTTGCAGGATAGTAACATAAATATTGAACGATAACATATTTAATGTTACTATAAAAGAAAAATGTTATCGAGGTGATATTATGCTGGAAAATGCTTTAAAAAACGCCTTTGGTATAAACTGTCATTTGGAACAAATTAAACTAAAAGGGTTACCTTTATACATGGTATCAGGAAGAGTCTTCTATAGTGCTGTAATGGGAGATGCATCATTTTTGATTGTCAAATTGTCAGACCGGGAGAAGTTTGGCGTTGTGGCATTCAAAAAGCAGCTTTCTCAGTATATGGAAAAGACAGGGCTTAATGTGGCATTTTGCTTTGATGACATCACAAGAGTACAAAGAGATGCGTTGATAGCAAAAGAGATTCCGTTTATTTCATTACCGGATCAGATTTTTTTGCCTTTCCTTGGGGTAATGCTTAGTAATAACTTAAAAAGAAAAATGATTGTGTCTACAGACAAAATGATGCCAGCAACGCAATGCCTTTTTCTTTATCTGTTATACAAAAGTGGAAATGACTTTTTCATAAAAAAGCAGGCTGCAGATGATCTTGGATTGACAAAAATGTCAATTACCAGAGCTTCAGAGCAACTTAAGCAGATGGACCTTATCAGAGAAGAACGAGTAGGAAAAGAGATAAGGATGGTTCCTAACTATAGAGGGCGTGAGCTATTTGAGGTAGCAAAGGATTATCTGATCAACCCTGTGCAGAAGATTGTCCATACAAAGATTACAAAAGAAGAAGGATTGTTCATCGCCGGAGAAACGATGCTAAGCAGACATAGTATGCTTGTTGCACCAAGCGAGGATGTATATGCTGTCGTTAAAGGCAGCGATATTGTGAGCGGCTTTGAAGAGGTAGATACGAGATGGCAGGATGATATTACGACGAGTAGAGTAGAACTTTGGAAATATGATCCGGGACTATTTGCAAATAACGGCGAAGTAGATCCGGTATCACTTGCCATGAGCCTGTCAGACAACGCGGATGAACGTGTTGAAGGCGAATTACAAAGCTTTTTGGAGGAGTATAAATGGTAGCGGGAATTGATTCTTTTAGAGATAAATTCAGAGGATTTGAAGATTGCTAGGATTGGTTGTTATTCCAAGTGAAGCATATTTTAGAATTGCTGGTAGGATGGATAATATAAAGTTGTGCAGAGATGAAATAAAAAAATAGATGCCATTGTTGCTAAGCGGAAATCTACCCAAGCACAAAGAAAGTGACGACCACTCAAAAGTGTAAACATTTCCAAGTGCCATAATGTTTTGTTGTATGTGTATTTGTCTTGCTTTATTTTGGGGGAGAAATTATATAACACAGTACCTCTAATCATGGATGAGAGGAGAAGGTGAGATGAAGAAGATTCTTCCTAAAATTCTTTATGCAATACTAGCGTTGATAATATTGATATGTCTTTTTATCGGCCTGTGTGCCGTGAATCCTGGCTTGGCTAAGCCACTCAAAGATTTAGCTGCCACCATTGAAGAGAATAAGAAAAATAAAGCGGAAGAAGCTTCGGAAGAAAGCACAGAAGAGGCTTCTTTAGAGATTTCATTGCCAGAAGAAACAGAGGAAGTTATTGAGGAGGAAGAGCCAGAGGAGAAATCTGTTTCTTTTGAGGAATATGAGGACAAGAGGAAGCTTGATGATGTAATTGATGAAGGTGTGCTGGAAAATGTGACCGATGACCCGGAGGATGATCCGTATAGAAAGCTGGTTGAATCAGGGGGAGATGAGTCTCTTTTTGATGATGATTACTTCAGGCAGTTTGATGATAAAAGTGATTGTGTGATACCAGAGCCCGAGGTTTACGACATCACAGATGATAATGAAGCGCAGGACATTGTTGATAATACTGGTTTTGGTGAGCTTGGTGAAGATGCAGAATTTGATCCATTGTATTATCCGTATTATCAAATGCTCAAAGAGGATGGGAAAAGCTTATATAAGCAGATATACGCAAACTGTAATGCGCTTATTGATGAATTCAAACCTATAAAAGAGTGTACTCCAAATGAGTGGATGGCAGCTTTTGACTGCGTTTTCTATGATCATCCCGAGCTGTTTTGGATGAGCAATCGAAAGTACTATGAATATGACTATGCGGGAAAAGTAATAAAGGTAGGGATTGAGTTTTATGATGAGATTCCCGATGTGGAATCAGGTAAGAGTAAATTTGATAATGCAGCTAAGGAAATTCTGGCTGGGGCAGCAGATCTTTCTTCTGACTATGAAAAGGAAAAGTACATACACGATGAACTGGTAAATAGAATAACGTATCAATTTAATCCTTTGGATCAGAGTTCCTATAGTTCTGTTCCTAATGATTTTACAGTGTGTTGCGGATATGCGAAGGCATTTCAGTATCTTATGCAACAGCTTAATGTACCGACATATTTCGTCATAGGATGGGGCGGAGAACTGCATGCATGGAACATCATCAAGCTTGATGATGGATATTACAATGTGGATTGTACCTGGGATGATCAGAACCCTATCATCTATGACTTCTTCAATGTTAGCGACAAGAATAACCTTATGCATTCAAGAATGTATCAGTCCAAGTACCTCCCACCATGTAACGGAGGAAAGTATAGTGGGCTTGAAAAGCCACCAGTGGACCTGAGTTCCTATGATCTTGCTAATAGTGAAGTAATAACCAGTATGGATGATTATATGAATGCAGCTTTAGGCGTGGTTGCATCAGATATCTTGTCGGGTAGTACGGATTCCAATTTCAGACTGGCTATAAGTCAGGAAATATTTATGGATTGGTATCTGGCGAATTTTGAGGGATCATTTGGTGGAGAAGACAGTGATTCCCAGTATTACAACACAGATAACGTAGAACTTACCATGTCTTTCAAGCACTTGGAGAGTGGCGATTATCTGATCGATCATCAGGTGCATTTTAAGTAGTGCTTGATTAAAGGAGGAATATTACCCTCGTATCGGAGTACTGCGACTGAAATAATTACAATTTTTCATAAGTAAAGCATAGGTTATTGGGTTACGGGACGAAACCAGGCGGTTACGTTTCGTAACCTTTGCTGTTGTATAATGGATTTATGATTCATATAATGTGCTCATCAGAGTCGACACTGATAAGGAGCTGAGGAAATGGATAAGACAGATGAGAAGATCTTGGGCCTCATAAAAGGAAATGCTCGAATGAGCTATCAGGAAATTGGTGATGAACTTGGTATGTCACGAGTGGGTGCCAAGAAGAGGATTGATAAGCTTGAAAAGGCAGGAATCATTCGTCAATACAACACATACATCAAACGTGATGATGAGATAACCATGCTTATTGATATCATGACTACTTCTGATGGATTCGAGCGTGTTCTTGACTATGTGGCTACGAGAACTGCCTTTGTAAGACAGATCTTTACTACCCACAAGGAGAATCACATTCATCTTGTGGCAGTATCAAAGTATCCCCAGGACCTCAAGTATTTGGTAAAGATGATCAACAAGGATGGCGGAGAGGATATTCTAGAGATTCACTGTCGTCAGATCCGGGAGATCATCAAGGATGTCTACGGAGGAATAGAATATGAGCACAGATCAGAGTCAGACACTGTCACAGATAATCGAGCAGATAACGGGAAAAAGGGTACATGAAAGAAAGGGCGGAAAGTTCTTTTTCAAGTTTTACTTAAGCTCTAAGATGAGCGATACTCCACTTGAGGCTTTGGACCTCGGCGTCAGAGCATATAACAGTTTGAAAAGAGCCGGATATGGAACCATCGGAGAACTGGCCGAGGCAATAGCTGAAGGGACAGAGATTGCTAAGATAAGAAACTGTGGCGCCAAGAGTTGCAGAGAAATAATGGAAAAGCTCTTTTTATACCAGTACAATGCACTTCCTCAAGAGAAAAGAGAGGGATACGTAAAAGAGGTAATTCTATTGAATGCCAGCAAGAACACCTGAAAACATGCGGGTTTAATCGGGGAGGATTATTGGACTCGAAATCTGGCAGAATAGGATTATCAGAAAGAGCAAAATCGTTTATTACTGTTTTAGCAAAATACCAATAGCTTTTTTACCAAAGCGAATATGTATTACGAAATTGCTTGGCGGTAAGCTTATAACAGGATAAAACTCTTTTCATACGAAATGGAGGTTGTGGATTATGAAGAGAACATTATTAAGCATTTTAGTAGCAGTAATGATGATGATAACAGCTGTGGGAATGACATCAGTATCTGTAGAGGCAGCTGGCAATAATAAAACAACTAGCAGTTATTCATCAAGTAAGAGCAAGAGCAGCTCAAAGAAGAAAACTACAAGCTCAAAATCAAAGAGTAAGAGTTCAAGCAGTAAGAGCTCTTCAAAGACAAAATCATCAAGCAGCAAGAGCTCATCAAAGAAGAGCAGCTCAAAGTCATCAAAGAAATCATATGATTCCTACGATGTACATAATTACAAGTCAGCACAGGACTTTGCAGATGATAAGTACGAAGAGTTCTATGATTACGAAGATGACTACGATGATGAAGACGAAGCTTATGATGCAGCTGAAGATTATTGGAATGATAACTATTGATGGTTTTCATTGACGGAGGAAACGAATATGAGGACATACTTAGGAAAGGTTAGTTTTGCAAATAGAATAATTGCTTTGCTGCTGGCGCTTTCTTTGGGTATGTCTTCTTTTTTGTTCTGGAGCGTAAAGACACACGCAGAGGATGAAATTCCAGCATATAGCGGAAGTGCTTCGGTTGAGCTGAATAAGAATGTGCCTGGTTTTACGGCTGATGAGATTACAACGAAGTCATATGAAAGCTATGGTGAGCTTGATAAACAGGGACGTTGCACTCCTGCAATGGCATGTCTAGGAAAAGACCTGATGCCTACAGAGGAGCGTCAGTCAATCAGTATGGTAAAACCTACCGGATGGAAACAGAACAAGTACCCTGGCCTGGTAGATTCAGATCCTCCGTATCTGTATAACAGATGCCACATGATTGGATTCCAGCTGACCGGTGAGAATGCAAATGAGCAGAATCTTATTACCGGCACTCGTTACATGAATGTTGAAGGTATGCTGCTTTATGAAAATGAGGTTGCAGACTATGTTCGCAGCACTGGAAACCATGTAATGTATAGAGTTACTCCTGTGTTCGAAGGCAAAAACCTTCTCTGCAGCGGAGTTAAGATTGAAGCATATTCTGTAGAAGACAAGGGCAAAGGAATTTCTTTTAACGTGTTCTGCTATAATGTTCAGCCTGGAATAGAAATAAATTATGCAGATGGCAGCAATAAGCTTGCGCCGGATGCAGACGTGGTGGCTGACAGAAGTTCTTTTACCATAACTGGCGGAGATTCCGGGAATGGATCAGTAAGATCTTCGGCAGGAAATGATGCTTCTGGTATTCCGGCAGGAACAACATATGTGGTAAATAAGAATTCAGGTAAGTTCCACTATCCTACTTGTGATAGTGTGAAGGATATGAAGGAAAAGAACAAGGAATACAGTACAAAGACAAGGGATGAACTGATCAGTGAGGGGAAGAGTCCTTGCGGTAGGTGCCATCCTTAGGAGATAAGAAAACACATGCCATTTCAGATTATCAGAGCGGACATAACAAAAGTAAAAGCAGACGCCATCGTAAACACAGCTAATCCGGCTGTGGCTATTGGCGATGGCGTAGATTCTGCTATATATAATGCTGTAGGCAGAGAGAAGCTTCTAGAAGAACGTAAGAAGATTGGCACTCTGGAACCTGGAGAGGTTGGCATTACACCAGCCTTTGATCTTGATGCAAAGTACATTATTCACGCCAGTGGTCCTTGGTGGGATGGCGGTAAGAATAATGAGGTGCAGCTTCTTAGGGCTTGCTATGACAAGTCTCTTCAGATGGCTTATGACAGTGGATGCAAGAGCATTGCTTTTCCGCTCCTTGCTACGGGAACCTATGGATTTCCCAAGGAGCTGGGACTTGATATAGCCGTTAGTTCTTTTACCAGATTCCTGGAAGATCACGAGATGGACATAACACTTGTGGTTTTCGGGAAAAAAGCGGTGGACGTATCAGGAAGGCTTTTCGATGAGGTAAAGAGCTTTGTTGATGACGATTATGTAGAGAGTGCCACTTCTGAAGAGTACAGGCATGATAATGCGATAAGCTATACCGGTGCAAGAAGACGCGAAAAAGGCAGCAGGCGTGGACTGTTTGCAGCAAGGAAGGCAGAGGAGACTTTCCATCTTGATGATATAGAAGGTGATGGCTCAGACTTTGATATGGTGGGCTCTGCACCTTCTGAGATGATGATGTGTAATATGGCGCCAATGATGGCGGAGCCATCCGGAAAAGATCTTGAGGATGAGCTCAAGGACATTTACACAGACTCTTTTGCCAAGCATCTTCAGCAGCTTATCAACAAGAAGGGGCTCAAGAATTCTGAGGTTTATGCAGCTGCGAATATTTCAAAGCAGTATTTTTCCAAGCTGATAAAGGGGCAAGTCAATCCTTCCAAAGAAAAGGTTCTTGCTCTAGCAGTGGGACTACGCTTAAATCTTGATGAGGCGGTGGATTTCCTTAAGCTTGCCGGATATGCTCTTTCGCCCATATCCCAGACGGATAAGGTGGTGGAGTATTTCATCAGAAAAGAGGAATACAACGTAATGAAAATTGATATTGTGCTGTTTGATTATGGCTTGGAGCCGCTTTCTAACTGATTTTACAATGGTCGCCTTCGGGTTGACCATTTTTCTTTTCCAGGGAAGTATTATTACCTTACAAACAGACGAAAGCCCCGCTGCAGAGGGACAGAACAAGTGATTAAACCGGAAAGGTAGGGTAATGATATGAGTAAAGGATATACAGAGATTGTTTACATACTTGATAGATCAGGTTCAATGGGAGGCCTGGAGTCAGACACCATTGGAGGCTTCAACTCCATGATGGAGAAGCAGAAGAAGACCGGAGAAAAGGCGGTTGTATCAACAGTTCTTTTTGATGATGAGTGCGAAGTGATCCACGACAGGGTTCCGATTGAAAAGATCGAGAAGATGACCGACAAGCAGTATTATGTAAGAGGATGCACAGCGCTTCTAGACGCAGTTGGCGGAGCAATCCATCACATTGGAAATGTTCACAAGTACGCCAGGGAAGAGGACAGGCCTGAGAAGACTATTTTTGTAATCACTACCGACGGGATGGAGAATGCCAGCAGCAGATATTCTCGCGAGAAGATCGAAAAGATGGTCAAGAAGCAGCAAAAGAAATATGGCTGGGAGTTCATCTTCATCGGAGCCAATATCGATGCTTATGCTGAGGCTCAGAAGTACGGAATTCGCAAGGATAGAGCAGTTAATTATGTGAGCGACAATATCGGAACAGCGAAGGTTTACGCAGGAGTTTCAAATGCTGTTTGCTCAGTAATGATGGCAGATTGCTCAGCTGAGGTGGATAAGTGTCTCACAGGAAGTGGATGGGATGATGAGATCAATGCTGACTTCCAGAAAAGAGGCAGAAAGGCCAGGAGATAATCATGTCCGGATGTTACAAGAATAATGAGTGGTAAAGAAATTCAGTAGCGTAAGTGGTAAACTTTTTCGATAGCACTGATCAGGGAAAGATAGGAGTGATTTAGATGGCAGTAAAAGGAGCAGTTTTAGGAGATATATTAGGAGCACAGTTTGAGTTTGACAGACCAAAGAATCTTGATTGGAAGAATGTACCTCTGGCTGATGGTGATGCAATTGGTTTTACAGATGATACAGTAATGACTCTGGCAATTAAGAAGGCTCTAAAGACCGGAGTAGATCTGGTTGAGACAATGGTAGAAGTTGGCCGTGAGTACCCATTTGCCGGATATGGAGGGAGGTTCTTTAACTGGATCAATGGAAATAACCATGAGCCTTATAACAGCTGGGGAAATGGTTCAGCTATGAGAGCTTCCTTCGTGGGCGAGTTCTATGAAGATTACGACGAGATGCAGAAGATGGCTGAAGCAACAGCTGTGGTGTCGCACAACCATCCTGAAGGAATCAAGGGAGCAGTTGTGACAGCAACATGCATCTGGATGGCAAGACATGGTAAGAGCAAGCAAGAGATATATGATTACGTTCTTGAGCAGTATCCAAAGGCTGACTATGAGTACAGCATTGCTTACAGTCTTGATGAGATCCGCCCACGCTATAAATGGAATGAGAGCTGCCAGGGCTCTGTACCTGCAGCAATGAGATGTTTCTACGAAAGCACTGATTACGAGAGCTTCATACGAAATGTCTTTTCCCTGGAATGCGACTCTGATACTTTCGGAGCTATTGCAGGCGGAGTAGCTGAAGAGTTTTACGGAGGATTTGGAAACGTAGATGCGGACGGGCTTCTGAAGAAGTATCTGACACCGGAGCTATATGAGATATTGATGATGTAATCCCACATAAACGTAGTACAGGGAGAACAACCAGAACTGGCAGTCTCCCTGTTTTCTTATAATATGTAGGTGCTCGACGGCTCCCTACATGGAGTGAACTCATCTTAACATTGTTTCACTGAAAAAGATATGATTTTTGTCTCATATAGCGTCGAAGTACTTTTTTGCATATAATTAGGGAAGTTAAAAGTATATGAAGAAAGTATTGATTATATTGGGGTATATTTACAATGACATTATAAATATCGTGCGAGAAAACCCCTTCCGATGAAATCGGTTGTGGGATGAATCGCACTAGTTTTTCTTTTTGTATTTCCCCGTCTTAATGTATTTGCGTTTGTGTTCTTCTTTGCGTTGATCTTCAATGTATTTCTTAACAGTATCAAGCGAAACACTTCCGGTAGTGGCACAAAAGTAACTTGCGCTCCAGAAGGGGGAATCTCCCCAAAGGTATTTCTCTACGTGTGATCTATATGTATTCCTTACTTCCTTGGATAATTGTGATTTTAATGAGTTGATGAGCTTCACAGGAGCAACATCAGGTGGCATTGAGATGAGCAGATGCATGTGATCGACATCTGTCTCTGCAGAAATGAGCTCGCTGTTCATGCGCCCGCAGAGGTAAGCGGCGTAATTCTTCATGAAATCACCAATCTCATCTGTGATCACTTTCTTTCTGTATTTTGTCACAAAGATCACATGGTATGTGAGTTTGTATACGGAATGTGAGCCCCTTCTGTAGTCATCAAGGTTTTCTGATCTTGTTACTGATTTTGCTGCTGATTTCTGCATATATTTTCCTCCATCCAAAAAGAACAAATGTTTGTATGACTCCGAAATATGTGCTATAATACCAACTATAGAATACTAATAAGGAATTTACAACCGTGTACAGAACAAGGCAATACAGGATAAGCAAAAACCGCATACTCTACGACTATTGCAGGGATATTTGCAGGTCATCAGCCATCCTGTACAACAGGGCAAATTTCATCTTAAGGCAGTATTCGTCATCGGTCGATTCAATGGCCATGTTCAAGCCTCTTTTTCCAAATCAGATGGTGGTTTACAAGCTCGTAAGGGATAGTCTCTTTGGAACCAAATATCTTGGTGACAGCAAGTGGCTCTCATATAATGCCCTTGATCATCTGCTAAAGGCAACAAGGGATAAGGCATACTATGCCCTTCCGGCCCAGGCTAATCAGCAGATATTAAAGCTCCTTCTGAGGGACTATAAGTCTTTCTTTGAGGCTGTAAAAGCATATGGAAGGAATCCTGAGGCCTTCACGGGACGTCCCAGGATGCCGGGGTATATGCCTTCCGGTTCATTCAAGACAGCTGTCCTTACGAACCAGATATGCAGAATCAAGGATGGGTATCTAAAGTTTCCGGGGACAAAGGATAGGCTGTCTCTTGGCCAGCTCCCGGAAGAAGTATGCCTTAAGGAAGTCCGTATAAAGCCCGGCGGAAACAGTTTTGTTCTGGATGTAGTTCTTTCAGTGCCTGACAAAGGGATAATCCCCATGGCTGATAAGGATATCCTCGCTGACCTTTCGGCGGTAGAGGAACTGAAAAAACTGAGAGTGATGGCTATAGATCCTGGAACAGACAATATCGCCGCTGTTGTAAACACTTTTGGTGCAAGACCATTTGTGATAAAGGGTGGTGTGATCAAGTCAATCAACCAGCTTTACAACAAAGAGATGAAAAGACTCTCTTCCTGTGCCATGACATGCAACAAGAGGTACAGGACAAGGAAGATGAAGGCTCTTACTGAAAAGAGGAACAGAAGGATAAAAGATCAGTTCCATAAGGTGAGCAGACATCTGGTAGACTATGCAAGGGATAACCATGTAGACATAGTGGTGATGGGCCATAACACATACCAGAAACAGGAAATAGGTATAGGACATGTCAATAACCAGAACTTTGTGCAGATACCAATGCTGATATTTGCAGACATGCTCAGATACAAACTTGCTGAATATGGTATAAGGTTTGTCCTTACAGAAGAAAGCTACACATCAAAGGCAGATTTTTTAGCAAAAGATGGCATTCCCGTGTATAAAAAGAACAGCTCAGAAAACTACTTTTTTTCAGGAAAGCGGATAAAGAGAGGCCTGTACAAGCACTACGATGGTACAATAACAAATGCAGACATAAACGGAGCTGCAAACATCTTAAGAAAAGTATTCCCAAAGGTAAGCCAATGGGATAGGGGCATAGTGGACATGCCCTGTTCTGTAGGGTGCGTAGAGCATCCTGCAGGTTCATGCCGCCATGCGGCATAACAGAAACACTTTCCGACGTGGAGTCGGTGGGGGTGGTTCATGTTCTTCATAGTAGATAAGCTGAGAGGAACATTGATCAGCAGGTATTTACTGATCATAATTGTTATACTTGGAGTTATGAATATGCTTATAGCAAAAGGAATGAAAGAGTATTATATTTCATCCCTGATGCTTGTTGTATCGACTGTCGCGGGAATGATTCTCTACACGTATTATTACTACTATTTTGTCAGTGCTAATCCTGAGGCTCCTATTTTTGGTACGGCTATCATGATGGTTTATGGATTTATTGCATTGGCTGTTGCCGCAGTTGGAACTGTTGTAGTGGGGATAAAGGATAGATATGCAGGGAAAACTGATATTAATGAGGAAGTTGAGAATATGAAGGCTATTGCTGGGGCAGTCCTCCTTGACGTAAGAAATGAAGATGAATTTAAGGGAGGGCATATCCCGGGAAGTATAAATATCCCATTAGGTAATATTGAGGATGTTGAGAACAAAATTAGTGACCAGGATACTCCGGTATTTGTGTATTGCCTTAGAGGAACAAGGAGTGCTCAGGCGGTGAGAAAAATGAAGGCTATGGGTTACAATAACGCAAAAAGCATCGGAGGTATAGCCGCCTATAAAGGACAGATAGTGCAGGTATAAGACAACAGAGGACGAGCATGGGAGAAGGTTGAGATTGAACCAATAAATGTTGTTATTGCAAACAGCTTGGATAAGAAGGATGGAAAACAGTAATGGTCATAGCTGTTTGCGCATCTGAGGTGCATTAGAAGTGTAAGGATACTTATGGAGACAGACTTGAGAGCAAGGCAATATTTGACTGTGATTGAGCACTGGAGGAGCAGTATGAAAAGATTATGCGTTGCTATGGTAGTGCTTATGATGATTGCTGCTGTAGGTTGTGGAAACAATAAAGTGGCAGATAGCGGAGCTGCTTCCAGCACAGTGAGTGAACCGGAAGCGGTTGAAGCCAGCACTCTTGGTGTGCCTGCGGTGAAAGACGGAGTTTTGAGACCGGGAGAAGACTGCGCTGAGGTTTATTTCGAATGGGATCCGGTTGAAGGTGCTGATGGATACGAAGTCTCTGAGGAGAATAAGTACTATTCAGAAAAAGAGTACAGAGAACCTGAAACTGTTGAGATCGTCGATAATTCTTATGTTACCGGTGCCCAGGATTATTTTGATTTCAGAATAAGAGTAAGGGCTTTTAACGGTGAAGGAGCCGACAGAGTTTATGGCGAATGGAGCTCTTTTGCCACGGGAAGTGCATATGAAAAGAAGACTGCGACAGCCGGCGGACCTTATGGAGAGATATCTGTAGTTATTCCGGAAGGATGGACGGCAGAGATTTCTGCAGTGGACGAGGGAAAGCTCACTTATGGTCTATATGGATTGATACTGAAGCCAAAATCTGCTGATGAGGGGCAGATAGAGCTCTTTTGTTCAGACAGTTTTGGCGTGTGTGGTACGGGACTTTCCCAGGAAGAGATTACATTAGCGGGATATGCCGCTCATGTTGGTACATATGATGATCATGAGCATTGGGATTTCATTACTTTTGGAGACGAGCGTGCGCAGATAGTAGCCCAGAGCATAGACTGCGATTCCTGGATAAGCTATATGTGGGAAGAAGCAGATACTATTTTGGATACGCTTAAGTTTGATCCCAGCAAGACTGAAGGCGGAATAGGACAGTACATTTCAGATTCTGAAGTTGAAGCTCTTGGACTCATGATGAGCGTAAGTAATGTTACTCCTTCAGGACTGACTGTTCATTTCAGGCAATATGCTGATAAGAATACCGGTGAGCTGATATATGGAGAAGACTACACCCTTGAGAAACTTGAAGGTGAGAAGTGGGAAGCGGTTCCAACGATAATCGATAATGGAGTTTTCACTGATATTGGCTACAATATTCCAAAGAATGGGGAAGCTGAGATTGAAACTAATTGGGAATGGCTTTACGGAAAGCTTGAACCTGGGACATACAAGATAACCAAGACAGTTTTAGATTCAGGAGCCAGCGACGAAGGGGATAGTTTAAATCGGTATACTATGAGCGCACAGTTTTTGATTGCCGGATGAGGGAGATTAAAATATGTCATACTGTTCCTGGGATCAGTCTTCAGAACTGAATATAAAGTATCACGACTCTGAGTGGGGCGTGCCTTTGCATGATGACAGGGGACAGTTTAAGTTCCTGATGATGGAAGTAATGCAGTGTGGCCTCAACTGGACCATGATAAGAACTGCCCATGTTATAAAAAGATTGTCGGGAAGTATCCTACTGTAGCGAAGAAAAGATTTTTGGAAAAACAGGTTATGCATTTTGGAGGCTAAGAAAGATCAATGATTACAGTAAATCTTTACTATAAGGGACAAAACGGCGCTGCCAGGGCTTTTGCTGATGAGATGGAAAAGTCTGGAATCGCGGATGCTATAAGAGCTGAGGAAGGGAATCTGAGGTATCAGTATTTCCAGCCGTTTGATGATACGGAGACAGTTCTTTTGATAGACAGCTGGACAGATCAGGCAGCCATTGATGCACATCATGCAAGTCCAATGATGAAGCAGCTTGCAGAACTTCGTGAGAAGTATGACCTGCATATGACTGTGGAGAGATTCGTGAGCGATGAGCTTGGCGATGACGAGAAGTTTATTAGAAAGTGACAGGAGTCGCTATGAAAAAAGTAAGAATCACTGTTAAGAAGATTGCCAGATACGAGGATCTTATGGCAGAGTATGAAAATCTAATAGAGCATGCCTGTTCCATGGAGCTTGGACAGACATTTATATGCAATGGATGGGAAAGGCCGGAAGGATTCTGTGAAAGCGCATGGGAGACAGTTTCTCCTTTTGTGATGACTTTGGCACATGGCGGAGAGAACTTTTATGACGGTTGGATGAAGAATCCCAAGTCCGCAATGATTTCCTGTAACGATGGATTCAGACCAGTGAGTTTTTTGATTGAGACGATGGATGAGGATAGTGACTAATGGTAAAAAAGATTGTTAGAGATCCAATGTTTCTGCAACAGAAGTCAGAGCCTGCAACAGAGGCTGACAAGCAGGTTGTTGTAGATCTTCTTGATACATTAAGAGCCAACCAGGAGCATTGCGTTGGCATGGCCGCCAACATGATTGGTGTGAAGAAAAGAATTATCGTGGTGGCTATGGGGCCATTCCATTTTGCGATGGTTAATCCGGTGATTACCAAGAAAACAGGAGAGTATCAGAAAGAAGAGAGTTGCCTTTCTCTCGATGGAGTGAGAACCTGCACCAGATATAAGGAGATTGAGGTGGATTATCTTGATCAGGACTTCAAGCCACAGCATGGTAAGTATAAGGATTTCACAGCGCAGATAATCCAGCATGAAATCGACCATTTTGAGGGAATACTAATTTGAGCGTTTACATAGGATAGAGATGCCTTTGTTTTGCATAGATAGTAAATTAGACGTCTAGTAATCACCGATATAGTTATATATGGGCCTTCCGACCTAGGATATAATGATTTCAACACCAAAAATGTTGGAGGGCTTATAATAATGACTGCACAGATTTTATTGATTCTTGTTTTGGTTGCTACGATAATACCGGTATGTTTACTGTTCGGTATTCCAGCATCAAAATATAACAAAAAGGTTCAGAAGGAAGAAACGAAGGAAAGACAATGAGCAAATATGTTTCACTGGACAAACGAAGTAAGAAACAGCAAAAAGAGTACCATTCCAAGCAGAGACGCACCTGGGGAGAGTTAAATCCCGTGACGAGTAGCGTTCCAAGTGGAAAGGCCTACAACCGCAAGAAGGAAAAAGAGAGGATCAGCAAAGAATTCAGAGATGGAGCTGGTCCTTTTTTATTGGTATAAACAACCGGAAAGATTTTTATACTACTAGGCTAATGCGTAGCTAAACAGAGATTTTTTGTATGATTGAAAAAATAAAGGAAAAGTTATATTATAAAAGTGAAACAAATGATTTCAAATATATGAGGAAGGCATTATGGTAATTGATTATATTATCGAAAATTATACAAATGGCGAACCTATCTTTATAGATGAACTCCCAGGAAACTCTAAGGATTATCTCAGGCAGGAAATGAAGAAGCTTGTAGATGAGGGGAAGTTGGAACGACTTTATAATGGAGTCTATTATTTGCCATATCTTACTATACTAGGAACTAAGGGAAGAATCTCTGTAGATAAGTACATAGATAAAAAGTACCTGAATGCCAATGGGAAAGTTTCTGGCTATGTTACTGGACTTCAATTGGCGAATAAGTATGGTTTTACAACTCAGAATCCTTCATGTTATGAGATATGCAGCAATGAGGCCACGACAAAGCAGAGAAAACAGGATTTTGATGGAAACACTATTATTGTCTATAAACCTGTGGACACTGTCACCGAACGTAATAAATCGGCATTACAGTTTCTTGATCTTATGACCAATATAGATAGGTACAGTGAAATTAAAGGTGCAGAACTTCTAAAAAAACTGAGGAAGTATGTGAAAACAACAGGACTGGATTTTTCTGTGGTCAAAGAGTACCTTCCGTTTTATCCAGATAAGGTGTATAGAAATATCTATGAAGGAGGCTTGATGGGTGAGCTGGTATAAGGAGCATAAGCAGGAATGGAAGGAGATAATTGAAACTATATCTCGGGAGGTAAGCCTTATGGGAAGTCATTGATAATTAGAAGAGACGCTGAGGACAATGAAATTCGAAGAGAACTTCAGCAGGATTCAACCGGCGTAAGAGAGTTCTTTGCATGGGCTGTCCAGATATTCAGGGTAGTATATGAGAACAGGGTTGTATTTGCAGATGAGATGGACAGAGTACTTAATCCAATTCTATCAGACAGAGTTGTGGCGTTTGTTAACGGCGAGGAACATAAAGGACAGTTTATATTCTCAACGCATAACGTGCTTCATCTGAATCTGAAGACCTACATGAAGGAACAGATCTATTTTGTGACAAAAAGTAAGGATAGTCTTACTTCTGAACTGTATTCACTTTCAGATTTTCCCGAGGTAAGATACGAGACTGCCAAAGTCTATGAGTTTTACATGAAGGGCATATTGGGAGGTACAGCTTTTGAGTAGAAAAGAGAGGGTGGATGCCAATGAAATTACCACCTGACTGGGATGAGCCATCCAAGGAGAACAAAGGCCTTATATAACAGTTTAGGAGAATCTGGAAATGATATCTAAATCAAAAGAAAAACCATTAGGAATGAGAATAGGCGAGAATGTTTTCTGCATCGGATACCTGGTGTTTGCACTCATCGCCGGAATTATTTTCGTTACCCGTACTCTAAGCACAGGCAATCTGTTCTTCAGAATCTGTGCCGTGATGATTCTACTCCTTGGTGGAGGAGATGCATTTCATCTGATTCCAAGAATAGTAATCAATTTTAAGGAAGAGGCATCTGATAAAGAAGTACAGAGAAAAAGAGAATTCTGGCTTGGCCTTGGCAATCTGATCTCATCAATTACCATGACAGTTTTCTACATTTTCTTCTTTGCAGCACTATCAGTAAAGCATGGAAAGTATGATGTCAGTTCAGTAATGCCGGAGAAGTTTACTCTGTATCTTGTACTGAATGTGCTAGCATTAATCCGTATCATCCTATGTCTGTTCCCTCAGAATCACTGGTTTTCGAAGGACAATGAGACTAGATGGGGGCTTTATAGAAATATCCCATTCGTAATCATGGGCGTGATCACAGTCCTGTACCTGATCTTATGGTATCAGGAGTGGCTGTTGGCAGTTCTTGTAACAATAAGTTTTGTCTGCTACATGATAGTAGTGCTTGGAGCAAAGAAAAAGCCGATGCTTGGAATGATGATGATACCAAAGACAATCTGCTATATCTGGATGATTGCATTGTTTTTTTAAAGGTCGAGGAAAAAGATATGTCAGTAGAAAATGGTGTATGGGTAATGCATGGAGTGGACTGGAAACATCCTGAATGCATTCATACAGTAGAAGAACTGGAAGATTATGTAAATGAAGTTGGATTCCTGCCGTTGTTTGGTAATGATGTTGCAGGTTTCTCTGTCGAGGAATGGACTGATCCAAAGTACTGGTGGACCGGTAATGAATCAAGAGATCCATGGGAATGGCGTGAGATTATAGCAAGGCGTGGCAAAGTTGCCTATGGCAAATTCTTTGATAAGAAGGCGGGATTCATCAGTCTGGAGTGGCTTCCATATTTTGCTAATTACAGGCGTAGCGGTTATGACTTTGATGCGCGCTGGGAAGATGGCTTGGCTAACAGAAGAGAGAAGACCATCATGGATGTATATGTGTCGGAGAATGAAGACGGCGATACTGTTTACAGTACTGAGAGGATTCTTTCTACAGAGTTAAAGAAACAGTGCGGCTTTGGAAAAGAAGGCAGCAAGAATTTCCCCGGCATTATCACTGGTCTGCAGATGCAGACATACCTTGTGATCACAGACTTTGTTCGCAGAAAGAACAAGAAGGGTGACGAGTATGGCATGGCAGTATCTATCATGCTGTGTCCTGAAGCTGTCTGGGGCAGAGATCTTGTTACTAAGGCATATGGCGAAAGCCCAGCTGAGTCTTGGCAGAGACTCTTTGACCATGTAAAAGAGATGTATGAAGAGGCGGATGATTCTGCGATTAAAAAACTTATTGGCAAGAAGCCAGTGGGATAAGAGAAAGTGACACTAAAGGAAGCATACAAGATACTTGTTGTATCAAAAGAGAATAGCGACAGGGAGATTAAGGCGAAGTACAAGAAGCTTCTCATTATGTATCATCCGGACTCTGATCCCACCAGGAAAAGAGATCCTGAAGACGATGAAAAGATCCGTCAGGTCATCGAGGCCTACAATAAGATCAGGGAATCTGAGGGAGAGCTTTTTTTGAACCTTACGAGTTTACATGGGATGCCTTTGAGAACAAAAGAGCTTTCTCAGAGTGGAACATCTTCTTCCAGTTCAAGATCTACGACGAAGCCCTGCCGCCATCCAAGATGGCCAAAGGCAGATTTGTCTGGGATCCTGACATGGAGGAGTTTCCATTATTTGCAAAGAGTGTTCTTGAGGCCTGCAAGGAAGTGATGATGGATTATGATGTCATGCTGACTCCGGATAAAGTAAGAGCGAATCCATGTTGCGATTGAGCTGACCATACCAAAAGATCTCACAGATACTCCGGTATCAAATGAGAAGTTAATAAAAGAGCTGTTGATGAAGTGAAAAGGTCATCCCAAATTGTTGATGGCCTTCCTCACAACATCAACCCACTTATAAAAGGGGATTTAACATAGATGCACTTTCATGACTCATATAGCATGGAAGTGCTTTTTTGTTTAATAGGAAATTCCTCCGAATTTCCTATTAAACAAAAAACGCTCCGCTATGGATGCGCACTCGCGCGTAAGGTATATGTTGCATAAATGCAACCGCGCTCGGCGCGAGCATGTTGCGAGCAACATGCTTTTTTACATATAATAGAGTAAGTTGGAAATTGGGGCGTTGGCGCAGCTGGGAGCGCGCTTACATGGCATGGAAGAGGTCATGAGTTCGAGCCTCGTATAATAATCAGTGTTGGATTGTTTGGCCATTCAGGGGATTATGAAGTCTGGGAAAATATGGATGAAGGTACTCTTACCAAGACCAAGGAAATGCCGGACGATTGATATGATGAGGGTTAAAGAAAATGGAATTGTTTGATGGAAGACCAGTAAGCTGTGAAGGCCGTTTGCCCAGAGAGGTCAGGGTATATGACTATTTGGATAAGATTGGGATAGAGTATAAACGAGTTGATCATGATCCTGCTACAACTATGGAAGCCTGTGAAGAGGTGGATAAGGCACTGGGTACATTGATGTGCAAGAATCTTTTTCTTTGTAACAGACAGAAGACCAGGTTTTATCTGCTGCTCATGCCGGGGGATAAGAAATTTAAGACAAAAGAGCTCTCGAATCAGATAAACTCAGCCAGGCTTTCTTTTGCCGAAGCAGAGGACATGCTGAAATATCTGGATATCGAGCCCGGAGCAGTAAGCGTGATGGGGCTTATGAATGATAAGAACCATGAAGTGCAGCTCCTTGTGGATGAGGATCTTAAAACATCAGAGTTTTTTGGTTGTCATCCATGTGTATGTACATCAAGCTTGAGGATCAGGACGGCTGATATTTTTGAGAAGTTTTTGCCAGCTGTGGGACATGAACCACAGACAGTGCATCTTGTGGGAGAGGATTGATTATAAATATCGTGCGAGAAAACCCCTTCCGATGAAATCGGTTGTGGGATGAATCGCACTAGTTTTTCTTTTTGTATTTCCCCGTTTTAATGTATTTGCGTTTGTGTTCTTCTGTGTGTTGATCTTCCATATATTTCTTAACAGTATCAAGCGAAACACTTCCGGTAGTGGCACAAAAGTAACTTGCGCTCCAGAAGGGGGAATCTCCCCAAAGGTATTTCTCTACGTGTGATCTATATGTATTCCTTACTTCCTTGGATAATTGTGATTTTAATGAGTTGATGAGCTTCACAGGAGCAACATCAGGTGGCATTGAGATGAGCAGATGCATGTGATCGACATCTGTCTCTGCAGAAATGAGCTCACTGTTCATGCGCCCGCAGAGGTAAGCGGCGTAATTCTTCATGAAATCACCAATCTCATCTGTGATCACTTTCTTTCTGTATTTTGTCACAAAGATCACATGGTATGTGAGTTTGTATACGGAATGTGAGCCCCTTCTGTAGTCATCAAGGTTTTCTGATCTTGTTACTGATTTTGCTGCTGATTTCTGCATATATTTTTCTCCATCCAAAAAGAACAAATGTTTGTACAACTCCGAAATATGTGCTATAATACTAACTATAGAATACTAATAAGGAATTTACAACCGTGTACAGAACAAGGCAATACAGGATAAACCAAAACCACATACTCTATGACTATTTCAGGGATATCTGCAGATCATCAGCCGTTCTGTACAACAGGGCAAATTTCATCTTAAGGCAGTATTCGTCTGCAGTAGATTCAATGGCCATGTTCAAGCCTCTTTTTCCAAATCAGATGGTGGTTTACAAGCTCGTAAGGGATAGTCTCTTTGGAACCAAATATCTTGGTGACAGCAAGTGGCTCTCATATAATGCCCTTGATCATCTGCTAAAGGTAACAAGGGATAAGGCATACTATGCCCTTCCGGCCCAGGCTAATCAGCAGATATTAAAGCTCCTTCTGAGGGATTATAAGTCTTTCTTTGAGGCTGTAAAAGCATATGGAAGGAATTCTGAGGCCTTCACGGGTCGTCCCAGGATGCCGGGGTATATGCCTTCCGGTTCATTCAAGACAGCTGTCCTTACGAACCAGATATGCAGGCTCAAAGATGGCTGCCTTAAGTTTCCCGGAACCATGGATACTCTGTCTCTTGGTCAGCTCCCGGAAGAAGTATGCCTTAAGGAAGTACGTATAAAGCCCGGTGGAAACAGCTTTGTTCTGGATGTAGTTCTTTCAGTGCCTGACAAAGGGATAATCCCCATGGCTGATAAGGATATCCTCGCTGACCTTTCGGCTGTAGAGGAACTGAAAAAACTGAGAGTGATGGCTATAGATCCTGGAACAGACAATATCGCCGCTGTTGTAAACACTTTTGGTGCAAGACCATTTGTGATAAAGGGTGGTGTGATCAAGTCAATCAACCAGCTTTACAACAAAGAGATGAAAAGACTCTCTTCCTGTGCCATGACATGTAACAACAGGTACAGGACAAGGAAGATGAAAGCTCTTACTGAAAAGAGGAACAGAAGGATAAAAGATCAGTTCCATAAGGTAAGCAGACATCTGGTAGACTATGCAAGGGATAACCATGTAGACATAGTGGTGATGGGCCATAACACATACCAGAAACAGAAAATAGGTATAGGACATGTCAATAACCAGAACTTTGTGCAGATACCAATGCTGATATTTGCAGACATGCTCAGATACAAACTTGCTGAATATGGTATAAGGTTTGTCCTTACAGAAGAAAGCTACACATCAAAGGCAGATTTTTTAGCAAAAGATGGTATTCCCGTGTATAAAAAGAACAGCTCAGAAAACTACTTTTTTTCAGGAAAGCGGATAAAGAGAGGCCTGTACAAGCACTACGATGGTACAATAACAAATGCAGACATAAATGGAGCTGCAAACATCTTAAGAAAAGTATTCCCAAAGGTAAGCCAATGGGATAGGGGCATAGTGGACATGCCCTGTTCTGCAGGGGGCGTAGAGCATCCTGCAGGTTCATGCCGCCACGCGGCATAACAGAAACCCTTTCCGACGTGGAGTCGGTGGGGGTAGTTCATGAGATTTCTTGGTAATTTGATTTGGATTTTGTGCGGAGGGCTGCTTAGTGCCCTGGGATGGTGGATTGTAGGACTTCTTTGGTGCTGCACAGTTGTAGGAATACCTTTCGGTAAGCAGTTCTTCAAGATTGCAAGAGTAGCTCTTTTACCATTTGGAGCAAAGGCTGTGAGAGTACATTACTAAGAACGGAGCGAGGAAGTAGATGTTTTTTATCATGGGAATAACAGATGGCAGGAAGGATTTTGATTTTAATCAGCTGATTACCTGCGCAATCTGTGGGAAATATGGACGCTTCAACGTGTTTATGACATATACAGTGCTGTCTCTTTTCTTTATACCGACCTTCAAGTGGAACAGGCATTACTACGTGCAGACCAGCTGCTGCGGAACTGTTTATGAGCTTGATCCGGAGATTGGTAAGATGATCGCAAGAGGCGAAGAAGTGGAGATTCTGCCAAGTCATCTGACTCAGGTAAGCGGCGGAAGAGGATTCACGACCGGTTATAAGAGATGCAGACAGTGTGGATACGAGACAACAGAGGACTTTGATTTTTGTCCTAAGTGCGGAACGAGGTTTTGAGGAGCTGGGATTATGCTGAGGCTTAGACCATATAAGAGCTGTGATGCTGAAAAGATAAGTGAATGGATAAAAGACGAGGATGTATTTGTTAAGTGGGGCGGAGATCATTTTGGAGAGTTCCCGATTACCGCAGGCATTATTGATGACAAGTACAGACAGAGTAATGGCGACTGCAAAGAGTTAGACAACTTTTATCCCTGGATCGCAATAGATGATGAGAACAGAGTAGTAGGGCATTTCATTATCCGCTACATCCATGGCGATAACAGGATCCTTAGATTCGGCTGGGTAATTGTAGATAATACCATCAGAGGAAAGGGCTACGGGGCAGAAATGCTTCGCCTGGGCCTTAAGTACGCTTTTGAACTTATGGATGCTAAGGTTGTTACCATAGGTGTGTTTGAGAACAATGACATTGCTCATGAATGCTACAAGAAGATTGGATTCAAGGATAAAGAGATAACGGAAAAAGAGCCTTTTAATATTATTGAGATGGAACTGAAGAGGGAAGATTATTTCGCGTGAGGTTTTGATACGCGACAGAGGAGGCATCATTTGAAAAAGGCAATTCGCATTATTCTCATTTTTATAGCACTGATTATTATTGTGCTGGCGGGACTATTGATAAAGTTACAGATTCAGACAGAAAGAATCCTTACTGATTATTCATCTATATATATAGATGATAAATATAGTACTCCGGTTTATGTTGATGGAGTAGAAGTAATAACTCAGGATGTTTCCTGTGGTTATGCCTGTATTGAGATGTTTTCTGCATGGAATGGGGGACATCTGACAGAAGAGGAGCTGTACAATGAATATGGTAAGGTTATAACCTCAACAGGAGATAAGTTCTGCGAAGAAATGAACAAGCGTTTTCCGGAGTATACTACGTCCATCCATAAATACATGCCAAACACGGAACTGATAGATGTAGTTTATAAAAACCTGACAAGAGATGTTCCTGTGCCGTTTGAGTGGGCAGCAAAGTATGGAGATGTATGGACTCTTCATTACTCCTTGCTCGTAGGGATGGATATACCTAATAACAAGATAACTATAGCAAATCCGTATGGCTATGTTGAGGAGATATCCATAGACGAATTTCTGCAGAGAACAAGCTTTGAAGCCTATGAAAACATGCCATTTTATTTCAAATTAGCATTTGCTATAGGCATCTTTGAGAAAAACACAATCTTTACAGTACAATGAAGATTAAGCTTTAACTTTCAGGAAGGGATGGAATCCTTATATAAAAAGAAAGTAGCTGTCTTTGGCATTGGAGGCGTGGGCGGATATGTATGTGAAGCCCTAGTCCGTAGCGGGACTCCTTATTGCAGGAGAAATAGTAAATGATCTGATCAGAAATGAAAAAACTGGAGAGTAATCTTATAGATACAGCAAAGGCTCAGGACTTGGCAATGAGCTGATAGACTTTTTAAACAGATTTTCAAGAAGGAATTGTAAATAGGTGGATAATAAACAGCTCTTTAAATATGCGTTTATAAAGTCAATACCAATCATGTGCAGTTATCTTTTTGTGAGTATGGCCTATGGAATCCTGAAGGAAGAGTCGGGGTTTGAATGGTATTACTCACTCCTTGTCAGCCTGTCTGTAAATACTGGAGCTTTTCAGTTTGTTTTGACCACGTTGCTTTCGGCGGGAGCATCAATACTTACGATAATGATAACAGCTCTTTTCATGAACAGTAGGCAGATACTCATAAACCTGCATTGGCTGGATTGGCTGTTGGAATTATCAGCCTCTTAATATTTGGAGAGAATCAGTTTATGCTTCCAGCTCTTATCATTGTTTCAATGCTGCTAGTTTTGTATAACTCAAGAAAGCAGGTGGCAGTAGAATGATGAGACCATGGTATATTTTATTGGCAATAGTAATGTCAGCGCTAATCACCTTTGGACTTAGGGCGCTGCCATTTGTTCTTTTTAGAGGCGGACGCAGTATGCCGGAATGGATGCAGCGCCTTGGACAGATTCTTCCATCAGCAATCATGGCTGTGCTTATCGTATACTGCTTGAAAGGGGCGAAGAGTAATCCTATCGGAATAGGAATTCCTGGAATTATTGCAGTTGCTGTTGTTGTAGCCAGTTATAAGAGGAAGCACAATACATTTATCAGCATTATAGCCGGAACTGCTGCGTATATGATTATGTTAAGATGCATGTGATAAAGTGAGCTTTTTTAATATTTCTAAATGTTTTGAAACAAATTGATAATGTCGTGATAATTGAAAGGCTTTTTAGGGCATGATATTATTATGATGGACAAGGGAACAGGCAAGAGCCAAATGCTTCCTTGTCTTTTCTTGGCCAAGAGAATAAAGACATGAACCGGGCATCAGCTCATGAGTGCGTAAGTGCATTCGTGGGACTGATGCTTTTTTCATGCCGTAAAGCCAGGCGGTGAAAAAAGCAGGGCAGCAACCAACAACAGCTCGATTATTAAAGTAATTGACTCTGCCCTTAGGGCAGGCTTTATGCTTTAAGTACTATAATGAATAACGTGAGGTAAAGAAAATGCAGATAGGAAGTTCTAACGATGCAAATGCAGTAAAGGAGCAGTATGCATCATCTAAAGGGTTGAATACGCGCCTGTCATTCCATGATAAGTGTTCTACAAATAAACAGGGATATGGCAATTGGATTGTTTCTAATTATGAAATATCAGAAGGTATGAAAGTATTAGAGCTTGGCTGTGGAACTGGCAGCATATGGATGGGGCGCGAAGAGCTTATCAATAAATGTGACCTGCTTGTACTTACCGATTTATCTGAAGTGATGCTTGAAACTGCAAAAAATAAATTGGGTGAAAGAGATAATATCAATTATAAACAAGCAGATATCCAGAATTTACCCTTTGAGGATAAATCTTTTGATGTAATCATTGCGCATTCAATGTTGTATCATGTTCCTGATCTTGATCAGGGAATTCGAGAAGTCAGAAGAGTCCTAAAAGATGGAGGGACATTTTACTGTGCAACACTTGGAGAATATAATTTTCCAGAGAAGCTTGCAGAGTGGTTTGAACTTAGCGGAGAAAGCTTTAAGCCGAATCATAATTTTACAATGCAAAATGGAGAAACAAAACTGAGGACTTCTTTTTCAGATGTTAAAGCTGTTTTTTATGAAGACTCCTTACATGTAACGGATATAGAGGATCTAGTGGAATATTTGAGGAGCCTTGCTTCATTCAAGGCTATTATTGATCTTCCTGTTGAAAATATCAGAAATGTACTTAGAGAACATGTCAGGGATGGCGCGATAGATTTGCCTAAGGATTATGGGATGTTTATTTCAAGATAATCATGCAGAATAATAATGGTATCATTTCAAATGGTGGCATGGATGGCTATTCGGGATGTTATGAGAGGTAATTTGGGTTGATAAGGAAAACCTTGTAGCAATAACCCATATCCGGAAAGATAGTTCCACTTGACGATATATTGTGGTGCTGAAGTGTGAATTGAATTTTGTGAAATTATAGTGGGGCTATTGTGTGAATAGGTGGAGCTCAATTGCGAACTAGGTGGGCTCACAGCCCGAAATATTCAGATAACTTCAAATGAAAAAGATGTACATGGAAATTATGACTTTCGTGTACATCTTTTTTTGTAGCAATGCATTATTTATGTATTTTTTAGATTATCAAAAATCGGAATATAGTACAATTAGGGAGGATATTTAAAATCTGAATCGGGAACAAAAGTAAGTTATACCACAGATAGAAAAAGAAACATATACATCGATTTCAACAGGTGAGCAGGTTTATCTGCCTGCAACAATGGGTCATAAAAGGTATGAAATACAGTGTTGACACCTACAGACTTTATCAGAGCGAAAAGCGCTTTGCACATACTGTTCGCATCCATGTAAGAATGAAGGAGCCTTTGGATATTGATGTCCTTGAGCAGGCGGTAAATACTGCTATCAGGCGCTATCCTTACTTTGCTGTAAGAGTTTCTGTTGATGAGGACGGTGGATACGTTCTTGTACCGAATGATAAGAGAATAGTTGTTATGCCTACAGCAGAGAAAATGCCAAAGGTTGGTAGTGATGCAGTAAACAACCACCTTATTTTTGTGGATTGTTCGGGGAATGATATTTTTTTTAACATAAGTCATACAATGTGCGGTGGAAAGGGATTTCTTCCGTGGGTTATGACAAATGTGTATGAGTATGTCAAAGAAAAATATAACGTGGAACCATATGCACCGGAAGTCAGAAAACCGGATGACGATCTGCTCCCAGGGGAAACATCAGAACCCACGATGGATATGTTGACAACAGAAGCGCCAGTCTATAAGAGAAAGTTCCAGAAGGCGCCTGTTCTTGGTCTGGACTATCTTAACGGGCTTTTTAATCCATTTAAAAGAAACCCTAATTATACGGTTCTTACAGTTGATCAAAATGATCTTCTGAAAGTCATAAAGGCTAATGATTCCAGCGTGTTGTCCTTTTTCTTTATTATTTTTGCAAGGGCTTTGGACAGAGTGTTCCCTGAAAAGGACAGAGTGATAGTAGCAGAAGCTGCGCATAATATGCGCGACAGCGTGGGACTTCCCAATACACACTGCGACTTCTTGAGTCACGTCTATGTGGATTATGACAGGGATGACCTGAAGGGAGATCTGGAGAAATTAGGGACAAGAACCAGAGGGCAGATGATCCTCCAGACTGATCCGTCTGTCAGCCATGAGCAGGTAAGAAAGCTGTTTGAGCTGTATGAAGCGGTGGACAGGGAGCATGGGCTTAAAGCAAAAAGAAAGTATATGGCAGACAATAGCCTTGCTACAGGTAAAGATGCCCAGCATGGTAGTTTTATAGCAAACTACACAGGACAGATGGACTGGGGAGAACTTGCCGATTACGTTGAGTTTTATGTATTTATCATCGAGGGGCATTTTACAGTAGAAATAACAGCTATGGCAGACAAGATTTTTGTTGGCTTTATGCAGCTGATAAACACTGATAAATATATCAATCTACTGCGGGAAGAGTTGGACAGGGTTGGGGTTCCATGTACAGTAGAAGGACCATTTCCCAAACGGTTGCCAAAACATGAACTGCTTGCAAAATAATATTTTTTAATAGCAATTAGAAAGATTAATTTATGAAACAGAATGACAAGAGAGTAATAGACAGATTTATAGAACTTGCGTTGGTAGACGGAGAATCATTTAATGAACGGATGGTTGCTGACTATCTTGTGGCGGAGTTTCAAAAGCTGGGAATAAAGCTTTGCGAGGATGATACAGCCGGTAAGATTGGAGGTAACTGCGGAAATCTATATGGATTTGCGGAGGGGCGGGGAAAGTATGCAGATTCTGAGCCTATTCTGTTCTGTGCACATATGGACACCGTAGCTCCGGGTAATAATAAAAAGATCATACTAAATGATGATGGAACCATCACAAGTGACCATACTACTGTCCTGGGGGCAGATGACAGGGTTGGTATAGCAGGTATTATCGAGGCATACACTGAAGTCTTGGAGGAAGAGCTGGATCATCCGCCAATAGAGTTTCTGTTTACAGTGGCAGAAGAGGTTTACGGTCTTGGAAGTGCAGCTCTTGATTATTCAAAGATTCGTTCCAGGATAGCTTTTGCTCCTGACTGCAGCGGAGAATACGGAGTCTATTCATCCTGCGAACCGACCCTCATTTCATTCGAAGTACATATAAAGGGCAAGGCCTCTCACGCAGGTTATGAGCCCGAAAAGGGAATAAATGCGATCGCAGTAGCTGCAGCTGCAATCAGCAGAATAAAGCAGGGATGGGCGGATGATCACACAACGCTGAATATCGGTACTATTGAAGGCGGAAGTGTGACCAACGCTGTTCCGGAAAACTGCCTCATAAAAGGTGAGATAAGAAGCGGTGTCCATGAAGATGCATATCAGACAATGGAATATGTGGAAAGCGTTTTTTCTGAAGAGGCGAAGAGTGCAGGTGCAGAGCTTTGTATAGATAAAAAAGAAAGAATCACCGTATACAGGAAAGATCCCGAAGCCCGGGCGGGAAGTGCTTTGGATAGGTATAAAAGAGCTTTAGGGAAGCAGGGCAGGGAAACATTGGCGAAGAAGTCCTATGGCGGAAGTGATATAAATTCTCTGATAAAACACGGGATGGACGGTCTTAATATATACGGTCCTATGTATAACATACATACAACTGAGGAATATACAACTGTTCAGGAAATAGTCAGCTTCGCAGAACTGCTTAAGATTCTTATGGTTCTGGATTGGACAGAATGATTGGGAATGAGATATCTGAAGGTGAAGAATAGGGCAGTGGCAGCAGTAATTATCTTATCAGAAAGACTAAACAGGATACAATAGAGAATATATGGAAGATCAAGTGGAGTAACTGAATTCAATCGGAGAAGGAAAAATGAGGGAAGGTATATAAAGCATCGGAGGAGATAAGACGAATGGATAACAAGAAAGTTATGGCTGTTCCAAGGATTTGTGCGTATCTTGTGATAGTAGTTTGTATTTTAGGGATTATAGTGGGCTCTATTTTTGATTACAGTATTAACGTAGCACTGGCGAACAAGACTGACATTGGAACCTTTTTTGCTACCTATGGTTCTTATTTTTCCTATTGCTTATATCCTGCAGCTGGGATGTGTATCTTTAAGGGGCTCATGAAAAAGGGCGACAGATTTAAAATGCTGGCTTGGACAATAATGCTGATCTCATACTTTATGGCTGTTTACTACAGCAATAATTACAACGGATCAAAGGTAAGAGAGCTGTTTGGATATACAGCGGGAGATGCATCACCGCTTTTATCAGTAGTAAGCTGGGGATTCTGGGTAGTACTGTATGCTTGGGTGCCATTTGTCTGCTATCGTGTATTTGATGATGTGAGTCCGGACAAGTTGATAATGACAGGTGCAGCTATTCTGGTAGCTGGGATTGTAGCCGATAATACAAACCTCTGGCTCAAGCAGGTAGCATCAAGACCAAGATATAAGTACCTGATAACCCTTGATGACCCTATGTCGGAGTTCAGGAACTGGTGGCAGATGATTCCTAATCTCGCCGGATCAAATGACAGTTATAAGAGCTGGCCCAGCGGAAATATGACAATAGCAAGCATGATGTTTTCGCTGCCAATGCTCTCGGATGTTCTTAAAAAACGTTCAGAGAAAAAGAATATTGTCTGTTTTGTGATTGCAGCATGCTTTGTTGTGCTTTACGGCTATAACAGAATTCATATGACAAACCATTTTCTTTCTGATGTATGCTTTGGAACACTGATCACTTACATTATTTACCTGGTTGTGAGCACAGCGTTTTTACAGGCTGTGAATAGGGAAAAGTAAGGATTACGATTTGATAGAACAGTGAAAGAGGTGTGAAAGGAAAAAACGGATATGACTAAAAAACATGGTGTTTTAGACCGTCCAATCATTGGCTATTCCCAATATTGATTTTGGGACTATATATATTTACGGGCTTATAACATTTGATTGGAAGAAGGTGGACCCTCTTGTGTTTGGGACTGATTTCTTTGATTTGGATGCAACATATGCCTATGTCAATTACGGGGAAGCAGTCTGCCCGGAGGATATCAGGGAGCAGGCAATCTGTATCGATGGGGATATCGGTACGGTAATAGACGAATTGAGGAAGTGATTTCATGATCATAAATACAGGGATGCGAACGGACATACCGGCATTCTACCATGAGTGGCTGATAAATCGAATAAAAGAAGGCTTTGTGCTGGTACGTAATCCTTACAACCCGTCTCAGGTGACCCGGTACAGTCTGTCCCCGGAGGTTGTTGATCTGATCGCATTCTGTACGAAGAATCCGGCACTGATGTTGCCGCATATGGATGTACTAAAGCCTTACGGACAATACTGGTTCGTTACTATTACGCCATATGGGAAAGATATCGAGCCTAATGTGCCGGATAAGCAGAAAGTGATGGAAGACTTTAAGAAGCTTTCTGATGCCGTCAGTGTAGACAGTGTTGGATGGCGATATGATCCGATCTTTGTGGATGATAAGCATTCCGTGGACTGGCATATAGAACAGTTTGAGCATATGGCTGCAACACTTTCAGGATATACGAAGACCTGTGTGATCAGCTTCATCGACATCTATAAGAAAGTGGAGCGGAACTTTCCGGATGCCAAGGAGGTTTTTAAGAAGGACAGACTGACGATCGGCAAAGCTTTTATTGAAATCGCAAAACAGCATGATATGATCATCAGACCGTGTGCGGAGGGAAATGACCTGCAAGCCTACGGTGCAGACTGCTCCGGCTGCATGACGGTAAAGACTTTTGAGACTGCTCTCCATGCAAGACTCGATGTTCCTAAACGAAGCAGGAATCAGAGGAACAATGAATGCGCCTGCCTTTTGGGAACCGATATCGGGGCATATGACACTTGCGGCCATCTTTGCAGGTACTGTTATGCCAATACGAATGCAGCACTTGTGAGAGAGAATATGACGAAGCACGATCCAAAGTCACCCTTCCTGATTGGGAACAGTCAGCCCGGGGATGTAATCCATGAGGCAGAGCAGAAAAGCTGGCTGGATCTGCAGATGAGATTGGAGATATGATGGTATATTATACAGTTCTTTAGCTGTCATTCCCTTGAACAATCTACTCTTTTCTATACCTTCAAGGTTCATAAATTTTTCTCCAAAATGTGGTTTGAACAACATACTTGTTATGAACAGTATATTATACTGACACCATCAGAACAAGAACACAGGTCAAACAGAGAGGTTTAATGATGGTAAGAAAGATAATAAAAATCGATGAAGAAAAGTGTAACGGCTGCGGTATCTGCGCAAACGCATGTCATGAAGGAGCCATTGATATTGTGAATGGAAAGGCAAAACTGGTAAGAGAGAACTTCTGTGATGGATTTGGGGACTGTCTGCCGGGATGCCCAATGGGAGCAATCTCTTTTGAAGAAAGAGAAGCGCCTGCGTATGACGAAGCAGCAGTAAAGGCAGCACAGGAGAAGAAAGGATTGGTAAAAGATATGCATCAGTGCGAAAACAAGATGATGAAAGAAATGGAACAACACGCTGCAGGACATGGATGCCCCGGTTCAAGGTTTATGACACTTAAGAGTGGCAATCAGGAAGACATTGATCCCGGACAGGACATGATATCAAGAATGAGCACTCATCCATCAAGACTGATGCAGTGGCCATGCCAGATAAAGCTCCTTCCAACGCAGGCAGACTTTTATAATGGGGCCAAGCTCCTTATTGCAGCTGACTGTACAGCATATGCCTACGCTAACATGCATGAGGAATTTATGAAGGGCAAGGTTACAATGATTGGATGCCCAAAACTTGACGAAGGCGACTATACTGAGAAGCTTACGGAGATCATTTCAAACAATGATATTGTCAGCGTGACCATAGTAAGAATGGAGGTTCCATGCTGCGGAGGGCTGCAGAGAGCCGCAGAGAATGCAATAAAGAATAGCGGAAAGTTTCTTCCTTGGCAGGTTGTGACAATCTCTAGAAATGGTAAGGTACTTGATTAAATTTCCCAGTAAGCATATATTTCATGGGCTTTTGATATAAGTGAGTTTATACTGAATGTAGCAAGAAAAAAGGAGGCATATTATGTCAGCAATAAATGAGAGAAAAGTAGCAGTAGTAGGTTGTGGATTTGTTGGGTCAGCATCAGCTTTTGCCCTGATGGAGAGTGGGCTCTTTTCCGAAATGGTGCTGATAGATGTGAATAAGGAGAAGGCTGAGGGTGAGGCTCTTGATATCAGCCATGGACTTCCCTTTGCAAAGCCAATGCAGATATATGCCGGAGATTACAAGGATGCAGGCGATGCTGCAGTTGTGGTTGTTACGGCAGGGGCAGGACAGAAGCCCGGCGAGACAAGGCTCGATCTCGTAAAAAAGAACGTGGGAATCTTTAAGTCGATTATTCCGGAAATAGCAAAGTACAACAAAGATGGAATTCTTCTGATAGTGGCTAATCCTGTTGATGTTCTTACATACGCAGCAGCCAAACTCAGTGACTTCCCTGAAAACAGAGTATTTGGCTCAGGAACAGTACTTGATACGGCCAGATTCAAATATCTTCTTGGTGAGCACCTGAGTGTAGACAGCCGTTCAGTACATGCATTTATCATAGGTGAACACGGAGACAGCGAGATAGCAGCATGGAGTAGTGCAAATGTATCAGGAATTCCGATCCATGATTTTTGCGAGATGAGAGGACATTTCGAGCATGAAAAAGCTATGAAAGAGATTGCTGAAACTGTCAAGAATAGTGCTTATGAGATCATCGAGAAAAAAGGTGCTACTTATTACGGAATTGCCATGAGTGTAAGGCGTATCTGTGAGGCTATCATACGTGATGAAAAGTCAGTTCTTCCTATATCCAGTATTCAGCACGGTGAGAATGGCATTGATGGCGTCGCTCTCAGCATGCCGGCTATTGTCGGAAGAGATGGTGTTGAAGGATCTGTGCCAATCAGACTCAGCGAGCAGGAAAAGGCTGCATTACTAGAGTCATCGGAAACTTTGAAAGCAGTAATAATTGAATCGCTTTGAGTACGGATGTGAGTTCAATCGGAATATAAAAAGTTGTACCGCTCATAATCAGCATAAATTAAGTATTGATTTTTGAATATTGGCGGTTTATTATATACATATATATTGCGCGCAATCTAATAGAGACAAATACAAAACACAGAGGATATAGGTAATGGGAAGAGTAGAAGTTCGTTACTGTTCAAGGACGAAAGCTGGAAACACAAGAAGAATAGCTGAAGCAATAGCCTAAGGAGCTGCAACAAAAGCTGTAAGCATAGATGATGAGCCGAGACTGACAGAAAAAGCGGATATTCTTTTTCTTGGAGGAGCCCCATATGCCAATATAATGGCACCAGAGCTCAGGCAGTATGCTGAGGAACTTGATCCTGGCATGGTGGGAAAGATAGTTCTTTTTACCACCTCAAACTGGTCGAGAAGAACAGTCTTGGCATTGAAGAAAATCTTTAAGGGAAAAGGCATAGCAGTTGCAGAGGATTATTTCTACGCACATATGCTTAATATCGACGGTAAAATTGAGGCAGCAAGACAGTTTGGCGCAGAGAATGGAGTATAAGACATGAATGTTTATGATTTTACAGTGAAAGACAATAAAGAAAATAATGTATAGATAAAGAAGGAAATGTTGTCGAGAGGTTTGCACCATCAGCAAAACCGGAAACATTGGTAAGCAGCATTGAGTCACAATTGGGCAGATAACACAAAAGGAGATAAAGTATGAGCAGAACAAAGGTTGGCAAAAGATGGAAGCGATAGAAGCTATTTTAACAAGAAGAAGTACCAGAAGATATTCCGGAGAAATGCCGGAAAGAGCGCTTGTAGAAAAAGTGATTGAGGCAGGCAGATATGCGCCTAGCGGTGGAAATAATCAGACTACCCACTTCATTGTTTTTTCAGATGCCGAAATCCTTTCTGACATGGCGGGATTAGTCTGCAAAGAGTTCGCAGAAATGGAAATCACTGAGGGTATGTATTCTTCTTTGAAGAATTCGATAAATGCGGCAAAGAAAGGTGGATATATATTCCACTACGGAGCACCTGTTTTCATAGTTACAGCCAATAAAAAAGGCTATGGCAACGCTATAGCAGACAGCGCCTGTGCACTGGAAAACATGATGATAGCTGCCAATGCTCTTGACATGGGCTCATGTTGGATCAACCAGCTCCACTGGCTCGATGAAAATGAGGCTGTGCGGAACTTCATGTATAAGTATGGTCTTAGGGAAGATGAAACGATAACCGGAGGCCTGATATTGGGATATTCTGAGGCAGGAGAGCCAATCAGGGAACCGCTTGAGAGAAAAGGTAATCCGGTAACCTGGGTAGAAAAGTAAGGTGATAATTCTGATATAACCCTAGGCTATCATCAGCCATAGGTAAATACATACGCAGAGTAAGCGCTACTAACTGTATAATGGTAACAGAGACCGATACATCTTGTGAGGAGGACGAATATGAAGCGTGATACAGTAGTTACTAAACTTAGAAAGCTGGCAGAAAATGCCGATGTTTCAAATGTGGATTTTCTTGCCGTTCAGGTGAATCTGACAGATCAGGATCCCGGAGTGTTCTACGTTGAAGTTAAGGACCACAAGATCAATATAGAGCCTTACGATTACCATGACAGGAACTGCGCTATATCAATCAAGTCCGATGATTTTAATAAGCTAATCAGTGGAAAGTTAGATCCTATAGCAGCTTTTACTATCGGCAAACTTAAGGTTGACGGTGATGTAGGGAAGGCTTTGGATTTTTCCAAGCTTCTTAAATGATCGGGGAGTAAGCAGACATGATTAATGAAAGGGTAAAAGAGTTTCTTGTCTCCAATAATCTTGGTGATAGGCTTACTGAGCATGCAGAGACGATTGATACAGTTGAACATGCTGCACAGCAGATAGGTTGCACCGAACCGGAGATTGCAAAGACATTGTCTTTTGTGGTAGATGAAAAGCCTGTAATTGTGGTAATGGCAGGCGATGGTAAGGTTAACAGTTCTAAGTTCAAATCACTATTTCACACTAAGCCACACATGATACCCAGAGATCAGGTAGAGAGTATCACGGGATTCCAGCCAGGTGGAGTATGTCCTTTTGCTGTGGCTGATGACATCCCTATTTGGTTGGATGTATCCATGAAGAGATTTGAATATGTCCATCCTGCAGGAGGTAATGAGTTTACTTCTGTTAAAGTTACACCTTCAGAGCTTGAAGCTGTTACCGGAGCTGAGGGCTGGTGCGATGTGTGCAAGGGATGGGAAGAAGACGAGTAACAGTGTTTGTGCTAAAGGAGGAAACAGATGAGCAGAGTTAATTTTGGAGCAAAACCACTTATGTACCCGCAGCCGGTTCTTATCATTGCAACATATGACGAGAATGGAGTACCGAATGCTATGAACGCAGCCTGGGGTATAACCACTGACTTTAAAGAGATTACAATCAGCCTGTCTGAACACAAGACTACTGACAATCTCGCAAAGAGAGGTGCTTTCACAGTAAGTCTTGCTACTGAAGACCAGGTGATTCCCTGCGATTATGTTGGGATAGAATCAGGAAGAAAAGTACCTGATAAATTTGAAAAGGCTGGATTTCACGCAACAAAGAGTGAGTTTGTTGATGCACCTTTGATTGATGAACTTCCTGTTGCTCTTGAGTGTAAGGTAAAGAGCTTCACAGACGGCATACTTGTTGGCGAGATCGTAAATGTAAGTGCGGATGACAGCGTGATTACAGAGGGCAAGGTTGATATGAAAAAGCTTAGACCTATAGCATTTGATCCATTTAACAATGCTTACGATGGAATTGGTGAGAAAGTAGGCAATGCATTTTCTGATGGAGCTAAACTGAAGTGAGTATAAATTGAGTATAGATTGAGTATAAAATGATCATATCATGAATACATCAAGAAGAACAAAACTTCTTGAACCCCACACATATACTTTTTCATATTCATAACACACAAAAAGGCTGATCCGAATAAGTAGTCAGCCTTCCTCCCTCAAACAACCCAGATACATTAAGGGCATTTACCATAGATGATACTCTGATGACTCATATGGCATCAGAGTATTTTTTTTACTATAATTTAAAGAGTGATTATTTGGGAAAAAGAGGCATTTATGGAGACTTCCAGAAAGACAATAAATGTAGTAGCTGCACTGATCAGAGACGGGAAAAGAGTCTTTGCCACAGCCAGAGGATATGGCAATTATAAAGGCTGGTGGGAATTCCCCGGAGGCAAGGTTGAGTCTGGAGAGAGCCCTGAAGATGCTCTGGTAAGAGAAATCAAGGAAGAGCTTGATTCTGAGATCAGCGTTGATGAGTATATCAGCACTATTGAATATGATTATCCGGACTTTCATCTTTCCATGAGGTGTTATTGGTGCAGCCTGATATCAGGAAATCTGGTGTTAAAAGAAGCTGAGGATGCCAAGTGGCTTGATGTAGAGACCATTGATTCGGTAAAATGGCTTCCTGCAGATATTACTCTGATAGATGAGATTAAGAAAAGGATGGCGTAAAGGATATGACACCTACGGACCTTTCAAGCTTGTTGGTGGGATACAGAAGGGGCATCCAACTGAGGATGAGATAGCTGAGGCAGTGGAATTCTATAAGAATCTGTAATGGAGGATTGTTGGGGATGCAGGGGAAATATCCGGTAATTACGCTGTGTGGGAGCACACGTTTTAAAGATCAGTTTATGGAAGCCCAGAAGAAGCTGACGTTGGAAGGCAATATAGTAATCAGTGTTGGATTGTTTGGCCATTCAGGGGATTCCGAAGTCTGGGAAAATATGGATGAAGGTACTCTTACCAAGACCAAGGAAATGCTGGACGATATCCATAAGCGCAAGATTGATATGTCTGACGAGATCTTTGTTATCAATGTCGGAGGCTATATCGGTGACAGTACCAGGAGTGAGATTGAGTATGCTTTGGCGCATGGTAAGAAAGTAAGGTATCTGGAGGAACAAAAGTAATGTGGGAAATAGATTATGACAAAGCAGCGTCAGTGTGGGTAGAAAAGGATAAGAATTCTGTTCACATGGAGGAAGATGCTCTCAAGGATAAGGTTGATGAGTTTATTCTGGCACATAACACATGTGCACTGGCTGTTGCATCAGGAGATTTTGTTAGATGTACTCCTATAGAATATAACTACGTTGATGGTTGCTTCTATCTCTTTTCCGAAGGAGGATTGAAGTTCAAGGCTCTTAAGGATAATAAGCATGTAGCATTTGCCATTTATGAGCCCTATGGCGGATTCCATCAGCTTAAGAGCTTGCAGGTGATGGGACTCGCCAATATGGTAGAGCCCTTTACGGATGAATACCTGAAGATCATGGAGCACAAGAAGATTCCTGTAGAAGCAATGAAAAAGCTTCCGATGCCTATGAATCTTATAAAGATTATGCCGGAGAGTTATGACCTTTTGGATTCAGATCTTAAGAAGGACGGATTTGGCAACAGGCAGCATTTGGATGTGTAAGGGAAAGAGATGAGCAGAGTTTTACGACCACATCATGGGATGTGTTTTCAGTTTTATGAAGGAAAAGGCTACAGCGAAGAATTTACTGACCACATGGGCAGGATAATCAGGGAGATGGAGGCAGATCCAGCGCAGAAGATTCAGCTGAAGGTTGAGACAGATATTGTCTGTGAGAACTGCCCCAACAATGAGGCAGGAGATTGCACTACCGCTGATAAGGTTAAAAAATATGATGAAGAAGTCCTGAAGGCTTGCGGTTTAGTAGAGGGTATTGAGATTTCTTTTGCCGAGTTTACCGAACTGATGCGGGAGAAAATCATTGATGCCGGTATCAGAAGCGACATTTGCGGAGACTGCAGTTGGGACTACATCTGCAGGGAAAAGGAACGGATTCTAAGAGCTGTAAGGCGCATCTTTAAAATGGAATCTATTCTTGATGAAGCTTTGAGAAGAATGGATGACGCTGAGGAAGCCCCACAAGAGTTCTTGGACTATCAGACAGAGATCAAGAAACTTGACGAATATTATTCCAGCCAGGATTGGAAAAATGATTATGTCATGGATGAAGATGGGCTTTTGCCAAAAGATCTGAAGCGCGGAGTGCTCTCTGAGGATGGAATTTATGATGCTCTTGAGCGGAACAAGGAATTGATGGAAAGGATAAGGGGGACAAGAATGGTTAAGCATGTGATTTTGTGGACACTTAAGGATGAGCTTTCTGCCGAAGAGAAGGTAACTATCAAGCAGGGAATCAAGGAAGGACTTGAAGGATTGAAAGACAAGGTCCCTGGAATCGTTGATATCAAGGTTAACATCAATGGCCTTGAGTCTTCCAATGCAGACCTGATGCTGGATTCTACTTTTGAGAGTGTAGAGGCACTTAAGGGATATTCAGTACATCCTGAGCACGTAGCAGTAGCTGATTCTAAGGTAAGACCTTATACCAAGATCAGAAGTTGCCTGGATTTTGAGGTTTAAAATGAGATATATTGACTCATTTAAGTTTCCAGGAGTGGAAAATGAAGAGCAGTAAACTATATAAGAAGAACGTGCTATACCTCGTTCTATCCGTTTGGGGTGTTCGCAGAGAATGAGCTTCGGGAGCTGTCTTTTTCTGAAATAACGATTTTGTATGGAAACAATGGCTCAGGAAAGAGCACAGCCCTGAACGTTATGGCAGAGAAACTGAAAGCCGAAAGAGATACATTGTTCAACAGAAGTAGTTTCCTTGGTGATTATATCGGTATGTGTGATTTTGAGATGACACATGAAGGCAGACCTGAAGAAATCAGGATGATTACAAGTGATGATGTATTTGATTTTATGCTCAACTTAAGAGCACTGAACGATGGCGTTGACCGGAAGAGAGAGCAGGCTTTTGATGAATGGATTGAGAATAAGCATTCAAAGTTTCAGATGAAGTCACTTGATGATTATGATCAGCTCAAGAAAGTTGTGGATGCCAGATCCAAGACACAGTCAAAGTATGTCAGAGATACGATTGGAAATAACATTATAGAGCACAGCAATGGAGAAAGTGCTCTGCAATATTTCTCTGAAAAGATTAAAGATAATGGACTTTATCTGTTGGATGAGCCTGAAAACTCACTCTCGCCTCAGAGGCAGTTGGAATTGCTTGAGTTTATCCAGAATTCAGCAAGGTTCTTTGGATGTCAGTTTATAATAGCAACACATTCACCATTTTTGTTGGCGTTAAAAGGTGCACTGATTTATGACCTTGATGAAAGGCTGGTAGATATCAAGAAGTGGACGGAGCTTGAGGGAGTAAGGACTTACTTTGAGTTTTTTGAAAAGCATAAAAACGAGTTTTGATGAGGATTTGAACATGAATGAAATGGAAATGAAAGCCCGACTTATTGTTGATGATATAAAGAACGAAGAGGGTACAAGCCCTGTTGCCATTTTTAAGAGAATGGCAAAGAAGGAGTATGTGAGTATCCACGGACCGGAACACCACATACTTGATGGAGCATGTCTTTTGGTGACATTCAAGAATGCCAGTGGCGACATAGATCTTGATGAAGCCCTTGGTCAGCACTTGATAGAGTATTCTTAGAAATTATTGGTGGCTAATATGGAAATCTTTGATATAACTGACGATAACGGAATTCCAACAGGGAAAACTATTAGCAGAAATGAAGCCCATGAAAAGGGAATTCCTCATAGAACTGCGCATATATGGATAGTCAGGAAAAAGAACGATAGTTATCAGGTCCTTTTGCAGAAGAGAAGTGCAGAAAAAGAGTCTTTTCCCGGAATGTATGATACTTCATCAGCGGGCCACATCCAGGCAGGAGATGATCCGCTTGAATCCGCCCAGAGAGAGCTGCATGAAGAGCTTGGAATAAAAGCTAATGAAGGTGATCTTTCTTTTGCCGGGAAGTTCCACATTAAATACGAGATGGAATTCCACGGGAAGATGTTCAGAGACAATGAAGTCGCTTTTGTATATGTCTATGAAAAGCCGGTAGATATCGGCAATCTTGTACTTCAGAAAGAAGAGGTTGATGAGGTCAGGTGGTTCGACATAGAGGAAGTACATGAGGGGTGCCTTCATAGAGATGGAACGTTCTGCGTGCCGATCGAGGGCCTTGAGACACTCATGAAATATCTGGATCTACAAAGGATGGGAAGATGAAGATCATTGAACTTATACCTGGCTATGATCTGGCATTAGCGGATTTGATCAGATTCAACTTAAAGAAGCATCACCTTGCCTATGCTGATTATATTCAGGGGAACAGGACATTTTTAGAAGTGTCAGAAGACTATAGAAGGGTATGAGCTTTTTTTAATCAGTTTGATAATAGCTTGGACATAAAGTGGCGTAAACAATAGTGTTTTCGCTACTTTTTCTTTTTTGGAAATAAGCCTTTTTTAATCATATTAGCACTCTCGATTGACGAGTGCTAATTCTGGTGTTATACCTAAGGTAGAACAAAGGAACAGAGAAGACCGTTAGGACTTAACGTTCCAATGATCTGAACCCTCCGTCCCAATGCTCATATACAAATAAATTGTTTATGTGCAAAGGAGGTAAGCATTATGTTAGCACCTAGTATTTTTGAAGAAAAAATTATGGATGACCTGTTCGGATTCCCGGAATTTAAGGAATTCGACAACATGGAGAAAAAGCTCTACGGAAGAAGATCCGGCAGGATGATGAAGACCGATGTCAGGGAAAAAGATGACAACTACGAAGTAGTGATCGATCTGCCTGGCTTCAAGAAAGAAGAGATCACTGTAGAACTCAATGATGGCTATCTTACCATCAACGCTGCTAAAGGCCTTGATAAGGATGAGAACGACAAGAAGGGTAAACTCATCAGACAGGAAAGGTACGCAGGATCAATGACAAGGAGCTTCTACATTGGTGAGAATGTTCAGAAAGAGGACGTTGAAGCTACCTACAGACACGGAGTTTTAAAACTATCCATTCCTAAAAAGGCAATGGAAAAAGTCCCTGAAAAGAACCTCATAGCCATTGAAGGCTAACGACATAATAATCACGTATCTCCCTCCGCTGTTCATCATCACGAATGGCGGAGGGCTTTTCATTTCCCTGGGTGGCGAAATATGGGCGTTTATTTCACGTAAAATAGTATTTTTGTTGAAGACGCCTTATCTTATAATCATTTCATCAGATAGATAAACATACATTTTTAGTAACAAAGAAAAATCCAGGAGGTGGAGCTATGATGACTATTTTTTTCTTTATTCTTTTCTTCATGATCTTCGGTAAACTCGTTGGCTTCGCATTCCGAGCTACATGGGGCATCATGAAAGTAATGCTTTACATTGTATTCCTTCCTGTTATTCTGGTGGGAATGGTAATGGGTGGACTTATCTATATCGCACTTCCAATCCTGTTAGTTGTTGGATTGTTAAGCCTTTTAAAGACCGCATGATCAGAGTAATTAAATAAGGGACTAAGGCCAGAGGCTGCAGTCTAGATGACCGGTCTCTAGCTTTATCATGTAATAACATTTTTTGTTGGAGAAGAGAACATGAAAGGTATAATTCTTTATAAATATCGTGCGAGAAAACCCCTTCCGATGAAATCGGTTGTGGGATGAATCGCACTAGTTTTTCTTTTTGTATTTCCCCGTCTTAATGTATTTGCGTTTGTGTTCTTCTGTGCGTTGATCTTCAATGTATTTCTTAACAGTATCAAGCGAAACATTTCCGGTAGTGGCACAAAAGTAACTTGCGCTCCAGAAGGGGGAATCTCCCCAAAGGTATTTCTCTACGTGTGATCTATATGTATTCCTTACTTCCTTGGATAATTGTGATTTTAATGAGTTGATGAGCTTCACAGGAGCAACATCAGGTGGCATTGAGATGAGCAGATGCATGTGATCGACATCTGTCTCTGCAGAAATGAGCTCGCTGTTCATGCGCCCGCAGAGGTAAGCAGCGTAATTCTTCATGAAATCACCAATCTCATCTGTGATCACTTTCTTTCTGTATTTTGTCACAAAGATCACATGGTATGTGAGTTTGTATACGGAATGTGAGCCCCTTCTGTAGTCATCAAGGTTTTCTGATCTTGTTACTGATTTTGCTGCTGATTTCTGCATATATTTTTCTCCATCCAAAAAGAACAAACGTTTGTACGACTCCGAAATATGTGCTATAATACTAACTATAGAATACTAATAAGGAATTTACAACCGTGTACAGAACAAGGCAATACAGGATAAGCAAAAACCGCATACTCTACGACTATTGCAGGGATATTTGCAGGTCATCAGCCATCCTGTACAACAGGGCAAATTTCATCTTAAGGCAGTATTCGTCATCGGTCGATTCAATGGCCATGTTCAAGCCTCTTTTTCCAAATCAGATGGTGGTTTACAGGCTCGTAAGGGATAATCTCTTTGGGACCAAATATCTTGGTGACAGCAAGTGGCTCTCATATAATGCCCTTGATCATCTGCTAAAGGTAACAAGGGATAAGGCATACTATGCCCTTCCGGCCCAGGCTAATCAGCAGATATTGAAACTTCTTCTCAGAGACTATAAGTCTTTCTTTGAAGCTGTAAAAGTATATGGCAGGAATCCTGGGGCATTTACGGGTCGTCCCAGGATGCCGGGGTATATGCCTTCCGGTTCATTCAAGACAGCTGTCCTGACTAATCAGATATGCAGGCTCAAAGATGGCTGCCTTAAGTTTCCCGGAACCAGGGATACTCTGTCTCTTGGTCAGCTCCCGGAAGAAGTATGCCTTAAGGAAGTCCGTATAAAGCCCGGTGGAAACAGCTTTGTTCTGGATGTAGTTCTTTCAGTGCCTGACAAAGGGATAATCCCCATGGCTGATAAGGATATCCTCGCTGACCTTTCGGCTGTAGAGGATCTGAAAAATCTGAGAGTGATGGCTATAGATCCTGGAACAGACAATATCGCCGCTGTTGTAAACACTTTTGGTGCAAGGCCATTTGTGATAAAGGGAGGTGTGATCAAGTCAATCAACCAGCTTTACAACAAAGAGATGAAAAGACTCTCTTCCTGTGCCATGACATGTAACAACAGGTACAGGACAAGGAAGATGAAGGCTCTTACTGAAAAGAGGAACAGAAGGATAAAAGATCAGTTCCATAAGGTGAGCAGACATCTGGTAGACTATGCAAGGGATAACCATGTAGACATAGTGGTGATGGGCCATAACACATACCAGAAACGGGAAATAGGTATAGGACATGTCAATAACCAGAACTTTGTGCAGATACCAATGTTGATATTTGCAGACATGCTCAGATACAAACTTGCTGAATATGGTATAAGGTTTGTCCTTACAGAAGAAAGCTACACATCAAAGGCAGATTTTTTAGCAAAAGATGGTATTCCCGTGTATAAAAAGAACAGCTCAGAAAACTACTTTTTTTCAGGAAAGCGGATAAAGAGAGGCCTGTACAAGCACTACGATGGTACAATAACAAATGCAGACATAAATGGAGCTGCAAACATCTTAAGAAAAGTATTCCCAAAGGTAAGCCAATGGGATAGGGGCATAGTGGACATGCCCTGTTCTGCAGGGTGCGTAGAGCATCCTGCAGGTTCATGCCGCCATGCGGCATAACAGAAACCCTTTCCGACGTGGAGTCGGTGGGGGTGGTTCATTCATAGTATCGAGCACTTTTACGGACATTTGGAGATTCAAGTGGTAAAGAGTCTGGGGCTATGTTCTGTGGAGTATAAGGAAAACGTGGGGCCAAGGAAAAAGGAAATAATAGAGTTTTGTGAGGACATATAAATGGTGATAAAAAGAATAATTGAAACTGATGATAGAGCAGGCCGGTTTATAAATGAAGCATTCACAGATTATGCGATAAAGAGCAATGTGAAGCTGAATTTTGAGGAGTACTGCTTTGCTGCAGAGAATGATGAGGGAGAAATAATTGGAGTAATAACCGGAAGAGCATATTACAACGAGGTTCATATCGGTGATCTGATAATTGATGAGAAATATCGAAGACATAGGCTCGGATCAGAGCTTGTTAAGAAAGTTGAGGAGGAGTATTCAGGAAAGGGATATGAGAAAATCACCCTAACGACCTTTGGATTCCAGGCACCTGAGTTTTATAAGAAGCTCGGATACTCGTTGGAATTTGTCAGAGATGACAAGGATCCTAAACTGAGCAAGTATTTCTATTCAAAGGCAATCTGAGTAATGGAGCATTATGAAACGGTTATTTGAAATTGATCTTAAAGATTATAAAGAAACAGATGCAGTTTTTCGCAGACCTTCAGCCAGGGCGATAATTATAAAAAATGATAAACTTGCCCTAGTCTACAGCAAGAAAGAGAAATATTACAAGTTCCCTGGAGGAGGAATCCATGATGATGAAGACAAGAAAGAAGCGCTCATCAGAGAGGTTAGGGAAGAAGTAGGACTTGTTGTAATTCCTGAATCTATCAGGGAATATGGAAGTGTATTGCGAAGACAGAAGAGCACCGTAAAGGATGGTGAAATCTTTGAACAGGAGAATTATTACTACTTCTGCGATGTTGAGGATCGAGCTGTCGAACAGGATTTGGATGCTTATGAGGATGAAGCGGGGTTCGTGCTGAAAATAGTGGATATAGATGAGGCTATTGCGACTAATGCAGCGTATTCTAGTGAAGATTATTTCAATGAAATCATGATCAAAAGAGATAGAAGAATGCTTGAAATGGTAAAGCAGGAGTTGGTATGGAAATAAGGATTGCAGACAAACAAGATATTGATCTCATGATGAGTAGCAGACTGGAAATGTTAAAAGAAGTTAATTCTCTTGATGCAGATTATCCAGGCGCATAAAGCTGGATTTATAACTTTTTATATTACGTTCTAAAGTATTAATGTGCATAATGCAAGAAAAGATGAGCGAAGTACGTACAGCAATGGGGTGCTAAGGAGGGAAAAGTGAATATACTTTTGGCTGACCAGAATAATCTGGAAGATGTAAGAAATATAAAGAGATCGAGTATAACAGGATTGAAACAGAGAATGGAGATTATCTCTGTTGTGATGTGATGATGCTGGAGAAGGCTGATGATAATTCAGGATATTGATAAAGGAAGGCCCTTTGACTGGGGCAAAACATCAGAAGATTATGCCAAGTACAGGGACATTTATCCGCAGGAGTTTTATGAGTACATTTTGCAGCTGGGTTTGTGTAAGGACGGACAGAGGATACTTGATATAGGAACCGGTACAGGGGTACTTCCGAGGAACATGTATAAGTACGGCGCGAAGTGGACGGGAACTGATATTGCCGATAATCAGATCAGGCAGGCAAAAGAACTTTCTGAGGAAGCTGGGATGAAGATCGATTTCTTTACATCCAGGGCAGAAGAAGTTTCTTTTCCTGATAATACATTTGATGTGATAACGGCATGCCAGTGCATATGGTACTTTGACCATGATATTACGGCGCCAAACTTTGCAAGAATGCTTAAATCGAAAGGCAAATTTCTGATTCTTTACATGGGGTGGCTTCCATATGAAGATCCGATAGCAGGTAAAAGTGAAGAGATCATTTTAAAGCATAATCCAAACTGGACAGCTTATGGTGATACAGTTCATCCTGTCTGGGTGCCGGAGCAGTACTTGAGGCATTTTGATTTATTATCGCAAGAGCAATTCAGAGTTGATATTCCGTTCACAAAAGAGGGATGGCATGGAAGAATGCGGGCCTGCAGAGGCGTAGGGGCATCAATGTCACCAAAGCAGCTGGATGCATGGAATAAAGATCACATGGAGATGCTACAAAAAGAGGTTTCTGAAAACTTTATGGTAAAACACTACATATCAATTGCTGAACTGCAAGTGAAGGAATAAGGAATATTGAAGAAACTATGAAGTTGATGCAGGATCCTCCGGAAGGTCATTCGGGACGTATGGCACTTCAAACCGAGAACGGCTTCGGATATTGTCTGGTTGAGGAAGGACAGATGATGGCTTGTGCATTTGCTTCAGGTGTTTCAAAAGAGTATGTGGATATCGGCGTAGAGACAGCAGAGGAATGTCGCGGAAAAGGGTACGGACGGATTGTTGCCGCTGAAATGGTAAAAGAAATTTTATCAAGAGGAAAGACTCCGATATGGGGGTGCGACATAAGAAATGAAGCTTCCATGAGGCTAGCCTGCTCAGTTGGGTTTGAAATCGTCGGGATACATCCGTGGTATAAGAGTGAAAAGTGAAGAATAGCGTGTTAAAGTTTGTGCAAATATCGTGCTATGGAGGACTTTGTTTATGAACAGTATAGAAATGTACAAGAAGTATTTTACAAAGGAATATTTGATGGGACCGAATTCCTTTAGGCTGCTTGATGAATTGATTCGCAAAAGACCTGAAGGCGCTTGCTTTAACAGGACACTGGATTTGGGGTGCGGTTATGCCTTAACATCGATGTTTGTAGCAAATGAAACGGATGCAGAGCATGTATACGCATTTGATCTTTGGGTACCCGCAACAGAAAACTACCGAAGGATTCAGGATAATGGTCTGGAAGACAAGATTATTCCAATCCATGGTGATGCCATGGACATGCCTTTCGCTGAAGAGTATTTCGATGCCATAGTCAGTGTAGATGCATATCATTACTTTGGATGTAAAGAAGGCATCTTTTCTGAGAAGGTACTACCATATGTAAAAAAAGGCGGTACAGTTATGATCGCGGTTCCGGGGTTAAAGGAACAGCCGCAAGGTGAGCTTAAAGTAATATTTGAGACATGGGCGGAAGGCGATGATTCGGAACTTTTCAAGACAGCATCTTGGTGGGAAAAACTGTTGAAGGATGAGTGCCAAGACCGATGCGATATCGAAGTTAAGGAGGCTGATTGCTACGATATCGCTTGGCGGGAATGGTTTGAATCAGGACATGAATATGGCATACGCGATAAGGAGTTTTTGGATAAGGGTCTGTATGATATTCTGAATTTCCTTCTAATTTATGTTCGAAAAGAATGAGCGGGCCATAGATTTTTATCACAAATATGGTTTTGAATTTGACGGATGCAAGAAGGAATGGACTCTTGGCACTCATGTCTCAATAGTCAGAATGGTAATGAAAAGAGCATAATCTCGGAATATAAGTTAAAGTTGGCGCACATCATTAGATTAACGAGGAGGACAGAGAAATGAGCAGTGACATGATAATCAGTGAAGCAATAGAGCATGTTAATAAGCTGTTTGCAGGGAATTCCGATGGGCATGGAGCAGATCATACCATGAGGGTATATCACAACGCTCAGATACTTATGGAAGCATACCCTGAGGCAGATGGTTTTGCAATTTCATTAGCTGCATTATTACATGACGCTGATGATTATAAGCTTTTCAGCACAGAAAACAATGCAAATGCCAGATCATTTATGGAACAAAAAGGCCTTCCGTCAGAAATGGTAGAACAGATCTGCAAAATTATTAATTCCGTGTCATTCAGCCATAACAGAGGCAGAAGGCCCGAAACACTGGAGGGAAGGATTGTCCAGGATGCAGACAGACTTGATGCCATTGGAGCGATAGGGATTGCCAGAACATTTGCATATGGCGGGAAGGCTGGAAGGGGCTTGTCAGACTCCATAAAGCATTTTTACGATAAACTTCTTTTGTTAAAAGAAGAAATGAATACTGATGCAGCTAAGGAGATGGCCCAAAAGAGGCATGAGTATATGAAAGATTTTCTTGAAGAATACTATTTGGAAACTGGGTATAGGTACGAAGGATGATGGATTACAGAATAATAGATGGCGCAGAGAATATGAAAATGGAAGATATCCAAAGACTCCTTAAGATGACCTACTGGGCAGATAAGCGTTCACCTGAGACGGTTGAGAAGTCTGTGAAAAATGCTTCCTGTTACGGAATATATATTGATGCAGAAGAAAAGCTTGTGGGATTTGCAAGGATAATCAGTGACTATGCTACCACTTTCTATCTTGCAGATGTAATTATCGATCCTGAATATCAGCATCAGGGACTTGGAACTGCATTGGTTTCATATGCTGTATCCAGACCTGTATATCAGGGACTAAGAGGAATTCTTCTCACCAAGAATGCACATGGCTTGTATAGAAAATTTGGTTTTGAGTTAAACACAGAGCGTGCAATGATTAAGTAGAGGGTAAAAACGATGCTTATAGGAATCCTTTCAGATACACATGGACTATTAAGGCAGGAAGTGATTGATGCTTTTAAAGGTGTTGATCATATCATTCATGCCGGAGGGTGAAACTTTAACTTACAGTAAAACGATCCATGAACAATGAGGTTTTAAGTAATGAATAATGGTGAGATAAAGGAGATCGCGCTGAAGCAGTCTGCTGAGGATATAGGCTGCCAGGCGCATGATTTCCTTTCAGATAAGAATGTTATTGTGCCATTTTGTTTAGGCAAGAATGCGCGAAAGTATTATAAGGAACCAATCATATGTAATTTTGTTTCCTATGGAAGTAATATCGTTGTGGCTACAACAAAAGATGTATCGGATCTGGTAACGGAGTATATAGGCAAGTTTGAGTTTTATCATTGCTTTGAAACGCCAAATATGCACTGGTTCAATGATAGACTGTTAGAGCGGGGGCATAAGGTATGTTTCATGGCTGAATATTATCTTCCTGATGTAAACAAAATTCCTGATGCGGAGTGCTTATATGAAACGCACATACTGGTTCAAGAGGATTTCAAGAATTTGTATCTGCCTGAATGGAGTAATGCACTATGTAAGGATCGCAGCCATCTGGATATGCTGGGTATTGGAGCATACGATAATGGCAGATTGATTGGTTTTGCGGCCTGTTCAGCAGATTGCGATGAAATGTGGCAGATAGGCATAGACGTTCTGCCGGAATACAGGCAAAAAGGGATTGCATCAGCACTGACTAGCAAACTGGCAAAAGAGATTCTAAATCGGGGAAAGGTTCCGTTCTATTGCTCTGCATGGTCAAACATCAGATCAGCCAGAAATGCGGCTAAAAGCGGTTTTATTCCGGCATGGGTAGAAATGACTGTAAAGCCGGCGGACGTTGTTGATGGGATGAATTCATAACTTTCAGGTTAGCATACGTATTAAATATCATAAGCAATAGATCACAAATAAGATAAATGAATATGCCCACGTAATTGCCATGTAGTTGTTTATAACAGCTATGTGGCTTTTTTATATCATAAATTAGTTGACAAATGCAACTAATGATTTTATCATTTAAATCCATAGGAGGACATTCGATGAATAAGGTAAAACTATTTCGAGAAAGTACCAGAGAATTAGAACGTAATCTTGAGAAGCTAAACAGTTCTGATTGCTGTCAATGTAACGTTAATACATCTCAATGCTTTCTGGTTGTTGAGATAGGCAGAAAACCTGGAATATGTGTAAAGGAACTTGCTGAACTTCTTAAGATGGATAAAAGTGCTGTAAGCAGATCTGTAGAAGAACTTGTCCAAAAAGGATATGTTTTGCGAGAACCTTCAAAAAGGGATCGCAGGTGTGTAGTGCTTAATCTGACTGATGAAGGAATGGCAAGATTCAATACAATAGAAAAAGATATGAATTTGAAGTTTAAGAGAGTTTTTTCAATGGTTCCAAAGGAAAAACAGAGCCAGGTTTTAGAGGCATTAAATATCTATAATGATGCGATAAAAAAATCGGAGGTGGAATGCTGTGATTAGAGAAATGAGAGATGAAGACTGGGGGACAGTATCAGAGATTTACAAGCAGGGATTAGAAGAGGGAACATCAACTTTTAATACAGAGTGTCCTGGTTTTACTGAGTGGAATGAAGGTCACGTAAAGAATTGCAGGTTTGTTTTTGAGGAAGAAAGGAAGGTTGTAGGCTGGATAGCGTTAAGTCCTTCTTCGAGTAGGTGTGCATATAAAGGCTGCGTTGAAATGAGTGTATATGTTGATAGAAACTATAGAGGTCATGGGATAGGAACAGCTTTGGTAAATACGATTATCCGAGAAGCTGAGAAAGATGGATATTGGAGCATATATTCTGCAATATTTTCAATTAATAAAGCAAGTATAGCCTTACACAAAAAATGTGGTTTCAGGGAAATTGGCTATAGGGAAAGAATAGCTAAAGATCGATTTGGAAAATGGCAGAACACAACTCTTATGGAGTACAGAGCTTCATAATTAGTTTATAGGAGAAGCTACTTATGACTATTGAAGAAAAAGCAAACAGGATTATTGAAGATATACGTAATGAAAAAGGCGTAAATCCTATCAAGATGTTTAAGTCAATGGCAAAGAAAGCGTATATAAGCATACATGGGCCAGAGCATCATATATTAGATGGGGCATGTCTTTTAATGGCTTATCATAATGCTGGTGGCAAAATAGATATAGACTATGCCTTAGAGAAGCTTTTGAAAGAAGGACTCCGGATGCCGGGAGCAATGTGCGGACTGTGGGGAATATGCGGAGCGATAACATCTATAGGAGCAGCTCTTTCTATTATTGATGGTACAGGACCTCTTTCTGAGGATGGCACATGGGGAGATCACATGGCATTTACATCAAGCGCTATAGGAGAACTTGGCCAGATAAATGGCCCAAGATGTTGTAAAAGAGATGCTATGATTGCGTTCAAGCATGGAATAGAGTACGTAAGACAGCACTACGGGGTGCAGATCGAATATGAGAAGCAACACTGTGAGTTCTCATCGCAGAACCAGCAGTGTATCAAAGAAAGATGCCCGTTCTTTGGATAATGGAAAGCTTTTGGTTTCGGACGATTTAGAAATTATGGAACTTTGAATTCCAGTAAAACGCTCCATCTGACAGGGAGTTGGTGCATAATATTGGAAGTTATGATATGTGTGCTTGACACAAATACTCCTATATCGTAGTATAAAACTACGATATAGGAGTATTTAATTATGAAGACAAATGGTGGATTTCTTGTTACAAAAATAAAACAGCTGGGTGATCGTATATTTGAAAGGATACTGGCAGAAAAAAACATTGATGCATTTAACGGAGCTCAGGGAAGGATTCTTTATGTCTTATGGCAGGAAGATGGTGTTCCTATTAAAATTATTTCCGAGAAAAGCGGACTTGCAATTACTTCTCTTACAACCATGCTTGAGCGGATGGAAAAAAACGGACTGATAAGCCGCAAAACTGATGAAGCTGATAAGAGAAAAACTCTTCTGTTCCTCACAGATAAAGCCAAAGAACTTAAAGAAGCTTATGACTCCGTATCCAATGAGATGGGGAATATTTATTATCGTGATTTTACGGATAAAGAGATTCTTCAGTTTGAAGAGTATCTTAACCGCATCAGGGTAAACCTTGAGGAATGGAGTGACAAATGAGTATCTGTATTAAAGATCAGATTCAGAACATGAATCTTGTTATAGGGTGCACTGTTGGATGTCCGTACTGCTATGCCAGAAACAATACGAGGCGTTACCACATCATAGATGATTTTGAAAAGCCACAGTTTTTTCAAGGAAAGCTTCGTATGATGGAAAAGAAAAAGCCGCAGAATTTTCTGCTGACCGGCATGAGCGATCTCTCGGGCTGGCATGAGGAATGGAGAGAGGAAGTCTTTAAAAAGATAGCAGAGAATCCTCAGCACCAGTTTCTTTTTCTTACCAAACGACCGGATCTTTTGTCTTTTGAAACAGATCTTGATAATGCATGGTTTGGTGTTACAGTTACGAGAAAGTCTGAGTTATGGCGTATTGATGCACTGCGGAGCAATGTGAAGGCAAAAAAATATCATGTTACCTTTGAGCCTTTGTTCGATGATCCGGGTAAGGTTGATCTTACAGGCATTGACTGGATTGTGGTGGGAACCATGACAGGTGCAAAGAGCAGGACTGTTAAAACAGATCCCGGGTGGGCTTATTCATTGACAGAACAGGCTCATGAACTGAACATTCCTGTATTCTGGAAAGAAGATCTTGTTCCGATTATGGGAGAAGAAATGATACAGGAAATGCCGGATGCTTTTAACAAAGTGCTGGAGGAACAGAGGATATGGAACAACCAGAAATCAAAGTAAATCATATAGAAACCAAAAGTGTAATGACAAAATCGAATACTCCTATTGGAGGATATTCGGTGAATCCCTATGTGGGGTGTCCCCATGCCTGTAAATACTGCTACGCATCTTTTATGAAACGCTTTACAGGGCATACTGAGGAATGGGGAACTTTCATGGATGTGAAAGACTGGCCTGAAATAAAGAATCCAAAGAAGTATGCCGGCCAGAAAGTAATCATTGGAACAGTTACGGATGGTTATAATCCGCTAGAGGAAACATATAAAAATACAAGAAGACTTCTGGAAGAACTAAAGGACAGTGGTGCGGACATACTTATCTGCACAAAGTCAGACCTTGTACTAAGAGATTTGGATCTGCTAAAAGAGATCAATGAAAATAGCAGACTTACAGTATCATGGTCAATCAATACTCTCGATGAAGAGTTTAAAGATGATATGGATGCGGCAGTAAGCATAGAAAGAAGGCTTGCTGCAATGAAAGAGGTATATGCGGCAGGCATTCGTACAATTTGCTTTATTTCACCCGTTTTCCCGGGAATTACGGATATAGAAGCAATCATAGACAGGACAAAAGATCAGTGTGACCTTGTATGGCTTGAGAATCTGAATCTTCGTGGAGGTTTTAAGGCAGATATCATGAAATACATTTCCGATAAACATCCGGATCTGGTGCCACTGTATGACGAAATTTATAATAAAAAGAACCGCAGCTATTTTGAAGCGCTGGAAAAGAAAGCAGAAGAGCTGGCTAAAAAGTATGATTGCAGGTTTGTTGATAATGAAACTCCGTATGAGAGAGTAGAGAAAGGACATCCAACAATCGTAGATTACTTTTACCACGAAGAAGTAAGAGGAACTGCCAATAGTGGAAAGAGAAATGTAATACATAATCCTTGATGGAAGAATAAATTGGAGGTTGAACTGATGAAGAATGAAATTAAGGATTTTCACATAGAAAAGAATTACAGAAACAATGATGCTCTTAGAGCATCATTCAACAGACTGGCTGAAAAGACTTTTGGGCTTAATTTCGAAAACTGGTACCAGAACGGATTTTGGCAGGACAACTACATCCCATATTCTGTGGTGATAGATGGAGAGGTTGTTTCAAATGTTTCAGTAAACGCCTGTAATATGAATTATAAGGGCAAAATTGTAAAGCTGATACAGCTTGGAACAATCATGACGGACAATGACCGCAGAGGAAAAGGGTATGCCGGAGCTTTGATGAAAGAGGTTATAAAAGACTATGACGGAAAAGTTGATGGAATCTACCTTTTCGCCAATGATTCTGTACTTGAGTTTTATCCGAAATTTGGATTTAAAGAAGCAAAAGAATATCAGTATTCAAAAGAAGTGACCATATCCGGTAAATGCAAAGCCCAAAATATTCCGCTGACGGATAAGAGTGATTTTGACAGGGTGGCTAAGATACTCGATACAAATAATCAGAACGCACAGTTGTATATGGTAGGAAATCCCGGACTATATATGTTCTATCTGTCACAGTTTATGACGGAAAACCTGTTCTATATTGAGGAGTGTAGCAGTTATGCTGTTGCTGAAATGGAGGACGATATACTTATCTTACATACCATCATCGGGAATGGGGCAGTAGATGAGGTGATCAGGGCATTTGGACCTCAGGTAAAGAAGGCTGTTCTTTGCTTTACTCCGAAGGACACCGATGGTTTTGAAAAAAGCGAGCTTCATGAGGAAGATACGACATTCTTCGTACAAGGAAAGTTCTTTGAGGAAAATCACAATGAAGAATACATGATGCAAGCTATAACGCATGCATGATTCGCAACGAAAATTAAGTGTAAAACAGACCTTGCGTTGTTGTGGTTTATCACAGGGATTGTGTTTGAGCTGATTGGATTGCCATTCCTTTTTTTGAAGCAAAACTCCCCAGCATTTGTATTTATGATGCTTGCAACAGTTGCCTTAGTAATTGTCATGATGGTGGTGTATCTGAGCATTTCAAGGAAGTATGAGGAGAAATAAGATAGAAAATCTGGTGATGTTGGAGCGAAAAATGATAATTAAACAGCTAAATTATGATGAATATAAAGGGAGGCAGTACAAAGCTGAGGTTCGCTCAGACAAGTATCTTTCAATAGAACCTGAAGGAGAAGGATTTTCCATAGAATGGGTAGTGGCAGATAAAGAGATTGTGGAGCCATTGGAAGATGATATGCTATCGAACTGGTTGGACAATCCTGTAGCATTTGGTGCTTTTGAGGGAGATACTCTCATTGGCTTTGTGGAAGGGTTTCTTGAGGAGTGGAACAACAGATACAGAATCTCAAATATCTGCGTCTTTGATTCCGGCCTTCGTAGTAAAGGAGTTGGTACAGCTCTTCTTGAAACAATCCTTGATGTTGCCGCTAATAGTGGAGCAAGAATGGCGGTGCTTGAGACCCAGAACTACAATTCCAAGGCAATCTCTTTTTACAAGAAAAATGGCTTTGAGATTATTGGCTTTGACAGATATGCATATTCAAACGATGGTCCCGAAGAGCATAACATGAGAATTGAGATGGGGAAGAAACTATGATCAGATTGCAGACTGTTGAAAAGAAAGACAGAGATCTTCTATGGAATATTAATCAGAAGTATTTGTATGAGATGACAAATTTCTATGATGACCCGATGGATGAGAATGGAAATTTCCATTATGGCCATTTTGATGAGTACTTCACTGATCCTAAGAGGAAGGCATATTTCATATACAGTGATGATAAGCTCGTTGGATTTGCTATGCTGAATCCATATTCAAATATAGATCAGAACCCGGATTTTACAATGGCGGAGTTCACAATCTTCCCGCAATACAGGAGAAGGCATGTTGCACTTGATGCTGCCAAACTAATACTTAATCAGCATCCTGGAAAATGGGAAATAAAATATAACGAAAAGAATAATGGTGCAAAAAAGCTTTGGAATACATTAGCGGAGCCATACGTACCAAAGGCTCATCGCCTGAACGAAGAAGAGACTGTGCTGAATTTTACGGTGGACCGGGTATGAAGATATATTTTGCAAGACACGGGCAAACAGATTGGAATATTCAAAGGAAAGTACAGGGCACAACTGATATTCCGTTGAATGAAAATGGTATCAGGCAGGCTCAGGAGCTGTGCAAGAACCTGGAGGAGTTTGTATGAACGCAAGGGAATATTTGGAGATCTTACATGTTGCTGAGAGGCTCAAGGATACGCCTCGTCATTGTACTACTACTAAAAGAAGAACGGAGAGCGTAGCAGAGCATAGCTGGAGAATCTCGCTCATGGCATTTCTTCTTAAGCACGAATTTGAAGATGTGGATATAAATAAAGTTGTAGATATGTGCCTAATTCATGATCTTGGAGAATGCTTTACCGGAGATATTCCTACATTTATAAAGACAGATTCTGACAGAGAGATTGAGGATTCTCGGCTGAATCAGTGGGTTAACTCTCTTCCAAAAGAATTATCAGAGGATATCGCTGCGCTTTATAAAGAAATGGATGCACAGGAGACGAAAGAAGCTAAGCTGTATAAGTCGTTGGATAAGCTTGAGGCTCTGATCCAGCACAACGAGTCTCCAATCGATACCTGGTCTGAAAACGAATATGAGCTTAATAAGACTTATGCATTTGATACAGTTGCTTTTTCCGAATGGCTTACTGAGCTGAGAAAAGCAGTTCTCGAAGATACGTTAGAAAAGATTCAAAGGGAAGGACAGAACAGATTATGAAATGAATTGCAGGTTAATAGACTAAGGCGAATCGCGATTTGCAGAGGTTAAGAGAAGTTGAAACACATATAATTATACTGTATAATGTATATACATAATGAGGAGGTGATTCCATGGAACAAGTAGCAATAAGATCCTGGGGAAACAGTCAGGGTATAAGAATTCCAAAGGATATACTTGATAAAATGCAGTTAAAAATCTCTGATGTACTGGACATTGAAATAAAGGATGACACAATTGTGCTGAAGAAGCAGTTTGTCCATAAAACTTTTGAAGAAAGGTTGGCAGAATATAACGGAGAAATAACAGTTTGCGATTTTGACTGGGGTGAACCGGTTGGGAGAGAAATTTTATGACTGAATTTAATCAAGGGGACATAATTAAGATTAGCGGATTTAAAAAGCAGTTATTTGTAATTGTTAGTAAAAATGCATTTATAAGAGCAACGGGTATATTTCATGTATGTCCAATGATTTCAGGGATTCCAGCCGGACCAATACATCTGGAAGTGAAAGGTAAGAAGGGTGAGTCGGGCACAGTAATATGTGAACAGATAAAGGCCATTGACCCCAAGGCGAGGGGATGTAGCCGAGTTGATTTTCTTTCGTATGAAAACATAATGAATGTATCCGATGCTGTTCAGGGAATATTTGAGTATGATTGAGTAAGTCCTATTTCAGTATAAAATGCTTACAAATATCTTAACAATCTGTATATTTCTTGCATGATGATGCATATAATTGTGATATTATATTGGTTAGAGGCAAAGACGCTTTCAGAGATGATGGTGTCTTTGCCTTTTTCTGTTAGGTAAGATTTGTGAAAGGGAGGATCTGGGGAATGATTACATTGAATGATTACCTGTATTCAGGAGACACAGTCTTAAAGATTCTGCAGAGATATCACAATGATTTGAAAGAAGATGCTAAAAAGACACAAAATGGTATGGATATGATTCACTGTAATTTCCTTTTGCAGCTGATGGAACTTCTTGAACATAATGATTTCCTTACTTCTCAGTCCCAGCGACTCAGGGAATTTTACAAATATATGTCAAGTGAATACCCTTTTCTAGCGTTTACTTTTAAGGGAAGAATCAAATCGCTTATAAGAGCGGAACAGAAATTCAATGGAAACATAGTAGAACATGTATATGATTACTATGAGAAAAACACTTCTTTCCCAAGTATCACAGAGCTTAAACAGCAGATTGGTCCCATACGTGATCTTATTGCTTATCGCATAGTTATATCCATGCCTGTCTGTCACCTTAAGGATGGTGAAAAACGAGAGGAGATAGAACTTAAGTATCTCTACGAGATTGCCAATGCGCTTCCGGGGTTTCTGGAAGAGAAAGGCTTTACGGCAGAAATCTATGGAATACCAGGGAAAGAACCTTCTGAGATGATAACAGAATCATTAAGGCCATATTACAGGGACTATATAAAGAATCCTAGTCCCTATGGATATAAATCTCTTCACATTACCTTCTATGATAATCAGTCCAGGTCTTACCTTGAAGTGCAGATGCGTACCAAACAGATGGATGATTATGCTGAGATAGGACCGGCACATCACCTTGGATATGAGAAGAGACAGGATAAAGAGAGAAGCCGTAGGGATGCAGTACCTTCGGGGGAATGCACTTATTTTGATGAGGCTTATGAGAGGGGAATGCTGTTGCAGGGGCTTGATCTGGCCAAGGTTGATGTAAATATGTTTGGGGCGGTAAACAATCAACTTGTAAATGACGGATGTGGATTATACAGGGGAAGGCTTATCTTGCCATATGAGCATCTGTCAAGGTTTCAGAATGACATTATAGATTAAAATATGAAGGAATTATAGTAATGGAACAGCTAAGAATATAAGGAAGATCGGGAAATGATAGACGGATATTTAAAAGTTGCAGCTATTACTCCAAATGTAAGGGTTGCAGATGTAGAGTTTAACTGTAATGAAAAATAATAAGCGATAAGGAGCTTATTAGCGTACGTACAGCTAAGTCGGGGATATTTGAGCCACTTGTAAAGGTTGGAGATAGTATAGAAGAGGGAACACCACTTGCTGAGATCATAAATCCTTATGATGGCTCTGTAATGGAAACCTTGTATGCTCCAAGAAATGGTAAGTTGTTCTTTATGCATTCTGATCCGATCACATATGCGGAAACTGCAGTTATTAAGATAGTATAAAAAGAGCTGAGCAATGCTCTTCAATTGGAGCCTTTTATGAGGACACCTCTGAGACTTCTAAGCCTTGGACAGAGTTAGCCCAAAGACGCAATATTTTTGTTAATTCGCCGATTCGAGAACTGATAACTAAAGATGGATTTTATAATGGAAGGCCTTGATGACAAGGCTTTTCTTTGTTTGTTTCAACTATTAAAATATAAGGGTATGAAACCTTTTCTGAGTTTTATTAGGATAATGCCAACCTTTGCGCACCCCACAGGAAAAAGAGCCCATCTTATGAATGTCTACACAAGAAGTGAATACCGTCGTCAGGGAATAGCGCGAAAAATTTAATTTGTAGAGCTAATTATCTCTTTTTTTTACATCCAGGAGGAGACAATTATGATAATAAAAAATGAAATACCATTATTGGAATATGATGACAGTTCATCGGAAGTTATATCTCCTGATCATGACTGGACGGCGGAAGGATTGCCAGAGAAGTGTTTATTTGCATTTCTTGGAGATGTTGTTCATAAATACGCCAAAGACAATAATGCGGATATGGTTGAAGAGCTAATCACCGTTTCTCACAATATAAAGATATATGTTCTTCATGAAGAAAAAGAGGATATCTGCCTGGTGCAGTCACCTATAGGCTCTGCATCAGCTACGCAGGTTCTTGATACGCTTGTTAATTGTGGCTGTAAGAAGGTAATTGCAGTAGGTTCGTGCGGAGTTCTTGCGGATCTTCCGGAGGATGCCTTCATTGTTCCTGTAAAGGCACTTAGGGCCGAAGGTACTTCATATCACTATCTTCCGGCATCCCGATATATTGAGCTTGATCAGGAACCGATAGTTGCTATCGAGAACTCATTTAAAAAGCATGGGCTTCCGTTTGTTACCTGTACAACCTGGTCTACAGATGGTTTTTTCAGGGAAACAAAAGAAATGGTGAAATACCGCCTTGAGGAAGGCTGTTCAGTAGTTGAGATGGAATGCGCAGCTCTTGCAGCATGCTGCAGGAAACGCGGAGCAAAGTTTGGTCAGTTCCTATTTACTGCTGATTCATTGGCTAATGTGCATGAGTATGATGCCAGGTCATTTGGTACAGGATCGCATGAAAAAGCATTATTGCTTGGACTGGATATTTTGAGAGATTACAACTAAACTAAACTATTTTGTTTTTGTCTGAAAAAAAGCTATGATTATACATAAGTTGTCAGAATGGAGAAAGGTGAGAAAATGAAAGAAGCGTATTTTGCAGGCGGATGCTTTTGGTGCGTTACGCCAATTTACAAGATGTACGGAGTAGATAAGGTTATCTGTGGTTATGCAGGAGGAGACGAAGAGAATCCGACCTATGAGCAGGTGAAGCATCAGGAAACAGGTCACAGGGAGACTATTAAGCTTGTCTATGATCCAGAGAAGGTTTCCTTTGAGAAGCTCCTTGATATTTACTTTGCCAACGTGGATCCTTTTGATGCAGAGGGACAGTTTATCGACAAGGGATTCTCTTATACTCTGGCAATCTTTTACAACGATGAGGAAGAAAAAGAGATTTCGGAGAAGAAGATAGCTGAGATTGAAAAGAATTCAGGAAAAGAGACTCACGTAGCTCTTTTGCCATATAAGAATTTCTATGAAGCTGAAGAATATCATCAGGATTATTACCTTAAGAATCCGGAGGCCTTTGAGAAAGAACTTATAGAATCGGGAAGAAAACAATAGAGGATCATTATGCTTAAATACAGAGAAATGACAGAATCTGACAATGTAGCAGTAGCTGCGCTTGTCAGGGACAATCTGAAACAGTTTAATCTTGATATTCCCGGAACAGTCTATTTTGATGAAGGATTAGACCATCTAAGTGATTATTACGGCAATGGTGAGCGAAAATACTTTGTCATCGAAGGTGATAATGGAGAGGTTATTGGTGGGATCGGATTCGCCAGATTTGAACCTATGAAAGATACGGCTGAGCTGCAAAAACTATATCTCGCGGATGCTGCAAAAGGCTCTGGAATTGGCTACGAACTGATAGACTTAATAGAAGACAAAATGCGTGAAGCAGGATACAAGGCATCATATCTGGAGACTCATGATAATCTGCAGGCTGCGATCCACATCTATGAAAAGAAGGGCTATAAAGAGATAGAGCGTCCTAAAGAGGTGGTCCACAGTACTATGAACAGATTTTTTAGAAAAGAGTTGTGAGGTATCATGCTCCGGCGCTGTTATAGTGCTTAAGACCTGCACTCCAGAACAGGTAAGCAGCGATACCTGCAATCAGTGCCACAAGTGGTGGCAGGTAAGCATACTCGGGGTGAGATAGCTCTTTTCCCAGAAGCTTCCCTACGGGATAATAGCCAGTGAATGCATATGGAATGACGAAGGTAAGCAGGAAGCCGATCCCTTTGCCATAAATGGTGATCGGATAATCCGTATAGTTTTTTAATCCATAATTGTTATTGGTGAGGAGTGATACTAGCTCCTCACTTTTTATTGTCCAAAAGCTGATGGTGCCGGTAAAAACAGTGATGGCTGAGAATATCACGAATGAAGCGAGCATGTTTACGGCATAAAAAACGAGAGCACTCGCCGTCCATTTGATAGAAAGCGACCGCATACTATAGATCCAGAAAAATATGGACAAAGCCAGCCGGGGAATAAAAGTATACTGGAACTGCTGCAGAACCATATACAGCATAGGGCCGATGGGCCTGGTGAGATACAGATCGAATTTCCCGGTGCGGATGAGCTGCCCCATATCCTTCATTGGGCTCCAGAAAAAGAAACAACTCAAACTGTAGTTCAGCCAGCTTGTGGTAAACATGAAAAGAACTTCATCTTGTGTCCAGCCTGCAATGTTGCCGAAATTATGGAATATAACCATAAATCCTGCAAAGTAAACCCCTATTTGAATCGTGTTGGCAATGAGTTCAAAAACAAGAGAAAAATGATAAGCAAGTTTTCCCTTCATATAAATGATCACAAAATGTCTGTACATTTTCAGCAGATACATGATTTATCCTCCCTGAACCACAAGTTTATTCTTCCCTACCACCCAGACAGCTTCAGATAAAAGAAACAAAACAGTCAGCCAAACAAGCTGGATGAATAGGCTTTCGCAGATACTTTCAAAAGACATTGGCGTAGTAATGATGGTAACCGGAATTGCATAAATAGCCCTGAAGGGCAGAAATAAATTTATCTTGGTGAGCAGCTCCGGGAACATCGCAGTAGGTATCCAGGAACCGGAGAGCAGCTTGTAGATCGCAGCCAGTAGCATGTTCAGTGGCCAGGTCACGATGAGCCAGAAAGCCATTAGCCCTATTATCAGGGAATATAAGAACTGGATCAGATATGCAAGAAGGATGGATATGACCCCGTACAGCAGCTGCCCCCTGCAGATCAGATCGCCCCGGTAAAAGACTGCGATCAGTACCCCTAGAGGAACAGTATAAATCACAAATCTTGCCACACTCGTACCGATGTGCTTTGCAAAGATCATGAATTTGTAATCAATGGGCCTTATCAACTGATTCGCCACATCTCCGGACTGAATCTGACCATTGATCCACGCAATAACATCACATTCCATAAAAGTTGAGACTATAGTGGCTACAATGATGTACCTGATGGTCTCATCGTGACTAAGCGGAATATTGATTCCTGCATTTGAGGCAAACAACGCATTCCACAAAGCAAACTGCATATAAAGATATATGACCTTTGCCAGAAAATTCGCCCACACAGAGTTAAAATACGCCGTATGCTCTTTTATTCCTATCATTGCCAGGTCAGCATATTTTCTCATTTCTTTCTTCTCCTGCCAGGTAGATCTTTTTAATGATCTCTTCAAGATCAGTAGTCCTGTAAATGCTCTTTAGCTGTGGAAGGGTTCCGTCATAAATAAGAGCCCCCTTGTCGATGATGATCATCTTTTCACACAAAGACTCGATGTCCGAAACATCATGTGTTGTCAATATGATTGTTGTGCTATACTCCTCATTTATCCTCTTGATAAATTGCCTGATTCGCTCTTTGGAAAGCACATCAATTCCAATAGTGGGCTCATCCAAAAAGAGAATGTCCGGATTATAGATAAGTGATGCTGCCAGATCTGCCTTCATTCGCTGTCCGAGACTTAATAGCCTTGGAGGCTGTTTGATAAATTCATCAAGCCCGAGAATCTCTGAAAAGACATCCATATTCTCTTTAAATGCATTATCTGAAACCCGGTACATATCTTTGAAGAGCTTTAAGGAATCAATGACCGGAATATCCCAGCACAGAACGCTTTTCTGACCAAAAACCACGCCGGTTCTCAAAAGGATCTCTTTTCGGTTCTTCTTGAAATTCAGACCATCGAAGGAGATTGAGCCGTTGTCCGGCATGAGGATTCCGGTCATCATTTTTATGGTGGTAGATTTTCCTGCCCCGTTAGGTCCTATGAACCCGACAATTTCTCCCGTTGGGATGGTAAAAGAGATATTGTCAACGGCAAGCTTTTTCTGATGCCTCTTTAACTTATAGGTTTTCGACAGTTCTTTTACCTCAATGCTCATATCCTAATTCCTCCATGTATGACTTGATTTTGAGTGTCCTTAAATGTACAATAGCATCAAAAGAACTATCGGTAAAATTGAAATAACAGATTGATATCATCAAAAAGATTGATGAAAGCATGAGGTCAGTATGAATAACACACAACTTGAAACGTTTTTGAAAATTGTGGAGACCGGCAGTTTTACAGCCACTGCCAATATGCTGGGATACGCCCAGTCAACTGTGACGACCCAGATAAAGCTTTTGGAGGAAGAGTTTGGATGCCTTCTTTTCGAAAGGCTTGGCAAGTCCCTTGTGCTGACGACCGAGGGGGAGAAACTCATATCCTATGCAGAGCAGATGTTGCAGCTTCAAAGACAGATGCTTTTGGAAGTTTCTGCGGCAGAGATTCCCTCTGGTATAATTAAGATAGGTGTTTCGGAGTCGCTGTGCTACAAGCAATTTCCGGAAAAACTTATGGAGTATAAGAAAAAATATCCCGGAATGGATATCAGGATCCAGTTTATAGAGCATGATACTTTCCCGGGGCTTCTAAAGAGCGGAGCCCTGGATCTGGTCTACACTCTTAACCCACTTATAGAGAACCCTGAGCTTAAACTGATATGCAAGAAGAAGGAGTCGCTTTGCTTTTTTGCAAGACCGGATCATCCTATGGCAAAAATGAAAAAGGTAAAAGAAAAGGATCTGGAAAATGTGCCTCTTTTACTGACTTCTCATACATGTAGCTTCAGGCGCATGCTTCTTGATGATTTCTCCAGGCATGGAGTAACACCGAAGATCGAACTGGAAACCAGCAGCAAGGAGATCCTTAAGGCTTTTGCATCAAACGGGCTTGGGATTGCATTTATGCCAGCCATGGCAGCAGAAGTGGAAGTGAAGGAAAAGAAGCTTAAGAAGCTTGATTGGGCTGGTGATGATTTTCCGATCTTTTCGCAGGTATTTGTGCATAAGGATAAACGCCAAAACCGGGTGATAGAGGAATTGGTAGGACTGATCGCCAATGATAAAAAGTGACATAATGGTTGAAGTGTGCATTTAACACTCATATAATCATATTATAGACAATTGTTCAACACTCATAGGAGGACAAAGGAATGCCAAGAGTAAATTTATCACTTTCACAGGATATGTATGATAGCCTTGAAAAAGAGGCCAAGAAGCAGAACATCACTGTTAACTACCTCGTGTGCGAGATGCTGGAGGAGCGCTATGGTAAAAGAACTACCTACGACTATACAGTAGCCGTTGGCGAGATGATCAAGGAAGCCAGGAAGATGGACAAAGACTTCACTCTGGCTGACCTTCCAACTTTCGCAGACGTCAACCAGGTTCTTTCAGAGTACAAGATCAAGGAATCTCCTGCCCAGGTAAGAGCTCGTCTTGGAAAGATGTTCAATGAAGCAGTCAAGAATGGCACAGCCAAGGGCATAGAGAGAGCTATAACCATGAAAGACGGAAAGGAACAGCTCAAGTTCTATTGCAGAGCCGCTGTTTATGTTAATAAGAAGAAGGGCTGAGATGTTTAAAAAGAGAGCTGGCAAGAAGACCTATGATAAGGAAAACAAGAAACCTGTGATCAAGGCAAGCATCTGTAACGGAGAGCAGGTTGCAGGATTTAAGGACATCCATACGGGAACCTTCGAGGAAGTCATGCTGATAAAAAGTCCTAAGGATCTGCAAAAGTTCAAGGAAGACTACGGTATCAGCGGAGATATAGAAAAGATTTATTGAGGTTTTGATAGCAGATGAGTGATTACGACTCAAAGGTCATAAGAAAGGCAATAACTGTGTATGGCTTCGTCCAGGGAGTGGGCTTTCGCTACAGGACGATCTATGCAGCAGGCCTTGTGGGAGCTACCGGATGGGTGAGAAACAATCCTGACGGTTCCGTGTCTATGGAAATTCAGGGCACTGAGGAGCAGATAGACAAGGTGTTTCAGATGGTGGAGCAGGGAACTTTCATCTCCATCGACAACATGGATGCAAAAGAAATACCTCTTGCTGACGATGAAAGAGGATTCAATGTCTGGTGAAGGAGTTTATCAAGGAAAATGACAATAGATGAGATAAAAGAGATAGTCAAAGACGCAGGCAATATCCTGCTTACAGCAAAGCGCCCGAAGATCATGGAGAAATCCGGCCATGCGAACTTTGTGACTGAGACAGATGAAAAGGTCCAGAGATTCCTGGTGGAAAGATTTAAGGCAGTTCTTCCTGAAGCAGAGTTCCTTGGGGAGGAAGACGGACAGGATGTCTTTTCAGCCAAGATGGCAAGCGGCTACTGCTTCGTCATTGATCCGATAGATGGAACATCAAATTTTATCTATGAGTATCGGCCATCAGTCATATCTGTGGGACTGCTTAAGGACGGAAAACCCTACATGGCAGTTGTGTACAACCCCTATGACGATATGATGTTTTCAGCGGAAGCTGGGCAGGGGGCATGCATGAATGGTGAAAAGATAATGTCCTCTGATGCACCTTTGTCTGACCAGTTGGCATGCTTTGGCACCTCTCCCTATTACGAGGAACACAGAGACAGGTCTTTTGACATCGCTAAAAAGCTCCTGCCCCGGTGCGTCGACCTTCGAAGATCCGGCACAGCAGCCTGGGATATGTGCTGCGTTGCCATTGGAAGATGCGGACTATACTTTGAATTGAAACTGCAGATCTGGGATTACGCGGCAGCAGCACTAATTGCCAAGGAGGCAGGCTGCACTGTTACTGATATTGACGGCAATCCTCTTTCCTACACGGGAGCTTCTTCAGCCCTTTGCATGTCCAGAGGCGTAAAAGAAATACCGGATTGCTTTAAGTGAGATCTGACACGTCGCCTTTTCTTGGTATCTGGGCGAGGATGACAGCGGTGAAAATGAGAACACAGCCAAGAACTTCACGGCCTGTCATGGTCTGGTGCAGGATCAGCCAGCCAAAGATAGAGGAGAAGACCGATTCAAGGCTCATGATAAGTGAAGCCAGTGCAGGGGGAAGATCTCTTTGCCCAACAGCCTGGAGGGTGTAGCCAACTGCACAGGAGAATATTCCGGTGTAGAGGATAGAAACCCAGGACAGGGGCATGGAGAGGCTGCTAACCCATGCGGATGGATCGGGCAGGAATTCATATATGAAGGCAGCCACCAAAGACACAGCGCCACTTACGAAGAACTGAACGCAGGCAAGGGCCACTGGGCTCATCACCTTCGCGTAGTGGTCCACGCACAGGATCTGAATCGAGAACATAAATGCGCAGGCCAGGAGCGCAAGGTCAGCGGTTGAGACTCTAAGGCCGCTTCCCCTGGCAGGTATGCACAGAAGGTACAAGCCGAAAAGAGCTATTCCCACGGCAGGCCAAACCAGCGCAGAGCACTTTTTCCCAATTACAAGTCCTAATATCGGCACCAGAACAATATAGCAAGCCGTCAAAAATCCAGCTTCCCCTGCATCAGCTCCCAGGGCAATTCCTCCCTGCTGGAACGTAGAAGCCAGGAAAAGAGCTAATCCACAAATAATCCCACCGATCAATTTATTAAACGGAATCTTACTTGGCGCAATATTATGGCCTTTAAGAAATGGCAATAGGCAGCATCCACCAATGATGAACCTGATTCCATTGAAAGTAAAAGTGCCCACATTTCCGCCGGCAACCGACTGCGCCACAAAAGCCAGTCCCCAAACCAGCGAAGCCAGTAGTAACAATAATGAACTTTTTATCTGAGAGTTTTTAATCTTAAGCATAATTGCTTCTATTATACGCTGTTCTACGGCGATGTCTACGGCGGCTTTGAATGAGAGCTCTTTTACCTGGTTCTGTTTGATGTGGACTGTTTGCGATATGCAGAGGGCGTCATGCCTGTGTGCTTTTTAAACTGTCTTATATAATGCTCTGTGGTATCGTACCCAACAGCTTCTGCTATGGTCTGCACCGTCATGGTGGAATTGGCAAGAAGATCCTGCGATCTTTCGATTCGGACAGTTCGCAGGATATCTGTGTAATTCATGCCTGTGAGCTCTTTTATCAGTCTTGATGTATATTCATTGGAATAGTGGAACTTATTTGACAGATCCGACAAGGTAACGTCTTTGTAGTTTTCCTGAATATACTGGATAAGAGCATAACGCTGGACATCTACTCTGGAGTCGAACAGGGGCATCTGAACAGATTCGGAGTACCGTCTAATTATCAGATAGAAGTCGAGGAGTAGGGTGTTTGTTATGGTCTGGTAGTGGTACTCTTCCTTGTTGCGACTCTCTGTTAACATCCATATGAAGGACTCGGAAATGGCCGCGTCCTGGCCAGTCCTGAACATTATATAATCGTTCGCCTTTTTGGCATAAATGTTGTTCAGAAAGAAGGATGAGAGGATGTTACGGGTGTTGAGAAAGGAGTAGAACATAGTGTGAAGTGTATCACGGCGCAGCATTATATTTATGGCGATAGTGTCGTCAAATACCGCAAAAGAATGCCTGATTCCCGGTGGGATCACGCAGAAATCTCCTGTTCTCATCTCAATGGTATTGCCCGATATAGTCTGGGTGCATCTGCCATCGTAAATATATGAGATTTCAAAAAAGGTATGGCTATGCTCAATATCCGGGCTGTATCTTTCGTGCTTTTGAACAATAATACTGTCATTGTCAGACAGATCAAAAAAGAAATAATCCTCATAAACATCGGGGATTGTTTCTTTTTTTTCTTTGATCAGAAGGTGCTTACTCAGCACCATTTCCATGTCAAGATTCTTAAGAAATTCTCTAAGCGAATCCGGGTTCTTCCCTGCGAGGTAGTACTCTCTATAAAATGCTTCCACCTCTGTAACATCGTATATATGCTGCTTTAATGCATTAGCGTCCATTTTATCTCCTTATATTGAGGGCTCCAATTAAATCTACTATATCTGCTCGGCAAGCAGATGTCAAAAAATCAAAGATTTATATAAAAATTATTATATTTAAATCATAAAACATCAATAATATTGAGCGATTTTGTGAATTATGTTCAGCGCTTTTTAAACATATAATTGCATCATAAAGAGCGCCGTTACAGAAAGGAATGGGCAGTTATGAATAAACCAGTTCTTGAAATGAAGAATATCAGCAAACGATTCGGAAGCGTCGTGGCTCTTAACGAGGTTGACCTTGAAGTTTATCCCGGCGAGATCAGAGGCCTGATCGGTGAGAACGGATCAGGAAAATCCACTATTTCCTCAATAGCTGCCGGAATGCAGAAAGCAAATGAAGGCGAGATGTTTTTTAAGGGAAACAGATGGGAACCGGCCAGTATGATAGATGCACTGAACAAGGGCATTGGAATGGTTGTTCAGGAAAGCGGAACCATTGGAGGAATATCGGTGGCTGAAAACATGTTCCTTGCCGAACTTGGGAGCTTTAAAAACAAATTTGGCCTTGTGGACAAGAACAAACTGGAAAGAAAAGCAGATGAGGCTCTTAAAAGCGTTGGGATAGCAGGCATCAGCGGAAGAGATGCGATGGGAAGGCTGGACTTTCAGGACAGAAAGCTGGTTGAAATAGCCAAAGTTATCATGAAAAACCCGGATATTCTGATCATCGATGAGACATCAACTGCGCTGTCCCACGATGGAAGGCAGATCATGTACAGTCTGATCAGAAAAATGAGGGATGACGGAAAGTCAGTGATCTTTATATCTCATGATCTGGACGAAATCATGGAAGTCTGTGACACGTTGACGGTACTCAGGGATGGAAACATCATAAGGACTTTTGAAAAAGAGGAATTTGATGCAGATGCCATCCGCAGCAGCATGATAGGAAGAGAGCTTAAAGGTGATTATTACAGGGCGGATACGGAGTGTACATCTCTTGATGAAGTGGTACTCAGCGCTCAAAGCCTGAACTACAAAGATAATTTAAAGGACGTTTCTCTGGAGCTCCACCGCGGAGAGATTGTGGGAGTCGGTGGCCTTGCAAGCAGCGGAATGCATGATCTGGGTGAAGCCCTTTTCGGAGCGCTAAAGCTTGATTCGGGGCATGTTATCTGCGGTAGTGGAAAAGAGATACTCAGCCCTCACAATGCAATGGGGCAAAAGATCGGATATGTGTCGAAAGACAGAGATCAGAAATCGCTTTGTCTCGATGCCAGTATAAAAGACAACATTGCTATCGCCGGAATGAATATCTTTAAAAACAAAATAAACCTTGTTACTTCATCCGGTGAGAAAAAATATGTAAAAAAACAGGTGGATGAACTTAAGATCAAATGTTCAGATATGGATCAGGCAGTAGGTCAGCTTTCGGGTGGCAATAAGCAGAAGGTTGTCTTTGGTAAATGGATAGGCTGCGGAAGCGAGATACTGATCCTGGATTGCCCCACAAGAGGCGTGGATATCGGAGTCAAGCAGGCGATGTATCAGCTCATGGTAAAGCTCAAAAATGAAGGCAAGGCAATACTTATGATAAGCGAGGAGCTGCCGGAGCTGATAGGTATGAGTGACAGAGTACTCATTATGAAGGACGGAGAGATCACAAGAGAGTTTAAGAGAAGCAGTACCCTCAGTGAGGGAGACATCATAAGCTACATGATCTGAGGAAGGTAAAAGAGATGACAGATAAAAGAAAAACCAACATAAGACAAAAACTCATATCCTTACTTCCCATTGCCGCTTTACTGGTTTTGTTTGCAGCATTTCTGGTGGTGGTAAGCATAAATGGTTACAGGCTGGATATGTACCTGAAAATAGTATTTAATGAGGCTCTTGTTCTTGCGGTGGTTGCTACTGGGGCGATCTTCATTTATACCCTTGGCACCTTTGATATAAGCCTTGGAGCATCAACGCTCTTTGCAGCCACTATGGGGGTCATGACCTATAACAAGACTCAGAGCCTTATTTTGATGATCGTCGCGATATTCGCAGTGGGTATCACAGCTTCACTGCTGAATTCGGTTTTAGCCTCGGTTTTTCATATACCTCCCTTCGTGACAACTGTTGCCATGATGTCGGTTCTTTCAGCTCTCTCAGCACAGATCATCACAAGTTATGGAGGAGCTCTTGGCGGAATAAGTATTCCCGGCGAAGTTGTAAAGCCCTTTGACAACATAGGTTTTAAGGCAATGCTTTTAATAGCCTTTTTTGCCATATGCTTCTTTGTATTCCAGTTTACGAAGGCTGGAAGAAGGATGAAATTTGTGGGCGGAAATCCAATTTGTGCAGAGCTTACTGGAATAAAGGCAAGTAAATATACGATCCTGGCTTTTGTGATGGCGGGAATCGGAATCGGCCTCGGAGCATTTTTGACACTTTGCTATACCCCATCGGTTACTACTACAACAGCATCAAGTATAGGAATGAATATCTTTATTGCGATCGTTTTCGGAGGAATGCCAATCTCAGGAGGTGCAAGAAGTAAGATTTACGCGGCACTGATCGGTGGCTTCTCATATATTTTGCTGAATGACATTCTTGAGATAGTCATAGACAGCAGCGCAGCATACGGCATCACACAGGTGATCAGTGCAGTCTTTTTCCTGGCGGTGGTTTATGTAACCAGCATGAATTACAGGACAGCACTGTTACCAAGATAAAGGAGGAAAATATTATGAACAAAAAACTTACAAAAGTGATCGGACTTATCATGGCCGGGGCCATGACGGTGATGGCAGGATGCGGAAATTCGGCACCTGCTGCACAGGGCAGTGCTGATAACGCAGCACCGGCACAGGAAGCTGAAACAACTACTCAGCCTTCCGGCAAAGCCAAGAAAATCGGAGTGCTTGTAGCAGATGTCAGCGGTGAGGAAGCCCTGGGATTTAGAAATTACTATGAGAAGTATATTCAGGAAAACTATGATGTTACCTTTGATTACACTGATGCGCTGGCAAGCGCTGAAGACGAGAAGGCCGCTATTGAAAAATTTGCATCAAAGGGATATGACGCAGTTATCTCTTTATCCAGCAGCGACAGAGCACAGCAGATTGAGACCTGCGAGCAGTATGGCCTTTACTATGCAATAGCTTCAGGAGTTCTTGATGACGAGCAGTATGAAAAATACAAAGGTTATGAGCACTTCGTTTGCCAGATCGGACCTTCAAATGCCACTGAATTTGAGGCAGGAAAAGCTATGGGCGAATATTTTAAAAATCAGGGAGTAAAGAAGGTGGCTCTCTATGGCGCTTTCATTCCAAATCCTATGCACGTTTTCAGAGCAGCCGGTGTTCTTACGGGACTTGGTTGTACCTACGGCGGAGCAAATGACATGGGAGCGATCGTGGGACAGATTTTCCAGGATCAGGGAATTGATCTTTCAAAGGTTTCCGGCGATGTTGAACTTGTTGCATACCTTCAGGGATATGGCGATACAACAACAGATGAGCTTGGTGCAGCTATTCAGAAGGATCCCGAGGCATTCCTTTCAGTTGGAATGGCAACTACATTCTTTGCACAGACACTTTCACAGGAAAATATACCTTTTGCCGATATTGATTCCTTTACTGCCATGAACAGTCAGTCAATGGAGAGTGGAAGTCTTAAATATCTTGCAGGTAAGTATTCATCATCTATCGGACCTGTATTTGCGCTGGTTTCAAATGCGATTGACGGAAATCTTATCAGAAATGATGAGGGAAATGCTGTATCGCTCAATCAGGGCTATCTGGTAGCAACAGACAAGGCAACCTTCGATGAGTATTTTGTCAATGACAACGGTGATTCACCCATCTACAGCAAAGAGACACTTGATAGCATTATCGGAAGTCAGGTCACCTATCAGGATGTAAAGAGCCTTGTAGAGAGTAAGTAATACAGAGTAATAAGGAGATTAGCTATGAGTACCCCGAAGAGAATCGTAAACGCACTGGCCATGCCGGTTGTAACCCTTGTGGTTTTGCAGACTCTTTGCCTGTTAAATGGACAGAGTGTGATTTCAAATATGAAAAGCTTTGACAATTTCATAGTTTATACAGCTATTGTGATGATCACAACCATGGCTCTTTCCATAAATCTGAACAGCGGAAGATTTGATTTCTCCCTGGGATCAATGGCCGGTCTGTCATCTATCATAGGGGCAAAAATAACCTATGGGATTCTCTCCGGGGGAAATGGCTCTGCACCGCTGATGCTTTGTATATCCCTTGTTGCAGGAGTGATACTTGGACTAATATCGGGTCTTACATATTGCACATTAAGACTGCCTCCCATCATAGTCTCACTGGGAGTAACGCTAGTGTATGAGGGAATTATGTACACAATAACCGGTGGCAAATATGTTATGAGTGAAGTTCAAAATCCTTCAATGTCCGCTCTTACAGGAACCTGGGTCTATGCAGCATTGATAATAGCGGCAGTCCTTGCATTTATGATAATTACTTTTGATAAAACGGCCTTTGGATATGACTACAACGCACTTAAGTCGGGACAGAAGGTGGCTGTGGCTACAGGTATCAATGAGGTAAAAAACACTCTGATCTGTTATGGGATCAGTGGAGGCCTGATGGGTATAGTGGGAACACTTAATGCGGCCAGAAATACGACAATAAATGGAGGACAGCTCAATTTTGGCAGTATAGCCATCATGTTTACAGCATTTCTCCCTATGTTTATCGCAGGATATGTCGGCAGATTCACAAACGAGAAGATTGGCTTTCTCCTGGCGGCTGTTTGCATGTCACTTTTAAATTCTACCTTTGCTGTATTCTCAAACTCAGTGAATGCAACAATGCAGTCAATTATAAATGCAGTATTGCTGGTTGTTTTCCTTATTTACCTTAACAACAATGATTTGATAAAGAGATTATTGAAAGCATGAAAGACTTAAGATTATTGAAAAAAGCAACGGCTCTTTTCCCAAGGTTAAATGAAAAAGAGATTGCTGTAGCCGAAACAGTAAGTATTACAAGGGACGGCATGGGAATAAAGAAAAAAAGTCTCCGGGATTTCAGGACTATGTCACTAAAAAAAGGTGATGAGGTCATCCTTGACTTTTGCGGACATCTGGTTGGATATCTTTCTCTTGATTTTAAGAACATAGGAGCTCATGCAGATGCTCCGGTGCTCTTAAGAGTACGCTTTGCCGAAAGAGAAGTAGAGCTGTTTGAGGATGCATCAGAATACAGTGGCTGGGTAAGCGCATCATGGATCCAGGAAGAGCTGGTAAAGGTGGATGTGGTCCCCGGAAGGCTGGACTTTGACAGACGATATTCATTCAGATTTGTAAGGATTGAGGTTATGGATATCAGTTCAAGATTTGACCTTCAGATTTCCGAAGCTTGGGCCAAGGCCGTCACTTCTGCCAGAGATACGGATCTTTTACCCTATGAGGCGGCAGATCCCTTGGACAGAGAGATGGACAAGGTGGCTGTAAAAACTCTCAAAGATTGCATGCAGACAGTGTTTGAGGATGGACCTAAAAGAGACAGAAGGCTGTGGATAGGAGATCTTAGGATACAGGCTCTGGCCAATTATGAAACCTACAGAATGAATGATATGGTAAAATCCTGCCTATACCTGTTCGGTGCGCTTACTCAGGAGAATGGAAGAGTCGGAGCCTGCGTATTTTTGGAGCCTGAGCCTGAAGTAGACGACACCTGTATGTTTGACTATTCTCTGTTTTTTGTGGTCATTCTCAGGGATTATTACAGAAAGACAGGTGACCAGGAGGCGCTGGAGGATCTGTGGCAGGTATGCCGCAGACAGATCAGTCTTGCCAGAGAGGGCCTTGACCAACACTATGTAGTAAAGGACCTTGACGTTCTTGGCTGGTGCTTTGTGGACTGGAATCTGGAGCTGAATAAACAGGCAAGTGCGCAGGGGATATTCCTGTACGCGCTGGAGGCAGCAATTGAGCTTGCCGAGCAGGTCGGAGATGTGCTCTCAGAGGAAGAGTATGCTGATCTTTACAACAAAGTAAAGGATGCAGCCAATACTTTTTTATATGATGAAAAAATGGGCATGTACGTAAGCGGGAAAGACAGACAGATCTCCTTTGCATCTCAGATATGGATGATACTTGGAAATGCCGTTGAAGGTAGTGCTGCACTCAGGCTTTTGGAAAGACTAAATGGCTGCGACGGTGCTGTTAAAATGGTTACTCCTTATATGTATCACAACTATATAGATGCACTTATTAAGCTTGGCAGGAAAGAAGACGCTCACAATCTTATGAGACAGTACTGGGGCGGAATGATCAAAAACGGTGCAGACACCTTCTGGGAGCTGTATAATCCCGAAAATCCGGACGAGTCACCTTACGGAGGAACCATTGTAAACAGTTATTGTCATGCCTGGAGCTGTGGCCCGGCGTATTTTCTCAGGAAATACTTTGCTTAATACTTTGGAAGAAGAGAGTTTGATATGACATTTGATAATTATGAAATCGATTATACCGGGAATCCGTTTTTTCTTGACGAGAGTGCCATAAATTGGGTAAAAGAGACCTTTGAGGACATGAGCCTTGAGGAAAAATGCGGACAGGTTTTTTGTCCTATGGGATTTAGCAGTGAAGATGTAGTTCTTCGCGGAATCGTCAGTGGAATTGGTGTTGGCGGGATGATGTACAGAAGTGGGAGAGCAAAAGAGATTCAGGATACTCACAGAAAAATACAGTCAATGGCCAAAATTCCGCTTTTATTAGCCGCTAATACGGAGAGTGGTGGAGATGGACTGGCGGTAGAGGGGACATCTTTTGGCAAGCCCATGGCAGTTGCAGCAACTGCGGATCCTGAAAACGGCTACAGGATGGGGTATGTTGCATGCAGGGAAGGGGCAGCACTGGGACTAAACTGGTCTTTTGCTCCTATCGTGGATATCAACAGAGACTTTCATAATCCGATAACAAACGTCAGGACCTTTGGCGATGACCCGGAGAAGATAGTTTCCTTCGCTTCACGCTATATGGATGGTGCAGATGAAAATAATGTTGCCGTGTCAATAAAACATTTCCCCGGAGATGGAATAGATGAAAGAGATCAGCATATCCTTACCAGTGTCAATTCTCTGTCTGTAAAAGAGTGGGATGACAGCTTTGGATATATCTATAAAAGTCTTATAGACAAGGGAGCAAAGACTGTAATGGTGGGCCATATTGCCCAGCCGGCTTATGTAAAAGAGATTAACAATAATGCTGACAGAAGAAGCATGTTGATGCCGGCATCTCTTTCTAAGGAACTTCTTGGAGGTCTTCTCAGAAAACGTCTTGGCTTTAATGGCCTTATAACCACAGATGCCACTCCCATGGTAGGATTTACCAGTGCAATGCCCAGAAATATTGCCATACCGACTGCCATAGAAAACGGCTGCGACATGATTTTGTTCAACAAGAGCCTTGAAGAAGATTACGGTTTCATGCTTGAGGGTATTGGCAGTGGTTTGTTGTCCGTAAAAAGACTTGATGAGGCAGTGCTGAGAATCCTTGCAACAAAGGCATCCCTGGGGCTTCATGAGAAACAAAAAAACGGAAGTCTTGTCCCTATGGAAGAAGAGTTATCAGTTGTTGGCTGCAGCAAACACAGAATGTGGGCAAAAGAGGTGGCTGATAAGGCTGTCACTCTTGTGAGGGACGAGAAAGCTCTTTTGCCGTTAAGTCCGAAGAAATACCGGAGGATATACCTAAATGTGATCGACAAGGAAATGGACCCGGAGAGCGCATTTGTAAAGATGTGGAAGGATAAGCTGGAAGCAGAAGGGTTTGAAGTTACGGTAAGGGACAGACGTGTTAAAATTGTCCCGGCTGATTTTATGGATCCGGCATCACTACCTGATGAGAAGAAGGCTCTTTTACATGAGATGTACAGAAGTGTTGCTGAGATGAAGGAATCCTTTGATCTGTATCTATATGTCTGCAATATGGAAAATGCTTCAAATAACACTACTTTGCGACTCAACTGGAACGTAGTGTTTGGGCTTGGAGATGATGCGCCCTGGCATGCATCAGAAATACCTATGATGATGATATCGACTTCGTATCCATATCATCTGTTTGATGCTCCCATGATCGGGACTTATATTAATTCCTACAGCGCAGGTGCGGATTTTGTCGATGCAACTGTAGAGAAAATAATGGGCAGATCTGAGTTTATGGGAGTAAGTCCCATTGATCCCCTGTGCGGAAAGGATTACATCTGATATGAAATATAAGGCCATAATTTTTGATCTGGACGGAGTTATCTGTTTTACCGATGAATACCATTATCTTGCCTGGAAGGAGCTGGCAGATGAGCTGAATATTCCCTTTGACAGGACTATCAATGAGAGGCTAAGGGGCGTCAGCAGAATGGATTCTCTTGAGATCATACTGGAGAAATATTCAGGACCTGAGTTCTCAAAGGATGAAAAGGAAAAGTTCTGCGGAAAAAAGAACGACATCTACAGAAAGAGTCTTGAAAATATGTCTGAAAAAGACCTCTCGGAGGAGGTCAGAGAGACGTTAAAGGAGCTTAGAAACAGGGGACTTAAGCTTGCCATCGGATCTTCGAGCAAAAATACCAAGTTCATATTAAAACAGATCGGGCTGGAAGGTTTCTTTGACGCCATAAGTGATGGCACCAATATCACAAGATCCAAACCCGATCCGGAAGTGTTCTTAAAAGCTGCCCAGTTCCTTGCAGAAGAGCCGAAGGACTGCCTTGTTATAGAAGATGCTGAAGCCGGCATAGATGCTGCGGTTGCAGGAGGCTTTGACAATGCTGGCATCGGAAGCGCATCAGATTATTCAAAGAGCACATATCGTCTTGGCAGTTTTAGTGATATTTTGAAAATCGTTTAAAAAATATGGAGATCAATGGATACGAAGATTTCGCAGTTATGTGGGGTATTGAAGATACTGACACTCTCGCAGAAGAAGTCTCAACCTGCTGGAATGAAGTCCTCATCCTCTGCAGCAACATGTCCCTCGTAAGAGAGTGCCAGGAGCTGTTAAAAGAAGCGGTTTATGTTGATTAAGTGTTATAATGGTCTGGATTGAGAGGTGATAGGATGAATATCCAGATTTTTGGCACGAAAAAGTGCAACGATACAAAGAAAGCAGAGCGTTTCTTCAAAGAGCGCAACATCAAATATCAGTTCATCGACCTGAAGGAAAAGAGCATGAGCAAGGGCGAACTGACCTCTGTTGCCAGTGCTGTGGGCGGCGTAATGAACATGGTAAACCCTGGCGCTAAGGATAAAGACACAGTGGCCCTGATCCAGTATATTGCCGACGAGGACAAATTCGACAAGCTCTTAGAGAACCAGCAGATCATCAAGACCCCTGTGGTCAGAAACGGAAGGCAGGCCACTTTAGGTTATCAGCCTGATGTATGGAAAAAGTGGGAATGAAAGATTTTAATAGTATCAACAACAAATCCAAAGGGATCATATGCATATTGTTCGCAGCCCTTGGTTTTTCGCTTATGACTTTCTTCGTGAGGATATCGGGAGATGTCCCGACCATGGAGAAGGCTTTTTTCAGAAATGCCGTTGCCATTGTTGCATCCCTGATCCTTCTGATCAGATCCGGGGAGAAGATCAGTATCAAAAAAGGCTGCGCGGGCGATATCTTTTTCAGATGCCTGTTTGGCACAAGTGGCCTCATCGCCAACTTCTACGCCATAGACCAGCTGAACATCGCAGATGCCAACATGCTTAACAAGCTGTCGCCATTCTTCGCGATCCTTATCTCGATTCCAATCCTAAAAGAAAAGCCCAAGAAGATCGACATACTGGCAGTAGTCGTAGCCTTCCTGGGAGCGATGCTCATAGTCAGACCAACCGGTAGTAACATGCAGTTTGTGCCTTCTCTCATAGGACTTTACGGCGGATTCGGCGCAGGAACAGCTTATGTTTTTGTCAGAAGACTTGGGAAAAAAGGCGAGCGAACCCCAATAATAGTCCTGTGCTTTTCGGTCTTTTCAACAGTGGTGACAATCCCGTTCATAGCCATGAACTATGTGCCCCTTAAGCCAGTCCAGCTCCTGTGCCTTATCATGGCAGGGCTTTCCGCCACCATCGGGCAGTTTGGCATCACTTCAGCCTACAAGTACGCCCCGGCAAAAGAAATATCGGTCTTCGATTACACACAGGTCATCTTTGCCGCAATCCTTGGCATCCTGTTCCTTGGAGAACTGCCAACCGTGCTTTCCTTCGCAGGATACATTATCATCATCGGAGTCGCAGTACTCAGGTGGAGATACAATTTAAAGAGTGATGATTAAAAAAGCGTGAAATTCACTCACAATAATTGACACTAAAAAGTGATATAGATATGGGAGCAATTTATGCAGAAGCAGCAAGCTCCAGGAAATTAACTCTGTACAAAAAGTTCTTAACTATCCTTTCATAACGATCTGCGTCGGCAAGGATGTTACGGGTATGATCTGCGCCTTCAAAAATGTGCATCTCAGTGAATCCGTTAGTTGCATTTTTAAGAGCAAAAGTCTCATTTAAAGGTACAACGCAGTCGCTGTCGCCCTGAATGAAGCAAATCGGAACTGTATTACCGCCAAGACTGTCCTTTGTAAAAATCTTCTTATAAGAGTACCCAAACATAAGCTTGAAAAAGACCACAGCCGGATCAAAAAGCTTAGGTGACACATGAGCCATCTGCTGAGCAAGCTTGCAAAGCAGTGCATAAAGTGAATTGTAGCAGCTGTCAGCGATAACAAAAGAAATATGAGGATGATACTTAAGAGCAGTAAGAGCAGTTACGCCACCCAGGCACTCGCCGTGAACGCCGATCTTGATATCATCTCCGTAACGCCTGACAGTATCATCTATTACGCTGAGCAGATCCTTACTTTCCTTGATGCCCCAGGTTGATGGAGACTTTTTGTTATCACCATGACCACGAAGATCAAAGAGAATACCGTTGTATCCCATCTTCCTGAAAATGTTAAAGTACTTGATCCCGCCGATCCTGCAGTAAGTTGATGAATGAACCAGAATAACGAATTTCTTGGAAGGAGTAGCAGCTGGAACATAAGTTGTGTGAAGCTCATAACCATCAAAAGACTTTATTATGTACTCCTCGCTGTCCCATTTCTTATAACCATCAAGAAAATGCCTGCGGTTTTCCTTCATATATGCCTTGTTTGGGTCGATGCACTTAACCAGTCCCATTGACCTTGCAAATATCGCACAGAGTGTAAGATATAGAATTATAAATAATAATATGCTTGTTATTGCGATTACCATAACGTTTTTCCTCTAAATAAATTAATTGTTTTTCGCGCACAGGTTTCTTATACTAACACGGAATTTTAAAAATGTAAATCACAAAATGTAACAAATTCGACCATTACATTAAACAGAATTTAAACTGAATTCAAAGACTTCGCCGCATGCTGAGACAGTATTACTGCTGTTTCGACATGCGGCGATATGCTTTCTATATGTTTTGTTGTAGCTTAAAGTGAGAATTTGGAAACAAAATCCTGCAGTTCCTGTGCATTGCTGGCCAGCTTGTCTGAAGCTTCTGCCACTTCATGAGAGGAGGCTGTCTGTTCCTGCGAAGCAGCGGAAACGTTCTGGGTTTCATCCGCAACGTTTGCGCTCATATCTTCAATCTTGCTGATGTTATGGGCTATAGTGTCTGTGCCTTCAGAAAGCTGACCGACGATTTCGCTCATTCTTTCTGATTGTTCAGAGATGGAGTATACCATATCTACTATGCTATTGAATGTTTCGCCCGCGTTGTTAACGGTTTCTGTTCCTGATACAACGTCCTGAGCACCCTGACGCATGGAAGAAACTGCTTCGTCGGAGTTCTTCATTATTTCTTCAATAAGTTCTGTGATCTTTGAAGCGGCGTCATTGGATTGGTCTGCAAGCTTGCTGATTTCGCTGGCAACAACTGCAAAGCCTTTACCCATTTCTCCGGCCCTTGCAGCCTCTATGCTGGCGTTGAGAGACAGAAGATTAGTCTGGCTTGCTATTTCTGCTATAGTATCAACGAAAGTATCAATATTTTTAAGCTGTTCTCCTAAGGCTTCTACTACAGAAGCAGTATTTTCCACGGAATTCTTAATTGAACCCATCATATTTGTGGCATTAGTCATGTCAGCCGCGCCCTTTGTAGCAGCTTCATTGGTAGTCTTTATCATTTCAGTTGTCTTGCTGATAGCATCCTGGAATTCCTGCATATTGTTAACAAATGCCTGGGTTTCGTTACTTGCACCAGCCACAGCGGTTATCTGTCCCGAGCAGGACTGAGCCACTGTAGTGCAGGAATTAGCAACCATTTCACTTGCTTTAGCGGACTGGGAGGCGCTGGCTGAAAGCTCTTCGGATGCAGATGCCACATAAGAAGTGGTGTCAGTGATTTTCAACATTAGATTTCTTATGTTGGTGTGCATAAGGTCAAGTGCTATTGCTATCTGTCCTATCTCATTGTTTTCACTTGAAGGAAGTGCCCGTACTTTGTCCATTTCTGCATTATCAGAGAAATCATTATTGGACATTCTGACCATCTGGGTTGTGGCAAGTTTAATAGGCGTGGTAATCCTCTTTCCCATATAAACAGCGATGGCAATTCCGATGAGCAAAAGAATTATCATAGTAATAATGCTGTTTCTGATGGTGGAAGTAAGTGCTTTGCTGGATTGTAATTCATATTCGCTCTTGAGTGTATCAATATAATCAACCCATACTCCGGTACCCATAACCCAGTCAAAAGGCTCAAAATATGCTGTATAGTTGATCTTGGGCAGAGGCTCGGTTTCATTTGGCTTAGCAAACATAAGGTTTGTGTATCCGCCCCCACTCTGCATACCGTTCTTTATCATCTCCTGGATAAAGTAGGTTCCATTAGGGTCAACACTATCCCATCTTGACTGTCCTTCAGTATCCCTGCCTAAAAGAACTACATTGATACCTTTAGATGTATCAATCCAGAAATAGCCAGCTCCATCATTATACTTAAGTTCTCTGATGATATTTGCCGACTCTAATTGAGCTTCTTCAAGAGTCATTTCGCCGGCAAGATATCTGTCATACATAACCTGACATATGCTCATGGCTTCCTGAGTTTCATTTTTTAACTCAGACATGATATCTTCCCTTAGCCTGCTTTCGTAAGCCTCTGCCTGCGAGGCATTGGTCTTAATGGTGCTATACAGGTTAAAGCCTGCAATGGAAACTGCTGTGACCACAACAGCAAGAAAAATAGAACCGACGATAGGTAACATCAAAGAACCGTTTTTTTTCTCCATAAATAAGTCCTTTCTTTTACGCTGTGTTATCGGAATGACGATATCTGATGCTGATTATATCATTAATAAATACCTGTAATGACGGCTTTTCGTGAGAAACATATTAAAATTTTATTAAAACGGCATGGCAGACATTAATACTAATTCGAACAGGATTTATTCGCACTGCTTATTGTCTATGTCGTATCGCCTGTAGATTTCGTTCCAGGACCAATTGATGACATCCTGGCGATTGTAATTTACCTGGCTGCCAATAAGAGCAATCTTTTGTTAGGTAAAAGAGATAATGATCAGATTGAAGTGATCGATGCTGATGGCAGAGAAATTTGAATGAGACTTAAATATGATAACCGGAGCAACTTCCCCCAACGAGGTTGCTCCGATTTTTGTTTCCCCAATAGGGTAAATATGGATAAGGAAACCAGAGCCTGCAGCCAGAATAACTTTATGATAGTAGAACATGTATCTTTTGGAGTGATAGAATAGATTTACCAAGCGACACTCTGCAGCAATGCTTGCAGAGATGGTTGGATAAAAAGGGAGAGTTAAAGAGAATGGAGATACTTGATTAAGATGAAGTCTGACAAACTGGCTGTGGTATTTCCCGGAATGGGCTATCACAGTGATAAACCACTTTTATATTATTCCAAGAAACTTGCAAAAGCACGTGGATACGAAGTTATTGAGATCAGCTATGATTTTCAGATAAGAGCCAAAGATATCATGAATGATAAAGAGGCTAAGAATGAGGCTTTTTTACATGCTGTAAGCGAGACAAAGAAGCAGCTTTCGTCAGTAAACTATGCAGATTATAAGAACGTTGTTTTTATCGGAAAGAGCATAGGAACTACTGTTGCAGCATATTATGACAAAGAGAACGGGATAAATGCCAGCCATATTGTGTTTACACCAGTGCCTGAAACATTTAATCATCTCAGGGATAACTGCGGGATAGTGTTCCATGGCACAGCTGATCCGTGGTGCGATACGGAACTGGCAGAGACTAAGTGTGAAGAACTTCATCTTGATCTGTACAAAGTGGACGGTGCTAATCATTCATTAGAGACTAACGATCCGATTATTGATTGCAGCAGGATGCCTGGGATTCTTGACAAGGTTAATGGGATGATTTGAATGAAAATATAAATCCTTCCTAAGAGCATAGATTGGATATTGAGGGGAGTAGCTCCAAAATTCAGGACGGAGCTTAATTCTGATGGCGAGAAGGACTATAGCGAGTTGAAGGCCCTTTTTATGAAGCTTAATTCTGAAACTCTGAGGACTGTAGCTATGGAGCAGCTTAGAGCATTAGCAAAGGCAGTCATTTAGATTGCGTAGTATAATGAATGATGTAAATAGTCTGTGAAACGTAGATGAACAGAAAGGATCTATGGGTATGAAAGAACGTATAGAGAAATACCTCAGAAAGAAAAGACGTGAGAGAGCATGGAAAATGCTAAAAGACAACATGTTTGTAGTGTTGGCAGCATTTGGTATTTTAATTGCTCTTATAGCTTTAAAGGTGCTCAAAAAGAAAGCCAAAAAGAAGGTTAAGGCAAAGATAAAGGAATCCATCAAAAATGGGATAGACAGCGCTATAAACAAGGACTACTCTGATCTCGACAGTCAGGAAGTAGGTCGGTTTATTCCTAAAGATAAGACGGCTTCTTATCTTACAGATTCCCTTACTGGAATATTAAAAGGCAGTTATGATTATGACGATGCCAGAGAGGAAGCTTTAAAAGAGAAATGATGGAATATATGAAGCCGCTGACCTTTTTTATATGAGAAAAGACCAACGGCGTTAGTTTAGGGAGGACCCTCTGGAGTGTGGGACCAGAGGGCAGTGTGTTATGAAAAAAGTGTTGTGTGGGGTTCAAGAAGTTTTGTTCTTCTTGATGGTTTTATCATACAGTTTGAACTTTAAACGAAGCTTAAAATGTTGTGAAAAAATTGTGACCTGCCCTAAATGTGAAACCCGTACGGAAAGAAATTTGGGTTAGAAAGTAGAAGTAACTTTTTCATTTAACCAAATGTGAAACGCGTGGAACGAAATGTGGAACGAGGTTTTGAGTATGAAACATTACATTATTGCGAAGTTCAAAGACAGAGATGACACAGAAAGGCTTCTTCCGGAAATAAAGGAGCTGTTTAATGAGACGCTGAAGATTCCGGGAGTGGAGTCTTTTGTGATACATAAGTCCAACAGCACCAGAGAGAACAGATACAGTATCATGATAGAGATGAATCTGTCTGAGGAAGGACTTAATAACTTCGATGCATCTGAAGTGCATAAGAAGTGGAAGGATACTTACGGAGGTAGGCTTGAGAGCAAGGCAATATTTGACTGCGATTGAACGACGGAGAGTGGGATATCTAAGGAGGTGCTTATGGCGGTTTACAGATGTATGGCGTGCGGTTACATTTTTGACGAGGAAAAAGAAGGCAGAAGCATCAGGGACATAGATCAGTGCCCGAGATGCAAGCAGCCCGATGACAGATTTGTTTTGGTAGAAGAGACTAAGGACAAGGAAGACGACAAATAGGACGTACAAGGATTTACTGGACTTCCAGATACAGCGAAAAGCCTGAAGATTCAGGGAGCGCTATCGCGAACCATATAAAAGAGCTTTATCCGGTGGCTACAGATTCTCAGATAAAGAGGCTGCTTTGTGGACACCTGCCAGCAGGCAGCATTAAAAGAGGTGATGACGAATGAGTTCAATTCTGATAAAAGACACAACTAGAGAAGAGAGAGAACGCATAATTGCTGAGTCAATCGGCAATATCAATGGCAGCTGCGATGGATGCAGTTCTGGTTTGATCGAGATGTATCAGCCGTATATAGATGGGCTTAAGGAAATCCGTGAAATCAACATGGAGTTTAGAGCCCATTACGAATCTGGCGTTGATGGCCCCCAGAAGGCTGATTGTGGATATAAGATGTAGAGGAGGAAAAAATGAAAAAATTATCATTCTTAGTAGCAGCATCTATTTGTGTCACTCTATTGGGGTGTGGAAAGGCGGAAAACCCAGAAGCTGGAGCAGTAACAGGTCTTTCTTTGGAACCCATTGAAACTGTCACGGAATCAGAATCTTTACCTGAAACTGATACCACAGAAACGCATTTTACGGAAGCCTTAAATGATGAAGGCTCATATTGGGTGAGTGGATATTTAAGAGCTTCAGATAAGGAAAGTGCAGGAGAACCGGACGAATATGGTGTCCTTCAGGCAATCATTTACGAAGCCCGCATCGAAGATGATTTCCTTACGGTAAAAGGTGTTACCAATTTTAGGAATGACAAAGCCCAGGATCCCGTAGCAACGAATGATATAGATGAAGCGTCATTCATCATTACTGATCAAACAGTATTTCAGATGGTTGGCGGCGAGGGCGGTCCTGAAGATGTGTCAAAAGAGGATTTCGCTCAATATCTGAAAGACTGTGCGGATACTGGTTTGCTTCTCGATATTCAAGTTGAGGGGGCGAAAGTTTTAGTAGCACAGATTTGTGCATAATTGGAAGTGTGTTATAGAAATGTTGAATAATAGTAGATTAAAAGAAAACCGGACAACCAGGGCGATAGTCACAAACATGTTATTGGCTGCAGTCAGCTTGTTCGTAAACGGATTTGGAGTATATCTGACAATACAGGCTAATATCGGAGCAGGACCATGGGATGTATTAAATCTTGGCCTGTCAAAAACGCTGGGAATCCTTTATGGAACAGCTTCGGTTGCTATTTCATATGCAATCCTGGGTGTGGATATTGCTTTAAAAGAGCCAATTGGAATAGCAATGTTTATTGATGCCTTTGTAGTGGGAAAAGCCGTAGACTTTTTTAACAAGATAAACGTTGTTCCCAAATGCGATTCGGTACCAAAGGGCGTTGTAGTCATGCTCATCGGGCTGGTAATCATGGCATACACCCAGTATACCTATATGAGTGCTTCTCTTGGATGTGGCCCCAGAGATACGCTGCTTGTGGCGCTTGCCAAGAGGGCGAATAAGATCCCCATAGGAGCAGTGAGCATTGCACTTTTAAGCCTTGCCACATTTATCGGTTGGCTCCTTGGAGGACCGGTAGGTATCGGCACACTGATCTGCGCCTTTGCAACAGGTCCGATAATGCAGATGGCTTTTTCATCTGTGAAGTTTGATGCGACACATGTTCATCACCAGCATTTAGCAGATTCAGTGAAGGTCTTTGCGAATAGGAAAGTCGCTTGACGGCAGTTGCGGATAAGGAGGTTCATCATGCTCTTTCAGACAATGACATCGATTTTGATAAAAAGAAATTTATGTCCCATATAACTCTTGTCAGAAGAGCCAGCGGAGCTAAGGATGTCCCGATGTTTTCTGATGAGAACACCTCTGAAAAAATGCGAGTAAATGGCATATCCCTGATGAAATCCGAGCAGGGAAAACATGGCATGGTTTATACAGAGATCGGATATGTGAGAGCTTTTTGATGTGCGGGAGATATTATTACAGCGACAAAACTGCATATGAAGTAGAGGATGACCTTCATCTTACCAGGGGAGCACTTGCTACTCGTGCAGGGGATATCACTCCTGGGATGGTGACTCCGGGGATTATCTGGGATAAGCGCACGGACGAAGATATTGCACTGTCAGAACTGTTCTGGGGCATAGTATCTAGGGATAAAAAGCTCATCATAAATGCCAGGGCTGAATCAGTGGTAGAAAAATCAATGTTTTCCGATAGTATCCGGAATAGACGATGTATTCTGCCGGCTGCGGGTTTTTACGAATGGGATCGTGACAAGACGAAGTTCATGTTTAAAAGAGCTGATGAAAAGCCTATTTATCTCGCTGGATTCTATGATCTGAGTGAGAACAGAGACTCTTTTGTGATACTGACAACTGCGGCGAATGCATCAATGAAGCCAGTCCACGATAGGATGCCCATCATGATCGATAGGGTAAATGTCAGGGATTATTTGAAGGATTCCACAGCTGCAATGGAAATGCTTCGTGAACCAATGCCGGAGCTTGATAGGAGTAGTGATTACGAACAGCTAAGCCTGTTCTGAAAAAGGTGATTGCCGGATGAGGCAGAGAGGAGATTTTTATGGCGAAGGTGTTATTACTGAACGGAAGTCCACGTGCTAATGGCTGCACAGCAACAGCACTGGACGAGATGGTAAAGGTCTTTTCCGAGGAGGGGATTGAGACTGAAGTAATTCAGGTCGGAAATAAGGATATTCGAGGATGCGTTGCATGCGGGTATTGTGGGAAGAATGGGAAGTGTGTTGTTGATGATCTTGTAAATGAGGTTGCTCCAAAGTTTGAAGAGGCTGACGGCCTTGTTGTTGGAAGCCCAGTTTATTATGCATCACCCAACGGGACCATTCTGGCATTCATGGACAGGCTCTTTTACAGTACGTCTTTTTCCAAGCACCTTAAGGTGGGGGCAGCAGTTGTCAGTGCCAGAAGAGGCGGAAATACAGCAACTTTCGATGTGCTGAACAAGTATTTTACTATCAGCGGAATGCCAGTAGCTCCAAGTACATATTGGAATCAGGTCCATGGCTTTACGGCAGAAGATGTTAAGAAGGACCTTGAAGGACTTCAGACAATGAGGAATCTGGCAAGGAACATGTCCTTCATGATCAAGGCCTTCGCTGATGCAAAAGAGAAGTACGGCGAGCCCAAGGTTGAGAGAGAATCATTTACAAGCTTTCCTGATGGGAAGTGAGGTATAGCACTATAAGGGGGATTTATGAGCAGATTAAAAGAACTGAGAAAGTACATTGATAGGAAGCTTAACAAGATGGAAGATGAAGATAAAAGGACCAGTGCTATAGCGCATCTTTACGGAGTTTCTCTTGCTGCGCAGATGATAGCGAAGAAAAGAGGTCTGGATCCGGAGCTTGCAGCAATGGCAGCAATGCTTCATGACATGCATGCCTACAAGACTGGATCATATGATGACCATGCGCATCTTGGTGCTGATTATGCCAGGAAGATCCTAACAAAGCTGGAACTCACAACACCTGAGGAAACGGATATTATCTGTTCAGCGATTTATCACCATGATGACAAGCTGACAGTAGACAGCCCCATGGATGAAGTGCTCAAGGATGCAGATGTTATCCACCATTGCGTGAACGACCTGTCAAAGCCAATCAAAGAAAAAGAGCAGGCAAGGTTCGACAGTTTAATGAAGGAATTTGGAGTGACAAAATAAGATGGACGAGAGGCTTAAGAAACAGCTTGATTTTTTAAGGGATTGTATTATAATAACGATTGCGTGCAATTAAACGTGACAAAATACAAATGGCGAGCAGGAGGTAATTGAGTTGAGAAATCAGAGTTTATTAGTAGCATTTGCTTTTTTATTTGGAATCATGGTTGGAATTCATAGAAGAGTTATTAAGTCTGTTATTACAGGTAGTCCAATGCCTGAAGCTCCTGCGAGTCATTTTTGGGTAAAGAACTGCCAAGAGAAAGGGGAGTAACAATGGAATTCAAAGACGTAGTAAAGAATCGTTATTCATGCAAAAAGTACAGCGAGAGAAGAGTGGACAGGGCAAGGCTCAATGAGATCCTTGAGGCTGGACGCATGGCACCTACAGCTAAGAATCTTCAGGAGCAGCACATCTATGTTGTTGAGTCAGAAGAGAATCTTGCTAAGATCGATAAGGCAACACCTTGTCGTTATGGCGCACCTACAGTACTGGTTGTTGCTTTTGATAAGAACAATGTATTCACATATCCAGGTGGAAAAAGAGATTCCGGTGTTGAGGATGCTTCTATCGTTGCAACCCACCTGATGCTTGCTGCAGCGAACGAAGGCGTAGACAGCTGCTGGCTGAATTTCTTTGATCCGGATGCGCTTTCCAAAGACCTTGGCCTTCCGGAAAATGAAGAGATTCTGATGCTTCTGGATCTTGGCTACGCTGCAGAAGGAGCTGGCCCACTTGATAATCACAACAGTAGAAAAGAACTGTCAGAGACAGTAAACTATATTTAACACACAGATGCCATGTTTCGGTTTCAAATTGCCGTTACCATGGCATTTTTTTATGTGCGTGAATATAGTAAAATTGAAAGTGGATGCATTGCTGTAAATGCATTTTGGGGGTGAGTATGAGGGAAGGCTGAAGAGAGAAAGGGATTTTTATGAAAAAACTAAGGATAACATTTAATTCCCCGGTAGTGTTGGGATTCATATTCATAAGCCTGGCGGTATTACTGCTGGGAATTCTCACAGCAGGCGTAAGCAATGAGCTTTTGTTCATGACCTATCATTCGTCCCTGACCAATCCCTTGACCTACGTAAGGTTCTTTACCCACGTGCTGGGTCACGGTGGATGGGCTCATTACATTGGAAACGCATCGTATATTCTTTTGCTGGGACCAATGCTGGAAGAAAAATACGGATCAAAGAGAATTCTTCAGGTAATCCTTATAACGGCAGTGGTTACGGGCGTTATGAACTACCTCCTGTTCTGGAACGTGGCTCTTTGTGGAGCCAGTGGCGTGGTCTTTGCCTTCATTCTTTTGACATCCTTCACCAGCTTCAAGAACGGCGAGATCCCCCTAACCTTCATCCTGGTTGCCATTGTCTTCATCGGGCAGCAGGTCTACGAAGGCGTATTCCTTGAGGATGACATTTCCAACATGTCTCATATCCTGGGCGGAATTGTAGGCGCTGTTGTTGGCTATAAGCTGAATAAAAAGTGATAAATGCACCGGAATATAGTAAAATTGTTAATGGAACAAAAACAGTTTCTGATCTACAGGAGAGTGTTTGATGATAGACAAGATTGAAGTTTTTACCCAGAACAGCATTAAGATGAACAGTGATGCAGGCGTCATCTACGTGGATCCTTTCAAGATAAAAGAGGCGTTCCACGACGCAGACTATGTCCTGATCACCCACAGTCATTACGACCACTTCTCCTTAGAGGATATTCGCAAGGTCATAAAAGAGTCCACCATTCTTGTGGTGCCTGAGAGCATGATCGATGACGCCAGGGAGCTTGAGCCCGAGGTAAAAGAAATTTTCTCGGTTACCCCAGGTGATTGCAAAGAGATAAATGGACTTGAGATTGAGACGATTCCTGCATATAACACTTTAAAGCCCTTCCATCCAAGACGCGCAGAGTGGGTTGGATATATTCTAAATCTTGAAGGAAAGCGCATTTACATCGCAGGAGACACAGGCGCTACCAAGGAAGCCAAGCAGGTTAAATGCGATATCGCACTTGTTCCTATCGGCGGAACTTATACAATGGATGCCAAAAGAGCTGCTGACCTTATCAACACAATAAAACCTGAATATGCAGTTCCTACCCACTATGGCAGCATTGTTGGAAAAAAGGCCGACGCCAAAACCTTTGCAGGACTTGTTAGTAGCCCCGTCAAGGTTGTGGAGAAAATTCAATATTTTGACCAATAAGGAGATACCCTATGGCTGCATTTGAAAGAGTACTGTCCGGAATACCAGAGATGGACAAAGCCCTTGATAACATCAGGCTGGGTGACAACGTGGTATTCCGGGTGTCTAACCTGTCAGAGTTCAAGCTGTTTGTGGATCCGTATATCGAGCAGGCCAAACGGGATAAAAGAAATATCATCTACTTCCGGTTTGCCAGTCATGAGCCGCTGGTTGATGACTGCCCCGAAGTAAAGACCTATCCGGTTCCGCTCACCCACCGGTTTGAGACCTTTACAATGGATATCCACAACATCATAGAGAAAGAGGGCAAGGACGCTTTCTACGTTTTTGATTGTCTGTCGGAACTTCAGATCCGATGGGCTACTGATCTTATGATGGGCAATTTTTTCAGAGTAACCTGCCCGTTTCTATTTATTCTTGATACAGTCGCATTCTTCCCGATCATACGGGGAAGACACTCTTTTCATTCTATACAAAAGATTCTTAACACTACCCAATTATTCCTGGATGTATATTCTGATTCACAAAATGTCTATGTAAGACCGGAGAAGGTCTGGAACAGAGATTCTGAGACCATGTTCCTTCCACATATCTATAAAAAAGATGACGGAACCTTCAGACCTATTTTGGACGGCGTGCGCTCAAGTCGCTTTTATCAGCTCCTTGATAATTTCCAAAGACCCGGCGAAGACCAGTACATGGATTTCTGGGATAAGTTCTTTAATACTGCAAAAGTCCAGTATGAAAGCCAGATGGACATGACCGAATCCTGCAACATGATGTGCAATATCATGATGACCAGAGATGAAAAGATGCGTCAGATGGTAAAAAAGCACTTCAAGCCCGAGGACTATTTTGCTGTCAGGAACCATATGATAGGAACGGGAATGATCGGAGGAAAAGCCTGCGGAATGCTGCTTGCCAGAGCTATCATCCGAAATATGAGTCCTGAGATAAATGAGGTTTTAGAGCCCCATGATTCTTTCTTCATGGGCTCTGACATTTACTACACCTATATTGTTGATAATGAATTCTGGGACCTTCGAATCCGCCAGAGGACAGAGGAAGAGTATTTTTCCCTGGCTGAGGAGTTCGCTGAAAAACTAAAGACCGGCTCTTTTTCCGAAGAGCTCAGGACCCAGTTCAAACATATCCTTGAATACTACGGCCAGGATCCCTTCATCGTCAGGTCCAGCAGTATCCTGGAAGACGGATTTGGCAATGCCTTTGCGGGAAAATATGAATCGGTGTTCTGCGCCAACAGAGGCACTCTCGAGGAAAGACTTGAGGAATTTGAAAATGCCATTAGGACAGTATACGCCAGCACCATGAGCCTTTCTGCCCTTGATTACAGAAAGAGAAGAGGCCTTGATAAAAGAGATGAACAGATGGCGCTGCTTATCCAGAGGGTATCAGGGTCTTACTATGGACCATACTACATGCCCTGTGCTGCAGGTGTCGGCTACTCCTACAGCCCCTATAAGTTCCTGGCAGGAATTGATCCAAAAGCCGGGATGTTAAGGCTCGTCATGGGGCTTGGTACCTCTGCTGTAGACAGGACCATGGGCTCCTACCCAAGACTTGTTAGCCTTGATATGCCTGAGGCAACTTCGTCAGTTACAGTGGCGGAAAAGCACCAGTTTTCACAGCGAGCAGTAGAAGCCATGGATGTTAACGAGCATGCACTTAAACGCCTGGACCTTAAGGAAATTGAAAGCAAGCTCCCAATGTACCTGGTGAATACACTCTTAGAGCACGACTACGAAGTTGAGGATTCCCTTAAGGAAAGAGGTATCTACCGGGATGTAAGATTTATCTCCTGCAGGGGACTTGTCAAGAAACAGGTCATCATGACGCAGATGCAACAGCTGATGCAGCTTATCCAGAAGGAATACGATCACCCGGTTGATATAGAATTTACCATGAACCTGTCTGAGAGCGGAGAGTACTCCATAAATCTTTTGCAGTGCAGACCTCTTCAGGTGTTCAAGGATACAGGAAACGTGGCAGTTCCCACTGAAGTATCAGACGAAGAAAAGATCCTGGAGACAGTTGATTCATCGATGGGCCTCTCAAGAAGTGTTCCTATTGACCTTGTAGTCTTTGTGGACCCCAAGGCTTATTACAACATGCCCTATGCGGTCAAGACCCGTATTGCCAGGACTATTGGAAAGATCAACTGGACCTTCAGAGGTCAGGACAGGCATATGATGCTCATGGTTCCTGGCCGAATTGGGACTTCATCTCCTGAACTTGGTGTACCCACAACATTTGCAGACATAAGTGACTTTGAGGTTGTGTGCGAGGTTGAGGAAAAGGAAGCAGGATATAATCCGGAGCTTTCCTATGGTAGCCATATCTTCCAGGATCTGGTTGAAGCGGATATCTTATACACTGCTGTCTTTGCCAATGAGAAGACACTGCACTTTTCACCTGAAAAACTTTGGCAGTACAAGAATATCACTTCGGATTTTATCGAAGCAGATACCGATGCTGATATTGTCAAAGTGCTCGATATGAAGGGGAATGAGTGCACTCTTTTCTATGATCTTGAAAAGAATCATTTCCTGCTAAAAAATTAGTATTGACAAAAATTCTTAATAAGAATATTCTATGTATGAGTTAGCAGTGGCTAATAAAAGTTAAACTATGCTAACTTGAATGTAGGAGGCTTTTATGACACTAAACGAAGTTGAGCTCGGTAGAGAATACACCATAGATTCTGTGGAAACCGGCGGAGATGAGGAGATGGAGAGCTTTCTCTTTTCCCTGGGATGCTACAGCGGAGAGAAGATTACCGTGGTAGACAAGAAAAGAAATCTGGTGGTCGCTATCAAAGATGCAAGATATAATATTGACCCTGAGTTAGCCGCAGCTATCAAGGTAAATATATAAAATGAAAAAAAGCAGGAGGAAAATGTTATGAGAATCGCAATGGCAGGAAATCCTAATAGCGGAAAAACTACCATGTACAATGCCCTTACCGGCAGAAGCGAAAAGATCGGAAACTGGGCAGGTGTTACTGTCGATAAGAAAGAGAGCGTTATAAAAAAGAGCTACTATGATGGGGACAAGGAGCTTATCGCTGTGGATCTTCCGGGAGCATATTCAATGTCTCCATTTACATCAGAGGAGAGTATCACCAGCGGATATGTTAAGAATGAGCACCCTGATGCCATCATTAACATTGTGGATGCAACAAACCTTAGCAGAAGCCTTTTCTTTACAACACAGCTTCTGGAACTTGGTGTGCCTGTAGTTGTTGCACTTAATAAGAATGATACCAATGATAAGAAGGGTAATGCCATTGATGAAAAGCTTCTTTCAGAAAAGCTTGGATGCCCTGTTATCAAGACTGTAGCAACATCTGCAATCGGTCTTAAAGAGGTGGTTAAAGCTGCTGCAGAACTTGAAGGAAAGGGCCAGACAGAACCTTATGTACAGGGGAATGTGGACCTTACAGATAAGGCTGCAGTAGAAGCTGCTGACAGAAAGCGATTCGAATTTGTTAATAAGATTGTAAGCGAAGTTGAGAACAGAAAGGTCCTTACAAAGGACAAGAACTTCGGCGACAAGATAGATAGTATTGTTACACATCCTGTTATTGGAATATTTGTATTTGCTGCAGTTATGTGGCTTGTGTTCTACATTTCACAGACCACAGTCGGAACATGGCTCTCAGAGCTTTTGGCAGGTTGGATCGAGTCCTTCCAGGGAATGGTTGGAGATGCAATGGCAGATGCCAATCCACTTCTCTATGCACTTTTAGTTGATGGTATTATCGGTGGTGTCGGAGCCGTTGTAGGATTCCTTCCACTGGTTATGGTTATGTATTTCCTTATCGCACTCCTTGAGGACTGCGGATATATGGCAAGAGCCACAGTAGTACTTGACCCTATTTTCAAGAGAGTAGGTCTTTCAGGAAAATCTGTTATCCCTATGATCATCGGAACTGGTTGCGGAATCCCGGCTATCATGTCCTGCCGTACCATCAGGAATGAGAGGGAAAGACGTTCAACAGCAATGCTTGCAACCTTCATGCCTTGCGGAGCTAAGCTTCCTGTAATAGCTCTTTTCGCAGGTGCCTTCTTCCCTGAATCAAGATGGGTTGGCTTTGCATCCTACTTTGTTGGAATTCTCCTTATCCTCCTTGGAGCACTTCTTATCAAAGCTATCACAGGTATGAAGTACAGAAAGAGCTTCTTTATCATTGAGCTTCCTGAGTACAAGGTACCAAGCCTTACATTTGCACTTAAGTCCATGCTTGAAAGAGGTAAGGCATATATCGTTAAGGCCGGAACTGTTATTCTTGTATGTAACACAGTAGTTCAGATCATGAGCACCTTTAACTTCAGCTTCCAGCCTGTTGAAGAGGGAATGGAGAGCACATCAATCCTTGCAGGTATCGCAGGACCATTTGCATATCTTCTTGTTCCTGTTGTTGGTATCGTAAGCTGGCAGCTGGCTGCAGCAGCTATCACAGGATTTATCGCAAAGGAAAACGTTGTTGGAACAATTGCTACAGTATTTGCAATCTCTAACCTCATTGATACAGAGGAACTTGAGCTTATCGGTGAAGGAAACGCAGTAGCAGCAGTTATGGGAATCACAAAGGTTGCAGCCCTTGCATACCTTATGTTCAACCTTTACACACCACCATGCTTTGCAGCTCTTGGAGCTATGAATTCAGAGATGAAGTCAGCTAAGTGGCTGTGGGGTGCAATCGGACTTCAGCTTGCAACAGGCTTCACAGTTGGATTCCTTGTATATCAGTTTGGAACTCTTTTCACAACCGGCGCTTTCGGAACAGGATTTGTATATGGACTTATCGCAATCGCTGTATTTGCTGGTATAATAGTATATCTGATAAAGAGAAATCAGAAAGCAATGGTTCTTGAGTACAAGCTCGACTAATAGAAAGAGATATTTTTATGGCAAACATTATTGCTGGGGCAGTGATAATACTGCTTCTTGGAACATCAATCCGTTATATTTACAAAGAAAAGAAAAAGGGCACTCATTGCATTGGGTGCCCAATGGCAGGAAATTGTCACAAGGAAGGAAATTGCCACTAAACAGTATAAAAAAGCAATTCACGACAGAAATCGACCGTTAACGCACGGTCGATTTTTTTGCAAATGGCGATGCACACTGGATTTCTTTGATATATAATTGGGGGAGAATAGCAGATTATCTTATTGAAACATCGAGGAAAGGGGACCTATGATTCTTTTTATTGATGCATGTGTAAGAACGCAGTCAAGAACAATGAGACTGGCAAAAGCTCTTTTAGCAAAGCTTGATGGTGAAGTGGAAACTCTGCGGCTGGAAGATATCTCTTTTCCTGTGACAAATGAAGCGTATCTGAAAAAGAGAGATGCCCTGATTGCCGAAGGGATCTTTGATGATGAGATGTTTGTCCTGGCCAGGCAGTTCGCCAAGGCAGATACTATTGTGATAGCTGCTCCGTACTGGGATCTGTCTTTTCCTGCGAAACTGAAACAATACATAGAAGTCATAAACGTTTTGGGAGTGACCTTCGAGTATACTCCTGAAGGCTTCCCAAAAGGTCTATGCAACGCCCAAAAGCTGTACTACGTAATGACGGCAGGCGGAAGCTACGTACCTGAGGAGTTTGGGTTCGGCTATGTCAAAGCCCTCGCCCAAAACTTTTACGGTATAGATGAAGTGGAACTCATCAAGGCTACGGGCCTTGATATTATAGGAGCCGATGTGGAAGCTATCCTCAGTTCGGCAATTTAGGCAATGAGTGGTCTTGGGGGAGTGGCACAAGCTTTTCCATCCAGACCATGTTGTACCACCTGTCAAATTTGTAGCCACATCTGCTGAATTTCCCGATGAGGGTGTAACCCATTTTTTCGTGGAAGCGGACGCTGGCAAAGGTGAGGTGTTCATCTTCAACGTCAGGGTAACCAATGCAGGCGTAGAAGTTTAAGAAGCCCTGAGATTTAAGACGGTTTTCAAGCTCAGTATAGAGCATTGATCCAAGTCCATTTCCACGGGCGTCTTTCTTTAAATAGATGCTCATCTCTACGCACCACTGGTAGGCAGCTCTTTCGTGGAAGGGACTTGCGTAGGCGTATCCCAATATCTCTTTTCCCTGTTCAACAACAAGGTATGGGAAACGCTGGAGAACCTTGCGCATACGGCCTTCAAACTCTTCCACTGAAGGAGTATCGTATTCGAAAGTAATTGCGGTCTCCCGCACATAATAGTCATAGATTTCAACAAGGGCAACTGCGTCTTCAGGCGTTGCGGTCCTTATTTTATACTCTTGTGATGGCATGGCTTTTCTCCTGTTGTTATTTATTCAGACTATGATAATACATTATTCGTTGTAAAGGAACAATTTCTGTGATAAAACAGTATACGAAATAATCATGAATGCATGAGGTGACATAACAACATGGAAAAAGCAACACAGGTTTCGACAATTAACGTAAGAGATATCTGCTATATCTCAATCTTTACAGCAATCATTGCGGTTATGGCGCAGATTTCAATTCCACTTCCTGCGGGAGTTCCACTTACATTACAGACTCTGGCAGTTCCGCTTGCTGGAATAGTTCTGGGAGCAAAGAGGGGAACAATATCAACTTTAGTATATGTACTTCTTGCTATGGTGGGAGTTCCGGTTCTGGCGAATCTCGCAGGAGGAATTGGATATGTTTTCGGAATTACCGGTGGATTTATCTTTTCATTTCCTATCATGGCGTTGGTATCCGGACTTGTGGCTGACAAGGGAGTGAAGAGCCCTGTCTACTGGCTTGGACTTTTGGCAGGCGTTATCATCAATTACCTGGTCGGCACAATATGGTTCGTATTCGCAGCAGACTCAACCTTTATGGCTGCAGTTACAGCCTGTGTCCTGCCCTTTATCCCTACCACTATCATGAAGCTTGTCCTTTCCGGAATCCTTGGCGATACCTTAAGGAAAGCCATGCGTAAAGCAAATCTTCTTTGATTAAGATAAGTCGACAAAAACAAAAAAGGCTGGCCCAGTCAAAAGGGGTCAGCCTTTTAAAGTGCAATATCAGAATTCCAGCTCCTTCTTTCCCATTATGTCATAGTGAAGTGATATAAATAATAAAGTAGATATTAATAAACAATAAAAAAAATATGCATCCGTCAGAAGCGCATTTTTGCGCATTATAAGTGGTATAATTTTTTTGGAGGAAAGGCAAAGGATGATTCCATGTTAGAGAAGATAAGGAACTATTTCTTTCCGGTGATCGATGACGAAGTCAGAGAACTGATGGATAAGAACAGCACGAGAAATATAGAGCGAATCTCTATTGTCGTGGCTATCTTTGAATCCATTACGCTGACTTTGTTTGTCGTGACCAGAAAGAGCCTTGGAAGATATGAATGGATAAGCATTTATAGTGTGCTTTTCTGCATAGCAACCTGTCTTGTGGGCTTTTTTGCCACAAGGGCACTTCTGAAAAAAACATCCATGAATCATTTACAGGTAGTGGCAGTTAATGCTATCTACTATATGCTCATGTCAATCTGGGCTGTACTGGCATCTTATCGCCGATATCAGGAAGGAGAACAGATACTGACTTTCTATGCGGTGGAGATCATGCTGGTCTGTTTTATTGTCTTTAAGCCCTGGGTTAGCGCCATAGCTACACTGTTTTCGTATGGTTTCCTGTATGCGTTTCTATATAGAATAGACGGAGCTGCAGGGATACATGTCATAAATTATTGTGTTCTGATGATAGTTTCAGTCACCGGAATGGTGATTCGTTTTCACTCCCTACTCCGGGCTTCCAGAGCTGTTGTTCAGCTTGAGAAAGCCAAAGATATGGAAATCCAGGACAAAGTAAATATCCTTCAGGCTATTGCTGATATCTATGATCAGGTTAATCTGATCGATTTCATAGAAGGAACAGAGATTTCTGTCAGAGACAAGGATCCGGTGAGGCGCAGCATCGATCTTGGTTCCCAGAATCACACCGCTTTAAGCAGGAGACTCAGAGAAAAAATAATGCCGGATCAGCTTGAAGACTTTATAGAGTACACCAACATCTCAACTGTCAGATCCAGACTTGCAGGGAAAAAGCTTCTTAGTAAAGACTTTGTTGATATGGGTGAAGGATGGTTCAGAGCCCAGTACATTCCCGTGGAAGTAGATGAAAATGGTATTCCTACACAGATTGTCTTTACCACACGAAATGTAAATGGCGAGAAGATGCGTGAGGAGCACCTTATCAGAATTGCCATGACAGACGAGCTTACCAGGTTGTTTAACCGTAGAAGCTACGAGGAAGACCTGAATAAAGAGATAGAAAAAGGGCTTGATAAGGATTTTGTCATTTTATCAGCTGACGTTAATGGGCTTAAGATGGTCAACGACACCAAGGGACATGCAGGGGGCGATGAACTGATAAAAGGTGCAGCAGAATGTCTTTTAATGGCTATTGGTGGTAAGGGGAAGGCTTACCGAACAGGTGGAGATGAGTTTGTAGCGATCCTCCACACGGACGATCCAAAGGACATATGTGAAGATGTGGAAACCCTGGCAGGAAGATGGCGCGGAAAGTATTCGGATAAGTTATCAATCTCAATAGGCTATGCTTCCTACATTGATAATCCTGACATGACGGTCCATCAGCTGGAGAAGAAGGCGGACGACGAAATGTATCAGTCAAAAGCCAGATATTATGAAACAAATGGAATCGATCGAAGAGTCCACAAAAGGTAATTATATAAAAGTCATGGTATAATTATTTATGAATAATTGCCATGGATGAATCTGGTTCGTATAAAACTATCAGAAAGACATATTTCTTAGGAGGAGGCCAGACATATGAGCGATATCAATAAATTAAATGAAAAGGAACTTAATATAATTGCCGGGGGCACAGGCGTAGAGATACCTCCAGGAACATTGGAACCCGGATATGCTACGAGGCGAGATAATAATGGAGGTCTTAGTGGCTATGCTCCTACACAAGATGACATTCTAAAATATTATGAGAAAAAAGGGCACTAAAAAAAAGAAACCTCTACAAAGATTGACGATTAATGCTATTCTTATGGTTTCAGCAAGTCTTTTGTTAATAGTTGGAAGCATAGGATTTGCACTTAACATCGCAACATCTATTCAGGGATATAAGAGAGAGACAACTCACAGTTTGGAGTTTGCTCTCTCTATTCTTGATGCCAATTTCGTGGAGTATATCTGCGACGAAGTGAGAAGCACTTATGATCAGGTGGAATCTGAAGGTCTTGACGATCCCTTTTCAAAGGAATACATGGACAGGTTCGCCTATCTTATCAATGATGATTTTTGGGTTTCAAGAGCGGTTATGGAAAAGGCTGTGGATTATGCCCAGTTAGATAGTGTTGCTATAGTAATTCCGGATGAAGAAAGACATCGTATTATCTATGTCATTGATGGCTATGATCTGGAACATGCTTATGCGCCGGGACAGTGGATTCGCACAGATATTCCAGGGCAGGATAGCCTCGAAACAATAGAGAAGATAGCTTCTTCTGATGCTTCCATGATTTTTGGATATGGTGACGTCAATGGATGGATAGCCACTAATTACGTAAAGCTCTATGATAAAGAAGGAAATTTTATCGCTTATGTAACAGGCGATATTTATATAAATGATTTTGTAAAAAGTGTTGCCAGGAACTTTATCTTTTTCCTGCTTGCACTTTTGATGCTGGTGATCCTTACAGCCGTTATCATTTCTTTTGTCACTAAAAGGAATATCATTGACCCTGTCAATTTACTGGCAGAGTCTGCCTATGAATATACCAAAAGAGATAAGACTGCAGAGGAGGTGGCTGAGACCTTCTTTGAGAACAGGTCTATGGGAGCATCCCTGGAAATGGATACTCTGGGGCGGACCCTTTCTGACATGGAGAAGGATATAAACGAGACCATGCGTAGGATCAGGGAGATGACTTCGGAGAAAGAGCATCTTTCAGCGGAGATGTCCCTAGCCACAAATATCCAGGCAGGTGTTCTTAACACTGATTTTCCTGCATTCCCTGACAGGCACGAATTTGATATCTTTGCAACCATGACTCCAGCCAAGGAGGTTGGTGGTGATCTCTATGATTTCTTTTTGATAGACGACGATCACCTGTGCATGGTAGTGGGTGATGTTGCAGGCAAAAGTGTGCCAGCAGCTCTTTTCATGATGATCACGACCATCATTATAAGAAATGTTGCGACCATGGAGAAGAGCGTTTCCCAGATCATGAAAAAAACAAATCAGCAGCTCTGTAGGAACAACCCGGAATTCTTCTTTGTTACTACCTGGCTGGGAGTATACACAATTTCTGAGCATAAGCTCACTTTTGCCAACGCAGGTCATGAGTACCCGGCAATCTACAGGCACTCCAAAGATGAGTTTGAATACTATGTCACCAAGCATGATCCGCCTCTTGCCATCGATGAGGATATGGACTTTGCGGAAGACAGCATAGGACTGTCTGGTGGCGATAAGCTCTTTATCTTTACTGATGGCGTAGTGGAGGCCACAAGAGGGGATGATGTTCTTTATGGGGCTGAGAGGCTCCTTAAATGCCTCAATCACAATGCCACCCTTCCGGGAAAAGAGCTATTGCCGGCGGTTGAAAGTGATGTGAACAGTTTCATAGAAGGCGCTTCGCAATTTGATGATCTTACTATGCTTTGTCTTGAAGTGCTAACGTAATATGGAATATAATTAATTCTGTAGCAGATTTTTTCGGGGATTCTAAGTTCTGAAATATTAGGGGTAGGAACGTATGAAAAAATGGAAAATCTGGCAGATTATACTGTTTACTGCTATGTGCGTGGGTTTGAACTTGGGAGGGAAGTTCTTGTCCGTTAAGTTGGAATGGCCTCTTTGGGCTGATTCTTTTGGCACGGCGCTTTGTGCTTACATCGCCGGGCCTTTCTGTGGCGCAGTAGTAGGTTTGACCGGTAATCTTGCCTACAGTGTTGTCAATCCGATCTCGGCTGCCTATTCTATCACCAGCATTGCCCTGGGCATTATCGTTGGTATGGCGGCTAAGAGAAAATGGTTTGATCATTTCTACGGCTTTATGATGGCCGCTTCTTTAGCTATGCTCACAGCACTGGTGGTTTCGGTGCCTGTGAATCTTACTTTTACCGATGGAAGAACAGGAAACATTTGGGGAGATGGGATAATCAATTACTTTTTGGAAAGGGAATGGCCCATCTTTATTTGCTGCGTACTGGGACAGCTGGCAATTGAATTTGCCGACAAGGTCCTTACTATTGCAGCTGTTTATGTTGTTGTGCTTTTAAGGAAAGCCGGGAAGGAAGATGCAAAAGATAAGGCAATACAAAGAGGTAGTACTGTTGGAACAGCTCTTTTCCTAATCCTGTCTCTTAGCCTTGCCTTTGAGATGCCTGTAAAAGCTCAGGATGCTGAATACGTTGATTCGGTTGATTTTAACGATTATGTTCAGAGCATATTTAGCAGTAACAACGGCCTTCCCTGTGGTGAAGCCAATGACATCGCCCAGACCAATGACGGTGTTCTGTGGATTGGAACCTATGCGGGCTTGTATCGCTATAACGGACGTGAGTTCAGGTGGATAGACAGTTATGAGACAGTAAAGAATGTAAACTGCCTCTATGTTGATGAAGAGGGACGTCTTTGGATAGGCACCAATGACAATGGCCTTGCAATTGTTATCCGTGAGCAGGTGGTCAATGTCATTGATCAGTCCGGCGGGCTTCCATCCAATTCAGTAAGAAGTATCATCCGTGCAACTGACGGATATTATTATATTGGAACTTCAGGCAGTCTTCAGGTTCTTGCCATGAACAATGGTCTTAAGATTGCTAACACTCTTGAAGAGATCAATTATGCGGATAGTATAGCGGCAGATGATGATGGTCATGTGGCAACCGTTACTTCGAGTGGGGAACTGTTCCTGCTGAAGAGAGGAGAGGTCCTTGACAGTTTTCAGCTTCCTGATGGAGAGGATGTTTACAACTGCTGCTCTTTTGCTCCGGATGGAACTCTGATGGTGGGAACATCAACGAATCGTATCTATAGCTTCAATGTTTCTGAGGACAGGCTGGCTCGAAAGACTGTCAGGGTATGCGAGTATGTAAATCATATCAATGAGCTTTATTATATTAACGATGACACTCTGTTCATCTGCGCTGACGACGGTGTTTCTTATCTTGATACCGCAGGATCTCATCGCCTCAACACAAACGATTTCAATAACTCCATCGATAATATGATTTACGACTATCAGGGCAACCTTTGGTTTACATCCTCAAGGCTTGGCCTTTTAAGACTGGCAAAATCACCCTTCAGAGATGTTTACGGTGCTGTTGGTCTGGAGCGAAAAGTTGTCAACGCTATTGTTTCCTGGCAGCGCTGCTATTACATTGGAACCGACAAAGGCCTCGATGTTGTGGATAAATCAGGCCACACCCAGATCACCAATGATCTTACCGAGGAGCTTGACGGAAAAAGAATTCGTTGCATGTATGTAGATGAAAAGAATCATCTGTGGGTATGTACCTATGGCAGCGGCCTTATAGAGTATTCTCCTAATGGGGAGAAGTGGTCTTACAATGCGGATAATGGAAGCTTCGGAAACAGGGCCAGAATTGTTACAGGTCTTTCCGATGGAACCATATTGGCAGCAGGTGATACAGGTATCAGTTATATCAAGGATCATGAGATAGTGAATACCATAAGCAATGAGGATGGCCTTATCAATTCAATGATCCTGACCCTGACAGAAAGAGCAGATGGCACAATCCTGGCAGGTACCGATGGTGACGGAATCGCAGTTCTGAAGAATGGAAAAGTTGACCGTATGCTTACCAGAGATGATGGACTTAGCAGCGGTGTTATCCTAAGGACTGTTAAGGATCCAAAAACTGAGGGAGTGTTTATAGTTACCAGTAACAGCCTTTGCTACCTTGATCCTGAAGGGACTATAAGAGTTCTGGATAAATTCCCTTACTTTAACAACTATGATATCTGGGTTAAGGATGAGGACACACTTTTTGTCATGTCCAGTGCAGGAATCTATGTGGTGGAACGTGATGAGCTGGTGGAAGGAGGAGAGATCGCCTGGGAGCTTCTGGATGCGAGAAGGGGACTGGGAACATCTCTTACAGCCAACTCCTGGAACTACTACAACGGAAACGGTGAGCTTTTCCTTCCTTGCGACACAGGTGTTTATATCATTGACGTAGAAAAGTACAACACGGATGCCCGTTCTTACAGAATGCAGCTGGCATCTGTTCGCCTGGATGGTGTGCTTCAGCCTATGGCCCGAATGGGAGCAATTACAGTGGGACAGGGAGTAAGCCGTGTGGAACTGTCACCGGAGATCCTTAACTACACTATTCAGGAACCAAACGTTGGATATCTTCTTGAGGGATATGATAACCAATGGACGATAGTTCCTCAGAACAGCCTTAACAATATCATTTACGTTAACATTCCTTCCGGAGAGTACACCTTCCGTCTGGCAATTTTTGACAGCGCAGGAGAAAAAGTTCTGGAGGAAAGAAGCTTTGAGTTGGTTAAGGAAGGCGAATTCTATGAGCAGCCAGGCTTCACAGCATATATGCTTATTATCCTGTCACTGTTCATCATATGGTTCACCTGGATGATTGTTCAGAGACAGATTAACCAGCAGCAGATCAAGATCAACATGGCCAATGAGACAGTAATGGCTATTGCGAACGCAGTCGATGCTAAGGATGTAAGAACTAACCAGCATTCAACCAGGGTTGCTGAATACTCAGTGCTGATCGCTCAGGAAATGGGCTGCTACAAATGGTGGCAAAGAGACAAGTTCCTGTCCAATCTTCGCAAGGCTGCCCAGATGCATGATATCGGAAAGATCGCTATTCCTGATGGCGTACTTAATAAAGTTGGAAGACTCACTGATGACGAATACGCCAAGATGAAGTCCCATGTTGTGAGCGGAGCTGATATCCTGAAGGACTTCACGCTTGTTGAACACGTAGAGGAAGGTACCAAATACCACCATGAAAGGTATGACGGAAAGGGTTATCCGGAGGGCCTTAAGGGGGAGGAGATACCTCTTTATGCTAGGATCATTGGTGTTGCAGATGCCTTTGATGCCATGACTTCCAACCGTGTATACAGAAACCACATGGATACAGACTATGTAATGAATGAGATGAAACGTGGCCGTGGAACACAGTTTGATCCGAATGTTCTGGATGCTTTCATCAGACTTGTTGATAAAGGTGTAATAAATCTGGATGCGCTTTATGCCCAGAGGCGAAGCGAAATCCAGCAGGCAGATCACGATGCACAGGAGGAACTGTCAAGGAGAGTAGAGGAAGACAAGAAGATCCAGGAAGCTGAAATGAAGGATCAGGATAATAATGATCCGGAGGATGAGAAAGGAGCTGACCTATGAAGAGAGAAAAAATCATAACTTCTCTGACGTGTCTGGTGCTTCTTATTATCTTCGTTGGTTGCTACCGGATCATAAATCCATCGGTTGCCAAAAGCTCCCTGAAGATTGGTTTTGTCTACGACAATGACGAGAGCACACCTTATACCTATAATTTTTCACTTGCAAAGGATGCGGTGGAAAAGAAATATGGAGAGCAGGTAACTATACTGACCTGTAGTAATGTTCTTGATGATGAGATGGAAGAACCTTTAAGGGAACTGGCGGATGAAGGCTGCGACATTATCTTTTTTAACGGTTACAGTGAACTGGTAAAAGAGCTGGCTCCTGAATATCCAAAGATTCAGTTCTGCCAGACTTCCTATATGGACATGAACGGAGTGAGTGTCCCGGATAATTACCACACCTTCAAGGGCGAGGCTTATCAGGGCCGCTATGTCAGTGGAATAGCTGCAGGAAAGAAGATTGCCCAGATGATCTCAGATGGTGTTATTACTGAAGATAATGCACTGGTCGGGTTTGTTGCAGCATTTCCCACATCGGAGGTTATTTCCGGATATACTGCATTTATTCTGGGAGTACGCAGCGTAGTTTCAACAGCCAGGATGGAGGTCAGCTACACCAACACCTGGAGCAGCTATGCTCACGAAAAGAGTGCAGCAAAGAAACTTATTGAGGACGGATGCGTTGTGATCTCTCAGCATACCGATACCATTGGCCCGGCTATCGCCTGTGAAGAGGCATCAGAGACCGGTCAGGTTTACTTTGTGGGCTACAACCAGAGTATGTCAGAGGTTGCACCGGGAACATCACTGGTAACCTCAAGGATATGCTGGGAACCATATATTCTATCAGCTGTTGAGGCGGGGATGGCAGATAAGAAGATAGAAACTGTCGTACAGGGACGTATCCACGGAAATGACGTTTCAGCAGGTTTTGAAAAAGGCTGGGTTGAAATGGTGGATCTCAACCAGCAGATAGCAGCTCCGGGAACCCAGGAAGCCATGGATAGTGCCATAAATCGTTTTAAGCGTGGAAATGGCGACTTTGTATTCGAGGGAGATTATATCGGAGTGAACCCAGACAATCCGTCGGATACCTGGGATCTTAATAAGCCCTATATTGAGAATGAAAATACATCATATCCTTTGTTTAATTACATTCTTTCTGATATTATATCTATCGTGGAATAAGAAAGGATAGATTAAACAGATATGAATGTAATTATTGCTAACATCATTGATTTTATTGCAGCCATGGTCCAGGTGGGCTCAGGAGCCATTAAGAAAAAGAGCCGCATCCTGATCGTACAGATAGTCCAGATCCTTATGCAGGCTGTAAGCATGCTGCTACTTGGAGGAGTGACAGGCGCAGTAAACAATGTGCTTTCATGCTTCAGAAATTATCTTTGCTACAAAGAAAAGCTGAACACAGCATGGAAGGTCATACTTATCATAGCTTCAGTGGGGATGACAGTTCTATTAAATGAACAGGGATTTCTTGGTATCATTCCTGCAGTAGTGTGTGTGGTATACATCATCTTTATGGACGTTAAGGATCCCATTAAGTTTAAGCTTCTGGTGACACTTTCTTTTGTGCCCTGGATGTTCTACCACTTTATTCTGGGATCCTATACCGGAGCATTATTCGATGCGGCAACTGTTGTTACCAATGGAGTAACTCTTTTCAAGATGATAAAAGACAAGTCCAATCAATAAATGATAACTTTGTACATCAAAGTGTAAGAAGAAATGCTTCTTTCCAGGTGATATAATAATAGAGTGGTTTTTTCTGCAACTATTATGAAAGCTGGAAAGGAGCATTTTTTATGGCAATTGATCTTGGCAAGATGTCGAAGCTTGGCTTCGGCCTAATGAGGCTTCCGGAGAATGACGGTGTAATTGATCATGAGCAGGTTTGCAGAATGGTTGATAAGTACCTGGAGGCAGGTCTTAATTACTTTGACACAGCGTATGTTTATCACGGTGGAAAGTCAGAAGTAGAGGCTAGAGAGGCCCTTGTAAAGCGCCATCCAAGAGACAGCTTCATGCTGGCTACAAAGCTTCCTGCATGGGAGATTAAAAAGGCTGAAGATGTGGACAGGATTTTTAATGAACAGTGTGAGAGAGCTGGAGTTGATTATTTTGACTTCTATCTGCTCCACTCCATTGAGGATGGTAACAATTATGATACCTATGAGAAGTATGACTGCTTCAAGTGGGGAGTACAGAAGAGAGAAGAAGGAAAGATAAAGCACTTCGGATTTTCTTTCCATGGAAGTCCTGAGCTCTTGGAACAGATTCTTGATAAGCATCCTGAGGTTGAGTTTGTGCAGATCCAGCTGAACTATCTGGACAGAACAAACCCTGTAGTAAGATCCCAGAGGCTTTATGACATCCTTCACGAGAGAAATATTCCTATTATAGTTATGGAGCCTGTTCGTGGTGGAATGCTGGCTGGCATGGTTCCTGAAATAGAAGAGAAGTTTAAAAAGAGACAGCCTGACAAGTCCATTGCTTCCTGGGCCCTCCGATTTGTTGGTTCCCTTCCGGGAGTGATGACAATCCTTTCAGGAATGTCCAACGAAGAACAGATGGAGGATAACCTTAAGACCTTTACTAACTTCGAACCCCTTGCGGAAGATGAGCTTGCAATTGTAAATGAAGTTACTGAGGCAATCCTGGCTATCCCTCAGATCGGATGTACAGCATGCAAATACTGCTGCGACGGATGTCCACAGCAGATCAGCATCCCTGATGTATTCAGAACTATAAATACTTTGAGGAGATGTCCTGACGATTGGAGATCCAAGAACTTCTACTCAGGACTTATCCAGAGAAGCGGAAAGGCTTCAGACTGTATCGCCTGTGGACAGTGCGAAAGCGTTTGTCCTCAGCACCTTCCTATCATAGAGCTTATGAGGGAGGCAGCAGATATTCTCGATAAATAGGTTTTTCCTTCTGCTAACTATATTCCAATGGCCCCATACCCATATACTGTGTAAGCAGTATGGGTATGGTAAAGCGGCCAACAACTTCTATGAGTCCGTTAAACAGCGCAAAGAACGCATCGCCGATTGATGTGGTTTGCGGCATTTAGCGGATCTTATATGATACGAGGAATTCCTCCTGTGGAGCGAGCTTGTTGCCGTATTCTCTTTCGCTTATATCGTCAGTAAATCCTACCTTGTCACATCTTCCGTACCAGGGCTCGATGCAAACAAAGGGAGCTTTCTTGCCGGCTGGAGACCACACTCCGAAAAGTGGAGAATCGAAGCTTACGGTAAGCAGCTCTTTTCCTGATGGATCAAGAACTGCAACTGCATCAGCCTGATCGTTCTCTATTATCAGGGCGTCCTCGTCGAAGAGCTCATAGGAGAGTGGGAGCTTTCCTGCATCAAGAGACAGCTCTTTTGTCCTGTCTGAAAGACAACCGCTGCCATCGCCTTCGATGATATTTGCCTTCAGTGCGCTGTTTAGGGGTTGGCCCTTTTTTGTGAACAGGAGCTGATCCTTTGTCAGGTCGCAGTTAAAGGCCGGGTGTCCGCCTATTGAGAAGAAAATGTCTTTATCTGAAGGATTCTTAACCTTCCAAAGTACCTCTACGCCGTCCTTTGAGAGCTTATATCCAAGCTGAAGGATGAAAGCAAAGGGGTATTTTTTCAAAGTCTCGCTATTATCCCTAAGTTCAAACCAAAGCTCATCCTCTGTCTGGGAATCAGATGATTGGTGGTCGGCGCTGTCTGGTGCCTGTTCCAGCTTCACAAAGTCCATGTCCCTGGCAAAACCATGCTGTGACATCTCGAAAGTCTTTCCGCCCCAGCGGGATTTCTTTTCCCAATAATTGCCTACAAGGGGGAAGAGGACCGGTGACGTTCTGCCCCAAAATGCAGGATCCGCCTGCCACATAAGCTCTTTCCCATTCTTTTTAAGTGAGCGGATCTCGGCGCCGTGGTCGGAGACTGTCAGAGTGTAGGTTTCGTTTGATATGGTGTATTCTTTCATGTTGACCTCGCTGAATTTGGGTTATTTGATGTTCTTAGTATATTATAATATAACAATATGGGGGAGATGTGGTATATGGTCTGGAAGTACATGGAAGGAAATATGATATGAAGATAGACAGACAACATGTTAAGGAAGCATTTGCTTCATATACAAGGAAGTATGATCCGGAGGATACGAAGATTGCTCTTAAGATAGCTCATACCTATCGGGTGGCGGATAATTGCGAGAAGATTGCAAAGTCTATAGGACTGACTGAAGAGGACATTGAATTTGCCTGGGCTTCCGGAATGCTCCACGATGTGGGACGATTTGAGCAGGTGAAGAGATATAACACTTTTATTGATTCTCAGTCAGTTGATCATGCGGAGTTCGGCGCAGACCTGCTTTTCGGACCTGACAGACTGATCGAAGATTATATTGAAGAATGTGATGAGGGTTTCGAGCGTAAGATGGAGATCGTCATCCGTCAGCACAACAAGTTCCGAATTGATGAATCTGTACAGGGTGATACCCTGACTTTTTGCAATATACTTCGAGATGCGGATAAGATTGATATCCTTAGGGTAAACGTGGAGACTCCAATGGAGGAGATCTACAATGTGACTGAGGAAGAATTGTTTTCTACTGGGGTTTCCGACAAGGTAATGGCACAGGTCAGAGAGCATCATGCAGTATTGAGGGATGTAATGGAAACACCGGCGGAGCACCTTATTGGTCACATTGCCCTAGCCTTTGAACTTGTCTTCCCAAAAAGCTGGGAACTTGTAAAAGAGCAGGGATACCTCTACAAGATGTTTGATTTCCCATCCACTAACCCCACCACCCTCAAAGCTCTTGAGGACGCACGCAAAGAGCTGGAAGAATACTACGACGCCTAAAAAAAGAGGCTGCCAATTACTTATTGGCTGCCTCTTTTTCCTGCTCCATCTGCTTGATGAGCTTGTCAATCTCTGTCTGTGATAGCATTATTGAACCGTTATTCACGTCTGCCATTTTGTATACATCCTCCCCTCATAAACAAAGAATTAACAGTTACGTTTTCTACGAATGAATGAATACTAACAGAGTTGTTAATACATTGTCAAGAAAAACAAAAATCCAGTATTTATGCGGGAAAATGAAATTTTTTATCCCTGTTCACAACTGATTTTGTAATTGACGTGGAGTTTTTTGGGACAAAATAATAAAATGGAAGCATGGCAAAGAAAAGAAGATATCATTCATTCAAAGTAAGAAGAGAAAATCAAAAGCTGAAAAAGCAGATGGCCGAGAAGGCATTCCCTCATCAGGAATTCGACGAGTACTGGAAAAAGCACTCGGAGGAGATGAAGAGGGCTGTTTATGACGCCTTTTTGGATGTGCTGGCAAACGAGAAGCTTTTTCTTTTAACTAAGGGGCCCTATGGCAAGGAGCAGAAGCAGGAACTGTCCCAGAGCAATGTGGGAAGGTTCTGTTCCTATGTGCCAAAGAAGTTCAATGCCCTTATGGTTCATGAGATGGCGCCGGACATTTCCAAGACCATCTATGGAGTTATCCTTAACTGCGACAATATGCCTCTGGTGGACTTTACGATCGCAATTGATGAAAAGACTGCAACCTGGGTCATAATGAAGTATCTTCGGGAGAAGAAAAGAGATAACGAACTGATCGAGTATGTCAGATCCCGCCTGAACGAAATGGTGGTCTATGAGCAGATTTCCCAGAACCCCAGGTACGTAAAGGCAGCAGCCAGGATAAAGAAGAATATGGAAGCCAAGATGCTTCTGTATCAGAATATCCAGACTTCCACCCCCAACGACTATACGACCCTGTTTCCACTGGCAAGGCAGATGAAAAGACATTTCATCCTCCATATAGGTCCCACCAACTCGGGAAAGACCTATCAGGCCATGCAGGACCTGATGAATGCGGAAAGCGGAATATATCTGGCACCACTGCGTCTTCTTGCATATGAGCAGTATGAAAAGATGAATAGTGAAGGCTGTCCATGTTCCATGATCACAGGAGAGGAGCGCATCATTATGCCAGGCTCCTTCCACCAGTCATCAACCATAGAGATGATGAATCTGCAGGAAGAGTGGGATATGGCGGTTATCGACGAGGCCCAGATGGTGGCTGACAGCCAGAGGGGCGGTTCCTGGACTGCAGCTATTTTGGGGCTCAGGGCGAAGACTATCCACGTATGTGCATCTCCCGATGCGGAGAGGATCCTCACCAGGATGATAAAGTCCTGCAAAGATACAGTGGAGGTGGTTTTCCACGAGAGAAAGACACCTCTGGAAATGGACGAAGAGGCTGAGAACTTCGTGTTCCCTGATGATGTCAAAAAGGGCGATGCTCTGGTTGTCTTTTCCAGAAAAGACGTCCACAGCGTAGCAGCAGAGCTTCAGGACAGCGGAATAAAGTGCAGTATTGTCTATGGCTCTTTACCCTATGATGTAAGACACAGGGAGGCAGGAAAGTTTGCAGATGGCACAACAGACGTGGTGGTGGCAACTGACGCCATCGGAATGGGGATGAATCTTCCGATCAGACGAGTTGTCTTTTTACAGACCATTAAGTTCGATGGGGTGAGAGAACGCCCCCTTACTGTGTCAGAGGTCAAGCAGATAGCAGGAAGAGCCGGAAGATACGGCATTTACGATATTGGTTATGTGGGGGCTTACTATGACTATCACATTATTGATAAGCTACTTGGCTACAAGGCACCTCCTGTCAGCAAGGCTATGATAAACATTCCCGAGGAGTTTTTGGAGAAGGATGGAAAGGTGTCCACCATCCTGGAGCTGTGGAATCAGATCCCGGCGGCGGATTACTACGATAAGGGCGATATAAATGAGAAGATCAGGGTTGCCCGTGCCCTGGAGGAAATTGAGGACGACAGGGAGATAATTCGGAAGTTCATAAGGATCCCTGCAAATCCTGATAACAAGGACACCTTTGATGTCTACACCTCCTTTTACAGAAACCTGGTTTACGGAGAGGAAGTGCCACTGGAGGAGACCATGAGCGAGTTTGATGGCTCCCTCATAAATCCAAACGATAAAGGAGCGCTGCAGATCCTTGAGACCAGCAGCGCCGTGTATGATTTTCTCTATGCATTTACAAGACTTTTCGGATCCGAGGAAGATCTGTACTCGATTCTTGAGGTAAAGAGACAGATCTCTGAAAAGATCTTTGAAATTCTTGACAGGCAAAAGCTAAGCATGAAGTCCTGTAAATATTGTGGTAAAAAACTGAAGTGGTCCTATAAATACAACATATGTCAGGAGTGCTTCAGAAAAGGAAAAGGGAAATCCGGTCACTCTTTTCCGCTCCAGCAGTAAGTACAAAGTTTGCATGGCTCAAGAGGTATAGCCTCTACCATGTCGTCCAGTCTGTGATAATGAAGGGATGTGAAGTTAAGTTCCTTCCTGATTTCCTCAAGCATTGCTTCGTACTGAGGTGAATCAGGGTCTGTGTACTTTCTCACAGTTTCTTCATTAGGACTTGGATATCCTTCGAGCTTTTCAATCACACGTCTTGTGATGAGCTCCATCTCCGTATTGGAACGGGAGAAGTTAAGGTATTTGCAGCCGTAGATAAGTGGCGGACATGCAGGCCTGATATGTACTTCTCTAGCTCCGCTTCTGTATAAGAATTCTGTTGTTTCACGAAGCTGTGTCCCTCTTACGATAGAATCGTCAATAAGTAAAAGAGATTTGTTATTAATGAGCTGATTTACCGGAAGAAGCTTCATCTTGGCAATAAGATCACGCCTTGACTGGATTGTAGGCATAAAGGATCTTGGCCAGGTGGGTGTGTATTTTACAAATGGTCTGGAATAAGGGATTCCTGATGTGTTGGAATATCCGATGGCATGGGCAACTCCTGAGTCAGGAACGCCGGCAACCAGATCCGGATGAAGTCCTCTTTGCATATCGCGCTGGGCAAGCTTACCTCCGCAGCCGTAGCGCATTTTTTCTACGCTAAGTCCCTCATAGGTTGAAGCAGGGAAACCATAGTAGATCCAAAGGAATGTGCAGATGCGCATCTCATCAAGCTCTGGAGCCACAATCTCCACGCTCTCAGGGGTTATAAAAGCAACCTCTCCGGGTCCAAGTTCTTTGTAGTTGTCATATCCGAGATTTAGAAAAGAAAAGCTTTCAAAGCAGACGCAGTAACCCTCGTCCTTGTGACCTATCACAACGGGAGTTCTGCCGAAACGATCACGGGCAGCATAGATGCCCTCAGGCGTCATAACAAGAAGGGACATGGAGCCCTTTATGACTTCCTGTGCATAACGAATTCCTTCAACGATAGTAACCTTCTGATTGATGATGGATGCCACCAGCTCAGTAGGATTGATGTCTCCGCCGCTCATCTCAAGGAAGTGAGAACGGTTGTCGGCAAAGAGCTTGTTGGTTATTTCTTCGATATTGTTGATCTTACCAACAGTGGTTATGGCGTAGGTACCATGGTGCGATCTTACGATAAGTGGCTGTGGTTCAAAATCAGAGATACAGCCGATTCCAAGATTGCCCTCCATCTTGAGCATGTCATCCTCAAACTTAGGCCTGAAATAGGACCTTTCAATGTTGTGGATGGAGCGGTCAAACCCTTTCTTCTTGTCGTAAACTGCTAGTCCGGCACGACGTGTGCCAAGATGTGAATGATAGTCGGTACCATAAAAGAGATCAAATACAGCGCTTTCACGTGACGCTACCCCGAAAAATCCTCCCATGCTATCCTCCTGATACAATGCGTAAGTGATTGTCAGATACCCAAACATAATAACACAAAAGTAGGGCAGGTAACACAGCAAAAAGAAAAAAGCTGGTGCTACTTACGTGTTATAATCGAGTTATACAGCGTGATTGATGATAACAAGGAGATTTTATATGTCTAACAAGTACAGCCTTCTTTTTCCGGATCAGTCTCTTCCATACAGGAAACTTAGCGACCTGACGGTGCATGACATTGGCATGGACACCGTTCTTTCCAAGCTTTCCGGGGAAAAGAATGAGCAGACCTATATCATGAATGTCATGAAGATGATCACTGCAGACCCGGGAAATGCCCGTTACAGGAGTGATGTCTTCGATGATATTTACAAGAATAAGGCCATGCGTGCAGAGCTTTTGGACCTCCTTGATAAGGTGAATTTCCTTAAGGAATATGGCAGCTACAGGCATGACAATGACCACGATCCCGGCATCTGGGACCTGGTCCACAGACTAGAAGAGATCGGGGATTATATCGAGAGCATCGGTGCTATCCACAAGTGTCTCTCCGATGCAGACATCCACTCCCAGGGCCTTCTTGGGCTTAAGAAGTATGTCAGTGACCTGTACGAGGACAACGGTTTTGAGGAACTGAAAAAAGATATCGCAGAGCTTCGGGCAGATACCAGCTGTCTAAAGAGCGTTACTGTGGGCATCAACTTAAATGAGAGATTTGAAGCCAGCGGAGTGGGCCTTATTTCCGTCAACAGCAAGCCCTTCACCAAGTCAAATCTTGTGAAACACTTCATGGATAAGGTCTCAGGAAAAGACAATATCAATGAGGAAGCAGACTGGAAAGAGGATTACAGATTTGATGAGATAGTTGCCAAAGGGCCATTAAATGATGGCGCAGATTTTGTGCCACCGGTATTCAGCCCGCTAGCTATGATGAGTGTCATGAAGGTCTCCGAGGCTGATGACACCACAAAAGAGATCACTAACTACATGGACAAGATCACAGACAGGATGCTTTCCCAGACGGTAAAGCACCTTCGAAATGTCCTCAATAAGTACACTATGCTGACGGTCAACGACATCACTGACCTGATGCCTGAGTTCATATTCTATGTTCGTTGGGCTGAGTATATCGAGAAGATGACTGATAAGGGAGCGCTTTTTTGTAAGCCTGAGGTGATTGATGCTCCGGAGGCTCTTTCCCAGAGCGCAGAGAATGCTCTTTTCATGGATGCCGAAGGCATATATAACGTGAAGCTCCTTTCTGAGCATTCTTCTGCCTTCAAGGACATCGTAAAGAATAACCTGGATTTTACCAGTGAGCACACCCTCTACATCCTCACGGGAGCCAACATGGGCGGTAAGACCACAATTACCCAGAGCGTGGGACAGCTCTTTTTCATGGCTCAGGCAGGCATTTATGTGCCCTGCTCCAAGTTCAGGTACCTGCCGGTGGATGATATTTTCACCCACTTCCCGGCAGATGAGGATAAGACCATGGACTTAGGACGCCTTGGCGAAGAATGTAAGCGTTTCAGGGAATTATATGAGAATGCAACGGAAAAGAGCCTTATGCTGCTGAACGAGACCTTCTCCACAACCTCTTTTGAAGAGGGCTATTACATTGCCAGAGACTGTTCAAGGGCGATCCTTAAAAAGGGCATAAGGACCATCTACAACACACATATGCACAAGTTGGCTCTTGAGATTTCAGAGATAAATGATGGGGATGTTAAGGCAAAAGCTGCCTCGCTGGTAGTAAAGGCCGAAGAGGGCAAGAGGCTCTATGAAGTCGAGGTTGCTCCACCCAAGGGCCTTTCCTACGCAAAAGACATCGCCGAGAAATACGGCGTTACTTACGAAATGTTACTTACTAAGACTACCTGACAGTCTCATCATAAAGATGGAGTACTCGTCATTTTGAAAATCCAGGTCGGGAGAGTTCTCGCCGCCACCGTTGGTGCTGCGCTTTATCTCTGCGTAGAATTCTTCCCCCTGGTTGATGATGTCCATAACTGACATGGGGAAACCGTTGTCGCTTGCTATCTCACAGAAGGCAGCAACGGGATTAGAAGAGTTTCTGGTGTCTAAAAGCTTCTCCTTAAGGGAAACGTCTGCTTTGGCTTTTTCCAAAAGGCCATCGAGTTTTTCAGTGATTTCCATTCTACGTCCTCCTCTTTTTTCCACCCATTGTATCACAACCACTTAAGAGGGTTACTGATTTTTTTTGCTTCGTCCATAATTGACTGAGAATTTTCCCAGAGATAGCTCTCAAGCTGTTTTATTTCGTCAGGAGAAAAGCCGCTGCTTTTTACTATCTTTCCATCAGGAACAAGCCCCTCGGCGGTTTCTAATAAAGAGCCATTCTTTCTCTCGAACATGACTCTCACAATCCTTTTGTTGTCCTTATCTCTGACGATTGCAGAGTAAGTCATTTTCATTTCGCCATCTGCCATGATCAACTTCCTTTCTGCATAATACTATTATAACTTATATGTTTTTTGAAAAAACTCTTGCAAGAATAAAAAGTGCATGGTAATATACTGAACAAGTTACGGAAAACGTTTTCCGAAAGGAGTTTGTTATGATCAAAGCTGCCATCATGCACGAAGCCACAAGAGAATACTGCTACTGCGTTGCACCGGATACATTTAAGATCAGGATAGTTACTGCCAAAGATGATGTGAAAGGAATTCTTCTTCATGGAAGGGACAAATATCTTTCTCTGGATATTTCTGACACAAGGTTTTCAATTCCCATGGTGAAGATTGCTTCAGATGATATCAGGGATTACTTCGAGGTAGAAGTGAAGATGAATATGCTGTGCCTCAGGTATTATTTTGAGATAACTGATAATCACGGTCACAAAGTCTTTTTCGGGGATGACCAGCTTTTGGACTATGAGCCTACTGATATTGAGGAGATGTTTGACTGCCCTCAGAGCATTAGGGAGGAGGGAATAGCTCTTTTCCCCAAGTGGGCAGAGGGCAAGGTGGTGTACCAGATATTTCCATCGAGATTTGCAACCTCTAAGTATGTGTCTGAGGAGCAGTGGTACAAGGCCCCCATCGAGTGGAACGACAAGCTATGCGGAGACCTTTGGGGCATCATAAACAAGCTTGATTACCTCAAGGAGCTGGGGGTGGATATCGTTTATCTCACTCCGATCTTTAAGGCAAATACTGAGCATAAGTATGATACAGTGGATTACTATCAGGTGGATCCTGACTTCGGTGGGAATGAGGCGTTAAAAGAGCTGGTGGAGCAGATCCACAAGCGTGGTATGTATATCATGCTGGATGGTGTGTTCAACCATACCTCAGATAAATTCTTTGCTTTTGAGGATGTGCTCAAAAACGGAGAGGAGTCCCAGTACAAGGACTGGTATTTTATTGACAGTTTTCCTTTGGACAGGGGCAGCAAAGAACGCAAGCCAAACTACAAGACTTTTGGCTACTACGGCGGAATGCCAAAGCTCAACCTTACAAATAAGGATGCGCTGGAGTATGTCAAGGGAGTTATTTGCCACTACCTTGCTGATTACGGCATTGATGGCTGGCGCCTTGATGTGGCTGATGAGATTGGTCACAAGTTCTGGAAAGAAATGAGAATTGCAGCTAAGGCCATAAAGCCTGATGCTCTGATCGTTGGTGAGGACTGGCATATCTGTGCTGATTTCCTTGAGGGAGATGAGTGGGACAGCTGCATGAACTATGCCTGGTTTAAGGCTCTGGGAAGGCTTTACGGCGGCAATGGACCTATCCATGAGTTTGTCTCAAAGCTTGGACAGGTAAGGGGAAGATACCACAGCGATGTTTTCCCACTTTTATGGAATCTTATGGACAGCCACGATACAAAGAGATTTCTTTCCTATGCATGCGAAGAAGGCGGAAAGGGCAAGATGCTCTCTGCTGCAGCTCTGACCATGCTTTTCCCGGGATGTCCATTTATCTATTATGGAGACGAAGTGGGAATGGCGGGGGACTACGATCCCGACAACAGAAGGGGCATGCTCTGGGATACAGAAAAGTACGCTGATCCGGACATGCTGGATGCATACAAGAGGCTTGCTGCTTTCAGGCACGAGCATGAAGAACTCTGGAAAGAAATTCCTGAAGTAGTGTTTATTGATGAGGTGGAAAGAGTCATGGCTTTCAAGCAGGATAAGCTTGTTATGATCTTCAACCTTAAGGAAAATCAGGTTGACCTGAAGGCGCTCAACGGACACCTTAACGCAGGAATCAACATGTGCGATTCAGAGGGCGGTGATGGTCCTGAGCTTATCTTTAAGCTCTCAGCTGAGAAAGAAAAGTGCATTCTTGGGGCTTACGACGTGGCAGTATTTAGCCTGGCATAAGGGACATAGAAAGGGCCGAAACCATAATTAATGGCTTCGGCCCTTGGGTATTATAATGGCTTTTTTATAATATTTCAGGCTTTTTTAGCACTTCTGCTGATCTCAAGGATGGCTTTAAGAATTTCCTTGGTGGACATCATGTCTGTCTCGCAGTCCTTACTGATCTCAATGCTGGACTGGGATGATGCTGCAACCTCTTCAGATGTGGCTGACAGGTTGCTGATGGCATCCATTACCTTGGTGTTGGCATCTACGCAGTCATCAACATTTTCTGATATCTTAGTAGCCATCTTGGTAAGTTCTTCAACTTTCTCCATGATGACCTCAAATTTCTCACCGGTCTCAACAATCATCTGTCCCTGCTCGTTGGCAGATTCTACGCTTCGTTCCATGTTTCTGGAAGCGAGGTTAACCTTTCCAAGAAGATCATCAATAGTAGATGCGATCTGCTCGGCAGAATTTTTGGTGTGTTCTGAAAGAGCACGGATCTCATCTGCAACTACCGCAAAGCCCTTGCCTGCGTCTCCTGCTCTTGCTGCCTCGATTGAAGCGTTCAGCGCAAGAAGGTTTGTCTGATTGGAAATACTTAGGATAGTGTCTACAATTTCTTTTACCGTGCTTGCTGAATGCTGGAGGTTAGAGGTCATTTCTGCCGTCTCGGCATTGATGGTGGAAGCTTCATCTGACTTAGCTCTTAGCTGCTTAACAAGTGAATTTCCGTCGCTGATGTTCTCAGTAACCTCGTCTGCGTTCTCACGCATAGCCTTGGACTGATCTGCTATATCTTCAAGAGATTCTGTAATATTGGAGTTCATCTCGGTCTGAGTCTGAATTGCTTCTGCAGTCATGGTCACGGACTGGGAAATCTGCTCGGAAGCTTCTGCTGAGGAACTAACTTTCTCTGCCAGGGACTCCATGGATTCATTGGCATCCTCAAGCTTGATAGCAATCTGTTCGCCGATTGACTGAATGACTTCCGCATCCTTTTTCTGCTGCAATGCTGCTTCCTGAATCTCATCAAGAGTTTCTTTATTTTGCTTGCTGTTAAGACGAACGTAGAAAATACACATAAGAGCAAGGAGCAGGGCATACACTGCATCTGTATATACCTGATTTGCCCTGGAACTTGGGTCTGAAGAAATCATTAGATAAAGCGGAATAAACAACACATTGATTCCCACCACTAAAGCAGAAACAATGTTGGTGAGTAAAAGATCTGAATAAAGTAGAGAAAGAATGCATATACCAGGACCAAACGCCCACATATAAGGAATATGAACACTGCCCAGCATTACCACAAAATACGCCAGGCTTATGGAACTTAGCGTGATGATCTGGCCTGTCTTCTTTGTCCTGTAAACTGCAAATCCCCAGATCTGAACGCCGAACAGGATAACCTGAAGGATGATCATGATCGTTGTGGTCATAAATCCTTCCCTTCCGGCCTGATAAACGATGGTGGACAGCAGCATAAAGCCCTGAATGATGCAGCCAAACTTAAATGCCAGACGATTACTTTCTAAGATGTGTTGTTCCTGCAGACTCATATTATTTCTCCTATCTCTATGAAAAACGTCATATGCTCTTATTCTACTTTTATCATTATTTCGGGGCATATTCAATTAAAAAACGATTAAATCCACGGAGACATCCCAGAGGCTGATTTGCCAAGGAATATGGTTTGGAATATACTTTGGATGACAGAGCTGCACAAATAGGTTATCCTATCAGAAAATAAATGCAATTGCCAAGGCAGTCAGTACAGCCAGACACACAGATACAGAGATGAATTTTTCTGCGATATGAAGTGCGGATGATGAATCAACATATTTTCCATTTATCATTACAGCGTTTACTGTGCGTTGATCTCTTTTATCAAGTGGTGATACCTTTGCATTGTTATGACCTTTCATGTTACGGTTCCCCCTGTTTTTATTTTTTCATTATCAACCCCACGCATAATAGAATATTACAAAAATGTGATTTGTTTCTGTTTACAAAATAAAGAAAAAATAAAATTTAAATAAAGTAAAGATTAACCGCAGTAACGGTGCGGGTTTGAAGGCATTTGAAATTTCCAGTCGCAAAAAAAGCAAAATAAAATGTTGCAAATGGCACAAATAGGTATGTAAGGGGTATCAAAGCAGGGGTTATAATCATTTCATAAGTTACAGGTGTTCAAAAAAGAACCTGAAAGAGAGAAAAAATATAAAAAACATATTTTGAGAGGTAAAAGTTATGAGTGGAAAGAAATTGTACAAGAGTCGTGATCAGAAGGTTTGTGGTGTTTGTGGCGGAGTTGCTGAGTACTTCGATATCGATCCTACAATAGTAAGACTTGTTTGGGGCATCGCAGCATTAACAACAGGAATCGGAATTGCAGCATATATCGTTGCAGCAATCGTAATGAATGATGCTCCTGCAGAAGATGTAGTAGATACAACTTATCGCGAGACAGAGCCAGAAGTAGACGCAGAGCCTGTATCAGATACCATCAAGGGATTTGATCCCGAAGCATAAATATGGAACAGGAACATAAGAGAAGGGTACATTATTCAGGAAAGTACCCAAAGAAATTTGAAGAAAAATACAAAGAACATAACCCCGAGAAGTACAAAGATACAGTCGAGCGCGTGATATCCAAGGGTTCAACTCCTGCAGGAATGCACATTTCCATCATGGTAAAAGAAATCCTGGAGTTTCTGGACATAAAACCCGGACAAAAGGGCCTTGACTGTACTTTGGGTTATGGTGGCCATACCAGGAAGATGCTTGAAAAACTTCAGGGACAAGGCTGTATCTATGGCCTTGACGTGGATCCTATCGAGTCCAAAAAGACCATAGAGAGGCTCAGATCTGCAGGCTTTGGTGAGGATAATTTCAAATTCAGGCTGATAAACTTCAGGAATATCGATCAGGTTGCAAAGGAAGCAGGAAAATTTGACTTTGTGCTGGCAGATCTTGGAGTTTCATCCATGCAGATTGATGACCCTGAAAGGGGCTTTTCTTACAAAATAGACGGGCCACTGGATCTAAGACTTGACCCTGAGCACGGCGAGTCAGCAGCTGAGCGCCTCCACAACATAACCAAAGAGGAATTCATTGGTATGATGGTGGAAAACTCTGATGAGCCCTATGCAGATGAGATCGGGGAAAAGGTCTTTTCGCTAATGAAAAAAGGCGATCCCATGGACACCACAACGGCCCTTAGGAACGCCATTACCCAGGCACTTTGGAAGGTGCCAAAGGATGAAAAGGATCAGGCCGTAAAAAAGAGCTGTGCAAGAGTATTTCAGGCCCTGAGAATCGATGTTAACAGTGAGTTTGAAGTTCTGTACGAGTTTCTTGAAAAGCTTCCTGGGGTTTTAAATCCCGGAGGAAGAGTAGCCATCCTGACCTTCCACTCAGGCGAGGACAGACTGGTAAAGAAATCCTTTAAAGAACTTCAAAAAAGTGGTATCTACAGTGAGGTGGCTTCAGAGGTGATCCGGCCTTCTGCAGAAGAGTGCAGGGTTAATCCCAGGAGCAAATCAACAAAGATGCGCTGGGCAATCAGGGCTTAAGCCTTAAAAAGGCTTATTTTTAGCATTAAAGCTGTCTATGGCTGCAGCTTTCTTAAAATTGTCAAAGTTTCCGTTGTTAACAACGTGTACAACATAACTTCTTGGACCCTCGAGGCGAAGGATGAGCTTGCTATCGTTTATCTCTTCTACCGACAGGGTCCATTCTTCGTCATGACAATCAAAATAAAAGGTAACTGTATCCACTGGTTCATGTGGAGTTATGTTGAGATTTCCGTGAAGCTTTTCAATGATAGAATAAACTGTGATCCAGTTATCTGAATTGACTCTGACTCTTCCGTCAGGGCCCTCTGCCACGCATACATCCGACTCATGGGTCAGAACAAAAAGATCTGTCTTAAAGTGGCGAAGTCTGTTTGATTCAAGGGCTATGCTTATGATAAGTGCAATACTTGCGATAACGAAGGCACCTATCAGGTATACCCATATCCATTTCTTAAAATCTTTCATTATGTCCTCCTTTGCTGTCAATTGTAATGATATAGTGGTTATAAAGGGATTGCAATAGATTCGTAATTCGCCTGTGGTGCTAAATAGAGCTTCTGAATTCGTAATAATCGCTGTGTAATTAGTTTTTCTACGAAACTATAATAAAAACATCCAAACAGTATTTGGTTGAAAGGAGAGAAGGTTATGGAAATCACAATTGAAGCTATTGAGAAAGTAATGGAGATGACTGGCGTTGAGTACAAGGCAGCTAAGGAAGCGCTCTTAAAAGCAAATGGCGATGTTGATGCTGCAATCAAGATCATCCAGCCGGATACAAAGGACATCGGAGATGATGTCAAGGAATTGATCGAAAAGTTAAAGAAAAAGGTTGAAGAGGGTAACGTAGACAGGATTCAGATCAAAAAGGGTGACGAGGTTGTATTCAGCGTACCGGTCAATGTGGGGATCCTTGGTGGAATCCTTGGACTGGCAGCAGCTCCATGGGCACTGATTGCCGGATCTGTTGCAGCATTCGGACTTGGATGCAGACTTGAGGTAGTCAAGAAGGATGGAACCACAGACGAGGTTAAATGACAATTAAATAGCAAAAAAGAATTCCCGATAGATCATTTTCTACCGGGAATTTTTTATTTGTTCTCATGCTTTGCCTTTTTCATCTTGTACATCTCCTGGTCTGCGATGGAGATGATCTTATTAAGATCAAGGGTGTCGTCCATTGTGGCCGTGTAGGTGCCGAAGCTGGCAGATATAGTAAAGCCGTACTTTTTGCTGTACTCATTAAGGCGCTTTTGCATTTCTTTTTCAAAGACTGACTGATCTATCTTCTCTGGGATAAGGGCAAGCATTTCGTCGCCGCCATACCTTACGCACAGCGATTCCTTTGGACATGTGAGTTTTAGAGCTTTGGCTACAGATGAAATGGCCTGATCACCTGCTGTGTGACCACGGGTGTCATTTATCTGCTTGAGGCCGTTCAGGTCAGCCATTATTATGGTCATTTCCTGACCTTCATGGGTCTTACTTTCCTTTAGCTCCTCAAATTTATCAAGGAAAGCCATTCGATTGTATAGTCCTGTAAGAGCATCGCTCTGGTACATGGACATGATCTTTTCCCTAAGGAAGTCCTGATATCTTAAGGTAATAAATCCGCCAAGACCCATGCCCAGACAGTTTGTCATGCTGGGAGTTCTTGACCAGTCCACAAGATTATATTTTTCAAAAGAGTAGCATACAAAACCAATAGATTTACCCATGTATTCAAGGGCGTTGAAAATAAGCGGATAACCCTTTTTGATGATGTTACCAATATTTGGGACGATCTGGTGCTCGCTGTAGGGTGAGATTGCTACTTCATTGCTGTAGGAGTTGTAGATAATGCTCTTTGTGGTGCTCTTTACATCCTCAAGGAAGAAGTTGCGCTCAACATCAAAGATTGCATCCTCAACAACACAGCACATGTTATCTGTAAGGGAGTGTCTGATGTGGTAGGAACACTCCTCAAAGGTCTGGCTACACATCATGATCGCTGTCAGGTTCTGCATGATGTGGATATCATCCTGATGGTGGTAGAATCGGTTGTTCAGCTCATGTACCTTTGAAAGGGACTTGATATCTACCCTGTCACAGCCACATGATTCGTTGGCGATAAATTTTGGTGTGATCCATTTACGAACGTTTCTCGCCCCGGAAAGAATCTCCATAACGCATTCAAGGACTGAATCTGCCAATGAATGACTGTCACATATGGCAGTAGTGATTCCGGGAGTAGAAAGAAATGCTTCATCAATTCCGTCAAAACCTGAAACAATAACCTGCTCAGGGGTCTTGATACCCTCAGACTGCAGAACATCGCAGACATTTATAGCCATGATGTCATTTGCACAGATGATTGCATCCGGGAGCTCATCTCTCTCAAGAAGCTTACGGGTGGCAGCTCTTGAAGGAGCTGACCAGAAATCTCCATAGCTAAGCATGGAGTCATCATATTTTATGCCGTTTTCTTCAATGACTTTTTTGAAAACTTCGAAACGTTCAGTGGAAAATTCGCTGCTCTTTTTTCCAGCCATGAAATGAGGATGTTTTACTTTATGATCCTCGATAACGTGTCTTACAACGGACTCAAAGCCCTTAGCGTAGTCGAATTTAACGATAGAAGAATTATCATATTCGCCATCAATTACGACGGTAGGAACATTTTTCTTATTAGCTGAATCAATGATGTGTTGTACAACCTTTCGGCTCTTGATCTTCTCATCCATGATGACAACAACGTCAGTGCGGTCAAAAGGGATGAGGTCATATACCGAGGCTTCAGCCTGATAGAATTCACCACCATTACCAATCTCAGTATTCATGGTGTATATGAAAAGAAAACAGCCGTTTTTGCGCAGCAGATCGTTTAGCTCTGTAGTGAAGCTAAAGACCTGCGGATCACTGATTCCATATGTGCATAGGGCGACTATCTTTTTGTCCTGAATCATAGTCTTCTCCTGATTTTACAAATCTACTAAACTATATTATCGTACTTTTTCCCCGATTGGTCTAATATTTTTTTTGATATGTTTGGTATAATATTTCATATGGTATTGAAGGAAAAATCGTATTATTGGAGGATGATTATGAAAAGACCTATAGCCATGGCACTTGCATGCTGCCTGACTGTTTCCCTTATTGGATGCGGAAATGTGCAGAGTCAGCAGGAAAATGAAGGCAATGAAAAGGAAAATACAGCTGGGCAGCAGCCTTCAGAAAGTGAAAAAACTACTGCAGATAAGGCTGAAGACAGTTCTGCTAAAGAGGAAGTTAAATCCCTTCGTGGAGGACTTCTTGGCGATGAGGAAATCTATTATGATCCCAACCTGGTTCCGGCTGTTGAGCCCTATAAGGTCGCTGAGGATTTTTCAAATGTCTTTTACGAGCAGGACTTTGCGTATTATTTTGAGCCGGATCATGAGTACGCAAATCCCAGCGCTGCAGGCATAAGGCAGGGGCTGATCAAGAATAACTTTGCTGTTCAAAGGTCCGGTTACAACGAGTTCTTTGATATTTACGAATTCAACAGATATGTGATGTTCCCTAATTTTGTTACGGTGGATTCCCTGATGCACACCTATCACCTGTACTTTGCTTATCTTATGAAGCAGACAGAGAAGAACTACCTGGCAAAAGAGCTAAGGACCCTCACCACTTCTATGTACGACCTGGCAATGAAGGACTATGAAGAACTGGAAGGTACCCAATGGGAGGATGCAGCTGAGAGGAATATGGAGTTCTTTTACATAGCAGGACTTCTTCAGGGAAGCAATGCTGCAGCTCCGGTGAAGGCAGGAGCTGATTTTAAGGCGAATACCCAGGCTGAATATGAAAAGATCATGGCGGCTGAGGCTATTGATGACTGCGTGATCTCAGGCCTTAACGAGGATTACACCCAGTATAAGGTAAGGGGCTACTATGAGGGCGACGATGACCTGGAAAGATATTTCCGCACCATGATGTGGTTTGGAAGAATGCCCTTTGCCCTGGATACTCCTGATGGAGTTAAGAGTGCAGTTCTTTTAACCAGTCTTATTGATCGCAGCAAGGATGAGTGGAGCGACATTTATAGTGTCACAAGCTTTTTTGCCGGGGCATCGGACGATCCGGGTTATTATGAGATGAAGAACGTTCTTGAGGGTGCCTATGGAAAGGTTCCTGAGGTGGCGGAGCTTAAGGCTGATGACGAGGGACTTTCAAAGGTTCAGGAAGCGGTAAAAACTCTTAATCTTCCACAGATAAATTCAATCCCTGTAATGGAGTGGGAAGAGGTGGTCATTCCTTCCTTCAGGTTTATGGGACAGAGATTTACTATCGATGAAGCAATCATGCAAAAGCTGGTCTACAGGGCAGTTGAGGAGAATTCTGCAGGTGACAGAAGGTATCTTCCAGATACTCTCGATGTGGCAGCAGCCCTTGGTTCCGAGAAAGCCTTAGAGCTTCTTGATGAGCAGGGAGCTACAGGATATTCAAGATATACTGAAAACCTGGAGGCGGCAAAAGAGCATTTCAACAACTCTGATGGAACTCTCTGGAACGCCAGCCTCTACTCAGGATGGCTCAATGTACTTAGACCTCTTTTGGAGGTAAAGGGAGAGGGTTATCCTTCCTACATGACAAACGAGGAGTGGACTAAGAAGAATCTTGAGACCTTTGCCGGTTCTTATGCGGAGCTGAAACACGACACCATTCTTTATGCAAAGCAGCTTATGGCTGAGATGGGAGGACCGGATCAGGAACCTCTGGATGACAGAGGATATGTTGACCCTCAGCCTGTTGTATACAGCAGATTTATTAACCTTTCAAAGAAGACTGCCCAGGGACTTGAGAACCTTGGTATGCTGGAAGCAAAGCAGAAGGAGAATCTGGACAGGCTTTCAGAGATAGCAACAAGCTTACTTGCTATTTCGGAAAAAGAGCTAAAGAATGAGGACAGGACTGAAGAGGACTATGAGTTTATCAGATGTTATGGTGGATATCTTGAGCATTTCTGGCAGGAAGTGAATCAGACAGATGAGAACATGCCTATATCCAGCGATGAGTTCCCATGTCCGATAGTTGCGGATATTGCAACGGATCCAAACGGAACAGTTCTTGAGGTGGGTTCCGGAAAAGCTGACTCTATCTACGTTGTATTTCCTATTGATGGGGAACTTCACATTGGAAGAGGAAGCGTGTATTCCTTCTATCAGTTTACAGTGCCTATCAGTGAGAGAATGACGGACGAAGAGTTCAGGATAAAGATATCAAATGGTTATCTGGATGATGACTGGAACTGGGTTGAGAACAAGGATAAACTTAAACAGCCTGACTGGACTGCAAGTTACAGAGTGGACGAAGAATGAAGATAATATCCACATACAAAAAAAGAATAATAGGGCTACTGCTGACCTTAGGGTTGGCAGTAGCCCTTTGTGGGATTGGGCGTATTGGGTTCATTCCTTCCTGGGTAACCTATAAGGAAGCGGATTTCGCCTCAAAAGTCCAGGATTATCTGGTGACGGACATTGACAGAGACGGCGATGAAGAGGTGATAGCTCTTTTGTGGAAAAAAGGAAAGTACGGGCAGCACAAGCCCTTCTGGGTTAAGGAAAACGACACCAGGTACTCTCAGCACCTGTTCATCTATGATGTTGAAGAGGATGGAAAGTACAGGCAGAAGTGGTGTGCCTCCGATGTGGGGACACCCATCCGCCGGATGAAAATGCTGGATGAGGAGAAGGGGATCCTACTGACTGAGACCATTGATGGAGTCAGCAATCTCTGGCGCTGGGATCAGTGGGGGCTGGATATCATGGATAACGAGCTTTCCTTAGTTTCCTTTGGCGACAATATCATTCATGAGGAGATATTGGAGCAGGCGGATCGTTTCTATGGCGGAAACTATGACTTCATATATGAGCCCTTTAAGAAAGAGATCATGGACGCGGATATAGCAACGGTTCAGCTGGAGACTATCCTTGTGGATAAAAAGAGCGCTGTGGCTGGATTTCCTTCATTCGGATCGCCTTTGGAAGTTGGAAGGGCGCTTTGTGATGCGGGGTTTGACGTTATGGTATGCGCAGGAAATCATGCCCTGGACAGGGGAATCTATGGAATAGACGTGACCACGGATTTCTTTGAGCAGGAAGGTGTTACCTGTGTGGGAATTCAGAACGGAAGGGGTAGTGAGTTCAGACCCTATGAAGTTGTTGAAAAGAAGAATATGAAGATTGCACTGTTTTCCTACACCTATGGGACTAATGGAAATGATGCTTCTGATAAATATCCTTATGCTGTTCATTACCTGCCTTTGAATGAGGAGCAGGAGAGAGCTATGGTGGAGGAATTGAAAGAATGTAGAACAAAACTCATAAAGGATAGCTCAGGTGCTGCGGGAGCGGAAGATGGGGCTGATTTTGTAGTGGCCTTTGTTCACTGGGGCGATGAATACTCTAAGGAGGTGTCCGAGACACAGAAACACCTGACACAGCTCTTTTCCGAAGGAGGCGTGGATCTGGTGATCGGAACTCACCCTCATGTTGTCCAGGAAAGTGAAGTGGTTGACAGGCCTGATGGCGGGAGGATGCTTGTCTTTTACTCCTTGGGAAACTTTAGAGCGTATCAGGGCTGGAATGAGGCTGTTAAGACAGGACAGGAAACAATTGTGACCCTTGAACATACCTGTGACGGCGTGAGGATCAGGGATTACTCGGTTAAGCAGGTGGAAGCCTATGTGGTGGGACATTAATAACAGTTCAGAATATTCCGTATTTTTGCAAATGTAAACGCTTACAATGATTATACCAAACATGGTACTCTTCAGATAAGAAGCTATATTTCGTTAACAGTGGTTACAAAAAAGGAGGGTATCAGTAGGATGAAGAACGCAATTGTAGGACAGTCCGGAGGACCAACAGCAGTTATCAATTCAAGCCTTGCAGGGGTATTTGAGGCGGCAAAAAGTAGGGGATCAGAGCATGTATACGGCATGTGTAACGGAATTCAGGGATTTCTTGAGGGGAGATATGTGGACCTCACGGAAGTCTTTGCAAAGCCCATCGATATTGAGCTTTTGAAGAGAACGCCATCAAGTTATCTGGGCAGTTGCCGCTATAAGCTGCCTGAACTTGATGCTGAAGGAGCGAAGGGAATCTACGATAAGATCATGAAAAGTCTTAATGATCTCAACGTGGGATATTTCTTTTACATAGGCGGAAATGACAGCATGGATACTATCAATAAGCTTGCTGCCTATGGGGAGAAGACAGGGAGCGATATCAGATTTATCGGGGTTCCAAAGACTATTGATAATGACCTTACTGTGACAGATCACACGCCGGGATATGGCTCTGCTGCTAAGTATATTGGCGTAGTCATGAAGGAGATCATCAGAGATGCCACTGTTTATGGCACAAAGTATGTGACTGTTGTTGAGATAATGGGAAGAAATGCCGGATGGCTCACTGCTGCAGCTGCGCTGGCAAAGGACTATGACTGCGAAGGCGTAGATATGATCTGCCTTCCGGAGGTGCCTTTCAATGTGGACAGATTTATCGAGAAGGTCCGCAGGATGCAGGAAAAGAAAAGCAGCATAGTTATAGCGGTTTCAGAAGGAGTTAAGCTTGAGGATGGCAGATATGTCTGTGAACTGTCTGATGATGTTCATGCTGTTGATGCCTTTGGACATAAGAGTCTGACTGGAACAGCAAGATTTCTGGCTAATACCATCGCAAGAAATCTTGATACAAAAACAAGATGCATTGAGCTTTCTACTCTCCAGCGCTGCGCAGGACATCTTACAAGCCGTACTGATATAACTGAGGCTTACCAGGTTGGAGGAGCTGCTGTTAAGGCGGCTTTTGAAGGTCACACAGGAGAAATGGTGGCACTTAAGAGAATTTCCAATTCACCTTACCAGTGCACAACGGAGCTTCACCCAATATCTGACATAGCAAATCTTGAAAAGAAAGTTCCTCTTGAATGGGTAAATGATGATCATACACAGATGAAGCAGGAATTCATTGAATATGCTCATCCTTTGATTCAGGCAGAGCTCACTCCTATTTTTGTCGGAGGACTTCCACAGCATGTATATCTTGGAGAATGAGCTATTCGTGTGACTCGTAGTTTTCAAGGAAGTAAGTCATTCCCTTTAAGCCCATACCATTTGGATTGTAAAAGCTTCTTAGCATATTTTTCTTCATTTCCACTATTTTCTTCTCATGTTCCTTTGTATGAGAGCTGAGTTCTATGCTAAGAGCTGTGATCTGGTGTTGCATCAAGTCCATGGTATGGGCCATATTTTTCATTATCTGGAGAACGCTGGCGTGATTATCCTGGATGAAGCTACCCAGACGTTCCTCCGTGACTCTCAGGGCATAAACATCTGAATATGCGATGACCGTATAGATAGAAGGTGAGTTCATCAGAAGTCCAAACTCTCCAAAACAAGCTCCCGGACCAATGATGCTCACAAGTACTTCATAGTCAGTACCATATCCTACATACATTTCAGCCCTTCCGCTTATGATCTTATACATTTCAGTATAGATCTCGCCTTCTTTTATAATAAGGCTTTCCGCAGGAAAAGAGACTATTGCTTTTTTCTGTTCATTATCTGGGCTCTGATTCATGGATGCACCTCCATATCGCATTTTGCCAAAAGCGGATGATGGAAATAAAAAACAGCGAGGACCTTTATTCGCAGTCCCCACTGTCTCTGGTTTTTATCTAAGCTGATTAAGTTTGGATTTATCAATCTTGCCATCGGCGATGGTGCTGGCAACCCACAGTTTGAGTGATTCTACTGTAAGGTCGATCTGATCCAGCTGCTTCTGGATGTTGACAAAGTCCGGTAATTCATCATCCGAGATTATGCCGTCTGCTGTGATATCTATGAGACGATTTTTTTGCGCGTCCAGGGAATTAAGCGCAGCAAGCATCCCCAGAACTATCTCGGATAGAGAAGAGGATTTTACTTCAGGTACAGAGTCTTTTCCGATGCGGCACTCGTGAGTGCAATAGTAGTTGCAAAGCTCAGGCTTTTTGTAAGCCGCTGCCATGTCTACAACATCTTCAGGTACAACTGCTGTCTTGTCGGTCTCAAGCTTTTCAAGCCTGCTCTCGGAAATGGTTCCTATAAGCTCACTGGCCTGTGCTCTAGTGAGACCTGCTTCCTCCCTTGCTTCAAAATAGATGTTCTTGTTTTCTTTAATTGATTTTTTCCCCATTACAAAACTCCGGTATATTTTTTACTTTAGTACGCTGTATCCGAAGCTGTTAACCAGAGCATCTATCGGTGTGCCATTCTTACAAAGAGGGCAATCTGTCGGTGGATATGACTGATAGTTAGGAATTTCTTCAGGATGGAAAACTGAGATAACAGGAATTCCCTCCACTTCCTTTACCGCACTGAAGATAGCGCAGGCTCCGGATATATTAGCGCCATAATAACGTACTCCGTCCATGAGACTCTCTAAGGTAAGACCTGTAGCCAGGGAGCCCATAAGGATAAGTACATGTTTGCCACGGATGGCGAGCTGCAGATTATCTCTAAAGATGATCTGACCATTTGGTGCATACTCAGGCGCAAGGACGTAAACCGTGCGGTGAGCATTGTAATTCAGAACCCCGGCTCTTGTGAGTTCCTCAGCAAGATAGGTTCCGATAACTTCAGTTCCGTCTGCACAGACTATGGTATCCACAGGAGTGGAAATAGTGTAATGCATGGCAAGAATTGTTGCTACACCATGAGCCTCACTGCAACGGGTCTTCATGGTCCCGAGCTCCATGTAATTTGTTATGTGAGAATGGGTTGTAGCGTAGTGGCCCGGTATAATCTTAAGAGCCACATTCGAATTCATAGAAGCTGGTATCTTGGTGTATTCTGATAGCATACCCAAATCCCCCTTTTTTTCTTAAATTATACCATGCATCGTGAAATTTTAGGCTATTTTTTGACGGAATTATGAAATTTTTACAGAAGGTGTGCTCTGAGTTCTTCGCCGCTTTGACTTGAGAGGTAAGCTGGTGGAATATCAAGCATTGTCTTGCAGCCCTTAGCGCCTTCTTCGTGCATTCTCTGAGCTGCCCTTGCAACAGCTACCAGTACGCTTGTGGTGAACTCAGGGTTTGAATCAAGCTTTAAGCTGTATTCAATGATGTGATTGTGCTCCTTATCTGCGCCAGTCTTTCCGCTTCTGAAAACAAAGCCGCCATGAGCCATTCCGCTGTGGTTCTTAAGAAGCTCTTCTTCGCTGATGAAGTGAACGGTTGTGTCATAGTCTGCGAAATAGTTTGGCATCCCCTTGATCTCTTTTTCTACGGCTGCAGCATCAGCACCTTCCTCTAGAACAACGAAGCACTCTCTTGTGTGCTTGTCCCTAGTGGTGAGCTCAGGATTCTTACCACTTCTTACAGCTTCCAGAGCACTCTCTACAGGGATTGTGTACTGCTTGGCATTCTTTACGCCCTTAACTCTTCTGATGGCATCTGAATGTCCCTGGGATACGCCCTTACCCCAGAATGTGTAATCATTTCCCTCAGGAAGAATGGCATTGGAGTAAACTCTTGCAAGTGAGAACATTCCCGGATCCCAACCACAGGATATGACAGCGATCTTGCCAGCTTCCTTGGCAGCAGCATCTACGTTTGCAAAATGCTCAGGAATTCTAGCGTGAGTGTCAAAGCTGTCGACAACGTTGAAAAGCTTAGCGTACTGAGGTGTCTGAACCGGCAGATCTGTAGCACTTCCGCCGCAAAGAATCATTACGTCTATCTTATCTTTCCAGTTCTCAACATCATTGGTGGAGACAACAGGAACACCACTTGTTTTAATAGTAAGCGAAGATGGATCTCTTCTTGTAAAAACAGCTACCAGCTCCATATCAGGTGCTGCAGCCACTGCAAGCTCTACGCCCTTGCCCAGGTTTCCGTAACCCAGAATACCGATTCTAATGCTCATTTTCTTCTTCCTCCTATTACTACGTGTTTACAATTTGAAAGTATTATACCATTACATGCAATATAGTGATATAATCGTCAAAAAGCTTAAGAATAAGGAACATACGGAGGAAATAAAATGAGTCAGGGAATTGGCACCAGATGTGTTCAGGCCGGATACACTCCAGGAAACGGAGAACCTAGGCAGATACCCATCATTCAGTCCACTACTTTCAAATATGATACCAGTGAGGACATGGGAAAATTATTTGATCTGGAGGCTTCAGGGTATTTCTACACCAGACTTCAGAATCCGACTAACGATCATGTTGCAGCCAAGATAGCAGCTCTTGAGGGTGGATGTGCAGCAATGCTTACATCTTCAGGACAGGCAGCAAACTTTTTTGCACTATTTAATATCTGTGAATGCGGAAGTCACATTGTGGCATCTTCATCAATCTATGGAGGAACCTTCAACCTCATCGCTGTAACCATGGCGAAGATGGGAATAGAAGTTACCTTCGTCTCACCAACAGCTTCAGATGAGGAGCTGGACGCAGCTTTTAAGGACAACACAAGGGCAGTTTTTGGAGAGACTATTGCAAACCCTGCGCTTACTGTTCTTGATATTGAGAAATTTGCAAATGCTGCCCACAGACACGGCGTTCCTCTTGTTGTAGACAATACATTCCCAACACCTGTTAACTGCAGACCTATCGAGTGGGGAGCAGATATAGTTACACATTCAACAACTAAGTACATGGACGGCCACGGTGCTGCAGTGGGCGGAGCTATCGTAGACTCAGGTAACTTCGACTGGATGGCACATGCTGACAAGTTCCCGGGTCTTACACAGCCAGATGATTCTTATCACGGAATTATTTATGCTGAGAAGTTCGGCAAAGAAGGTGCTTTCATCACAAAGGCTACAGCCCAGCTCATGCGTGACTTTGGTTGTATACAGTCACCACAGAATGCATTTCTTTTGAATCTGGGTCTTGAGTCCCTTCATGTGAGAATGCCTCGCCATGTTGAGAACGGCCTTGCAGTTGCCAGGTTCCTTCAGGAGCAGGAGCAGGTTGCAAAGGTTAGCTATCCCGGACTTGAGAGCGATCCATATTATGAGATTGCCAAGAAATACATGCCAAACGGCGGCTGCGGAGTTGTTTCCTTCGAACTTAAGGGCGGAAGAGCTGCTGCAGAGAGCTTCATGAAGAAGCTTAAGCTTGCAGCCATTGAAACCCACGTTGCAGACGCAAGAACCTGTTGCCTGAATCCTGCCACATCAACTCACCGCCAGATGACAGATGAGCAGCTTGCCGAGGCTGGAATCCCAGCAGGTCTTGTTAGAATGAGCTGTGGTCTTGAGGACAAGGAAGACCTGATCGCAGACATTGCAAATGCGTTGAAATAAGGAGTAAATGCAGTGGAAAATATAGGAATTGTTTTCGGTTGTTTCATTCCCTTTCACAAGGGACATGAGTCTCTAGTGAAAAGAGCTCTGGAAGAAAACGACAGAATGATAATAGCAGTTTGTGGTTACCAGGAGGACAGGGGCAAGGAATTCCTTCCCTTTACTGTGCGCTACAAGCTGGTAAAAGAGATGTTTCGGGAGGATAGACGTGTTACCGTTGCCCTTATCGATGACAAGAAGATCGGCCTTGATGGCACCTTCACCCATGAGAATTGGGTTGCCTGGGGAAAAGAGCTTTTTGAGTCGGCGGGGATAGCTCCAGACTCGGCACATTTCAACTGGTATACAGGAGAGCCTTCCTATGTGGAAAAGCTTGGTCCCATATATCCCGAGCACACATTTAATCTGGTGGACAGGACCATAGTTAATGTCAGCGGAACAGAGATCCGTGAAAATCCTATGGATCTGTCAGATGATATAAATGCAGTATTTAGAGAATACCTGCTAAAGACAGGAAAACTTGAGGAGGATCCAATGAATCCAGTTATTGACAGCTTACTTGAAACTGACCTGTACAAATTTTCTATGGGCCAGGCTATTTACCACAATTTCCCAGACTACACCACCACCTGGACTTTCAGATGCCGTAACAAGGACGTGAAGTTCACAGCGGAGATGGTTGAGGAGATCAAGAGACAGATATATCTTTACTGTGACTTAAACTTTACCGAGGATGAGCTCAACTACCTTTCAACTATCAAATGGATAAAGAAATCCTATGTTGATTTCCTTCGCCTGTGGCATCCAAGATATGAGGACTTTACTATTACCACAGATGCTGAGTGTGGTCTGGCTATCGAGACAAACGGAACCTGGCTCAACACCTCAATGTATGAGATACCTACTCTTGCCATAGTTAACGAAGTTTACTTCAGAATGGCTTATGATTATTCAGAACTGATGGAGTCCTTTGAAGAGAGACTTGATGCGAAGATAGCTCTTTTAACTGATGGAACATATAAGCTAGGAGCCTTCAGTGAGTTCGGACTCAGGAGAAGACTCTCTGCTGAGGCTCAGGAGCTGGCTGTACTTAAGCTTAAAAATGCTAACCTTGGTGATGGCTCAAAGTTTGTTGGAACATCAAATGTGCTCCTAGCTAAGAAACTTGGAGTTACTCCTGTTGGAACCATGGCTCACGAGTGGATCATGTGCGTAGGTCAGGGTAACCACAAGCATAACCCTGCATATTCTAACTGGTATGCTCTTGACTACTGGGTAAAGGAGTATGGAATCCTGAACGGAACAGCCCTTACGGATGCTATCACTACAGACTGCTTCCTTCGCGACTTCCAGCTGACATTCTCAACTCTCTTTTCCGGTGTTCGCCACGACTCAGGAGATCCTATTGAGTGGGGCGAGAAGATGATTGCTCACTACGAGAGCCTTGGAATCGATCCTAGGACAAAGACACTGCTGTTCAGTGACAGCCTTGATTTTGAGCGTGCTAACAAGATCAACGAGCACTTTAACGGAAGAGCAAAGGTTGCTTTCGGAATCGGAACATACATTGCCAATGATACAAAGGTTCCTGCCCTTAACATTGTCATGAAGACCACAGCCTGCAACGGACAGGATGTTGCCAAGGTTTCTGACGTAGAAGGCAAGGGCATGTGCAAGAACCCTAACTACGTTGATTATCTTCAGAGATGCATTGATTGGAGAATGGAAAATGAGCAAATTTGATGCTAAAAAAGAGATTGAAAATATCGTCTCCTGGATCCAGAACTGGTTTGAAAATAACGGACCTAAGGCAAATGCTGTGATTGGAATTTCAGGCGGAAAAGACTCTTCAATCGTGGCAGCCCTTCTTGTTAAGGCTCTTGGCAAGGACAGAGTTGTGGGCGTCATGATGCCTAACGGTGAGCAGAAGGACATTTCAGATTCACAGAAGGTTTGTGAGATTCTTGGAATCAGGAATTATACTGTGAATATTGCTAAGGCTTTTGAGGGCGAGATAGAGGCCCTTAAGACAGCCGGCGTTGAGCCTGGCAAGGATGCGATTATCAATACTCCTCCAAGACTCCGCATGGCTACACTTTATGCCATTGCTCAGTCACTTCCCGAGGGAGGACGTGTTGCTAACACCTGCAATGCATCAGAGGACTACGTTGGTTATTCAACCAAGTATGGCGATGCAGCCGGAGACTTCAGCCCTTGCTCAGATTTCCTGGTTAGCGAGATGCTTCAGATTGGCGACGGGCTTGGACTTCCTGCCGACCTGATCCACAAGACTCCATCCGATGGACTTTCAGGAATGTCAGATGAGGACAAGCTTGGCTTCACCTACGCTATGCTGGACAAGTACGTTCGCACCGGCGAGATCGAGGACGAAGCCATCAAGGAGAAGATTGATCGCCTTCACAGACTGAACCTGCACAAGCTCCAGACAATACCTATGTATAAGAGAAGCTGATAGAGCTTTTGCAGAGCTCTGGCAGAGCAGAATTGACCAGTCCCAAGGCCATGACAGGCCCTGGGGCTTTTTTATGCCTCCAGCCAGGGTTTTTTCTTTTTGCATCGCCACCCTTGACGGAACCTGTTGGAAACGCTGGGAACGTCATGCCGACGGTGAAGATGATAGGAACAGCCCACAGCATTACCGTCGCGGAACAGCATTGTAGCGCTTCCACCAGAACCCGTAAAGGGCAGGCCCCTAAAGGGGTGGCTAGGAATCAATGCCTCAGGCTCAGACTCCAGGAACAGCCCAGCAAAGCGTCGAGTGGGGCATGTCAACCAAGCAAAGAGAGTTTTTCATCTGAAATGGTCATTTTGTGGAATTACCTATGAAAAAATCTGGCTCCAGAGAATGATTTTTCATCTAAATCGGCAGTATTTAGAAATTACCCATGAAAAGCACCTTCTTCATGGATTGTTTTTTCATCTAGAGCGGGTGTTTCAGAGGATTACTCATGAAAAACCTAGCTGTATAAGCCTCCCAAAGGCTTCAAATCATTGGACAGCCATGACTTTGAGGCTAAGGCATGTTGATAATTTAAGGGACATGCAGGGAGCATTATTATATAATTTCTGATAGAATAGGCTAATAGGGTTAAAATCGCGGCGGAAAATGTAAGAGGCTTTGACAGAACTGATAAGAGAGCCGCGTTTGTGGGGGTATGAAATTATGGCAGAACTTAAGTGCCCACATTGTGGACAGGCATTTACTGTAGATGATACGGAGCTGAGCTCCATTGTGCAGCAGATCAGGGATAAGGAGTTTGAAAAGGACCTGAATATGCGCACCAGTGAGCTTCAGAGGCATCTGGAGGAGAAGCATGCGCTGGAGATCTCAGCCAAGGAGACAGAGATCACACTCCGCACAAAAGAGCAGTACGAGAAAGAGCTGGAAGAGCGCGCCAAGGAAATTGAGGCTCTGAAGGAAGGGCGCATCAAAGAAATGGGTGACCTGAAAGAACAGCAGGTCAAGGAGATCGGAGACCTGAAAGAGCAGCAAGTCAAAGAAATTGGCGCATTAAGGGATAGACAGGCTCAGGATATTGAGGCGCTAAAAGAGGAACTTCGAAAGGCTCAGGAGCAGAACACGAAGCTTTCATTGGAACTGAAATCCGTAGACGATAAGCAAAAGCTCGCTGTCATGGAGGCTGTTAAGAAGGTTGAGGATGAAAAGAATGCCCAGCTGAATGAGCTTAATGAGAAGGCTCATGCCACTGAGATCGAGCTAAATCAGAAGACCCATGATCTGGAGGCTGCAATACAGCAGGAGAAGGAAAGGGGCAAGATCCTTCTTGAGCAGAAGGAAAAAGAGGTTGAGTTCTATAAGGACCTTAAGACTAAGATGTCTACTAAGATGGTGGGTGAGACCTTAGAGCAGCACTGTGAGATACAGTTCAACCAGCTGCGTCCCACAGCCTTTAAGAATGCATATTTTGAAAAGGACAATGACGCCAGAACCGGAAGTAAGGGCGACTATATCTATAGAGAGACAGATGAAAACGGCGTAGAGCTGATCTCCATCATGTTCGAGATGAAGAACGAAATGGACGAGACAGCTACCAAGCACAAGAACGAGGATTTCTTCAAGGAGCTTGATAAGGACAGAAAGGAAAAGAACTGTGAATATGCAGTTCTGGTTTCCCTTCTTGAGAACGACAGCGAGCTGTACAATGCCGGAATCGTTGATGTTTCCTACAGATACGACAAGATGTACGTGGTTCGTCCCCAGTGCTTTATTCCTATAATAACCCTGCTTCGTAATGCAGCCCTGAACGCCCTGACCTATAAGCAGGAGCTGGCTGTAGTCCGCAATCAGGATATCGATATTTCCAATTTTGAAGACAGCCTTATGAAATTCAAGGATGATTTCAGTCGTAACTACGATATTGCTCACAAGCACTTTGACAATGCAATCGAGGAGATCGACAAGACAATCCAGCATCTTGAAAAGGTTAAGAAAGAGCTCCTTGGCTCGGACAACCAGCTTAGAATTGCCAACAGCAAGGTGGATGATGTCAGTGTTAAGAAGCTGACCAAAAACAATCCCACCATGAAGGCAAAGTTTGACGCCCTCAAGGAGGAGCAGTAATCAAGCTGCAATCCAATAAAATAGACCAACTCGCTTGACACAATGTGATATGATGAGTTAAGTGCAAATAAATTGCACGAAAGAGGATTCTCTAAAGGACGTAACACCAATGAAACAACCACAAAACAGGCGTGAGTACCTGACTCAGACGCCGGTACCAAAGCTCATACTTTCGCTGTCGGTACCAACCATCATCAGCATGATGGTAACAGCCATATATAATACTGCAGACACATTCTTTGTAGCCAGAGTCTCATCGGACCCGGCGGTGAACACAGCAGCCACAGCTTCTGTAGGCCTTGTGTTTACTGTTATGGCTATTATTCAGGCCTTTGGATTTTTCTTTGGCCACGGCTCAGGAAACTACATTTCAAGAATGCTTGGGGCTGAGAATCACAAGGAGGCCAATGAAATGGCTTCTACCAGCTTTGCTATGGCACTTATAGTTGGTGTGATCTTCGCAGTGATGGGTAACATTTTGGTGGAGCCCATTGCAGATTTCCTGGGAGCAACACCAACAACACTGCAGTTTACAAAGGACTACATGAGGATAATCCTTATCGGTGCGCCCTTCATGATGGCTCAGTTTGTCATCAACAATCAGCTGAGGTTCCAGGGAGCAGCTGTCTACGCTATGATAGGTCTTATGTGCGGTGCGGTTATGAACATCGTTCTTGATCCACTGCTTATACTGGGATTCCATATGGAGGTCAGAGGAGCAGCCATCGCCACTATTATGGGACAGTTTACCAGTTTCATCGTACTTCTCATCGGAACCAGCAAGGGTGAGAACATCAAGATGAGCCTTAAGAATGTACATATAAACTGGCACTATACAAAAGAGATTATAAACGGTGGATCGCCATCCCTGTTCCGTCAGGGCCTTGCAGCCATTTCAACATTACTTCTCAACAGAACAGCAGGTGCAATCGGTTCAGATGCAGCCATCGCCGGAATGTCCGTTGCCGGAAGGCTCATGCTGATGATGGGCTCAGCTCTTATCGGATTTGGCCAGGGCTATCAGCCGGTGTGCTCCTTCAATTACGGCGCAGGACTCTACAGGCGTGTTAAGGAAGGCTTTATCTTCTGTGTAAAGGTTTCTACTGTTTTTCTGATAGCTATCGGTGCAACTTTCTTCGTTCTTGCTCCGCAGATCATTTCATTTTTCTCAAAGGATCCGGCAGCCATTGAAGTTGGTATCAAGGCACTTCGTTTCATGAGTGCAGCACAACCGCTCTCAGGTGCAATAGTTATCAGTAACATGATGCTCCAGTCCATTGGAAAGGGATTCAAGGCAAGTATCACAGCTTCTGCCAGAAATGGATTTTGTTTCATCCCTCTGATCCTTATACTTCCACAGTTTTTGGGAATCACGGGAGTCGAGATGGCCCAGGCCTGTGCCGACGTGCTCTCCCTTTTTGTGGCAGTACCCATGGCAATGACGGAACTCCGAAAGTTTAATGAAGATGCCCCGGTGAACGCGCCCACGCGGCAGTAAATAACCCGCCTCAGATAGCGAGGCAAAAATAGGAACAGCAAATGTTTAATGAAAAAACTTTAGAGCTGCTTATCAGCTCTTTTCCCAAGATATTAGAATATGGACTTAAGGTGACCCTGCCACTGGCGGTGATTGCCTTCATCCTGTCGACGGTGTTGGCAGTTCTGGTGGCCATGGTGCAATATGCCAAGGTCCCGGTACTTCAGCAGATCAGCAGGATCTACATCTGGATCATCAGAGGAACACCTCTTTTGGTTCAGCTCATGGTGGCTTTTTACGGACTGCCTCTTCTGGGGATCAGTATAAATCCCTTTGTCATGGCAGTCATCGTTTTCACCGTCAACGAGGGAGCTTACAGCGCAGAGACCATGCGTGCAGCAATGGAGGCAGTTCCGGCAGGACAGCTGGAAGCCGGTTACTGCGTAGGAATGAACTACATGCAGATCATGTGGCATATCATTTTGCCACAGGCCTTCAGGACTGCATTCCCGTCTCTTTTCAATGCTCTGATCAGCATGGTAAAAGACACATCTCTTGCTTCCAGCATTACCGTGGTGGAAATGTTCACAAGGACCAAGCAGATCGCAGGCCAGTCCTACAACTACCTGCCACTTTATATTGAGGTTGCGCTTGTATACCTTCTGTTCTGTACAGTACTTACCTTCCTTCAGAAGAAGGGTGAGAAAATCCTTGGAAGCTACGGCGTGCGCAAGTAATCTGAGGATGCAGGTGAAGTGATATGGCGCTGACCCAAAGCGCAGGAATATGATTAGAGGTTAAGATGGCTCTTTTAGAGGTAAAAGAAATACATAAGGCCTTTGAGGGAAATGAAGTTCTTAAGGGCGTGAATATAATAGTAGATAAAGGTGACGTGGTTTCAGTGCTGGGGCCTTCCGGGTCCGGTAAGACCACGCTCCTTCGGTGCATAAATTTTCTTGAGAGCGCAGACAGAGGCCAGTTCGTATTTGATGGTAAGACCTACGACCTTTCAGCTGTGACCAAGTCCGAGATTGCAGGTATCAGAAAAAGAACCGGTTTTGTGTTCCAGAACTACAACCTGTTTGCCAACAAGACTGCCATACAAAACGTTACTCTGGGCCTGACTTCAGCAAGAAAGATCCCGGCAAAAGAAGCCCATGAAAAAGCCATGGGAGTTCTGACAAAGGTTGGAATGGCTGAGCTTGCGGATTATTATCCAAGCCAGCTCTCCGGCGGACAGCAGCAAAGAGTGGCAATAGCAAGGGCTTTGGCTACAGATCCTGAGATCATCTATTTTGATGAGCCCACATCAGCACTGGATCCACAGCTTACTGCAGAGGTTTTAGAGGTTATGAGGGACCTGGCAAAAGAGGGAATGACCATGATCGTAGTAACCCACGAGCTTTCTTTTGCAAAAGAAGTATCGACCCATGTGGTATTTATGGCAAATGGAAAAGTTGTGGAAGAGGGCTCTGCAGCTGAGTTCTTTGACAATCCGAAGGAAAGCCGGACAAAAGAGTTCTTGCGTTTAACAGAAAAATGATGTATGATGATGCAAATGCATTTTACACAATCTAATTTTAAACTAGAAATACTGTGACAGAGGAAAGGGGACTGATTATGAAGAAAAATCTATCAATAATACTGGCAACAGTTTTGGCAGCAACAACCCTCGCAGGCTGTGGAGCAGCAGGCAATAGCGCATCTTCTGCAGGAGATGCAAACGGGGATCACCTGGCTCGTATCAAGGCAGCAGGAAAGATAACCATTGCAACTGAAGGCGTTTGGGCTCCTTTTACATATCATGATGAGACCACAGATGAGCTGGTTGGATTCGATGTGGAGGTTGCAGCAGCAATCGCAGAAAAGCTGGGCGTTGAGCCTGATTTTAAGGAAGTTGCATTTGACGGAGGCCTTACAGGCGTTACAACCGGAACCTTCGATATGATGGCCAACGGTGTTGATGTAACTGACGACCGCAAGGATACCTATGATTTCACACATCCCTATGCTTATGATCATGCTGTTGTAGTTACTCTGGCGTCTAACGACACCATTTCATCCTTTGATGATCTTGCAGGAAAGACAACTGCAAACTCAGCAGGATCAACCTATGAGGCAATGGGTAAGGAGCACGGTGCAACAGTATCAAATGTGGATACACTTGGTGAGACCATGACTCTGGTACTTAACGGAACCGTTGATGCAACCATCAATGCCAACACTTCAGCCCAGGACTACTTCAAGACCACAGGAACCACAGAGCTTAAGGTGGCAGCAGTTGATGGCGAAGAGACAATGTACGCTATTCCTCTTGCAAAGGGTTCAGACAATGATTCCTTGAGGGAAGCTATCAACCAGGCTATTTCAGAGCTTAGAAGTGACGGAACTCTTAAGAAGATTTCTGAGAAGTACTTTGGAGCAGATATAACTGAGAATTAACAAATAATTCATATTTTAAAGAGAGCTAATAACCCCCCAGGGGGCTTGTTAGCTCTTTTTTTGCGTGGTAACGTTTTCTGTGCGAAAGATTAATTTAATTAAGCGCAGTGATAAAACAGAAACGGGAGAAACATTATGAAGAAAAAAATCTTAACTGCCATTCTGGCAGCAACCATGTCTATGGTCATGGCAGCCTGTGGTGCAGGAGCAGATAACGCAGCAACACAGACTCAGGAAGCTTCACAGCAGACAGAACAGACAGCAGCTACTGAGGAGCAGAAGGCTGAAGCTACAACAGAGAGCACAGAGCCTAAGATCCTTAAGACAGCAGCATCATTTGCATACCCAAGCCTTGATGTTCATAAGGAATACTATGGCTGGTACACATCTATTTATGGTATTTCAGAGGCTCTCTTCAAGATGGATGAGAACTCAAGCGTTGTTTCCTGCCTTGCAAAGGACGCAGTAGCAGACGGAAATACCTGGACAATCACTCTTAATGACGGCGTTGCTTTCTCTAACGGAAACCCTCTCACAGCAGAGATGGTTGTAAAGAACCTTAAGAGAGCAGCAGAGGTTAACTCAAGATTTGAGTATCTTGCAGATTTCACTATCGAGGCTGTTGATGATAAGACTCTTACCATCACAACACCTGATGTTTATCCTACAATGAAGAATGACCTTGCTACACCTGAACTTGGTATGATCGATCTTGATGCAACAACAGATTTCGACAATGCACCTGTTTGCACAGGTCCATTTGTTATCGAGACCTTCGTTCCCGAAGGAGATGTAACTGTTGCAAAGAACGCAAATTACTGGGGCGGAGACGTTAAGCTTGACGGCGCGGTATTCTACTACATGCAGGAGGATGATCCTAAGCTCCTTGCTATGCAGAGTGGCGAGATCGACTGCTACAACAGCGTATCTTCAGCAGCTCTTGAGGTTTACAACGCAGAGCCTGACAAGTACAACGTAGTTTCAATCCCTGGCGCAAGACTTCAGTTCTACATCCTTAACGAGGACAGACTTGACGATGCTGTAAGAGAAGCTATCAACCTCACAGTTGATAAGGACAAGATCGCAGCATATCTTTCAGGAACAGTTTCACCAGCAGTTGGACCTTTCGGAACAAAGACTGCTTATGGTAAGGTTACAGTTCCTGCTGTTGACACAGCCAAGGCAAAAGAGCTTTTGGAAGCTGACGGTTACGAGCTTGGTTCAGACGGATTCTATGCTAAGGGTGGAAAGAAGCTTTCAATCGACATCGCTTACTACGCAGCAAGATCCCTTGATACTTTGGCACTTCTTATCCAGGAGCAGCTTAAGGAGATCGGTGTAGACTCAACACTTTCAGTTTACGAAGATCCTGATTCAACATATATCGCAAACAGCGACTTTGATCTGGCTCTCTACTGCTCAATCGCAGATAAGTCAGGTGATCCTCTCTACTTCATCGAGTCAACTCTCTCAGAGGGTGGTTACTATGACTGTGGCGGATTCAGCGATGACCACTGCCAGGAGCTTATCGACCAGCTTAAGTTTGAGACAGATACAGCAAAGAGAGCACAGCTTGCAAATGAGATAGTTCAGATCGCAATCGATGACAATGCCTTTGGTTATGTTGGACTGTTCAACAACACAACAGTACTTAGAAAGGGCGTCAGCGGATTTGCAGAGAATATCCCATTTGACTTCTATGGTGTAAGCGCGGAGACAGACATTCAGTGATTAAAAAAATAGCTGCAAAAATATCAGGATTAGTAATAATCCTCCTGATTCTCAGCTTTTTTGTATTTACCCTACTCTACATTGCTCCCGGAGATCCAGCCGAAAAAAGGCTGACATCTCAGGGGGTAATTGTGACAAAAGAGGTACTTCTTGCTGAGCAGGAAAGACTTGGACTTTTAAGGCCATTCTTCGTCAGATATGGAGAATGGCTTTTTGGAGTTGTCAGGGGGGATTTTGGTCAGTCCTTCAAGGACGATCTTCCTGTTGCTCCTAAGCTCATGAAGGGACTACAAAAGACTTTGACTTTGGCAACAACCAGCCTTTTGTTCTCACTTATCATTTCTTATTCACTGGCTCTTTTATCAGCCTTTAAAAAGGATAAGATCTCAGATCACATTATAAGGATCATTTCTTTCGTGGGGAATTCACTTCCTAACTTCCTTATATCTGTACTTTTGATGTATTTCTTTTGCATAAAGATGGATCTCTTCCCGGTTATCGCAGACGGAACATTTAAGGGACTTATACTTCCGGTATTGTCACTGTCTATTCCTATGATAAGCAGGTTCACGAGGCAGATGAGATCAGAGATGATAACTCAGCTGTCTGAGGACTATGTGACGGGCATGAGGCTTCGCGGGGTAAAAGAGCTATACATCGCGGTAAATGTCATCAGAAATTCTCTGGGACATGTGATAACCATAATAGGACTTCAGATCGGAACCCTTATGGGAGGATCCGTAGTAATTGAGACAATTTTCCGCTGGCCGGGAATCGGAAAGCTTGTGATGGATTCCATTACAGCCAGGGATTATCCCGTGATCATGGGATTTGTGATCATCATGGGAACTATATATGTAGTGATAAACCAGCTGACTGATCTTTGCTATCATCTGCTGGATCCAAGAGTTAAGACATGATTACACGAAGTGAAAAGACAAGAAAAAAGTTAATGAGAAGGATCATCATAGCATCGGTCCTGGCTATCCTGCTGATAGTGGTAGTGACCTTTGCGGGTATTTTTGCGCCCAATGATCCTTATGCCACAAATGCGTTGTACATCAGGAAACCACCGAGTCTGTCGCATCCCTTTGGAACTGATAACCTGGGAAGGTGCGTGCTTTCAAGGATCATCTACGGTGGAAGGACTACCATAGCTGCAACATTTTTCCTTGTGGCAATATCTTTTGTGATCGGCACGGTTATAGGGATTTTGTGCGGCTATTTTGGAGGAGTAGTAGATCATATCCTCATGAGATTTGCAGATATCATGCTTTCTTTTCCTCAGATGGTAGTGGCAATTGCTGTTGCAGGTATACTTGGCGGTGGACTTAAAGGTGCCATGATAGCCCTTGGGATAACCATGTGGGTTGGCTTTGCAAGACTTGCCAGAAGCCACACTCTTTCCATAAAGAATGAGCCTTATATCAAGACGGCCATCCTTGCTGGAAAGAGCACCGGATACATTATGTTCAGGCATATTATGCCTAATATTCTTGCACCAATACTTACCAATGCCCTCACACAGATTGGAACAACCATGATCGGCCTTTCAGGTCTTTCGTTCCTGGGACTTGGTGTGGTTCCGCCTCAGGCAGAGTGGGGATCCATGATAAGTGAGGCAAGAGCGTACATACAGATAGCACCCTGGGCAGTAATCTTCCCAGCCCTGGCAACTATCATTACGATCACGGTTTTTAATTACCTGGGCGATGTGGTAATGGATTATAGGGATTTATGATGGATAGCAATATTTTAGTGGTAAAAGAGCTTTCAGCTTCATATGAGGATAAGCAGGTTCTTTCAGGCGTAAGCCTCACTGTGCCTAGTGGAAAGATAGTCTGTATTGTAGGTGAGAGTGGCTCTGGAAAATCTACACTCCTTAAGGCAATCACAGGTTTTAAGGGCCTTAGTGTAGATGGAGGAATGGTGGTTTTAGAGGGGGAGGAGATAACCTTCCTTTCGGCATCTGGCAAGAGGAAACTTCTTGGCGAAACTATTGGTGTTATCCCCCAGAACCCTGCAGGTTCCTTCAACCCCATAAGAAGGTACGAGCCTCAGATAAAAGAGACTATGGAGAGCCATGGAATCAGCTACAAAAAGGAAGAGGTAATAGACACCTTTAAAAAGATGGGACTTAAGGATGCTGAGGGTATCGTGAAAATGAGACCTTACGAGCTCAGCGGAGGAATGAATCAGAGAGTTGCTGTGGCAGCAGCCATGCTCCTTAAGCCAAAGCTCCTTCTTTGTGATGAGCCAACTTCTGCTTTGGACGTTAACACCCAGGATATGGTAATCGAAGAGTTTATGAGAATAAATAATGAGCTTGGAACAACCATCCTAATGGTAACCCACAATCTGGGCCTTGCCAGGAAGATAGCAGACAAGATTGCCATCATGTACAAAGGGAAGATGATCGAGCAGGGAGATGTGGACCAGATCATAGGGTCGCCGCAAGAAGAGTATACAAAACGCCTTATTGAGGATGTGCCTAAACTGGCATGATAATAGAAGAGTTTTACGAGAGAAGATAGATGGATTTACTCAGAGGAACAGGACTTAGAAAAAAGTTTATAAGTAAGGATAAAGAAATCCTGGCGGTTAACGATATTTCCTTCACTCTCCATGAGAACGAGTTTCTTGCCATTGTAGGAGAGAGCGGATCAGGAAAGAGTTCCCTGCTTAGACTTATCGCAGGACTTGAGAGAGCAGACGAAGGACACCTTTTTTATCGGGATGAAGAATACACTAGTAAGAAGTGCGGATACGCCGGGAAGTTTTTGCAGATGGTGTTTCAGGACGCCTACAGCTCTTTTGACCCGAAGATGAAGGTTGTGGAGTCAATTAAAGAGTGCAATTCTGCGGAATGTGAGGCCGAGCTGAAAAGGCTTTTGGAAGCTGCACTACTAGATGAAGCTCTTTTATATAAAAGACCGAGGGAACTGTCAGGCGGTGAGTGCCAGAGAATGTCGATAGTTCGGGCCCTTAACAGCGGAGCGGATATCCTTCTTTGCGACGAGATCACCAGTGCGCTGGATGTTTCAACCCAGGCACAGATAGTAAAGGCCTTTAAGGAACTTAGGGAGAAAAGAGATTTCGCCGCGATTTTCGTATCTCACGACATTGCCCTTATGGGAATGCTGTGTGAGAACATAATGGTAATGAAGGACGGAGTTTGCGTGGAAGAGGGGGAGACAAAAGCGGTTATTGAAAATCCCAGGGATGAGTACACGAAACTTCTTATCGAAAATGCTAGAAAGCAGAGTTTATAAGTAATGTCAGAAGAAATGATGCAAAGGATTATCGGATACTGGACTCAGAGAGCCGATAGTTATTCGAAGTTAAATCAGGAAGAGTTTGGTTGGGGAATGAATGAGAGATGGCTTTATGCCATGGAGTCTTTATTTCCTGATAAGCCAAGGGAGGAGATAAGGGTTCTGGATATTGGCACAGGACCCGGATTTTTTGCAATTCTCCTTGCCCAGGCTGGGTACTTCCCGAATGCAGTTGATTGTACAGAGGAGATGCTCAAAGAAGCCAGAAAGAATGCCGGTGAGCATGCGAACGACATAATCTTCCAGAGGATGAATGCAGATTCCCTGGAGTTTGAAAATGATACCTTTGATGTGATAGTTAACAGGAATCTTACATGGGTGCTGGAGAATCCCTGCAGATGCTACGAGGAGTGGATGAGGGTTTTAAAGCCCGGCGGAAAACTCATTGTATTTGATGCCAACTGGTATCACTACCTCTTTGACGAGGAAGCCAGGAAAGCCTACGACAGAGACAGGGAGGCTGCAGCTAGGGAGGCTATCATAGATTTCAATATGGGTGATAACTTTGAGGTTATGGAGAACATAGCCTATGAGCTTCCAATGTCAAAAAAGCCCAGACCAGCCTGGGATAAGGATAAACTGCTGGAACTGGGCTATTCATCAGTGGATCTTTGCGATGACATCTGGAAAATGGTATGGACTGACGCCGAGAAGATAAACTATTCATCGACGCCAATGTTCAGGATTGTGGCCTGCAAGTAAAATGGCTTACGAAAGTTCTTTTCCTGTTTGAACGCCGTAGGCGATAAGGGGATCACCTTCAATTACGTTTAATGATGCGCACTGGTGGAGAAGGATTCCTTCTGAGGGTGCGATACATTCGTGAATGGGATGGCCGAAGTAGTCACGGATCTGGCCTAGACAATCGCCTTTAGCGAACCTTGTTCCGACTTCAAGGGAAGGATACCAGCAGCCGGTGCAGGGAGAATCAATATCGTACTCGGTAAGCTCTTTCTTTGGGTAGGACTTGTGGCTTCCTTCAAGGACACCCAGATACTTTAAGATGTTGATGACATCAGCTTTGTCTGCTTCGATCTCATCGCGGCTAAAGAGGCTGAGCTGTCCCCGCTCTATAAGGACACTTGGAACGCCGTGGATTGAGGCCAGATTGTAGGCTCCTCCTGTGGTGCACCTGGAGCGGACGCAGTACTTTGTGTCGATGCATGAAATCATCTGACGGGCTGTTTCTTCGGCAGGGGAACTGCCCAGATAGTAGGCATAGGGAATGAGGCTCTCGAAGCCGTCACCACTGTGGAGGTCTATGTAGGCGTCCACGTTTTTTATGAATACGTTGAAGATCATGTGGGCCAGGCGATCTGCTTCGCTGCCCTTATTATCGCCTGGAAATACACGGTTTAAGTTCTTTCCGTCCTCGTAGACCATGGACATGGTGCGGTTCTCAAAGCCTGAGCGATTTGCAAGAGGAAGGATTATGACGTTTCCGGAAAGGGTAGACGGATCCAGTTCGCCTGACAGCTCAATGGCTGCCTGAATACCTACGTATTCTGCGTTGTGGATTCCGGCTGAGATTAGCACAGTGGGTCCTTTATGCTCCCCACAAAGAAAAACGTGGGGGATGTGAAGCTCTGTGCCCTCAACGTGAATGTGATCTTTTATGGTTTTGCCGGGGATAAGTTCATGACCGGCGATCATTTTATAACTCATAATATTGCTCCGTTTCTTTAAGGCTAATGCTATTATAATTAATAAAAACGGATACAAACACCCTCCCGGGGGGATATAAATTTTTGAAAAAGGAGATTTGAAAAATGAGAATAGGAGTTGATACTACAGATATGCTGGTGTACGGTCACGAGGCCTGGATCACCACTGATAAATCAGTTTACAGCAAAGGAGAAGAGGTTCACGCCAAGATGCGATGGGGACACAACATGCGTCCCGACGGATTCTTCAGACTTGATGAGTTCAGGGCTTTTGTCAGCGACGAGATGGGCAACAGAATAGCTCTTTCTCCTGTAAAGGGTACAGATGAGCAGGGAGATTTCTATCATCTGGACTTCACACCTTTAACAGAAGGAATCCAGACAATCATGGCAATATACGACAACAACTACGTCCGCAATGAAAAGGATGAGTACTTTGAGGGAGATCGCAGAACCTACCCAGACATCCTGGATGCCAAGAACTACCCACAGATCTATGAGACCTGCGTGACTGTTGGGGAGAAGGAGGGAGTGATCCCCTTCATCCATGAGTCCCGCGTGAGCTTTGTTCCGCAGCCTTGGAAGCCGGATACAGATGTGCTTCATCTTCAGCTCATATACGACAAGTTCCCTGTGAAGGGCGCTTCCTGTATAGTGGTTCACTACGACGGTGAGAACTACTTTGAGAGGTTCATCAACACCGATGAAAATGGAATGATCTTTTTCAAAGTAGAAAAGCCCGGTACCTACATGGCAGTAACCAGAAAAGGTCTTGCCGAGGGTATGGAAGGCATCTACGACAGCAAGGAGATCGCATCAACCTTTACATACATGAAGAGATGAGAATTGCAGAAGAAACGCTGAGTGGCCTTGGGGGACAGGGCCACTTTTTTATGTATATCAGAAAACCTTATGTCTGCCTATAAGCACCATGTCTTATACAAAAGAGATTTTGTAGGTAATAATTGTAAACGTAGAAACGTAAAAGATATACACAGGAAGGTGACTTATGAAACAGATATTAGCATTTGGTGATTCCAATACATGGGGACTGGTTCCGGGTTCGCATCCGCATGAAAGATACCCTTGGGGTGTAAGGTGGACGAGCCTTCTGCAGGAAAAGGCTGAGGATATACGTGTTGCGGAAGAGGGGCTTTGCGGTAGGACAACAGTATTTGAGGATGGTCTTCGCCCAGGAAGGAAGGGCGTTACCTCACTGGATCCACTTCTTGAAAGTCACTATCCAATTGATGGTGCAATCCTGATGCTGGGAACCAATGACTGTAAGACCTTCTACAATGCCTCCGCCTATGTGATAGGCAAAGGGATTGAGAAATGTCTGGATATCCTGGAAAAGTATGTGGAGCCGGAGAACATTCTTTTAATATCGCCTATGGCACTTGGTGAGGATGTATGGCGTCCTGAGAAGGATCCTGAGTTCAATGGTAATTCTGTTGTCACCAGCAAAGAACTAAAGCAGGTCTATCAGGATATAGCAAAGAGGAGAGGCACAGCATTCCTGGCAGCTTCCGACGTGGTAACAGCAAGCACCATTGATGATGAGCACATGGACGAGGAAGGCCACAGGATCTTTGCTGAGGCGGTGTACAAGAAACTGGAACCGATCATTGGGTGAAAACTTTTGCTTATCACCAGATAACCTCACCTTATTACTTCCTATAACCTTTCTTTAATTTTCATATATCTTTTAGCATGATAACATCAGATTATCAAAACAAAAGAACAACTGATACGGAGGAAAAACATCATGGCAGATATAAAAGAAAGCGCATTAGAACTTATTGGGGGAACACCTTTACTTAAGCTTAACGGATACGGAAAAGCAGCAGGAGTTACAGGAGCAACACTTCTTGCAAAGCTTGAGTACCTGAATCCTGCAGGATCAGTTAAGGATAGAGTAGCACTTAGCATGATCGAGGATGCAGAAAAGAGTGGAAAGTTAAAACCTGGAGCTACCATCATTGAGCCTACCAGTGGAAATACAGGAATCGGACTTGCAGCTGTTGCCGCAGCTAAAGGATACAAAGCCATACTTACCCTTCCAGACACTATGAGTGTTGAACGTAGAAATCTCCTTAAAGCCTATGGCGCCCAGATCGTCCTTACCGAGGGCGCCAAAGGAATGAAGGGAGCCATCGCTAAGGCTGAAGAACTTGAGAAAGAAATTGAAGGATCAATCATCCTTGGACAGTTTGTAAACCCTGCAAACCCTGCTATACATAAAGCAACTACAGGTCCTGAGATCTGGAAGCAGACCGACGGAAAGGTTGATATCTTTGTAGCTGGTGTAGGTACAGGCGGAACAGTAACCGGTGTTGGTGAGTACCTCAAGGAGCAGAATCCTGACGTTAAGGTAGTAGCAGTTGAACCTGCAACAAGCCCTGTTCTTTCAAAGGGAACAGCAGGAGCTCACAAGATCCAGGGAATCGGTGCAGGCTTCGTTCCTGACACACTTAACACCAAGGTTTACGATGAAGTTATTGCAATCGAGAACGAGGATGCATTTGCAGAGGGCAAGAAGTTTGCAGTTTCAGAGGGAATACTGGTTGGTATCTCATCAGGTGCAGCACTGAAGGCAGCTACAATCCTTGCAGAAAGAGAAGAGAATAAGGGAAAGACAATCGTAGTGCTTCTTCCTGATTCAGGAGACAGATATCTTTCAACACCTCTTTTCGCTGATTGATAATGTAAAAGCTTAAAGTTTCACTTTCATTTCATATCCTACCTATAAAATTGCTCCATGGCTCATTCGCCGTGGAGCAATTATCATGATATAAAGGATTTCCGGAGCGCAAGCGAAGCAATCCGTGGTACCATCAAGTATGGAGGTAAAGACTATGGGACTATACAATTTTGACGAGATACATGACAGAAGAAATACAGACAGCATCAAGTGGGACTTTGGAATGCAGCGAAAGGGCAGGGATGACCTTCTTCCCCTGTGGGTTGCTGACATGGATTTCAGGCTCCCTGATGAGGTGTTAAAAGATATTACGGACAGGGTAAACCATGGAATATTTGGCTACACAGATCCCGGTGATAAGTACAGAAATACAGTCAGGGACTGGTATCAGAGAAGACACGGCTTTTCCTTTGATGGAAAAGACATAGTTGTAACTCCTGGAGTTGTTTATGCTATAGCCCTAGCCATAAGGGCCTATACTAAGCCGGGGGATGCAGTTATCATCCAGCAACCGGTGTACTATCCCTTTAGCGGAACCATAAAGGCCAATGACAGAAAAGTGGTCAATAACCAGCTGATACTAAAGGATGGTCATTATGAGATCGACTTTGAGGATTTTGAGAAAAAGATAATTGATAACGATGTAAAGATGTTTCTTCTATGCAACCCTCACAATCCTGTTGGAAGGGTGTGGAAGAAAGATGAGATCTTGAGACTGGCTGAGATCTGCAAAAAGCATGATGTATATGTCTTTGCAGATGAGATACATTCAGACTTTGTTTATCCCGGTCACAAGCACACATCTTTCCTGAGTCTTCCAAATGAGTATACCACAAAACTCATACTTGGAACCTCCAGCAGCAAGACCTTTAACATGGCAGGTCTCCAGGTTTCAAACATCATTATTCCAAACGAGGAAGTGCGTAAAGCCTTTGAAAGAGAAAATGATGCAACAGGATACAGTCAGCCAAATGCCCTGGGAATGGTAGCCACTATGTCTGTCTATGAAAAGGGTGAAGAGTGGCTGGATGAACTATTAGAGTATCTCCAGGGAAACCTTTCTTATGTAAGGGACTTCTTAAAAGAAAAGCTCCCTAAGGTAAAGCTTATAGAACCTGAGGGCACCTACCTTATATGGCTTGATTTCTCAGAAGTAACAAAGAATCACAAGGAACTGGAAGACATTATCGTCAACAGATCAAAGCTCTGGCTGGATCCGGGAATCATCTTCGGACGGGAAACAGCTCTTTTCGAAAGGATCAATATTGCATGCCCCAGAGCAATACTAAAACAGGCTATGGAGCAGTTATATGAAGGACTGTCACACTAAGTGTGGCGGTCTTTTTTATGTGGTGGACACTGGAGGCCTTAAGGATTTTTTATATGCAGCCATAAGATTTGTTTGATTTTGCTGAAGCGGCGCCTATGTTAGTATCTATTCAAGCAAAGGAAATCACTTTTAACTACCAGTCCTGCAGCGTTGCAGGTGGGAGGAGGCGGATATGATAAAGTTTGAAAACATCAATAAGGTCTTTACTCAAAAGAAGAATACAGTCAATGCTCTTCAGGATATAAACCTTGAGATCGAGACGGGTGATATATTCGGGATCATCGGATTCTCAGGAGCAGGTAAGAGTACACTTCTTCGAACCATCAATGCCCTGGAGAAACCAACCTCAGGAAGAGTGATAGTAGATGGAGATGATATTTACAGCCTTAATGCAAAAGAGCTAAGGGCCAAGAGAAAGACCATCGGAATGATCTTCCAGCAGTTCAATCTCCTGGAGACAAAAACAGTATACGAAAACGTAGCACTTCCTCTTAAGCTCAAGCACACACCAAAGAAAGAGATAGAGGAAAAGGTAAACAAGATTCTTGAGTTCGTAGAACTTGAAGATAAGAAAGATGTCTATCCCAGTAAACTCTCCGGTGGGCAAAAGCAAAGGATCGGTATAGCAAGAGCTCTTGCTACAGAGCCTTCAATCCTTCTTAGCGACGAGGCCACAAGTGCTCTGGATCCAAAAACTACAGATTCGATATTAGCTCTTTTAAAGAAGATAAACAGGGAGCTGAACATCACAATAGTGATCGTTACCCATGAGATGAATGTGATCTCCAGCATCTGCAATCATGTGGCAGTCATGGAGGATGGAAGGATAGTTGAGCAGGGCAATGTCATTGATATCTTCAGCGAACCTCAGGAGGAGATCACAAAGAACTTCGTAAAGACAGTTATCCAGGATGAAGTTCCGGAGCTTTTGATGAAGAGTGTTTACGAAGATAAGAGAAACTACAAACTTCTTAGACTTAAGTTCCTAAGCTCAGACAGCACAGAGTCGGTAATAGCCCAGGTTAATAAGAAGTTTGATATTGAGACAAATATTCTTTTTGCAAATATCAGTGAGATCCAGGAGAGGATCCTTGGAATACATATAGTACAGATAGTTGGTTCAGACAAAGAGATAGCAAGAGCGGAGCAGTACTTCACACTGCACGGCGTAGGTTATAAAGAACTTGACGGAGAAGAAGAACTTCTCAGAGAGGTGGGTTAAATGGCACAGTTAGAACAGTTTTTGGGAATCCCAATGGAAAAGATATATACCGCTATCCATGAGACAGTATACATGGTAAGCATTTCACTTCTGATCGGTACAGTGCTTGCGTTCATCATTGGTATAGCTTTAGTCTTCACCAAAAAAGGCGGACTGTATGAGAACAGGATAATCTACACTCTGATCAATGTGGTGATAAATGTAATCCGAAGCACACCTTTTGTGGTACTCCTTGTGGCAGTGATGCCCCTTACAAAGGCCATAATCGGAACCAGAATCGGGCCCACAGCAGCAATCGTACCACTTACTATTTTCATCGTACCTCTTTTATCGAGGCTGATTGAAAATTCCCTGCTTGATACGGGAAAGGGAATCTATGAGGCAGCAAAGTCCATGGGTGCAACACCCTTCCAGCTGATATTCTACTTCATTCTTCCCGAGGCAAAGGGTTCACTTATCCTTAGCCTTACAACCGGAATTGTGGGACTTATTGGTTCAAGCGCAATGGCAGGATATATCGGCGGAGGCGGAATCGGAAGTCTGGTTCTCAACTATGGTTACAACAGATTCAACTTTGAACTCATGTACAGTCTTGTAATATTCCTTATCATCATAACCCAGGTAATACAGAGCCTTGGAAGCAATCTTGCAATTAAAGCAAGAGTAAGTCAGTAAAACAGATAACTAAGAAACTAAGCGCTTAGCGCTCAGAATAAAAAAAGTGGAGGAAAAGAATATGAAAAAATCAACATTTGTAAAGAAGATCACAGCAGTAGCACTGGTTGGGGCAATGACCGTTATGTCACTTACAGGATGCGGAGCAGCAGCTAAGGCTGATGCCAAGGGAACAGATTCAGATAAAAAAGCTTTAGTATATGCAAAGGGTATTGGACCCTATACAGAACTTTTTGAGGAAGCAATCATTCCTATCCTTGAGAAAAAGGGATACACATTTACAGTTTCAGAGCTGGATCTTAACCAGGCTGATGCAGCAATCACAGCAGGCGATGCAGATGTGTCTGTTGAACAACATTCAGCATTCATGAAGGCATACAATGAGCAGTCAGGCGGAAATCTTGTGGCGCTTTCAAAGATCCCAACAGTTCCTGCTTCAGTATTCTCTGAGAAGCACAAATCACTTGATGAGATCGGTGAGGGCCAGGTAATCGCAATCCCTCAGGATGCAGGCAACCAGGCAAGAGCATTTGTAATGCTTCAGGATCTTGGATGGATCAAGCTTAAGGACGGCACAAACTTTGCAACAGCTTCTGTAGAAGATGTGGAGTCCAACCCTAAGAATCTTGAGTTCTACGAGCTTCAGACATCCTATATTGCAACAAGCCTTGCAGATTTTGACTATGGCGTTATCACAGGTAGTGTTGTTTATAACGCAGGTATCGATCCTTCAACAGCTCTTTTCAATGAGAATCTCTCAGAGGACTTCTGGCTTCAGGTTGTAGTGAATGCAGACAATGCTGATTCCCAGTGGGCAAAAGACATTGTGGATGCATACCAGTCAGAGGAGTTCCTTAACTGGATCAAGGAGAACAACGGACCTAAGTACAACAAGCTCTGGTCAATTCCAAGCTACAACTGATAACGGCAGAAAAGAGGACGGAACATGGATGCTATAGAGAAAAAGATAATCGAAATCATCGATTCACATAAGGATGAACTTATAGATTTTGCCAGGGACGTATATGATCACGCAGAGCTTGGCTACAAGGAGTTCAGGACAGCAGAAAAGTTTGCTTCCTTAACTAAGAACCTTGGCCTTGAAGTCACAGAAGGACACGCTGTAACAGGTGTAAAGGCATATCTTAATCAGGACAAAAAAGATAACGTAAGTCTTGCGCTTATCGGAGAACTGGATGCCTTAAGGATTCCAAAACATCCACATTTTAATCAGGAGACTCAGGGGGCACACTGCTGCGGACATCATGCTCAGCTTACAGGAATTGCAGGAGCTGCCATTGCTTTATCGGATCCTGAAATTGCAAAGGCCCTGGATGGACAGGTAGTATTCTTCGCGGTACCTGCTGAGGAGTACGGCGAGGTTGAATTTAAGAATAAGCTTAAGGATGAAGGCAAAATAAAGTACGGCGGTGGTAAGTGCGAACTTATCAGGATTGGAGCCTTTGATGATATTGATCTTTCAATCGCTCATCACAGTAACAACAGCGATAAGATCACCTTCAGCCAGAGAACCAATAATGGTTTTGTAAGCAAAGTGATTAAGGTACATGGAAAGTCAGCTCATGCAGCAGCTGCTCCGGAGGAGGGAATCAACGCACTTAACGCAGCATCCCTTGGTTTGGCGGCTCTTGGCTATCACAGAGAGACCTTTAAGGATACAGACCACGTAAGGATCCATCCAATCCTCACAAGAGGTGGAGACCTGGTCAATGTCATTCCTGAAGAGGCTGTTGTAGAGACCCTAGTCAGGGCAGGAAATGCAGAAGCAATAATCGATGCAGCTAAAAAGACTGACAGAGCTTTCTTTGCAGGTGGCGCTGCTTTGGGAGCTACAGTTGAGATCGAGACAATGCCCGGATACCTTCCAACACTTCCGGTTACTCCCCACGCAGAACTGGTGGAGGCAGCCAGGGTGGCAGCTGGCGATAAGTATGAAGTTGAAGTGACGGATGATGCAGGACAGTTCAGCGGCGGCTCAACAGACGTCGGAGATGTTCAGCATATCCAGCCGGTATACACCTTCGGAACCGGTGGAATTGAAGGCAGATTCCATGGTGATGACTTTAATGTGGTTGATGAGGAGCTGGCATATATCGAAACTGCAAAGGTTTTTGCTTTAGGGGCATACAGATTTCTTAGAGACAACGCAAAAGTCGCAAAAGAGGTTGTAGCAGACTACAAGCCTAAATACACAAAGAATGAGTATGTAGAGCTTCTGGATTCCTTTATCAAGACTGAGATTAAAGAGTTTGACTAAGATGTTATAAATGGGTAGGAGAGAATCATGGGGAAAGAAAATGCCGGGCAGCACATTTCGGAAGAAGTGTGGGCAAGAATAAAGGATCAGGTTGAAAGCCTGAAATACGGAACTGTTACGATCACTGTCCATGATGGCAGGATAACACAGGTTGAAACCAGTTCTAAAGAAAGATTCTAAAAAAGTGGGAGTGATGAAAAATGGATTGTAGCGGATGCAACAAGTGCACAGATGTTAATTGCAGTATAGAGACTAAGTGCCAGCAGCTTGACAGGAGCCTTTTGGATAAATGGGGCGCAATAAGTTACCCCATATATCAGACAGCTACTTTTGCACACCCGGGGCTGGGAGACAGCACCGGGTATGACTATACCAGGATGCAGAATCCTACAAGGAAGCAACTGGAGTCTATAGTAGCTTATCTTGAAAGTGGTATTGATGCCATTGCCTTTGCAAGCGGAATGGCAGCAATCGCTACTGTCATGGAGCTGTTTAACCCCGGGGATCACTTCATTGTGGACGCTGATCTGTACGGTGGAAGTATAAGGCTCTTTAACGAAATAAGCATAAAGAACGGTCTTGAGTATACAGCGGTAAGCCTTAGCAGTGAGGATGTGAGACCTTACATAAAGGAAAACACAAAGGCGATTTATCTTGAAACTCCCACTAATCCTATGATGAATGTCACAGACATTCAGGAGCTGGCTGAGATTACCAAAGAGAAAGGTATTTTACTTATAGTAGATAATACTTTTCTGTCCCCATATTTTCAGAACCCACTGAAACTGGGAGCTGACATTGTGATCCACTCAGGAACCAAATTCCTGGGGGGACATCATGATACCATTGGCGGATTCGTTGTTGTAAAGGATGAAAAGCTGGATGAAAGATTAAGGTTCATCTATAAGACAACAGGCGCAGGACTGTCACCTTTCGATAGCTGGCTGATACTTCGTGGAATAAGAACTCTGGCGGTTCGCCTGGACAGAGCTCAGGATAATGCTTTGGCGCTGGCCAAATACCTTAAGACAAATAAGCATGTGACAAAGGTTATTTATCCCGGCTTACCGGAACACCCCGGTTACAGCATTATGAAAAAGCAGGCCAGAGGCTTTGGTGCTATGGTTACCTTTGAAGTGAACTCCGCGGAGTTTGCACATGAGGTTTTGAACAATGTACAGCTTATCTATTTTGCTGAGAGTCTTGGCGGTACGGAGACTCTTATAACATATCCCATCACCCAGACTCACGCAGATGTCCCCAAAGATGTCCTGGAAAAGAACGGGATCAATGACAGAGTTTTAAGGCTTTCTGTGGGCATTGAAGGAATAGCAGATCTTATCTGTGAGTTCAACAGAGTGTTTGCGATTGCTGAAAAAGAAACCACAAAAGGGTAAAAGTTTTTATTATATGCAGCCATAAGTAATACTTGATTTTCCGGTAACGGTGGCTGTGTTAGAATTCATCTAACATAAAGAAAACCGACCGGTCAACCGGAGGCTTACAAATACTTCATTTCATTCGTGGAGCACTTTGTAAACCTCCGGTTTTTCTTTTAGGTAAAAGGTGAAAATCTAAATGACAATCACAGCAGATTTTTTCAAAGGATATGAAAACACGGAAGATCCGGAAATGGATTTTCGAAGGAGAGAAAGAGAAAAGGTAAGCTTCTACAGATCAGGAGCCATTAAAGCTGTATACCTGAATGAACAGATAAGGATTGAAACCTGGTACGGAGAAATAAGTGCAGAGCTCATAACCTTTTATGAAGATTCTTCTATAAAAAGGATTTTTCCCAGATACGGAAAGATCGGAGCTTATTGGACTGAAAAAAATGAAGCTGAGATCACCGAATATTCAGAGCTGGAAGTCGGAGACGTGGTTTATAGATGTAGACCTCAATGCCTGTACTTTTATCCTGACGGAAAGCTAAAGAGTATAACAATCTACAACAGTGACATCCTGACAGTAAAAACCAAGTATGGAGAGATCAGGACAAACATAGGAGTTTCATTTTACAGGTCGGGAAAGATAAGAAGTATTGAACCGGCATTTAAGACAGAGATTGAATACAAGGGAAAAAAGATCAGACCCTTCAACTTTTTTGCAGACGGAATGCATGCTGATGACAACTCGCTGGTACTTGACGAGGAGGGCTACATCCTAAGCTACATCTGATAGAGGGAGTAAGGCAAATGTACAATAACTCAAATGCACTACAGGAACTGAATGATCCGCTGGAGCACATTTCAAATCAGCACCCCTGCTTCGGAAAGGGGCCCAATCTTAACAAAGGAAGAATTCATCTTCCAGTAAGCCCTTCATGTAACATACAGTGTGCCTTCTGTAACAGAACAAGAAATAAGGACGAGAAAAGACCTGGAGTTACCTCTGAAATACTAACTCCAAATGAGGCAGCAGAAATACTTGATAAAGCCTTGGAACTTTGCCCGGAAATAACCGTAGCAGGAATTGCAGGCCCGGGAGATACACTTGCTTCTGATTACGCCATAGAGACCTTCAATATCATAAAAGAAAAACATCCGGAGCTTATAAATTGTCTCAGTACAAATGGACTTTTGCTTGAAGAAAGAGCGCAGGAGCTTATAGATGCAGGGGTCAAGACCGTAACGGTAACAGTAAATGCTGTTGATCCGGAAGTTTTACAACATATATGCCTTTGGATAGTTAAGGACGGAGTTACTTATACCGGAATAGAAGGCGCAAGAATCCTGATAGATGCACAGCTTCGAGGAATTAAGAAGATAAAAGAGCTGGGAGCAATGATTAAGGTTAATACAGTTCTTTGCCCTGGAATAAATGATGAACATGTTGAAGAAGTTGCAAGAACTGTTTCAGAGCTTGGAGCTGATTTTATGAATATCATTCCGCTGATACCACAGCATAAGCTCTCACATCTACAGGAACCGGATTGCATGATGCTTCATGAAGCCAGGATGAAGGCAGAAAAATATATAAGGGTCTTCAGACATTGCCAAAGGTGCAGAGCTGATGCAGCAGGAATCCCGGGAAAGGTTGAGATATCGGATCAGCTTTATGACATAAAGAAGCTTAATGCTAAAAATACTTTTTCACATGGATAAGGAAAGCAGAAATGAAATATAAAGTGGCACTGGCAACTTTCACCGGGGAAAACATAGATCTTCATTTTGGAAGGTGTTCCAAGTTTCAGGTGGCTGAGATCACAGACAACGAAGAGTGGAATTTTGCTGATGAAATAGATACAGGACTTGCCTGCGACGGAGGATGTGATCATGAACATATTAAAGATGTGGCGGATAAGCTCAGCTCATGCAAATACGCACTTTCAGCCAGAATAGGCCCCGGTGCTGCGAGAGTTCTTTTAGATAAAGGGATAAAGGCCCTTGAAATAGAAAATGAGATTTGCGCTGCAATTGAAAAACTAATGGTATATGACAGGGCTCATAACACCTGATTTTGAGGTTGAGAATAAACATATTACAGAAATGGAGGAGAAATTGAAAAAATGGCACAGTTAAGGCAGATTGCAATTTATGGAAAGGGTGGAATCGGAAAGTCCACAACAACACAGAACCTGACAGCAGGACTTGTTGAAAAGGGCCAGAAGGTCATGGTAGTAGGATGTGACCCTAAGGCAGATTCAACCAGACTTTTGCTTGGAGGCCTTGCTCAGAGAACTGTTCTTGACACATTAAGGGAAGAAGGAGACGACGTTGATCTTGACAGCATCCTTAAAGAGGGCTTTGGCGGAACGAGATGTGTAGAGTCCGGTGGCCCGGAACCCGGCGTAGGATGTGCAGGACGCGGAATCATTACATCTATAGGTCTTCTTGAACAGCTGGGAGCTTATACAGAGGATCTTGACTATGTATTCTACGACGTACTTGGTGATGTTGTGTGCGGTGGTTTCGCGATGCCTATCCGAGAAGGAAAGGCTCAGGAAATCTATATTGTTGCCAGCGGCGAGATGATGGCTCTTTATGCAGCAAACAATATTTCAAAAGGTATAGCAAGATATGCCAAGACTGGTGGAGTAAGACTTGGTGGAATCATCTGCAACAGCAGAAACGTTGACAGAGAGTTGGATCTGCTCAGGGCTTTCTCAAAGGAACTTGGAACTAAACTCATATACTTTGTTCCTCGTGACAATGTGGTACAGCATGCAGAGATCAATAAGAAGACAGTTATTGAATATAAACCTGAATCAAATCAGGCTCAGGAATACAGAAACCTTGCGGAAGCAGTCATGAACAATACAGATCTTGTTATTCCAAATCCAATGTCTCAGGAGAGATTAGAGGAGATCCTTTCAGAGTTTGGACTTATGGCTGATGATTATCAGATTTAAAACAGTAGAACTAAAAATTTTAATACACAAATTAGGAGGAAGATTATGAAAAAGAGAAAGATTTTGGCGTTGTTATTAACATCAGTTTTATCACTTCAGGTTGTGGCATGTGGCAGTGCCGAAGGCAGCGAAGTTGCAAGTGCTGAGAATGCTCAGTCATCAGAGGGAAATGATTCTTCTGAGAGCAGTGCTTCAAATCACATAGTTATTGGCTGCAACATTTCAGTTTCAGGTGTAAATGATTATCTGGATGAGGATGATCACCTGACGGGGGCTACGGTTGAACTTATGAGGGCAATTGATGAAAAGCTTGAGGATTATGAATTTGAGTATGTTCCAACATCCTTCGACGATGTGTTTGTTGGAATCGAGGCAGGAACCTATCAGGGGGGCGAGGCAAACTGCTTCTTAACAAAAGAGAGAATTGAGAAATATGCAATTCCAAGTGAGAACATTGGTGCAAGCTATATCGGACTTCTCGTAAAGAAGGAGCTTGGGGATCTTACGAGTTTTGAGGATGTTGCTAACAGACAGAAGAGTGACGGACTTACTTTCTACTCAATGCAGGCTGGAAACGGTCTTACATACCCTGTAGAAGTTTACAATGAACAGCATCCTGACAACCAGATTGTATTTGAGTACACATCAGAAAACACAAACAGTGAAGTTAATAACTGGATCATCAACGGTAGATACGATGTTGGTCTTGCACTGTACTCAAACTGGCTTACAAACTATGTGGCTGAGGATGGAGCATACCATGATGCAGTAGATGACCTTGTATGGATCCCAATCCAGATAGTTGGTGTATACAACCTGTTCAATAAGGACAAGGTGGATCAGAAGTTCCTGGATGCTTATGATGCAGCACTTAAGGAGCTCAAGGCATCAGGCGAAGCTCAGGAGATCAGCAAGAAATTTTACGGCTACGATCCTTTTGAAGAGGATATCAAGAACTTAACAGAAGAATAAAGATGGGGTTAACTTATGGCTATCAATTTATCAACAGGAGCACCGGTTATACGTGAACGAAGATTAAGTTCAATACTAAGCTATAACGGAACAGCTTCAGATTTAAATGAGAAATCCAAGAATTCAGAGTTAAAGTGTTCCGGCAGACGCTACGGTCAGTGTAGCGACTGCCAGGAGGGATGCGCACAGTCGATGGCTTCTTATGTAAGAGGCGGGGCAGTGGTGTCGCATGCACCTATAGGATGTTTTGCAGCCGGTGACAGTGTAAGAGATAATGCCGGACGTGCTGTGTCAGCAGCAAGAAACAAGGGCGATTTTTCAAACACTGCTATATGCACCAATATTCAGGAAAAAGATACTGTATACGGAGGAATGGAAAAGCTTCGTAAGGCTCTTCGTGAAGCCTACAAGAGACAGAATCCCTCAGTCATTTTTATCACAACTTCCTGTGCTTCCGGAATCATCGGTGATGATGTGGAGTCTGTAGCAGACGAAATGGAAGAAGAGCTGGGGGTTCCAATTGTTCCAATAGCCTGCGAAGGCTTTAAGTCGAAGGTTTGGTCCACAGGCTTTGATGCTACATTCCATGGCATATTGAAGAAGATTGTCAGGGAGCCAAAGGAGAGAAAGAAGGATGTGGTAAATATCTTCAATTTCGAGGGTACGGACACTTTCACACCACTTCTTGCAAAGCTGGGCCTTAAGACCAATTATGTTGTTCCCCTTGCAACCTATGAGGAACTGGCAAGCCTTTCAGAGGCAACATGTTCCGCTCAGATATGTGAGACACTTGCAACCTATATCTCTCACGGCCTGGAGGAGAAATTTGGAGTCCCTGAAGTAAAGGCTCCTGCACCATACGGAATTAACTGGACCGATGAATGGCTAAGAGAGATTGCAAGGCTTACAGAAAAAACTGATGTTGTTGAGTCAGTAATTGAAAGTGAGCATGCAAAAATTGCAGATGAGCTTAAGGAGCTTAAAGAGAGATTTGAAGGCAAGAGCGTTTATATCCTTGCTGGTGATGCTTATACCTACAACCTTTCAAATCTTGTTAAGGATCTGGGGCTTAAGATCGCAGGTGTAACTGCTCTTCATCATGATCAGAAGGCTGATTCCGGTGAGGTGAATATCCTAGAGAAGCTTGTTGAATCAGCAGGAGATATCCAGAACTTTAATGTTTGTAATAAGCAGCCCTATGAGGTTGTAAAGATCATAAAGAAGATCAATCCTGATTATCTTATCGTAAGACATCAGGGACTGACAGTACTCGGCTATAAATTAGGAATACCTACTATTTTTGAAGGAGATGCAAACTACTCAATCGGATATGATGGAGTGATCCGTCTTGGTAACAGACTGTGGGAAGCATATCTTACCAGAAAGTTCAATGAAAACGTTGCTGCCCATTCGGAATTCCCGTACACAGACTGGTGGATGAACGAAGTGGATGATCCCTTCTATTTTGAAAAAGGAGGAAAGAAGGCATGAGTTCGATCATAGAAAAGCCTAGGTTCTCCTGTGCACTTGCAGCACAGCAGACAGTTCTGGCAATTCCGGGAGCAGCACCTATCATTCACGCAGGTCCAGGATGTGCGTCTAAGGCTTCAGGATTTGCGGGAGTTCAGGCGGGACAGCAGGGAGAAGGTTACGCCGGAAGAACCCATGTATCCTGTACCAATGCAGGGGAGAAGGAAGTTGTATTTGGTGGAGAAAAGAACCTTGAAGAACTGGTATCAGGTGCCCTTCAGGTTGTTAAGGCAGATCTCTTTGTAATCTTATCGGGATGTACAGCAGGTATCATCGGAGATGACAGTGCAGGCGTTGCGGGAAGATTTGCAAGAAATGGTGATCCGGTTGTCGGTGTAGACACAGCAGGCTTTAGAGGGAATAACTATTTCGGTCATGAGGTTGTTGTTAAGGCAATCATTGACCAGTATGTAGGAAAGGTTGAGCCTTCGGTTGAAAAGGGGCTTGTTAATCTTTGGGCTTCTGTTCCATTTCAGGATGCATACTGGAGAGGTGACCTGGAAAATCTTAAAGGGGTTCTGGAAAAGCTGGGGCTTAAGGTCAACGTCCTGTTTGGGCCTTCATCCGAAGGTGTAAGTGAGTGGAAGACAATTCCAAATGCACAGTTCAACCTTCTTGTAGGACCATGGGTAGGTCTTTCGATTGTAAAGCATCTTGAGAAAAAATATGGAACACCATATTTCCATTATCAGACCCTTCCTGTAGGAGCTCAGGAAACAAGCAAGTTCCTTCGTGAGGTAGGAAAATTTGCAGGTTTTGACTCTGAGGTGGTTGAGAATGTGATCAAAAAGGAAGAGAAGAGATTCTATGATTACTTCATCTCATTCACAGATTTTGTGGCAGAGCAGAGGAATATTCTTCCTTATCAATTGTATGTAGTTGGCGACAGTCTTTACACCTCAGGAATTACATCTTACCTGACCAATGAGCTGGGATTTTTGCCACAGGGAGTCTATATAATTGATGATCCATCACCGGAGCGAGAGGAAAAAATAAAGGCAGCCTTTGAAGAGAGCACTGAGAATGTTGGGGAAATCATCAGATTTGAAGCTGATGGTGGACTTATCACCAGAAGTATCCAGGAAAAGATTGGAGCCAGCAAAAAGGCAATTATCTTTGGAAGCTATTGGGAAAAGAATATTTCGAAGGAGACAAATAATTATTTTGTTAACCTTAGCCTTCCAATCGCAACTGAGATAATCACATCTTCCAGTTATGCTGGCTACGAGGGTGGTCTGCACCTTATCGAAAAGATCTACAGCCTGGCATTTAACAGAGGAAATCTTTCATCAAGGACACACGTGGAGTAATTCTATGCGATTTAAATTAAGCACATTTTTTGAATATCTGGTCAAGCTTTTGCCTTACCTGAAGGTTACCTTTACATATGCAGGTCTTTCACTAGTCTTTGGAATTGTATTCGGATTTTTGTTTGCGGTTTTCAAACTTGGAAAGAGCCGTATATTAAGGGGCATTGCCAATGTATATACGGCTATCTTCCGATCTGTTCCGCCGGTGGTGCTTCTGTTTCTTGTATACTACGGAATACCCATGGCAGCTGAGGCAATCACGGGGAAAAGCATGGGAAGAAAGGAACCGATCCTGTTTGTTATCATAACCGTAACTTTACTGGCAACAGCTTCCCTGACCGAGATAATGCGAAGTGCATATAAATCTGTGGACAAGGGGCAATATGAAGCTGGCGTAAGTATAGGCCTTACGGAGATCCAGACATTCTTCAGGATAGTGTTCCCTCAGGCTTTACTATATGCCCTTCCGAGCCTTGGTAACCTGGTAATCTATCTTATAAAGGAAGGAAGCCTTGGATTTACTATCGGTCTGGTAGATATTTTTGGGAAAGCAAATACGCTTAATCAGAACACGTACAGTAACCATATCTTAGAGATCTATATAGCACTGGCAACTATCTACTGGGTGGTTGCAATAGCAACAGAAAAGCTTCTTAAATATGCGGAGCAGAAAGTTAAGCGGGAACTGGGGAGAGCATAAAATATGTCACTTAATACTGAATTTATTTACAATACCTTTTTCCTGGTGTTAAAGGGTGTTCCGGTCACAATGAAGATTGTTGGAGTAGTTCTTTTGATATCGCTCTTTTTTGGATTTTTATTTGCAGTAGTCAGAACAAACAGCAATGGCATCTTTTCAAAAATATTAGGTGTGTATGTTTCTTTTGCAAGAGGGACTCCGGTGATGGTTCAGATCTACCTGATATATACCGCCCTTCCAACGGTTCTAGCACCGTACTTTAAGGAAAAGGGAATTGCCTTTGATGTCTATTCTATAAAGGGAATGACTTATGCGTACTTCATCTTTTCATTTGGCATGATACCTGTAATGTCTGAGATGTTCAGGGGAGCCCTTAATTCAATTGATAAGGGACAGCTTGAAGCGGCCAAGGCAATAGGACTTAGCGTTATTCAGGGCTATAGAAGGATCATTCTGCCCCAGGCACTGGTTAAAACATTGCCGGTGCTTTGCACAAACATTACAGGACTTGTAAAGCTTAGTTCGCTGGCCTTTGCAGTTTCTGTATTTGAGATCATGGGAATTGCCAAGACAGAAGGTGCAAAGTACACCTGCTATGTGGAAGCCTATCTTATCATTGCAGTCTTGTATGTTGCGTTAAACCTGGGCATAGAGGTTATTTTTAAGTTGGTGGAGAAGAGGATTAAAATATATGCTTAAACTGGAGAACGTTCACAAGGCCTTTGGAAAGAATCAGATTCTAAAAGGCGTGGATATTGAAGTAAATAAGGGAGATGTAATTGTAATTCTTGGCCCCAGTGGTTCGGGGAAAACCACTTTGCTGAGAAGTATCAATTTCCTTGAAAAGGCTGATAAGGGAAAGCTTACACTGGACGACAGGGAAATGGATATGCATCACTCCTCAAGAAAAGACATTTCATATGTGAGGAAAAATACAGCTTTTGTATTCCAGAACTATTGTCTTTTCAATAATAAGACTGTTCTGCAAAATGTCACTGAGGGTCTCATAGTTGCCAGAAAGGTTCCTAAAAAGGAAGCAGTGGAAACTGCCATCAGCGCACTAAAAAAGGTAGGGCTTGAAGATAAGCTGGATATGTATCCTGCTCAGTTATCCGGAGGAATGCAGCAGCGAGTAGGAATAGCGAGGGCTATTGCTGTTAATCCTAAGGTCATCCTCTTTGATGAACCAACCTCAGCTCTGGATCCTGAGCTTGTTGGAGAAGTTCTTTCAATCATCAAAAGGCTCGCTAAGGAAGGTACCACCATGATAGTAGTGACTCATGAGATGAGCTTTGCAGAGGATGTTGCAAATAAGGTCATCTTTATGTCTGACGGTGTGGTTGTTGAGCAGGGGTCACCAAAAGAGATCTTTTATAAACCTAAGGAAGAGAGAACAAAGCAGTTCCTTAAGAGAATCCTTCCTGTGTCAGATTATGTGATTTAAAAGAAATGCCTTCTAAGGGGAAGAGTAATGGGATACAAAATAGCAGTGGCGTCATCAGACGGAGTGTTTTCTGATCTGGAATTTGGTATGGCGGATCAGTTCTATATTTATGACGTTGACGATGAAAAGAATATCACCTTCAGCGAAATCCGAAAGTATGTACAGGAAAAGGCTGGAGAACTGCAGGAACCGGACCTTTCTGAGCTTAAGGAACCCACAGGAAGTTGCGGGAATCCGGGCAACAGATGTGGTAAGGGCGCCGAGAAGAAGGTAGAACTCATCGAGGACTGTCGCTGCATTATCTGTTCCCATATCGGGCCTAAGATGAGCAAAAACTTTACAGTCAGAGGAATATCTGTATTTGATATCGAGGGAGGGATAGATCCGATCATAAATCGGATTGCGGATTACTATAAAAAGAAATAATAGTTCGTGATTTAAGTCAGCTGTGATATAGTAGTGTGTATAAAATCCAAAGGGGTGATATACATGACTATATTACAGCTTAAGTACGTTATAGCCATTGATGAAGAGTGTTCCATGAGAAAGGCAGCAGACAGGCTCTATGTTTCACAGCCCGGTCTTTCAAGCGCTGTCAGGGATCTGGAGAACGAGCTTGGCATCCAGATATTTGAAAGAGTCCACAACGGTGTTGTTACAACAGCTGCTGGGGCTTCTTTTATTGCCTATGCAAGAAATGCTGTGGAGCAGTTTGAAAAGGTTGAGGATAAGTACCTTAATTCAAAGAATGAGAGGCCTACATTCTCAGTATCCATGCAGCATTACACCGTTGCTGTTAATGCCTTCATCGACACTGTTAAGGAATATGACCTGGAAGAATATCAATATTTCATTCGTGAGACTCAGACCAGCGAAGTTATAGAAGATGTAAAGACTATGAAGAGTGAGGTTGGAGTCATCGCCCTTTCAGACTTTAACAAGAACACCTTTAAGAAGATTTTTGCAGATGCATCGTTGGAGTTCCATGAGCTCTTTACAAGAGACACCTACGTATATCTTAGTAAGGATCATCCTTTGGCAGACAGGGATGAGCTATCTTTAGAGGAACTTCAGGATTACCCTTGCATGGTATTTGACCAGGGCGACAACACCTCTTTTTACTATAGAGAAGAAGCCCTTGCTACCTATGATTATAAGAAGATAATCAGCACCAACGAAAGAGCTACCTCAATTGAGCTTATGCTTGGACTTAATGGCTACGCTGTAGGAGCTGCAATGCTTGGCGAGGGAAAGACCTCTTCCGAGATCAAGGTTATCAAGCTCAAGGAAGATGAGCCACTGACCTTCGGTTACATCACAAGAAAGGGTCAGGAGCTTTCAGAGATGGGACAGACCTTCGTTTCATATATGGAGGATCACAAGACAGAGTAAAAAGGGACTTATAAGCGGAACTTATCGCTGCCTTTAGAAGATAGCAACTTGCAAAGGTACATGGGCAAGTGTAAATTATAAAGAAATAAAACAAAACCGCTTCGGCGGATTGAGGAGGAAAAATTATGAAAAAGAGTATTTTTACAAGCCTTGTGCTTGCAGGAACTTTGGCTTTAGGCGTACTTACTGGCTGCGGCGCTGAGGGTGCAGCTCAGAGCGCAGGAGAGAGCGCTGATCAGGGCGCTGAACAGGTAGCAGAAGCTCCTGCAACCACAGATTCAGGCGACAAGAAGATCACAGTTGGAGCAACACCTGTTCCACATGCAGAGATCCTTGATAACATCGTTAAGGAAGTTCTTGCAGAGGACGGTTGGGAACTTGAGACAGTTGTTTTCTCAGACTATGTACTTCCTAACACATCACTTGAGCAGGGCGAGCTTGATGCCAACTACTTTCAGACACTTGGTTACATGAACCAGCAGAACTCAGATGCAGGTCTTCACCTTAAGGCAGTTGCAGGCGTTCACATCGAGCCAATGGGTATCTACTCACAGAAATACAAGGCTCTTTCAGAGCTTCCAGACGGCGCATCAATCGGTATTCCCAATGACCCTGATAACGGCGAGAGAGGAATCGACCTTCTTGTTCAGAAGGGACTTCTTGTTTCAAAGGGTGGTTTCGGAACAGATGCTAACTACACAGAGGATTCCCTTACAAACGACAAGGAAGCAAATCCTCACGGCTACGTGATCACACCACTTGAGGCAGCAAGCCTTCCACTTTCACTTCCAGATCTTGATGCAGCTACAATCAATGGTAACTACGCACTTGAAGCAGGACTTCCTGCTGAGTACCCAGCTCTTGATATCGAGTCCTTCGATGATGAGACAACCATCAAGAGAACAAACTTCCTTGTAGTTAAGGAAGGCAATGAGAACTCAGAGAAGATCCAGGCTCTCATCAAGGCTCTCACATCTGACAAGGTTAAGGAGTACATCGAGTCAACTTATAAGGGAGCAGTTATTCCCTCATTTGTTGATCCACAGTAAATTTTATAAATATTCAGGCACACGGCTCATTTGCCGTGTGCTTTTTTGTTGCACAAGACCGGCAAGCGGTAGTAGTGATACAGGTCTTGGTGAGCTCATGGGCGGTGCACTTATCGGCGGAACTATTGATTCTACCGGGGCTGTAACAGTTGCCGGTACTGCGCTTGGAGAGGCTTAGTAGCTGCTATGACGAACTTTTTCGCCTGTCTTTACTTATAAAGGACTTAGAGCTCCTTGAGAGTGCTGAGCCTGATAATGTAGCCCTTGAAAAAGAAGATGTGGATCTGTATGAGCTGTCCAAGTCGATTTTTGAAGGATTTTCAAATCAGTTCAGGGAAAAAGGTATTGACGCTAAGATAATGGGAGATGAGGCCAATGTAGTTGCTGACAGGAAGCGAATTGGCCAGAACAGCAACTAACGTTGTCTGTTTGCCAATTTTAATGTAGAATACTAGCAAAAAATACGGAACAGGTAACATGAAAGAAATAACATTAGAAGAACTTAAGAAATTAAATAGAGACGATTATGAGCTTATCGATATAAGAGATGAAGGCCCAAGGACATATGGAATGATGCCAGGGGCAATAGCGATTCCGTTAGAAGCAGATCCTGAACTGGCGACTGCGATGATATCAGAATTACCAATGGAGAAGAAGCTGATATTTTACTGTAGTTTTGGCCGTAAGACCTCCGTTCTTGATGAAGGCGGGGTTTTAGAGGGTAGGGACTGTTACAGCCTTCAGGGAGGCTATACAGGCTTTATTTGCGCGCAGATCTCTGATATGGGCGATCTGGATGAGCGAAGAGAGAAAGCGGAGCTGAGCATCAGAAAGAAGTTCCACAAGACGCTCTTTTCTCCCTTTGCAAAGGCCTGCAAGATGTACCACCTGATAGAAGAGGGCGACAACATTGCAGTATGCATTTCTGGCGGAAAAGACTCTATGCTCATGGCCAAGCTCTTTCAGGAGATCCAAAAGCACAGACAGTGCAATTTTGAGCTGACTTTCCTGGTAATGGATCCTGGGTACAACTCAGATAACAGGGCACTTATTGAGAGCAATGCTAAGGCTCTCGGTATTCCTGTTACAATTTTTGAGAGCACAATTTTCGATGCTGTGGACACTATCGAAAAGAGCCCCTGCTACATCTGTGCAAGAATGCGAAGGGGCTATCTTTACAGCAAGGCCAAGGAACTTGGATGCAACAAGATTGCCCTTGGACACCACTACGACGACGTTATTGAAACTATCCTTATGGGAATGCTCCATGGAGGTCAGTTCCAGACCATGATGCCCAAGCTTCACAGCACTAACTTCGAGGGAATGGAGCTCATAAGGCCCCTTTATTTCGTGAGGGAAAAAGATATTTGTGCGTGGCGTGACTATAACGACCTGCATTTTCTTCAGTGCGCGTGCCACTTTACAGAGACCTGCTCAACCTGCCACGAGGATGGAACCACATCTTCAAAGAGGCTTGAGACCAAGAAGCTCATAGCTCAGCTAAAGAAGAGTAACCCTTACGTTGAATCAAACATTTTCAAGAGCGTAGAAAACGTAAACTTAAACAGTGTCATTGAATACAAGCAAGATGGCGTAAGACACAACTTTTTAGATGATTATAAGAAGTAAGAAGGTTTTTTGATGGACAACAAGCGACAGCCCCTTTTTACGTGGTTTGACATTGAAATTTGGGCTGAGTGATGGCATAATAATAGGCATGTTTGAAGTAGAAAAATACTGATGTTCAAGCAAATAAAAATGGAAATAAAAGAAAATGATCAGGATTGAAAACGTACAAAAATCATTTAATAAAACCGAGGTCTTAAAGGACATTTCCATGGAGATCAATGATGGCGAGATCTTTGGAATAATCGGACAGTCCGGTGCAGGTAAGTCGACGCTTCTTCGATGCATCAACGGTCTTGAGTCCTACGACTCCGGAACTATCACAGTGGATGACAAGCTTATCGATATCAAAGATAAGAAGATGCTTCGCTATCAGCAAAAGAAAATGGGAATGATCTTCCAGGGATTTAATCTTCTGGAGAGACTGGATGTATTTCAGAATGTTGCTCTGCCCATGAAATTCTGGGGAGTACCTACCAATACTCCTGCAGCAAAAGAAAAGATCATGAAGCTCATCAAGCTGGTTGGACTTGAGGACAAGGTTCATTCAAAGCCCCGTGAGCTTTCAGGTGGTCAGAAGCAGAGAGTTGCCATCGCGAGAGCCCTGGTGCTGGACCCTGAGATACTTCTTTGCGATGAGGCAACAAGTGCATTGGATCCGGAAATTACAAAGGGGATATTAGCTCTTTTGCAGAGGATCAATAAAGAGATGGGCATCACCATCGTTGTGGTTACTCACCAGATGGAGGTTGTTAAGCAAATCTGCCAGAGAGTAGCATTTCTTAGCCATGGCAAGGTTCTTGCTGTTGGACAGCCTGAGAAGCTCTTTGTATGGCCTAAGGAAAAAGAGATAAGAGATTTCCTTAGGGAAGAGAGCGACAAGCTTCCCACAACCGGGGTTAATCTAAAGCTCTTTTTCTACGGAGAGGGTAATCAGAGGCCTATCGTTACCCAGATGTCCCAGGAGCTTAAGACAGATTTCAATATCTGCTGGGCAAGGCTTGAGGATTTCCGTGAGGATGTATACGGAAGCCTTGTGCTGAACATGGAGGAGAAGGACTTAGAGAGAGCCTGTGCTTTCCTTGATTCCAAGGATGTTACCTGGGAAGTTATTAAGTAAGAAAGATTCTGGTTGGAGGAATATATAAATGTCTGGAGTTTTATCAAATGCCGGAATGACGGCAATAGTAATGAAAGCCTTTTGGCAGACACTTTACATGGTGTTTTGGTCAACACTTTTTTCAGTAATATTGGGATTTATCCCTGCAGTTATACTGACACTTACAGCACCTGACGGACTTAAGCCAAATAAGATCGTATACGAGATCCTGAGCTTTATTGTCAACGTGTTCAGAAGTTTTCCTTTCATCATTCTGCTTGTTATCCTGATTCCATTTACAAGAATGATCGTTGGAAAATCCATCGGAACAACTGCTTCTATCGTACCTCTTACAGTGTCAGCGATTCCTTACATTGCGAGAGTTTTTGAAACATCTCTTCGTGAGACTAACCCCGGAGTTATTGAGGCGGCAAGATCCTTTGGTGCTTCCAACTTCCAGATTCTCATGAGAGTTTACGTTAAGGAGTCCATTCCAAGAATGCTCAATGGCGTTGTACTTCTTGTTATTTCATTGATCGGATATTCTGCAATGGCAGGAACCGTTGGTGGCGGCGGTGTTGGTGATATTGCTATCCGTTACGGTTACCAGCAGTATAAGACCGAGTACCTCATCGTATGTTCTGCAGTTCTTATCCTCTTCGTTCAGCTTATCCAGATGCTGGGCAATCATATGTACAAGAAGATGAGCTGAGTTATTTAGGATTTTTATGGTTATATGGATCATTGCCACATTCGTGGCGTTCTTTGTCAAAGGTTTATGTGGATTCGCCAATACCCTGGTATTTACATCGATACTGGGGTTTGGCGTTAACAACGTCAATATTTCACCAGTTGAACTGGTTCTAGGATTCCCCAGTAATATCATAATGACATGGAAAAACAGGAAAGGACTAAATCCTCGGATTTATCTTCCTCTTATTGTTGTGCTTCTTATAGGAAGTATCCCCGGAGCTATTCTTCTTAAGAACGTGGATGCACGGCTTATTAAGGTACTGTTCGGAGCCGTTGTGGTTCTTGTGGGGATTGAGATGATGTTTCGCGAGTACGGAAAAGAGCTAGTCAGAGATTCCAAGCCCGTAATGGCTCTTGTTGGTATCGTAGGAGGCTTGATGTGTGGACTTTTTGGTGTGGGGGTTCTGATGGCAGCCTGTGTCAGCAGACTTACAAAGACCAGCTCCGAATTCAAGGCCAATCTAAGCCTAATCTTCATCGTAGATAATCTGGTCCGGATGGTAACCTACACACTGTTTGGAATTATTACCTTTGAATCCCTTAAGCTCTCAATATTCCTTATGCCGATAATGCTTCTTGGTGTTTTCACTGGCATTAAGAGCGCAAGTCTCCTTGATGAAGGCAAAGTCAAAAAGCTTGTAATCGTTCTTTTGATAATATCAGGCATCGCCCTCATGATTAAAAATCTTTGATGGGACTTACAAAGTGACATACGTTAGACGGAGAAAAAGAAATTTCGTTACAAACTTTTTGAAAAATTTTTTTGTAATACCAAATCATGTTAATAATAGCATAACTATGGGATTTTGATATAATAGGTCTATGTGTAAAAGTACGGAAGGGGCAAGAAATACCAAAGAAAAGATGTTGATGAAACTGGGGAGACGCGCAACAAACAAGGCCATTTGCGGCGCTGTGATGGCGGCAATTATTTCTGTGTCTATTGAGCTTGTGGGCTGCGGACTTTCTCAGGAGAAGATCTACACCTCCAGCATTTTTGCCATGGATACCATAATGGAGCTGCAGATTGCAGGCCGGGAGGATTATACGCCTCAGGCAGAGGAGACCATAAGGAATATTGAAAAGAGCCTTTCCGTAACGGATCCGGAGTCCCAGATAGCAAAGCTAAATTCCAACGGGGAAACTGACGTGGATACGCAGGTTTCGGACATAATGACCAGGGCCCTTGATGTATGCAAAAGAACTGATGGCCAGCTGGACGTTACAATCTACCCGGTACTTAAGGCCTGGGGATTCACCACAGGAGATTATAGGGTTCCGACGGAGGATGAGCTTCATGGACTGCTGGGAAATGTGGATTATAAGCAGGTGCAGGCTCGGGCTGATCATTTATCTATTCCGGACGGTTTCCAGGTGGATCTTGGAAGCGTGGCAAAGGGTTACACCGGAAGCTACGTGGCAGATGGGCTTCGAGAGCTTGGAGTTACCAGTGCTCTTTTGAATCTTGGCGGAAATGTGCAGTGTATTGGAGTGAAGCCAAACGGAGATAAATGGAAGGTGGCGGTAAAGAGTCCTTTTCCAGACTCTGCAACAGGAATGCTTGGAGTAGTTTCAGCTGACGATGTGGCCATTATCACTTCCGGAGGATATGAGAGATACTTTGAAGAGGATGGAGAGATTTATTGGCACATCCTGGATCCAAGGACCGGAAAGCCGGCCAGAAGCGGACTTGCCTCTGTGACTATAATAGGTAAGGATGGTCTGTTATGTGACGGTCTGTCCACAGCTCTTTTCATAAAGGGGCTGGATGAGGCAGTGGAGTTCTGGAAGGCATCGGATGATTTCGAAGCAGTGCTTGTGACTGAGGATGGAGAAGTCTATGTGACGGAAGGTGTCGCGAAGGATTTTACGCTGACGGCTGAGTACAGCAATGCACCGCTGCATGTGGTCAGCAGGTGACAAGACCTGACGCAAGAAAATATGGATAATTTGGGCCAACAGCCCATTAGATATATGGAGGATTTATAAATGAGTAACACATTCAACGAGGAGAGATACCTTAAGGAGCTGGAGAAGGAGATGTCCATCGATTCTGTGACAGGACAGTACCATGAGCTCCAGGATTATCTTAAGAAGGAAGTGGAGGATATGGGCTTTGCAACGAAGGAGCTCCACAAGGGAGGACTTCTGATCGAGGCAGGCGGAGAGGGAAATCCTCTTCTTATTACAGCCCATGGCGATACAATCGGAATGATGGTTCGTCACATCAACGATGACGGAACTGTTAAGGTTTACAAGGTTGGCGGACTTTATGCATATCATACAGAGCGCGAAAATGTGCGCATTCACACAAGATCTGGAAAGGTCATCACCGGCTGCGTTCAGAGAAAGAACGCTTCCGTTCATGTCACCGAGGATGAGCTGAATAAGGAAGTTGCTAATTTTGACGTCAACTCATTTGTGGTTTTAGATGAGGATGTTCATAGTGCTGATGACGTTAGAAAGCTTGGAATCGAGGTTGGAGACTATGTTGCCATGGATCCAAGATTTACTGTTGCTAACGGCTACATCAAGTCTCACTTTATTGATGACAAGGCTCTTGTGGCAGTGCTGATGGAGCTTCTTCACGACATAAAGGATGGAAAGGTTACCCTTAACAGAAAGGTTTATCTGTACATCTCTTTCTATGAGGAGATCGGTCATGGCGGATCAATGATCCCTGAGGATGTTAAGGATTTCCTTGCAGTAGATATCGCCTGCATCGGACCTGAGCAGACCAGCACAGAGAGAAAGGTGTCCATCTTCTGTCAGGACAGCCGCTTCCCATACAACCTTGATATGAGAAGAGAACTTGAGGACAGTGCAAAGAAGGCAAACGCTGACTATGTGCTCGACAGCTTTACTCCTCACTACGGAACAGACGCAGATCCTGCACTGGTAGCAGGTTTCGATATTCGCCACGGCGCAATCGGACCAGGCGTTCGCGCAAGCCACGGCTACGAGCGTACTCACATTGATGCCATCAAGGCTACATACAAGCTTCTTGCTGAATACGTTGGATAAATGACAGGGACCGGATAAATACCGGTCCCTTTTCAGAATTTATGTCTTGAATAATTCCTGAAGGAGAGTTATTATATAAAAAAGATTTTAAACAATTCAATAGCATGTAACACATTGATGATTTCAAAAAAGGTATAGGAATAATGAGTAAGGATTTTAACATTCAGGAATACATGACGCACGGAGTCGAAAGGGTAGTTTCAGACGCTATAAAGGCCACTCTCAAGAACCCGAAAGAGAGCGCTTATATGGCGAAGTTTGCGCTGGCAACAAAAGCTGCATCCAGGAAAAGAGCTAAATTGGAAAAAGAGGGTGAGCATATCCCTCCGTTTCTGATTGCAAGTATAACCAGTAGCTGTAATCTTCACTGTGCAGGCTGTTATTCAAGATGCAACAATGCTACAGAAGATACTGCGCCTGTAAGCCAGCTGACTGATGATGAATGGCTGAAGGTGTTTGATGAGGCTGATGATCTGGGAGTGAGCTTCATCCTTCTTGCCGGAGGAGAGCCACTTCTTCGAAAAGGCGTCATCGAAGCTGCAGGCAAGAAACAGAACATCCTGTTTCCTATTTTTACCAACGGAACATACATGGCTGATAAGTATTTTGATATGTTTGATGAAAATAGGAATCTTATCCCAATCATGAGTATTGAGGGTGAAAAGGAAGCGACAGACACAAGACGAGGCGAGGGTGTCTATGACAAGCTTGTTTCAAATATGGATGAGTTGCAGCGACGAGGCCTTATCTATGGTGCTTCAGTGACTGTGACAACTGAAAATCTTAAGGACGTATCCTCAGAAGATTTTATCGGGAAACTTTCCGACAAAGGTTGTAAAGCAGTGATCTTTGTGGAGTTTGTGCCCGTAACAGACGACTCAAAGCACCTGGCTCCCGGAGATGAGGAAAGAGAGTACCTGAGAAAAGAGATAATGAGGCTGAGACAGGAACATCCTGAAATAGTGTTTGTGTCTTTTCCCGGTGATGAGAAGAGCTCAGGAGGATGTATTGCAGCAGGCAGAGGATTCTTCCATATCAACTCACATGGCGGAGCTGAGCCTTGCCCATTTTCACCATATTCAGATATAAATGTTAAGGACACATCTTTAAGGGAAGCCATGAACTCAAGATTGTTCAAAGCATTGCAAAAAGAAGGAGTGCTTATGGATGATCATGATGGCGGATGCGTGCTGTATGAAAAGAGACATGAAGTAGAGGCAATTCTGGGAAGTGCCTGAAAATATTATTGTCTGAAAATAGCGGTTATTGTATAGACCTTTCTTTGTGAAATTGATATAATAATAGACGGTTACGTTATTATTTTAACAATTTTATAAAGGAGGGTTTTTTCTTATGTCACGTTTCACACTACCGAGGGATGTCTACCACGGAAAGGGCGCTCTTGAGGCACTTAAGACTCTTGAGGGCAAAAGAGCTATCGTATGTGTTGGGGGAAGCTCAATGAAGAAAGGGGGATTCCTTCAGAAGGTAGAGGATTACCTTAAGGAAGCCGGTATGGAAGTTGAACTGTTTGAGGGTATCGAGCCTGATCCTTCAGTTGAGACTGTAATGAAGGGTGCAGAGGCAATGCAGAAGTTCCAGCCTGACTGGATCGTTGCTATTGGTGGTGGTTCACCTATCGATGCTGCTAAAGCTATGTGGATCAAGTATGAGTATCCTGAGACCACCTTCGAAGATATGTGTAAGGTATTTGGCCTTCCTAAGCTTCGTACAAAGGCTCATTTCTGCGCAATTCCTTCTACATCAGGAACAGCTACTGAGGTTACAGCATTCTCTATCATCACTGATTATCAGAAAGGCATCAAGTATCCTATAGCTGATTTCGAGATCACTCCTGATGTTGCTATCGTTGATCCTGAGCTTACACACACAATGCCTGTTAAGCTTGTTGCTCACACAGGAATGGACGCTATGACTCATGCGATTGAGGCTTATGTTTCAACAGCTAACTGTGACTACACAGATGGTCTTGCTATCCACGCTATCGAAATGATCCAGGCTAATCTGGTTAAGTCCTATAACGGAGATATGGAAGCAAGAGATTCAATGCACAATGCTCAGTGCCTTGCAGGAATGGCATTTTCTAATGCTCTTCTTGGAATCGTTCACTCAATGGCACACAAGACCGGTGCTGTTTTTGCTGATAAGGGCGCGCACATCATCCACGGTGCAGCTAATGCAATGTATCTTCCTAAGGTTATCGCATTCAACGCAAAGGATGAGACAGCTAAGAAGCGCTACGGCGTAATCGCTGACTACATGCACCTTGGCGGATCAAACGATGATGAGAAGGTAGAGCTTCTTATCAAGTATCTGCGCAAGATGAATGATGATCTCAACATCCCTCACTGCATCCAGCACTATGGTGCAGATGGACTTCCTGCAGAGCAGGGCTTCGTAGCAGAGGATGTATTCCTTGAGAGACTCCATGACATTGCAGCAAATGCAATCCTTGATGCCTGCACAGGTTCAAATCCTCGTCAGCCTAGCCAGGAGGAGATGGAGAAACTCCTTAAGTGCTGTTACTACGATACAGAAGTAGATTTCTAATTTAAATGAAAAAGCCACGGGGCGAGTTAAAAATATCACGTCCCCGTGGCTTATATTTATGCTGGTGTCAAATCAGTGCTGTCCTTTACCACCCTGAGGTCTGCCCTGCATCTGGCCGTTACCTACATTTCCTCCGTCAGGAGGTGTGGACATCTGTCCATTTGAACCATCTGGAGCCTGACCATCAGGCATCTGTGGCATCTGACCATCGGTGCCGTCAGGGGCTTGACCACTAGGAGCTCCGTTCTGGTCACCACCGAAGCCGCCCTGTCCGTTCTGGCCATTCTGGCCTCCGGGGCCACCACCAAAGCCGCCCATACCACCACCAAACTGGTTGGTGAGTTCTGTAATTTCTTCTCCGTTAAAAGTGACTGTTCCACCATTAAGCTGTGCTTCTCCATCCCAGTCAAAAGCTGAGTTTCCTGTCACGCTGATGGTTCCGCCATTGATGATGATATCTCCGTTGGAGTCAAATCCGTCTGTGTCTCCACTTCCCATTTCCACAGTGATATCGCCGCCATTTACCTCGATGCATACGTCATAAGCAGAGCTCTTTGTAGAAGCGTTAATTCCATCGTCACTGGCAGAGACGTTGATGATGCCGTCATTGATCTGGATGAAAGTACCTTCCATGCCCTCAACTGCTGTAATGTCAATGGTTCCGCCATCTATCATGAGAACAGTAGTAGCCTGGATTCCGTCATCTCCTGCTTCTATATCAAAGGAACCGCCTGAAATATATACGAATCCCACTGTGTCATCATCGGAATTCTCGCTGTGTATTGCATCCTTGGAACTGTTGATCTTGAAGGTTCCATCGCTGATCCTGATGGAGTCATTAGCTTCTATCGCATCTTCAGAAGAAGTAATATCATATGTTCCTCCTGTAATCTTCAGGTCATCCTTACAGCTTATTCCATTGGCAGTTGAAGAAATAGTAAGACTACCTTTTCCGTTCAGCACAAGATCATCCTTTGAGAAGATCACAGCATCAGTGTTAGTTGTGCCATCTGCGGTAAAGGTTCCAGTCACCTTCAAAGTGTTGTCAGAATCTGTGGTTGTGACAAATACCTTGTCAGCGCTCTTAACATAAATAGCAGGTGAATCAGTATTTGTAATATTTACGCCATCAAGCACGATCTGTACTTTCTCGGTATCAGCTACTTCCACGATTATGGACACATCGCTGGCTGTTCCACTTATAACGTAGACACCCTCTGAAGTGATGTTTACATCTTCGCCGTCACTCAGTGTGATATTTGTTGCATCTGTCAGATCCGCTTCCTGCTCAAGATCTCTTTCCGTAAACATGTCTGCTGTGTCGAGTAACTGAGTTGGCTCCCCGGGTGTTCCTGATACTGAGGTACTGGATTCACCTCCCATCTGCATCTGACCATCTCCTGCAGGTCCCTGGCCCTGATCCTGTCCCGGATTTCCTGCTTCATTCACATCACTTGAATTACTGCTTTCAGTTGTATCCTGTCCGATTGTGGTACTCAGCACTGAAGTCACATCCTCGGATGAACATGCTGTAAGTCCGAGAGTAGCAGTGATCACAGCTGTCATAATCGCTACAGTTATCTTATTTTTCTTTATCATTTGTATTTCCTCACTTTCGGATTGTGTGTTATTCTGATTACTGGACTCATTATGTCAGTTCAACCTAAATTTTACTTAAAGGAAAAAATATTTATGGAAAAGAAAAAAATCCTGGAAAACAAGCTGTTCCTGTACATGACGGAATTCTTCGCAGGAATGTCGGTGATGGCTGTGGAGCTTGGCGCAAGCAGACTCCTGGCCCCATACTTCAGTTCTTCACAGATTGTTTGGACCATCATAATAGGAACAATTATGATTGCCATGGCACTTGGCAATATCTACGGCGGAAGAAAGGCTGATAAAGATCCTGATCCGGGTAAACTCTATGTGCGAATTCTCATAGCTGCCATCTGGATCGCTCTTATCCCTGTTCTTGGTAAGTACATTATTATAGGAATATCTGCGATTCTGATAATTGCCGTCAACAGCAACTTCCTTGTGATCGCAGCTTTTGCAGCATGCATGGTGGTCTTCGTATTCCCTCTTTTCCTTCTGGGAACCGTAACCCCCAGCCTTGCCAAATACACCACGGATTCACTGGATGACAACGGAAAGATCATTGGAACCCTTGGGGCCTTTAACACCATCGGAAGCATCATCGGAACCTTTGTTCCAACCTTCGTAACTATCCCGGCTGTGGGAACTGCCATCACCTTCCTGATCTTTGCAGGAATACTGATAGCTCTTTCCATAGTGTACTTTGTAAGTCCCACTGAGTCCGGAAAAAAATCCCTGGCCAAGGGTGACATGAAGAGGATCATAGCTGGTGTCCTCATCTTCATCCTGTGCGTTGTCTTTGGCCACAGCACCAGCTTTGCTTTTTGGGAAAAGAACCTTACCTTTGAGGGAGAGTCGGTTTACAACTACCTTCAGGTCAAGGAAGATGACCGGAGCGTGATCCTATCAACCAACGTGCTCTTCGGAGTTCAGTCAATCCTCATGAAGGACAGCGCCCTGACAGGTATGTACTACGACTACGCCATGGCTGCACCTTATATGGCAGGCATCAAGGAAAAAGAGCTGTCGGGGGATGATCTGAATCTCCTGATACTGGGCATGGGTTCAGGCACATACGCAACACAGCTTTCCAGATATTTTGATAACATTCAGATAGAGGGAGTTGAGATAGATGACAAGATCACTGATCTTGCCCATAAGTATTTTGAACTTCCGGAAGAAACCAAGGTAACTACCTACGACGGCAGAGCTTATCTGGCGGCCATCGACGGACTTTACGATGTCATCATGGTTGACGCTTATCAAGACATCACCATTCCTTTCCAGATGTCCTCAGTAGAGTTCTTTTCTATGGTAAAAGAGCATTTGGCTCCCGGAGGTGTAATGGTGGTAAACATGAACATGTACACCGATGAAGACGGAGACGGGGCATTACAGGCAACTTCAGAGGAAGCCAGCATCAACACCTATCTTGCAGATACCATCAGCTCAGTCTTTGATAACGTAGTTACCGTCAAAGTCCCTGGCGCCACCAACAGAGAGCTCTTTGCCAGCGATTCATCAGACTTTATTGAAAGACTTGATTCCAACATAGCCATGGAAGAAAATGAGACACTGAAAGCTATGATGCAAAGAGTGGAAGACACCTACGTTCCCTACGTCAGCACCGGACATCTCATGACAGATGACAAGGCTCCTGTAGAGCTTTTGGGTATGAAACAGATCGACCTCATCATCAAGGACGAGGTTTCCTATTACAGAAATATCTATGAGACCAAAGGTCTTAAAGGACTACTTGAACTTCTATAAAAATAAGCCACGGGGACGTGTTATTTTAACTCGCCCCGTGGCTTTTTAAGTGGTCTTATGATCTTAGTTGATGGAAGCTGCGTTGCTCTTGTCTACAGGAGCAAATGGTACCCAGACGAACTTCTTGTCTTCGGAGACACCTTCTACGCTGCTGAGGTCGCCGCCCTTACCGAGGACTGCTGCGGCCTGAACTGCTGCTGCACCCTGGCCCTTGGCATCCTGGAGAACGGTGAAGGCCATCTCGCCTGCAAGGATTGATGCGCAGCCATCTGCTGTGGCATCTACGCCTGTTACAGGAATCTTGGTGTAATCAAGACCAAAATCCTTGAGCCCTTCCACAGCTCCGAGAGCCATGGTGTCGTTGTTGCAGAAGATCGCATCGACGCTCTGGCCGGTCTTCATGAAGATTGCAAATTTCTCTCTTGCCTCAACGTCTGACCAGTTGGCACTGTCAACGAATACATAATTGGCGTTGCAACCACCATCCTTAAGAGCCTTCTTAACGGATGCTGTTCTTGCTATTGTAGCTGAGTGTCCGGCTTCACCCTGGAAGATGATTACGTTAAGACTCTTGGGATTACCAAGCTTTTGAAGAACATATTCACCCTGATATCTTCCGGCATCACTTTCATTTGATCCTACATATATATATTTGTTGGCAGTCAGATGCTCATCTGCTGGCTGGTTATTTACATAGATGATTGGAAGTCCGTTGGAAGCCACATTCATCTGAAGAGCAGTACTGCCGTCAGCAGGTCTTAAGATGATGGCATCGTATCCGGCTGCCTTAGCTCCTGCAACCTGGTTTGCTTCAAACTCTACACTTCCTCCGGTTTCAACATAGTCCAGAGTAACGCCCTGCTGGGAAGCAGCAGCCTTGATAGCTTCTGCCAAAGTATTTCTGAAGGTGTCGTTTACGTCAGGGATAAGGAACAGGATCTTGGCACCTGCTCCACTTGCTCCACCTGAGCCTTTGGAGGATGAAGCACCACAGCCCATGATGGTGGTGCACATCAAAATACCTACCAGAATACATCCGATGATTCTTTTAAATGATTTATTCTTAAGCATATTTTTGGCCTCCTCAAATCTTAAACTTCTGAACATAGGATGTAAGGGTCTGGCTTGTTCCCGCAAGCTCGTGGGAGTTGTCTGCCACATCCTGGCTGCTCTTTGTAATGTTGTTGGCCATTTCAACCATGTTCTCAGATGTTGCAAGGATCTCATCAGCACTGGCTGCCTGCTCCTCGGAAATGGCTGCCACGTTGGTAGCAACGTCATCAACCTTCTGAACATCTTCGATCATAGCCTCAATAAGTCCATTGGATTCCTGAATATTGTTATAGATCTGATCAAAGGTTCCAACAGCCACATTGATGAGCTCGCTGTTCTCGCGGATACTGTCGGCACTGGCATTGGCCTGACCTACAGCATCTCCGATAAGTCTTCTGACCTCATCGATAAGGCTTGAGATACTGTTAGCACTCTCAGCAGAAGTCTGGGCAAGCTTTGCAATCTGGGTAGCAACAACTGCGAAGCCCTTACCTGCTTCACCTGCTCTAGCGGCTTCAATGCTGGCATTAAGTGAAAGAAGGTTTGTCTCTTCAGCAATCTCACTGATCATGCCAACGATATTTGTGATCTCTTCAGAAGCAGAACCAACCTTGTTAATGGAATCAACCAGTCGCTCATTGGCATCGGAGATACCATCCATAGCTACGCTGAGTCTTTCCATGTCATCACGTCCCTTCTGGGAGATGACTACAGTATCCTTCATGCTCTCATGAGCCTTGTCGGAATTATCTCTTGTATCAGCAACAACCTGAGCAAGAGTCGTTGCGTTGGCTGCAATATCATTAACCGCTGTTGCCAGCTGGTCAACGGTCTCATTCAGCTGCTTCATGGCCTCAGCCTGTGACTGTGAAGCTTCGAACATTGTCTTAGATACTCTGTCACTGTTATCAGACTCTTCCTGGAGCTTATCGGACTCCTGGCTGATATGTGAGAGCATGTTTCTCATGGAGGCTACAAACTCTGTAACCTTGCTGCCCATAACTCCTATCTCGTCATTGCTGGAGTGATCAACTTCAATAGTGAAGTCACCCTCTGACATGGCTGTGATATTTTCTGAGATATGTCCAAGAGGAGCAACAACTTTCTTAACAACATAGAGGATAAGGAGAATGATCAGTATGATGGCAACTGCGCCAACAGCAAACAGGATCATTCCCATCTGATTAACGGAGCTAAGGATCAGGCTAGTAGGAATATATGAAACTAAAACCCAGTCAGTTCCGGCAATTTTTGCGAAAGTGACCATGTTTTTGTTGATCTCTTTGCTGGAATAATCCTCGTTAGCGATGCTCTGTGCAGCTCCTGCAAGAAGGGGGTCACTGCTGGAGGTAGACAGGGTCGTATTAACTATATTAAAATCTCTGTGAGCAAGAATCTTGAAATCATTTGTATCAACCAGGAATGAACTTGCATCCTGCATCTTTACACCTGAATTTACGATGATGCTTATCTTGTTAAGAGAAACATCGGCGCCCATGACCTTGATTCCATCCTGGCCGTCGTTTAAGATACCGGTAGCACTGATAACGGTCTCGCCGGAATCATTTGTGTAGGCAGTACCATAGGCCATGTCCACGCGGGTAATACCCTGTTTGTACCAGGTGCTTCCAAGGACATCGCCTTCAGCCATGGCTGAGTCAGTGGCTTTAAATAACTTTCCGTCTGAGGTTCCGATATAGAAACCATTTGGCGAATTGCTATTATAGCCATAGAAAGTATCCAGAATCTGCACAAGTTCAGTGTCATCTGGTTTTTGGGCTTCAACCATATGTTTTACAGTGCCGAAGTACTTGAGGTTTTCGCTCAGCCAGGCCTCAATATTATCAGCCTGGTTGGAGATGGATGACTCCAGGGTCTCTGTGGCCATTTCAGACATTCTGTTTTTGGAAATAGAAGCCGCAATGGTAACAAGCACAAGAACAGTAACTACTACTACAGGGATGATGTAGGTCAGCAGTTTAGAGCTGATGGTTCTGGTTTTTTTCATATTCTTTGCTCTCCTATTTGCGAAAATAAGCTCAAAAAACAGCTTTATTGTGTCAATAATTATAGCATTTCAGACTAGTTGTTTACACTTTTACGATATATTTTATATTATTTTAAGAAAACAAACGTACATATTGTATAATGATTTTTTTAACATCAATATTTAGAGAGGGTACTTATGGGTAAAAGAAACGAGAACGACGAAAGATTTAAATCAAAAATGAATGCCTGGCTCATGATCCAGGTTATTGGTCAGACCAGCATAAATATATTAAATTCAAGAAAGCTTGCAAAAGAGATGAGTCTTCACCTTGAGACCCTTATCTATGGGGAAGAGGACCTTAATGAATTTGCGGACTATTTTATTGACAGCTGCTTAAGCTCCAGGTCCTACAAGACTACTCTTTTCGGGGCTCTTCCCATGAGTGATAACGGGGCAGCAGTAAGGATTGCTCAGGACATCAATGAGGTGACCAAGGTGATCCCTCAAAGGTTCGGTTATGGTGAAGAGAGCAAGATCCTGAACGAAGCCATGTGGAAGGCCTTTGCTGCAAAATTCGACGACGTGGAGGAGATCCTCAAAGAGGCAGGTATCTGATGAAAAAACAGGTTACGATAGGAATTCTGGCCCACGTGGATGCAGGTAAGACCACGCTTTCCGAGGGGCTTTTATATCTTTCCGGTGCCATAAGGTCCATGGGCAGGGTCGATCACAAGGACACCTTCCTGGATACCTACGAGCTGGAAAGATCACGTGGGATCACTATTTTTTCCAAGCAGGCAATCCTTGAAAATGGTGATACCACAATCACACTTCTTGATACTCCCGGCCATGCTGATTTTTCACCTGAGATGGAGCGAAGCCTCCAGGTGCTTGACATGGCTGTTCTTTTGGTGAGCGCAGCAGACGGTGTCACCAGTCAGACGAAGCTTTTATTCAGGCTTCTTGATCACTACAAAGTGCCCACAGTTCTTTTTGTAAACAAGATGGATCAGCTGTCTGATGCTCATGAGTCTAGGACAAAACTCTTAACAGAACTCAAAGATAATCTCCACCAGCACATGGTGGATTTTGGAAACGGGTTTGATGATGATGACTTTCTGGAGGAGCTGGCGGTCTGTGATGATGATGTGCTGGCAGCTTTTTTGGAGGGACAGCTTCCTGATAAGGCCAAGGCAAAAGAGCTAATAGCTGCCCGGAAGTGTTTCCCGGTTCTCTTTGGTTCTGCCCTTAAAATGGAAGGGGTAAAAGAGCTACTTGAGCTGATATCAGTTTACGCCCCGTCTCTTTGTGGGGGTGATGCTTTTGGCGCCAGAGTATTTAAGATAAGCCGTGACAGTAACGGTGCAAGGCTCACCCACATGAAGATAATCAGCGGAAAGCTGAAGGTAAGAGATCAGATCGGGGATGAAAAGATTGACCAGATAAGGCTCTACTCCGGAGAGAAGTTTACTGCCATTCAGGAGGCAGAAGAGGGAATGATCTGCGCTGTTTTGGGACTTTCCGGAACAAGGGCAGGAGAAGGCCTTGGAATCTGCAAGGGAGAAGATAATTCTGAAGTGCTTGCTCCGATTCTTTCATCAACCCTTATCCTTCCTGAGGAGGCTGACCCTGTAAAGGTATATAAAGAGCTAAAACTCCTTGAGGAAGAAGAACCAATGCTTCTGGTTCATCACCATGAAAAGACCGGGGATCTTGAGGTTCAGATCATGGGTGAAGTCCAGAAGGAGATTCTTAAGCACCTCATAAAGAGCAGATTTGACCTGGACGTGAAGTTTGGTCCGGGACACATCGTATATAAGGAAACTATTGTTGCGCCTGTGGAGGGTGTTGGCCACTACGAACCCCTTCGTCATTATGCAGAGGTACATCTTCTTCTTGAACCTCTGGAGCCCGGAAGCGGAGTGCAGTTTGCTACAGATTGCAGCACTGATTCGCTGTCCCTTAACTGGCAGAGACTTATACTGACACATCTTCAGGAGAAAAAACATCTTGGTGTGCTGACAGGAGCTGAGATAACAGACATAAGGATAACCCTTATTGCCGGAAGAGCCCACGAAAAGCATACTGAGGGAGGCGACTTCAGACAGGCTACCTACAGAGCTGTGAGACAGGGACTTATGATGGCAGACTCTGTGCTTCTTGAGCCTATGCTGGATTATCGTATAGAGGTTCCACAGGATCAGGTGGGCAGAGTTTTAACTGATATGCAGAGAATGAACGGAACGGTTTCAGTCCCAGATCTTAAGGGCAATACTTCCATAATCACTGGAACAGTTCCTGCTGCGTGTCTTGGTGATTATGCTGCGGAGATTGCTTCATTTACTAAGGGAGAGGGCAGGATATTTACCACGCTTTCCGGATATGGTCCATGCCACAATACAGAAGAAGTTCTTGAGGCTACCGGGTATCAACCGGAACTTGATGTTCAGAACTCTCCGGATTCTGTTTTCTGCTCCCACGGGGCAGGAACGGTGATTCCATGGAACGAAGTAAGATCCCACATGCATGTGGATTCAGGCTGGAGAGCAGAGGGAGAGGCGCCAGTTACAGATCTTTCTGATGGAATAGACATGGAGGCTTTAAGGAAGCTCCAGACCAGGGTAAGAAATGAAAAGGCCGAAGAAAGGTCTTTTGCCGAGATAGAAAGAGATCTTCGTGCCACGGAAGGTGAACTGAAAGCCATATTTGAGAGGACCTACGGCGCCGTAAAGCCAAGATATGTGGAAAGTCCAACGACCATAGACAGTTTGACACCCGAAGAGAAAGAGGCGAAAAGAGACAGGGATCTGGAGGAGCAAAAGCGCCAGAAACACGAGAACACAAAGCCTGCTGTTGAAGAGTACAAGGAATACCTTCTGGTGGACGGCTATAATATTATTTATGCATCGAAAGAACTGTCCAATCTGGCGGCGACGGATCTTAAGGCTGCCAGAGATGCACTGGTGGATATTCTTCACAATTTTCAAGGCTTTAGAAGGGAAAAGGTACTTCTTGTCTTTGACGCCTACAGGGTTCCGGGAGGAAAGGAGCATGTGGAAGAAAAGGGAGAACTTGTAATTATTTATACAAAAGAGGCTGAAACTGCCGACCAGTATATCGAAAAAGCGGCCCATGAGATCAGCAAAAAATACAGAGTAACCGTGGCTACTTCCGATGCCATTGAGCAGGTAATCGTCATGGGAAGCGGAGCCATCAGACTTTCGGCAAGAGATTTCTGGCTGGAGGTAGAAAGAACCGGGGATTTGATAAGGGAAAAGCTGTCTGAATAAAAATGTATAAATACCATATTAAACCTATAAAAAAAGTATAAATTATCGTATACCAATATTCTTTTTTTAGAGAAAAAAGAATACAATTACGATGTGCAGGCTAACAACATAAGGAGGTATACGATGATGGGAAAAAAGGGCTTTCAAGCTAGTATGGCAGTTGTATTGTTATCAACAACCATCCCACTGATTGTGGCGCTTATTGCGAGCATAGTGTTCAGCAGCACAAGAATGAACACAATCATGCTGCAGGATGAGCATGTTTATTATGATATGCTTTATACTATCAGCACAGACCTTATCAACGCGGACAGAGATCTTTACCAGTCCATGCTGGCAGGAACACAGTATCAGGCTTATCACGACTATATTACTCCGGAACAGCAGGCCGGATATGTGGATGATTATAACAGCAACGCCAAGCAGGCACTGGACGGAGTTAATGCTGCGGCAGCTCTTGCCCAGGGCGACAGTACACTCTGGACCGAAATGAAATCCGGCGATGGCAAAACTTTTGCAGATCTTAGCAAGGGCTTTGTCAGCCAGTACAATACATGGCTTGGAACATATAACTTCAATACCGGAGAGGGTGACATTGAGCAGTTCTCAATTCAGTTTGAGGCCACAAGAGATTATATCAGCGATATGTCTGATATCGTTGAGGCCTGGGCCGTTGCAGAGAAAACTGCCAATCAGAAAAGTGTTCATGCAAGCATCCTCACCAGCAGCATTATATTAATGATAATTGCAGCGCTGCTTCTTTGCCTTACCATCTTCCTTATCATCAATATTATAAAGAACATTAAGTCGATTTCTGCAGAGGTTGAGAGAATTTCCGGTGGTGACTTTGTGACAAAGATAAAAGCGGACAGCTTTATCACGGACTTCAACAATATTCTCGTAGCTCTGGAGTCAATGAGACATGAGCTTAGAAATGCTCTTGTAAAAGTCATCAACCATGCTGATACAGTTAATTCGAAGGCTGAGGCAGCAAAGGATTCTATCCAGAGCTCACAGAAGACAACTACAGATATCAGTTCTGCAGTCAATGACCTTGCTACAGGTGCAACAGCCATGGCAGAGGATGTTCAGAGCACATCTTCAGTTACAGTCAATATGGGATCTTCTGTTGACAATGTTCTTGATTCCGCAAACTCCAACATGGAAAAGGGCAGAGCTGTTTATGAAGAGTCCACAAAGGTTAAGGATCAGCTTGAACAGATCAAAGTTCAGGATCAGAAGAATGATGAGATGGCAACACAGGTTGCTGATTCTGTAAATGAGACAGCTAACGTAGTTGCTCAGATCACAACAGCAGCAGAGTCCATCATCTCCATTGCAAGCCAGACTAACCTCCTTGCTCTTAACGCATCAATCGAGGCAGCAAGAGCAGGTGAAGCAGGTAAGGGTTTCGCAGTAGTTGCTGATAACATCAAGGATCTTGCCGGCGATACCAACAACCTGGCTGGTGAGATCACCAACATGCTTTCAACAATTACAGATTATTCTAATAAGAATAAAGAGCTTACTGAGGCAATCAAGGGCGCTATCACCAATGAGACTGCTGCTCTTGAAGAGATGAGTGAATCCTTCGATGAGATGCTCAGACTCCTTCAGGAAACTGAGGAAGGCAACAAGCAGATTGTTGAACTGGTAGAGACCATGAACTCTGATAAGGAGAACATCCTGAATTCTGTAGAGTCCCTGTCCAGTATCTCCGAGGAGAACGCAGCTTCTACACAGGAGACCAGTGCATCCCTCATGCAGCTTGATACCAACATGGAATCAGTTGTTGAGCAGGCTCAGGATCTGCAGAAGATCGCTGAAGAACTTACTGCAAATGTTAAGTACTTCAAGGTTGAGCTTCCTGAAGACCAGCAGTAAAAAGAGACAAAAGAACCGTCCCCCTGACTTATATAAGCCAGAGGGACTTTTTTATTTACTGTCTTCTTAATATTTCAGTATATGCAAGGATCAAAGGTGCAACACCTTTTGCTTCGTTCTCAACAACGGGCTCTGAGAAGTAGTACTCCAGTGAACCGTCTCTGTGCTGCTTACCGCCAAGTCCTGCTACAAGGCAGATGCCTCCAAGCTTTGGAGTTCCGTCTTCATTTCTTGAGAGGTACTTTTCAGTGATACCATCAAAGGCCTTCATGGCAACTTCCTCAAATCTTGCAGGAAGATAACCAAGTCTAACACCCTTCAAAAGACCATAAGCAATAAGTGCTGTTCCTGAGGTCTCAAGGTAGTTTCTTTCATCATCTTTTTTATCAACCACCTGGTAGAACATTCCGCTCTCATCCTGGAAAGGTATCAAAGCATCAGCAAGCTCTTTTAACATGGTCTGAAGGTAACGGTACTCATAGTACATGGATTCGTCCATGGCCTCTGCTGTATCAACAAGAGCTACTGTAAACCAGCCAAGGGCTCTGAGCCAGAAGTTGGGGCTAAGACCTGTGTCCTTGTTTGCCCAGTACATTTCCCTGCTCTCATCATAGCCGTGGTAGTAAAGACCTGTCGCCTTATCCTTCATAAGGGCTTCAACGTTCTTGAACTGTTTGAAGGAATCAAGGCATCCGCTCATCTTGTTGTAGCGCTTCTCATATTCCATGTAGAAGGGCTGTGCCATGTACATTCCATCAAGCCATACCTGATATGGATAGATGTCCTTGTGCCAGAAGTTTCCTGCCTTGGTACGGGGCATTGTGTCCAGCTGGCCTCTTGCACAGTCCATGGCCTTTCTGTACTTCTCTTTTCCTGTGAGATCATAGAGCTTGAAAAGATTCTTGGCAGGATTTATATTGTCCAGATTGTACTCCTTTGGATCATAGGTCTTGATGGAGCCATCTTCCTGAACAAACCAGCCAACAAAGCTGTCTGCAAAATCCAGATATTTCTTTTCCCCGGTCATTTCATATAAGGAAAGAACAGCTGTGATCATACAGCCGTCTATGTAATTCCATTTATTTGGTTTTCCGCTGACAATTTTTTCGATGTTCCAGAAGGGGTGCTCTGCGTCGGATTTCTCCAGAAGCATATCCACGTATTCATCTAACATCTTATAGGTTTCTTCTCTAGTCATAATTGGACCTTTCTGATTAGATTGTGAAAAATGTAAGTGCTTACATTAAGGTATTTTAACATATTAAATGAAAATATGGTATACTGATTTTTGCTACTTTTTAAGAGGTGATCAATATGGTAAAAAATAAGAATATTACACAGAAAATGATGGATTTTATTGATGCTTCTCCTACTGCGTTTCATGTGGTGGACAACATCAGGAAGGACCTTGTTAAAAGAGATTTCGTTGAGCTTAAGGAATCTGAAGAATGGGATCTTAAGCCCGGTAATTATTTCGTTACAAGAAACGATTCTGCCGTTATCTCTTTTAAGATTCCGAAAAAGAACTATAAAGGCTTTCACATGATAGCCAGCCACAGCGATTCTCCAAGCTTCAAGATCAAGGAGAATCCTGAGATGGAGGCTGCTGGCGCATACATCAAGCTGAACGTCGAAAGGTATGGCGGAATGCTCTGCGCAGAGTGGTTTGACAGACCTCTTTCAGTTGCCGGTCGTGTGCTGGTAAATAAGAAGGGTAAGGTTGAGAGCAAACTTGTGAACATAGACAGGGATCTTCTTATGATCCCTTCCCTTGCTATCCATATGAACAGGGAAGCCAACGATGGATACAAGTACAATGCCCAGACAGACATGATCCCTGTGTTTGGTGACAAGGGAGCAGCCGACAGCTTTTTTGCCCTTGTAGCAAAGGAAGCGGGAGTTAAGAACAGTGACATACTTGGTCATGATCTGTTCCTCTACAACAGGGTTAAGCCCATATTCTGGGGAGCTAATGAGGAGTTCATAGGAAGCTCAAGACTTGATGATCAGGAATGCGTATACTGCAGCTTTGAAGGCTTTGTAGCTGCTAAGCCCAAGGATTATGTTGCAATGCACTGTGTATTCGACAACGAAGAAGTAGGCAGCGGAACCAAGCAGGGAGCAGCTTCCACATTCCTTAAGGACACCATCGAGAGAATTAATGATGGTCTTGGAAGGACAAGGCAGCAGTATCACACGGCTATCGCAAACAGCTTCATGATCTCAGCTGACAATGCTCACGCAATTCATCCTAACCATGCAGATAAGGCAGATCCAGTCAACAGACCTGTCATGAATGAAGGTATTGTCATTAAGTTTAATGCAGATCAGAAATATACAACTGATGCTGTTTCCGCAGCACAGTTCAAGGTTCTTTGTCAGGAAGCACAGGTACCTTTCCAGATTTTCACCAACAGGTCAGACATGAGAGGTGGCTCCACTCTGGGCAATATATCAACAACCCAGGTGGCGGTAAGCACTGTGGATATCGGACTGGCACAGCTTGGCATGCACTCACCTTATGAGTCAGCAGGCAGTAAGGATCCTGAGTACCTTTCAAAGGTATCGGAAGTGTTTTTTGGAAAGTGATTTGGAGAATAGAAATGGGATTATTTGGAATATTCGGTAACAAGAAAAATGAAACAATAAATGAGGAAGAGCAGGCTAAGGCAGCTCAGCTCCAGAAGGAGCAGGCAGCAGAGGAAGTGAAGAAGGCTCACGAAGGTCTTGAGTGGCCTGTCATTGCCCGCCTGAATCCAGTAAACATCAAGGATGCCTCCGAGGAGACGATGGAAGAAACAGTCACACCTGAGAGGAAGGACCAGATCGGTAACATGATCTACGATGAGGACATTTCCCCGGATTCTCTCAAATTTTTATCAGGACAGGAACTGTTATTTCTTTTAACTGCCCTTGAGATTTTTCATAAGAAGGCACCACTTCCGGAGTTTGAAAAGAACCACAGGAAGGTGTACAACGAGGTGCTTTCAAGGATCAGAGATGCAGAGTATCTCTACGTTCTTTATGATCAGACCACAGGTTTTCCTTATATCGATCATGGCTTCGCTAACGTTTATTTTGAGCAGGAGCTGGCAGAGAAGGCAGCAGCTCTTTTCAATAAGCAGTTCAGAAAGCTGGTGGCAAGAAAGCTTCTTGTTGAGGATAAGCAGGATACCACAGGCAAGAAGGTTGGGTTCTTTGATTACCTGTACTATGTGGGAATTGAGAATATCATAATCGACAACGGCGCTTACAGAGCACGTTTCAAGAGAAATGAGATCGTGGCTGCTCCAGGAGAATGGAATCAGGGTGACCAGCCTAATATGCCTATAAATCCCGGCCTTAACTTTGCTATGCTTGATTTCCTTGAGGAGCTCAGGTGGCCTGTTAAGTACGAGAAGAGGGATGAGATCCTTAAGGCAAAAGAGATGAGAATGCTCTCTTATATTCGGGCTGCTCAGTTCATCGTTCCCATGCAGCACGATGGCCCGGTTGAGGCCCTTGAGGATGGAAGGCTTAAGCTCACCAAGGACAACAAGATCCGTTTCCTTGTGATGAAGACTGCAGATGACAAGCAGTTTATGCCTGTTTTCACAGATGCTTTTGAGTTTGCAAAGCTTGCCAAGACAGCTACAGGCTGGAATGCAGGCGTGTTCAGATATCAGGATATCCTTAAGTTTGTTCAGGACAAGGACGGTATCAGGATCAATCCTGACGGCCAGGGACTTGTTCTTACAAAGGACAGGATGATGGCCCTTGAGATGGCCGGACAGCAGGCAGAGATGCTTCATAGGAAGGATCAGGTTGGAAAAGCAGCTGCTTCTTCCGCTGACGGAGCAGTTCAGCAGGCTCTGAATCAGGCTATGGCAAAGATGAAAGAAGAGGATAAGTAACAACAATCTGCTTGTTAATGTACGTAAATTAGTCTAAAATTATAGTGTGGTTTTGTTTCTTTTTTAAGAAGAAGGAGCGAATGATTCATGCTGGATAGATTAATTGGTGATTATCTTGTTGAGCAGGGAATGCTTACCAAGATGCAGCTTAAAGAGGCTTACAAGCGTCAGGAAGCCGGAAGGGCTAAGCTTGGAGTCATTGCGGTTGCAGAAAAACTCATGAGCATCGCCCAGGCTGAGCAGTGTAACGCCCTTCAGGCGTCTATGGATAAACTCTTTGGAGATATCGCCATCGAAAAGGGATATCTTTCTGAAACACAGGTTTCAAGGCTCTTGGAGCTTCAGGGCAATACGTATCTCGCTTTCCTTCAGTCGGTAGTGGACCTCGGTTTCCTTACCATGGAACAGCTTGAAATTGCCGAGGATGATTATCAGAGAAAAAACGGCTTTACAGAAAGTGACATGGCGGCTTTGAAGACAGGAGATGTGGAGCAGGCAGTGCCTGTTTTTCTTCACACTGGTGATCCCACCGTTCGGAAAATGTTGGCCATGGGCATTAAGAATATGTATCGCCTGGTGGACAATCACGTTTATATAGGAAAGACATATACCAGTAGTGCAATAAAGGACGAAGTGCTTGGATATCAGACCTTCCACGGTCAGCAAAACGGTGCCGTGGCTATATCCGGCAAGTATGAGGATGTTCGTAAGCTGGCTATAGCTTATACAAAAGAAGAATTTATAGAGACCAGGGAAGACGCACTGGATGCCAGCTGCGAGCTTATCAACTGTATAAATGGTCTGTACGCAACTGAAGAGAGCAAGCAGGACGTTCGGATCGATCTTGATCCACCGAACTTTTCCGTGAGCTTTGCAGAAGCTACCGGCGAAGAGATGGTGGTTATGCCGATATATGTATGTGGCGGCGAAGTGAAGTATATCATTGCAGCGTCAAAAGATATTTCTATTGGCTGAAGGTCACAGGAGGCATGATATGAAGCGTGTATTGGTAGTTGACGATTCGAGAACATCAAGAAGGGTCCTTAAGGATATTCTGGATAAGGCAGGTTATGAGGTTACCGGAGAAGCCATCAATGGAAAAGAGGCTGTGGAGCTTTATGACAGGCTTTTGCCTGATGTTGTGACCATGGACATCACAATGCCTGAGATGGACGGAATTGAGGCTCTTAAGCAGATAAGGAAGGCTCATCCTGATGCTGTGATCATAATGGTGACGGCAGCAGGCCAGAAGGAAAAGATGATGGAAGCCGTAAAGCTTGGAGCAGCAGAGTTTGTAGCTAAGCCATTTGTGGAAGAGACTGTGCTTGAGGCTCTGGAACATGTGGCTGCTGAGCAGGCGAAAGACTGATTGATAAGAAAGATGGATATTGGGGACGGTTCTTTGGGTTCAGACCATTAAGAACCGTCCCTATTGCTTTGGACACAGGAGGATTTATGTACAGAAAGGTGCTGATTACAGGGGCTTCAAGAGGAATCGGATATGCCATCGCAAACTCTTTTGCCAATAATAAGGACAAACTGTTCCTTACATGTAAAGAGAATATAGATATCCTCAGCGAATACGCCGATGAGCTGACTGAGGAGTACGGCGTTAGATGTAGCGCCTACAAATGCGATATGTCAGATCCGAATGCAGTAAAAAAGCTGTTTGATGAGATCGGCGAGATTGATGTCCTTATAAATAACGCAGGCGTAGCCTGGCTGGGGCTTTTGACCGACATGGAGGTGCAGGACTGGAAGAATCTTATGGGTACAAATCTGGACTCTCTCTTTTACACCTGCAGACTTGCTATTCCCGGTATGGTCAGAAAACAGCAGGGGAAGATCATCAATATTTCGTCTGTATGGGGAAGTGTGGGAGCATCCTGTGAGGTCGCCTATTCAGCTTCAAAGGGCGGAGTAAACTCTTTTACCAGGGCGCTTGCCAAGGAGCTGGCTCCAAGCAACGTTCAGGTCAACGCCATTGCCTGCGGAGTAATTGACACGGATATGAACAGGAAACACTTGTCTGATGAGGACCTGGAGCAGCTCTGTCAGGAGATTCCTGCAGGAAGGATGGGAAAACCACAGGAGGTTGCCGAGCTGGCGCTGATGTTAAGTAATGCTCCGGAATATCTTACAGGACAGGTGATAACCCTGGACGGAGGCTGGATTTAACGATAAAATGAAAAAAGTGCTTTACATTTCGTGAAGATGTGGTAATATTCAATTGCACACAATTTAATTTGTTTTTGATTCCAAAAGGAGGTTTTTATATGTACGATCTTATAATCATCGGTTCAGGTCCTGCAGGTCTTTCAGCTGCTGTTTATGCCAAGAGAGCCGGTCTTAACATGCTTATTATAGAAAAGAATCCTGTCAGCGGAGGACAGATAATCGATACCTATGAGGTTGATAATTACCTGGGAATCCCTGGGGTTAACGGCTTTGATCTGGCTATGAAGTTCAGAGAGCATGCAGACAAGCTCGGAGCAGAGTTTGCTGACGGAACAGTTTCTTCTGTTGAATGTGTAAAGGCTGGCTCAGATACTGAGCTTCCCGTTTATAAAGTTGTGACAGATGCCGGGGAATATGAGACACACACCATTATCCTGGCTACCGGGGCACATCATTCAAAGCTTGGCGTTCCTGGAGAAGAGGAGTATATCGGAAAGGGCGTATCCTACTGCGCAACCTGCGACGGTGCTTTCTATAAGGGAAAGATCACTGCTGTTAACGGCGGCGGAGATGTGGCTGTTGAGGATGCAATCTTCCTTTCAAGATTCTCTGAGAAGGTTTACCTCATCCACAGAAGAGATGAGCTTAGAGCTACCAAGATCCTTCAGGATGAGCTTTTTGAGATCCCTAACGTGGAAGTTATCTGGGATAGCGTTGTAAAAGAGATAAAGGGTGAGGATAAGGTTACAACCCTTCATATCGAAAATGTTAAGAAGAAGGAAGAGAGTGATCTTGCAGTTGATGGAATATTTGTGGCTATCGGAATCCACCCATCAACAGATCTTTTTGCTTCTTTGATTGATTGCGACGAGCAGGGGTATGTCATCGCAGGTGAGGATGGTGCAACCTCAGCACCTGGCGTGTTTGTAGCAGGTGACTCCCGTAAAAAGCGCTTAAGACAGATAGTTACAGCTGTTGCAGACGGTGCAAATGCCGTAACTTCTGTACAAGATTTCATGGTTGGAAAGTCGAAAAATTAATAAAGATTTTAGAATTAATTTGACAAATCATGAAGTGTGGCGTATATTTTTAAAAAGATGTAACAAATTCGTAATATTTTGGAGGTTAGTTTTGAATAAGCCATTTATGCAGCTTGCCGCATTTACTATGACGGCTGCAGTGACATTTACTAGCTTTGGAATTGACGCTTACGCTTCATCTAATAAAGTAACCAGTGTTCTGCCTCAGGCAGGTATAACATATGCTCTGGGAAGCAACCAGGTTTCCCTTTCAAGTATCCAGGAAACAGTGGAGACCGAGAAGGCAGAGACAGAGAGTTCTTCAAGTACCAGTGCAGTATCAAGTCTCTTTGAGACAGTTGAGACAAGTGATACAGTTACAAACGTAACACCAATGGCATCTACAGTAACAGACAGCATTCTTTCAGATATTCAGAGTGCTACAGGTGCAGTGGTTAAGAATGCTGAAGCTACAAGCAGTGAGGATAAAGAGGAAGAAGATTCTGAGGAAGAGCTCTTCAAGACTCTTGTAATTGCTAAGGTTAATGATTATGTAAACGTTCGTGATCTTCCAAGTGAGGAGGATGGCGAGATCATAGGTAAGCTTTACGATAAGTCAGTTGGTACCTTCATCGAGGAGGAAAACGGCTGGTACAAGATCAAGTCAGGATCAGTTGAAGGTTATGTTAAGGGCGAGTACTGTGTAACCGGTGATGACGCCGTTGATCTTGCTAAGGAAGTAGGAACCAGAATCGCTACTGTAACAACTACAACCCTTAAGGTTAGAGGAGGCCCAAGCCTTGATGCTGAGGTTCTTGGTCTCGTTCCTATCGAGGATCAGCTTGTTGTTGAGGAAGAGCTGGACGGATGGGTTAAGGTTAGTATCGAGGAAGGTGATGGTTATGTATCACTTGACTATGTAACCCTTTCTACTGAGTTCGTAAAGGCTGAGTCCAAGGCAGAAGAGGAAGCTCGTCTTGCCAAGGAGAAAGCAGCAAGAGAAGCTGCTAACAAGGCTGCTAAGTCAAATACATCAAAGAGCACAAGCTCTTCAGGATCTAAGAGTTATAACTCTGCAGGATCTTACACAACAGCTACAAGCTCTATCGGATCTGCTGTTGCACAGTTTGCACTTCAGTTTGTTGGTAACCCTTATGTTTACGGTGGAACCTCTCTTACAAACGGAGCCGACTGTTCCGGATTCGTAATGAGTGTATATAATAACTTTGGTGTAAGTCTTCCACATTCTTCCGGTGGTGACAGATCTGTTGGTGCAGCTGTTGATGGACTTGCAAATGCACAGCCTGGTGATATCGTATGCTATTCAGGTCATGTAGCTATCTACATCGGTAATGGTCAGATCGTACATGCATCTACGGCTAAGACAGGTATCAAGGTTTCGGATGCTAACTACAGAACAATTCTTGCTGTAAGACGTATCTTCTAAAGTGAGCTATGCAGACATATAAAAAAAGACATCAGAAACATGCAGGCATGTTTCCGATGTCTTTTTTATATGTCTATACGGCGAACGCCGTGAAACAACGCCAGAAGTGCAGAAATCTATGATTTCGTTGCACTTCACGCACAGAGTGGGAACAAGCGTAGCGGTTCCGAGTCTTCATAGCTCACTGATAACGTCCCCAATGTTTCACACTTATACACGAAGTTATCCACATTGTCCACAAAAAAGAATACAAGTATATGCTGCTACAATTATTTATTTGCATTTTGGCGCGTATAGTATGGTATAATATCTATAACTAAAAACGCTTGATTCTAGCGCAGCAAAGGGGATGATTGCATGAAATTTACTATCGTAGGAAAGAATATTGATGTAACACCCGGGTTGAAGGCAGCAGTTGAGGAGAAGATTGGAAAGCTTGAGAAGTATTTCACTCCCGACACCAATGCCAATGTGACACTTAGTGTAGATAAGGAGAGGCATAAAATCGAGGTAACTATTCCTGTTAAGGGCAAGATCATACGTGCTGAGCAGGTAAGCAATGATATGTATGTTTCAATTGACCTTGTAGAGGAAGTAATTGAGAGACAGCTCAAGAAGTACAAGAGCAAACTGGTAGATAAGCAGCAGGCTGAGATCAGTAACTTCAAGAAGGAATACATCGAGACTGATTACATGGACGAAGAGGACATCAGGATCGAGCGTATGAAGAAGTTTGATCCTAAGCCAATGTATGCAGAGGATGCATGTGTTCAGATGGAACTTCTTGGTCATAACTTCTTTGTATTCATGAATGCAGAGACAGATCAGGTAAGCGTAGTGTACAAGAGAAAAGGTAATACCTACGGTTTGATCGAGCCTGAGATCTGATGATATCAGCAAGGTGAACATAGTATTCCGTTAATTAAATATCAATCTATGGATTTTTTATAAAATAGCTCCCAACCGGGAGCTATTTTTGTTGCATTTGTCTAAGTGCTGTGCTAAAATAAAACTGTTCTGACAAAAATTTAACACTCTTGTTTTGCAGAGCAAAAGTTATCACAAGATAATAAAAAATGGAGGTAATTTTATGGCACAGAAAGTAGTTATAGCCGGCGCAGTAAGAACTGCTATCGGTAAGATGGGCGGAGCACTTAGCAATACTCCCGCAGCAGAACTTGGTTCAATCGTAATCAAGGAAGCTCTTAATCGTGCAGGTGTTAAGCCTGAGCAGGTTGATGAGGTCCTTATGGGTTGCGTAATCCAGGCAGGACTTGGACAGAACGTTGCAAGACAGGCATCAATCAAGGCAGGTCTTCCAATTGAGACTCCTGCAGTAACACTTAACGTAGTATGTGGCTCTGGCCTTAACTGTGTCAATATGGCTGCTGACCTTATCAAGGCTGGCGAGGCTGATATAGTTGTAGCAGGTGGTATGGAGAACATGTCTATGGCTCCTTACGCACTTCCTAATGCACGTTTCGGATATCGTATGAACAACGGAACAGTTGTAGATACCATGGTAAACGATGCTCTTACAGATGCATTCAATCACTATCACATGATGATCACAGCAGAGAATATCTGCGACAGATGGAATCTTACAAGAGAAGAGCTTGATGAGTTCTCAGCTAATTCTCAGCAGAAGTGCGAGAAGGCTATGGCTTCAGGCGCATTCGATGATGAGATCGTTCCTGTTCCTGTAAAGGTTAAGAAGGAAATGGTAGAGTTCAAGGTTGATGAGGGACCTCGTGCCGGCACAACTGTTGAGACTCTTTCAAAGCTTAAATGCTGCTCAGGCAAGGAAGGCGGACTTGTAACAGCAGGTAACGCTTCAGGTATCAATGATGGTGCTGCTGCTGTTGTTGTTATGAGCGAAGAGAAGGCTAAGGAGCTTGGTATCAAGCCTATGGCTACATGGGTAGGCGGAGCTCTTGCAGGTGTTGAGCCTGAGATTATGGGTATCGGACCTGTTGCTGCTACTAAGAAGGTTCTTGGAAAGACAGGACTTTCACTTGACAACATCGATCTTATCGAGGCTAACGAGGCATTTGCAGCTCAGTCAGTTGCAGTTGCTAAGGATCTTGGCTTTGATATGAGCAAGGTTAACGTAAATGGTGGAGCTATCGCTCTTGGACACCCAGTTGGAGCTTCAGGATGCCGTATTCTTGTAACTCTGCTTCATGCAATGGCTAAGAGACCTGATGCTAAGAAGGGTCTTGCAACACTTTGTATCGGTGGCGGAATGGGATGTGCTACTATCGTAGAGAAGTATGAGTGATATAGGGGATTAAGCTGAAGTAGTCTGCTGTGCTTGCACGATGCAGACTACTTCAATTTAAGACCCGAACATACATGAGGAAAAAAGATCCGGGAGTTTATGACCGGATCGATTTCCGAATGTATGTAGCATGACGAGAGCGAAGCGAAGTCATGCGTATAACACGATTTTGTAAATGACTCAAGGAGGCGAAAAAATGGGTTTTGTAAATTGCGAAGTAAAAGATAAGATTGCCGTTATCACAATCAACAGACCAGAGGCTCTCAACGCTCTTAACTCACAGGTTCTTGATGACCTTGAGGCTGCATTTGACGGTCTTGATCTTAACACAGTAAGAGCCGTTGTTCTTACAGGTGCTGGCGAGAAGTCATTTGTTGCAGGTGCTGATATCGGAGAGATGAGCACGCTTACAAAGGCTGAGGGTGAGGCGTTCGGTAAGAAGGGTAACGACGTATTCCGTAAGATCGAGCAGTTCCCTGTTCCAGTTATTGCTGCAATCAATGGATTTGCACTTGGCGGCGGATGTGAGATCTCAATGAGCTGCGATATTCGTATCTGCTCAGACAACGCTATGTTTGGTCAGCCTGAGGTTGGTCTTGGAATTACTCCTGGATTTGGTGGAACTCAGAGACTGGCTCGTCTCATCGGCGACGGAATGGCTAAGCAGCTTATCTACACAGCAAAGAACATCAAGGCAGACGAGGCTCTTAGAATTGGTCTTGTAAATGCTGTATATCCTCAGGAAGAGCTCCTTGCAGCAGCTGAGAAGATGGCAGGACAGATCGCTGCCAACGCTCCTATCGCTGTTCGCGCTTGCAAGAAGGCAATCAATGACGGCCGTCAGGTTGACATCGATGCAGCACTTGTAATCGAGGAGAAGCTCTTTGGATCATGCTTCGAGACAGAAGATCAGAAGGAAGGTATGGCTAACTTCCTCAGAAAGAAAGATGATCCTGCCAAGAAAAAGGTTGTAGATTTTAAAAACGCATGATAAGAGCGTGAGCGCAGTCATGCGTATCATGCGAGCAAACATAAAAAACAAATTTAGGAGGAAACAAACATGAAAGTAGCTGTTATTGGTGCAGGTACAATGGGATCAGGAATTGCCCAGACATTTGCTCAGGCTGAGAGCGTAGAGAAGGTTTATCTTTGCGACATCAAGACTGAGTTCGCTGAGGGCGGATTCGCTAAGATCAAGAAGGGACTTGATAAGCAGGTTGCTAAGGGAAAGAAGACTCAGGAAGAGGCTGATAAGATCACAGGTAAGATCCAGACAGGTCTTAACGACATCTGTGCAGATGCTGATCTTGTAGTTGAGGCTGCTCTTGAGGTTATGGATATCAAGAAGAACCTCTTCAAGGAACTTCAGGATAACATCGTAAAGAACCCTGATTGTATCTTTGCTTCAAACACATCATCACTTTCAATCACAGAGATTGGCTCAGGCCTTTCAAAGCCTATCATCGGAATGCACTTCTTCAACCCAGCTCCTGTTATGAAGCTCGTTGAGGTTATCCAGGGCGCTAACACTCCTGACGATATGGTAGACAAGATCAAGAAGATCTCTGAGGATCTTGGAAAGACTCCTGTTCAGGTTAACGAGGCAGCAGGCTTTGTTGTTAACAGAATCCTTGTTCCTATGATCAACGAAGGTATCTTCGTATACTCAGAAGGCGTTTCAGATATCGCTGGTATCGACACAGCTATGAAGCTTGGATGCAACCATCCTATGGGACCATTAGAGCTTGGTGATTACATCGGACTTGATATCGTACTTGCAATCATGGATGTTCTCTACTCAGAGACAGGCGATTCCAAGTATCGTGCTTGCCCTCTCCTTCGTAAGATGGTTCGTGGTAAGAAGCTCGGCGTTAAGACCGGCATCGGTTTCTACAACTACGCTGACGGAAACAAGGTTCCTACAGATGCCTGAGCGCTTAGCGAGGTTTTTTCGAACTTAGCGATCAGGTACACTTGAATACGAGGCGAGGTATTTCACGAGCCCGTAGTATCAAGTGTTTCCTTATGAACTAATATAATTATATACAGATGGAGGAAATAAAAATGGATTTTCAGCTTGATCAGCAACATGAAATGGCAAGAGCTCTTTTCAGAGAATTCGCAGAAAAAGAAGTTAAGCCTCATGCAATAGACGTTGATGAGACAGAGGAGTTCCCAAGAGAGACTGTTGCTAAGATGCAGAAGTACGGATTCATGGGTATTCCGATTCCTAAGGAGTACGGCGGACAGGGTTGTGATCCTCTTACATACATCATGTGTGTAGAGGAGCTTGCAAAGGTTTGTGGTACAACAGCAGTTATCGTATCTGCTCACACATCACTTTGCTGCGATCCTATCATGACATATGGTAACGAAGAGCAGAAGCAGAAGTACCTTGTACCTCTTGCAAAGGGCGAGAAGCTCGGCGCATTTGGTCTTACAGAGCCTATGGCTGGTACAGATGCTCAGGGCGTTCAGACAAAGGCTGTTCTTACAGAGGACGGTAAAGAGTGGATCCTGAACGGCTCAAAGTGCTTCATCACAAACGGTAAGGAAGCTGATATCTACATCATCTTCGCTTACACAGATATTGTAGAAGATAAGAAGGGCAGAAAGCAGAAGAAGTTCTCAGCATTCATCGTTGAGAAAGATACTCCTGGTTTCACCTTCGGTACAAAGGAGAATAAGATGGGTATCCGTGGTTCATCCACATACGAGCTTATTTTCCAGGATTGCCACATTCCTGCTGAGAACCTTCTTGGCGCAAGAGGAAAGGGCTTCGCTATCGCTATGCACACTCTTGATGGTGGACGTATTGGTATCGCTGCTCAGGCTCTTGGTATTGCTGAGGGTGCTCTCGACAGAACAGTTGAGTACGTAAAAGAGAGAAAGCAGTTCGGTAGAGCTATCGGTGCTTTCCAGAATACACAGTTCCAGCTTGCTAACATGGCTACACAGTGTGAGGCAGCAAGACTCCTTGTTTATCAGGCAGCTGATGCTAAGAAAAATAAGGATTACTACGGAATCGAAGCTGCTAAGGCTAAGCTCTTCGCAGCAGAGGTAGCAATGGATGTAACTACAAAGGCTGTACAGCTTCACGGTGGATACGGCTACATCAGAGAGTACGAAGTTGAGCGCATGATGCGTGATGCTAAGATCACTGAGATCTACGAGGGTACATCTGAAGTTCAGAGAATGGTTATCTCTGGAGCACTGCTGAAGTAAAAGTAATCACCTGACGAGGTATTTCACGAGTCTGGTGTACTACTTTGTTCGGGCGAGTGCGTTTGCACGAGAGCCGAACTTCCTTATGAAAACATAGAAAAAGGAGAAAATAAAATGAAAGTTGTAGTTTGCATTAAGCAGGTCCCTGATACAAAGGGCGGCGTTAAGTTCAAACCCGATGGAACATTGGATAGAGGTGCAATGCTTGCAATCATGAATCCTGATGACAAAGCAGGACTTGAGGCAGCACTTAAATTAAAAGATGAGTACGGCGCAGAGGTTACAGTTCTTACAATGGGACTTCCAAAGGCTGAGGCAGTTCTTCGTGAGGCTATGGCTATGGGCGCTGACAAGGCAGTTCTTGTAACAGACAGAGTTCTGGGCGGCGCTGATACATGGGCAACATCTTCAACAATTGCCGGTGCACTCAGAAACCTTGATTATGATCTCATTATCACAGGCCGTCAGGCTATCGATGGAGATACAGCTCAGGTTGGCCCTCAGATTTCTGAGCACCTTGGACTTCCTGTAATCTCTTACGCTGAAGAGATCAAGGTAGACGAGAAGGCTAAGAAGGTTGTTGTTAAGCGTCAGTTCGAGGATCGTTATCACATGGTTGAGGCTAAGATGCCTTGCCTTATCACAGCTCTTGCTGAGCTCGGCGAGCCTAGATACATGACACCAGGCGGAATCTTTGATGCATTTGAAAAGGACGTTACTGTTTGGGGAAGACCTGATCTTAAGGACGTTGACGATTCAAATCTTGGACTTAAGGGTTCACCTACACAGATCGCTAAGGCTTCTGATAAGGTTAAGAAGGGCCAGGGCGAGAAGGTTGCTCCTGATTCAGCAGATGAAGCAGTTGAGTACCTTGTAGGCAAACTTACAGAGAAGCATGTTATCTGAGTGATATAGCAGACAGAAGTCAAAAAGGCATGTGCTTGCACAAATGACTTTTTGACCTCAGGATGCGAACATACATGAGGAAGTAGCACTATGGTGCGGATTCCGAATGGATGTAGCATGACGAGAGTGAAGCGAAGTCATGCGTATATCACGGAGTAAAATATTTAATAGAACAAAGGAGAAGAGTCATGTCTTTAGAAGAATATAAAGGTGTATTTATATTTGCTCAGCAGGTAGATAATGAGCTTTCAAGTATCGCTCTTGAGCTTCTGGGCAAAGCAAAAGATCTCGCAAATGATCTTGATGAGAAAAAAGTTACAGCAGTTCTGCTTGGCGACAATGTTGGTGGCCTTGTAGATACACTTGCTGAGTACGGTGCAGACCGTGTAATCGTTGTTGATGATCCTGAGCTTAAGGATTACAGAACAGAGCCTTATACACATGCACTTGCATCTGTAATCAATGAGTACAAGCCTGAAATCCTTCTGGTTGGTGCTACAGCAATTGGCCGTGACCTTGGACCAAGAGTATCATCAAGAGTACACACAGGACTTACAGCTGACTGTACACAGCTGGATATCGGAGACTTCCCTCTTGAGCCTAAGGAAGGCGTAGAACAGAAGCACAAACAGCTCCTTATGACACGTCCTGCATTTGGTGGAAACACAATTGCTACAATCGCTTGTCCTGATTTCCGCCCTCAGATGGCTACAGTTCGTCCTGGTGTTATGCAGAAGATTGCACCTGTTAAGGGCGCTAAGGCAGAGGTTGTAAATTACAATCCTGGTTTTGCTGAGAATGACTGCTACACAAAGATCCTTGAGATCGTTAAGGCTGTTTCAGAGGTTGAGGACATCCAGGAAGCTAAGATCCTTGTATCTGGCGGACGTGGAGTTGGAAGCCCTGAGAACTTCAAGATCCTTGAGGACCTTGCTAAGGTTCTTCACGGAACAGTATCCTGCTCACGTGCAGTTGTTGATTCTGGATGGAAGCCAAAGGATCTTCAGGTTGGTCAGACCGGTAAGACAGTAAGACCTAAGGTTTACTTTGCTATCGGTATTTCCGGAGCAATCCAGCACGTTGCTGGTATGGAGGAGTCAGATCTCATCATCGCTATCAACAAGGATGAGAACGCTCCTATCTTCGATGTAGCTGATTACGGCGTAGTAGGCGACCTCAACAAGATCGTTCCTGCACTTACAAAGAAGATCGAAGAGGCTCTTGAGCAGAAATCCTGAGATAGAAATTAAATAAGATTTTCAGAGAGACACCGGTCCTTTGGCTGGTGTCTCTTTTCCTGTTATAATAGTCTGGTGGAAATAAACTAGATTGGAGAAGCATATGAACAGCATACTAGATTACGAAACTGTATCTCTTATAGATGAAGACGACGCCCTGGAAATCATTGACCAGACTCTGCTCCCCGGCAGAATTGAGATCATAAGACTTCACACGGCAAAAGAAATTTGGGACGCAATTTACCTGCTTCAGGTAAGAGGCGCTCCGGCTATTGGAGTAAGTGCAGGGATGGGGCTTTATCTTTTGATGAAGCATTCCCAGGCCGGATCCTATGAGGACTTTATGAAAGAGCTTGAGGAAAAGAGTGAGTTCCTGAATTCCTCAAGACCTACTGCAGTTAATCTGTCCTGGGCTCTTAAGCGCATGAAGGCTCATGTGGAGAAGGTATATGAGGAGCTTTTAAACAGCAATGGTGAAAAGAGCTTTGAGCAGATCCGAAGCGCTATCATCGGAGAAATGCGGGATGAATGCCAGCGCATCAAGGAAGAAGACATCGATGTGTGCAGAAGAATTGGTGAGTATGGCGTGACACTCATAAAGAATGGCGATGGTCTCCTTACCCACTGCAACGCCGGACAGCTCTGTGCCTGCAAGTACGGAACTGCCACAGCGCCTATGTATCTGGCTCATGAAAAGGGAATGAACATCAGAGTATACTGCGATGAGACGAGACCTCTTTTACAGGGGGCAAGGCTTACTGCCTTTGAGCTTCATTCTGCAGGAATAGATACAACACTTCTTTGCGACAACATGTCTGCAAGTCTTATGAAGAGCGGAGCAATTAATGCCATATTTGTCGGCTGCGACAGAGTTGCTGCAAACGGAGATGCAGCAAATAAGATAGGAACAAGCATGGTTGCTACTGTTGCAAAGCGCTACAATGTACCATTTTATGTTTGCGCTCCAACATCAACCATTGATATAAATACACCTACAGGCAACGACATAACCATAGAGCAGAGAAAACCTGAGGAAGTCACAGAGATGTGGTACAAAGAACGCATGGCTCCTGAAGGAGTCAAGGTCTATAATCCTGCCTTTGATGTGACGGACAATGAGCTTATTTCAGGAATTGTAACAGAGTACGGAATTTTAAGAGCTCCTTACGACAAAGCAATTAAAGAACTTTTTGTGAACAACAAGTAAAAGAACCCCCCGGGGGGCTTGTGAGCATAATTACTCACCCGTATACTTAATAAAGTGGCGGGAAAACCGCAAGAATAATGTATATGGGAGAGAATTATTATGCATATGGCAGACGCCCTCGTGGCACCGGCAGTAGCTGGAACAATGTACGTTTTATCCGCGTCAGCAGCGGGTGTATCAGTTAAGAAGGTCAGGGAAGAAAATGATCCTAAGAAGATCCCTGTAATGGGAGTAATGGGAGCTTTCGTATTTGCAACACAGATGCTCAACTTCACCATTCCCGGAACAGGTTCATCAGGACACCTTTGTGGTGGTATGATGCTTTCTGCAATCCTTGGACCTTACGCAGGATTCCTTACTATGATCGGAGTTTTGCTGGTACAGTGTTTACTCTTTGCAGACGGAGGACTTCTGGCCCTGGGCTGTAATATATGGAACATGGCCTTTTATGGGTGCTTCGTGGGAGCACTACTTATATGGAAACCAATAATGAAGAAAGGAGCCACAAGAGGTAAGATCATTCTTGCATCCATCCTGGGATGTATACTTACTCTTCAGATGGGAGCCTTCTCAGTTACCATTGAGACTCTGCTCTCAGGTGTGACAGAGCTTCCTTTCTCAGTATTTGTAGCAACAATGCAGCCTATTCACCTGGCAATCGGCCTTGTTGAAGGGCTTATAACAGCAGCTGTTCTTGTATTCATTCACGAGGCAAGACCTGAACTTCTTTGGGGTGTTGGCGAGAGCACAGAGGTTAAGGAAGGCAAGCTCAGCCTTAAGGGAACAGTTATCGCCCTTGCGGTTGCAGCAGCAATCTGTGGCGGAGCAATATCTCTTTTCGCTTCCTCATTCCCTGATGGCCTTGAGTGGTCAATGGAGCAGGTTGCAGGAACAACAGAGCTTGAGGCAGACGGTGGCGTTTATGACACAGCTGCAGGCATTCAGGAGAGCACATCTCTTTTACCTGATTATGCATTTAAGAACAGCGAGTCTGCTGTAGGAACCAGCTTTTCCGGTATCGTTGGAGCACTTGTTGTGGTTGGAGTTATGGTTGGTGCCAGCTACGCATTCAAGTTCTTCAAGAACAAGGATTCAGCGAACGCAGCGTAAAAGCTGTCAGTTTGGTATAATAATTAAGTGAAAGCAATCGAAGATAATCTGCATGAACTAAATAAGCTTCAGAATCTTCAGCAGCGTTCCCATTGGATGAACCTTATTCATCCTCTGGGGAAGCTGCTTGTTTGCGTTTTATACATACTTGTGGTGGCCTCCTTCAATAAATATGACCTCCAGGGAATGATCCTGATGGCGATCTTTCCGGTGTTTGGATTTGTGGCAGGAGAGCTGTCCTTTAAAGAGGGAGTATACAGGATGAGGCTGATCCTTCCTCTGGTGCTGTTTGTTGGTATATTCAACCCATTCTTTGACAAGGAAATACTCTTTTACATAGGAGGCACGGCAAAAGAGTTGTCGGCCGGGGCAGAGGCAACAGGAGGAATTCCGGTTACCGGAGGCTTAGTGTCTATGCTGACGTTGATGCTAAAGGGCTTCTACTGCGTACTTTCGGCCTACATCCTTATTGCGACGACCTCTATAGAGGAGATCTGCTATGCCCTGCGAAAGCTCCACATTCCCAAGGTGATTGTCATGGTCATTCTTTTGATCTACAGGTACTTTGGTCTTATGGGGAATGAGGCAGACAGGATCGCAACTGCCTACGCCTTAAGAGCGCCATCCCAGAAGGGTATCAATTATAAGGCCTGGGGACCACTGGTGGGACAGTGGCTTCTTCGTAGCATGGACAGAGCGGGAGTTGTGTATGAAAGCATGGTGCTGAGGGGCTTTAGGGGTGAGTTCTGGAGCAAGACCCGTGGATTTAAGCCAAGTGATATGGTTTACGCAATAGCGTGGACTGTCATTTTTCTTGCGATACGTTTCGGCTCGGGATATTTCTTTTGACATGTATTATGGAAAGGCATTTCATTTATGAAAACAGGAATTAACGGAGAGGCCCTCCGCATAAAGAATCTAAGCTTCTCCTATGAGAAGGGGCAAAAGGTCCTGGATGGTGTGAATCTCGTGGCTCAAGAAGGGGAGAGCATCGGGATAATCGGTGCCAATGGAATTGGTAAGTCCACCCTTATGAAGCTTCTGGTGGGGCTTTATCTTGATTATGAGGGTGAGCTTGAGGTGGCTGGTCACCCGGTGACGAGAAAGAATCTCAATCACATCAGGGAGCATATTGGATATGTGTTTCAGGACTCTGACAGTCAGCTGTTCCTTTCAACTGTAGAGGAAGACGTTGCCTTTGGCCCTCGAAACTACGGCCTTTCCGACGAAGAGGTTGACCGAAGGGTAAAAGAGGCTTTGGAGAGGGTTCACATCCCTCATCTTGCAAAGAAGCATAATTACAAGCTGTCCGGGGGCGAGAAAAAACTGGCAGCCATAGCGACGATTCTTTCAATGGAGCCTGATATCATCATTATGGATGAGCCTTCAATAGCTCTTGATCCCAGGAACAGACGATATCTTATCGGGATCCTGAATGAGATCAAAGCCCTTAAAATAGTTACTTCCCATGACCTGGATTTCGTGCTGGATACCTGCAACAGGGTTGTCCTTTTGGATGAAGGCAGGATCATTGCTGATGGTGAGGCCGGAACTATTTTGCAGGATAAAGAGCTTTTGGAGAAACATGGACTTGAATTGCCTCTGAGCCTTATAAAAAGATGAGAATTATTAGCACAAAGGATTGTTAAAATAATCTAAAATGCGTTGAGACACATACATTAAGATGATAAAATAGAAGTGGTGTAGCCTTATAAATTGGGGATGCCACTTCTATAATTATTTATAATACGACACGGAGGAAAAGGACAATGGCAAGAAAAGTGGTTTTGGCAGGAGCATGTAGAACAGCAATCGGTACCATGGGGGGAACACTTAGCACAACACCTGCACCAGTACTTGGCACAATAGTTATTAAAGAGGCTTTGAAGAGAGCCGGGGTAAAGCCAGAGCAGGTAGATGAAGTATACATGGGATGTGTTATCCAGGCAGGTCTTGGACAGAATCCTGCCAGGCAGTCAGCAATCAATGCAGGTATCCCTGTAGAGGTTCCTGCAACTACTATAAATGTCCTTTGCGGATCAGGCCTTCACTGCGTAAATCTTGCAGCCAAGCTCATCGGAATGGGCGATGCAGATATCATCGTTGCCGGTGGTATGGAAAATATGTCAATGGCTCCTTACCTTATGCAGCAGGGACGTTACGGATATCGTATGGGATCAGGTGAATTACAGGATGCGATGATAAAGGATGCTCTGACAGATGCTTTTGGCGGATATCACATGGGTATTACGGCTGAGAATATTGCTGAGCAGTGGAATCTCACAAGGCAGCAGCTGGATGAATTCGCAGCATGGTCACAGAATAAGGCTGAAAAAGCTATTGCAGAAGGAAAGTTCAAGGACGAGATAGTCCCTGTAGAGGTAAAGAAAAAGAAAGAGACAATTATTTTTGATACAGATGAAGGCCCTCGTAAGGGCGTTACTGTAGAAGGTATTTCAGGACTCAAGCCAGCGTTCAAGAAGGATGGCGGAGTTGTTACAGCAGCTAACTCATCAGGAATCAATGACGCAGCATCAGCAATAATTGTCATGAGTGAAGAAAAGGCAAAAGAGCTTGGAGTTAAGCCTATGGCTACCTGGATAGCAGGTGAACTTGCAGGTGTAGAACCAAGCATCATGGGAATAGGTCCTGTAGCTGCTACACAGAAGGTTATGAAAAAGGCTGGATATTCAATAGGTGATTTTGATCTTATTGAGGCAAACGAAGCTTTTGCAGCTCAGTCGGTGGCTGTTCAGCATGATCTTGGATTCAGCAATGACGTCCTCAACGTAAACGGTGGCGCTATAGCTCTTGGACATCCTGTAGGCTGCTCCGGAAACAGAATTCTTGTTACTCTGCTTCATGAGATGGAAAAGCGCGATGTTCACAAGGGCCTTGCGACTCTTTGTGTTGGTGGCGGAATGGGATGCGCAGCTATAGTAGAAAGGTGAGATAGGAAATCCCCCGATTTCCGTGATCGAACCTTATCCTGGAGGTTGTATGGCAAATCGTTCAATTCTCGTAGTTGATGACAATGAGATCAACAGAGGTATTCTTGGAGAGATCTTCAAGGATAAGTATAATATCCTGGAAGCCGGAGACGGTTTAGAGGCTATTAAGATAATGGAGGCGGAGGGCACAAAACTGGCGGCGATCCTTCTCGATATTGTCATGCCTGAGATGGATGGCTATGCTGTTCTTGAGGAAATGGCAAAGAGGGACAACCTTAATGAAACCATCCCGGTTCTGATGATCACTGCTGATACCTCTACGGAAGCAGAGCGTACCAGTTATCAAAAAGGCGCTGCGGATGTTATCCATAAGCCCTTTGATCCCGTCATTGTAGACAGGCGTGTTTCGAGAACTATTGAGCTCTATGATCACAAGAATAAGCTGGAGAATCAGGTTGATGACCAGACCAGAGTCCTGAAAAAGCAGTTTGTATATCTTAAAAAACAGGAAGAAAAGCTTAAGAACAGCAACGAGAAGGTTATTGATACCATAGCTACCATCGTTGAGTTCAGAAGCATGGAGTCCAGTTATCACCTAAAGAGGATCAAGGGGTTCGTTAGGATCCTTGCCCTGACTGCCATGAACAATTATCCGGAGATGGGGCTTACTCCTCACCTTGTTGATGTTATTACCCAGGCCTCAGCCATGCATGATATTGGCAAGATCTCTGTTCCGGATTCCATTTTGCTTAAACCGGGACGTTTGTCCAATGAAGAATTTGAAGTTATGAAATCTCATACCACCAGAGGTAGTGAGATCATAGAGATGATCAAGGATGTCCAGGATAAAGAGTATTACGAGATGTGTCTGGACATCTGCAGGCATCACCATGAAAGATACGATGGAAAAGGATATCCCGACGGCCTTAAAGGTGAACAGAACTCTATAGGAGCACAGTTCACTGCTTTGGCTGATGTATATGATGCTTTGGTCAGCGACAGAGTATATAAGGCAGCTTATCCTATGGATAAGGCCTACGAGATGATCAAGAACGGTGAGTGCGGAGTATTTTCTGAAAAGCTTCTGGCTTGCTTCGAGTTTGCCCGCCCTGACATGGAAAAACTTGTTACGGAAACCAAGGCATTAGAGCAGGCTGAAAAGGATACATAATTTTTCTTGACAAAGCCATGAGGCATGAATATAATATTATTTGTTGCCGATATTGGCTTGAGTGCGTGTAGCTCAGCTGGATAGAGCGTCTGGCTACGGACCAGAAGGTCGTGGGTTCGAATCCTGTCACGCACACTCAACACAAACAGCGATTGCATTATATGTGTGATCGCTGTTTTTTATTTGCTTTGCGGAATCGACATAACGATAATTAATATAATTTTAACTTGATAATATTAGCATGATTTAAGATAATTGTAATAGGGGGTTGGAAGAATTGTATTCTTCTATGCCACTTTTTTGTTGAGTGCAAATTAAAGAGGGAGACATGCCAAATGAAAATGTTTTACGGAAAGGACCCATCATGTAACGTGAGTGCAGCTGTAAGCGGACTTTCAGCTCCTAAGCTCATTGTATTTACCTGCAGTGAAGAGGGATTTGACAAGGCGGTTGCAGACATTGAGCAGCGATATCCCGGTGTTCCCAGCATTGGATGCGTGGGTATGGGCTACGATTCAGCGATTTTGGAAAAGGGCGTATCGGTCATGGCTTTTTCAGAAGGCGTGACTGTAGCAACGGGAATTCTGGAGGATGTCTCCAAGATGCCGGCAAGATACATCAGCAGGCTTAAAAAAGATATAGAAAAGGTGGCTCCCGGAAAGGAAAATACAGCCATCATCGATTTTTGTACTGGAAATGATGCATCGGTTCTGACAACCCTTCGGGGACTTGTGGACAGATACAATCTGCAGGTTATGGGTGCTACCGGAGATGCCGGAAAAGTTTCCTGTAATGGTAAGATCTACACCGATGGTATGGCTTATGCTGTTGTTCGAAATGAAGGTGGCAGAGTTAAGACCTATAAAGAGAATATCTATGTTCCAAAGGATAACAGGCAGCTGGTTGCTTCCAGAACTGACAGGACAAAATATTATCTGGGAGAGCTAAATGGTCGTCCTGCAAAACAGGTATACATGGAGCTTACCGGAGCGACTACAGATAAGGATATCATCAATCAGACCTTTAAGAATCCTCTGGGTAAGATGGTTGGAAATGATGTTTGCATTATGTCTATTAAGGATGTTTCCGGTACCGGTCTTATCCTATATCGTCAGGCCAATGACTCGGATATTTTAACACTTCTTGAGATGCGTGATCCTATGGAAGTTGCAGCTTCTACCGTGAGCCGTATCAAGTCAGATTTTAACAGGATTTCAGGAATTTATTCCGTTAACTGCATTTTCCGCTATCTGGTTTTGAAGGAACGAGGCGAGCTTAATACTTATCTTGGCAAGATTGCCTCCTTGGGAACCTCCTGTGGACTTATCGGATTCGGAGAGCACTATAATTCCCAGTTCGTTAACCAGACTATGACCTGTGTCGTATTTGAATAAAAGGAGAGACCAATATGATTACAGATTTGTTTAAGAAAAAAGATGTAGTAGAAGTTCAGAAGGCGCAGGTAGTAAGCGCTCCTGATGATGGCGAGCGCCTTGAGTCTCTCGTTTATATAGCTGACTCTATTGAGAAGTTTCAAAAAGATCTGGTACAGAATGAGCTTAATTCACTGACGGAAATCCATGACATGGGTGAAGCTATCAATTCTGTTATGGAGAGTAACGCAAGACTCAGAGAGCAGATGGATGCCTTCAACGAGATGTTTGAGGCAGTTAATACCAGTGCTTCGAAGTTTGAGGATGTTAAGGTCAACATTATAAAGAGTGTAGACAATGCCCAGAACAAGGTGGAAGAGTTAAAGACCAGCTCCAACGAGGTAAGGGCTAGCTTTGATGAGATGACACAGGGCTTTGAAAACTTCAAGAGCGCTGTTGACCAGATATCAGATTACATGAAACAGATCATTGGTATAGCTACACAGACCAACTTGCTGGCTTTGAATGCTTCTATTGAGGCTGCAAGAGCCGGTGCAGCAGGTAAAGGATTTGCGGTTGTAGCAACTGAGGTCAGGGAGCTGGCAGATGAGATCAAGGTTTTGATCAGCCAGGTAAATGCAAGCATTGAGGCAGCAGGCCAGGAGAGTGAGAAACTCTCTTCAAGCATGGAGAATTCCATAGCTGCCATGGACAGAAGTCTTAGAGAGGTGGATGAGACCAAGGATACCTTCAAAGAGATCATTGAAAGTGCCAATGGCGCCAATGCAGTTCAACAGGAAATCAATGATACAGCTGATGCAGCTTCCGATGAGCTTTCAAGTATCGGAAACAGCTTTGCAGATATCAATAACAAGTATGACGCACTGACTGATCAGCTTGCCAGGGTCAATGCGCTTGGAACCACAAAGAGTAGTGTGTTTGAACATATCGATAATCTTGTTTCTCAGATTCCACCAATTGTTAAGGATAGAAAATAAAAGATTAAAGCTTATGGGCTGTTGCAAATTGATAGTTGCAACAGTCCTTTTTTATTGACTTTTGGAAACTGTATCACAGAATAAAGTTTTGGATTATAAACAAAATATAAACAAAATTTAGAATCAAAGAAGAATTGCCAAATTTGTGAAAACGCTATCATTTAAGCCGTTGTAAAAAGCGCACAAATGTTGTCCTGAAAGTTTGTTGATTATTTAGGCATAATAATGAAAAATACTTTCGCTTTCCTATTGTTTTCGTCAAAGTTCCTATGTTAAGATAGAAACACGTTTTAGAATAATGTAAGCGTTTACATTATTAAAAAAGTATAAACTATGTTACGAATTGGGAGGAGCAACATGGTAAAAAGAACGAAAAGGGGAAAAACGGGGGCAAAGGTTTTTGCTGCCATCATGTCTGTAGTACTGGGACTGTCTAACGTTCCGGGAGCTATGTCAGGTGCTATGGCTTATGCAGAGACCGGAGAAGCTAATGACGCACAGGTGACAGAAGGTGCAGGGGAACAGGCAAGCAGCGTTGCAAGTACTGATGGTGCTGCTTCTGAAGGCAGCTCTGTAAGCACCGAAGGCGAAGAGCAAAAGAAATCTTCTGGTGCCGAAGAGAAACAGGAAACACCAGGGGAGGATTCTTTAAGCACAGGATCAGGAAGTGAAGATTCTGCAAAGGGAGAAGAGTCTGGCGATGCTAATGAGAAAAGCAACGGAACAGGATCTTCTGATAAGGATGAAAAATCAAACTCTTCAGATGAAGCATCCTCAGAAAAGACTGAAACTGTAGAGAAGTCTGATGAGAAAGATGCTGAAGCAACAGGTAAGAAGTCATCCGAGAAAACAGCTGATGCTGCGTCAGAATATTCAACATATGATCCTTCTTCATCTTCCAGAGATTTTGATTACAACAAGACAGATGTGTGGGACTTCGGCGCAGAGGATCTTGGAGATGAGTATAACAACAGACTTGATGTTGATACCATCAATGGATTCTATGATGGGGTTGAACCAGGAAGCACTGGTAAGAATATTGCTTCGTTTTCTGTAGATGACGGAGACTTTGTGTTTAATGATGGTGGAAACTCTAATACACATAAACTTAGAACTATAAATTCCGCCTTAACACATGCTGACGAAAAGTCTCTTAAAGACTCTGATGGAAATGTTTATAGTGGATATTTATATTCCAATAAAAGCTCTAATGAGTCTGTGTATCTTGCATTGGAGTGTCAGGCGGACGACATAATCACTGCGTACGTTTCACGTAACAATGGTGACAGCGAAATTCATTTTGTGAATATGTCTGATTCTAGTGATGATACATCCTATACCCATACTTTGGGCAGCTCAATGGTAAGCAAGTTTGTATGCTATCCATCTCAGACAGCCAAGTACAAGTTCTATTCAGCGAATGAGAAACTGGTTGTAGCAAGAGTTACCCGTGAGCATGCTTCTTATGCAAACCTTACAGGTACAGTTATTGGATTTACTGGAACAGACTCATTTGACGTAGTATTTACTAATACAAAGAACGGCAATGAAGTAAAGGCTACTGTTGTTGATGGCAAGTACACAGCTGAGCTTGCATGTGGCTTTGACTACGAGCTTTCACTTGAGGGTGCTGATGAATATGTCATCACAACAGACAAGACTGTTAATATTTCAGATGACGCAGAAATGAATATTGAGGTAAGCTCAGTTGACCTTGTTGAAGTATCCGGAACTGTAAAAGGTATTGCTGAGGATGCTGTAGATAAGTTCATTGATGGCGCTGAGTTCACATTTAAAGCACAGGATGAGAATTCTGTATTTGTTCCTGTCATCAACCTTAAAAAAGTAGGATCAGATATCGAGTTTGAGACCAGGCTTCAGAAGAATGTGACCTACGATGTTTCTGTTGCAGATAAAGAGCAGGTTGCAGTGGTTGAAGACTATGATCTTTTGACAACTGAGTTTAAGGCAGATGATGCTGCTATAGAGTTTGAAGCAAAGCCTGTATATAAGGTAACGATTGTTCCGGAAGGAGCAAGCAAGGAAGACCTTGCAGAGGCTGTATTCACATTCACAAGACTTGATGTGGAAAAAGAGTTCGTACCTGACGGATATGTTTACGAGTTCACAGGACTTAATGACATCGTCTTAAGGGATGGTCAGTACGTTGTAAAAGTTACAAATTCAGGAGCTTTTGTACAGAGACTGACTAGCAACCTTATTGTTAAGGGGGCGAACGTATCCAAGACCATTAACTTCTCATCTGATATTACAGAGTGGGATTTCTCTGATGCAGCATTTACAGCAAAGTTTGCGAATGTAACAGAAGGAAATTACAACGGACTTTCATGGACAAACGGAAGATCCCATAATAATACATACCTGTATTCCGGAGCTGGTAAGATTTCAGTTCCTGTAAAGGGAGCATGCCAGATTAAGGTAACTGCTAACTATCAGTATTCATACTATTTTGAGAATGACGCTGAGAAATCAGTTAACGTTTTGACCGAATCAACAAGTCAGAATGATACATTCACATATGACTACAAGGGCGAAGCAGGAACTTTTGACATAACAGTTCTTGGAACATCCTATATTACTAAGATCGCCACAGTCTATCAGACGGAGTACAAGAAAGAGCTTTTGGTTGGCTCTTCTGATAAAGCAGATTTTGCAACAATAGGCGAAGCTCTTGAGGCAGTTCGTATTATGAATAGGGAGGACGGAGAGAGAGTTACAATCAACATCGAACCAGGTAACTACGAAGAAATGCTTGTTGTTGATGTTCCTGATGTAACACTTGCAAATGCAAGCTCAGTTCCTACAAACACACTTACAGATTCAGGCGTTGGCATTGATGGAAATGCTGTTCGTATCACATGGTACTACGGACATGGTTACAGCTACTACAGCATGGGCAGCGATTACAAGTATGATGCAGAAGTTCTTGCTGCAAACAAGGCAAATGGCTATGCATCAGTTGCTAACCCTGGCTCAGGAACAGGCACATACTGGAATGCATCAGTAGTAGTAAATGCATCCGGATTTGAAGCTAAGAATATTATTTTTGAGAACTCATTTAACCAGTATCAGTCACAGAAGGCTGCAGAGGATGTTATCGTTCCTAATAGCGGAGCTAAAGAAGGAACAGTAGCAAGAGCTTCCATGGCAGCAGGTGACACAACTGTTCAGGAAAAGAAATATGTAGAAAGAGCTGCAGCACTTGCTCTTACAGCATCAGCTAAGGAGGCATATTTCGAGGGATGTCGCATTGTTGGACGTCAGGATACACTCTATGGTGCAGTAGGAACAACAGCAGCATTCTACAACTGCGCAGTATATGGTGGAACAGATTATATTTTTGGTGGAATGACAGCAGTATTTGCTAAGTGTGACCTTGTTCTTAACACAAGCGAGGACAAGAACGATGTTGCTTACATCACAGCAGCTCAGCAGCAGTCAGCATCAAGCCGCGGATATCTTATGTACAACTGTACAGTTAAGAGCACAACTCCAGGCGTTGATACAGCATCTGCACACACATCAAAGCCTGGTCAGTTCGGAAGACCATGGCAGGCAAACACTTCAGAGGCAGTATTCTTTGATACAGTTGTTGAAGCTACCAACTGGACTCTTGGAGCAGATGGTAAGTATACATATGACAAGAGTTCAGAGGTTTCTCTCATTCAGCCAGAAGGTTGGAACACAACCCTTGGCGGAGAGTCAGCAAGAAACGTTGAGTATGGCACATTTGAAGTAGCCAAGGTAGATAACAGCTCATCTCGTGTTTCATGGGTACAGCAGCCAAAGGATGCAGTTCTTGCAGACGGAACAGCTATTTCTGTAGCAGCTTTCCTTGGAGAATGGGATCCATTTACAGCTAATAATGATGACATGACAATCACATTCCCTGACGGAACAAGCCAGGATGCACCTGAGGCACCTGCAGCAGGTACAGCTTCTGAGACATCAGAGTTCGTGTTTGAGGCATCAGGTCTTGAAGGATTTACAGCGGGCAAGAAGGATGGTGATACACAAAAGGTTGGAACCGATGATTACTTTACACTTGTCTTCAGTGCAAAGTCTAAAGTGGACGCTTCTTCCAAGGAATGGGAGGATGGTTATAAATCTGGTCAGCGAGTAAACTTTGGCGGAAAAGCTGCAACAGATAAGAATGCTCTTAAGTTCATTACTTCTAACTCTGCAACAGTTAAGATCTGGTGGGCAGAAGGTGGAGAAGACAACCGTCAGATGGCAATTCTCAATGGAAAGGGAGAAGTTGCAGCTATTACAGAGGGAACATATGCCAAGAATTCCCCATATATTTCTACTCTTAAATTGAAAGAGGCTGGAACATATTACCTTGGCGGTGATATCAATAATAACTACATTTTCAAGGTAGTAGTAACAGAAGATAAGGCTGCAGAGCCTGTTGTATCAACACTTGAATCTTTAGCACTTGAAAAATTTGCTGCAGGTAATAAGAAAGACGGAGATACAGAGAAGGCTGGAACAAACGGCTACTTCACTCTTGTTTACAGTGAAAAGTCCAAGGTGGATGATTCAAGTAAGAAGTGGGAAGATGGCTATGAATCAGGCCGGAGAGTAAACTTTGGCGGAGCAGTTTCTACAGAAAAGAATGCAATTAAGTTCACCACATCGGCTGATAATGCTTCAGTAAAGGTTTGGTGGGCAGAGGGCGGAGATGATAACCGCCAGGTTGCAATCCTTGACAGCACAGGTAAAGTTGCTGCTAAAACAGAGGGAACATATGTCAAGAATTCTCCTTATATCTCAACACTTACACTTGAGAAGGCTGGAACATATTATCTTGGTGGTGATATCAATAACAACTACTTCTTCAAGGTAGAAGTTACAGATGGCGCTCCTGTAGAAGTTAAGAGAGCTGACTGGTCAGAGGTTAAGGCACCTGAGATCACAGATGTCAGCATAAATGATGAAAATAAGATTGTAGTAAAAGTAAGCTCTTTGATCGGCAAAGATGGTGGAGATACTCTTGTAGTTACCATGTATGACGAACAGGGCATGGAAAAGGGGACTTCCAAATCTCTACAGGAAGTTGAGGAGTTTGCGTTTACCTTTGCTCCTGAGAGGACAGGAAAGTACTACTTCACAGCAACTCTTTCAAGGGATGACGTAGAGGAAGTTAAGACAAGTGACAAGTCAAAGGAAATTTCTTTTACCTATGAACTGAAAGCACCTGCCTTCAAGAATGCAACAAACAAGGGAAATGGAAGTGTTACTGTTAAGTTCTACTCTGTATCAGAGGCTGATGATTATGTACTGACTTATATTGATACAGAAAATGAGAAATCTTCAAAGAGCGCACGCATAACCCCTAAAGAGGTGGTTTATAACACATCTACAGAGTATGCTTATACCTTTGACGGACTTACAGTTGGACATAAGTATAATTTTGAACTTGTGGCAAAGCGTGGCCAGGAGACATCAGAAGTATCAGTACTTCAGGGATTTACTGTGACTAAGGAAAGCGGTATTGAGTGGACATTTGCTGCTTTTGGATCAGGCGTTTCAACCAGTTCTACTAACTGTGGTTACGAGACCTATGACAATGGATCAGTAACTGTTTGGAATACAGGAAATAAGGGAAAGATCGTTCCTGCCAGCACAGATGGACTTTCATTCTTCTATGCTACACTTCCTGCTGATAAGAACTTCACCTTTACAGCTACAGCAACTATTGATACCTGGGCATTCACAAACGGTCAGGAAGGCTTCGGTCTTATGGCTTGTGACAGAGTTGGTGTAAACGGAGATGCCTCAGTTTTCTGGAACAACTCCTACATGGCATCAGGTACTAAGGTTGAGTACTACTATGACAAAGAAAAGGGTGAATCAACCTTTGATGAGACTGATTCCAAGATCACTATGAAGCTTGGTCTTGGTGCTCAGCAGAAGATAGGAGTAACACAAGAGAATCTTGACCTGCTTGAGGCAAATGACACAGAAACAATAAATAACGATTTCTCAAGTAAGATGTATCCTCTTGAGATATCCTGTGGAACAAAGGGAACAGGTACATATAACCTCTTTGGAAAAGAGTCTTCAGGAACTGTTCAGGGTACTGTAGACAACACTCTTACAAAGGTAAGACTTAGAATCCAGAAGAACAACACAGGATACTTTGTAAGCTACCTTGATGAAAATGACAACGAGCTTTGCACAAGAAAGTTCTATGATACAGAGGCTCTTTCAAAGCTTGATCCAGACCATGTATATGTTGGATTCTATGCTTCAAGAACCTTTAAGGCTACCTTCTCAGATATCGAGATTGTAAGGACAAATCCTGAGGATGATGCTCCTGCAGAAGATAGAGATATTACATACGTAGCACCAAATTATAAGATTGTTTCTGCAACCTACTCTAATACAGCAAAGTATGATCTTTCATACTCAGGTAATGCAGATGGAACCCTTACTATTTCAGATGAGAATGGAAATGTTTTAGTAAATGCCCAGGAAGTTACAGCTAATGAGACAGTAACTGTAACTACCAAGCTGGCAAGGGGCGACAACAAGTTTAATGTTAAGTTTATCCCAAGTGAGTTCTTCTTCCCTGAGGGAGATCAGTACAAGAGACTTTCTTCCTATGAGATGAGCGAGTTTACTCACACAGTTAAGTTTGAGACCATCAATGATAGCGACAGCGTTTATGTTTCAGCAGACGGTAAGGCAGGAGCTGATGGTACAAAAGAAAACCCTGTTGATATCTACACAGCTGTTAAGTATGTACAGCCAGGTCAGACCATCAGACTTGCAGCCGGTACCTACAGCTTAAGTAGCACTGTTAAGGTAGAAAGAGGAATCGACGGAACTCCTTCAAAGCCTATCAAGATGGTGGCTGAGGACGGAAGAGCGATCTTCGACTTTAACAAGTCCTGCGCAGGATTTATCTTTGCAGGTGATTATTGGTATGTAAATGGCATCGACTGCACAAAGTCAGGCAATTCACTTAAGGGTATCCAGGTATCAGGAAGCCATATCACTCTTGAGGATGTTCGTACTTATGAGAATGGTAACACCGGTATCCAGGTAAGCAGATATCTTGGAAGTGATGACAGAGATGAATGGCCAAGCTATGACCTTATCCTTAACTGCACATCCTACAGCAATGCGGATGCAGGTTACGAGGATGCTGACGGATTTGCTGCAAAGCTTACAGTTGGTGAAGGCGTAGTATTTGACGGATGTATTGCATACAACAACGCTGATGATGGATGGGATCTGTTTGCTAAGGTAGAGACCGGATCCATCGGACAGGTTACTATCAGAAACTGTGTTGCATTCGCAAACGGTTATGGCGTTGATGGAAAAGAAGAAGGTAACGGTAACGGCTTCAAGATGGGTGGATCAAGCATCAATGGTCCTCACAAGCTCATCAACTCTGTTGCTTGGGGCAATAAGGCTAAGGGTATCGACTCTAACTCTGGTCCTGATATCCAGGTTTACAACAGCATGTCCTTCAACAACGGAAGCAACAACGTAGCTCTTTATACAAACGATACTGCTAACACTGATTATCTGGTTGATGGAGTTATCTCCTTCAGAACAACCGGTGAAAGCACAAATGAAAATATCAAGGCTAAGGGCACACAGGATAAGTCCAAGATCTATGGCAAAAAGAACTTCTTCTGGCAGGATGGAAAGTCAACAAATAGCGAAGGACTTGCAGTGACAAGCGACTGGTTTGTATCACTTGATGCTCCGTATGCTAACTCATCAGATCCTTACGCAGTGGCAGCTTCCCTTAGAACCTCCAACGGATCAATTGATCTTGGAGACTTCATGAAGCTCACCGACAAGGCCATAGAGGCTATGTCTGCAGCTGGTTTAAGTGCTTCAGAAGTAGCAGCTAACATTGGCGGAGACTACGAAGCAGTTACAGATGAAAGAAATATCGCAGGCTCTGCAGATGATGCTAAGAATGATGAAGAGTCTGAGGAAGAGAACAGCGGATCTGGAGAAGCTGGTTCTGGCTCTTCAACATCAGGAAGCACCTCAGGAAGTACATCAGAAAACACATCCGGAAGTTCATCTTCAGGAAGCGGATCAGGAAGCGGATCCGGTAGCTCAGAAAGCTCAGACGGCACAGGAAGCGAATCCGGCAGCAGCTCTGAGAGCACATCAGCAGCTTCAAGTGCTTCAAGCTCAAGCACTACAGGTGCTACAATTCCTACCGGAGAAGTGGCTCAGACAGGTACAACAGTTACCGGTCAGACAAATACTCCTGTAGTAGCCGGTGCAACCCGTGAGAATGGTACTTCATCAGATAATGGAACCGGATCATCTGAAGGCACACAGTCAGATAATGGTTCTTCAAACGAGGCTGCTCAGGCAGACAGCAGTGCAACTCAGGAAAATGCTCAGCAGGATAACAGCGCTGCAACTGAGAACGCTGCAGTAGACAATGGCTCAGATAAGACCATCGTTGATGAGCAGGCTCCAAAGAGCGATAAGCCAGAGAGAAAGGTTCCTGTAGCTCCTATTGCAGGAGGAACAGTAGTAGTGGTTGCAGCAGCTGCAATCGCAGTTAAGACCGGTCTTATGGCTAAGCTCCTTGCATTTTTGCACATCATAAAGTGATGTGACAACTATTTTAGTTGCTCCCTTTCGTAAATACATTAAGGAACGACCCGGATGATTATCATCCGGGTTTTTCCATAGCATAAATCTGTGGTACAATCTTGGGTATGATGAAGTTTGAACTAATAGCTCCATGCCATTTTGGCCTGGAAGCAGTACTTAAAAAAGAAATAATAGACCTCGGCTACGACATTACCGAGGTGGCAGACGGACGAGTTACCTTTGCTGGTGATCCGGACGCTGTTTGTCGTGCCAATATTGGCCTTAGAACTGCTGAAAGGATCCTTATCAAGGTGGGAAGCTTCCACGCTGAGAGCTTTGAGGACCTTTTCCAGGGCACCAAGAGCCTTCCATGGGAGGAATTCATTCCGGAGAATGGAAAGTTCTGGGTCAAGAAAGCAAGTAGTGTGAAGAGTAAGCTCTTTTCCCCATCAGATATTCAGTCCATCATGAAGAAAGCCATGGTGGAGAGGATGAAGACCAGCTATCACACTGACTGGTTTAAGGAGGATGGACAGGATTTCCCTGTGAGAGTATTCCTTATGAAGGATGAGGTCACTGTGGCCCTTGATACCACAGGAGATTCCCTTCACAAGAGAGGTTACAGAAAGCTGGAATCCAAGGCTCCTATAGCCGAGAATCTTGCTGCTGCACTTATCATGCTGACTCCATGGCATGCAGACAGGATACTTATCGATCCTTTCTGCGGAAGTGGAACTATTCCAATTGAGGCGGCCATGATGGCAGCACATATTGCGCCGGGCATGACAAGGCACTTTACGGCAGAGAGCTGGACCCACATCATCACTCCCCAGAACTGGCAGGATGTGAGAGATGAGGCCAGGGACGAGATCATAACAGACGTAGAGACAGACATTCAGGGCTATGACCTTGACCCAGAGATGATCGAGATAGCCAGGATTAACGCCAGAAAGGCCGGGGTGGAGAACATGATCCACTTCCAGGCAAGAGATATAGCGGATCTTAGCCACAGGAAGAAATATGGCTTTTTGATCACCAATCCACCTTACGGTGAGAGAATCGGTGACCAGAAGGAGCTTCCGCAGCTTTATCGCACCATCGGAGAGAGATATAAGGCACTGGATGACTGGTCCATGTATCTTATCACGGGCTTTGATCAGGCAGAGAAATATATAGGAAGAAAGGCTGATAAGAACAGGAAGATCTACAACGGTATGATCAAGACCTATTTCTATCAGTTTATGGGGCCTAAACCGCCCAGGAGAAACGAGAGAAACACATGACTAACGAACAGATGAAAAAAGTGGCCATTGGAGCCTCAGTGTTTGCTCTTGTTTCTATAACTTTGATGCTGCACAGGTCAGCTACTAAGCACATCCTAATCACAGATGCAGCCGGAGCGCCTTTAGATAGAGGCCTTACGGATAACTCCTATACACTTTTGATCGACAAGAATGTGCCCCAGGGAAAAGAGAATACACTTATAATCCCATTGCCCGGCAGTGTCAGTTCAGACAACATCCTCTTAGAGGACGGGTATCTTGACCACGAGCTTCGTATTTATATAGATAGCAGGGAAGAGGGCTTTTATAAGGACAATCCCATAGTTACAGACCTGGACATTTTGGAGAAGGCTGTGTGCGTTTCCCTAAACGATTCGGGAAGTGTGTGTCTGGATTTTCAGACGGATCAGCTGTATGTAAATGAGAGCTCTTTGACGGAGTCCAGTACCATTGAGGTGAAGTTTTCAAGACCCGCAGAGAAATATGATCACATAGTGGTAGTGGATCCGGAGGATGGAAATGCACCACTGGATACAGCTCTTTTCCTAAAGGGCGTAGCTGACGCTGATCAGGAGAATGGTATCAAGATATACTTTACCAGGCTGACCCAGGAGCCTGTTGATAGGGAAAAGAGACTTTCCCTGATTAAGGATTCCCAGGCGGATCTTTTGGTGGAGCTGTCTGCTGAAGATACAGATTCCCAGGGGAAAAGAGGTCTTACAGCTTACTACAATGACAAGTACTTTGTAAGGCGCATGGATAATGCCAGATTTGGAGATATAATGCTAAGAAATTGTGCCCTTAAGTCGGGAACTGATGGACTTGGAGTATTACCTGAACGCCCGGAAAACGAGGTGCTTGGCACGTCAAAGATTCCTTCAACCAGGATTAATTTAGAGGGCGACTTTGGGGAGAAGGATATTGAGAGGCTGGCACAGGGCGTATACAGCGGCATTTTAGAGACTTTTGAGGTGATGGAATGAGAATAGTTTTTGCAACGGGAAATAAGGACAAAATGAGGGAGATCAGGCAGATCCTTGGAGGCCTTGATGCAGAGATTTTGTCCATGAAGGAAGCGGGAGTTGATGTGGACGTGGAGGAAAATGGCAGTACCTTTTCTGAGAACGCCAGAATAAAGGCTGATGCCATCTACAACATCCTTAAGGAAAAAGAACCTGAGGAAGCGGGAAACACAGTGGTTCTGGCAGACGATTCCGGCCTTGAGGTGGACTACCTTGGAGGAGAGCCTGGAATCTATTCTGCAAGATATCTTGGGAAGGACACTCCCTACAGCGAGAAGAATCAGATAATAATCGATCGCCTTGCTAATGCTAAGGATGAGGAGCGAAGCGCCAGATTCGTATGTGCCATCGCAGCATGTCTTCCCGGGGGAAAGAGCCTTAACACAGTTGGCAAAATGGAAGGAAGGATTGGCTACGAGATCGCCGGAAGTAATGGTTTTGGCTATGATCCAATTTTCTTTTTGCCTGAGTATGGCAAGACTTCAGCTGAACTATCAGGAGATGAGAAGAATGCCATAAGCCATAGGGGAAAGGCACTTAGGGAGATGGAAAAGCTTCTGGCTGAAGAACTTTCCAAGTTGTGATATGAAAAAAGAAGTTATGGTGGTCGGGAGATAATGAAGAAGATTTTAGTGGTCAGTGATACCCACGGGCATGATGACAATTTTTATAGAGTCCTTGACCTGGAGGAGCCACTGGATGGAATAATCCATTGTGGGGACTTTGAAGGTTCGGAAGGAAGGTTTGCGCTTGCTGCAGATTGTCCTGTTTATTTTGTGGCAGGTAACAATGATTTCTTTTCTGATCTGAAGAGGGAGTTGGAGTTTGAAATAGCAGGGCACAGCTGCTTTGCCACCCACGGACATCACTATCTGGTGTCAATGGACCTGGAGAATATCAAGGCAGAGGGAATAGCCAGAGGTGCAGAGTTGATCTTTTTTGGGCATTCTCATAAGCCTGTGGCCAGGAATTCCGATGGGATTTATCTATTTAATCCGGGAAGCCTTTCCTATCCAAGACAGGAAGGAAGAAGACCAAGTTATCTTATTTTAAATCTTGAAGATTCAGGTGAAATAACCTGGGAAATCAAGTATTTATGAGGGTTTGAGAAGTTTTTAAAAATGTTTAAAAATCATGTTGACAACACTCTGAAAACTATTATATAATATCTCTTGCGTTACGGCTTTAGCCTATAAACGTCTCGGGGTGTGGCTCAGCTTGGCTAGAGCACCTGCTTTGGGAGCAGGGGGTCGCAGGTTCGAATCCTGTCACCCCGACTGATTAGTTAAACCGTAGCCGACAACAAAATATTTGCGGGTGTAGTTCAATGGTAGAACACCAGCCTTCCAAGCTGGATACGTGGGTTCGATTCCCATCACCCGCTTTGAGTAGAGAACCTGATGAGGTATTTCACGAATCTGGTTCGAACCATGGGTGGCCACTTAGCGAGGTTTTATCGAGCTTAGTGGAGCATCCCAAAGCAGAAAATGAATACATCTACTCATTTTTTACCGTGTGTCCGTAGCTCAGCTGGATAGAGCAACGGCCTTCTAAGCCGTGGGTCGGGGGTTCGAATCCCTTCGGGCACACTTTTTTATGCAGAACACTTGGCGAGGTTTTTTACGAGCCTAGTGGAGCATCCCAATACATGGTGGCTATAGCGTAGTTGGTTAACGCGCCAGATTGTGGTTCTGGAGACCGAGGGTTCGAGTCCCTCTAGCCACCCTAAGCAACACAGCTTTACAGTAGTTGAAACAATGGGCTATCGCCAAGCGGTAAGGCACAGCACTTTGACTGCTGCATACGACGGTTCGAATCCGGCTAGCCCAGTTCACGGCTGAAAGGTAACACATTTGAGCCGTTTTTATAATATGTTTATGGGATACTAGCTCAGGTGGTAGAGCACTTGACTTTTAATCAAGTTGTCGGGGGTTCGAATCCCCCGTGTCTCATTTCGTCCTTATTCTGTTTGGAGTAGGGACTTATTTTTTAATAATTGTGTGGGATGCCACATAGGCGGATATGGCGGAATTGGCAGACGCGCTGGATTTAGGTTCCAGTGGGCGACCGTGCAGGTTCAAGTCCTGTTATCCGCACTGGAAAAGGCTTTTCGTGATGATTCACGAAGAGCCTTTTTTTTATGTGCGCCTAGCGGCGCACGTTTCTAACGGGTTAAAGTCCCGAATCCGCCCGGTAGTGGGAAGGATATAGCCGAAGGCAAGGGTGTCCATCGTGAGGTGGAATCTGAAGGAAGCCGGATGTGAGGAACATACTAACTCACGGGCAAATCTCTGGTCTGACGAACAGAAATCTCATAAGAGGTCATGCATGAGGGTAAGACTGCATATCAAGCCGAAGCCCGATAACTACACGGAATCATGCATGATAGATGAGGCAGACGGATGGAGAGGAAGAAACGTGTGGTACCTAGGGAGGTCTGTGCGAAATGCTCTGAAAGGAGTAACCACTGTACAAGGAAACGAGGCGGTGCTGAACGCACAGAAGTCAGCAGAGGTCATAGTAGCCAAGAGGCGAAGGACCGAATCAATAGGAGTCTTGAGTATGACCGAGAAAGGAGGAATGACCATTTATGGCAGAAAACATTGAAAACAATGGCTGTTCGCAAAGAGATAATGCGGAACATGAAGGGTATGCGAAAGCGCGTAGGTCATTCAATCGGATATGGAAAGAAAGAGACAGTGCACAGCCGAAACTTTTAGAAGCGATACTGTATAAAGACAACTTTAACAGAGCGTACAAGAGAGTAAAGGCAAACAAGGGAGCGGCAGGAATTGATGGCATGACTATCGAAGAGGCACTTCCTTATCTCAAGGAACATCAACAGGAGCTAACCGACCGTATATTTCGTGGAAAGTACACTCCGTCGCCGGTCAGGCGAGTTGAGATCCCAAAACCAGATGGTGGTGTGCGTAAGCTTGGCATACCTACCGTGATAGACCGTACACTCCAGCAGGCAATAACCCAACAGTTAGTGCCTATCTATGAACCACTGTTTGCGGATGGAAGCTATGGTTACCGTCCAAACAGAGATGCAAAAGGAGCCATACTAAAGGTCAAAGAGTACGCAGAGCAAGGATACACATTTGCGGTGGTGCTTGATTTATCCAAGTATTTCGATACTCTGAACCACGAAATCCTTATAAATCTTCTCCGAAAGAATGTGAAGGACGAACGTGTGGTACAGCTCATAAAGCGCTATCTGAAAAGTGGAGTTATGGAAGACGGAGTGGTCATTGATACAGAGGAAGGTTCGCCCCAAGGTGGTAACCTATCGCCACTACTTGCGAACATCTACCTCAATGAGTTCGACCAAGAGTTTCTAAAGAGAGGTGTTCCCTGCATCAGATATGCGGATGACATAGTTCTCCTTGCCAAAAGCAAGCGGGCGTCGGAAAGACTCTTGGAAAGTAGTACGAGATATCTTGAAGAGAAACTAAAACTTACAGTTAACCGAGAGAAAAGCCGTACTGTAAGTGTGTTTGCAATCCGAAATTTTAAATTCCTTGGCTTTGCATTGGGAAGGAACGGAAGTGGCATATATGTCCGAGTTCATCCAAAGTCATGGAAGAAGTTTAAGTCCAAGCTGAAAGACTTATCTTCCCGTAAGTCTGTACAGTCCATCAAGCCAAGCCTAGAGAAAATCAAGGCATATGCTAGAGGGTGGCTTAACTATTATGGGATTGCCAGCATGAAGAACAACTTAGATGACATCAATGGATGGCTCTATCACAGAATACGCATGTGCATATGGATACAATGGAAATTGCCTAAGACTAAGAAGAGAAATCTGATTCGGATGGGTATACCAGAGTACTATGCACACATGGCGGCGAATTGCCGTAAAGGACATTGGTTCTGCTCCAACCTTTCTGCGGTGAAGCGAGCTATGTCAAAAGAAAGACTGATAAGCAGTGGCTTCTATGATTTAGCCACAGCCTATCAGTCTGTGCACGTCAACTATTGAAAGCGCCGTATACCGAACGGTACGTACGGTGTTGTGAGAGGACGGCGGTTAGCCACCGCCTCCTACTCTATCAGATATTGTATTTTCCGGATCTAAAGGTTAAGGGAGATACTCCTACGTATTTACTGAATGAGGCAGACAGATAGTCGCCGCTTCCAAAACCGGTCTGAAGAGCAATATCGGATACAGGGAGATCTGTATTGATTAGGAGTTCTTTGGCGTGTCTTAGCCTTATGTTTATCAGATAGCTGGAAAAAGAGGTGCCTACCTGTGAACTGAACAGCCTTGAAAAATGCCCTTCTGAAAAACCAACCCGGGCAGCAACATCAGATAGTTTGATGGATTCGGGATAGTTCTTTTCAATATAATACATGGCCTCCATGATATCCTCAGAAAGCTCGCTCTTGAAGGGGGTTCTGTCGGTGGTTGCATTGCCATCCTTTATCAGCACCAGGAGTCTGTAGAACAGTCCTTTCAGGAGAGTCTCGGAGTAGGGGGCTGAGCTTTCTGATATTTCCAGCATGTCTGCCAGGAGAGTTTCTATTTTGTGGTGGGTGGTTTCGTCAAAGGAGAAGCGCTTTAAGTCAAATACATAATTCCAGATATCTGCGTCTACTTCATGGCAGAAGCTCTCTGCAATCTCTGGGGAAATCTTTATAAGATAGTTTACGTAGGGCTTATCGCTCATGGAGATGGTACGGTGATATAACCCCGGAGGCATGGCAGTAATGTCGCCTGCATGGACATCATATCGCTCGTAGGGGGTGATGAATCTTCTGTCTCCGGAGATGATATAGCCAAGACTGTAGTGCCTGTCAGCTTTTTCCAGCTGTGGCATCATGAAATCCGCAGGAAGATTTCTTTTCTGAATCGTTATTCGTGCATCAGAGGGCATATCCAGGGGCATCTTCTGATCCTCCTCATTCTTCTTTCCAAGCTTTCCATACTGAACTATTCAATTTAAATATATCATAATTTCTAAGATAATCTCACACATAGCGCATGAAAATTAAGGAAATCCGTAATTTGACGACATACAATAATTGTATCACTTACACCTATTAGAGAGGATTTTGTATGAGTACAGAAATAGAAATATTTATAGACAAGCTTTACCGTTACGACAGGAAAAATGAGCACTGTAGTATCGGGTTTCCTATTGAGAGGGGGCTTGTATCAGATACTTCCTGCTTTTCTGTTTGGGATCCGGTAAAAGAGATATATCTGCCAGTTCAGGTAAAGGCTACTTCAAGGTACCCAGACGGCTCCATACGCTTTGTCTTTATACGATTTATAGCGGATATTCCTGCAAATAAAAAGAGCACCTTTATCTGCAAGATTCAGGGAAGTGATGAGAATGCGGAAAGCAAGGAAGTAACGTCCTATAGTCCGGTTAAGATCACTAAAACTTCCGCAGGATATGAACTGTCAACAAAAGATGATGTTACAGACAGGGAATTTAAACTGGGGCTTAGTGATAACTCGGATAAACTTCTGGATCATGTAACCTTTGGAAACATAGCTTACGAAGGAGGCATGTTTGAGGGGCCTGTGCTTAGAACTGCAAAGACCAGGGGCGAATACCTGATCAGATCCGGAAGCTGGGAGATAGTAGAAGAGGGACCACTTTGCGTTATTTTAAGGAATAAGGGCGTCCACGTAAATAAGGACAGTGACCTGCGTTACAGCTTTGAGGCCGGACTTACCTTCTGGGCGGGCAAATCTTATGCAGAAGTATCTTACAGGATAATCAATGATACGGAGGATCCTTTAGAGGTTGAATCTCTTGTGTACCGTATTAAAAGAGATGGAGAACCTGGCGATGGACAAGTCTTTCATGTGTCTAACAGCGATGAGGCTGATAAGCTTGCAGAAAAAGAAGACCTTGGCAGGGTAAGGGCTATCACAGCGTCCTCTAATTACAAGACCGATTACTATATTGGCGGAGATGGCGCAGCATCAAGACGACTCATAGATGCTGAATGGCTTATGAAAGAAGCTAACGAGCACTTTGCAGAAACTTTCTATGGAACCTTTTTTGCTGATGTAACAGGGGAAGATACCGGTATCTGCGCTACGATCTTTCAGGCGCAGCAAAACTTTCCAAAGGCGGTAGAGGCTGATGGCAGTGGAATAGCTCTTTTCCTGGTGCCGGAAGGCGCAAACAGTATAGTTCTTCAAAGCGGAATGTCAAGGGAGCAGAGATTCCTTATTCATTTCCACGAAGCAAAGGAGAGCATCAGCAGCTTAAATGATAGGAGTATTGTCTATCAGATGCCTTACAGGCCTTATGTCCTTCCTAAGGTTCATCAGCGCGCTGGAGTATGGCCGGATGTCTTTTCCAAAAAGGCGGACTATAAAGTTGAACAGAATCTTATTGCCCGGGCTGACGGCCATTGTAGGGCATATGGAATGCTGAACTTCGGGGACTGCTATGATGCCAACTACACGGCCCAGGGAAGAGGCTGCGGAAAGCTTGTATGGAGTAACAACGAATATGATTATCCCCATGCCTGTGCGATTATGTTTGCAAGGACCGGGATAAGGCGATTTTTGGATTATAACATAGCTGCAGCAAGGCATTGGATGGATGTTGACGTGTGCCATTTCCACAGAGATCCTATCTACGTGGGAGGACAGTGGGAGCACACTGTGGGACATGTCATAGACGGCAAAATGGTCTGCTCCCATGAGTGGGTTGAGGGACTTCTGGATTATTATCATCTGACCGGTGATGAGAGAGGTTTAGAGACAGCCCTTGGCATTGGTGACAACGTTAACAGGCTCCTTGATACGCCCATGTACGCTAAGGCAGGAGAGATCAGTGCCAGAGAAACCGGATGGGCGTTGCGCACACTGACAGCTCTTTATATTGAGACCGGTGATAAAAAGTGGCTTAAGAAATGCGACAAGATACTGGGGGATTTTAAGACCTGGGAAGAACAGTATGGTCACTGGCTTTCACCCTACACAGATAATACCATCATCAGGGTCGGATTTATGATATCCGTTGCCATCGGCTCTCTTATGCGCTACTACAGAGAGTTTCCGGACCAGGAACAAAGGAACCTTATTATCAGAGCTGTTGATGATCTTATTGAAAACTGCTATGTGGAGGAATGGGGTATCTTCTATTACAAGGAGCTGCCTTCGCTTAACAGGCTTGGTAATAACACGCTTCTTCTGGAGGCCATGACCATAGCCTATGATCTGACTAAGGATCAAAAGTATCTTGAATATGGGATGGAGACCTTCAGGAAGGCAGTGTCGGATTCCCCTAATTATTCAGGAAGTAAGAGAAAAGAGGAGGATGCAGTTCTGGTGGGGACTACCAGCACTAAGAACTTTGCACAGAGCATGATACCTATTGCCGGATTCCACAGGGCTATGGTTGAAGCAGGTTTAGAATTATGAACAAAGCAAAAAAGATAGATATGACAACAGGCCCGATAATGAAGAATATTCTGTTGTTTGCACTGCCGATCGTACTTGGCAATATTCTTCAATATCTCTATACCACCGTAGATACGCTGGTTATAGGACATTACTGCGACTACACGTCGCTGGCAGCAGTTGGCACAAGCTCTCAGCCTGTGGAAGTGCTTTTGTGCATCTTCCTGGGAATTGGCACAGGAGTGAGCATACTTATTTCGCAGCATACAGGAGCTAATGATGAAAAGGGAGTAGGTACAGCCTGCAAAACTGCCATATCCTTTGTATATCTGTGTGGGATTCCTGTCAGTGTAATTGGGTGGTTTATGGCTCCAGTCATTCTAAAGTTTATGGATGTACCGGATGATGTGTGGCAGGATGCGCTTCTTTACACAAGGATAGTTTTGTGTGGTGCCATCGGGAATATCGGTTATAACATGAATGCCGGTATCTTAAGAGGCCTTGGAGACAGCAAAGCTTCTTTGTACTTTCTGATAGTTTCTACTGTTGTGAATATCATACTGGATGTTGTTCTGGTAGGGACTTTTAAATTCGGAGTTGCAGGAGTTGCTCTGGCAACAGGAATAGCCATGTTTCTGGCATGGGTAGTAAGCATTGTTTATATCAGGCGAAGATATCCGGGGCTTGGTTTTACTGTTTTGCCAAGAGGTATCGACAAAGGCGAGATGAAGATGATCCTGACTATCGGTCTTCCCATCGGTCTTAACAACTCTCTGTTTTCCTTTGGACATGTGGCACTGCAGACGCTTATAAACGCTCAGGGATCTGCTTTCATGGCAGGCTGGTCAATAGCTGGAAGAGTAACGGGGCTTGCCAACATGGCCATAACTGGGATATCTTCTGCAGCCACTACCTATTCCGGTCAGAACTTCGGAGCCGGAAGGATTGACCGTCTTAAGCAGGGACAGATCGTCATCCCTTTTGCAAATGGTGCCATTACACTGGGATTTGGGCTGATTTTTGTTTTACTGAGATTCCCTATCCTAAGTCTCTTTTCCCAGGACCCGGGCGTCTTAGCACTGGCTGGCAGAAACGTTGTGATAATGCTGTCTTGTCAGTGGATGTATGCGGTGTTTAATTCAATATCCTGCATAGTAAACGGAACAGGCAAAGTAAGATATACGACCCTCATAAATCTCATGATGCTGTGGGCAGTACGAATCCCATCGGCATATTTGATATCCAGGTTTATCGGAGGAAGGCATCTGATGTTTTGTTTTCCTATTTCCTTCGGCTTTGGAATGCTGTGTATGATCGCCTATTATATCTTTTCCCCATCCTGGAAAAAGCTTATGGACACAGAATTACAGGAAGATTTTAATACATAAAAGACATAAAATGCATAAAAGAACATAAAATACATAAAAGACATAAAATGCATAAAAGAACATATTATGAAAATAAATCTGAGCAGGAATCCGACGCGATAACAGTAGCCAGGCAACGAAGAGTGTGACAGGATAAAGAATGTGAATTAGAATAATATGCCAACAGGGCGGTAGTGCATTTGAATATGCATTACCGTTTTTTTAATTTATAGTTTATGGGAGGTTTATAAAGAAGTTATCGCTATATGGTATACTAATCGAACAGTCTTCCTTTGAATTATTTTTAAGTAAGAAGTGCAGGGGTATAGCAAGGAAGAAGTAAGGAGGGTGTTATATGCAAGGAACGCGAAAACTTCTAGCAAAGGCAATTAGTACTGTTATGGCGGTAGCTTTTTTGAGTGTGAGCATTTTCTCAATCTCAGCTTCTGCTGCAGCACCTGTTATTACTGTTAAGACAGGTCAGGGAAGTGCTGGCGCTGCTTCCGGAAAGGCAGTAACAAACTTAAGAGTTATCAATCTGGAGCAGCCTGGATCAAGTGGTGCTCTTGATACCAAGGCTACCATTATGACAGACCAGGGAATTTTCTGGGAAATTCCTGTAGTCTGGATAGATGATAATGGCGTTATTGTAAAGACCTATGTTCCTGGAAAGAAGCTTATACCTATTTTAGCTTTCTTTGTTCCAGCAAATATTACAATTGCACAGGACAGCGCTATTGGCGGTTTCACAATCAAGCTTCCGGAGTTCCTGGATGGACAGCTTGATTCTTCAAATCTGCTCCTTGTTGCTGATCCTACGAATAATATTACATTCATCACTACTACCAAGATCACAGATACATTATCTGCGATGAGTGATGTTACACCATATCTTCAGAACGTACTTTCCAGCAGTAACAGTCTGGAGCAGATAAATAAGCAAAAGATAAATGGGGCCTATGACTATGCTTCCTATATTGCTGCAAATGACAGTGCTTCGGCTTCGACCGAAAGCAGTTCCGTATCTGAAAGTAGTTCTACATCTGAAAGCAGCTCCGGGGAAAGTTCTTCATCTGAAAGCCAACCTGAGGTGACGGATCCTGTTCTCATGTATTGCTCCAAGAGCGCAATAGAGCATCTTGGATATGACAACATGAAAATGCTTTATAATTTGGTCTCTGATGTTATTCTGCCACAGGTTGTTTCTGTGTTGACCACATCATTCCCGTCATTTGTTTCTTCAAATAATGGCAAGGCCATCGGTGAAAGAATTGGACTTCTTGTTTATACTTCGGACTTCCCTGACAGTCAGGCAAGTTCTCGAACCTCTATAGCATATGTAGCTGGAATACCTGCTGGTACTGAAAAATATGTTTATATGATGGGTGTAAATGCTAAAACTCTTTTTACGCAAAATTCCGAGACGGGAGTTTATGTATTTAATGAGAATGAGCGTGTAAATCTTGAAAACACAGTAATTCACGAGATGCTTCACGCATTTATGGACGATTATACGAGAGCCGGTGTGGTAAGAATGCCGGATGAAAATAATGACTATCCCGGATGGTTCTGTGAGGGTATTGCTTCAGCAGTAGAGAATGTTTACACTTTCAGATATGATCAGTACAGCAAGATCTATGGTTACAGCACTGGCACTAGCGGAACACTACAGGCAACTGATCAAGATGTTTTGACCTTTTACAAAAACTATTCCGAAGTTTACCCTGCAGGAACCGGTCCTACACACAAGCCGGATATTGGCACTTCAGATGATGCTGGCAATCGTATAAGTGCTTATACTATGGGATATCTGGCAACGGTATATTTGTCATTCCTGTCTCAGGCACAGGTAAAAAATACCGATCCATCGGATTATACAAGCTTTAATTCCGCAGATTTAAGAACCGGATTAGATAAGATATTGTTACGTTTGCATGAGGGCGAAACCCTTGATGATGTAATAAAAGACATATCTGGCAATAGGTACAGTAGTACTAATGATTTCACTGCGAAGTTTGTAAAAGGTGGAAACGAAGATGGAACAAACGGCACAGTTAGCGAGACAGAGGATTCTCTTGCGTTCTGTACTTCTTACCTGAATTATCTTGGAGAAGTAACAAGCACATTAAAACAGACAGATCCTACTGCAACTGCAAACGGTTCAATCTTATTGCCACTTGACACAGCTGCCAAGTCTCCTATCCAGGCACAGGCACCCGAAGGGGCAAAAGAAAACCAGAAGTATTTCAATATTTATCACGATCCAACCATTGAGGAAAGCGATCAGCCATTCGTTTATTCAACAGTAGATCCTGAGATTGCTCTTAAATCTGGTGGAAGAACACAGAAAGTTCCGCTTGATCAAGCCGGAACAGGTGGAGCTTCAACCAATGCCAAAGTGGGCAATGAACCATACCTAGTTGCGACTTCTGAAGAGTCAGCACCCGAAGCAGAAAGCTCACCAGCAGAGGATTCGGCAGAAACCGCAGCACCTGCAGAGAACGCAGCAGCTGAGGCAGCAGAAACTACAGCGCCTGTAGAGGATGCAGCGATCGCAGATGCAGACCAGACAGTAGCACTCGCAGAGCCAGAACCTGCTACAGAGCCCGAACAGACTGTAGCTCAGGCTGTTGAATCAGCACCAGCAGAAGAGGCAGCAGCTCCCGCCGACGAAGCTACTCCATCAGAGGATGCAGCAGCACCAGAGGCAGCAGCACCTGCAGCTCCAGCTCAGACAGACGAGGCAGCTCCAGCCGCAGTAGCAGAACCAGCAGCACCAGCTGTAGAGCCTGCACCACCTGCAGAGCCAGCTCCTGCCATCATGCCTGAACCTGCTGTAGAAGAACCAGCACCAGCCGGCGATTCAGAAGATGCTTCACCAGAAGCTTCGGAAGACAATTCCAGTTCAGATGAGACATGACAGACTAATAAATCATATTATAAATGCCGAGGGCTTCGCGAAAATGCGAAGCCCTTTTTAATTGTGGAAAAAAAGTCAATGGGGGCGGTGCATAATTATTTCAATCTCGCTTTTTATACACAGTTTATGGATTTTTTATAAATGAATTAACGAAATATGGTAAACTAATAGGTGCAAATGTTCTTGAATCTATCAAAAAAACAAACAATTTAATCAGGAGGAATTAAGCATGGAAGAATTAGTAGGAGCTATCTTAGCAGGTTTGGCAGTTTATGGAGTTATCAGTCTTGCATGGTACATCATCATGATCATCGCCAACTGGAAAATCTTTACAAAGGCTGGTCAGCCAGGTTGGATGTCAATTATTCCATTTCTTAACAGCTTTATTCTCTTTAAGATTTCCTGGAATACAATGATGTTCTGGATCATGATCGGAGCAGGCGTTGTTGGTGGTGTGCTTGCAAGCATTGCAGGTGAAAATGGAGGCTTCCTTGCCATCCTTAGTCTTATCTTCACAGTAGTAATGATTGTTATTGCCGTTATCGATACTCATAAGCTTTCAAAGTCCTTTGGCCATGGAATCGGCTTCACACTTGGACTTCTTTTCCTTAGCCCAATTTTCACACTTATCCTTGGCTTTGGAAAGTCTGAGTACATCGGACCTAATGGCGAAAAAGCTTCCGGAGAGTCAACATTTTAAACTATTGCATAACTAGTACGATGACTGACATAGGAAAGGAAAGTGTCTATGAACAGTGAAAAAGCTCTTTTGAGGCGACATGAGGATAACCTTAATGTATGCGGAATGGGCATCATCATCCTGGGAGCATGGGACGTTCTGAAGGTTATAATGCAGTTGTTGTTGGAATCTAAAGAAATGTTCCAGTTTGACCTGGAGGCAACGGAAGAAGAAAAGGCAATAACTTTGGTGGTCCTTATTGCTATTATTGCTATTTTTATCCTGTTGTCCGCTCTTATCTTTCTGTTTCACGTTTATATTGGCAGGAATGCCATGAAAGAAGCCAAGGGACAGCCTTTTAAAAAGGGATATTTTGTATGGGCAGTAATACTGCTGGTATTGTCACTTCTTGGCACCTTGTCTTACGCAGATGAGATAAAAGAGGCAGAGGTCTTATCAACAACTATTGCTTCTATCATAGTGGATCTGACCTCAATCTACATTTTAGCGACCCTTGTAATTTCAAGTAGGAAAGTTAAAGCACTTAGAGCTGAACTGACACAGGAGTGATTAGAGTATGCAGGAAGATTTCCATTACTATGCGACATATTGCGCTGCTTTTTTGGCAGGTTATAACCACGAGGAGAGTCTTGATGTGGCTTATAGTGCACAGTTTGTTGACCTGTGTACAAGAACCCTTCTTGCCAAGATCAAGGGCCCTTCAGATGCGGCAACAACACAGATGCAGCTGGAACTTATGGATGCCAGAACCGATATGGTGGGACTTCAGGACATCACCAGGATCTGGTCAGCATTCCATTTCCTTCCAAAGGATCTCTATGCCACAAAGCCTAATTGTGGAAAGAAATATCTGGATAAGTACAGACTGATCTGCGGACCAAATGGTGATCTGGTTGTTAAGACTGTGGAGCTGGCTAAGGATAAGCCCTTGCAGTCAGTTGGAATTGCTATGCACGTTCTTGCTGACACCTGGGCACATTCCAATTTTGCCGGAACACCTTCCCTTGTCATCAACAATACAAACTATGTTTTCTATGAGCTGTTCCCGGAGGGAGACGGTTACAGAGAGGTACCAATTACCTTCGTGCATAAGACTTCAACTCCGGACGATCTGGAAAACAGCATTTATACAAACAGTCTTTACCAGACAAATGAGAATACCATCATGAACCTGGGCCACGGCAGAGCCGGACACCTTCCGGACTACAGCTTTGTAAGATATAAATATCTTCCGGCCTGGGGAGATTATGAGGAACTGATCAAGGACAATCCAAGTGATTACATGAAGGCCTTCACTCAGATGATCCAGGCTATGAAGTATATCCGCGGAGAGTACAGTTCCTTCCAAAAGAACGAGTACGACATGAATGCAGTTGAGCCATACATGGACAGGATAAAAGGCATTATTGAAAAGAGACAGATCATCGCAAGCGAGGACTGGAAGGCCTTTGGTGAGGATCTTTCAGGGCAGACAATTGAAGACCACAAGATAGACAAGTATTTTGATGAGTACACAAACAGCACCAATAAGGACGAAACCTTTATCGGTAAGTTCACCAGAGGTGCAATGGCTCATAAGGGCATGGTAATCAGCGAAATAGCCAGATCTAACAACAAACTGGCCGGAATAGCCAGGTAAAAGAGGGTTAAATATGAGTGGATTTCAAAGAGTAAGAAAAGTTCTGTTCGGATTATGCATGATAGCAGTAGCACTGTTTTTCATCTTCTTCCCGTCAGACGAAGCTTATATGATAATTGTCGCTATCCTTTCATTAGGTCTTGCCATAGTGGGAATTAAGGATATCATTTTCTATTTCACCATGGCAAAGCACATGATCGGTGGAAAGATGATCCTTATCCAGGGAGTTATCATCCTTGATTTCGCCCTTATCACGGGATCACTTGCAAATGTGCCTAAGATCTACATTCTACTTTACCTGATAGGTATCCATGCATTCTCAGGTGTGGTAGAGATCCTAAGAGCCATGGAGTCAAAGAAGGCAGTGGAAGGTCCATGGAAGCTTAAATTCACCCATGGTATCATCAACTTCCTTCTTGCTATAGCGTGTCTGATCTTCATAAGAAAATCACACACAGCACTTCTTATCTATAGCCTTGGACTTATTTATTCCGCAGTTGTGAGGATATTCAGCGCGTTCCGTAGAACTTCATTTATTCTCATCAATTAAGGAAAATGGGGGGGAGGAGACAAGCTGACTGTAGCGCCTAAAGGGTGTGCGGGATAAATTTTATAAGATTAAAAAGGAGGTAACTGAATGAATTGTGAAATCAAAGGTGGAAACTTTCCGGTAGCAATCTGCGATTTGGCAGCAGGCGAGGCACTTATGTGCGAAACTGGCGCAATGTCCTGGATGAATGGTGGAATCAAGATGGAAACCAACACAGGCGGCGGACTTGGCAAGATGCTCGGACGCGCATTTTCAGGTGAGTCTCTTTTCTTGAACCGCTATGTAGCTGAGAGCCCAGGAACTCTTGCACTTGGCGCTTGCTCACCAGGTGAGATCCGTAAGATAGATATCTCGGGAAAACCTATCGTAGTTCAGAAGGGTTCATTCCTTGCTATGGACGAAGGCATTGACCTTGATATCTTCTTCCAGAAGAAGATCGGCTCAGGTCTCTTCGGTGGTGAAGGTTTCATCATGAACAAACTTTCCGGAAGCGGCTCTGTTCTTCTTGAGATCGACGGTGGTGCTGTGGAGTATGATCTTGCAGCAGGCGAGCAGATGACAATTGATACCGGATACCTTGTAATGATGGATGAGACATGCTCTATCGACATCGTAATGATCAAGGGCGTTGGAAACATTCTCTTCGGTGGCGAAGGTCTCTTCAATACAGTAGTAACAGGTCCTGGACACATTATCCTCCAGACACAGCCTCTTACACAGTTTGCTTCCAAGATTGCTGAGATGATGCAGGCAATTAAGAAGTGATAATAATTTATTAACAGCAAAAAGGGGAGCGCAGATTATCGAGTAATTGTATTTTCTGTGCTCCCTTCTTTTTAAATTTTACGATGAATCCTTTATCAGGAAGGAGAAAGAATCATGACTGACCCCTACAGCATAGTAACTCAATTATTAGATGATGTTTTTAAGGATTTTTCACCTCAAATGATGAACAAAATGATCCTGATCACAATTATTGCAATGGTAGTTCTGCTGCTCTTGTACATAGGGTTATTCTTCCTTCTTCTTAGGATCAAGAAAGGTGTTATTACAAGACTGGAGAAGAAGCACGGCAAGAGCCTTACTCTTCAGTTCATAGAACGAACCATTACCTTTACTCTTATTGTTATCTTTGTTGTTCTACCCCTTGGCGGTGAGCATATCGCCAGATCGCTCCTTGGTAGTACTGCAGTAGTGGCAGCAGTTGTTGGTTTCGCTGCCCAGGAAGCCGTAAAAAACATGTTTGCAGGCCTTCAGCTCAGTATTTACAAGCCCTTCGATGTGGGCTCCAGAGTTGAGTTCGAGGACGGGACTACGGGAATTATCGAGTCCCTTAATTTAAGACACGTGGTGGTAAGTCTTCTGGATACCACCAAAGCAATAATCCCTAACAGCAGCGCCAACTCCATGAGAGTTATAAGCTACAGCTACGGAGAGGTTCCAAGATCCGCCACCTTCAAGTTCCCTGTCAGCTATGACTGTGACGTTGACAAGGCAAAAGAGATAATCCGCAAGACCATTTGCGAGTGCCCTCTGACACTTAATGAGGACAAGTACGATGAGAGTGTCCCTAACAGCAGATGCGTATATTTCCTGTCCTTAGAGGACAGCGCCCTTATCATGGGAGCTACAGTTCGATTCCCTTCCCACTACAAGAGCGAAGTAGTTAAAGATGAGATCAATACCTCAGTGTTCAAGGCCCTTAAGGCCAACGGCATTGAGATTCCATATAACAAGATGGATGTAACTATACAGAATAAGGCATGAGCCGAAAGGAACCATGTTCATGGAGAACACAGAGAAAAAGAAATCCAGTAGGAATCAGAAGATCCTCATCCAGACCGGAGTAGTGATCATAATATTGTTCACACTGATGACCATTGCTGTCGGAAATATGATCACCATGTCCGCCTTCTCCACATCCTTAAACAGCAATATGAAGATGTTTGAGAAATACATGGATTCACTGGGGGACAATCTGAATGAATACAAATCCCTTACCTGGCTCATGGATTACTGGAAGGCAAATTCAGAGTCTATGATCACCGAGGATGACATGATCAAAAAGGTGGATGACATAGATGAGATTCTGGATAAGTTATCCAAAAAGCGCGGAGCGGATATCCTGCCCGAGGAGGCAGAGAGCCTTACCTCTGAAGAACAGCTGGATTTCGCCATATACGCCTATAACCAGTTTAGCGAAGTAATGAAATATTATCAGGGCGAGAATGAAGACTTTGCCATTATCATCGCTATGACTGGAGAAAATGACGAAGAGCCTGTGGCAATCCTGACAAATTATCCGGATGAGGAAGCACTTATTGGAAAGCCTGCGGACCTTCCGGAAATTCAAAAGATCATAGATAATACGAGGCATGCCACCAGAGCAAAGGTTTGGCAGTGGGCTTTTACCACCCCAAGTGATGCCATGATGTTCGGTACGAATATTCCTTTTTTGCCTTATTCCGGGGCTGACAAGGCGGAGTACTTCGGAATCTTCACCGGAGAGCTGGTCTATGCAGACATGGACTATACAAACAGCATAAGAAACAGTGTTATTGCCATGATGATTCTGGTTTTCATCCTGCTTTTGCTGTTCCTGTACTACATAGTACCAAGACCCCTTGCCAAGCTTAAGAAGTATGTTTCAGAGTATTCCGAGTCCAAGGATACAGACAAACTGGTAAAAGAGCTTTCGGCGATCCGTTCACATAATGAGATCGGAGCATTTGCTGATCAGTTCTCAGATATGGCCCAGGAGATGGAGCGCTATACCAAGGAAATGGAGCATCTGGCAGCGGAAAAGGAAAGAGTTGAGACAGAGCTAAACGTGGCCCAGAACATCCAGATGTCCATGCTGCCGCATACCTTCCCTGAAAGCGAGGACTTCAGGCTGAGCGCTTCAATGACTCCTGCAAAGGAGGTAGGTGGAGACTTCTATGACTGCTACATGATAGACGATGATCACATGGCTTTGACCATAGCGGATGTTTCCGGAAAGGGTGTTCCGGCATCGCTCTTTATGGCAGTTTCAAAGACCATGTTAAAGAACAGGACGCTGGTAGGCGGAAAACCTTCAGAGATCCTGGCGGATGTAAACAACTGGCTCTGCGAAGGAAATGACAGCTGCATGTTCGTAACTGTATGGCACAGTATCCTGACGATTTCCACAGGAGAGCTTATCTGTGCAAATGCAGGCCATGAGAATCCAGGAATCCGTTCCGGAGATGGAACCTTCCGTCTTATAAGGACTGAGCATGGCATGATGCTTGGAGCCATGGAAGATCTGACCTTTACCGATGAGTATTACACCCTCAATCCGGGAGATGCGCTGTTTGTCTACACCGACGGTGTTCCGGAGGCTAACAATATGGAAGAGAAGATGTTTGGCGAGGATAAGCTGGAGTCAGTTCTTTCCACAGTCATGAGCGAAGATACACCTCAGGATGTAATGAAGAAGGTAAGAAGCGCAGTAGACGTATTTGCCGGAGCAGCGCCTCAGTATGACGATCTTACAATGCTTTGCCTTGTTATGAACCCAAAGACCCAGGACTAAGTACAGATCAGGAGAGCATACATGAACCTAAACTATATCTATATTAACGAACTGGCAGACAGAGCAGAGGAACTGGATGAAGTAGAAGAGGCCATAGAGCAGCTGAAAAAAGAGACTGAAGGGCAGAAGCTTCGTGAGTTTGAATTGAGGGATAAGTTTGAGGAACTTTACCTTAAAAAGATCTCGATTCAGTATCGGGTTGCAAGGATCTTTCATCCATGGTCGGAAATGGGAAAGCAGGCTCTAAAGGCAGCAAGTGACTGTGAAAAAGAATATGAGCAGCTGGTAGGCGTGCTTACCTCCAGGATCACGGATTCTGCCATCAGGAAATATATGCCTCTTTTCTCCCAGGATATCGCTGAAGATATCATGGTTGGAAAAGTACACGCTATCGGCGCTGTCAGGTTCAATGAGAAATCAGTATATGCTGTTGGTGCTCTTGCCTACAGCATCGGACTGGACCGACTTTCAGAAGATCAGGTGCTTAATATCGAGTGGCTTTATGTGGCCAGTGACTACAGGCATCAGGGAGTTGCTACCATACTTCTTGGAAATATCCTGGAAAGGTGCATGGAACAGGATATTAAGTACATAACCTTTGATTTTCCGGAGGAGGATGAGTATTCACAGGCTTTCTACAACATGTTCAGTGACTGGCATTTTGAATTTGAGAGCGGACTTTCACCGGAGTTTGTTGTAAAGGTTTCTAAAGATGAGGAGAAAAGAGCTGTTGCCAATCTCGCAGAGGGTGTCCACTCTATCGAAGGTATGGAGCGGGAAGATCTTGAGAGAATTGTTAAAAAGCTCACTGAGACTGATGGAGAACTGAAGGAAATTCTGTGTGGTAAAAGACCCTTTAGTTACTATGATCAAAAGCTCAGCTGCTATACCATGGATAAAGGAAATGGAGCCCTTTTACTGGTTCACAGGATGCCCAGTGGCCTTGTGAAGACAGAGTACCTTGGATGGACGAAAGGCGGAGCCCCTTCGATCAAGGGGCTGATAAGTCACCTGGCAGTCAGTGCCAGAAAGGCTTACGGCGATGACACACTGATCATGGTACCGGTGGAATCCATTGAACAGGGAGAAGCTCTGGACAAGTTTTTCCCTAACCAGCTTAGAAGAGCCCTGATAGAAGCACGGCTTTCTGATCCAATGCCAACAGAAGATATTGATTGCGAAACAGGTATCCTGATAGCTACTGCAACACTTGAAAGACTTGAACCTTCGGATATAGATGAGGTGTAATATGGCACTTTTTCATGATGATATACAAAAGAATAAACAGCGTGAAGAGCAGATCCTGAAGCAGGAGGATATGTTCCAGAATAAGGAAAAGCAGGACGTCATGGACGAGGCGTTCCTTGATCAGAACAAGGCTATGAACGCTGAAGCCAGCCTAGTGATGGAGGAAAACAAAACCGTTGACGAAGGCCAGGTTCAGCTGGTCCATCAAAAGGCTGAATCTATTCAAAGCTCTTTTGGCGAGATGGATAAAAAGAAGCTTAAGACTGTTGATGAGCCGAATATAGTGCCTAACTATAAGTATGTCACCCTGGCTAAGAACTGTGATATTGAAAGTGGTGACAGTGCTAAGATGGCAGCTGTTAAAAATGCCATAAACAGATATCACGAACTTCAGGGCGAAGAAAAGCAGTGGAACGAAGTCGCAGTATTAGAGGAAGTTGTAAAGGCATGTAATGCTTATACCAGCGGAAAGTTTTCTCTGTTCAAATTTGGCAAAGCTGCTGAGAGGCTTAAGGAAGTAAAACGGGTAAGAGAGGATGCCAGAGCAAAGATAAGAGAGATCAAAAAGAGGGACGAGGAGGCAGGTATTACACCTTCGCAGCGTTTCAAAAAGTCTTATGATCAGATGATCAAAAAAGAAGACTACTATAGTGCTGAGATTCATTCAGCTCATAAGCGTGTGGCTGACACCAGAACAGGACAGGATAAGGGTGTCTTAAAGGTGCGCATCAAAAATCTGCAGTACCATTATCCTGCCATGAGCTATGATGAAGCGGAGCAGCTGGTAATAAAGCTTGAATTCTTTAAGCACCATGATTTGGGCAACGATATCGATCTTAGAGTGGTGGACCAATATGTAAGCAAAGAAGCCCTTAACAGTGCTTATAAAAAACGTGAGAAGTATAGAGCTAGGCGGGCTAAAGAAAACGCCAGAAAGATGAATGAAAGATTTGACAGGGCGACTAAAGAATTATATGAGAAGTCCATTAAAGAACGTAATCCCATTGCCAGAATCTTTTATAGAATATTCCCTTGGGTGCTGGAAAATCAGCTTCTGACCGAACAGTTATTGGCACTGGAAAAGAAACATGAAGCTACTTATGATGAACTTTTTGTGGACGAGAAAAAAATGGCTCAGCATGGAAGTAATTATGATGATGATGATAAATTCATGTGACCAGACTTAACTGACTTCCATTGGAGGACAACATGGAAATTATCGAACTGGATGCTGACAACATAGAGGATTACGAAGAATATATAGGTCAGGATATTTCTGAGAACATCGGAAGGGAATTCTATCGGGGCATTGTGGCTTCTGAAGACGGATTCTCTCCTTCGGGTGCCATGGTCTGGGAGTATAAGAACATGGAAGAGGACGGGGATACAAACGCAGAGATCTTTTATGTGAATTCAGATAGTGAAGAGGCTACAGAAGCTCTTTTGCAGGCGTTTGATGACCAGACTTCAGACGAAGATGTGGTCAGGTCTTTCTTTGAGGTCCAGGGAATGTCAGATGATGTGTTCGCCAGCTTTTTGGGGGATGGGTTTGATGTTGAAAACGTGGAGGGTCGAGACCTTATTGTTACTGTTTCAGACCTTTCCATGCTGGCTGAGAAGGCAAAAAAGCTACCGGCTTATGTTGTGGAACTGGACAGAGTCATGGAAGTTGATTTCATGCAGGGAATGATAAATTGCGCCTTCCATGGCAAAAAGGGAATGCTGGAGGATCTTAACTACATCGAAAAGGATTGGTTTGAAGGGAAGGTATCCTGCTGTACTGTCCACGATGGAAAGATTTCCGGAATGCTCCTTATACATGCTTTGCCTTCAGAAAAGCTTATGCCGGTACTAATGGTTGCTACTGGACCGGAGGGACAAAAGGATGTCCTTCACATGGTTCTATTTGCTGCTAAAAGAGCTGTTGAAAATTATCCGGGAGATACAATGGTCCTGATCCGTCGTCACGATAAGAATGTAACTGCCCTTTCGGCAAAGCTCTTTGCAGGGAAAAACGGAGAAGTTGTTACCCGCGGAAACAGAGGCTAAGGAGATCATCCTATGATAGATATGGGATTACTTAAGTTTATAATTACTAAGGCTCTGGCTATTGTCTTCGTTTTGGCCCTAATCTTTTCTGACGGGCACCTTCGAAGACGGGATACGGTGGAATCCAAAAGAATATTCCAGATAGCTGTGCTTATCGCAGTCGCAGCTTTTTTTGATATGTTCATCACCTGGGTGGACTGGACCTTTTATGTAGAACCGGGGGAAAAAGGTGCTTTATTTCATGCGATATTTATAGCCTTATTAAATGTCGCTCGAGAGATGGTGGCACTCCAGGTCGTTGTTGGCTGGAATCTGTACGTAGACTATGCAATCTTCCATAGCTACGAACATGTGCAAAAGAAATTTAAGAAGAGTTTTATTCCCGCAGTTATCATTTCCGTGATCTTTATAGTAGTCTATATGGCATTAACAGAGGGATTTTTCTATGAAGGATTTCAGACTGTTCAGGCTATTGCTGCTTTTGGCTACATCTGCATAGCATTACAGGTCTTTTATTTGATAAATGCAATCCAGATTGTCTTAAAAGCACACAAGGGCAGGAAGCCTCCGTCATTCCTTAGGCTTGATGCCTTTCTTGTTCCTGTGATCCTGGGATTTTTTATTTATCTGACCCAGATATTGATGCAGTATGGACTGCTTCCTTTTAACAGGATACTAATGCAGAATGAAGTCAGGGATTTATGCCTTGCCATAGCAGTGGTGCTGACCTGGATATCAGTCAGAAACCGCTATAAATATGTGGATCCTGTTACCGGACTATATAACAGGGAGTTCCTCTCATCCATGAACGAGTACATGGAAAAGAGTGGTTACCCCAATGGTATAGGTATCTGTTTTAAAGCACCGGGAAGTGAAGGGAAGCTCATCCCTGTCCTTAACAGCATTAAGCCTATGGATGCTGAGATTTTCTCTTTGGGAAAAGACGAGTACCTGGTTATGGCTGGACCACAGAGCCAGGGGGCTATTCGCCTCTTAATAAAGGCTGCAACGCTTAGGGCTTCGGAAACCGACAGCTCAATGAAAGTTGAAAGTTCCTACGCTATCAGGCAAAAAGAAGAGAGCCCGGAGGCTTTCACCAACAGGCTCCTTACCCTGGCAGGGTGAGATTGATGGATCAGATAAGGTCAAATGGGATGTAGCTATCTCCTAACTGGCCTTTTTTCTGCATATCGGCGATCTGATCCCTTACAAGTTCCCAGTCCTCGTCAGAATCCAGCAGCTGCATCTTGCCACTTGAGACAAGGTGTTGCAGCTTGTCCTGGGTAAGTGAGATTCTTATGCCAAGGGCTCCTAGTTCAGCCTTGCTACGAATATCCATCTGGTCGAAACGGGCCATTTCAGGAGTGAAGGCCATGATCCTGTCATAAAAATCTCTTGGCAGGTACGGAATCGAGACTCTATCGTTTTCATCTATAAGTGGTCTTTGATGCATGGCTCCTTCGATATCTTTCATCTTTGAACCAAAGGCCATGTCATTGTCAATTCCCTTGATAGCTGTAATAGTATACTGCTTTTCACTGTCAATTCTATAGGTAGGCACGTAATTATTCAGATGCCTGTCCACCTGTCCACAGATAAGATCAAATATCTGAAGCTGATACAGCTGCCTGATGGCATCATCGGAAAGAACAAGTTTTATTCCTTCAGCCTCGGCAAATGCCTTCAGTTCACCCATAGTACGGCCTTCTACGCCTTCCATGGAGTTAGCTCTGGATACCTCACCGTTTTCGGATTCCATAAGGATAGTGTCTGACTTGGCAACCAGATCACCAATGCCATATTTCTCCGCCAGTCTGCTGGTGGAAACATTTCTGTTGGAGATGGCTTCACCCGCTTCAATTCCTGCGCCTTCGGTTGCAACTTCATGCTCGTTGACCTTCTTGTTGACGAAGGATAGTATTTTCAAAAAAGCGTCATAGTTTTGCAGGATAAGGTCTTTTATTGGAGCCAGTTCATCATCTAAATAATCAGCGATTCTGGCATTTAACGATTCTTGTTTTTCTTTTTTCTCACGGGCATTGAAATCCTTATCGCTTTCACCCGGCTTTCTATCGGCATGGATTCTTTCTGCATTGCTAAGGATAATAAAAATATCTGCAATCCGGTTGCTTTCGCCACTAGCTGTTTCAGATTCTCCTTCAGATTCCGCTTCGTTTTCTTCCTGGAACTCCATATATCGATCACGAATTCCCTGAATCAGTTTATCGGCACCTTCTATGCCTGCGGAACCAGCCTGTTCAAGGAAAGAGAGGAAATCACCATTTTTATCAAGACGTTCTTCCTTCTTGATGTATCTGGTACTTCCGTCCTCTTCTTCTTTTCTATAAATCGTTGATGTGCCGGCTCCCATTTTCGTGATAGAAAGGTCACCTTCCATGATGCGCTCAGCACGGGCAGTGTATAGAAATTCGTCCCAGTTTTTTGCGCCCTTGGCATCATTAAAAAGATTCCTTTCAGGCATGCCAAAAAGGGCCATTTCTTTCTTGCTCTGAGCCAGGATGTCTTTTGTCAGCTCAAGACGCCTTTGGCCCATAGGGCTCTGCCCCTTTTTCTTTCCTTCTATGTAGGAGATGTAGGCCTCACAGCTGATTATCAAGCTATTATAAGAATCCCGAAGCTGCTCAAGCCTTGTGGCAAATTGCTCCTTGTTTGTGGGTACAGGCAGATACATGTAGCGGCTCACTCTTGCCAGATTGCTCTTTAATTCCTGCATCTGTTCGCCATCGCTAAAGGTTATGCCCCAATGTTTTACCTTGGACTGCTGAAGTTCTGTATACTTGTCAAGAATAGCCCTATGGGCAGCAGCAAGAGATGAGGCAGCAGACGCAGTAGTGGTGGTTACAGGGACAGTCTGACGTGAGCTCTGGCCTGCCATCTGTTCCGGAGTCTGACCCTCTGCCTGAGTCACGGTTCCGCCTTCCGGTGCTCCCTCCTCATCAGACAGGATATCACTCACTGAAAGCTCCTGAAATCCGCTGGGATCCAGAAAACGCCCATCCCCGGTATCCAGGGAGGGATCAAATTCATCTTGGGTAGTAAGGTCTTTGAAATCAGCCATATCTGTACCTCATTTATACGAATTAATGAAACAACTATATACTAAATATTATATCATATATTGCTTGCCGGAAATCTCGGGTGATGGATATGTTTATGCTTTCCCTGGAATAAAATAATTATAAAAAAACGATAACTACTTTATTAAATAACAAGCAAGCCAACCCACAAAAGGGAGCTCTATTATATAATAAATTGATACGAAGTATAGAATATCGATAGGTATGCCCATGTGTACTAATACCAGAAAAATATGTGTTAAAGCTGATGCACAGAATATAGATGAAGTGTTTGACTTCATTGGGGGAGAACTTGCGGACATAGAAGGCGTGTGTCGGCAGGATGTTCTCAAGATGCACATGGTTGTCGATGAGATCTTCTCAAATATTACGAACTATGCCTACGAGGAAGAAGCCGGAGATGTGATAATTTCTTTTAACCATGAACCGGGAAGTGACTGTATTTCCATGACCTTCACTGATCAGGGACGACCCTATAACCCCATGGAAGAGGTGGTTCCTGACATCAATCTTCCTGCTGGGAAAAGAAAAGTCGGCGGTCTTGGGGTGTTCATGGTCCGAAACACCGTTGATGATATTCACTACGAAAACATGGATGGCAGTAACATCCTTACTATTACAAAACGAATAGGTCAGGAGCAGGATTGATGATATGCTTACAATCCTGCTGAGAGGGTAAAACATATGGTGATCATTGATATTAACGGAGAAAACGTGGAACAATTCGCCACCTACATGGGACAGGACATGGCTGAAAACCTGGGGAGGGAGTTTTACCATGGCATTGCGGTGATGTCAGATTCAGAGGAAGAATTCCTGGCAGGTATCGTGTGGGAATATATGAATATGGAGGATAAGGCTGACACTGAGAGCGTCATAGAGTGGCTGAAGATCCTGGATCCTGAGGCAACTGAGCTTTTGTTTTCTTCATATAAGGATGCTGTCAGCAATGCAAGGGTTGTGCGCTCCAAAGTAGTGATACCGGTGGAGGATAGCCAGAACGAGAAGAAAGCCCTTAAGGACGCAGGGTTTAAGGTGAGGCTTACGGAAGGAGACCATATCATTGTAAACCTGTCCGAGCTTTCGGCCCTTCCATTCATGGCCAGCAGAAAAGTTCCCGGGAATATAAGAGTGTTGAACCAACTTCCTCTTCGCCAGTTCCGTAAGGGACTGTCCAAATGCGTTGAAATAGGGAAGAAGGGAATATGTGAGGACCTTTCCTATCTCTCTATGAACTGGTTCGAAGCGGATGTTTCCTGCTTTGCTAAGACTGATGATACGATTTCAGGATTTTTCCTGTTCCATAAGCTTCCTTCAGGAATGCTTTCCATGCAGCTCATGGTGGGAATGGATAAGAATGCACAGCAAAATCTTCTTGGTATGATGCGCCTGTTTGTCATCAGCATGGAAGAAAAATATTCACCGGACACTAAGATCCTTCTGGATCGTCACAACCAGGCATCACTGATGCTTTCGGAAAAACTCTTGCCACGGAGTTTTGGAATACCCGTATATTCAGGAAGCAGGGAAGAGGCATAAGAAATACGGCTAGTTACCATCGGATAAGCTCGTAAGAAAGGAGACTTATATGACTATCTTTAAAACCTCTATGGATGAAAAGCAAAAAGGGTTTAAGACCGAGGAGATAACCAGTCAGAAGGACCTGTTAAGTAATAAGAGTATAAATGACTCTTTTGACGAAATGGATCTGACTCTTTCTTCTCATAAATCCCTTAAGAAAGCTATCCCTAAGGGTAATCTTCCTGATGGGAAGGATGATGCAACAGATCTTTTGCAGTCCCAGTCTGCTATACATGAGAAGCCAAGGGAGCTTCACGTTGCCCTGGATAATAGCTATCAGGACATAGAAAGTAGCGATGGCCACTATATGACCAAGCTAAAAAGAATCATTAATGGAAATGCAAATATCCGTGCAGAAAAGTGGGCAACAGATGAAAAAGATGACGATGGATTATATTATTTAGATGAACAGTATGATTTTACCGATACCCAGATTAATGCTGAACAGATGGAGACCCAAACTAGTGAAGGAAGACTTGAGGATATAATAAAAAAGATGGATGAGATTATCTCCACCTGCCGCAAGTATCGTCTGACTCATCCCTGGCCCTGGACCCAGAGAGGAAAAGAGCGTAAGGCTGATGTCATAAAAGTCCAGAAAGAGGCCGAAAACCGTAAGCGGGCAGCCCGGGCCAGAATAGAGGTGATTAAAAGGAATACCTCTAAAGTAGTCGGTGGCGGCGAAAGGAGTGCTATTCAAAAGGCAACTGGCGGATTCAATCGGGTATTAAATTATGGAAAGACCTTCCTTTGGGGAATGACTGTAAGAAATGTCGTTAATACCGCTGCATTTGCTGCCTCGCTCCCCTTCTGGCTGGTAGGCAGTATTGTGAAGTCGGCAGCATCTATTTTTATGCGGAATGCTGAGTTTGGGGCCTATGGAGCGTTTACACTGCCTCATCCCCATCTTCCTGGTACGTGGTACAACCTTTACGCTACCAAGACCATAGCAGATATCGCAAAAAGTGATATTAAAAAGTTGGAAGAAAAGCTTAAAACTTTGCAACCGGGAATAGAATATAATGACACGAAGCTTGCAATAGAACATTTGAGTGCTCAACAATATATTGGAAAGAATTCCAGATGGCATAGTTTCTTTTCCGGAAGTACCGCATTTGATAACGTTGGTTATTCGGCAATTAAGTGGAAAGCGGGAACTGAGACTGTTGATTTTAATAGTATATCCAATGTGTAATGCTTCTGACAGATGGTAAACAAATTATAGAGAGGATGAGGACGCTTTATGGATATAAATGCTTTTACCCAGAGTTTTATGGAATCAGACCCTGTACAGAAAACTATCAGTGAGACCTTTGCTCTGGACCCCACAGAGGCTATTAAGAGCAGCTATATACTGGATGAGGTCATGGAAGAAAAAAGACAGGAGCTTGCCAGTCTTGATGAAGCCACAAAGGCCTCGCCCTGGCTTACATTCCGCAGCTATATGGAGTATTTCAGAATGTACTATGCCTATATCGGTATGGTACATCCTATGCTTTCAGTAGGAAGGGACAGAATCATAGAGTGGAGAAGAGCAGTGGACCAGTATGAGAAGCTCTTTGATGGCTATTTCCCATATGTGTCCCTGGTGACAGAGAAGATGTTTCCAAAGGTAAGACATCTTATTCCTACGGAACTTTTGGAACTGTCTGGAAATCCCGACAGATACATCATTGCAGCATACCAGGTAATGCTGCCGGAGGGAAACGGTGGTGCTGAGGATTATCCGCTGGAAGTGGCCGGGGTAATGTCTTTTACCTTAAGGGATATGGATGGGGAAATAATCGTGAACATAGACTGGCTCCGGAGTGATAAAGACCATGAGGATGCCAATGCTCTTGATGCACTTATGGCAGAGATGTTCTATATGATCAAGGATACTCCCGTCAGTGGTATTTCTTTTGACATGAGGCTTGAAGATCTGATTGTTACAGGCATTGATGATGATGGGAAGGAGATTGATATGATGTCGCCCCTTTCCAGAGTTTTAGAGCGCTGGTATTTCGTGGGAGATATTGTACCGGATGAGGAGCTTATTACGGATGTTAAGAGTCTTATGAAGATTGTGGACATCGATCCTGAGGGTGACCTTAACACAGAGATTCTTCCTATAGATACGATGACTCCTGAGGAGTTTAAGGAGATCACCTCCCGCTACATCAAAGAGGAACCTGGAGTATATGATAACGGAATTCCTCTGGTGGATAAAAACAGATATGATAGAAAACTGTCCTTTGTTGCTAAGAAAAAGGGCGCCGTGGCAGGTGTTCTTCTGGTATATAAAAACTATCGCGATGAGATCTACATTGAGATGGTCCATGGAGATACAGACGGGATCACCATGGAGCTTATCCTTACAGCTCTTGAAGAGGTATCCGGTAGGATAAAAAATGATCAGCAGGTTATTATCCCTGTAAAGAGGGAATATGCAGCTGACTTTACTGCAAAGTATCTGCCTGATAACAAGCCATCCGTGCTGGTAAGATCCACTCTTGTTGCACCGGATGATGATATCACCAGTGATGAGTGGGCTGATGCAATAGAACACATCGAAGAACTGATACCTCGGATGATGGAGACTGAGGAATGAACAAAGAGCGAGGAGAAGACAATGGCTGACATTAAAAAAGAGATTTCAGGAACTACGATGAATATTGCCCTGGGCGGAATTCTTGATACCAAATCTGCCCCGCAGCTTCAGGATGCCATTATGGAATCGGTGGCTGATGTTACAGAGATCAACATTGATATGGCTCAGCTGGAGTATCTGACAAGTGCCGGGCTTCGTGCTATCCTGGTTGCCCAGCAGGAGATGGATGACAAGGATGGTAAAATGACCTTAAAGCACGTGGCTAAGGAAATCATTGATATCTTTAAGATGACAGGATTTCTCAGTATCCTGACAATTGAGGACTGATACAGAAAAAATTGGTATTCCGTTAGGGTGATAGGTCCTATCTTATTTTCTTTTTCTTTGTGTAGATAAAATAATAAACCAGGAACAGGAGGGAAGTGGTGATCCAGGTAATGGGATAGCTGGTCTCCACCATTTCCAGGGTCCTGTTCATTGGGAAGGCAATAAGTATCCAGGCTACTCTCAGGACGCAGATACCGCTCATGGTGATGAGCATCGGAATAAGGGCATCTCCCATGCCTCGAAGTGCTCCTGAAAAGATCTCTACGCCAATGTAGGTTACATAGAATGGCGCCAGGAACTTTATCATATCGACACCGATCCGGATAACATTTTCCCCGTCTTTTACAAAGATTCTGAGAAGAAATTCCCCGTAAAAATACAAAACAATACTTAAGGGTATAGTGATGGCAGCTGCAATGGCGAAGCTCTGTCTTGCGCTGTTTCTTACTCTGTCATATTTTCCTGCGCCGAAGTTCTGGCCCACGAAGGTGGTGTTTACGGTGCCAAGAGAATTCATGGTCATCCAGAACAGCACGTCGATCTTTCCATAGGCTGCCCAAGCTGAGGCTGCATCGTTTCCAAAGGAGTTGATGGCTGCCTGTATAAGTACGTTGGAAAGGGTGTACATGGTTGACTGAAAGCCTGCTGGAAGTCCAATGCTGACGATCCTCTTAAGCATATCTGCGTGGAAGCGGATGCTCTTAAGGGAGAGCTTATAGGAGCCGGTGCTGCGCATAAGCATCCAAATGATGATCCCTGCACTAAGAGCCTGGCACAGAACTGTTGCAATTGCTACGCCTGCTACACCCTGAACTACGCCCATGTCTCCAAGACCCATAACGATAACGAAAAGTACGTCCAGGAAGATGTTGGCAAAGCTGCTTATGATAAGTACTATAAGTGGTCTTCTGGAATCGCCTACTGCTCTCAGGATTCCGGAACCCATGTTGTATACCATGTTGGGGATCATACCAAGGAAGAAAATCTTCAGGTAGATAATAGCGGCTTCTGACTGCTCCATGGGGGTTCCCATGGCATGGATCAGTACAGGGGATAAAATGAAGCCTACAATGCTAAATAACAGTCCTCCTGCCAGGGCAAGGGCGATGGAGGTGTGGACTGCCTTTTGGACTTCTTCTTTCCTGTCTGCGCCGTAGAACTGGGAAATGACAACGGTGGCGCCTGAAGAAAGCCCCATGAAGAAACCTACAAAGAGGTTTACTATCATGGCAGCAGATCCGCCTACGGCTCCAAGTCCGTCGCTGCCTACTGCACGTCCTACGATGACGGCATCTATTGTGTTATAAAATTGTTGGAAAAAGGCCCCTAGAAGGAGCGCCCAGAAGTATGAGAGCATTCCTTTCCAGATGGGGCCTGTAGTAATATTGTTCTTTTCCATTTAGTTTCCTGCTGCAACATCTGCAGATACTTCATTTACGACTGCTGCTTCAGCCGGTTGTTCAGCCGGAGCTGCCTGGCCTTCTCCTGCAGCGGCTGCAGCTGCTGCGGCTGCGGCGGCTGCCTGATTGAGCTGTTCCTGCTCCCCGGCAATTATTCCCTCAATGCCTTCCTGCATCATGAACTCAGGAGTGTGGTGACACTGATTAAGGACTGTGACTGTATTGCCATTCTCATCAGTGGTTGTGGTGTATGCAGAGTTTGTAGGCGTGTAGTCTACAAAGCCTGACTGGAGGGCTGCCGGAACTTCAGGAGTAAGTTCAAATACGCCTGCTGTCTTAAATGGGCAGTTCTCTGTAGCTGGAACTCCGTCCAGTGCACACATTGTACCCTGATAGTGAACATCACAGCTGTCTGTTGGAACTGTTCCTTCCTCGAAGTACTCTGAGTGAAGGGTTCCGTCGCAAAGGCCTGCAATAGGCTGTTTGCCTGATCTTGAACATACTGTGGCTGTGACGATTCCGCTTGGCATGGAGAAAGATGAGTATGGGAGATCCTTATGGATCTGCTCCATGACCTTACGCCACATGGTCTTTGAAAGGTTCTTTTCAGCTGAAGCGGTCATTTTGGCATTGTTGTCGTAACCGGTCCAGGTTGTTGCTGTGTAGTAGTTGGTGTAACCAGCAAACCAAACGTCGTTGTAATCTGAGGTTGTACCTGTCTTACCTGCAATGGCTGTTGTTCCGAAGTTAACTGAACCACCGGTTCCGCTTGTTACAACGTCCTGCATTGCGCTGGTAAGGAGGAATGCTGTTGTCTCTTTGATGATCCTTCTTGATTCAGGCTCAGTGTTATCAAGGACTACATTTCCGTCATGATCTACAACCTTTGTGTAGAGCTTAGGCTTTGTGTAGACACCGCCGTTGGCAATTGCTGCATAAGCTGCATTAAGCTCAAGGTTCTTTACACCATAGGTAAGTCCTCCAAGAGCAGTTGACTGCTGGATGTCGGAGTAAACCTGTCCGTTGATGGTGACGTTTTCTGCAAGGGTTGTAAATCCAAAGTTCTTAAGATAATCAAAGCCCAGCTGAGGAGTGATAAGTGTCAGAGCCTCAACGGCGATAACGTTCATGGAATCTCTTATGGCTGCTCTTACAGTATTAAGTCCTCTGTAGGATGAGCCCCACCAGTTCCTTACCAGTGTTCCGTTGGAATATGCGAAAGGCGCATCGTTAAATACTGTTGCAAGTGTAAGGCCTGCGCTGTCAATACCGGGAGCATAGGTTGAAAGTACCTTAAAGGTTGAACCCGGCTGACGGTAGGTGTCTGTTGCACGGTTAAGGGTTCTGCTGGCTGTCTTCTGACCACGTCCGCCTACCATGGCAACAATGTAGCCTGTAGCCTGTTCCTCAACGGTGATAGAAACCTGTGGCTGAGGAGTGAGATTTATCTTTTCTCCAAGGACAGAATCACCTTCTGCCATTACAACTGATTTGTATTCTTCGATAGCTGCTTCTGCGGACTCATGGGAGTCGTAAAGCATGTTGAAGGAGCTCTTTTGCTGCTTGAAGTAGCTTTGGAACATTTCGCTTGAGTGGTTTGTTACTGTTCCGTCGGCTGCCTTAACTGAAAGCTCATAGCTTAAGAGGTACTTGGTTCCCTCAGGGTAGTTGCTCTCATCCTGGAATACAGAGTCGCAGATTGCCTGGATCTGTGGGTTCTGGGTTGAGTAGATCTTAAGACCGCCACTGTAGAGCAGTGTGTAGGCCTGAGTCTCGTTATAGCCTGCTGCAATAAGGTCATCAAGGACATCATTGGTAAGGGCGTCAACGAAGTAGGAGTTGATGGTTGAATCTCCACCTGTCTCCTGGTTGACGTTCTGGATTCTTGAGTAAACATCATCTGCCATGGCCTTATCGTATTCTACCTGGCTGATGTATTCGTGCTTTAACATGTTTCCGAGAACCTTTGCCCTACGCTCAGAGTTCTTTTCCGGATGAGTGATAGGGTTGAACCTGCTGGGGTTCTGGGTGATGGCAGCTATTACAGCACACTCGGAAAGGGTCAGGTCGCTGACTGACTTGTTGAAGTAACGAAGGGAAGCAGCCTGTACTCCCAGGGTGTTCTGGCCAAGGTTGATGGTGTTCATATAGTTAAGAAGAATATCCTCTTTGGACATTTTCTTTTCGAGCTGAACTGCCAGATACTGCTCCTGGATCTTACGCTTCACACTCTGGATGAAGGTCTCATCTGTCCATCCGGAGAATACGTTGTTCTTAAGGAGCTGCTGGGTAATGGTACTGGCACCCTGTGAGAAGTCTCTGGTTGTGATACCAACGACACCGGCACGGATGATACCCTGAATATCAATACCATTGTGCTCGTAGAATCTCTCATCCTCGATGGCAACAAAGGCATTTGCAAGATCCTTGGGGATCATATCCATGGTAACCGGGATTCGGTTTGAATCTGTGGATACCAGCTTGGCAATCTGATTGCCGTCTGTGTCATATACAAATGTTGAAAAGCCCGTTGGGGTTACATCAATATTTCCAATGTCAGGAGCGCCATCCTTGATACCATTAAATACACCGATTCCGGCGCTGGTTCCAATGATGACAATTCCTATTATCATTGCAAGAAGAATATAGAAGCCGAAGAGACTTATCTTCTTTCCCCATTTATTGGTACCGGAGTTCAGGGCTCTTGCCTGCTGTACGATACCTCTTTTTCCATAATTCATATAGAAACCTCGCATGTTGATTTGAATTATTACATATTAAACCAATCTATTATATCATACAGAGACAGATGCGTAAAATTTGCAGGGATATGCTATACTTGCTGTATGAGTATGAGCGAATCCTATAAGGTTATAACTAAAAATGGAAGCGGAGAAATCGTTGAGAAGAAGTCCCGGTTCATAGGAAATGTATTCCGGGTGGAAAATGCATCTGAAGCTGAAGAGAAGATAGCAGAAATATCAAAGAAGTACTGGGATGCCAGGCACAACTGCTACGCTTATGTAATAGGCGCCAACAGCGAGATCACTAAGTGCAGTGATAACGGTGAACCTTCAGGCACTGCTGGAAAGCCCATCCTGGAAGTCATAAATGGCTCGGGCATCACCAATGTCCTGATCATTGTAACCCGTTACTTCGGTGGTGTTCTCCTTGGCACCGGAGGCCTCGTCCGCGCCTATACCCAGGCTGCCCAGGCCGGCCTTGCTGCCTGTGAAGTAGGAGAAATGGTCTACGCCCAGAAACTTACCGCCGTCGTAGGCTACAACATGATCAACAACGTCCAGTACTATCTTGGCCAGAACGACATCAGCATCGCCGATTCCCGCTACGAAGCCGATGTTCAGTTCGATATCTGCGTCCGGGACGCTGATGTGGAGCGCATCAAATCCGGTCTCACCCAGAAAACCGAAGGCCAGATAACCTTCATCGAAGGTGACAAAGGGTATTACATATTATAAGTAAATGCAAGGCTGCAGTCCGTGAAGGAAGGCAGCCTTTTTGGTACAGCCACCAGTATCCACGCATAAGGGTCTGTAAGGGGGAGGCGGTTATTATGTTCCATGAACTTCCTTGACGGCACGGCAAGAGCAAACCATCATGCCAAGATACATGACTTTCACTTATACATTTTATACAATTTTTGTCTGTATGAGCTTTTTGTGGTGAGAAATTACGGCTTTATTTACGTTTTTCTCAAAAAAGCTGTCGATATAAATTTGGAGTACGGCTTTTTTCTCATTTTCTATAGAAAAGCCGTAGGAAATGCTCTCTATCAGGCGATTTTTAAATCAAATTACGGCTAAAATAGCAATATCTAAAATAAAGCCGTAACGATTCTGCCATAATTCCATGAAAATAGTAGATTTATACCGCTAAATAATCAAAAACGAAAAATTAGCCGTAATGATAAGGCTACCCTTACGGCTAAAAAACAAAAAATCATGAAAAAGCCGTAAATTGAACATTGCAAGGTCCCTGGTCCAGAAATCAAGGCGCTGGAAAGCCATTTACTGTGGGCTAGGCCCTTGATAAGACAGGTGCCCCTTAATCAATACCCGCTTAGTGACCGAATAACTATCCTCAGATAGCTGTCAATGGAACCGTGGAATAAACCGGAGCGCCCGGGGGCAATACTGAGATGCATTGTGATATGGAAGTGAGGGGGCGAGGATTTATGCCGCGAAAGTCCATTGATAGATAGCTGGGGATGGTTACAATCTTTAAGGCGGGTACTGATTATGACGTGGTCGATAAGCTATATGTTGAAAGACTTTCGCTCTATACATAAAGGCTGCCACAGTTTTTTTTCTGCGACAGCCTTGAATATTGTCTTACTTCTTGAAGTTTGCTCTCTTTCTCAGAGTAGGATCAAGAATCCTCTTTCTGATACGAAGGCTTGTAGGTGTTACCTCTAAAAGCTCGTCATTGTCGATGAACTCGATGCACTGCTCAAGGGACATGATACGAGGAGGTACAAGACGGAGAGCTTCATCTGAGGAAGATGTTCTTGTGTTGGTGAGGTGCTTGGTCTTGCAGACATTAACCTCAACGTCTTCGCTCTTTCCGCTGGTTCCGATTACCATTCCTGAATATACCTTGTCGCCGGTCTTGATAAAGAGCTGACCACGATCCTGTGCATTGAAGAGACCGTATGCTGTAGCTTCTCCAGACTCGAAGGCGATGACTGAACCTGTCTTACGGTAGTTCATGTCACCCTTGTAAGGAGCATATCCGTCGAAAATTGTATTGATGATTCCGTTACCCTTTGTATCTGTCATGAACTCACCACGATATCCGATAAGTCCACGGGAAGGAATATTGAACTCAATTCTTGTGTAGCCACCGTTTCCGGCACCCATGTTAACAAGTTCGCCCTTTCTCTCACCAAGCTTCTGGATAACGCTTCCTGAGAACTCGTCTGGAACATCGATGTAACATTTCTCCATAGGCTCAAGCTTGTGGCCCTGCTCGTCTGTGTGGTAGATAACCTCTGCCTTACTTACAGCGAACTCGAAGCCTTCACGACGCATGGTCTCGATAAGAACTGAAAGGTGAAGCTCACCACGTCCTGAAACCTTGAAGGTCTCTGTTGTATCTGTATCCTCAACTCGGAGTGAAACGTCGGTGTTAAGCTCCTTGTATAGTCTGTCTCTAAGGTGACGGGATGTTACGTACTTACCTTCCTGACCTGCAAGAGGAGAGTCGTTAACAATGAAGTTCATTGAAATAGTAGGCTCTGAGATCTTCTGGAAAGGAATAGCTACCTGATTATCCACTGAGCAAAGAGTATCACCGATCTTAAGATCCTCGATACCAGAGATTGCTACGATAGAACCAATCTTAGCCTCCTGAACCTCAACTCTTCCAAGTCCGTCGTACTCGTAGAGCTTAGAAATCTTAGTCTTTATGCGGCGCTCTGGCTCGTGGTGGTTTACTACTACAACCTCCTGGTTGACCTTTACTACGCCGTTGTCTACCTTACCTACACCGATACGTCCAACGTACTCGTTGTAGTCGATTGTGCTGATAAGTACCTGTGTGCTGGAATCAGGATCTCCAACAGGTGCTGGGATATAGTTGATAATTGTATCAAGAAGAGGCTTCATATCAGGACCCTGCTCATCAGGTGAAAGAGAAGAGGTTCCTGCCTTAGCTGATGCAAATACGAATGGGCAGTCAAGCTGCTTGTCATCAGCGCCAAGATCCATAAGAAGCTCAAGAACTTCATCAATAACTTCGTTTGGTCTAGCCTCAGGCCTGTCGATCTTGTTTACACATACGATAACTGGAAGTCCAAGGTCCATAGCCTTTCCAAGAACGAACTTGGTCTGTGGCATTGGTCCCTCAAAGGCGTCAACTACAAGGATAACGCCGTTAACCATCTTAAGAACTCGCTCAACCTCGCCACCGAAATCAGCATGGCCGGGAGTGTCGATGATGTTGATCTTTATATCTTTATAAGTAATAGCGGTATTCTTTGACATGATTGTAATTCCACGCTCACGCTCGATATCGCCTGAGTCCATGACACGCTCTACCACATCAGCGCCATCTCTGAAAACTCCGCTCTGCTTAAGAAGTCCATCTACAAGAGTGGTCTTACCGTGGTCTACGTGTGCGATGATTGCTACGTTTCTTACATCATTTCTGGTTTGTTTCATAAATCTTTTTCCTCTTAATTAAAGTACACAAATTTCATCCTTCGTTTTTAGCCTAATGAGTATAACACGCGTTTTTTTACAGTTCAACATAAAAATAATAAAAAAGTGTTATTATATTGACAGAGTATTTAGCGCTGGTGTACTATTTAAAGCAAATTTGGGAAGGAGACCGATATGGCTATTTTTAAGGGTGCAGGTGTTGCTATCGTAACTCCATTTAAAGATAACGGGGAAGTAAATTATCCGGAATTTGAGAAGATGATCGAGTTCCAGATTAAGAACGGAACTGATGCTATTATAGTTTGCGGAACTACCGGAGAGGCAGCTACCATGAGCGAGGAAGAGCACATGGATGTTGTGAAGTTCTGTATTGATAAGGTTGCAGGAAGGATTCCTGTTGTGGCAGGAACCGGCTCTAACTGCACACAGACAGCTATCGAACTATCCAAGAAAGCGCAGGAGTACGGCGCAGATGCAGTTCTTTTGGTTACTCCTTATTATAATAAGGCTACACAGGGTGGTCTTTATGCACACTTTGGTGCAGTAGCAAAAGAGATTGATATTCCAATTATCCTTTATAACGTACCAAGCAGAACGGGCTGCAATATTCTTCCTGAGACAGCAGTTAAGCTTGCTAAGGATTTCGACAATATCGTTGGTATCAAGGATGCCACAGGCAATATTTCCCAGACAATCAAGATGATGTCCCTTGCAGAGGGCAGCATTGATCTTTACTCAGGAGATGATGATCAGATCGTGCCTATCATGTCAGTAGGCGGGATCGGAGTTATCTCAGTTCTTTCAAACGTAGCACCACAGCAGACTCATGAGATCTGCGCAAAGTGCCTTGAGGGCGACTATGAGACAGCCAGGGAGCTTCAGTTTAAGGCTTATCCTCTTGTAAAAGCTCTTTTCTCAGAGGTTAATCCTATCCCTGTGAAGACAGCGCTTAAGTTGATCGGCTTCCAGCCTGGTCCGCTTCGTCTTCCTCTTACAGAACTTGAACCAAATAACCAGGAAATTCTTAAGAATGAGATGAAAAAGTACGGGCTGCTGTAATGGCCCGTACTAATTTTATAATTGGAGGAAAATGCTAATGACAAAAATGATCATGCACGGCTGCAACGGCCGTATGGGCCACGTAATTGTTGACCTTGTTAAGGAAGATGATTCTATTGAAGTTGTGGCAGGAGTTGATGCTTTCGGCGAGAGCACTTACGATTTCCCTGTATTTAAGAGCCTTTCAGAGTGCAATGTAGAGGCAGATGTTATCGTGGACTTTTCTAATGCATCTGCAGTTCCGGGGCTTTTGGAGCACTGCACATCCAAGAATATCCCTGTGGTTCTCTGCTCTACAGGCCTTTCACCGGAGCAGCTTGATATGGTAAAAGAGGCATCTGCTAAGGTAGCAGTTCTTAAATCAGCCAACATGTCTGTCGGTATCAACGCTCTCATGAAGGTGTTAAAAGAGGTTTCTCCTTTATTTGCAGCTGCAGGCTTTGATATTGAGATCGTGGAAAAGCACCACAATCAGAAACTGGATTCTCCTTCAGGAACAGCAATTGCCCTTGCAGACAGCATAAATGAGTCCTTAGAGAATTCCTATGATTACGTATATGACAGAAGTACAAGAAGAGAGAAGAGACCTGTTAAGGAAATCGGTATCTCAGCTGTTCGTGGCGGGACTATCGTTGGAGACCATGATGTGATCTTCGCAGGCCACGATGAAGTGGTTACAATCTCCCACAGAGCATACTCCAGAGCCATCTTTGGAAAGGGTGCTATTGAGGCTGCAAAATTCCTCGCTGGAAAAGGCCCGGGAATGTACGATATGGCTGACGTTCTTTCTTGAAATTGCTTTACTTTTGCACCATATTGTGCTATCGTAAATATGTTGTCATAGACAACGTAACGATTATTTTTTTATTTTTGTGGAGGTATTACGATGAACAAAGGTACTGTTAAGTGGTTCAACAACCAGAAGGGTTACGGCTTCATTTCTGACGAGGCTGGAAATGATGTATTCGTACATTATTCAGGACTCAACATGGAAGGTTTCAAGTCTCTCGAAGAGGGCGCTTCAGTTGAGTACGATGTAATCCAGGGTGAGAAGGGACCTCAGGCCGTAAACGTAAACAAGCTTTAATTCTCGTAACTAAAGCTAATTAATCAGACTACAAAGTGCCTTATTTAAAAATAGATATTTTTGAATTTGCAAGATTGTAACAATGATTAATCATCAGAGCCATCTGACTTATGTCAGATGGCTCTTTTGCGCGAATGAATTATTTTATTTGCATGCAGCAATGATCTCGTCTAGTTCCAGGGTGCCACCAAAGATCTTAAGGGCACTTCCTACGGTAACATCTACCTTCCCTTTTCCCAGCTTTTTGAGGGCTTTTATGTCTGACAGGCTGTGAACTCCACCGGCGTAGGTTATTGGCTTTTTAGCCCAGTTTCCAAGGAGCTTGGCTACGGATTCTTCTATGCCGTTTTGCTTGCCTTCAACGTCGGCTGCGTGAATAAGGAATTCGTCGCAGGAATCTGACAGCTCCTCAAGTGTTTCGCCGTTTAACATGACAGTGGACATTTTCTGCCATCTGTCAGTGACTATATAGTAATCATCCCCATCCTTTTTGCAGGACAGATCAAGGACCAGCTTTTCTTTTCCTACCGCTTTAACAAGCTTTTTAAGATTGGTGTGATTGATACGGCCATTCTTGAACACATAGGAGGTGACTATGACATGGGATGCTCCGGCATCAATAAACTCAACTGCATTATCCGCTGTGATTCCACCGCCTATCTGTAAAAGTCCTGGAGTAGCTGAGAGGGCAGCAAGACCCTGCTTCTTGGTGAGCTCATAGTAGGGGCTGTCTACGGGATTAAGAAGGATAATATGTCCCCCTGAAAGCCCAAGCTCCCGGTACATCCTGGCATAGAAATCTGCCCCGGCTTCAGCAACGAAGTTCTCACTGGCGCTGCTACCTTCGTCCTTGAGGCTGGAACCCACTATCTGCTTAACTTTTCCGTTATGGATATCGATACATGGTCTTAATTTCATATCTTAATCCTTTCTGGTTTTAACCGCTTCCATTATAACAGAAAATTAGCTACTTTACTTTAAAAGTTTAGCGTGATAAAATATTTAAGTGTGAAAGCAATTTTTTGACATAATTGGAGGTTTATTTTAATGAACAAGAAGATCAGAACAGATGCTGTTGATCATTTATTTGATGCAATACTCTGCCTGCAGAATAAAGAGGAGTGCTACAGTTTCTTCGAGGATCTGTGCACCGTGAATGAGCTTCTTTCTCTTTCACAGAGATTTGAAGTGGCTTCAATGCTCAGGGATAAGAAAACTTATCTTGAGATAGCAGAGAAGACCGGAGCTTCCACAGCAACCATCAGTAGAGTTAACAGATCTCTCAACTATGGCGATGATGGTTACGAGCTGGTATTCACAAGAATGCAGGAATGATCTGCAAGATCCTTTAATAGTTTGACCGACAAAAGCAAAGAGCCTGACGCATTGAAGCGCCGGGCTCTTACTTTTGGTATCACTTTTTCTCTTCAGTGTTTTCCTTGGACTCACCATCCTTGGACTCACCATCCTTGGACTCATTATCCTTGGACTCACCATCCTTGGACTCATTATCCTTGGATTCGCCTTCCTTGTTCTCGGAACTGCCTTCCTTATCAGATGCAGCTCTTTCCTTGGCAATCTCAGCAGAGCTCTTTTCAACGCCTACCATATCGCACTTGCCCTGGAATACGGCATTCTCATCGATGATGATGCCCTTACAGGTAACATCGCCGATAACCTTACCTGTGTCACTGATCTCAACCTTACCGGCTGGAGCGGAAATGTTTCCTGTAACCTCTCCTGCAATGTAGGCATTAACAGCAGATACAGTACCTGTGATCTTTCCTTCGCCTCCTACAATGAGAGCGCCACTGATTGTGACATTTCCCTTGACTGTTCCGTCGATCCTTGTGGAATCCTTGGTGGTGAGAGGACCGTCAAGAACGGCACCCGGACCAATAATGGTTCCCACCTGCTCAAGAGCGGGATCTACAGAGTTGTCTTTTCTGCTTCCAAACATATTTAGTAACCTCCGTTTGTGAGTGATCACCCATTGATCTCAATAAGATCTTCGGGATCAATGTACTGTTCATCCTGCTGGATCTGGAATCCCAGTGTTGTGTTTTTGTCGTTGATGACAAAGATTATGTCACCTTTATCAATCTGAGAACCTTCTGTAACAAGAGGATCTCCTGCATTCCTGTAAATTGAAATGTAGCCGTTACCGTGGTCAATTGAGACCATGTTGCCGAATTTAGCATCTGTGGTAACTGTAAGTACAGTTCCGGATCCTGCTGCAATTACGCTGTTTCCTTCTGAAGACTCCAGCAGAAGGATAGGATTTCCGGTGGCAGTATCTTTATTTTCATCCGTAAGCTTAGTAACTGTGGTCTCGTTTGGATCATCAACCGCAGGTGCCATTGAAGCGTTTCCTGCAAGAGGGAATCCTGAAGGGATAGCCAGTGTCTCAGCCTCCTCGGCAGAAATCTGTTCATCCTCAATCCTTACGTTAAGGGCTGCCTTGAGCTGCTGAACCTGATTCTCCAGCTCATCGTTGGATGCCTCTATAGTGCTGTTCTCTGCAGTGAGTTCATCAATCTGTGTCTTCTGTTTCTGATCAATGATGCGGAGATTGCTGATGGTGATCGCTGAGTAAATAATGTAGCAAATAAGTACTAAACCGATTACAAAAGCTGTGTAGGCCAGCGCCTGTGTCTTGAAATGATTAAGGTGCAGGCTTTTGGTACTTCCGTCTGAATCACCGGATATGACCATAAAGGTATAATGCCTTTTATGTCTGTGTTTTCTGGGCTTTTTATCTGTGCTCATATATACCTCCGACTCTAACGGTTAATTATAGCATAGTCAATAGGTTTTGCGCAACTTATTGCAAAAACGGAGCCATGGAACGAATCCATGACTCCGATATGTTTTGCTCTATTATGGAGTTAATCAGCCCATCTCAGCAACTACTGTGTATTCCTTTACACCTTCCTCGTAAGGGATGATGTTTCCGGAGATCTCTTTTCCGTTTACAGTAAGCTTCTTGATGCCCTTCTGAGCGCCGTTCTGCTTAACTGAAATGTTGTAGGTTGCTCCGCGGTACTTTCTTGTGAGAGTGAAATCACCAAAGTCCTCAGGTACGCAAGGATTGATTGAAAGACCGTTGTGTGTAGGATATACGCCCAGGATGTACTGGGAGATATTTACAAAGGTCCAAGCTGCTGTTCCTGTAAGCCAGCTGTTCTTGCCCTGACCGTGGAACTTAGCATCTCTTCCTGCAACCATCTGTGAGTAAACATAAGGCTCTGTAGCGTGGATCTCACTGAACTCCTCAACGTAAGCAGGGCAGGTCTTCTTGTAGATATCGAAGGCTCTGTTTCCGTGTCCGAGAACTGTCTCAGCGATTGAAACCCAAGGATTGTTGTGGCAGAAGATACCAGCGTTCTCCTTGTATCCTGGTGGATATGAGCTAACCTCACCAAGTTCAAGGTGATACTTTGTGTAAGCAGGCTGAAGGATCATGATACCGTACTTGGTATCCAACTTCTCCTCAACACTCTTAAGTGCCTTCTCAGCAAGACCTTCCTCAACACCGATTCCTGCAAGTACGCAGAAGCCCTGAGGCTCGATGTAGATCTGACCTTCTTCACATTCCTTAGAACCAACCTTGTTGGAATTAGCATCATAAGCACGAACGAACCACTCGCCGTCCCAGCCGGCTGTTGTAGTTGCTTCGTAAACTTTCTTGACCTCAGCTCTTGCGCGCTCAGCCTCAGCTGTGTCACCAAGGAGCTCTGCAAGCTGTGCGTATTCTTCACCGTACTTAACGAACATTCCTGCGATGAATACTGACTCAGCAACAGGTCCCTCTGAAGGTCCGAAGGTCTGGAAAGACTCACCTGGATGCTCTGAGAAGCAGTTAAGGTTCAGACAGTCATTCCAGTCTGCACGTCCGATAAGTGGAAGACCGTGTGGCCCCTTGTGTGTAGCAGTGAAGTTGAAGGAGCACTTAAGGTGATCCATGAGTGTCTTGGCTACACTCATATCATTATCGAAAGGAACCATCTCTTTTAATATAGAAAGATCACCTGTCTCTCTGATGTATGCGCTGGTTCCTGCAATAAGCCAAAGTGGATCATCATTGAAGCCAGAACCGATGTCGGAGTTACCCTTCTTGGTAAGTGGCTGGTACTGATGATAAGCTGATCCATCCTGAAACTGTGTTGAAGCGATATCGATGATACGCTGTCTTGCTCTGTCCGGAATAAGGTGAACGAATCCAAGAAGATCCTGGCAGGAATCTCTGAAGCCCATTCCACGGCCAATTCCTGACTCGTAGTAGGAAGCAGATCTGGACATGTTGAATGTAACCATGCACTGATACTGGTTCCAGATATTTACCATGCGATCAACCTTGTCGTTTGAAGATGATACATGGTACTTGGAAAGAAGTTCGCTCCAGTATTTCTTAAGCTCATCAAGAGCAGCATCTACAGAAGCTTCATTATTATATTTAGCAAGCATTGCCTCAGCAGGTTTCTTATTAACTACTGAAGGAGCTTCCCACTTCTGATCCTCAGGATTCTCGATATAACCAAGAGTGAAGATGAAGGTCTTTGACTCGCCAGGGTTAAGTGTTACGTTGATCTGGTGAGCAGCGATTGGTGACCATCCGCTTGCCATTGAGTTTGTGCATTTTCCTGCAGCAACAGCATCAGGGCTGTCAGGTCCGTTGTAAGCACCAAGGAAAGCATCACGGCTTGTATCAAATCCGTCAACAGCTGTGTTTACACCGTAGATGGCGTAGTGATTACGACGCTCTCTGTACTCAGTCTTGTGATAGATAACAGAACCGTTTCCTGTAACCTCAACCTCACCGGTTGAAAGGTTTCTCTGGAAGTTCTTCATATCATCATCAGCGTTCCACAGACACCACTCTACATATGAGAAAAGAGTAAGTGTTGCAGCGTTGCTCTTCTTATTAGTAAGAGTAACCTTTGATATCTCACAGTTATCTTCCATAGGAACAAATGTAAGAACCTTTGCCTCAACATCGTTCTTGGTTGATGTGAAGGTGCTGTAGCCAAGTCCGTGACGGCACTCATAGCTGTCGAGAGCTGTCTTTACAGGCTGCCATCCCGGATTCCAGATTGTATCGCCATCTTTAATAAAGAAGTATTTACCATTGTTATCATAAGGAACGTTGTTGTAACGATACCTTGTAAGTCTCAGCAGCTTAGCGTCCTTGTAGAATGTGTAACCGCCACAGGTGTTTGAGATCAGTGAAAAGAACTCTTTGTTGCCCAGATAGTTTATCCAGGGAAGTGGAGTCTTTGGTGTGGTTATCACGTACTCAAGAGCGTTGTCGTCGAAAAAACCGTACTTCATATAAAACCCTCCATTTATAATGTGAAACTTAAACGTTTTCGGTAAAATCTAGGCATATTATATATGTAATCTGTTCCGATTTCAATAATAAATTTATCTTTTTATTTTTTTGTAAACCCCTACAATTACTGCTTAAAATTAACTTACGCGCGTAAGCCTTCTGAAATCGAGCCTGGAAACTGAATGTTTCGAAAACGTTTTAACCAATTGTGAATAAACTATGTACAAAATTGGAAAAATGTATGAAATGCTGATAACAAAATTGTTAAAGACTACCAAAAATAACAAAATTGCACAAAAACGAAAAAACTAAACTTGATTTTAGAGTAATTTCGTTGTATATTAAAACTACGAAAACGATTAAGTGAGAAAAACAAGGAAATGGCTAGACGAATTGTATCTTTAAAAGACATATCGAAAGCCTGTGGGGTCTCAATTGCGACAGTTTCAAAAGCACTGAATGATCATAGCGATATCAGTAAAGAAACTAAAGAGAGGATCAAAGAGGTTGCAGACAAACTTGGGTATCATCCCAACGCAGCAGCTCAAGCGCTGAAGACGAACAGGTCCAACAATATTGGTGTCCTTTTCGTAGATGAGGCGAACAGTGGTCTTACCCACGATTACTTCTCACATGTATTGGACAGTTTTAAGAAGGCAGCAGAAAAGGAAGGCTTTGACATCACTTTTATAAATGGTGACAGAACAAGAAACAACAACATGTCATATCTGTCCCACGCCATATACAGAGGCTTTGATGGAGTGGTGATTGCCTGCGTAGAGTTTTCGGATCCTGAGGTGGATGAACTTATTAAAAGTAACATCCCGGTGGTCACAATAGACCATTCCTTCTATAACAGGATCGCAATAGTATCAGACAATATTAAGGGCATAAGAGAACTTGTTACTTATGTATATGAACAGGGACACAGGAAGATAGCTTATGTATACGGTATGGAGAACACAGCCGTAACACAGAGCAGACTTACAAGCTTCTACAACACACTCCAGGATCTGGATGTAAGCATCCCGGACAGTTACATGGTACCAAGCCCTTACAGAAATACAGATAAAGCCTTTGAGGCAACACTTAAGCTTTTGGATCTTCCTGATCCACCGACAGTTATTCTTTATTCAGATGACTTTGCAGCTTTTGGCGGAATGAATGCCATAAGGTCAAGGGGACTTAGAGTTCCGGAGGACATCTCCATAGCAGGATACGACGGAATAGAGCTTGCAAGAAGAATAAGCCCCAGGATGACAACCATCGTCCAGGATACAGATAAGATAGGAAGAACAGCAGCAAGTAAGCTGATAGATCTCATCAATAATCCAAAGGGAACACTTATTGAACAAATAATAATAGAAGGAACACTTGAAAAAGGTGAGTCCGTAGGAAAGATTCCTGTAGAGGAACCGATAGCTAAGGTTTAAAACGGCAAAGCTGTTTTAAATAAATAACACTTCAAAATTCTTTTAGAGAAAAGGGAGGTAAAAAAGTAGTTATGAAGAAGAAAGTACTTGGATTATTACTTTCAACAACAATGGTAGCTGGTCTGCTTTCAGCTTGTGGCGGCGCAGCTAGCACACCTGCTGACACAACAGCAACTGAGGCACCTGCAGCAACAGAAGCACCTGCAGCTGAGCCTGCAGCAACAGAAGCTCCTGCAGCTGAAGAGACAGCAGCAGCTCCTGCAGAGGACACAGGTAAGGTTCTCAACATTTCAGCTTGGAACGAAGAGTTCAAGTCACGTCTTACAGATCACTATCCTGGATACGAGGTAGTTGATGGAACAACTGGTAAGATCGGTGATGTAACAGTTAACTGGCTGATCACTCCTAACGAGGAGAATGCTTATCAGAACAGACTTGATGAGCTCCTTCTTGCACAGGAGAGCGCAGCAGACGATGATAAGGTTGACCTTTTCCTCGTTGAGGCTGACTATGCTGTTAAGTACACAGATACTGATTACACAATGCCTATTAAGGATCTTGGAATCACAGATGAGGATCTCAAGGATCAGTACTCATACACACAGGCTGTTGTAACAGATTCTAACGGCGTTCTTAAGGGAACATCATGGCAGGGCTGCCCTGGTGTTATGATCTACAACAGAGAAATCGCTAAGGAAGTATTCGGTACTGACGAGCCTGCAGACATCCAGGCTAAGTTCTCTGATTGGGATAAGTTCTTCGAGTCAGCTGGTGAGCTTGACAAGGCTGGTTACGATGTAATTTCTTCAACAGCTGATACATTCCGTGTATATCAGAACAACGCTAAGCTTCCTTGGGTTAACGGAACTCAGATCCAGGTTGATGACAACCTCAAGAAGTGGGTTGAAGATTCTAAGAAGCTTGCAGACGCTGGCTACTGCAACACATGGGGCCAGTGGGGTGAGGACTGGAACAAGGGATTCTATCCTGAAGGAAAGGTATTCGCTTACTTTGGACCAGCTTGGCTGATCGACTTCTGTATGGCAGCTGACGTTGATGGTTCAGTAGCTAACGCAGGTGGCTGGGCAGCTACAGAGGGACCTCAGGGCTTCTACTGGGGCGGCACATGGATCTGTGCAGCAGCTGGAACAGATAACCCTAACCTCGTTGCTGATATCATGAGAAAGATGACATGCGATCCTGAAGTTATGAAGGACATCGTTCTTAAGGACAATGACTTCGTTAACAACAGACCTGTTATGGAAGGCCTTGCAGCTGATACATCTTACTCAAATAAAGTTCTTGGCGGACAGAACCCTCTTAAGATGTTCTGCGCTGGTGCTGACAACATCGATATGGCTAACCTTACAGCTTATGATCAGGGTCTTCTTGGTGACTTCCAGACAGCTATGGGCGACTACATCAATGGCAACTATGCTACATATGATGAGGCTCTTGAGCAGTTCTACACACTTGCACTTCAGAGATATCCTGAGCTTACAAGATAATCATTTCTTGTAAATTGTATTAAGGAATCAATTCATTGCCTGCCGGTTTTATGCCGGCAGGCAATTATTCAAAAAACGCAAGAGGATAGAGAGTAAGTTTTCCGGAGGTAGTGAGTATGGGCAATCAGAAGTCCAAGGGCAGCAACAATGTTGTCAAATTTAACAGATGGGGATATATCTTCTTAATTCCTTTCTTTGTTACTTATGTAATTTTCAGTTTTATTCCACTTTGCTCAACAATTTATAACAGTTTCTTTGAAAATTATCGTTCAGGTCTTAAGCAGATTGGCCCGAACTTTGTTGGTGTTCAGAACTATGTAAATCTTCTTGGAACACCTGAAATATGGAAGTATCTTATCAACACACTTATCATGTGGGTTGGTGGATTTATTCCTCAGATCACAATAGCTCTTTTGCTGGCTTACTGGTTCTCAGATCCCAGTCTTAGACTTAAGGGTCAGAGATTCTTCAAGACAGTAATCTACATGCCAAACCTTATCATGGCGTCAGCTTTCTCAATGCTGTTCTTCGCATTGTTCTCAGACAGCGGCCCTATCAACCAGATCCTTATGAGCCTTGGAATGATCAGCGAACCTTATAAGTTCTTCCAGTTCGTATCAGCTTCAAGAATTCTTGTTATGCTGATGAACTTCCTGATGTGGTTTGGTAATACAACAATCCTTCTGATGGCCGGTATGCTTGGTATCGACTCATCACTTTATGAAGCTGCTCAGGTTGACGGAGCCACAGCTTCACAGGTATTCTTCAAAATTACAATGCCTATTCTTCGTCCCATCTTCGTATATGTGCTGATCACATCACTTATCGGTGGTCTGCAGATGTTCGATGTTCCTCAAATCCTGACAAATGGTAGAGGTAATCCTACAGATTCACTTACCACAGTTATCATGCTCCTGAACCGTTACCTTACAAGTAAGGACGTAGGACGTGGTGGTGCTTTGTCAGTATTCATGTTTGTAGTAACAGGTATCCTTAGTCTGATCGTATTCAGAATGAACAGCACTAAGGAAAAGAATTGAGAGAGGAGGAAAAGGGATGAATAACGATACAGCTATGAAGCCCCATGGCGTGCCTATTGGGGTAAGAAGAACAATCGCTTACATTGTTCTTATATTCTTTAGTTTCCTTTGCCTTATTTGGTTTTACATTCTGTTGATCAACTCAACAAGATCACACTCAGAGATGACACTTGGATTTACACTTCTTCCAAGCACTCACCTTTTAGATAACTGGAACAGTCTGATAACAGGTACTATTCCTATTGCCAGAGGTTTCGTCAACAGTATTATAGTTTCAGTTTGTACAGCTTGCCTTTGCTCATATTTCTCAGCTATGACAGCTTATGCTATTAACACTTACAGATTCAAAGGCCGTGCAGCCATTGCTACCTTTATCCTGGCAATCATGATGATTCCCGGACAGGTTACAGCTCTTGGATTCCTGCGTTTGATCGTAAGACTTGGAATGGATGACTCAATTGTTCCACTTATCATTCCTGCTATTGCTTCACCTGTAACATACTTCTATCTGAAGCAGTACATGGAGAGTAACCTTCCACTTTCACTGGTTGAAGCTGCAAGAATCGATGGTTCCGGGGAGTTTAGAACCTTCAATACAATTATCATGCCGCTTATAAGACCGGCTATCAGTGTTCAGATGATCTTCGCTTTTGTAGGAAGCTGGAATAACTACTTCACACCAGCCCTGATCCTTCACACTGATACAAAGAAGACACTGCCAGTTCTCATCGCTCAGCTGCGTGGAGCTGACTGGCTCAGATTCGATATGGGACAGATTTACATAATGATTGCTGCATCTATTTTCCCAGTTATCGTTATTTACCTCATCCTGTCTAAGTACATCGTAGGTGGTGTATCAGCAGGTGCGGTTAAGGGATAATCTTATTTACGATATCCTCCTATTTTACTCTTTCCTTTTATAAGCGTTTTGAAAAGCCATGGCATTCCCCGATGCCATGGCTTTTCGCTTGCAAGAAAAAAGACGGTGGGATGAGTCCCATCGTCTGTTGCATTATTCGTTTGTGGTTTCAGTTGTGGTTTCCTGTGATGCGTCCTGGGCTGTCTCAGCAGGTTTTTCCTCAGGAACCTCAATTGTGAGGCCATATTTACCGCCGAGGTACAAAAAGCCTGTGTAGCCGTTCTCGTCAATCATGGAGAGGTAATCCTGTCCTGGAGGGATTAAGAAGCTTACCCGGTTGCCTTTGTATTCCTGGTCTAAGAAGCTTACATAGAGGGATACGTCGGGCCTTTCTGAAAGGGTAGTCATTACATCGGAATTAAAGCTATAGAAGAGAGAAGTAATAACTCTTACGGTGCCATCCTGTGGAGCGGTTTCTATTCTGTGGGCCACATCTCCGGAAAAGGCTGTATAAGCCGGTATTGGACGGTTGTACCATATCTTTCCACACTCAGGACACATGTAGTTCATGGTGCCTTCAGCAGATTCGCTCTCGTTCATCTGAGCTATCCATCTGAAGGTGTGGACGTGATTGGGATCATTTCGAAGGGCCTCCATGGCATCCTTGCGATCTTTTGCAGCCTGTTGCTCAGGTGTGAGCTGAACTTCCTGGGACTCCTGTGATTCGCTGCCCTCGGAAGCTGTTTCTGTGGTTCCTGCCTCTGTAGTAGTCGCTACCTCAGGCGTTGCGGTATCAGCAGAGTTTGTAGCTACTGCGGAAGCTGCAAGTGTTTGTGTATTTTCAGCATGAACAACAGTAGCAGAAGAAAATGGAGAAACAACAACTCCGGCTGTAATTATGCATGTTGAAAGAACTGTCATTAAAACTTTTCTGGATTTCATTGTGGGAAACCTCGTAGATTCAGTAGTAATTTCTTTTCCTAATAATACTGTAAACCATAAGTCTGTCTACGTAAAGTGGAATAAAACGGGGCTTTGGCATAATGTACAAAGAAAAATGCATAAAAAATGAATATTTATAGAGAATTATGCTTGTCTTTATAACTTCAAAGTGTTAAAATCCTTCTTGTGCATACAAATGTCCGCGAGACAAAAACATTTCCCAGGACAATAATCCGTAGCACGAAAACACAAACAGGAAGAGTACAATGCAACAGGATACAGGATATTATGTAATCAGAAAGCAGGCTGTACCTGATGTTCTTCTAAAGGTGGTGGAGGCCAAAAAGCTCCTGGAATCAGGAAAGGTCAAGACCGTAAATGAAGCAGCATCAATCCTTGGGATAAGCCGTAGCTCTTTTTACAAATATAAGGAAGATATATATGAATTTCATGACAGCCTTCAGGGAACTACATTGACCCTCACATTCCAGATGAATGACGAGGTGGGGCTGTTGTCATATGTGCTGAATCTCATAGCGGATTTCGGCGCTAATATTCTTACGATACATCAGTCAATTCCCCTTAATGGAGTTGCATCCATTTCAATCACAATTCAGGTTTTACCGGAGACAAGGGATATTATGGAGATGATCTCCATAATGGAGAAGACAGAGGGCGTTCACAAGGTTCATATTACAGGACGAAGTGCAACGCTGACGTGAATATATTATTTTGGAGGCAGAAATGGCAAAAGTAGCAGTATTGGGATACGGAACAGTAGGAAGCGGAGTTGTAGAGGTACTTGATACCAATGCAGCAGAGGTTGCAGAGAGCGCAGGAGAGAAGATAGAGCTTAAGTACATCCTGGATCTTCGCGATTTCCCAGGGGACAAGCATGAGACACAGGTTGTCCATGACATCAACATTATTCTTGATGACCCTGAGATCGATGTGATCTGTGAGACAATGGGTGGAATCGAGCCTGCTTTTTCTTTTGAAAAGAGTGCGCTGGAGAGAGGAAAGAGTGTCTGCACCTCTAATAAAGAGCTGGTAGCAGCTCACGGACCTGAGCTTGTGGAGCTTGCGAAAAAGAACGGAGCAAGCTATCTGTTTGAAGCCAGCGTTGGCGGCGGAATCCCTCTTCTTCGTACAATAAATGATTCCATGAAGCATGAGAAGATCGACTCCATTACGGGAATCTTAAATGGAACAACCAACTACATCCTCACCAAGATGGATAAAGAGGGTGCAGGCTACGAAACAGTTCTCAAGGCTGCTCAGGAAAAGGGTTATGCTGAGAAGAACCCTGAGGCAGACGTGGAAGGCTACGATGCCTGCCGTAAGATCGCCATTCTTTCCAGCCTTATGAGCGGAATGCATGTGAATTACGAGGATATCTATACAGAAGGTATCTCTAAGATCAACATAGATGATTTTGAGTACGCCAGAAACATGAACATGGCAATCAAGCTCCTTGGAATGTGCAAGAGAAATCAGAACGGTTTCTTTTCTATAGTTGCTCCTTTCCTTATTCCATTGGAGAATCCTCTTGCCAACGTAAACGGCGTCTTCAATGCCATCAATGTTCACGGAAATATGGTTGGTGACGTTATGTTTTACGGAAGAGGTGCAGGAAAGAACGCCACAGCAAGTGCTGTAGTTGCCGATGTGATCGACATCATCAAGCACAAGGGCAAGCATATCGATGTAAACATGAAGGCTGAGAAGGCAGTCCTTTCACCTAAGGACAACGCAGTAAGGATGTTCTTCGTAAGAGTGCCTGAGGACCTTAAAGAGCAGGCTTTAGAGATCTTTGGAAGCAACATCGAGGAAGTTACAGCAGAGGGCGTACACGGCGAATTTGCCTTTGTTACAAACAACCTGTCTGAGAAGGACTTCGAGGAGAAGGTCTGGAAGATGGACAGCGTAAAGGGATATATCAGACTGTACTAAACGCCGATAGTTCTTTTGCCCAGGTAAAAGAGCTTTTGGATAAAGATAAAATCTATTGAGGAGAATTGGCAGCAATGAGAAAGGTAGTTAAATTTGGTGGCAGCTCACTGGCAAGTGCCGAGCAGTTTAAGAAGGTTGGAGAGATCATCAAGTCAGATCCTGAAAGGGTCTACGTGGTTCCTTCAGCTCCCGGAAAGAGAAATTCCAAGGACACAAAGGTCACAGATATGCTCTACAAGACCTATGCACTGGCTGAGGCAGGTAAGGATTTTAGCAAGAACCTGTCAGATATCATGGCAAGGTACGACGAGATCATAAAGGGCCTTAAGCTTAAACTTGATCTTACATCAGAGTTCAAGACCATTGAAAAGAACTTTAAGAGCAAGGCAGGTAAAGATTACGCTGCAAGCCGTGGTGAGTATCTTAACGGAATCATAATGGCAGCCTATCTTGGCTATGAGTTCATCGATGCAGCTACTGTAGTAGCTTTTGATAAGAACGGTGAGTTCGACAGCGAGAAGACCAACAAGCTCATGGCTAAAAAGCTTGAGAAGACTCCTACAGCTGTTATCCCGGGATTCTATGGTGCATATCCCGACGGAAGCATCAAGACCTTCTCAAGAGGTGGTTCCGATATAACTGGATCAATTGTTTCAAGAGCTATCAGGGCAGATGTTTACGAGAACTGGACAGATGTTTCCGGCTTCCTTGTAGCTGACCCAAGGATCATTGACAAGCCACCGTACATCGAGACCATTACTTATACAGAGCTTCGAGAGCTGGCTTACATGGGCGCTTCTGTTCTTCATGAGGATGCTATCTTCCCTGTAAGAAAAGAGGGTATTCCGATCAATATCCGTAACACCAATAAGCCCGAGGATCCTGGAACCTGGATCGTTGAGTCAACAGCAAAGAAATCTAAGTATGTCATCACAGGAATTGCCGGTAAAAAAGGCTTCTGCTGCGTGAACGTACTTAAGGATATGATGAACTCCGAGGTAGGCTTTGTGCGTAAAGTACTTCAGGCCTTCGAAGATCAGAACATTTCCATCGAGCACGTACCTTCAGGTATTGATACCATGACCGTATTTGTTTCAGAGGATGAGTTCATTCAGAAGGAGCAGTCCGTAGTATCTGAGATCCACAAGCTGGCACATCCGGACATGCTGGAGATTGAGTCAGATCTGGCACTTATTGCAGTTGTGGGCCGTGGCATGAAGTCCACCCGTGGTACAGCGGGAAGAATCTTCTCAGCCCTTGCACATGCCAGCGTAAACGTAAGAATGATCGACCAGGGTTCCTCCGAGCTCAATATTATCATTGGTGTGGAGAACCGTGATTTTGAGAAAGCTATCAGCGCTATTTACGATATCTTTGTAACTACACAAGTATAAAGAATAGCCATGGGACGGCTGTCTTGGCCGGTCTGGCGCGCTTGCCCCGGGCCTTTGGCAAATATATGTACCGTCGCTCAGAGCTCTGAGCATTCCGAGAAGCCAAGCTTGGAGCCTGTCTTCTCTCCATAGAGCTGAAGAATCGCTCCTTGCACATATATTTGCCAAAGGCCCGGGGCAAGTGCGCCAGACCGGCCAGGACAGCCGTCCACATGACGAAAAAATTCCTGACTTACTGCATAAGGTAAGCCAGGAATTTTTTTGCGTTATCGATTCGCTCAGTGTTTATGATGATTCCGACGATTGGAGCTTCATTAGGATACGCTCCGCAGTCAGTAAGGATCTTGGAGTTCTTCAATATGATTCCTACAGGGACCGGATTGTCCATTTCGGACTTGTCCTGGACGGGATACTCGAAGGTCTCGTTGTACTTGGCGGCCATAACTGCATACTTGTTGGACTTATCGTACTGACCGTTGGTGAGGTAGTCTGTGTAGGTGCTTGAAGTCAGGTAATCGATGTAGCCCTGATCCACGTAGAAGATCAGTCCCTGAGAATCCCAGGAAGCAATCTCATCTGCACTGTAGACATCGCGAAGATCCATATAGGTCTCAAGTGAAGCGTAGTGCCCGAAGGTGTTAGTATCTGCAACTACCACATCAAGCTCTTTTGATGCCATGACAGCCATGAGCTTCTCACTGGTTGCGACTGTTGAGTTGTCCATGTTGGCAAGAGAGAAACCTGCAGAGGTGTCTGCAAGAATGGCTTCCTGTGTGGTATCTATCCCTGCATATTCTGCATAGCCGTTCTGTATTTTTTCCTGGGTTTCCAGGCCTGCTGCGTTTATCAGCATTGAATATAGAGCGTAGGGCTTGTTGTTCAGTATATCTCTGGTGAAGGTGACAATGAAGATCATCACGATCAGTGCCACGATTGTGTGTATCTTGTAATATTCCCAAAAATAATCCCAGTGGGCCTTGAAGCCCTGACCCTTAAGTTTCTTTCGCTGCTCTCTTATTTCTTCATTTACAGACATGTTTCTTTTACTGCCTCCCGATTGTGTTAACAAAAATATAATATTATTTTTGCGTTAAACCATATATAATGGTAATAGGCGTTTTGCGTACTTAAGTAATGATATAAAAGCCAATTTTTAGTGTCAACCGAAAAATCTAAATAAAGTATAAAAAAGACCTTGAAAGATTAGAGGAAGCAATATAAGATAGTCAATAAAATTAAACAGGAGGAGTTTACCGTAATGGCGTTAGAAAACAATTATGTTGAATGCCTTGTGGCCAGCAAGGGCTCACCTCTGGTTAAGTTCTTTAGCTATCTTTCATTAGTGCTGGCAGTCATTTTCTTTCTTTCCTCAATCTTGACAGTTCTCGGGATTGCGGGTCTTATCCTGTGCGTTGCTGCAGGAGTAGTTTATTATTTCCTTACTTTAAATGCGAATATTGAATTTGAGTATCAGTACTGCGAGAGGGAGATCACAGTTGACAAGATACTTAACAAGTCAAAGCGCAAGAATGTAGGAAAGTTTGAGGTTGACCACATTGAGGCTCTGGCTCCCACAAACTCTCACCATCTGGACGAGTTTAAGAACAAGACCCTGAAGACTATGGATTTTTCCGCAAGGGACAAGAGCAGACAACCTGATCCAACATATACATTTATATATGATGGAAAAGAGAGGATCATTTTCGAACCTACTGCTGAGTTTGTAGCAGCAGTAAAGAGCGTAGCACCTAGAAAAGTTTTCACAGATTAAAAAGGGAGTCATATCATGGGACAGATTATTGGCGAAGGAATTACTTTTGACGATGTGCTTTTAGTGCCTGCATATTCACAGGTTATACCTAATCAGGTTGACGTTTCTACTTACCTGACAAAGAAGATCAAGCTCAACATTCCGCTTATGAGCGCCGGTATGGATACCGTAACCGAGCACAGAATGGCAATTGCCATGGCAAGACAGGGCGGAATCGGAATCATACACAAAAACATGTCTATCGAGGCCCAGGCTGAAGAGGTAGATAAGGTTAAGAGATCAGAGAACGGCGTTATCACAGATCCATTTTCTCTTTCACCAGATCACACACTGGCAGATGCTGATTCACTTATGGCTAAGTTCAGGATTTCCGGTGTGCCTATCACAGAGGGCAGAAAGCTGGTTGGAATCATCACCAACCGTGACCTTAAGTTTGAAAAAGACTTCTCCAAGAAGATAAAAGAGGTTATGACCAGTGAAAACCTCATTACTGCAAAGGAAGGGATCACTTTAGAGGAGGCTAAGAGCATTCTTGGAAAGTCCAAGAAGGAGAAGCTTCCTATAGTAGATGACGATTACAATCTTGTTGGACTTATCACCATCAAGGATATTGAAAAGACCATTAAGTACCCTCTTTCAGCTAAGGATGATCAGGGACGACTTCTGTGCGGAGCAGGTGTTGGTATCTCAGCTAACTGCCTGGACAGAGTAGCAGCTCTTGTAGATGCAAAGGTAGACGTTGTTGTTCTTGACTCTGCCCATGGTCATTCCGAGAACGTACTTAAGTGCCTTCGCATGATAAAAGAGAAATTCCCAGACCTTCAGGTTATCGCAGGAAACTGCGCAACAGCAGCTGCTACAAAGGATCTTATTGAGGCAGGAGCTGATGCTGTTAAGGTTGGTATCGGACCTGGTTCCATCTGCACAACACGTGTCGTTGCAGGTATTGGTGTCCCACAGGTTACAGCAGTTATGGACTGCTATGAGATGGCTAAGAAGTACGGTGTACCTATCATCGCTGATGGTGGTATCAAGTACTCAGGTGATATTACAAAGGCAATCGCAGCAGGAGCTAACATCGTTATGATGGGTTCCATGTTCGCAGGATGTGATGAAGCTCCCGGTGAGTTCGAACTCTACCAGGGCAGAAAATATAAAGTTTACCGTGGAATGGGATCTATCTCCGCTATGGAGAACGGTTCTAAGGACCGTTACTTCCAGGAGGATGCCAAGAAGCTTGTTCCGGAAGGTGTAGAAGGACGTGTTGCCTATAAGGGAACAGTAGAGGATACTGTATTCCAGCTTATGGGTGGTCTGCGTTCAGGAATGGGCTATTGCGGATGTGCATCCATAGAGGAACTGAAGGAGAGCGGAAGATTTATCAAGATGTCTCCCGCAGCCCTTCGTGAGTCCCATCCTCATGATATCCAGATCACAAAGGAAGCTCCTAACTATAGCGTTGATGACCACTGAGCTTCTTTGTAGATTCCTCTTGAGGGGGAAAATATAGTTGCCTGACATAATCAACAATGCTGAAAAAATGCAAATGACCACGGGCTCTGCATCAGAACAGAGTGGAGCCCTTGGTAATATTGCGCTTAAGAACAAGGAAGAGATGCAGTCCTGGCAGGACAGATTCTGTGAGATGGCCGGGGTGTATTCTCTTTGTCTTGACGCAAACGGAGTTCCCATCACTGAGTTCTCCGGAAATGCCCATGAAATAGAGATAATAAAGAAATATGTCACGCCTATAAGGATCCACAATATCTATAAGCGTGTTTCAGAAAGCGAACTTGAGGATCAGGCTGTTGAGATAACAGAGATCCCCAATCTAAGACTTGCTGCCATTGCTGTTTCAGACGGCACTCAGATAGCAGCAGTATGGATCGTCTGCGGAATCTTCACTGATGCCCGGTATGATTCAAGCTTTTTCCACTTCCCACCAATCGACAATTTCCAATATCTGATATCAGAGGATAAATTCTATAAGACTCTGGATCTTCTGAGGGAGACTTTGAATGTTCTCATAAAGGTTGAGACATCAAGGTCTAAAGCTATTGCCAAAAGTGAGGCCTCAAAGCTCCAGGAAATAGAGATGACCACCTCTTTCCACAGAGCAGAGACCATGACAGAGATCGTATCACTGCTTGATAGCGATGAGCCAATAGAAGAGATCATGGTAGAGGTGCTTTCAAAGCTCTGTACCTATCTCCAGATAAGCAATGCCTTTACCTGCAGGATCCATCACAATACCCTTATGGATATTGTCGTTCAGTGGGCACTTCCGGGCGTGGGAAAGCTCTATTCAGAGACAACAGACCAGGAAGTATGCTGGTTCATGGGAAATCAGAAGGCAGTAGTCATCTCCAGCGACACCCAGATGAATGCCGGGGAGAGGGAGCAGATTGAAAACTTAGGTATAAGAGCCCTTGTTTCTATGCCGGTCATTATCAATGGTTCAGCCATGTTTTATGCCTGCTTTACAGAGAACAGAGAGGCCAGGATCTGGTCCATCGACGACATCAAGTTCATAAACGACGCCATCAGGATCATGCAGAGTATCATCACAAAGAGACTGCAGACCAACTCACTGGCAAGCTCTTTTGCATCCCTTGAGGCAGTTCTTGATAACGTGGGAAGTTCAATCTACGTAAGGGATACAGGCACAGGAGTGCTTCTTTTTGCCAACAGGAGCTTTAAAAAGAACTTTTCCAAGGAACTTACTGAGAATAAGCTGGCAGAGCTTTTCGAAAACAATATACCTTCTAGAAGCTACAGCGGAAATTATGAGGTCCATCACAAGGACAGAGAAAAGTGGTATGACGTTTACTACACCAGGATCAAGTGGGTGGACGGACGCCCTGTTTCCCTGTGCGCTATATATGATGTTACTGAGAAGAAGCTCTATCAGAAGAGAATAGAGCAGCAGGCTTATACAGATTTCCTGACAGGTCTTTTCAACAGAATGTGCTGCGAAAAGGATCTGGCAAGGTACGTGGACGAGTCTACACAAAATGGTGGACACGGCGCTTTGATGTACCTGGATCTGGATGACTTCAAGCACATCAACGACAGCCTTGGCCATCAGTACGGCGACGTGCTATTGCAGGATATTTCAAAAGCTATCTCAAGGATAGAGGGCATCCAGGGCTCATGCTATCGTATGGGCGGTGATGAGTTCGTTATCATAGTTCCTCCTGAGAGCTATTACAGGATGAACAAGATATTGGAGGAGATCAAGGACGCCTTCGCAACGCCTTGGTACCTTAAGGACAGCGATTATTACTGCACCATGAGTATGGGTGTTGTCAGATTCCCGGATCACGGTGACAACGTATCCGAGCTTATCAGAAAGTCCGACGTTGCCATGTACGAGGCGAAGAAATCCGGTAAAAACAGGATCGCTGAGTACTCTGACAATATTGATTCTTCCTCGATCCACAGGCTGGATCTTGAGAAGAATATGTATGATGCCATAGGCAAGCATTGTGATGAATTCGAAGTATTCTTCCAGCCCATCGTCAGTGATTTCCATAGCGGAAGAGGCAAGAAGGTCAGACACATCGGAGCAGAGGCTCTTGTTCGCTGGAACAGCAATGCTCTGGGCTTCCTTAATCCTGATGAGTTTGTTCCCCTTGCTGAGTATCTGGGACTTATCAATCCTATCGGCAATCACGTGCTCCGTAAGGCCTGCGAGTGCTGCAGAGCCTGGAACGAAGAAGGCAAGGGTGAGTTTGTCGTAGGCGTAAATCTGTCGGTGGTACAGATCATGCAGACAGACATTGTGGATATAATAAAGAGCTGCATTGAAGAGAATCACATTAAACCTTCAAACCTGGTACTTGAGCTTACAGAGCGACTTGCCATCAACGATCTGGCAAGGACGAAGCAGACTCTTTTGGATATAAAGGCACTGGGCGTAAGGCTTGCACTGGATGATTTTGGAACAGGCTACTCTGCTCTTAGCAGTATCCGTGCCCTTCCATTTGATATCATCAAGATAGACAAGGACTTTGTAAAAGACATTTCGGAGGACGAATATTCACAGGCTTTCGTAAGGTCAATTGTGGACATGGGAAAGACCATCGGCGCAGAGGTCTGCGTAGAGGGTATCGAGACCAAGGAACAGCTGGATGCTCTTAAGGGTATGGGCGTAAAGTACATCCAGGGCTACTATTTTGACAAGCCTGTAAGGCGTGCTGCCTTCGAGGAAAAATATGTCTATAAGTAAAAGGTCCGATGTGATATACTGTAGTGATATAGGGGCATAATGTAAAATGCGTACAAGCTTGCTTGTTAAGCATTTGGCATTAATGACTGTAGGATTGCGAAAGCGTATACGCGAAGCAATCCGTATATTACTAATAGCTAAGGAAAGAAAAGAGAAATGGCAGAAGAATTAACAAATGTAAATGCAAATCCTGAGGGAGAAGGCGCTACCTCAAGACACTTTATCGAGAGAGAGATCGATAAGGATCTCAAGGAGGGAGTATACGATCATGTATGCACTCGTTTTCCTCCTGAGCCCAACGGATTTCTGCATATAGGTCATGCCAAGAGCATACTTCTTAACTATGGTATGGCCAAGGAGTACAACGGCAAGTTCAACATGAGATTCGATGATACCAATCCTACCAAGGAAAAGTCCGAGTTCATGGACGCCATCATCGAGGATGTTAAGTGGCTTGGCGCTGATTATGAAGACAGACTCTTTTATGCATCTGACTATTTCGACCAGATGTATGAGGATGCAGTAAAGCTCATCAAGAAGGGCAAGGCTTATGTATCTGAGCTGACAGCTGATGAGATGAGAGAGTACAGAGGAACTCTCACAGAGCCCGGTAAGAACGACCCTAACAGAGACAGAAGCGTTGAGGAAAACCTTCGTCTCTTTGAAGAAATGAAGTCCGGTAAGATTGAGGACGGAGCAATGACTCTCCGTGCAAAGATCGACATGGCATCACCTAACATCAACATGAGAGATCCTATCATCTACCGTGTTGCGCACATGAGCCATGCAAGATGCGGAGACAAGTGGTGCATTTATCCTATGTACGACTTTGCTCATCCTATCGAGGATGCTATCGAGGGTATCACACATTCCCTTTGCACCCTTGAATTTGAGGACCACAGACCACTTTATGACTGGGTTAAGACTGAGTGCGAATACCAGAACCCACCACGTCAGATCGAGTTTGCAAAGATGTATCTCAACAACGTGGTTACAGGTAAAAGATATATCAAGCGTCTTGTAGAGGATGGAATCGTTGACGGATGGGATGATCCTAGACTTGTAACCATTGCATCTCTTCGCAGAAGAGGCTTTACACCTGAGTCCATCAAGATGTTTGTAGATATGTGCGGTATCAGTAAGGCACAGGCAACTGCAGAGTATGCAATGCTTGAGTATTGCATCAGAGAGGATCTTAAGCTGAAGGCAAAGAGAATGCTTGCCATCCTTGATCCTGTTAAGCTTGTTATTGATAACTATCCTGAGGGAGAGATCGAGTATCTTGAGATCGAGAACAACAAAGAGGTTCCTGAGATGGGAACCAGAAAGATCCCCTTCGGAAAAGAGCTTTACATCGAGCGTGAGGACTTCATGGAGGAGCCTCCTAAGAAGTACTTCAGACTGTTCCCCGGCAACGAAGTAAGACTTATGAATGCTTACTTTGTAACCTGCAACAGTTTCGTAAAGGATGAGAACGGTGTTGTTACTGAGATTCACTGCACCTATGATCCTGAGACTAAGGGCGGAGACAGTCCTGATGGAAGAAAGGTAAAGGGAACAATCCACTGGGTTGAGGCCAGTGAGGCTTTTAGAGCTGAAGTTCGTCTTTACGAGAACATTATTGATGAGGAGAAGGGCGTATACAACGAGGACGGTTCACTTAACCTTAACCCTAATTCCATCAAGGTTATAAAGGATGCGGTACTTGAGCCCGAGCTTAAGAATGCACAGCCTTACGATAAGTTCCAATTCGTAAGAAATGGCTTCTTTAGCGTTGACAGCAAGGACTCACAGCCGGGAGCTCCAATATTTAACAGAATAGTTTCACTTAAGAGTTCATTTGTACTACCTAAAAAATAATTCTAAGGAGAGGTACGGGCATGGGCATTTTTTCTGGATTTGAGAAATTAGGACTTGGAAATCTTGGAGGAGAACAGCTTTTTGAGGACCCAAGAAAGAAGCAGGTTCAGGCTAAGAAGGAAGAACCCACAAGGAAGCTTCAGCTTGTCAACGAAGAGGATTTTCTTTTTGACAAGAAATACAAGTGTCCGGTCTGTGAATCGGATTTTGATGCTAAGACCGTAAGAACGGGTAAGGTAAGGATGAAGAATGTAGACATCGACCTTCGCCCTGATTATGATGAGCTTGACCAGAACAAGTATGACGTAATTGCTTGTCCATCCTGTGGTTATGCTGCCCTGAGCAGGTACTTCACTACACTTAACAAGTACCAGATCGATGACATACGTATCAAGATCTGTATGAACTATAAACACGAGCCCTGTGATGATCCGACCTACAGCTATGACTATGCCAAGAGGCTCTATCAGCTGGCTCTTGCCAATGCAGTGGTAAAAAAGGCAAAGAACAGTGAGAAGGCTTACATTTGCCTGAAGACAGCCTGGGTTGTAAGAGGTGAGACCCAGCGTCTTGATCCTGAGGCTGAAGGCTATGATGCTAAGAAGGCTGAGAACGATGCTCAGGAAAAAGAGCTTTTGAAAAATGCCCTGAATGGATTTATCATGGCAAGACAGACTGAGGAATTTCCTATTGCTGGAATGGACTCAACTACTCTTGATTATCTGATCGCAGCTTTGGCTGTTGAGACAGATGAAAGAGAAGTGGCATCTAAGATGATCTCAGAGCTTTTAGTTTCCAGAACCGCCAACAGCCGTATCAAGGATAAGGCAAGATTCCTTAAAGAGATGATGGCTGAGAAATACGGAGAAGAATAAGAACAAAAAAGGGCTGTCGCAGTGATGCGACAGCCTTTATTAGTTGTTATTTATTTATCTTCGTCGTCGAAGAACTCTTCTGAATCTTCAGGTTCCTCGGAGTCATCCTCGTCAAGAGGCTCTTCTTCGTTTGATGAAGAAGTGATATCAACGTATTTGCGTGAACCGAATTTGGATTCTGCAGATGCCTCGTCGTCATCATCAAAATCGTCGAAGTCATCGAAATCGTCGTCATCAAAGCTGTCAGCGATCTCTTCCTCTCTCTTGCTCAGATAGTAATACGCACCTGCTGCAGCTGCTCCAACTGCGGTACAGAAAAGAACAAATTTACCAAAAGTGTGTTTTTTGGACATGTCAGCCCCCTCCTAATGTTGTACAGTCATATTGATTGTAATACAAATTCTCAATTTGTAAAAGTCCTGAGTATTAAAATTTGATAAAAGAACGAAAAATCGTTTGATGTGACCTGAGGCAAATGGTACACTTATTGTAGACTGTTATAGTCAATTGTGGGGAATTGGGGAATATTAATGAACGAGAGATTTTTTGAGCTAAAAAAAGAAAAACAGGACAAAATGATAAATTCCGCCCTAAAGGTCTTTTCCCAGTACGGATATCGTCATGCAAGCACAGACGAGATAGTTAAGGGAGCAGGCATAAGCAAGGGCCTTCTTTTTCACTACTTTGAAAGTAAGATAGGGCTGTATTCATTCCTGTATGACTATGCCACAAGGTTTGTGGCCCTGGAACTTACCCAGTATGTTGAGAAGGATGAGAATGACTATTTTGAGCTGTACAAGCAGATCGTTACAGCCAAGGCCAATGCAATGTCTCAATACCCGTACATATTTCTTTTCCTGAGTAAGGCTGATGAGGAGACGGAAAGAGAGGCCCTTGGAGAGATAAGTGAGAGAAGGGAAAAGTACAAAAGGATCATGAATGCCCTTCGGGAGAGAGCGGATATCACTGTATTTGCTCCGGGAACAGACTATGAGAAGATCGGTCACATCCTGGACTTTACCATTGATGGACTTATTCTTAAGGAGGTTTTGGCGGAAGGCTTCAGGTCAGACCTCTTCCTGGAAGAAGCAATAGAGTATGTGGATATTATCAGAAATTTGACTGTTACAGGATTACATTAAGGAGGTTCGATATGAGCAGATTCTTAGTAGCAGGTGTAACACAGATTGAGACAATCGTCAGAGTGGACAAGATCCCGGTGAACTATGCGCCGATCACCAGCGTGAATGATTCCATCTTCACGGCCATGGGAGGCGACGCCTACAACGAGTCCCTGGCTCTTAAGTGGCTGGGTGATGAGGTTTGCTTCATGTCCATAGTTGGCAGGAATCAGGATCTGGGAATGATAAATCCTCCCGATAGGAAGATCACTCTTTCTACAGAGTACATTATCCCTCAGATGAAAGAGACTCCCACTGAGGTGGTTCTGTACGACAAGGAGCGTAAACAGCAGATCTTCGAGGATCTTAAGGATCTTCGTGAGAATGTTTATGATATGTCCATGGTTGCTCCTATTGCTGAGAGCTGCGATATGATGGTGCTGGCAAATGCCAATTTCTGCAGACCTTTTGCCAAGGCAGCAGCTGAGCATCACAAGCCCATTGCTGTAAACATCAGAAGCTATAAGCCTGAAAAGGAAAAATATAACACCGACTTCCTTGAGCCGGCTAAGGTTCTTTACTTTAGTGATGATACTCTTTCCGAGGATCCATACTCATTCATAGACCGTATGTCAGGAACCTACGGAACAGAGATCATTATCCTTGGTCAGGGCAGCGAGGGTCTTATCCTCTTTGATAAGTCCAAGGATCTCAGGGTACATTATAAGACTGTTAAGACCAATGAGGTTGTTAATACCATTGGTGCCGGTAATGCGCTTTTTGCATGTTTCCTTCACTATTACATGGAAACCGGCGACAGCGTAAATGCTATCAAGAATGCCCTTTTGTTTGCTTCCTACAAGATCGGATACATGGGAACATCAAACGGATTCATGACAACAGATCAGCTTGAACAGTGGAGAAACCTGATCTGGGGCATCAAAGACAACGGTTTTGGAAATAATTGAAATTAACTTTTATTTATGATAAAGTAGAGCTGCGGAAACGTTACCGGGAACGGAATGATTTCCGTAGCTTATTTATGCTTTGTATAAAGCTTTTGGAAAAAGGAGAGGTCAAATATGGCAAAAAAAGATAGCAAATCCAGCAGAAAATGTGGAGTTCTTCTTCCGATCTTTTCTCTGTCTTCAGAGTACGGAATAGGAACTTTTTCAAAGGAGGCTTATGACTTCGTGGACTTCCTTAAGGAGGCCGGACAGTCCTACTGGCAGATACTTCCTTTGGGACCTACCAGCTACGGCGATTCGCCATATCAGTCCTTTTCTACTTTCGCAGGAAATCCATATTTTATTGATATAAAGACACTTATTGATGAGGGGCTTATTACTAAGGCTCAGGCTGATAAGTGCGATTTTGGCGGCACTGAGGAGTACATCGACTATGAAAAGATGTATAAGTCTAGATTTGTGCTGCTTAAGAAAGCCTTTGAAAATATTGATAAGGCTAAGGATGCCAAGACTCTGAAGAAGGAATTTGAGGCATTTAAGAAGAGCAAGGACAATGACTGGCTCGCAGATTATTCTCTTTTCATGGCTCTCAAGAATGCAAATGGCGGAAGAAGCTGGAATACCTGGGAGGAAGGCGTTCGTCTTCGTAAGGCTCCTGCTATGAAGGCTGCAAAAGAGAAGTATGCCCAGGAGATCGATTTTTACAGCTTCCTTCAGTATCTCTTTTCAAAGCAGTGGGCAGCACTTAAGGGCTATGCAAACGAAAAGGGTATCGAGATCATCGGTGATATCCCGATCTACGTTGCCTTTGACAGCGCTGATACATGGGCTAATCCTGAGCTCTTCCAGCTGGATAAGAAGAATGTTCCGATCGATGTGGCTGGATGCCCTCCTGATGCTTTCTCCGCTACAGGACAGCTTTGGGGAAATCCTCTTTACAAGTGGGATTATCACAAGAAGACTGGCTACAAGTGGTGGATGAAGAGAATCGCTCACTGCTACAAGCTTTATGATGTTATCAGGATCGATCACTTCAGAGGCTTTGACGAGTACTATGCGATCCCTTACGGCAATCCTACTGCTGAGAAGGGTGAGTGGCGTAAGGGCCCTGGAATAGATCTTTTCCAGACCATGAAAAAAGAGCTTGGCGATATGAAGGTTATTGCTGAGGACCTTGGATTCCTGACACCTTCAGTAATCAAGCTGGTTCAGAGGACCGGATATCCCGGCATGAAGATTTTGCAGTTTGCCTTTGATTCAAGGGAGGAGAGCGACTACCTTCCTCACAACTACACCAAGAACTGCATCGTTTATACAGGAACACACGACAACGATACTACCAGAAGCTGGTTTGATCAGCTTCCTCGTGCAGATAAGAAATTTGCCAAGGAATACCTGGGTATCAAGAACGCAAAGGATGCTGTATGGGCAACTATCAGGGCAAGCTTTGCCAGCGTTTCAGATACTGTTATAATTCCTATGCAGGATTATCTGGAGCTTCCGGGCTACGCAAGGATCAACACTCCTTCAACCCTTGGCGGAAACTGGGTTTGGAGAATGAAGAAGGATGCTCTCTCCAAGGAGCTTTGCGCTAAGATGCACGACTTTGCAAGGATCTACAGAAGGCTTCGTTAATAGAATATTGGCGATTGGACGGCGATATAAATGTCAGAGATTACAATAGTTGAAATAGCCAGAAGATGCGGCGTTGGAGTCAGCACCGTATCCAGGGCTATCAACAATCATTCGGATATCAATCCGGAGACCAAAAAGAGAATCATGGATGTTATTAAGGAGACAGGCTACATTCCTAATAACAGTGCCAGGAACTTAAAGAGGACCGATGCCAAGTGCATTGCGGTTCTGGTGAGGGGTATCACAAACTCCTTCTTTGCTCCAATGATCGAGGTTGTTGAGCAGGAGGTTGAGGAGAGGAAGTATGCCCTTGTGATACGTCATGTTGAGGCCTACGAGGACGAGGTCGATGTGGCGCTGGAGCTTGAGAAGGAAAAGAGACTTCGCGGTATCATCTTCCTTGGCGGAAGTGCAAGGCACTCTGCTGACAAGATCAAGCAGCTGAGGGTTCCGGTGGTTTTCACCACTGTTGGTTCGGATATTTCCGATGACCTTAACAGGAACGAGTACTCCACGGTTTCTGTGGATGATGCCAAGGAGAGCTTTAAGATGGTTGAGCATCTTATAAGCCTTGGCCATAGGAACATTGCCATCATGACTGAGAGAAGCGATACTCCTTCTGTAGTAAGGCTGAGACTTACAGGATATCTGGAGGCTCTCAAAAAGCACGGTATTAAGGTCAATGAGAAGCTAATAAGACCTGTTGATAAAAAGATCTACACTTTGCAGAATGGTTATGACACAGCCAAGGCTCTGATCGAGTCCGGGGAGAAGTTTACGGCGCTCTACTGCATTTCAGATGTACTGGCTGTTGGTGCACTTCGTGCTTTTGCAGATGCAGGGATCAGGGTTCCTGAGGATGTAAGCGTGGCAGGTTACGACGGACAGGAGATTGCCCAGTACAGTGTACCAAGGCTTACAACCCTTAAGCAGCCTGCAGGAGAGATCGCCAAAAAGGCAACGGATCTCCTCTTCGACATCATCGACAAGGAGTCCGATCACAGGCACATCGTATTCCACGGGGAGCTTGTGCAAGGGGAATCGGCGGCGAAAATCTGATAAATATTTAAGTTACTGGATAACGGGGGCGCTTCGAAATGTATTTACAGGAAAAAAACATTTCGAAGCGCCTGGTTGTGAAGAAAGATAAGTTAGGAGAATTTAGAATGCTAGATAAACTAGAGTATGAAGGTTATGTTGGAACAGTGAATTATGATAAGAAAGCCGATTACTACACTGGAGAAGTGGAAATTGACGGAAGGATTTACACTTATGAAGGTGATAGCCTTGAGGAACTCCAGGAGGACTTTGAGGATATAGTTGATTCTATAATTGCTTTCGAGGATATGGGGGATGATGAGGACGAGGAGGAGTAACTTCTCCTTCGCCAAAGCCCTGCAATTGTGATATACTACCTTTGTTTATGATTTTTGAACGAGGTAGTATTTTTATGAAAGAATTTGTTGATATATTTTTGAAGTATGTGCTGCCATTTATCGTGGCTTATTTTCTTAATTTAGTTCTTAATAAGGTTCTTAGTAAGGAGCTTTTAAGAGGGAAGATTCATCTCATCTTTCTTAAAGGCCTTATTCTTGCTTTTATTTGGGCGGTTGCAGCCCTTACAGCTTTAAGTGGGATTCCTGCTTTTTCGAAGACCTGGGAGACGGCGGTTGCTTCTTCAGGAATCGCAGCTGTGGTATTAGGTCTTGCAGCCCAGTCTACTCTTGCAAATGTCTTTTCCGGAATAGCTCTTTCTGCATCCCATTCAAGGCCCTTTGATATCGGCGACAGAATAAAGATTGATGCCTATGAGCCTGGATTTGTGGAAGATATCACCTTAAGACATACTGTGATCAAGACCTATCAGAATGAGATCATCTATATTCCTAATTCCATCGTTGGGTCCAACACTATAGTGAACTATACTCAGGAGGAGTCTTTTTCCTATCCTATCAGGGTTTCTGTGGCCTATGGAACAGACATGGATAAGGCCATGGAGGTTATGGCTACAGCAATCGAGTCTCATCCTAAACATTATGGACCAAGACCTACGGTTTTATGCAAGAGCTGTGATGACAGCGGAGTGACCCTTCAGGCTCTGGTGGAGACAAAGGATTTTAAGGACAACCCAAAGGCATGCTCCGAGTGCCTTGTGGAGGTCATGAAGAGATTTAAAGAAGCAGGAATCGAGATTCCATACAACAAGCTGGTGCTTTTAAAGGGCGAGGAATAATTTACTCTTTACAAATGGGCAGCAATCTGTTTATACTACCTTGAACAAAAAACTGTGATTATCTGGGAGGTGACATTACCGCATGGTTGCAGTGGTAACTTTTTAATTAATTATTTTTGGAGGCAACCAACTATGAACAAAACAAGCAACAGAACTCTTTACATTGTTCACGCGGCAGTCATCGCAGCACTTTACGTTGTGCTCACAGCAATCGCAGCAGGCTTTGACCTGGCTAGCGGCGCAATTCAGGTAAGATTTTCAGAGTGTCTTACAATTCTGCCCTACTTCACAAATGCGGCAGTTCCCGGAGTAACTCTTGGATGTCTTATCGCTAACATCGTTACCGGATCAGCAATGCCTGATGTTATCTTTGGAACACTGGCTACACTTGTTGGAGCAGTAGGTTCTTATCTTCTTAGAAAGAACAGATTCCTTGTTTCTATTCCACCGGTACTTGCAAATGCGATCATCATTCCATTTGTTTTAAAATATGCTTACGGCATTGAGGGAAGCTTTTTCTTCTTTGCTCTTACTGTAGGTGCAGGCGAGATCATTACCTGCGTAATCTTCGGACAGATCCTTATTTCAGCGCTTAAGCCTATCCAGGGAAAGATCTTTGGTGTACAGGCAGACGCTGTTGCAAAGCAGAAATAATATAATAATTTAGAGGGGGAAGTATGGGAAAGCTGTATTTCAGGTATGGAGCTATGGGGAGTTCCAAGACCGCAAATGCACTGATGGTGCGCTACAATTATCTTGAGAAGGGACAGAACTGTATTCTTCTTAAGCCCGGCATCGAGGACAGGGACGGAGAAAAGACCGTCAAATCAAGAATGGGCCTCGAGGCTGAATGTACCTTCGTTGAGGATTTCCTTGATGAAGTGGTAAATGAATGGTTTACCAAGAAGTCAGATGCATGGAAGAAGCTTGACTGTGTCCTGGTGGACGAAGCACAGTTCCTTACAGAGGAACAGGTTGATCTTTTGGCAGAGGTGGTGGATCGCTATGATCTTCCGGTTATCTGCTATGGCCTTAGAACAGATTTTACAAGCCATCTCTTTACAGGTTCTAAGCGCCTTATGGAGATCGCAAACTATATCGAAGAGGTTCCAACAGTCTGCTGGTGCGGACGTAGAGCCCACTTTAATGCAAGGGTCTGCAATGGCAAGATTGTAAGAGACGGCGAGCAGATCATGATGGGTGGCAACGAGTCCTACGTATCTGTCTGCAGAAGACACTTCCTTTCCGGCGAAGTAGACGGAACCCGCGAGCGTGACATAAAAGAATAAAAGAAATACGCCTTCCCCCGGGAAATACATTGTAGCCTGGATCAGGCGCCTGTCAAGGACTTGCGCGAGTGCCCCTTGAGGAGCAGGGGCATCCTTGTACAGCCACCAGAATCCATGCATAAAGGTCTGTAACCGGGGAAGGCATTATTTTTTGTTCAATCTACTGCCTTGCCCCTCCAGTCAGGTGACGGTTCTATTGCCTGCCTAGCCATGCTAAGCACCTCCCATGCAAAAACTTCACGCAATATCGCAAACGCTACGTCCGAAAACAGAAAAACCTATATAAAGACGTAGTATTTCCCTATTTATCAACGTAATATCGATATCGCTACGTCTCATATTAGAAAAACTCAATAACAGACGTAAGGAATGGCCGGTTTTTATCAACTAACTGATAATCACTACGTCCATAATTCCAAAAAACAAAATTCAGACGTAAGCAAAATTCTAGGTGTTCGAAATAATAGAAAAAACGACCAAAATCAACTGCTACTCTTACCGAAAGCGTAATAGAGGCAGAGCACCTAGCTGTTCCTGGATTCTGAATCCGAGGCAATAAACCAGCCACCCTTTAGGGGCTTGCCTTTGCCGGGTTCTGGTGGAAACGTTACAATGCGTAGAGCGACGGTGATGTCCTTAAGCTGTTCCCATCATCTTCACCGTCGGCGATAGACTTCAAACGTTTCCAACAGGTTCGGGCAAGGGTGGCGGGCATTAGCCAATAACTATACCGTAGGAATTCCTGTTTATAGCATGAAAGAGGCCGGACAAACCGGCCTCTTTTTACGTTGTGGTTACAATGCAGCCAGGTCCACTTGTTGGACGGTGCCGACGCCTCCGCTTTCACGAAGGAAGAGGCCTGAGGCCCGTGTCATTGCTGACATCATGAAGTCGGAGTTGTGGTGGGATATCCGGGTTTCTGCGCTGCCAAGATAGATCGCACCAACATCGGACTCCTTAAGGCCAAGGAGACTGTCTGTTCCATCTTCATTTCTGACCCAGATTCTCAGGTGGTCATAGATCTCATCATTTTCATCGATCCAACCGTTGCTGTCTTTGTCGTAGGCAGCAAGATCCATAAATCCATTCCCACTTCTGGTTCCGAAAAGTTCAGAACCATCGTTAATCTTTCCGTCACCATTTTTGTCATAGGCAAGGAATCCGGAGCCGGAGCCAAGGTTTGAAACCTTTTCTTCCTTTCCGTCGCAGTCCAGATCAAAGGAGAAGGACTGGTCGCTGATGTGGGTCACGTCAGAGCTTACGTTGATCACAAGAGGATCAATGAGACTTACGGCGCTGGCAATACTCATTCCTGCATATTGGGTGAGGCGCTTGGACATGGAGAAGTTCACTCCAAAATCAATGGCCCTTCCATCTTCAGTCAGAGCTGTGCCTGTGCCGTTAAAGGTGGTTTCCTCCTCCTGGATGTGGGTCATGGTCACAGTGGTGACCTTTACGAAGGAGTTTGCAGACAGCATGTTTGCTGTGTTTGACAGGGTGTTCTTGTAGCCCCTGTTCTGGTTGTCGCCGCCAAAGAGCTGAAGGAGCCGAAGGATCCTTTCGAGGAGCACATTCCTGATCTGTGAGATCTGGTCCTCTAGGGTGGACTCATAGCTACTTAGATAATCAGTCTTTGAGGGCTTCAGTGAGGAGTAGTTTTCGCTTTCCAGGGCAGTACCTTCCGTATCTGCCTCAGTCAGCTCCAGGGAGTCCATTTTCTTTTCCTGATTCTGAAGACTGTCAAGGAAAGACGCCCTGGTGATGGTTCCGCTTTGCACAGACAGGGTATTTTCCTCATAATACCTGCTGCTGGAAACCAGGTTCACGTTGCTTTGTGCAATTTTCATGGTACCTCCTTATGGGTGTGGTGAAGCATCCATTCTATTGCGGATTCAGTGCAACAAAAATGGACCTTCACCGGGTGAAGTAACTCATCCATGAAGATCCGCATGTGACATCCAAGCTGTCAAAAGATATATCGGCTAAGGCAAATTGCCACATAATGGCCCGGGCAAAAGACTAAATATTCTGACAACTTAATGTCGCTATAATATTCTTGAATTATCTTTTGTAATTTAGTACTGTATAATAGTAAAGCGTTACAACGGATGTTTAATAATGGAGAGAAAATATGAGCTGGGAAGATAATGTCAGGAAGGTTGTGCCCTACGTACCGGGGGAGCAGCCAAAGATCAAGAATATAATAAAGCTTAATACAAACGAGTGCCCCTATCCGCCAGCGCCAGGAGTTCAGGAAAAACTGCGGAACATGGACTATGATGATTTCAGGCTGTACCCTGATCCTGAGGCAAGCACTCTTACAACGGCACTTTCAAAATACTATGGGGTGCCCAAGGATCAGATCTTTGTGGGTGTTGGCTCTGATGACGTTATTTCCATGGCCTTCATGACCTTCTTTAATTCCCGCAAGGAGATCCTGTTCCCTGATGTCACTTATTCCTTTTATGATGTCTGGGCTGACCTTTACAGGATTCCATATAAGAGGGTTCCGCTGGATGGGGATTTCAAGATCCGCAAAGAGGACTACTATGGGAAAAACGGCGGAGTGATCTTCCCTAATCCCAACGCACCTACAGGAATTCTTGAAGACCTGGATATGATCGAGGATGTGGTGAAGCACAATCCTGATGTGGTAGTTATCGTGGATGAGGCCTACATTGATTTTGGTGGAAAGAGTGCGCTGCCTTTGATCGAGAAGTACGACAATCTTTTGGTTGTTCAGACCTTCTCCAAATCAAGGTCCATGGCTGGCCTGCGTATCGGCTATGCCTTTGGGTCCAAGAAGCTCATCGGTTACCTTCAGGACGCCAAATTCTCTTTTAACTCCTACACGATGAACAGGCCATCTCTGGAAGTAGGCGCTGCAGCGGTGGAAGACGATGCTTATTTCAAGGAGGTTTGTTCAAAGATCATAGCAACAAGAGAGCGTGTGAAGCCCGAATTTGCTAAGCTCGGCTTCGAGTTCACTGACTCTCAGGCTAACTTTATTTTCGCAAGACACAAGACCGTTCCCGGAAAAGAGATATTTGACAAGCTCAGGGAGCGTGGCATTATCGTAAGGCGTTGGGACGCCCACAGGATTGCGGATCACCTGAGGATCACCATCGGAACTGACGAAGAGATGGATAAGCTCCTGGAAGCATTAAAAGAAATCCTGGCCTGATTCAAAAGTTCTTTTTACAGTGGCAACTACTGATCTTTCAAAAAACATTAGACAAATCGGAAAAATATGTGTATATTTATCACTTGATTGTACTTTTAATGATTTTTGATGGACAGGAGTTAGTATGTTAAAGAAATATATTATAGTATTTTTGATTTCAATGGTTCCACTTATAGAGCTTAGAGGTGCAGTTCCATATGCGATTGCAAATGGCCTTCCTGTATTGCCAAGTTATATAATAGCTATCATCGGCAACATGATTCCGGTGCCTATTATTTTCTTCTTTGCCAGGAAGGTTCTTGAATGGGGAAAGGACAAGCCTGTTATCGGAGGCTTTTTTACATTTTGTCTTGAAAAGGGACATAAGGGTGGAGAAAAGCTTAAGGAAAAGGCTGGTAAAGGTCTTTACTGGGCATTGTTCCTTTTTGTAGGAATTCCACTTCCCGGAACAGGAGCTTGGACAGGAACACTTGCAGCTTCTATTTTGGATATGGATTTCAAGAGAAGCGTTAAAGCAATCATTTGTGGTGTTGTCCTTGCAGGAATCATCATGGGTTCAGGTACAAAGATCATCATGTTGATTGCAGGATTATTTGGTTGATAATTCTACGTGAAAAACTATTATTCAGTTGAAGTAAAGGCCAATGGAATGTGCATAAGGAACGATTGTCAAGCTCTATGGAGACAAGACAGCCTCCCAGGTTGGCTTGTCGGAATGCTTAGAGCCTGGAGAGACGTTGCACATTCTATTGGCCGTTTTTTAGGAGTGAATTATGGAAGCATATACAGATTTTGCAGCAGTATATGACACCTTTATGGACGAAACCCCATACGATGTATGGGGTAATTTTGTTGCTGGAATTATAGATAAATATGGCGTGTCAAAACCGGCGAATTCGGATCAGGGAAAAGAGATAGCGGAAGACTCCGAGGATGCCCTTGAACAGGAGCGTAATCTTGTGGTGGAGCTGGGATGTGGAACGGGAAGTTTTACCCAGGTTCTGAAGAGAAAGGGCTACGACATAATGGGAATAGATCTTTCTCCAGAGATGCTTGATCTTGCCAGGAAAAAGAGCTATGAAGCAGGGCTGGACATCATGTACCTGGAGCAGGACATGAGAGAGCTGGATCTTTACTGTACCGCAGGAACAATTGTCAGTGTCTGCGACAGCATAAACTATGTGCTGGAGGAACAGGAGGTAATCGATACCTTCAAGTTGGTAAATAATTTCCTTTTCCCTAAGGGGATATTCGTTTTCGACTTTAACACCCTTCACAAGTATCGCGATGTGATCGGTGATACAACCATTGCTGAAAACAGAGATGATTGCAGTTTCATCTGGGATAACTACTACCACGAGGAGGACCACATCAACGAGTACGACCTGACCATCTTTGCAAGGTGCGACGAGGAGGATGAGATCTTCAGAAGGTCAGTGGAGACCCACTTCCAGCGTGGCTACACACTTGAAGAGATGAAAGGCTTCGTTCAGGCAGCAGGCCTGGAGTTCATTACAGCCATCGACGCCGACACCCACGAAGATCCCACCGACGACAGCGAGCGCATCTACATCGTCGCGCGGGAATCCGGCAAGTGAGCCATGGGGACGGTGGCTGTCCGTGGCTGGTCAGATGTCGATGGAACCTTCGAAGACGGTGGTGGCGGGACCTTCCATGATGACGGGGGAGGTGGCGTCGCCGTCCCAGGAGCAGGTTACGATTCCGCCAAGGACATGGACGTTCACCGTTTCTGCTGTGTGACCGTTTAAGATGCAGGCTACGGTTGTGGCGCAGCAGCCGGTTCCGCAGGCGAGAGTTTCGCCGGTTCCACGCTCCCATACTCTCATGTGGACGTTGTTCTTATCGTCAATCTTTACGAACTCTGTGTTAACACGGTTTGGGAAGAACTTGTGGTTCTCAAACTGTGGACCGATCTTCTCTATATCGAAGGTGGCAAGATCCATGTCATCAGGCAGGAAAACTACTGCGTGGGGATTTCCCATGGATACGCAGGTCATCTTCCAGTCTCTGCCGTCAGCAGTGATAGGCACATCTACGCAGGCATCTGAAGGAATTCCTGAAAGAGCAACAATATTTCCAGCTGAAGCCGGTAGCTCTTTTGAGGATTCTGTAACAGGAATCTCCGGAGCACTAAGAATCGGAGCTCCCATATCAACCTTCACGCTCTCAACCAGGTTATCAGCCCCAACTGTCAGATCAATATATTTCTTTTTTCCGGCGCTGACGATGGTCAGCTTCTTTTTATCTGTAAGTCTGTGGTCGTAGACGTACTTGGCAACACATCTTATGCCGTTTCCGCACATCTCGGATCTGGATCCGTCTGCGTTGTACATCTCCATTTCAAAATCTATGGAAGGATCATCTACGGGATTTATGAAGATAAGCCCGTCGGAGCCGATACCGAAATGCCTGTCAGAAACCTTCTGGGACAGCTTAGATTTCTTTTCCTGGGGAACAAGTTCTTTTCCTCCGTCAACATAAACGTAGTCATTGCCACAGCCATGCATCTTGGTGAATTTGATATTCATACTATTTCCTCCCGAAAAAACTTATTTGTTCAAGAACGGTCTTGCAATGTGAACATTGTAAAACTCAATCAGGGGCCCCATGAAAAAGGCAGTTATGATGGTTCCAATACCGGCAATTGTTGGGATCTGTGATATGGTGCCACCGGCTGTCAAAAACAGTATAACGCCGAGGATTACGCAGACCAGATCAGTGATGATCCTGACATACTGGAACTTGCCTTTTTTCCAGGTGCCCACTATGATCAGGGCAACGGCGTCGTAGGTGGATACACCCAGGTCAGCAGTCATGTAGAAGGCTGAGCCGAAGCAGATGATCACAACTCCGATAACCAGGCACAAAACCCGGACCGGGATAGAGGGATTCACGATTATGGTCTGAAAAAATTTGTAACTGAATTCAGTGATATAGCCCAAAAGGAACAGGTTGATAAAAGTCGCTATTCCAATATAGTGTCTGTCAAAGATAAGGGAAAACAGCAGAAGTACAGCATTGGTGATCATGTAAAGCGTCCCGAAGTCGATGGGGATCAGGGCGTCGAGACCTGCCATAAAGGACTGGAAGGGATCTACCCCAAGGGCAGCGATCTTGAATATTCCTACGCTTATGGCACAGATTATTACGCCAAACAGGGACATTACGATTCTTCTTGGAAGCTTGTCAATCTTATTAAATGAAAGTGCCATGGATTTTTTTCTCCTTTATGTGGGGCTGCCGGGCGTGTGCATAATTATTTGATTACATGATAAATGTTTTCGATACTATTGTCTATTAAATTGTGCAAAGCTGTATACAATGATACAAAATTAGTGTAGAATCATTCCAAAACACGGGAGGAATAATTATGTACAGAGCCAATGAAGATTATCTGAAACTACCGGGTAGCTACCTGTTCAGCACCATTGCCAAGAAGGTAAGTGCTTTTCAGGCAGAAAACCCTGACAAGAAGATCATAAGACTTGGAATCGGAGATGTTACACTGCCTCTTTGTCCTGCAGTTATCGAGGCCCTTCACAAGGCAGTTGATGAACAGGCTGATCCAGCAACCTTCAGAGGATATGCCCCGGACCTTGGATACGAGTTCCTTCGCCACGCTATGGCTGAGAACGACTTCAGAGCAAGAGGCTGCGATATTGCAGATGATGAGATATTCATTTCAGACGGTGCAAAGAGCGATTCCGCCAACATCCAGGAGATATTCACCAAGAACACCAAGCTTGCTGTCTGCGACCCTGTTTACCCCGTTTATGTGGATTCCAACGTAATGGCCGGAAGATGCGGTGATTATGATGCTGAGACAGGAATGTGGAGCAACGTGATCTACATGCCATGCACTGCTGAGAACGGCTTTGCGCCTGAGCTTCCCAGTGAGACTCCGGATATCATCTATCTGTGCTTCCCTAATAACCCTACAGGCTCAGCTATCACAAAGGACCAGCTTCAGGTCTGGGTTGATTACGCCAACAAGGTTGGAGCAGTGATCATCTTTGATGCTGCTTATGAGGCATATATTTCAGAGGACAATGTTCCTCACTCCGTTTTTGAGTGCGAGGGTGCAAGAACCTGCGCTATCGAACTTAGGTCTTTTTCCAAGAATGCAGGATTCACAGGCCTTCGCCTTGGAGCAACCATAATTCCTCACGACCTTAAGGTTAAGCAGGACGGCGAAGAGGTGGAGCTTCACAGACTTTGGGCAAGAAGACACGGAACCAAGTACAACGGCGCTCCATACATTGTTCAGAGAGCCGGAGAGGCTTGCTACAGCGAGGCAGGCAAGGCCCAGATAAAAGAGATGGTAGGCACCTACATGAAGAATGCCAGCTACATCCTGAATGGTCTTAAGGACGCAGGATATCAGGCTTTCGGCGGTGTGAACTCCCCATACGTATGGCTCCGCACCCCTGATAACATGACCAGCTGGGAATTCTTTGATCACCTTCTTACAAAGGCAAACGTTGTGGGAACCCCAGGCTCAGGCTTTGGACCAAGCGGCGAGCACTACTTCCGTCTGACAGCCTTTGGAAGCTACGAAAACAGCGTCGAAGCTCTTGATAGGATCCGCGCTCTGTGACGTATTTTTCAATGGTTTACATATTGAAGAGGATATATTAAAATATATTGAATGTATGTGTATTAACTGCATACATTCAATTTTTTTGTAGAAAAACAGGAGTAAAAACTATGGCATTATTAGAAAAATGGCGCAATATGGCATACTCTGAGACTGCTAACAAGGGCGATCTGCAGAGACTTTGGACTGATTATTTTCAGAAGGAAAAAGACATTTACGCAGAGCTTTTAAAGAACCCTGACGAAGTAGTTAAGGGAACAGTAAAAGAGCTTGCAGAGAAATATGGTGTAGACCTTATGACTATGGTTGGTTTCCTTGATGGAATCAATGATAGCTTGAAAGAGCAGAACCCTATCGAAGAGATGGAAGAGGATACACAGGTTAACCTTGGATTCGAGAAGGAGCTTCTTTACAAGAACATGGTAAATGCCGGTGCTGACTGGCTTTACAACCTTCCTGAGTGGGAGGCTATCTTTGATGAGGATAAGAGAAAGGCTCTCTACAAAGAGGAGAAGGCTTCTCACACCATCAGAAAAGAGAACAAGGTATATCCTAACGATCCATGCCCATGCGGAAGCGGCAAGAAGTACAAGAAGTGTCACGGCAGAGCATAAAAGGCGGCTTTACCCGTGAGCAGAGCACTTGGTTGGTGTAAGCTTACGGGAGAAAAAATATAAAAAAATTAAAGAAAAAGCATTACCCGGTAGGTATTGCAGGAAAGGAAAAGAAATGACAAAAGAAGAGTTTAAAGAAGTTTACAGACATTCACTGGCACACATCCTTGCAAAGGCTGTGATCGAGCTGTACGGAAAAGAAGTTCAGTATGCTATCGGACCTCAGATTGACGACGGTTGCTACTACGATTTCGTACTTCCAAAGGCTATCACTCAGGATGATTTCAAGACCATCGAGGATAAGATGCGTGAGATCATCAAGAGAAGAGAGGATTGGACAAGGAAGGAAGTTTCAAGGGCTGAGGCCTTAGAGATCTTCAAGGATCAGAAGTTCAAGACAGAGCTTATCAATGATCTTCCAGAGGATGAAACTCTTACTATTTACTATACAGGAGAGGACTTTGTAGACCTTTGCAGAGGACCTCACGTAGAGAACTCACAGGAACTTATGAATGTTTCCTACCAGCTTAAGAGCGTATCAGGCGCTTACTGGAGAGGCGACGAGAAGAGAGACCAGCTCTCAAGAATTTATGTATATGCTTTCCAGACAAAGGATGAGCTCAAGCAGCACATCAAGATGATCCAGGAAGCAATGGAGAGAGATCACAAGAAGATCGGACCACAGCTTGATCTTTTCATGTTTGATGAGACAGCTCCAGGAATGCCTTACTGGCTTCCAAGAGGATGGAAGATGTACCAGGCTCTCCTTAAGTACTCAAGAGAGGTTCAGGAGAGACACGGCTACACTGAGATCGCAGCTCCTCTTGTTAACAACAAGAAGCTCTGGCTTATCAGTGGTCACTGGGCTCACTATGTAAACAACATGTTCATGGTTCCAGGTATTTCAGGATGGCTTAAGGCTGACGCTGAGATCCCGGGAGTACTTGAGAACATCAACGACAACACAGAAGAGCCTACAAACGTTAAGATCCAGGCTGGTTCAGTAATCTACAATCGTGAGCTTGAGGACACAATGGCAGCAAAGCCTATGAACTGTCCTAACGCCATGATGACCTATAAGAGAACAAATCACTCCTACAAGGAGCTTCCTATCAGATACAGCGAGTACGATGTACTTCACCGTAAGGAGAAGTCAGGACAGATGAACGGTCTGTTCCGTGTACAGGAGTTCCGTCAGGATGATGACCATACATTCGTAATGGAGTCACAGATCAAGGAAGAGATCGCAGATGTAATCGCAATCGCTGATGAGATCTACTCCACATTTGGTGTAACCTACAGAGCTGAGTTCTCAACGAGACCTGAGGACTTCATGGGTGACATCGAGGTTTGGAACAGAGCTGAGGCTGCTCTCAAGGAGATCCTTGATGAGAAGTACGGCGAGGGCGGATACGAGATCAACGAGGGAGACGGTGCTTTCTACGGACCTAAGATCGACCTTCAGATCAAGGACGCTCTTGGAAGAGAGTGGCAGTGCGGAACTGTACAGCTTGACTTCCAGCTTCCTCATAACTTTGGACTTACATACCAGGCTCAGGACGGATCAATGCAGATGCCTGTGGTTATTCACAGAGCTATCTACGGATCCTTGGAGAGATTTATTGGTATCATTATCGAGAACTTCAAGGGCGTATTCCCATTCTGGCTCAGCCCATATCAGGTAGGTATCGTTCCTATCAGAGTTGAGCACAACGAGTATGCTAAGAAGGTTGAGAAGGCCCTTATGGATGCCGGCATCCGCGTAGAGGCTGATTACTCCGACAACAACATGAAGGAGAAGATCAAGAAGTTCAAGAACTACAAGGATCCATACATTCTTGTTATCGGAGACAAGGAGGCAGCTGAGGGAACAGTTTCCATCAACGTCCGTGGCTCCAACAAGCAGATCCAGAACGTTCCTTTAGAGGAGCTTGTAAAGATGTGCGTAAAGATGAACAGTGAGCACTCACTTGAGCTCATTGATACATATGAGGCATAAGATAGTGGGGGCAGCATTTTACTTTGCTGCCCTCTTTCTTCTAATCCAATCTGTTATATTGTCCTTTTCGACAGACATTTGGTACGACGAGCTTTTTTCCATGGAGTTTGCCGCAAGGCCTGTTGCTGAGCTGATCTCTCTTACTGCAAGAGATGTTCATCCTCCCCTTTATTACATGATAGTGAGGATGTTTCTTTTGATGGGACAGGGCCTTGGCATTGTGGGAGGCGCTCCCGGGCAGCTGGCTCCAGAGATCCTGGCAAAGCTGGTATCAATCCTGCCGTTCTTTATTCTTATGATCTACAGCCTGACAACGGTGAGAAAGCACTATGGGCTTCTTGCATCAGGCCTTTTTTCCTTTGCTATAATTTCAATGCCACAGCTTCCTGAGTACACTACTGAGATCAGGATGTACAGCTGGACTATATTGTTTGTGACAGCAGCTCTTTTGCATGCTATGTCTCTTATAAGGAGCGAGATGGCCGGGAATGAGGCTGGCTGGGACGTGGCAGATGCATTGGCGCTCTGGCTTTACTCTTCGGCAGCAGCTTATTCCCATTACTACGGAGCTTTTTCCGTGGGGATCATCCTTGGTATCATGCTGATCTGGATGATCGTGTACTTTGTAAAAAATATGAAGAGCGAAAACTTGAAGTCAGTAAACGTCAAGGCACTTGCTCTGGCTATAGGACTGATAAACCTTACTGCTGCATCCTACGTGCCATGGATATCTGTTGTTCTTAAGCAGGTAAGCGCTGTTAAGGCCAATTACTGGATTCAGCCTGTGGGTCTTCGCAGTCTTGGAAGCTGCGCTAAGTACCTCTTTAAGGGATACTTTACAAACGAAGCGCTGGCAACTGTGATCGCTGTGGCGCTGTTTATCCTGATAGCGTTCATGTTTGCAAGAACGGTTATGCGCGCCTTCAAGTCCTACAGAACAGTAGCGGCTAATTCCACTGAGGCAGCAGACCTTGATTCACGAACATTTGATGTGTTTACCTTGTATGCCTTCATGATTCTGCCACTTCTCATCTTCGCAGGACTTTTGGCTTCATGGCTTATAAGGCCTGTATTCGTAAACAGGTACATGCTTCCTGCCTATGGTTGTTTCTGGCTTGCAGTTTCAATTATGGTGGCTAAGGAGCTTGAGACAGGAGCGGTGCTGGGCAAAGCAAAAGCTGGAATGCTGGCAGCAGCTCTTTTGCTGGTGTTGATGGCAGTGGTTGGAGCTGTTGATTTCAAGACCTTCATCGGCAACGAACAGTACAGGAAGGTCAACATGGATAAGACCCTTGCGTTGTTTGAGGAACTTGATTCTGATACAATTATTATCAGTAATTTCAATCATGTTCAGGGGCTTTTGTCTTACTACCTCAACAAGGGTGAAGGGGATTACAAGATCTACCTTTATCAGGAGAAGGCTGAGCCTTTGATCGAGGAGACAGTACCGGGGCTTTTGTCCATAGATGACCCCATTGATATTGCCAATTACCTTGAGGGTGGCAAGAAGGTTCTTTTCCTGGGAAGTTTTAACAGCAGAGACGTGTTGGTTAAGGAGTGGGAAGACAACCTTGGTATAAAGAACGAGAATCAGGGCAGTTACCTGATGGAGAGATATTGGTTTGATGTGTTCAAACTGAGCTTATAGGAGAACTGGGATGGAACGTTGTAAAACAGCGATCAGGATTGGAATAAGACTTGCCATGGCAGTAGTGGTATTTGTGGCCTTTATGGGCTCTTTTGTCACGCCCACCTATGCTGCCACAGACCTTAAGGAAGCTACTTTTTGCAGTTTTGTGATTCCTCCGGAGTTTATTCCAGGGGAGGAGAAAGGTCTTTTCATAAACAAGAATCACCCTATGGAGTCTTCCTCCATCATGTACAGCAGCTATGACAACGGCGCGGATGTGGCTCTGACTAACAGGCAGAAGGCTGAGCAGAAGGAGCAGGGAATTATCCCTCCTCAGGATGAGACCCAGAATCTGACAAAAGACATTTATCAGGAAACCATAGCCGCAGCCTATAACAGCGCCTATGGAGAGGACGTGGGTTACACCGTCAGCTCTTTTAACCGCATCACTGTTGACGGGTATCCGGGCTATAAGATTGTTGGAACTTACCAGGCTTCTGACGAGGAAGTGGTGCACCAGACGGTATATATGCTCCTGTCCAGGTACAGGACCTTCACTGTGACTTATCAGCGTGCTGAGGACGATGACTGCGAAGAATTTTTCGAAGAGTCCGCTGCAACCATTCATGTAGGTGCTTAAATGTGATAAAATGAATGATATAGGGATCCAAGGTCATATGAGATTCACGCTTGTGTGGAATCTCATATGACTTTGGAGACCGAACAAACATGAGGAAGGAGCATGTCAATGCGGATTCCGAATGTTTGAAGGATTGCGAGAACGCAGTGGAGCAATCCGTATATCATATACACCTTCCTTAAATCTAGCGAACGGACGACCATGTTTGAAAAACTCACAGATCTGATCACCCAAGGCGATTATAAAGAGGCTCTGTACGAATTTCAGGAGGAATTTTTGCACATTGATGAGATACCTCCTATGGATGCTGCAAGACTGTGCGTACTTGAGGCGACGCTGTGGGAGACTCTGGAGGATCCGGTGGCAGAGTTTGATGCCATCTCCCGGGGGATTTCCTATGATCCGGGCAACTACGAGCTCTTTTACTTGCTGGGCTTGCAATTCCTGGACATCAATATCAACAAGGCTTATCTATGCCTGGAAATGGCCCTTTTCTATTGCCATGAGGGGGAGGACGGACAGGTCATAGAGGAAACCTTAAGGCAGGTAAAGGCTGACCCTGCGTTAGAAGTCAGGAATGTCAGCATTATGATTCTTTCCTACAATGATCTTGAGATCATGAAGGATTGTATCGGTTCCGTTGAAAACACCCAGCCAAAGGGCTCCATAGAAGTTGTAGTGGTAGACAATGCTTCCACTGAGGAAGGTGTAAAGGAGTTTCTAAGGGAAAAGGCAGAATCTGCAAAATACCCCTTTAAACTCATAGAAAATGAAGAAAATCTTGGATTTGCTGCAGGCTGCAATATAGGAGCAAGGCAGTGTGATCCGGATAACGATATATTCTTTTTGAATAATGACGCAGTGCTTATGCCTAATTCTCTTTTCTTTTTGAGGATGGGGCTTTATGACAACAGGAATGTTGGCGCTACAGGCGCTCTTTCCAATTCTGCATCTCTTCAGCAGGTGGATGTAAAAGAGATACTTCCGGACTTTGACGAAGCTGATGAAGTGCCATGGCATAGGGCGCTGGGGTACCGGAAAGCAGTAGAGATCTTTAGAAAATATGCAGAAAAGAAGTGCATCCCACAAAGAAATGCCTATGTAAAGTGTTTCAGACTCACAGGTTTTGCGCTTCTTGTTTCCAGGATGGCGCTAAACAGGGTGACTATAGACGGCCAGGTATTTGACGAGCTTTTCTCACCGGCCTATTTCGAGGATGATGATCTGGGAATAAGGCTTGCAAAAGCCGGATTTGATCAGTATCTTTGCAGGAACAGCCTCATATATCACAATGGCGGAAGCGGCTTTGGGAATGGCAATAGCGTCATGGAAGATAGCCGCGAGAAGTTCAAGGAGAAATGGGGATTTGATATCTGGGGATTTTCCCTTCCCTGGTTTGAAGCGGCTGATAGGGTAATAGCTCTTTCACAGGAAAAGAAGGAGAGCCTTCGGGTCATAGATTTTACCTGCGGATTTGGCGCAACAGCTGCTTATATCAAGAGCATCTGCCCCGATGTATATATCGTGGGAGTCTGCAATAGCTCTTTTGAAGCAGGGTTGGCATCCCGGATTGTGGATGACGTGGTGTGGGGCGAGCAAAATACAGTAAGACTCCCATGGAAGAAACATTCCTTTGACGTGGTTCTTGCGGAAACTGCCTATGTCAGCAAAGGCAGGATTGCAGAATGCATGGTTCCTGGCGGAGTGCATATAGATAATGCTGATCAGGAGGATAATTGATGAATTGTCCCAAGTGTGGCAAACCATTGCCTGAAAAATTGAGCCTTAGAATGAACTTTTGCCCTCTTTGTGGAGAAAAACTTTTTGAGGAAGGCAAAAAGTATCTTATGGAGATACAGTGCGCCGGTCAGAGACAGGGCGAACGGGATGTTATGATGGTCTTTGTGGACGACAGGTCGTTTTATGAAGTGAAACCTTCAGAAAGTATCTGCATTGCTCTTGATGCGGGATTCCATACTATCAAGTTCAAGCATAAGATCAGGAATAAGACCATTAATCTGTTGATAACCTCAAGCTATGTGATCAAGGTTTACTACAACACACTTTCGGGTCTTATAGAGACTAACATAAATGTGGTTGAGGACTCGCAGGACGGTATAGATGCTCAGACTCTGGCTCATAGAGACCTTACAGCACCTGTCATGGTGTCTGAAGATGGCAAAAGAACCTTTGATATCATGCTTGGAGAGGACGATCCGGAGTATGAGGTTAAGGTTACCAGTGGCCTGGATGAGGGCATTCTTCGTATATATGCTGAACGCTGTGAATTTACTCCTTCCACAAGGCATAAAAAAGTGGTGACAAGTTATAAAGATGTTGTCTCTGTAAAGAAGAAAATGGGCTCAATAGATATCATTTGTGATGGAAATGTGCATAAAGTTTATAGTATTCCGAAAGATATCTACAATGAGGTTTTGGCATTTTTGACCAATAGAATCGGCGAAGTTGGGGGCGGTTATTAGCTTAGACGGGGTGCGATTACTAAATAACACACATAAACATATGGAAATATGCGAACAAACAGCGCTTTTGTGCTGTTTGTTTTTTCGTTTACATTCCAAAAATTCGATTTTATCAGTATTAATGAGCTCTCCGAGTATTGACGTAATAAAGTCCTTCATTGTAACAATGAATTGTGAAAAAAGTGTGAACACTTTCGCAAATTCTTGTTATAAGGTGTATTTTCGTTAAAATGCCAAAAAACCGTGGGCAATCTGCCTTAAATTTTATTCGAAAATTCCCCTAAAAAGTGAATGACGAAAAATCGTCTATGTGTTATTCTATGTAATGCAAAAGGAAAGAGATTTCAAAAAGAAATAATAAGATAGGAGGTAAAGGACATGACAAAGGCCGAAATTTTAAAGAGAGAAATTCTTTCACAGTATAAAAGTGTTAGACAGTTTGCAATAGATATGTCTATTCCATACAGCACACTTGTTACAGCATTAGATAGGGGAATTGAGGGAATGGCTTACGGAACAGTAATCAAAATGTGTGATCGTCTTAATCTTAACCCAGTAGATTTCTCAACACTTGAGCAGGGTACAGACCTTGGCAAGAAGATCGTAGAGAATCGTGTAATGCAGCAGTACGTAAAGCTCAACAAGGTTGGTCGTAAGAAGATCCTTGATATGATGGGTGACTTCTCACAGCTTGATAAGTACCAGGCTGATTAAAAGTAATCACCTGGCGAGGTCCTTTCGAGCCTGGTGTACTACTTTGTTCTGGCGAGTGCCTTGGCACGAGAGCAGAACTTCCGCTTTTTATTAAAATTGCAAAGACTCTGTGGTATAATACACCACAGAGTTTTTATTTTGCCAAAAGTAAGGGGGAAACCATGAAGTACGATTACTTAATAGTCGGAGCAGGACTTTTCGGAGCAGTATTTGCCCACGAGGCAGCAGCTAAAGGAAAAAGCGTCCTTGTAATAGATAAAAGAGATCACATCGGTGGTAACATTTACACCGAGAACAGAATGGGTATCAACGTTCACAAGTATGGTGCACATATCTTCCATACCTCAGATAAGGAAGTGTGGGAGTACGTTAACAGATTTGCAGAGTTTAATAACTACATCAACAGCCCTGTGGCAGTTTATGGGGATGAGCTCTACAATCTTCCTTTCAACATGAATACCTTCAGCAAAATGTGGGGGATAAAGACTCCTGATGAAGCCAGGGCTATTATCAAAGAGCAGGCAGATAAGGAGATCGAGAGGATAAACAGTGAAAAGGGTACAGATGTCTTTTCACCGGATAATCTTGAGGAACAGGCTCTTAGCCTTGCCGGCAGGGATATATATGAAAAGCTGGTAAAGGGCTATACTGAGAAGCAGTGGGGAAGGGATTGCAAGGAGCTTCCAGCCTTCATAATCAAGAGACTTCCCATGAGATTCATATTTGATAACAACTATTTCAATGACCGCTTCCAGGGAATTCCTGTTGGTGGCTACACAGCTCTGGTGGAAAAGCTTCTTGAAAATGTAACTGTGAAGACCGGCGTTAACTACTACGATTTTGTGAAGCTTCAGGACAACCTTCCTGTAAGACCATTTGAATCAGTTGAGGGTGACAGCTTTGACAACCTGGTATTTACCGGAATGATCGATGAGTTCTTTGGCTACAAGCTTGGAACTTTGGAATACAGATCACTTAGATTTGAGACTGAGGACCTTCCTGATACAGATAACTTCCAGGGCAATGCGGTAGTCAACTACACAGAGAGACAGATCCCTTACACAAGGATAATCGAGCATAAGCACTTCGAGTTTGGTCAGGGCAAGGGAACCATCATCACAAGAGAGTATCCTGCCGACTGGAAGAAGGGCGACGAGCCTTACTATCCTATGAATGATGAAAAGAATAATCAGCTCTATCAGAGCTATAAAGATCTGGCGAAGGATTTCCCGGAGATCATCTTCGGTGGAAGACTGGGACAGTACAAGTACTACAATATGGATCAGATCATCAGAGAAGCGCTGGATATGAGTGCAAAAATATAATTGAATGCAATTATGAATAAAACGGATGAAGCCCCCATGCATATGATGCATGAGGGCTTCCTATATTATTTCAAGTCACCTCTTCTGCAGCAGAGGGACTTAAGCGCACGAGGCGCTTTTGCTCAACAATAGTTATTAAACATCATGCCGGAGTACTCACTGGTGATGTAAGGCGATGAGTAATCGCGGCTGTCAGGGTTCTTGTAATTAACAACCGGCCTGTCTATGTATTTCATAGGGTCTACCGATATGTCTTTTGTCTTATCAATAAGAGCATCTGCGAACTTGTTCACCGGTTCAAGTGCCGCCATACTGTTGCCGGCGGATACAGCCTGCCGAAGCATCTCATCATCTATTGATAAGGTTCCGTTTCCTTCAAGTTTTATTCCCAGGTCTTCACAGTCGGAAAGGTTTTGCTGCGCGATTCCTATTATCTCGGACCTTAGCTTGGAGCCTTTGAACTTATCGTCGGTCTTTCCTGCTGCGTCTGTGATAAAGTTGTTGTAGTTGTCGATAAGGGAAGTGACGTGCTTAAGAAGCGCTTCGTTGTCCTTCTTGACTCCAACATGTATAGGTGATGCAGCTATGGTGGTCTCCTTAAGGGTGATATCAAACTTGCCACCTACTGTAAAGTGATTGGATACTGCTACGCGGTCTTCTCCATTAAGTGAGAAGTGTGCGTTGGTGGCGGGGGCAGCAACATGATCGATACCAAGGTATTTGATAGCACCTCCGGCCAATCCACTTGAGGATTCAAATATCTCGAACTGGCTCACCTGTCCGGGACGAAGACCTGTGTGAGTGGAAGATATCTCCAGAGCAGATCTGTCGCCGTCTTCTACTACTTCGGCGTGTAGCCCTATATTTGCTTTGTTTATTAGTTTTTCAAGTTTGTCCTGAACATCTTTGTTCTTATCCGTGCCATAGACACTGAACTGGAACTCGAATTCCTGACCGTTTATTCTTACATCAAAGGCGTAGTTGTCAGCGGAAAGTCCGGCAGCATCCTTAGGAAGGAATGCGCCTTTGTTGACCTGACTGCTGGCCAGCTGCGTGACTTCAATGTCGAACTGTGCATTGCCGATGTCCTGATCAGGAGTCTTGCCGATATAAGAAGCAACAACCTTATCATCATCGGTAGTGAAAGCAGAGGTGTGATTCAAAGAAGATTTATCTTCATGATCACTGAGCCTCCGGATAGAACCCTGAAGCTGTCTTGCCTTTTCTTTTATATCTATAGCATCGTTTCGCGATGTATCGTCATCTGTAAGTAGATAAAGAGGGGACTTCTTGTTGATTTTTGCAATCGATTTATACACATCCCTAAGCTCTTCTTTACGATGAGCGTCGGCCTGTGTAACATCTTTAGACACGTAGTCCTGTATGAAATGGTTATAAGCACCATTTAGAGAAATGCCTGCCATAATGCCCCTCCTTTCTTCCTTGATGTACGTACGAGTCCTTTGCTCTACCAATCCTTTGGTATCAATCGCACGAGGGCATATCTAGCCACGTTTAGTTACTTACATAATACTAGATAATAAGCAAATGTCAATCATAAAACGACTTTGTTAATACATTTTAATAGATATTTAAGATTTGTTGCAGGTTTAAGTGACTTTTATTATTATGTTATGAGAGGTGAAAAAAGTGTTTTTTGTGATAATGGCGGCGTTACTTGTACTATCTGCAAGGATCGCCTATGTATATAAAAAGAATATCCTTGATATTATTGCCCTTTCATCGGCTGGGTTTTTGCTATCCATGTATCTGCTGGCCTTTTTTAGGGGGCTTGAGCTTACAGGGCCTTTGGCTGCTATAGTAATAGCTGCAGTACTGATCCGGACAGCGCTTTCTTCAGGCCGGGGCTCCGCTTTTGGAAAAGAGCTTTTGGCAATAGGAAAAGAACTGTTAAACCCTATGGTGGTTCTGTTTGTACTGACGGTTGTCGGCGTAACCTTTGCTGTTTCTGACCACATTATAACCTGGTGGGATGACATTAATTTCTGGGCATCTGATGCCAGGCAGCTGTATTTTCTTAATGGATTTCCAGGAAAGTATGGAAATGCTTCCCCTGAATTTGGAGATTATCCTCCTGTAACATCCCTGGCTAAGTGGCTGTTTTTACAGGTAAGCCCTATACAGTACAAGGAAGGCCTTCAGTTTGCCGGGTACTTTTGGATAAACGGAGTATTTCTTTTGCCACTCCTTGCAAAAATTCAGGGCACCATAGATAGAAGCGGTCTTGAAAAGTGGGGAAGACTGCTTGCTTGTGTGCTGTCCTTTGGAGCAGTGATGCTTCTTCCCGGAGTGTTTAATGGGATCATCTATTATGGAACACCTTCTGATATTACGATGGCCATCATATATGGAGCGCTTCTTCTTGCCATATATGATCAGAGTGCCCATGGGAAGGTATTCTATTATGTGAGAATTGGCCTTTTTGTGTCAGTGCTTCTTTTGACGAAAAATGTTGCTGCTGAGTGGGCTCTCTTTGCGCTTATCTTTTATCTGGTGGTGGCTCAGAGAGAAAAGTACATCTGGCTGTCGGTCCTTGGAGGCGCAGCAACTGTCGGAAGCTGGTTTTTATTTTGCTTCGTCAACAGGAGAGTGGCAAAGCTTACAGGAGAGGGCATAAAGATGGCCACCTTCGGTAAATACAGGGCTCCCGAGAATTCATTTGATAAGATGAGGTTTTTCTTTGAGGGATTCTGGCAGCAGTCCATGCATGGTGACCACAACCTGACCCTGGATCTTTCTACCGGGGCTGTGGTGGTACTGATATTTGTAGCAATAGCTCTTTTGTACTACAGAAATATTCTGGGGAAGCATGAAGTTAAGAAGATAGCTCTTTTCACCCTGTTCACAGGGATCCTTACTTATGGAATTGTGTTCCTGGCCCATATCTCAATCTTTCAGACTGAGGAGCAGTATCTTGATGCCTATGCCATGGCTGTATCCATTGCAAGGTACTGTGCGCCTTTTTCTATCGGAAGTACTTACCTTTTGATGGGGATTCTTTTCGGAAGACTCCAGGCCAAGGGGCGTAAGGAGATACTTAGAGGACTGGCGATCTGTCTTTTCCTTATATTCATAACTGCGGATTATACCGGTATCTGGAAATATCTCTATGGATACCGTGGCACGCTGGTTGACGATCAGACCTACTATGATGACATGGTGGGCGATGGAGGAAGGCAGCTGCTTAAGGCTGTGGACGACAGCCAGTACTGGGGCAAGCGCATCCTGGTATTCAGGGATGGGCACAGCTATTATTGGGTACACAATGCTTACATAAGTAAGAGTGCATCTCCGGTGGCGCTGGTGTATAATGAATTTCTTACTGAGCTGGATAATAAGGACACTATTATTCAGAAGATAAAGGATAGTCACGCTTCATATATTTATGTAGAGGATGGCGAGGGGATTTCCAAAGAGCTGTTCTCTGAGGTTCTTTCGGACGACGGATTTGAACCCGGAAAAGTATATAAGACAGAAGGAATAATTTACTGATGAGTAAGATCATACCGGTGATCGTGCCGGCATATGAGCCAGATGAAAAGTTAATAACACTTGTGGATGAGCTGGTAGAGGCTTCGCTTTCTCCTATTGTGGTGGTTAATGACGGCTCCGGAAAGGAGTACGATGGGATCTTTTCTGCTGTTAAGGAGAAGGGAGCGCTAGTTTTAAACCATGCTGTGAACATGGGGAAGGGCAGAGCGCTGAAGACTGCTTTTAATTTCTGCCTGAACGAATACGCAGATCTTTGTGGTGTTGTGACAGCGGATTCTGACGGACAGCACCAAGTGGATGATATCAAGAAGTGCATGGATGCCCTTGCTACGGAAGGGGATGCGCTGGTACTTGGTGTCAGGGATTTTGATGAGTCCGGAATTCCTGCCAGGTCCGTTTTTGGAAATAAGGTCACCAGTGTGGTCATGAAGTTTTTGACCGGCATTGCTATCAGTGATACCCAGACAGGGCTTCGGGGAATATCTTCCGAGTTTATGAAATTTCTTTTGACAGAAAAGGGCGAGAGGTTTGAGTTTGAGACCAACATGCTCATGGATGCCAAGGAACTTGGAATACGGATAAAAGAAGTACCTATTAAAACTATTTATTTGGAAGAAAACAGGTCAAGCCATTTTAATCCCATTAAGGATTCCATCAGGATCTATGCGATATTCTTCAAGTTTTTGTTCTCTTCACTTTCATCGAGTGTGGTGGACATAGTTTTGTTTGGGCTGTTTTGTTCATTGCTTAGGAATACAAATCCGGTGATCGGTTATATTATGCTGGCTACAATCCTGGCACGGGTCATTTCGGCGATCTATAATTTTTCAATCAACTACAAGGTGGTATTTAAAGGAAAGGGAAGCAAGGGTAGTGCTGCCATCAAGTACATAATTCTTGCTGTTTGTATCATGCTTCTTTCGGGAGGACTGGTAAGCTTTTTCCATGCTCTTTTGCCTATGGCGCCTGAGTTTGCAGTGAAGATTCCTGTGGATGCAGCTCTTTTCCTGTTGAGCTTTTTTGTGCAGAGGGAAATTGTCTACAAATAAGCCGAAAAAATATGTTGACGCGGATAAACGTCTATGATATATTAGACAAGCGACAAGATTTATGTCTATTTTTTTTGCCCTTATTTATGGGAATTTACGTAAAAAACGCGGAGGTAGAATAATGCGTACAAGAATTACATTAGCATGCACAGATTGCAAGAACCGTAACTATGACACAACAAAGGATAAGAAGACACATCCTGATCGTGTTGAGATGAAGAAGTATTGCCCTTTCTGCAAGAAGCATACTTTACATAAGGAAACAAAGTAATTTTCATCCTTAAGAGGGAGTACAGACATGGAAAAGATCAAAAGTTTCTTTACAGGTGTAAAGGCTGAGTTCGGAAAGATCATATGGCCAACAAAGGATGATGTTACAAAGCAGACAACTGCTGTAGTTGTCGTTTCAATCATCTGCTGCGTACTGATCGCCGTACTTGATTATGCTTTTGGATTTGGAATGAATAAACTCACATCCATTTTCTAATTAAAAGGAGATAATATGTCAGAAGAAATGGAAAAGAATCTCGAGCAGGTTGCTGAGAATTCTGCCGAAGTAGTATCTGATGAGGTATTATCAGGTGCTGAGGCTCCTTCAAATGAGGAGACTGTAGCTGCAGAAGGTAATATCGAGAACGAGAACGCACATTGGTACGTTGTTCATACATATTCCGGATATGAGAACAAGGTTAAGGCTAATCTTGAGAAAGCCATTGAGAACAGACATCTTCAGAATCAGATCCTTGAGGTAAGAGTTCCTCTTCAGGATGTTGTAGAGGTTAAGAATGGCGCTCGTAAGAATGTTCAGAGAAAGATGTTCCCAGGATATGTTCTTGTGAACATGGATATGAACGATGAGACATGGTACGTAGTTCGTAACACACGTGGTGTTACAGGCTTCGTAGGACCCGGATCAAAGCCCGTTCCTCTTACAGATGCTGAGATCAAGAATCTCGGAATCAATACCAAGAGCAATATTTCTGTTGACTTCGGTGTTGGCGATGAGATTGCAGTTATTGCCGGCGTTTGGAAGGATACAGCAGGCGTTGTTCAGAGAATGGACTTCGGTAAGCAGACAGCTACAATCAATGTTGACCTGTTTGGCCGTGAGACTCCTGTTGAGATCAGCTTCGCAGAAGTCAGAAGAATTGATTCATAAGGTTATGGTATTTAGGCGCATGAGCGTTTGAATATATAGTTACAATCCACTGAGTGGGAGCAAGACCCAGCATGCGTTTTGTGCATGATGTCGGTATTGCCCCTGCGATAGGTTCCAGCCGAGGTTTTGTCGAGGCTGCAGAACCGAACCGCTGGGAGTGCCGCTTTCGGTCATTGCGTCCGACCACATATTTTCAGGAGGTGCCATTATGGCAAAGAAAGTCGAAGGATACATTAAGTTACAGATCCAGGCTGGTAAAGCAACACCAGCACCACCAGTTGGACCAGCACTTGGTCAGCATGGTGTAAACATCGTTGAATTCACAAAGCAGTTCAACGCTCAGACAGCAGATAAGGGTGACGTTATCATCCCTGTTGTTATCACAGTTTATGCAGACAGAAGTTTCACATTCATCACAAAGACTCCACCAGCTGCAGTTCTTCTTAAGAAGGCAGCAAAGATTCAGAAGGGTTCAGGAGTTCCTAACAAGACTAAGGTTGCAACCATTTCTAAGGAAGATGTTAGAAAGATTGCAGAGACTAAGATGCCTGACCTTAACGCTGTTGACATCGAGGGTGCTATGAGCATGATCGCTGGTACAGCACGTAGCATGGGAATCGTAGTAGAAGACTGATGGAGGATGAGAGATGAAACACGGAAAGAAATATGTAGAAGCTGCTAAGCTTATCGATAAGACTCAGCAGTACGAAGCTGCAGAAGCTATTTCTCTTGTTAAGAAGTCAGCTACTGCAAAGTTTGATGAGACAGTAGAAGCTCACATCAGAACTGGTTGTGACGGACGTCACGCTGATCAGCAGATCAGAGGAGCTGTTGTTCTTCCTAACGGAACAGGTAAGGAAGTAAAGGTTCTTGTTTTCGCAAAGGGAACAAAGCTTGACGAGGCTCAGGCAGCTGGTGCAGACCACGTTGGTGGCGAGGAGCTTATTCCTAAGATCCAGAATGAAGGATGGCTTGATTTTGACGTTGTAGTTGCAACACCTGATATGATGGGCGTTGTAGGACGTCTTGGTAAGGTTCTTGGACCTAAGGGTCTCATGCCTAACCCTAAGGCTGGTACAGTTACTATGGATGTAGCTAAGGCTATCGCTGATATCAAGGCTGGTAAGATTGAGTACAGACTTGACAAGGCTAACATCATCCACGTTCCAGTTGGAAAGGCATCTTTCACAGAGGAGCAGCTTACACAGAACTTCAACGCTCTGATGGAAGCTATCCAGAAGGCTAAGCCTTCATCTGTTAAGGGTCAGTACCTCAAGAGCATCACTCTTGCTACAACAATGGGCCCTGGCGTAAAGGTTGTATCAAACAAGTATTGATTTACGCAACTTGCATAAGAAATGTGAAAATGGCGGATTGCTTTTGGGCAATCCGCTTTTTATTGTGTCTGTTTATTGGAATGACACTATATGTTGTGGTATACTATAGCCATGGGAAAAGGATATTATGACCAGGAACACTGGACAGATAAGGTGAATATAAAGAAGTTTTTCTCGAAGCCACAGACAGTGGCTTTCTTATTGACCTTTTTTATAGTCCTTGCAGTGGGAATCCCTGTACTTCTGGTGTTTGGTAATTTCAAGCACAGCAATGAGAGTTATCAGCAAGGTCTTTTCGCTAATAAATGGGAGGCTATCCCCGAGGCTTCAAGAGCTACCAACGCAGCCATTACAGATGAAGAATCTGCTCACAGGGCGGCTGTTATTTTTGAAGGGGATGAGGACTACACTCATATCATCGGAACTGCAGATGAAGAGACTGTGACCATTGGATTTGCGGGAGATATTCTTTTTGATGATGGATATGCAGTTGGCGATGCTTTCAAAAGAGCAGGAAACACAGCAGAGGGTGTAATTGGTCAGAGCCTTTTGGAAAAAATGAGGGGCGTTGATATAATGATGGTCAACAACGAGTTCCCTTATTCCAATGGCGGATCCCCTACAGAGGGCAAGACCTATACCTTCAGAGCAAGACCTGAGACAGCTTCCATACTTAACACCATGGGAGTTGACGTTGTGGGACTGGCAAACAACCATGCCTATGACTTTGGAAGACAGGCTCTGCTTGATACTTTCTCTGCTCTTAATAATGTTGGTGTTGATTATGTGGGCGCTGGAAATAATATCGAAGAAGCTTCTCATCCGGTTTATTACATTACAAGTAATGGAATGAAGATTGCGATCATCTGCGCTACGCAGATTGAGAGAAATGATAATCCTGATACCAAAGCAGCTACTGAGGACAGCCCGGGAGTATTCCGATGCATGAATGACGCGCTTCTTCTTGAGAAGATCCGTGAGGCCAGAGAGAAGAATGCATATGTTATAGTATTCATCCACTGGGGAACGGAAAGCACTTCGGAGATTGATTATCTTCAGAGAGATCAGTCAAAAGAAATCGTAGAGGCGGGAGCGAATCTGATCATAGGTGCACATCCCCATGTCCTTCAGAAGATTGACTATGTTGACGGAGTTCCTGTTGTTTATAGTCTTGGGAATTACATTTTTAATTCTAAGACTTTGGATACCTGCATGATAATCACTACCCTTCACAAGGATGGTGGAGTAAACATCCAATATGTTCCGGCGATTCAGAGTGGCTGCAGCGTTTATGAAGCTACCGGAGCAGAGTACACAAGGGCTCTTAATTCCATGGCTTCTATGTCTCCGGGTATCAATATAGATGGTAACGGATATATTAGTCCAAGATAAAGATAAAAAACTGTTGACATATAATTATTTATGTGATAATTTATATGAGGCTGTCGAAAAGACAGCTGTGCCGAAGACAGCAGGTGTCCGGTTGGACATAATGTGAAGCGCCTGCCGAGGAAAGTTTTTAAGTAGACTTTTATGCCTCTCGATGTCTTCGAGGGGTATTTTTATATCATGACTGATATAAAAATCATATGCGCATCGACGCGTAATGTATATGTTGCTAAAGCAACCGCGTCTCGCGCGAGGATTTCGCAAGCGAAATCCTGTCTTTGGCGGTTAATTCTATAAGGAGGTAAAAAGATGGCAAAGGTTGAATTGAAGAAGCCTGTAGTTGAAGAGATTTCTGAGAAGATCAAAGACGCGCAGGCACTCGTACTTGTAGATCACCGCGGACTTACTGTTGCGCAGGATACAGAACTTCGTAAGAAGCTTCGTGAAGAAGGCGTAACATACAAGGTGTACAAGAACACAATGATGAACTTCGCATTCCAGGGAACTGACTTTGAGCAGCTTAAGGATCTTTTAAACGGACCTTCAGCAATGGCTGTTTCAACAACAGATCCTGCAGCACCAGCTCGTGTACTTTATGAGTTTGCTAAGAAGGCAAAGGCTCTTGAGATTAAGGGTGGTGTTATCGAGGGTAAGTTCTACGATGCTACTGCTATGTCAGAGATCGCAACTATCCCTTCAAAGGAAGTTCTTCTTTCCAGACTGCTTGGTTCTATGCAGTCACCTGTTGCAAACTTCGCTCGCGTTATCAATCAGATCGCAGAGAAAGGCGGAGAGGCAGCACCAGCTCCTGCAGCAGAGGAGGCAGCTCCTGCAGCTACAGAAGAAGCTCCTGCTGAGACAGCAGAAGCACCTGCAGCAGAGTAATTTACTCTGGGCAGTAGGTTAACAGTAATTATTTAAAAGAAAACAAATTCTAAACTATATGGAGGAATATAAAATGGCAAAGTTAACAACAGCAGAATTTATCGATGCTATCAAAGAGCTTACAGTTCTTGAGCTTAACGATCTTGTAAAGGCTTGCGAGGAAGAGTTTGGCGTATCTGCAGCAGCAGGCGTTGTAGTTGCAGCAGCAGGTGCTGGCGCAGCAGCAGCTGGTGAGGAGAAGACTGAGTTCAACGTAGAGCTTACAGAGGTTGGTCCTAACAAGGTTAAGGTTATCAAGGTTGTTCGTGAGATCACAGGTCTTGGACTTAAGGAAGCAAAGGATCTCGTAGACGGAGCTCCTAAGATGATCAAGGAGAACGCTTCAAAGGCTGAGGCTGATGATATCAAGGCTAAGGTTGAGGCTGAGGGCGCTAAGGTTACTCTTAAGTAATTTTGTTACTTCAAAGACAAGCAGCAGAATAACAAAAGGGTCAGACAGCAAGTTGACTTGCTGTTCTGGCTCTTTTTTATTCTGATATTTGGCGCGAAGCGTCAAACGAGGAATTGCGAAGCAATTTCGAGTCTGTTTGTCCAGTGCAGATTCCGAATATGCGTAGGATTGCGAGAGCGCTTTTTGCGGAGCAATCCGTATATCGCTTGTTTGTAAAATTATTTTAAATTGTTCTTGACACACAAAAAATCTTGGGATACAATGGAAAATGCACTATTGTGGTGCAGTGGGTCTTTTTATGCACTTTTTTAAGACCCCTGTTTCACGACTATAAAAAACACTAAAGAACGGGGTGAATGTCAATGGAAAAAAACAGATTACATCCTACCGGCACTGGTAAGAATATACGTATGAGCTTCCAGCGCCAGAAGGAAGTCCTGGAGATGCCAAACCTGATCGAAGTTCAGAAGAACTCCTATCAGTGGTTTCTTGACGAAGGCTTGAAGGAAGTCTTCGACGATATCTCTCCTATTGAGGACTACAGTGGCAAGCTCAGTCTTGAATTTGTTGATTTCAAGCTTTGCGAAGATGAGATTGACAAAAACAAGAACACTATTGAGAAGTGTAAAGAGAGAGATGCTACATTTGCTGCTCCTCTGAAGGTAAAAGTTCGTCTCCATAATAAGGAGAAGGATGAGATCACCGAGCATGAGATATTCATGGGCGATCTTCCTCTTATGACAGCAACTGGCACATTCGTTATCAACGGCGCTGAGCGTGTAATCGTCAGCCAGCTGGTACGTTCACCCGGTATCTACTATGATATTACATACGATAAGATCGGTAAGGAGCTTATGGCATGTACTGTTATTCCTAACAGAGGTGCTTGGCTCGAGTACGAGACCGATCCTAATGATGTATTCTATGCAAGAGTGGACAGAACCAGAAAGGTTCCTGTTACAGTTCTTATCAGAGCACTTGGTATTGGAACTAATGAAGAGATCCTTGAACTGTTCGGTGATGAGCCTAAGATCCAGGGAAGCTTTTCAAAGGATTCATCAACTGATTACCAGAGTGGTCTTCTTGAGCTGTACAGAAAGATCCGTCCTGGTGAGCCTCTCAGCGTAGAAAGCGCAGAGAGCCTTATCACTGCTATGTTCTTCGACCCAAGAAGATATGATCTTGCTAAGGTTGGTAGATATAAATTCAATAAGAAGCTTCATTTCAAGAACCGTATCAAGGGCCATGTTCTTGCAGAGGATGTTGTTGATGAGACAACAGGCGAGATGATCGCAGCTGCAGGTACAAAGGTAGATCGTGCCCTTGCAACAGAGATCCAGAACGCAGCTATTCCTTACGTAATCCTTCAGGAGGAAGAGCGTAACGTTAAGGTTCTTTCTAACATGATGGTTGATATCACACACTTTATTGAGTGTGATCCTGAAGAGCTGGGAATCAACGAGAACGTTTATTATCCTGTTCTTAAGGAAATCCTCGAGGAGTACACAGCTAAGAATGATCCTGAGGGTCTTGCTGAGACTCTTAAGAAGCGTGTGCATGAGCTTATTCCTAAGCACATCACTAAGGAAGATATCATTGCTTCTATTAACTATAATATTCATCTTGAGTATGGAATCGGTAACGATGATGATATCGATCACCTTGGTAACAGACGTATCCGTTGCGTAGGTGAGCTCCTTCAGAATCAGTATCGTATCGGTCTTTCAAGACTTGAGAGAGTTGTTCGTGAGAGAATGACTACTCATGACACAGAGGAGGTTTCACCTCAGACTCTTATCAACATCAAGCCTGTACAGGCAGCTGTTAAGGAGTTCTTTGGTTCATCACAGCTTTCTCAGTTCATGGATCAGAACAACCCTCTTGGTGAGCTGACTCACAAGAGACGTCTTTCAGCACTTGGTCCTGGCGGTCTTTCAAGAGACAGAGCCGGATTCGAGGTTCGAGACGTTCACTATACACACTATGGCCGTATGTGTCCTATCGAGACACCTGAAGGTCCTAACATCGGTCTTATTAACTCTCTTGCAAGCTATGCAAGGGTTAATGATTATGGATTCATTGAGGCTCCATATCGTAAGGTTGACATGACTGACCCTGAGAATCCAAGGGTAACAGATGAGGTTGAGTATCTTACAGCTGACGAGGAAGATAACTACCACGTAGCTCAGGCTAACACTCCTCTTGATGAGGAAGGTCACTTCAAGAGAAAGACTGTATCCGGAAGATATAAGGATGAGACATCTGAGTATCCTAAGACAATGTTCGAGTACATGGACGTATCTCCTCGTATGGTATTCTCAGTTGCTACAGCACTTATCCCATTCCTTGAGAATGACGATGCTAACCGTGCGCTGATGGGATCAAACATGCAGCGTCAGGCGGTACCTCTTTTAACTACTGAGGCTCCTGCGGTTGGAACAGGTATGGAGCGTAAGGCAGCTGTTGACTCTGGTGTCTGTGTTGTTGCAAGAAAGGCCGGAACTGTTGACTTTGTAGACAGCAAGCTTATCCAGATGACATATGACGATGGTGAGAAGGAAGAGTTCCATCTGATCAAGTTCCAGAGATCTAACCAGAGTAACTGCTACAACCAGAGACCTATCGTATTTAAGGGCGACCACGTTGAGGCAGGTCAGGTTATCGCAGATGGTCCTTCAACATCACAGGGAGAGCTTGGACTTGGTAAGAACCCTCTTATCGGTTTCATGACCTGGGAAGGTTACAACTACGAGGATGCTGTTCTTCTTTCAGAGAGACTTGTTCGTGACGATGTATTTACATCTGTACATATTGAAGAGTATGAGGCTGAGGCCCGTGAGACAAAGCTTGGACCAGAAGAGATCACACGTGATGTTCCTGGTGTAGGTGATGATGCTCTTAAGGACCTTGATGATCGCGGAATCATCCGTATCGGTGCTGAGGTTCGTGCCGGTGACATACTTGTTGGTAAGGTTACTCCTAAGGGAGAGACCGAGCTTACAGCTGAGGAAAGACTCTTGAGGGCAATCTTCGGTGAGAAGGCAAGAGAAGTAAGAGATACATCTCTTAAGGTTCCTCACGGTGAGTATGGTATCGTTGTTGATGCCAAAGTATTTACAAGAGAGAATGGCGATGAGCTTTCACCTGGAGTTAACCAGGCAGTTCGCATCTATATCGCTCAGAAGAGAAAGATCTCTGTTGGTGATAAGATGGCTGGTCGTCATGGTAATAAGGGTGTCGTTTCAAGAGTACTTCCTATAGAAGATATGCCATATCTTCCTAACGGCAGACCTCTTGATATCGTGCTTAATCCTCTGGGCGTTCCTTCCCGTATGAATATCGGACAGGTCCTGGAGATCCACCTTTCACTTGCAGCTAAGGCTCTTGGATTTAATATTGCAACACCTATCTTCGACGGTGCAAACGAGATTGATATCCAGGATACACTGGAGCTTGCAAATGATTACGTAAACAGCACATGGGAAGAGTTTGAGGCTAAGTATAAAGACCTCGTTCATCCTGAGATCATGGAATATCTGTCAGAGAACAGAGACCACAGAGAGCTTTGGAAGGGAGTTCCAATCCAGTCTGATGGTAAGGTTCAGCTCAGAGATGGTAGAACAGGTCAGAAGTTCGACTCACCTACAACAATCGGACACATGCATTACCTTAAGCTCCATCACCTGGTTGACGATAAGATCCATGCTCGTTCAACTGGTCCTTACTCACTTGTTACACAGCAGCCTCTGGGTGGTAAAGCTCAGTTCGGTGGACAGCGTTTCGGTGAGATGGAGGTTTGGGCGCTGGAGGCTTACGGCGCAGCATATACCCTTCAGGAAATCCTTACAGTTAAGTCTGACGACGTAATCGGTCGTGTTAAGACATACGAAGCAATCATTAAGGGTGATAACATCCCTGAGCCTGGTGTTCCAGAGTCATTCAAGGTTCTTTTGAAAGAGCTCCAGTCACTTGGTCTTGATATCAAGGTTCTTCGTGAGGACAACACTGAAGTAGAGATTATGGAGAGCGTTGATTATACAGATTCTGATTATCGTTATGAGATTGAAGGCGATACATCAGGACGTGATTACAAGCAGGAGTCATTTGAGGCTAACGGATTTACACAGCAGAGCTTCGACGAGAGCGGCGAGCTGGTAGATGAGCAGGTGGATGATTTTGATTCTGATGAAGCGTTCGAAGACGCAGAAGAGTCTTTTGACGAGTGATACTTGTAAACCGATAATTAACGACTACATATAGAAAAGAGGTTACGAATGTCTGATTCAACTATGAATAAAGCAATAAATGAAGCTTCAAGCGGCAGACCTACTCAGCAGCAGGTTTACCAGCCAATGACATTTGATTCAATAAAAATCGGACTTGCTTCACCAGAGAAGATCAGAAGCTGGGCTCACAAGGTAGACGAGGAGAACAGAGGTGAGGTAACAAAGCCTGAGACAATCAACTACAGAACACTTAAGCCTGAGAAGGACGGTCTGTTCTGTGAGAGAATCTTCGGACCTACAAAGGACTGGGAATGTCACTGCGGTAAGTATAAGAAGATTAGATATAAGGGCGTTGTCTGCGACAGATGTGGTGTTGAGATCACAAAGAGCAGCGTACGTCGTGAGAGAATGGGTTACATCGAGCTTGCAGCTCCTGTATCACATATCTGGTATTTCAAGGGAATACCTAGCAGAATGGGTCTTATACTTGACCTTTCTCCTCGTGTTCTTGAGAAAGTACTTTACTTTGCATCATACATCGTACTTGATCCAGGTGAGACAACACTTGAGTACAAGCAGGTTCTTTCTGAGAAAGAGTACCAGGATGCAAGGGAAGAGTTTGGTACAAGATTCCGCGCAGGAATGGGTGCTGAGTCCATCAAGGAGCTCCTTCAGGCCATCGATCTTGAGGCTGAGTATCAGGAGCTGAAGGAAGGACTTGATACATCAAGCGGACAGAAGAGAGCAAGAATCATTAAGAGACTTGAGGTTGTTGAAGCCTTCAGAGAGTCAGGAAATGATCCTGCATGGATGATCATGGATTGCATCCCTGTAATTCCACCAGATCTTCGTCCTATGGTTCAGCTTGATGGTGGACGTTTTGCTACATCAGATCTTAACGATCTTTACAGAAGGATCATCAACAGAAATAACAGACTTAAGAGACTCCTTGACCTTGGAGCTCCTGACATCATCGTAAGAAACGAGAAGAGAATGCTTCAGGAGGCTGTTGATGCTCTTATCGATAACGGAAGAAGAGGAAGACCTGTTACCGGACCTGGTAACAGAGCACTTAAGTCTCTTTCTGACATGCTTAAGGGTAAGTCAGGACGTTTCCGTCAGAACCTTCTCGGAAAGCGTGTAGACTATTCCGGACGTTCAGTTATCGTCGTTGGTCCTGAACTTAAGATTTATCAGTGTGGACTTCCAAAGGAGATGGCTATCGAGCTTTTCAAGCCTTTCGTTATGAAGGAGCTTGTTTCCAGAGGAATCTCACAGAACATTAAAAATGCAAAGAAGCTGGTAGAGCGTCTTGATGAGCAGGTATGGGATGTGCTCGAGGACGTTATCAAGGAGCATCCTGTAATGCTTAACCGTGCTCCCACACTTCACAGACTTGGTATTCAGGCATTTGAGCCAATTCTTGTTGAAGGTAAGGCTATTAAGCTTCATCCTCTTGCATGTACACCTTTCAACGCCGACTTTGACGGCGACCAGATGGCTGTTCACCTTCCTCTGTCAGTTGAGGCTCAGGCTGAGTGCAGATTCCTTATGCTCTCACCTAACAACCTGCTGAAGCCTTCAGATGGTGGCCCTGTTAACGTTCCTACACAGGATATGGTTCTTGGTATCTACTATCTGACACAGGAGAGACCTGGTGCTCTCGGTGAAGGCAAGTGCTTCAAGAGCGTTGATGAGGCAATTCTTGCATATGAGAACAACTACATTACTCTCCAGACAAGAATCAAGATCAGAATGGAGAAGAAGAACGCCGATGGCGAGCTTGTAGTTGGTCTTGTAGAGTCTACACTTGGAAGATTCCTGTTCAATGAGATTATTCCTCAGGATCTTGGATATGTAGACAGAAGCGATCCAGAGAAGTTCTTAGACCTTGAGGTTGACTTCATGGTTGGTAAGAAACAGCTCAAGCAGATCGTTACAGCTATGATCAATACACATGGTACTTTTGCTACAGCAGAGGTACTTGATAATATCAAGGCTACAGGTTATCACTATTCAACTCGTGCTGCCATGACAGTTTCTATCGCTGATATGACAGTGCCTGAGCAGAAGCAGCAGATGCTTGATGAAGCACAGGCTACAGTTGATACTATCGCAGCTAACTATCGTCGTGGTCTTATCACAGACGAAGAGCGTTACAGCGAAGTTGTTGATACCTGGATGGAGACCGATAAAAAGCTCACTGAGGAGCTGCTTGCAGGTCTTGATAAGTACAACAACATCTATATGATGGCTGACTCCGGAGCCCGTGGTAGTAACCAGCAGATCAAGCAGCTGGCTGGTATGCGTGGACTGATGGCCGATACAACAGGTCGTACCATCGAGCTTCCTATCAAGTCTAACTTCCGTGAAGGTCTTGATGTTCTGGAGTACTTCATGTCAGCTCACGGTGCTCGTAAAGGACTTTCCGATACAGCGCTTCGTACTGCTGACTCAGGATACCTTACACGTCGAATGGTTGACGTATCACAGGAACTTATCATCAGAGAAGTTGACTGCTGTGAGGGTAAGGAAGTTATTCCTGGAATGACTGTTAAGGCATTCATGGATGGAAAAGAGACAATCGAGCCTCTTAAGGATAGAATCACAGGAAGATATGCCTGCGATACTATTAAAGATAAAGATGGAAACGTGATCGTTAAGAAGAATCACATGATCACACCATCCCGTGCAGCTAAGATCCTTTCAGTAGGAGTTAACAGTAAGGGTGGCCCAGTTGAGGCTGTTAAGATCAGAACAATCCTTACCTGCCGTTCACACAACGGTATCTGCGCTAAGTGCTACGGTGCTAACATGGCTACCGGTGAAGCAGTTCAGGTAGGTGAGGCAGTTGGTATCATCGCCGCTCAGTCAATCGGTGAGCCTGGTACACAGCTTACAATGAGAACCTTCCATACTGGTGGTGTTGCCGGTGGAGATATCACACAGGGTCTTCCTCGTGTAGAGGAGCTTTTCGAGGCAAGAAAGCCTAAGGGACTTGCTATTATCTCAGAGCTTGACGGACACGTTGAGATCAGAGATACAAAGAAGAAGCGTGAGGTTATCGTTACTAACGATGAGACCGGTGAGTCAAAGGCTTACCTCATTCCTTACGGTTCTCGTATAAAGGTTCTTGATGACACAACCATCGAGGCCGGTGACGAACTTACAGAAGGTTCAGTAAATCCTCATGATCTTCTTAAGATCAAGGGAATCCGTTCAGTTCAGGATTATCTCTTAAGAGAGGTTCAGAGAGTTTACCGACTTCAGGGTGTTGATATCTGCGATAAGCATATCGAAGTTATCGTTCGTCAGATGCTTAAGAAGGTAAGAATTGACGAGAGTGGAGATACAGATTACCTTCCTGGAACTCTTGTAGATGTTCTTGATTTCGAGGACAGCAACGAAGCTCTTATCTCTGAGGGCAAGAAGCCAGCAGAAGGAAAGCAGGTTATTCTTGGTATTACCAAGGCAGCTCTTGCTACAAACTCATTCCTTTCAGCTGCTTCCTTCCAGGAGACAACAAAGGTTCTTACTGATGCAGCAATCAAGGGTAAAGTTGATCCTCTTATCGGACTTAAAGAGAACGTTATCATTGGTAAGCTGATCCCTGCTGGTACAGGTATGAAGAGATATAGATCTACAGCTCTTAATACAGATGCCAACTTCAAGGATCCTGAGAAGCTCATTCTCAAGAAGAAGAGAAGAGACTTCGATGATGAAAAGCTTGTCGATGTTGATGACTTTGCGGGTGATGATGAGGACATCGAAGTAGACGAAGAGGAATAATTTTCGTATATAAAAATTTTTGTTGACAACAAAAATGAATGTATTTATAATTCATAATTGCGTGTATTGACAAAGGGGTGAAACTATGCCCCTTTGTCTTATGCATATATCAAAATAGGAGGTAAAAAGAATGCCAACATTTAACCAGTTAGTTAGAAAGGGTCGTCAGACATCTGTTAAGAAGTCTACTGCTCCTGCTCTTCAGAAGGGCTTTAACTCTCTTCACAAGAAGGCAACAGCAACAGCTTCTCCTCAGAAGCGTGGTGTCTGCACAGCTGTTAAGACAGCTACACCTAAGAAGCCTAACTCTGCTCTGAGAAAAATCGCCAGAGTACGTCTTTCTAACGGTATTGAGGTAACCAGCTACATTCCTGGTGAGGGACACAACCTTCAGGAGCATAGCGTAGTTCTCATCCGTGGTGGAAGAGTTAAGGATCTGCCTGGTACAAGATACCACATCATCAGAGGTACTCTTGATACAGCAGGTGTTGCTGACAGAAAACAGGCTCGCTCTAAGTATGGCGCTAAGAGACCTAAGCAGAAGTAAGAAACAATTTGATCTAATTTTTTAAAGTGTTGGTGTTCTATTCTATATATAAAGTAGTAAGAAAACCGCACGTACACTAAATTAGTGAGTACCGATGATTGTAGTAAGCAGTGATTTATTACTATCATTGCAATTCTAAAGGAGGGAAGAACCGTGCCGCGTAAAGGACATATTGTAAAACGTGACGTATTAGCGGATCCTTTATACGATAACAAGGTTGTAACAAAGCTTGTCAACACAGTTATGCTTGATGGCAAGAAGGGTGTTGCACAGAAGATCGTATATGGTGCATTCGCACAGGTAGAGGAGAAGGCTGGAAAGCCTGCTCTTGAAGTTTTCGAGGGAGCTATGAATAACATCATGCCTGCTCTCGAGGTAAAGGCTAGACGTATCGGTGGTGCTACATACCAGGTTCCTATTGAGGTTAGACCAGATAGACGTCAGGCTCTTGCACTTCGCTGGCTTGTTAATTTCTCAAGAGCTCGTGGCGAGAAGACAATGGTTGACAGACTCGCTTCAGAGATTATGGATGCATACAATAACACTGGTGCAGCTGTAAAGAGAAAAGAAGATATGCACAAGATGGCAGAAGCAAACAAGGCGTTCTCACACTACAGATTCTAATTTTGATTTAGTATCTTTTGTGAATAGACGTTGGTTTAAATTATTTAGGAGGAAGAACCTTTGGCTGATAGACAATACCCATTGGAGAGAACCAGGAACATCGGTATCATGGCACACATTGATGCTGGTAAGACTACTCTTACAGAGCGTATTCTTTACTATACCGGTGTAAACTATAAGATTGGTGAGACCTACGAAGGAACTGCTACCATGGACTGGATGGAACAGGAGCAGGAGCGTGGTATCACAATCACATCTGCAGCTACAACTTGCCATTGGACACTTCAGGAAAATGGTAAGACAAAGCCAGGCGCTTTAGAGCACCGTATCAATATCATTGATACTCCTGGTCACGTAGACTTCACTGTTGAGGTTGAGCGTTCACTTCGCGTACTTGATGGTGCAGTTGGTGTATTTAGTGCTAAGGAAGGCGTTGAGCCTCAGTCTGAGAACGTTTGGAGACAGGCTGATGGATTTAACGTTCCTCGTATGGCATTCATCAACAAGATGGATATCATCGGCGCTAACTATTACGGCGCTGTAGAGCAGATCCGTAATAGACTTAAGAAAAATGCTATTATGATTGAGATCCCTATCGGAGCTGAGGATCAGTTCCAGGGAATTATCGATCTTTTCGAGATGCAGGCTTACATCTACAACGATGATAAGGGTGAGGATGTTACAATTGGTGAGATCCCTGCTGACCTTAAGGATGATGCAGAGCTTTATCACTCAGAGCTTGTTGAGAAGATCTGCGATCTCGATGAAGACCTTATGATGCAGTACCTTGAGGGTGAGGAGCCTTCAGTTGCTGATCTTAAGGCAGCACTTCGTAAGGCAACTTGCGAGTGTAAGGCATTCCCTGTTTGCTGTGGTTCAGCTCACAAGAACAGAGGAATCCAGAAGCTCATCGATGCTGTTATCGAGTTCATGCCTTCACCTATCGATATCCCTGCATGTAAGGGTACAGATATGGATGGTAACGAGCTTGAGGTTGAGTCAACAGACGATGGCCCATTTGCAGCTCTTGCATTCAAGATTGTCAGCGATCCATTCGTTGGAAAGCTTGCATTCTTCCGTGTATATCGTGGAACTGCAAATTCAGGTTCTTACGTACTTAACAGTACTAAGGATTCAAAGGAGCGTCTTGGACGTATCCTTCAGATGCACGCTAATAAGCGTTCAGATCTTGATAAGGTTTATTCAGGAGATATCGCAGCAGCTGTTGGTCTTAAGAACACAGTAACTGGTGATACACTCTGTGACGAGAAGAATCCTGTTATTCTTGAGTCTATGGAGTTCCCAGATCCTGTTATCGAGCTTGCTATCGAGCCTAAGACTAAGGCTGGTCAGCAGAAGCTTGATGAGGCTCTTATGAAGCTTGCTGAAGAAGATCCTACATTCAGAGCACATACAAACCCTGAGACAGGTCAGACAATCATCGCTGGTATGGGTGAGCTTCACCTTGATATCATCGTTGACAGACTTCTTAGAGAGTACAAGGTTGAGGCTAACGTTGGTGCACCTCAGGTTGCTTACAGAGAGGCTCTTACAAAGGCAGTTGATGTTGAGTCTAAGTACGCTAAGCAGTCCGGTGGACGTGGTCAGTACGGACATTGTAAGGTTCGTTTTGAGCCTATGGATGCAAACGGCGACAACCTTTACCAGTTTGATAGCGAAGTTGTTGGTGGTGCTATTCCTAAGGAATTCATCCAGCCAATCAGCGAAGGTATCGAAGAGGCTATGAAGGCCGGAACACTTGGTGGATATCCTGTTGTTGGTGTACACGCTACAGTATACGACGGATCATACCACGAGGTAGACTCATCTGAGATGGCATTCCATATTGCTGGATCTATGGCATTCAAGGATGCTATGCAGAAGGGAGCACCTGTTCTTCTTGAGCCTATCATGAAGGTTGAGGTTACTATGCCTGAGGAGTACATGGGAGATGTTATCGGTGACGTTAACTCTCGTCGTGGACAGGTTGAGGGTATGGATGATCTCGGCGGCGGAAAGATCGTAAGAGCACATGTGCCTCTTGCGGAGATGTTCGGATACGCAACAGACCTTCGTTCAAGAACTCAGGGACGTGGAAACTACTCAATGTTCTTCGAGAAGTATGCTCCAGTTCCTAAGAACGTTCAGGAGAAAGTCCTTTCAAACAAGGGAAACTAATCATCTAGAGCGTTTAATTTAAAAGAAAGTCCCGTGAAATCTAAGTTTAAGCTTGATTTCACGGCTAACTTTTAATATAATCGATATAGTCGGTTAAATTATGTATGAAAATGTTTATTAACATTTCACTAAGGAGGATATTTAGAAATGGCAAAAGCTAAGTTTGACAGAAGCAAACCACACGTTAACATTGGTACAATCGGACACGTTGACCATGGTAAGACAACTCTTACAGCTGCTATCACAACTGTTCTTGCTGACAGAGGATTTTCACCTGCTGTAGCATTCGATCAGATCGATAAGGCTCCAGAAGAGAAAGAGCGTGGAATCACAATTAACTCTGCTCACATCGAGTACGAGACAGCTAACAGACACTACGCTCACGTAGACTGCCCAGGTCACGCTGACTACGTTAAGAACATGATCACAGGTGCAGCTCAGATGGATGGTTCTATCCTCGTTGTTGCTGCTACTGACGGTGTTATGGCACAGACTAAGGAGCACGTTCTTCTTGCTCGTCAGGTTGGTGTTCCTTACATCATCGTATTCATGAACAAGTGCGATATGGTTGATGATCCTGAGCTTCTCGACCTCGTTGAGATGGAGATCAGAGACCTTCTTACTGAGTATGAGTTCCCTGGAGATGACACACCTATCATTCGTGGTTCAGCTCTTAAGGCTCTTGAGGATCCTAAGTCTGAGTGGGGCGACAAGGTTATGGAGCTCATGGACACAGTTGATTCTTACATCCCTGAACCTACTCGTGAGACAGATAAGCCTTTCCTTATGCCTGTTGAGGACGTATTCACAATCACAGGTCGTGGAACAGTTGCTACTGGTAGAGTAGAGAGAGGTCACCTTAACCTCAACGACGAAATCGAAATCGTTGGTATCAAGGAAGAGACTTCTAAGTCTGTATGTACTGGTATCGAGATGTTCAGAAAGACTATGGACTATTGCGAGGCTGGTGACAACGTAGGACTTCTTCTTCGTGGTGTTGACCGTGATGGTATCCAGAGAGGTCAGGTTATCACAAAGCCTGGCACAGTAACATGCCACACAAAGTTCACTGCTGAGGTATACGTACTTACAAAGGATGAGGGTGGCCGTCATACACCTTTCTTCACAAACTACAGACCTCAGTTCTACTTCAGAACAACTGACGTTACAGGTGTCTGCAACCTCCCTGATGGTGTTGAGATGTGCATGCCTGGTGACCACGTAACAATGTCTATCGAGCTTATTCACCCAATCGCTATGGAGCAGGGTCTTAAGTTCGCTATCCGTGAGGGTGGACGTACAGTTGGATCAGGTAAGGTTGCTACAATCGTTGAGTAATGTTCACGTTAGCTATGAGCTAAGCGATTAAATGCAAATAAAACAGCCCATCGTGCTTGCACGATATGGGCTGTTTTTTTGCATTTAGACATTCAGCGAATGCCGTGACCGAGATGAAGCGCAGCGGAATCGAGGTTCGCTTAGCGAATGCTTGTGCTAGTAAAATTGAAGAAAATTAATCCTTTTATTAAAAAATACTTGTAATCTTGATGTATTTTTGCTACTATAGGCGGGTATTTAATCGATATAGGTCAAATGATATGGATTTGATGTTTCTACCCGGTTGCCGTAAATAACCGGACTATCGAGTGTTTGGTGTATATTTAGCAATTTTTATATGTGATTAATTGTTAATGATATCAAATCTTGTAGGCGTAGAAACATTGTTTCTACGCCTTTTCTTTTGATCAGTATTCGATTTAAAAAGGAGGATGAAATGAAAAAATTAAAAAAAGTACTGTTAGTTTTCCTTGCTGCCACAATGGTAATGGCATTATCAGCTTGCTCTGGTTCATCTGAAGCAGAATCAGCAAAGTCTTCACAGACAGCTTCATCAAACGTAAAGGTTGGTTTTATCTTTTTACATGATGAGAACTCAACATACGATCTGAACTTTATCAATGGTGCTACACAGGCTTGTGAAGCTGCTGGTGTTGAATACATGTTAAAAACAAATATTCCTGAGGGCCAGGAGTGCTATGAGGCAGCATGTGAACTTGCAGATGCAGGCTGCGATATCGTATTTGCTGATTCATTTGGTCATGAAGATTACATGATCGAGGCAGCTAAGGAATATCCTAATGTTCAGTTCTGCCACGCTACGGGAACAAAGGCACATACAGAGGGACTTTCAAATTATCATAACGCTTTTGCAACAATATATGAGGGACGCTATCTTGCTGGTATTACTGCTGGAATGAAGCTTAACGAAATGATCAAAAGCGGAAAAATCACAGAAGATCAGGCTAAGATTGGTTATGTTGGTGCATACACATATGCCGAAGTTATTTCTGGTTACACATCATTCTTCCTTGGTGCACGTTCTGTATGTCCATCAGCTACAATGGAAGTAACCTTTACAGGTTCTTGGTACGATGAAACAGCTGAAAAGGAAGGTGCTAACAAGCTTATTGAAGATGGTTGTGTTCTTCTTTCACAGCATGCTGATTCAATGGGAGCTCCTACAGCCTGTGAGAAGGCAGGTGTACCTGACGTATCTTACAACGGAAGCACAGCTTCTGCATGCCCTAACACATTTATAGTTTCTTCAAGAATTGACTGGGCTCCATATTTCGCTTATATTATTGACGCTGTTGCAAATGGAAAAGAGATTTCAACTGATTGGGTTGGAACACTTGAGACAGGTTCTGTTGTTCTTACAGATCTTGGTGGTGCAGCTGCAGAAGGTACAGCAGAAGCGATAGCTGAAGCTGAAGCAGCTATGAAGGCAGGTAAACTGCATGTATTTGATACAACTACATTTACTGTAAACGGTGAGACACTTACATCTTACATGGCTGATGTTGATACAGATGCTGATTATACAGCTGATACAGAAGTTATTACAGATGGCTATTTTGCAGAATCCAGTCCTGAATTCCGCTCAGCTCCATACTTTGATTTACAGATTGATGGAATTTCACTTCTTGATACTGCGTACTAATCTTTAATCTCATGTAATTTAGGGAAATCTTTGGGAGCACAGGATTTCTGTGCTGCATCAAAGATTTCCCATTTTTTAGTCTATTAAGTCATTATGAAAGGTGATAACTGTGGATAACAAAGAAATAGCCATATCACTTCGTGGCATTACAAAGTCTTTCGGTAATGTAACTGCAAATAGCAATGTCACTCTCGATGTTTATAAGGGGGAGATATTATCTCTTCTTGGTGAGAATGGAAGCGGTAAAACAACTCTTATGAATATGCTGGCAGGAATCTATTATCCCGATGCCGGTAAGATTATCATAAACGGCAAGGAAGCTGTAATCCGTTCTCCCAAGGATGCTTTTGACCTGGGAATAGGAATGGTCCATCAGCATTTTAAGCTTATAGATGTATTCAATGCGACAGAGAATATAATTCTTGGACTTGAAGGAAAGCTTAAGATAAAAGAGGCTGAAGAAAATATCAAAAAAATCTGCGACAAATACGGATTCGAGATTGATATACACAAGAAGATATATGACATGTCAGTTTCCGAAAAGCAGACGGTAGAGATTGTTAAGGTACTTTACCGGGGGGCAGATATTTTAATATTGGATGAACCTACAGCGGTACTGACACCTCAGGAAACCGAGAAACTTTTTAATGTTGTGCGAAATATGAAAAAAGATGGAAAATCCATAGTTATAATTACTCACAAGCTAAACGAGGTACAGAGTATATCTGACAGGGTTGCGGTCCTGCGCCATGGTGAATTTGTCAGTGATATGAAGACCAGCAAAACCGATGCTCAGAAAATGACTGATATGATGGTGGGGCATTCAGTTTTTCTTAATATCAACAGACCCGAACCTGTTAATCCAAAACCACGTATTATTGTAGAAAATCTTACAGTAGTGGATGAAGAAGGAGTAGTTAAGCTTGATGATGTATCTTTTACTGCTAATACGGGAGAAATATTAGGTATTGCTGGAATATCAGGCTGTGGACAAAAGGAACTGCTCAGAGCAATTGCTGGCCTCGAAATTGTTAAAGATGGCAAAATCACATATATCCACCAGGATGGCAGAACGGAGGAACTTCTTGGAAAGTCACCCAGGGAAATCTCTGATCTTGGCGTAAAGCTGTCTTTTGTTCCTGAAGACAGACTCGGTATGGGACTTGTTGGAAATATGAATCTTGCGGACAATATGATGCTTAGATCATATAGAAACGGCAAGTCAAGGTTTTTCACAGAAAAGAAAGAGCCTAGAGAACTTGCAGAAAAGATTGTTGAAAAATTGGAGGTATCAACTCCAAGTGTAGACACTCCGGTACGAAGACTTTCAGGGGGCAATGTTCAAAAGGTCCTTGTTGGAAGAGAAATAGCCTCAAGACCTAAGGTTTTGCTTACCGCATATGCAGTAAGAGGGCTTGATATTAATTCCTCCTATCAGATATATGACCTTATCAATCAGCAAAAAGAACGCGGAGCAGCGGTTGTTTTTGTGGGTGAGGATCTGGATGTTCTTGTTGAGCTTTGCGACAGGATTCTTGTCCTTTGTGGCGGTAAAGTTACGGGAATCGTAGATGGCAGGAATACCGATAAGTATACCTTGGGTTCAATGATGACACAGAAAGGAGAGGCTTAAGAATGGAACAGAAAGTAAAAGAGCCTCGTTTTCACATTGTAAAAAGAGCAGAAATAAGCAATAAAGAAGCTTGGATTATAAGGTTAATTGCTATTCTGGCTGCTTTGGCAGTATGCGCAATAATTACCATGATATGCACAGGTGACAATCCTATATCCATATTTGTGACTATTTTTAAAGGCGCATTCGGCACCCAGAGAAAAAACTGGATTACACTCCAATATGTAGCTATTCTTCTTATTATTTCTCTGGCACTTACGCCTGCATTTAAGATGCAGTTTTGGAATATTGGCGGCGAAGGACAGGTTCTGATGGGAGGTCTTGCAGCTGCGACATGTATGATCACATTAGCAGACAAGCTTCCAAACGCAGTCATAATTATTCTTATGGTAATTTCATCTATACTTGCAGGAGCAATCTGGGGAGTAATTCCAGCGCTCTTCAAAGCAAAATGGAACACCAACGAAACACTTTCAACGCTGATGATGAATTATATTGCTACTCAGCTGGTGGCGTATTTTACTATAGTCTGGGAGGTTCCTAAAGGCTCTGGCAAGATTGGTATCATTAACCAGAATTCAAATATAGGTTGGCTTCCAAATGTTGGCAATAAATACCTTTTAAGCATTATTGCCGCTTTTATTGTCACTATTGGGATGTACATTTATCTGAAATACACCAAACATGGATATGAAATAGAAGTTGTTGGTGAAAGTCAGAATACTGCCAGATATGTAGGAATTAATGTTGAGAAGGTCATAATTAGAACTATGCTATTGTCTGGTGCAATTTGTGGTTTGGCAGGTCTTCTTTTGGTGGGAGGAATTAATCACACGATAACCACAACCATAACTGATGGTCAGGGCTTTACTGGCGTTATGGTTTCATGGCTTGCAAAGTTTAATCCGGTTGCAATGATCTTCACCAGTCTTTTGATCATCTTCATGGATAGAGGAGCCAGTGAAATATCCACTGTGTTTGAGCTTAATCAGAGCTTTGCGGATATTCTGACTGGAATCATCCTGTTTTTTATAATTGGATGTGAGTTTTTTATCAGGTATAAAATCATTGTACGTAAGGATTTAGGAAAGGAGGACGCATAATGTTTAGTCTGGTAGCATTTATACCAAGAGCCGTGCAGCAGGGCGTTCCTCTATTGCTTGGAAGTACAGGTGAAACAATTACAGAAAAATCAGGAAATCTGAATCTCGGAATTCCAGGGGTTATGTATGTAGGCGCCATAAGCGGTGTTATAGGATCGTTTTTCTATGAACAGTCAGTACCGTCAGGAGATATCAATGGTTTTCTTGCAGTATTTATACCACTTATCTGTGCGCTTACAGGTTCTTTATTGATGGGATTGTTATACTGCTTTTTGACTGTCAGTTTGAGAGCCAATCAGAATGTTACAGGCCTTGCCATGACTACATTTGGTATAGGTTTTGGTAATTTCTTCGGAGGATCTCTGATAAAGCTTGCAGGTGCTGATGTTCCATCAATTTCACTATCAGCCACGTCTGCTTATTTTAGCAAAACTCTGCCTTTCGCTTCGAAAGAAGGTTGGTTTGGCAAGGTATTCCTCTCATACGGTTTTCTTGCATATGTAGCAATTATAATTGCTTTAATTGCAGCGTTTGTACTTAAAAAGACAAGAGTAGGTCTTCACCTTCGCGCTGTGGGCGAGGATCCGGCAGCGGCAGATGCTGCAGGTATCAATGTAACAAAGTATAAATATATTTCAACATGCCTTGGATGCATGATAGCAGGACTTGGCGGATTATACTATGTAATGGATTATGCATGTGGTGTATGGTCAAATGATGCTTTTGGCGACAGGGGATGGCTTGCTATAGCTCTTGTTATCTTTACGATATGGAAGCCTGATATTGGTATTTTATCTTCAATACTTTTTGGAGGCCTTTACATTCTGTATCTGTATCTTCCTTCGGGGACACACACTGAATACAAAGAGCTGTATAAGATGATTCCTTATATTGTTACACTTGTGGTTCTTGTTTTTACCAGCATGAGGAACAAACGTGAGAATCAACCCCCAAAGAGCCTTGGAACAAATTATTTCCGTGAAGAAAGATAAAGGACTTTTTAATCTGGATTATAGAGCAAAGAAGGTGGAAAGATGAATTTTCTTGAAGAGAAAATTATAAAGGATGGTATTGTTAAGGAAGGTAATATACTAAAGGTGGACAGTTTTTTGAACCATCAGTTAGATGTTGAGCTCTTTGATAAGATGGGAGCGGAATGGGCCAAAAGATTTGAAGGCACTCAGATAAACAAGATTCTGACCATTGAAGCATCAGGTATAGGTATTGCCTGCGTAGCAGCAAGACACTTTAATGTTCCTGTTGTATTTGCCAAGAAGTCACAAAGTATCAATCTTGATGGCGAAATGTATACTGCTGAAGTAGAATCTTTTACTCACAAAAATAAGAATCATGTGATCGTATCAAAAAAGTACCTTAATGAGAATGATAAGGTTCTTATTATTGATGATTTCCTGGCAAACGGATGTGCATTGCAGGGACTGATCTCCATAATAAATAATGCTAATGCCACTGTATCCGGAATTGGTATAGCTATTGAAAAAGGCTTTCAGCCGGGAGGTCAGATAATCAGAAATTTGGGTTACAGACTTGAATCTCTAGCTATTGTGGATGGAATGGATCCTGCAACAGGTAACATTACTTTTAGAGAATGATACAATAATATTAGAGGGGGATATTATGGATTATATTACTTACTTGCGGAAATTTGAGAGATACAAATGGTTTAAGCCAATCCTGGAGGCTATCATTGCCGGAGCTGTGTGGATACTGGTAACTATACTCTGTACAGTCCTTGCTATGGTTATTGTTACGATCAGCGGCGGAAATCCCGTGCAGATCTTAGATACTTTGAGACAATCCTATGATGGTATGGATGTATATTCGCTGCCTGGATCGATTGTTTCCCTGGGAGGTGTAGCCGGTTTGTTGCTAGGTGTGGCAATTGCAACCAAAATTGTAAAGGTCAGACCTTTTCATACAGTGGCTTCATCCTGCGGCGGATTCAACTTTAAGATCTTTGGAAAAGTCATGGTACCTGCGCTAATAATAGTTGGTATTCCGGTATTTATTGATGTTTTGATGAGTGTCAAAGAAAGAGGCCCTGTTGAGTTTACAATTCTTGGCTTTATTGCCTGCATTATACTAGGCCCCTTGCAGTGCTGCGGTGAGGAGTTTATGTTCAGAGGAGTTATTCTCCAGGGAATTGGAAGCTGGGTGAAAATACCTATTCTGGCTATTGTTCTTCAGACAATACTCTTTGCCATGGGACATCCCTATGGAGTATATGGAGTAATTGAAGTATTACTATCAGGCTTTATAATGGGCTATATGGTATATTATACAAAGGGACTTGAAGCATCCTGCGCTGCGCATATAGTAAATAACATGACACTCTTTATCATGAATGGATTTGGCTTTAAGACAATATCCACCAACGGTGGCCAACTCAAGGACGTAATACTGGCAGTAGCCATGAATGGTGTATACCTTGCAGTTCTCATGGTAGTGGGAAAGAAATTCAATTGGTTTGAAAGAACTCCAAAGGAAACAGATATCCAATAATCAAATGAAATAATAAAGATATGAAGATTTCAGGGGCTTTGGTCTTCGGAGAAGACAGGAAGTTTATAAAGAGAGACATCTATATTAATGAAGGACAATTTACAGAGGAGGCATCTGACTTCGGGCAGGAAGTGGATGCCTTTGATTGTTATGCAATTCCGGGGCTTGTGGACATCCATTTTCATGGAGCTCTTGGATATGACATTTGTGATGGCACTATGGAGGCCTTTGAAAACATTGCGCTGTACGAGGCTGGGAAGGGCGTTACAGCAATCTGTCCAGCAACGCTGACTTTACCGGTGGGAGCGCTGAAAGACATCCTTTCGCTTGGTGCCAGGTTTGCTGAGGGAGAACATCCTAAGGCTGCAGATGTTGTTGGCTTCAATATGGAAGGTCCTTTTATAGGCAGAACTAAAATAGGAGCTCAGAACGAGACTCATATAAAGAAATGTTCAGTCGAGCTGGTGGATGAGTTTTACAACGCATCGAAAGGTCTTTTGAAGATAATAGGACTTGCTCCGGAGGATAACCCTGACTTTGAGCGATACATCAAAGCTGTTAAAGATAAGGTGACAGTATCTCTTGCTCACACAGGGGCAGACTACGTCACAGCGAAAAGAGCTATCGATTCCGGTGCAGATCACGCAGTACACTTATATAATGCAATGAGCGGATATGGTCACAAAGATCCGGGAGTTGTAGGAGCTGTGTTTGATTCGGATCACGTCACGGCTGAAATAATCTGTGACGGAATTCATGTGCATCCGGTTGCAGTACGTACTGCTTTTAAAGTGATGGGCGCCGACAGGATGATACTCATAAGCGACAGTCTTCGCTGTACAGGAATGCCTGACGGAGAGTATACTCTTGGAGGGAAGCAGATAGTGAAGACGGGAAACAGATGCACGTTGGCCCAGGAAGGAAATATCGCCGGCTCGGTGTTTGATCTGATGGACTGCATGCGATATGCTGTTCTTGAAATGGGAATCACTCTGGAAAATGCTGTGGCGGCAGCAACTATAAATCCTGCAAGGCGTATAGGGGTTGATGACAGGTATGGCGTTATCAAAAAAGGTAACGTTGCGGATATAGTTCTTTTAAATAAAGAGGATCTTAGTCTGCGAGCTGTCTATAAAAATGGATTAAAAATCATATAAAATGCATTCTACGACAAAAAAAAGACACTTTTCGACAATCATAGAAAATGAAATTCTTTTTTGGCTATACTATACTCAGGAAGAAAACTAATTTCAATGATTATCAGGGGGCTTGGAATGAGTAGTCATAAGTATGATGAAATGGGGCTTTTGGTGGTTCAGGAAAGCTACTGTTGCGATCATTTCGAACCGGACGATGGTGCACTTGTTCCCATGAGGGAATGCTGGTGCTGTAAGTGGTCTAATTTCAGGGCTGATTGCAAAAGTGGTACATGCGATAGCTATAGTGTCTGCAATTATGTTGGAAATGCTAAGGAAGCAGTAAACAATTGAGGTAGACGTTATGGGACTGGGTACTAAAGCTACTATTCAAGTGAATATGTTTGGTGGACTTGCCATTACGTACGAAGGAAAAAATATATCCATCGGCAAAAACAAGACTGCAAAATACATCCAGCTTCTTGAGATGGTTTGGTTAAGCGGAAGTTCTGGAATACAGAAGGATCAACTTACCAGTATCCTTTATGATAGAGAAGAACAGTCTAACTTAAGCAACAGCTTTAACAATCTTATCTATCAGATGCACAAGCAGTTAAAGAAGTCAGGCCTTCCTGATCTTGATTACATTGTCAATAAGGATGGCGTTTTCTTTACCGATGATCAAGTGATAATCGATTCAGATGTTCTGAGATTTACTGAGAATGTTGAGAAGGCCAGGGAGACAGAGGAAGAAGTTGAAAGCGTAAAGTATTACAAGGCTGCCTTTGATGAGTATCGTGCAGAGATACTGCCGGAACTTGCCACATCCGAATGGCTCATAGTAAAAAGCGTTAAGCTCCAGAAGATGTATGCCGAGGCGGTAGTTGCACTTGGTACATACTATGAAAAGAGAAAAGATTTTGATGCCATGTACCGCGTGTACAAGAAAGCAGCAGAGCTTTATCCCGATGATGAATGGCAGATCGGTGAGATAAATGCCCTCATCGGAATGGAATCCTACAAGGATGCCTACGCGGTTTATGACGAGACAGTAAGATATTATACTGATGAACTTGGAGTTACTCCCAGCAATGATCTGCTGGAGTGTTATGACAAGATGAGTCGTCAGATCACGAATACTCCTGGCAAGATCCTTCAGATCAGAGATGGAATTCTTGAACACCGTGACGCAGTTGCCGGAGACGATCATGGCGCATATGATTGTTCTTTCCCAAGCTTCATCGATGCGTATCATATCTTAAGTCGCAATATGCAAAGAAGCGGACAGTCAGTTTACATGATGCTTCTTAACATTGTGGACTACGAAGGTAAAAGAATTACCAACGCTGCCAAGCTTGAGACAAGAGCTAAGCTTCTTCAGGAGGCAATCTCTTTGACCTTGAGACAGGGAGATACCTATTGTAAGTATTCAGCATCCCAGTTCCTGCTTCTTTTGGTAGGAACCAACAAGGAGAGCTGCAAGACAGTATACAGACGTGTTCTCACAAAGTTCAAGCTTCTTGCCGGACCGAGAACCGAGCTGGAATATAGTGTGGTTTCGCTTGCTGATCTGCCTGATAGATTGGCTGAAGCAAAGTGACAAAGATTGATTTGTCAAATAGAGGGGATTGTGGTTTTTTTATGAGGAGAAAAATCCGTGTGGCACACAGATGTCATGCGGATTTTTCATGTCAAATCATAACGCGAAAAAAATTTGTTTCCATTACAAAAACTTAATATTCTGTTCACATAACTTTTGGAGAAAAGAGGTATAATGTATTCGAGGAAATACAGAAAGGAAGTGAGTTTATGGCAGTAGAGCACCAGGACTACAGCGGCATGAACTTTACCTCTATACCAGGCGGAGCAAACGGAGGCTACAATCCGGAAGAATTAACCCAGGGGGACGTTGAACGACTCCTAAAAAAGAGAGAGCAGAGCGAGGAGTTCCAACTCCTCATGATGAAATATGACTGTGCGTTATCTCAGGTACGGACCAAGCTTGATGTACTTAATAAGGAACTTGCTCTTAGCAATAAGAGAAATCCTATTGAAGCCATCAAGATGAGAATTAAGACTCCTGTTAGTATCTACAACAAACTTCTTAGTAAGGGCGTGGATTTTACCGTTGATAATATCAACGAGAATCTTTCAGATATAGCAGGTATCAGGGTTATTTGCTCCTTTGTTGATGACATCTATATGTTGGCAGACTGTCTGGCTAAGCAGGATGATATTAAGGTCCTTCAGAAAAAGGACTATATCAGAAAGCCTAAGAACAGTGGTTACAGAAGCCTTCACCTGATCATTGAGATTCCTATTTTCCTTACAAAAGAGAAGGAATACATGAAGGTTGAGGTACAGTTCAGAACTATCGCAATGGACTTCTGGGCAAGTTTAGAGCATAAGATGAAGTACAAAAAAGATATTGAAAATGCCGAGGTTATTAGTGAGGACCTGAAGTTCAGTGCAGATCTCATAAATCAGATTGATATGAGAATGCAGCAGATCAGGGAAAAGATTGATGCAACAGATGAATGATGCTGAAACTAAAAAGGATGTATCCCGATATGGGGTACATCCTTTCTTTATATAATGAAAGATATTAGTTAATCGATGTCCAACGACCGCTTGCTCCGCAGGGAAGAATAAGACCGTTGCTCTTAACCGGAAGTCCTATCTCCTCGGCCTCTACCTTTCCTTTATGGATAGGGTCAAGAACAGTGTGGAGCATATATGAAAGAACTGCAGGCTGAAGACCTGTTGTATATGAATTTATAAGGAAGAAAAGAGGTGTATCCGAAAGGAGCTGTGATGTGAGCTTGATAAATGGGAATACACTTTCTTCTATTTTCCAGATTTCTCCTTTGGGTCCTCTTCCGTAGGAAGGAGGATCCATTATTATTCCGTCGTATTTGTTTCCTCTGCGGATTTCTCTTTCTACAAACTTAACACAGTCGTCCACAAGATACCTGATAGGAGCATCCGTAAGTCCTGATGTGGCAGCATTTTCTTTTGCCCAGGTAACCATACCCTTGGAGGCATCAACGTGTGTGACACTGGCACCGGCCTTTGCAGCTGATACTGTAGCTCCTCCTGTGTAGGCAAAAAGGTTAAGGACCTTAACCGGACGATCTGCTTCCTTTATTATAGAAGAAAACCAATCCCAGTTAGTTGCCTGTTCAGGGAAAAGACCTGTGTGCTTGAAGCTAAAGGGCTTCAGATTAAAGGTGAGATCCCTGTAGGTGATGGACCATTCCTCAGGAAGCTTGTTGAATTCCCATTCGCCGCCGCCCTTGTTGCTGCGGTGGTAATGGCCGTTGGGTTTCTTCCAGCCGAAGTGATTCTTATCAGTGTTCCATATTACCTGAGGGTCCGGGCGAACCAGGAAGTAGTCTCCCCAGCGCTCAAGCTTTTCTCCGGCTGATGTATCTATGACTTCATAGTCTTTCCAATTGTCTGCAATCCACATAGTTAATCCTCTTATATATAGTAATTTAATAATAGTTTACAGTAATTAAATGGTTATAACCATAGTAATGTGGTAATATCAAAAAGGTCTTTTGGTAAAAATGCACCATGTATTGTAATATATTGACGGGAAAATGGTAATAGAAAACCATAAGAGATTAAAATACATCAAGAAAAATAGTTGTAAAACGCTGATTTTGGGATAAAACTGATTAATTTTCAAAAAGTTGTTGCAAATGCACAAAATATGTTTTATACTAACAAACGCTGTGACATGATAGCTATGAAGCGTGAGGTTGCTGCTTTATCCAGTTAAGCAGGTTTTCCGTGGAGCGAATGTCTAGAGGCCGGAATAATGGCCAACCAAACTGACGACAAGTCACTGTACAGTAAATTGAAGTCTGCCGACTAACCCAAGGCAGAAACGACGTGTTAAGAGTTCCAGAGCCTTACTTTGTGATGAGGGTCGGGACACACACGGGAGAGTGTACAGTCACCGCTTGTCGTACTTAATTCAAAAAGTGCGAAAAGGAGGCGACTTTTTTTATGGCAAATCAGGTAATGAGAATTACACTTAAGGCTTATGATCATCAGCTTGTTGATGCATCTGCCAAGAAGATCATCGAGACAGTCAAGAAGAACGGATCTCAGGTTAGTGGACCAGTACCTCTTCCTACTAAAAAGGAAGTTGTAACAATTCTTAGAGCGGTTCACAAGTATAAGGATTCCAGAGAGCAGTTCGAGCAGAGAACTCACAAGAGACTGATCGATATCATCACACCTACATCAAAGACAGTTGAGGCTCTTCAGAGACTCGAGATGCCTGCAGGTGTGGCTATAAACATAAAGATGAAGTGATATAAACCCGTATCGCTTGATCATAAATAGAAACAATCAATTCACCTCTACTAGTATGATGCGAGACGCATGATGCCGTGAAACTGGAGAATTGCCAAAACGTTGCGAAGGCAATTAAAGCGACATTGCGAATGAAGTAAGCATCCGCTGTAGACGTAATAAGGAGGTAAAAAACACATGAAGAAAGCTATTTTAGCTACTAAGGTCGGAATGACCCAGATCTTCAAAGAAGATGGTTCACTGGTTCCTGTAACTGTTCTTCAGGCAGGACCATGCGTAGTAACACAGATCAAGACAGTTGAGAACGATGGTTACAGCGCTGTTCAGGTTGGATTTGTTGACAAGAAGGAAAAGGTTGTTAACAAGGACAAGAACGGAAACAAGACAATCTACCATCGTCATGGCGCTACAAAGGCTGAGCAGGGACATTTCAAGAAGGCTGGAGTTTCTTGCAAGAGATATGTAAGAGAGTTCAAGTTCGAGAATGCTGCAGAGTATGCACTTGGCGCTGAGATCAAGGCTGATATCTTCGCTGAAGGCGACAAGATTGATGCAACAGCTGTTTCAAAGGGAAAAGGCTTCCAGGGTGCTATTAAGAAGAATGGTCAGCACAGAGGACCTATGGCACACGGTTCCAAGTTCCACCGTCATCAGGGTTCTAATGGTTCCAGTTCAGATCCTAGCCGCGTATTCAAGGGCAAGGGAATGCCTGGTCACATGGGCAGCGTAAAAGTAACAGTTCAGAATCTTGAGGTTGTTAGAGTAGATGCAGACAAGAATCTTATTCTTGTAAAGGGCGCTATTCCTGGACCTAAGAAGGGACTTGTTGCTATCAAGGAAACCGTAAAGGTTGAGAACTAATAGAACGCGAAAGGAGGACCATACAGATGGCTAATGTATCTGTTTACAATATGGAAGGCAAAGAAGTTGGCAAGCTCGACTTAAGCGATGCTATCTTCGGAGTTGAAGTAAATGAACATCTCGTACACATGGCAGTTCTTCAGCAGCTTGCTGACAACCGTCAGGGTACACAGAAAGCAAAGACACGTTCTGAAGTTTCCGGAGGCGGAAGAAAGCCTTGGAGACAGAAGGGAACAGGTCATGCTAGACAGGGATCTATCAGAGCTCCTCAGTGGAAGGGCGGCGGAGTTGTATTCGCTCCAGTTCCAAGAGATTACTCTTTCAAGATGAACAAGAAGGAGAAGAGAGCAGCTCTTAAGTCTGCACTTACAGACAAGGCTCAGGCAGGCAACCTTATCGTTGTTGACGAGCTCAAGTTTGATGAGATCAAGACAAAGAGATTCGCAGAGGTTATGAACAACCTCAAGGCTACACGTAAGGCTCTTGTAGTACTTGCTGACAACGATCAGAACGTAGTACTTTCAGCTAGAAACCTTGCAGAGGCTAACACAACACTTACAAACACACTTAATGTTTATGATATCGTAAACGCTAGAACACTGGTTCTTACAAAGGACGCAGTTGCTAAGATAGAGGAGGTGTATTGCTAATGGCAGCATTACAGTATTATGACGTAATCCTTAAGCCTGTTCTTACAGAGAAGAGCATGAACGCAATGGCTGATAAGAAGTACACTTTCCTTGTTAATCCTGAGGCTAACAAGACACAGATCAAGGAAGCTGTAGAGAAGATGTTCGAGGGAACAAAGGTTGCTAAGGTAAACACCCTCAACGCTGACGGTAAGAGAAAAAGACGTGGAATGACAATCGGCTTCACAGCAAAGACTAAGAAGGCAATTGTTCAGCTCACAGAGGACAGCAAGGACATCGAGATCTTCCAGGGACTCTAATTTATAACTAATAACTATACGTGCGAATCCTTAATATAAGAGTCCGGGATTCAAGTGAGTATCACTAGTCACGTGATAAATTTAAAAGGAGAAATGAATCATGGGAATTAAGAAATACGGCCCATATACCCCATCCAGAAGAAACATGACTGGATCTGATTTTTCAGAGATCACAAAGTCAACTCCTGAGAAGTCACTTGTTGTTTCTAAGAACAGCAAAGCTGGTCGTAACAATCAGGGTAAGATCACAGTAAGACATCGTGGATGCGGTGGAAGAGTTAAGTACAGAATTATCGATTTCAAGAGAAACAAGGACGATATGCCTGCAAAGGTTATCGGAATTGAGTATGATCCTAACAGATCAGCAAATATCGCACTTATCCAGTACGAGGATGGCACAAAGGCTTACATCCTTGCACCTAACGGATTAACAGATGGAATGACAGTTATGAACGGTGCTAACGCAGAAATCCGTGTTGGTAACTGCCTCCCACTTTCACAGATCCCTGTCGGTGAAAACGTACACAACGTCGAGCTCTATCCTGGAAAGGGTGGCCAGATGGTTCGTTCAGCTGGTAACGCAGCTCAGCTCATGGCTAAAGAAGGTAAGTATGCAACACTTCGTCTTCCTTCAGGCGAGATGAGAATGGTTCCTATCGAGTGCAGAGCAACAATCGGTGTTGTAGGAAATGGTGATCACAACCTTATCAACTATGGTAAAGCCGGTCGTATCCGTCACATGGGTGTACGTCCTACAGTTCGTGGGTCTGTTATGAACCCTAACGACCATCCACACGGTGGTGGAGAAGGAAGAGCTCCTATCGGACGTTCTGGTCCTAGCACACCTTGGGGTAAGCCTGCTCTTGGTTACAAGACACGTAAGGCTAAGAAGGCTTCTAACAAGCTGATTGTAAGAAGAAGAAACGGTAAAGCCATCAAATAAGGAGGAATAAAATGTCTAGATCACTTAAAAAGGGACCTTTTGCAGACGCAAGCCTGTTAAAGAAGATAGATGCTATGAACGCAGAGGGCCAGAAGCAGATAGTAAAGACCTGGTCACGTCGTTCTACAATTTTCCCGTCTTTTGTTGGACACACAATCGCTGTTCATGACGGAAGAAAGCATATTCCTGTATATGTTACTGAAGATATGGTTGGACACAAGCTCGGTGAGTTTGTTCCTACAAGAACCTTCAAAGGACATGCTGGAAATTCTCCCGTTGAGAGAAAGAGCAGCATAAACTAATTGATTCAATGAAAGGAGGTCTACTTACGTGGAAAAGGAAATTAAGCATAGATCACAAATAAAGAGAAACAGAAATCGTGACAATAGAGAAACAAGACCTTTTGCTAAGTTATCTTACGCTAGAATACCAGTTCAGAAGGCATGCTTCGTAATGGACGCTATCAGAGGAAAGGATGTTGAGACTGCACTTGCAATCCTTCAGTACAATCCAAGATATGCATCAAGCGTAATCTACAAGCTTCTTAACAGCGCTGTAGCAAATGCTGAGAACAACAAAGGTATGAACAGATCAAATCTCTATGTTGCTGAGTGCACAGCAAGCAACGGCCCTATCATGAAGAGAATTCAGCCTAGAGCACAGGGCAGAGCTTACAGAATCAACAAGAGAATGAGTCATCTGACTGTTGTATTGGACGAGAGATAATTGAAAGGAGAACCAAGTAATGGGACAGAAAGTTAATCCTCATGGCCTTAGAGTTGGTGTTATCGCTGACTGGGATTCAAAGTGGTATGCTGAGTCAACAGATTTCGCTAACAATCTGGTAGAAGATTACAATATCAGAAAATTTCTGAAGAAGAAGTTATATGCTGCTGGTGTTTCTAAGATCGAGATCGAGAGAGCATCAGACAGAGTTAAGGTTATCGTATACACAGCTAAGCCCGGTGTAGTAATCGGTAAGGGCGGTGCTGAGATTGAGGTAACAAAGAAGGAGCTTTCAAAGCTCACAGATAAGAAGGTTCTTGTTGATATCAAAGAGATCAAGAAGCCTGATAAGGATGCACAGCTTGTTGCAGAGAACATCGCTCAGCAGCTTGAGAACCGTGTATCATTCAGAAGAGCAATGAAGTCATGCATGAGCAGAACAATGAAGACAGATGCACTTGGTATCAAGGCATGCTGCTCTGGCCGTCTCGGCGGTGCTGATATCGCTCGTTCAGAGTTCTACAGCGAGGGAACAATTCCTCTTCAGACACTTAGAGCAGATATCGATTATGGTTTTGCTGAAGCAGATACAACCTACGGTAAGGTTGGTGTAAAGGTATGGATCTACAAGGGTGAGGTTCTTCCAACCAAGGCCGGTGAGAATTCAGATAAGGAAGGGAGCGATAAATAATGTTAATGCCAAAGAGAGTTAAGCACCGCAAGCAGTTCCGCGGTTCAATGGCTCATAAAATTACTCGTGGTAATACAATCACTTATGGTGAGTACGGAATTGTTGCGCTTGAGCCTTGCTGGATCAATTCAAACCAGATTGAGGCAGCCCGTGTAGCTATGACACGTTTCATCAAGCGTGGTGGTCAGGTTTGGATCAAGATTTTCCCTGACAAGCCTATCACATTAAAGCCTCTTGGAACACGTATGGGTTCCGGTAAGGGTGCAACTGACAGATGGGTAGCTGTTGTTAAGCCTGGTCGTGTAATGTTCGAAATCGGTGGAGTTGCCGAGGCCGATGCGAGAGAAGCTCTTCGTCTTGCGACACACAAGCTTCCTTGCAAGTGCAAGATCGTTTCAAAGGCTGATTTGGAAGGCGGTGTATCTAAATGAAGACAAATAAGTATGTAACAGAGCTTATGGCTAAATCAGCTGAAGAGCTTCAGACAGAGCTTGTTTCAGCAAAGAAGGAACTTTTCAACTTGAAATTCCAGAACGCTACAAACCAGCTGGATAATACAGCAAGAATCAAAGAAGTAAGAAGAAATATTGCAAGAATCCAGACTGTAATCACACAGAATGCTAAGGCAGCTAACTAAGCCAAAGCAAGCTTCGATTAAAAAAGGAGAAATAGATCGTGGAAAGAAATTTAAGAAAAACGCGTGTTGGAAAAGTAACAAGCGATAAGATGGATAAGACCATCACAGTTTCCATTGAGGACCATGTTAAGCATCCTCTTTACAAGAAGATCGTGAAGAGAACATATAAGCTTAAGGCTCATGACGAGAACAACGAGTGCCGCATTGGTGACACAGTTAAGGTCATGGAGACAAAGCCAATCTCCAAGGATAAGAGATGGAGACTTGTATCCATTATTGAACGTGCAAAGTAATTCGAAAGAAGGAGAAATATCATGATTCAGCAGGAAAGTAGACTTAGGGTCGCTGATAACACAGGCGCTAAAGAGCTCCTGACAATCCGTGTTATGGGTGGATCTACAAGAAGATATGCGAGAATCGGCGACACAATCGTTGCATCTGTAAAAGAGGCAACACCCGGTGGAGTTGTAAAGAAGGGTGATGTTGTAAAGGCTGTTGTCGTTCGTACTGTAAAAGAGACACGTCGTAAGGACGGTTCCTACATCAGATTTGATGAGAACGCTGCTGTTGTTATCAATGAAGATGGTACGCCTAAGGGAACACGTATTTTTGGACCAGTAGCTAGAGAGCTTCGTGAGAAGAAATTCATGAAGATCCTTTCTCTTGCTCCTGAAGTATTATAAGGAGGCGCCTAGATGTCAACAAGTAAGATCAAGAAGGGCGATACAGTAAGAGTTATCGCTGGTAAAGAGCTCAATAAGGAAGGCAAGGTTCTTTCTGTTGATGCAAAGAATGGTAAGGTTGTTGTAGAGGGTCTTAACAAGGCTACAATACACGAGAAGCCATCAGCAAAGAATCCTAACGGCGGAATCGTTGAGAGAGAAGCTGCTCTCGACATCTCAAACGTTGTTTATCTTCACAAAGGAAAGCCTACCAAGATCGGCTTCAAGGTTGAGAAGGATGAGAATGGTAAGGTAGTTAAGAAGAACCGCGTCGCTAAGAAGACTGGCGAGGTTATCGACTGATTAAGGAAAGGAGGTAAAGACGTTGAGTAGATATAAGGATTTATACAAGAATGAGATCGTTGATGCTATGACAAAGAAGTTCGGTTACAAGAATGTAATGGAAGTTCCAAAGCTCGACAAGATCGTTATCAATATGGGTGTTGGAGAAGCAAAGGAGAATGCTAAGCTTCTTGAGAACGCTGCAAACGATATGACTATTATTTCTGGTCAGAAGCCTGTTATCACAAAGGCTAAGAAGTCAATCGCTAACTTCAAGTTAAGAGAGGGTATGCCTATCGGATGTAAGGTTACACTCCGTGGTGATAAGATGTACGATTTCCTTGATCGTCTCGTAAACCTGGCTCTTCCTCGTGTACGTGACTTCAGAGGAATCAATCCTAACTCTTTCGACGGAAGAGGAAACTACGCTCTTGGTATCAAGGAGCAGCTTATCTTCCCTGAGATCGAGTACGACAAGATTGATAAGACAAGAGGTATGGACATCATTTTCACTACAACAGCTAAGACAGATGAAGAGGCTCGTGAGCTTCTCACACTGTTCAATATGCCTTTTGCAAAGTAATTAAGGAGGGAAATAGACACAATGGCTAAATTATCCATGAAGTTGAAACAGCAGATGAAACCAAAGTTCTCTACACGTGCTTATAACCGTTGTAAGATCTGCGGTCGTCCTCATGCTTATCTTAGAAAGTACGGAATCTGCAGAATTTGCTTCCGTGAGCTTGCATATAAGGGCGAGATCCCTGGTGTTCGTAAGGCATCTTGGTAATTTCTTTGTGACCCTGGGATGGGGGTCACAGGATAAATTTTTTAACTGTTTTAATCACACATTGCGGCTTCGTGTCTCTGCTCAATTTGGGGAGTAGTAAGGCGAAGCAAAAATAATTAAGGAGGCAAATATAAAATGGCAATGAATGATCCTATTGCAGATATGCTTACAAGAATTCGTAACGCAAACACTGCAAAGCATGACACTGTTGATGTTCCTTCTTCAAAGATGAAGCTTGCAATCGCAAACATCCTTCTTGAAGAGGGCTATATTAAGAAGCTTGACGTTGTTGAAGATGGTTCTTTCAAGAACCTTCACATCACACTTAAGTACGGTGCTGACAGAAACGATAAGGTTATCACTGGTCTTAAGAGAATCTCAAAGCCTGGTCTTCGTGTATACGCAGGCAAGGATGAGCTTCCTAGAGTATTAGGCGGTCTTGGTATTGCAATCATTTCTACAAACCAGGGCGTTGTAACTGATAAAAAGGCAAGAGAGCTCCAGGTTGGCGGCGAAGTTCTTGCATTCATTTGGTAAATTGGAGGTACGGGCATGTCACGAATTGGAAAAATGCCAATCGCAGTTCCTGCTGGTGTAACAGTAGAAGTTGCAGAAAATAATAAGGTGACTGTAAAGGGACCTAAGGGAACCCTTACAAGAGTTTTCCCTGCAGAGATTTCTTTTGAGCAGGAGAATGGTCAGATCGAGGTTAAGAGACCTGATGACCAGAAGAAGACAAGAGCATTACATGGTCTTTCAAGAAGCCTTCTCAACAACATGGTTGTTGGTGTAACAGATGGTTTCGAGAAGAAACTTGAGGTAAACGGTGTAGGTTACAGAGCTGCAAAGAATGGTAAGACACTCTCTCTGACACTTGGTTATTCACACCCTGTAGAGCTTGTTGATCCTGAAGGAGTTGAGACAGTTGTAGAGGGACAGACAATCACAGTTAAGGGAATTGACAAAGAGGCGGTTGGCCAGCACGCTGCAATCATCAGAGAAAAGAGAGCTCCAGAGCCATATAAGGGCAAGGGTATCAAGTATGCTGATGAAGTTATCAGACGTAAAGTTGGTAAGACCGGTAAGAAATAATTGAGATAAGGAGAGTGCAAAATGGTTAGTAAGGAATCAAGATCAAAAGTTCGTGCTAAGAAGCACATGAGAATCCGTAATCGTTTCAGCGGTACAGCTGAGAGACCAAGGCTCGCAGTGTTCAGAAGCAATAACCACGTTTACGCACAGGTTATTGATGATGTAAATGGCAAGACACTTGTATCTGCTTCAACTCTTGAGAAGGATATCAAGGCTGAGCTTAAGAATACTGATGACATTGAAGCAGCATCAAAGATCGGTGATGTTGTAGCAAAGAGAGCATTAGAAAAGGGTATCAAAGCCGTTGTTTTTGACAGAGGCGGATACATCTATCACGGTAAGGTAAAGGCTCTCGCAGATGCTGCCAGAGAAGCTGGCCTTGAATTCTAAGAAGGGAGATTATCACAAATGAAGCGTAATATCGTTGATGCAAGTCAGCTGGAATTAACAGATAAAGTTGTAACCATCAAGCGTGTTACAAAGGTTGTTAAAGGTGGACGTAACATGAAGTTCACAGCCCTTGTAGTTGTTGGTGACAACAATGGACACGTTGGTGTTGGTCTGGGTAAGTCAACTGAAATCCCAGATGCTATCCGTAAGGGTAAAGAGGATGCTACTAAGAACCTTATTACTGTTCCTCTTGATGAGAACAACAGTATCACACATGATTTCGTAGGAAAGTTCGGTTCAGCCGAGGTTCTTCTTAAGAGATCACCTGAAGGAACTGGTATCATCGCTGGTGGTCCTGCTCGTTCTGTATGTGAGCTTGCAGGTATCAGAAACATCAGAACAAAGTCACTTGGTTCAAACAACAAGCAGAACGTTGTTTATGCTACAATCAATGGACTTGCTCAGTTGAAGACACCTGAAGAGGTAGCAGCAAAGCGCGGTAAGTCAGTAGCAGAAGTTACCGCATAATAGGAGGAAAAATCAATGGCAAGCGAGAAGAAACTTAAGATCACATTGGTTAAGTCCACAATTGGCGCTGTACCTAAGCAGGTAGCAACAGTAAAATCAATGGGATTTAAGAAGCTTAACAGCAGTGTTGAGCTGCCTGACAACTCTGCAACAAGAGGTCAGATCCAGCAGATCAGACACCTGGTTAAGGTTGAGGAAATCTAATAACATTAAAACGTATCCGGAACTGCATTACGATGACGCGAGTGGCTAATAGCTGCGTATAGCGCATCAAGTTCCGGCAATAATAAGGAGGAATATCATGGAATTATCAAACTTAAGACCTGCTGAAGGGTCTGTTCAGAGCGATAATTTTAGAAGAGGCCGTGGTCATGGTTCAGGAAATGGCAAGACTGCTGGTAAGGGACACAAGGGACAGAAGGCTCGTTCAGGAGCTCCAAGACCTGGTTTCGAAGGTGGTCAGATGCCTCTGTTCAGAAGACTTCCTAAGAGAGGCTTCAAGAATATCAATCACAAGAATATCGTAGGAATCAACGTAAGCGCCCTTGACGTATTTGAGGATGGAGCAGTTGTTGATGTTCAGGCACTTAAGGATCAGGGACTTATCAAGAAAGAGCTTGATGGAGTAAAGATTCTTGGAAACGGCGAAATTACTAAGAAGCTTACGGTTAAGGCAAATGCTTTCAGTGCAGTTGCTAAGGAAAAGATCGAGGCACTTGGTGGAACAGCAGAGGTAATCTAATGTTTAAATCCCTTATGAATGCATTAAAAGTCAAGGATATCAGAACTAAGATTCTGTTTACTTTCTTAATGCTTTGCGTTATCAGACTTGGATCTGCTATTCCTGTTCCAGGAATGAACACAGCAGTATTCAAGCAGTGGTTCAGCGGACTTACAGAGAGTGATGCCTTTGGCTTTATGGATCGATTCACTGGTGGATCATTTGAGAACATGTCAATTCTGGCACTCAATATCACACCATACATTACATCTTCCATCATCATTCAGCTTCTTACTATTGCTATTCCTAAGTTTGAGGAGTGGCAGAAAGACGGCGAAGATGGCAGGAAGAAGCTTACAGCACTGACAAGATATATAACAGTTGCTTTGGCGCTTATCGAGTCCGTTGCAATGGCAATCGGATTCTACAGGAATTCAGGATTCCTCACAGAGCATTCCATATTCCTTGTAGTACAGATTGTTGCAGCTCTTACAGCTGGTAGTGCATTCCTGATGTGGGTTGGTGAGAGAATCACCGAGAACGGGGTTGGAAACGGTATATCAATAGTTCTGACTATAAACATTCTTTCAAGAATGCCGTCAGACATCAGCTCGCTTTTCAAGCAGTTTGTGTTCGGAAAGCCTATTGCTAGGGGAGTTGTTTCAGCAGTTGTTATTATTGCAGTAATAGTTGCGATGGTAGTATTGGTTGTTCTTCTTAATGGCGCTGAGCGCAGGATTCCTGTACAGTACGCAAAGAAGATCCAGGGAAGAAAGACATACGGTGGAAACCGTTCAGAGATCCCTCTTAAGGTCAATACTGCAGGCGTTATGCCTATCATCTTTGCAATGTCTCTTTTCCAGTTCCCTATCATCATCAGCCAGCTGGCTGGATATCAGGGAGCAGGAGCATGGGGAAAATTCATTGCTTATTTGAACCAGAGTAACTGGTGTAACCCTAATCACTGGAACTATTCACTGGGACTTGTTGTTTATATCTTATTACTGATATTCTTCGCGTATTTCTATACGTCAATTACCTTCAATCCTATTGAGATTGCAGATAATATGAAGAAGCAGGGTGGATTCATCCCTGGTATCAGACCTGGAAAGCCCACAAGTGATTATCTTACAGGCATTCTTAACTACATCATCTTTATTGGAGCATGTGGTCTCACAATAATCGGTGTATTGCCTATTTTCTTCAATGGTGTATTTGGAGCAAGCGTATCCTTTGGTGGTACCAGTCTTATCATCGTTGTAAGTGTTATCCTTGAGACAATCAAGCAGATTGAATCTCAGATGCTTGTACGTAATTACAAAGGTTTCCTGGAAGACTAAAGCTGTGATACAATAATAAGAGGTGTAAGGGTCTGCATAGCGCAGATCTTGAAACCTCTTATATTATTTTTGGAGAAGGGCGAATTAAAGTATGAAAATTATTATGTTAGGTGCACCTGGTGCAGGAAAAGGAACACAGGCTAAGATGATCGCGGAGAAGTTTAACATTCCGCACATCTCCACAGGAGATATTTTCAGAGCAAACATCAAGAACGGAACTGAGCTTGGCAAGAAGGCAAAAGAGTTCATGGATAAGGGACAGCTTGTTCCAGATGAGCTCACAGTTGAGATCCTTCTTGACAGAGTAGCTAATGATGATTGCAAGAACGGTTATGTTCTTGATGGATTCCCACGTACCATTCCACAGGCTGATGTTCTTGACAAAGAGCTTACAAAGCTTGGCGACAAGGTTGATTTCGCAATCAACGTAGATGTTCCTGATGAGAACATCGTTCGCAGAATGTCAGGAAGAAGAGCATGCCTTAAGTGTGGTGCTACCTATCATATTGAGCATATTCCACCTAAGAAGGAAGGAATCTGCGATACATGTGGCAGCGAGCTTGTTCAGCGTGATGACGATAAGCCTGAGACAGTACAGAACAGACTTAAAGTTTATCATGAGCAGACTCAGCCTCTTATCGAGTACTACGGCAAGAAGGATATCCTTAAGAATGTCGATGGTACAAAAGATATGCAGGAAGTATTCACTGATATTGTAAACATCTTAAATGCATAAGAAAAGATATGGCTATAATAATCAAGACTGACGAAGAAATCGAACTTATGCGACAGTCGGGGCATCTTTTGGCAAAGGTTCATGATGAACTGCATGCTGCTCTAAGACCTGGAATTTCTACTCTCGAGCTTGATCAGATCGGAGAGATAACAATCCGTGAGCTTGGCGGGATACCTAACTGTAAGAATTACGAGGGATTTCCCGCTTCTGTGTGCATATCAGTAAATGATGAGGTTGTCCACGGAATACCCAGTGCAGACAGGATCCTTGTTGAAGGTGACATTGTCACCTTTGACACAGGACTTATATATAAAGGCTATCATTCAGATGCGGCAAGGACCTGGGGAGTAGGAAAGATATCCGATGAGGCTCAAAAGCTCATTGACGTGACCAGAGAAAGTTTTTTTGAAGGAATCAAGAAAGCAAAGGCTGGGCACAGACTTCATGAGATCTCAAGAGCCATAGACGACTATATTACGCCTCATGGTTATGGCATAGTCAGAGAACTGACTGGCCATGGGATCGGCACAAGCCTTCATGAGGAACCATTGGTTCCAAACTTTAAGAAGTTTTTGCCGGGACCCAAGTTAAGAAAGAACATGACTATATGCGTAGAACCCATGATAACCATGGGAGAGCGCTACGTAGGCTGGCTGGATGATGAATGGACAGTGGTCACTGTAGATGGATCGCTGGCAGCCCATTACGAAAACACAATAGCCATCACGGATGGTGAACCTGAGATATTGACCATAGTTTGACAGATTGGATTTAAGGAGGATAAAGATGTCAAAGGCTGATGTAATTGAAATTGAAGGCAAGGTAATTGAGAAGCTTCCCAACACCATGTTCCAGGTTGAGCTTGAGAACGGACATGTTGTTCTTGCACATATAAGTGGTAAGCTCAGACAGAACTTCATCAGAATTCTGCCTGGAGATAAGGTTACTTTAGAGCTTTCACCTTATGATCTTACAAAGGGAAGAATTATTTGGAGAGACAAGTAATTTTTGTCGAAATTGTGGTAAAATGTAATCATAGCGGTAGTATGTCAATTGTTTTGTAGTTAAAAACATCTGAGGATACTATGATAGAGAAACTCTACGAAAGTTATGATGATAATAACTACTATATTGATACTAACAAGAAAAAGTTGGCCCACGATAACGCCGGTGTTATCAGTGGTTTGCTGACTTTTTTTGCTATTGTGAGCATTATTTTTGTAGCTGTGGCACTAGCCTTTGGTAATGGAAATACTCCTTTTTATGTTTATCTTCCTGCTATAGCTATTCTTATTTTTCTTATTGTTCTAAATAATTTCCTTACACCTAAACTTACATACGAATTTTGGAAGATCAGGCTGTATGCCCTATTTTTCTATTCTGTATTGATTCTTACTTTTTCCATTTCAGACGCAAATACCTTCAGGCAATCAAGAGCAGTATTTTTCCCTGTGGCAATGTTAATGTTATCAACGTTGTACATGGATTATATGTGGATAATGGTAATCTACAAAGTGGCGATGGCAGCCGTATTTCTTGTATATGATTACCATGTTAAGGCATCCGATATATTTGTGAATGATGTAGTTACAAGCGTACTGTCCATAATTGCTTCTATTTTCTGTTATTCAGCTGTTATCTCAATGGCTCTTTCAAGGCATGAAGACAGCGAGCAGCTGGTGAAAAAGAGCCAGACAGATCTTTTAACAGGTCTTTTAAACAAGATTTCTTTTGAGGAAAAGTGCACCAGTTACCTGGAAAGCAGGGTAATTGGGGCTAAGTGCACTATGTTCATCTTTGACCTGGATGACTTTAAGGACGTAAATGACAAATTCGGTCATCAGACTGGAGATAAGGTCCTAAAGCTCTTTTCCGAGATACTAAGAGGTTACTTCCATCCGGATGACATTATCGGAAGGGTTGGCGGAGATGAGTTCATGGTGCTGGTTCTTGGAGATATGCCTGACGGCTTTGCAGAGAGAAGGTGCAGAAGCGTTATCCATGAGCTTAAGACCACTGACATCGATGGAGATAAGGGAATAACCTGCAGTATCGGAATTGCGGAGGATACTCAGGGGCACAATTTTGAAGAGCTTTATAAGAAAGCAGATGGAGCATTATATAAGGCCAAGGAGGGCGGGAAAGCACGTTTCATCAAAGATAGTTTCCTGTGATAACTACATGCGAAAAGAGATATTACTGATCCGGGGTTATTAGCAGAAAAACTCCGGATCTTTTTATGTTGTTGTGTGTGGCAGTGAGAAAGAAGGAGGAAAAATCCATGGCAGATGATGTATTTGAAAGCTTTAAAAAAGAGTTGGGGAAAGTGCCTGATTCTGTGCTTCCAATGGGACAGATGATGAGATATATGGCCGAGGGCTATAACGAATCCAGAGAACGGAAGAGGCTTTTTGCATCACAGTCTCTTTTTGTGCCGGAGGAATTAGATAAGCAGCAGAGTCAGTCCAGGTCCAGGTTAAGCAGGTTAAGTCCAGACCTTGCTATGGATTCCGCTATGCGTGAGCGTGCCTCAAAAACCGGGATGTGGGCAATCTCCGAAGAAGATTTAGAGAGAGAGAATAATTTCAGGGAAAAAGAAAAGTGCTACGACGAGAAGGAATCAGATCAGGAGAAGGCTGCAATACAGAGGAATGAGCAGTTTTCTGGTGTTGATACAGCTGATCTTATGGATGAGGCAGAGGATTTAAAACAAATGCTCTCTGAAGCCATCGATATGACTGATAGCTATGCCCTGGGAGAGCGCGAGTATCAAAGGCAATATCTGGCAGTCATCGAGGATCTTATTAAGACCAGAGCTTCCAAGGGAAAGATATTTGGAAATTATAAGAGTCATATTGCCCTGGCAGAGGAGAAGTATCTTTTCTATAAACGTGAAAGTGTGCGGATCATAGGCCGTGAGCAGGCCAAGATCATCATGAACTCTGCTGAATTCAAGACAGAGGTTAAAAAGGATGAAGGCAAAACTCCGCAATTGGACGGTATTGGCGGACTTTATGATAAGGACTCGTTTAAAGATGTTGAATGTCAACCTGCGGATAAGAAAACAGTGCTTAGGGCTATGACCGAATACAATCTTTGCATGGAAAAAGGTGAGTATCTGCGCAGGCATATTGCGGCTTTGAAGGCTGTGGAGAAAGCAGAGGTCGACAGAAGAAACGCGCCGATCATGCAGCTGAATAAAAGTGAAAAAGAGGGCTTTTTGGTCCAAAAGCAAAAGTCTTCAGCTAGCCTATATACTTATATCCAGTCTCTGGAGAATGAACTTAGTGCGTGGACGTTTCAGGCTAAAGCGTGCTATTTGTGTATTAATTTTTTGAGGCATAGGACCCTCGAAAAGGGAGAAAAAAATGATAAGACTATTACATATGCTCCATTCATAAAAGAACACTTTGGCGTGGATGTATTGGAGGAACACTGGTATAACCCTGGAGAAAGACTTCGTGATAGCAACATGTGTAGTGCCATGGGATTCCAGACCGGAGCAATGGACATTGCATCAGGAATCACTGATAAGAAAAGGAAAAAGGGAGCGCTGGACCTCTTTGACAAACAATGGAAGGATTGGGAGGAAAGTGATCTCGCTACTGGTTATGAGAAACAGGGCTACTACGAAGAGTCAGCGGTTTTAGCAAATTCTTATGAAGTCATCCTGGCCTTGTATAAGAAGGAAAATGCAAAGAGTCCAGCGGCAAAAAGAAAGCTTTCAACTATATGTAGAGACATGATGATGCTGACACAGCCCCTTCCTACTATAGAAAAAGTGTATGATGAACAAACAAGATTCATGTATGATTCTTTGCGCTTCGTTGGAACGAGAGATCAGGATGGGAAGTTTGTTTCAGACTCACAACAGAAAACACCCGATCAGATAGCAGATGAAATTAGGGCACATGTGCACAATATGGCTATTATCGGCGACAAGAATGCTGATGCAGAGGCTTCGAAGGAGGCTATAGTTAGTATGCTTCCAATGGTAAAAGAGGCTTTCGATGATATTGATGCCTTTATGAATATTGGAGCTACAAGAAACATATTTACTGCCAAGAATCATTACCAGGTATTTGACAACACAGCAGGAATGCCTACCTTTGAAGGGAAGGCAAGACAGCTTCGAAATCTTATAAGCACAATGCTTAAAAGAAAAGAAGTATTGGACACAGTTGCAAAGGAAACAGGTGAAGAGAATCTTCGACAGAATCTCATCCGTAAGTGGATGTACCTTAACAGAGCCCTTAGTTTCGTGGATTACAGAAAACAGCTTATGGATAAGGGATATAATTCCACCATGGAAGAGTGGTCCAAGGATACTACTTTTGTGGAGGGCTTCTTTGAGAAAAATGAGTATCCACCATTAGTGAGCGTTCAGGATACAAGTATATTTGTGACTAAGGCCAAAGCTGGTCAGGGTGGCGCGCCTTTGGATGACAAGGGCCAAAAGGAAGAGCCTGCAAAAGAAAAAGTAGAAGAAGACGATGAAGAAAAAGCCGTGGTAAAAAAATCTCAGGAGGAAAAGCCTCAGGGAGACGCGGGAGATGCGGAAGGAGAGGAAGAAGAGAAACCAAAGGAACAGAAGGTTGACATTTTAGATATACCGGTCGAAGGTGAGGAAGAGTCCTGGACAGAGGATGAAAAGAAAACCTGGCGAAGATGGATGGCTCCCATCAATCAGGCGCGCCAGGAGGCTACAAGGAAATATATCAGTAAGGAAGCAGCACTTGAGGGACTTTCTAAAATGGAAAGAAAGTACGTCAGGATGGATTATTATGAGTCAAGAAGATTCAGTACCCCGGAAGAGCGCAGAGAAGTAATTGAAAAGGATCTTTTAAAAGGAACGGCTCATTCTGCGTATGTAAGCCAGCTGACAGCCATTAATCACGAGCTTTTCCAGGTTCAGAGACAGCTCCGTGAACATCCCTCTAAAACTCTTAGAGATCGTCATAAGGAACTTATGGACCAGCAGGATTCCATAGTACAGATTTTGAATATAATCTCTGATACTGTTACTGAGACTGCAGATAAGATCCTTCAATGCTTAACGCCTGAGACAGGAAGCACAGAGGATGTTGAAAGAACCCTCCAGACCCTGGCTCAGAAGATCAATGCACCTCTAGCGGATCATTCCATGGATGAAATCTTAAGGAGTGATTATCTGACTAAGTTACAGAATGTCATGAGGATGGTGGTAAATCCACAGGGCCCTAGTCCGGTAAGCGATGTAGAGACGAAGCTGGATGAAATGCTTGATGCTATAAGCGCTCAGTTCAAGCAGGCGGCACTTGCGTTTATAAATCAGGCAATCCATGATTTAAGAGAAACGGCTCCATATCTGAATAAATGGGAGGGGGAACCCTTGCTGAAAGCAATGGATGCATTGGATAAAAGGCTTGCAGATCCTAAATTGGAAGAGGAAAGAATTGCAGCAATGGTGGCCGAACTTAAGTCAATGCTGACGAAGAATAATCTTAGAATAGAGGTGCCTTCTATAGTTGAAGTGAGGAACCTTACTAAAGGCGCTCATAATTATTTGCAGGATCTCAAGGCAGATGCTCATAAGAAAAAGAAAGTTAGTTTTTCAGATGAAGTTGAGCTGGTAGAAGGTGATATAGGACAAGAGTTTAAGACAAGGAAAGCTCTCGCTAAGGAGATGGATGCAGTTACAAGAAGTGCCAAGGAACAGCATGATATAAGGGAAAATGAGGTTGATCCTGAGATCCTGGCTGTAATAAAACGTCAAAGATCTCATCTCGTCACTGCAGTATCATTTATAGACAAAGAGCGAAAGGACTATCAGAAAAAAATAGCAGATAAGACTACGGAGCCAATCAAAAACATTCGCGGAGCAGATGCTTTGGATGATGATAAGCAGCTTATTGCAGATTTTGTCAGCATGGATATACCTATGGAAGACACTAAGAATCCGAATCACGTGATGTTTGCTGATGACGCTTCCAGGGATATGGTTTTGGGGTATTACTCAAATATTTTACAGTCTGTGAAAAAAGCTGATACTGATCCTGCGGAAGGCAAGAGGGGCCTTGACATGCTGCTTCCAGTCATCAGCAGAACCTATGACCAGCTAAAATCATATACTGGAAAAGAACCAGGAAGTAAGATCTTGGCATCAAGGAAAAATGCTAATTTCTGGAGACTTCCTACGGACCCGCAGGAGCCGGATAATTATGCCGACGACATTGATGGAATGGCAATTCTCAGAATAAAGGCAGAGCAGCTTAGGAAGGTAACGACTCTTGCTATAGTTACTATGACCAAACTTTCTCCTACATATAAAGAATACGAAGAAAGAAAGGCTGCACTTATGTCAGATCTTAAAAAAATAGATGGCCTTATCGATTTCTTAAATTGGAGAGAAGGTATTATGAGAGAACTCCTTAAAATAATACCGGATAAGACTGGAAAAGTGGAAACAGTAACAAAAATGCAATATTCATGGGATGTCATGCATAATCCTGAGAACTGGTATCGTGAAAAGCCTGCAAGTCTGTAAGTTTGAGAATGCTAAATGGCAGTTGTTTGATGATTTAGGGAGAAACGTATATGTATAGAGACTACTCTTTTTCAGAAAAAGATATTGATCTGTTTAAGGCTCTGATACCTGATTGTTACATGGCTCCGCTTAAGGAGGGAAAGCTTTCCGGAATAGTGGTGATGGATGACAATCTTGGGGAATCAGATGTGGTGGGAATTGTATTGTATCGCGAGACATTGGGATATATTGAGATAGTCTGGGCAGCCACCACAAAGGAATATGAGCTGGAGGATTATGGAGCTGACATGGTCCGCAGGATAGTAAACAAGGCCAGGGTACATGGCGGATATGCGGGAGTGTACGGCGTGTTCCGCAAGGGCTCTCCCATGGAAAGCTATTTTCCTCAGGAGGAGTTTGTTCTGTCAGAGGAAACCGGAGGAGTATACAGGTTTTCTTTGAAGGATGTGGACAAGGTTGCGGAAGAGGATGACAACAAGAGGGTTCATAACTGTGTTCCATTATCTAAAGCTGATGGTACGCTTAAGAATAAAGTGATTGAAAATGCCATTGAGGCCCACGAGGCGATTCCGATTGCGCACCCCGTAAGATGGGATAAGTATGACCAGGAGCTTAGCTTTATATACCAGATAGGTGATGATGCTGAAGGCGTCATCCTGGTAGAACATGATGATGATGAGCTTGTGATAAGTCTTTTGTATTCAAGAGACCCTGTTGCTACAATAGTTCTTTTGAAACACTCCTTCCATGTGGCGCTGGGGAAGTATGGCGAGGATTGCAAGATTGCCTGCCCCATTGTGACTAAGAATTCAGAGAGGCTTGTGAAGAAGCTGGTACATGATCCGCCCCACACTCAGCTTATAAGAGCAACGGCTGATCTGCCCATTGGAACTGGGACTATGATTGATTATGTGCATTACACCAATCATAGAAAAGAGCATGGATAATAATTCTTTTGAAAAATGTGCGATTTTTTGTTAAAAAGTGTTGCACGTTGATTTCGTTTGTGTTATATTATAAGTCGGTCTTTTTGTGAAAAGGGCATAGTATGCCCTTTTTCAGGCATTTATCCATGCGTAAGAAAGGAGTAACAATGAAAGTTAGGTCTTCTGTTAAGCCTATGTGCGAAAAGTGCAAGGTTATCAAGAGAAAGGGCGTTATCAGAGTTATCTGTGACAACCCTAAGCACAAACAGAGACAGGGTTAATTCGAGCTATTCGGATTACTTTTTGATACCAATATAGGTTTCGCGTCGAAAGATGCGACATGCTGATCTATAACGTATTGGAAAGATCGGACCCGTTTCTGTCCGGTTGGGCATTGAAATAAGCCCCAATCAAATAAGTAACTGCTGCTATAAGTGCAGCACACAATTATTATTTTTTATGATTTATATGGAGGAATTAGAATGGCTCGTATTGCAGGTGTAGATTTACCTAGAGATAAGAGAGTCGAGATCGGTTTGACATACATCTACGGTATCGGTAGAACAAGCTCAAACAAGATTCTTGAAGAAGCAAAAGTAAATCCGGACACACGTGTTCGTGATCTTACAGACGAAGAAGTAAAGAGAATTGCCGAGATCATCGGTAATGACTACGAAGTAGAGGGTGACCTTAGAAGAGAAGTTGCCATGAACATCAAGAGACTCACAGAGATCGGATGTTACAGAGGTATCCGTCACAGGAGAGGACTTCCTTGCCGTGGTCAGAGAACTAAGACAAATGCAAGAACAAGAAAAGGACCAAAGAGAACAATCGCTAACAAGAAGAAATAATTTTTCTAAAAGCGCTTGAATATGAACTAAGGCATGGCTGGTTCATAATAGTAACAAACAAACAGATTTATAGGAAGAAAGTAGGTTAGTTTAAAATGGCAAATCAGAAATCATCAGCAGCAAAGAAATCAGCTGCTAAGAAACGTGTCAAGAAAAACGTTGAACACGGACAGGCACACATCCAGTCATCTTTCAATAACACAATCGTTACATTGACAGATGCTGCAGGAAACGCTCTTAGCTGGGCAAGTGCCGGTGGTCTGGGCTTTAAGGGTTCAAGGAAATCTACTCCTTATGCTGCACAGGTAGCTGCAGAGACAGCAACTAAGGCTGCACTTATTCATGGCCTTAAGACTGTTGATGTATTCGTAAAGGGACCAGGATCAGGAAGAGAAGCTGCAATCAGAGCTCTTGCTGCAAGCGGTCTTACAGTTACATCTATCACAGACGTAACACCTGTACCTCATAATGGATGCAGACCACCTAAGCGTCGTAGGGTATAATCATAACCCTGTTGCAGCGATATATTTTTTGCAAAAAAATAACTCGTTGGACGAAGGTGCAAACAGCATTGTAAACAACATCAGATGAAGAAATCATCTGAGTAAAAGAAAGGAGCCAAAAAATGGCAGTAAACAGAGTTCCCGTTTTAAAAAGATGCAGATCTCTTGATCTTGATCCAACATTCCTTGGATATGACAAGAAGTCTAAGAGAACATCAGCAAGAGCTGGTAAGAAGATGAGTGAGTACGGACTTCAGCTTCGTGAGAAGCAGAAGGCTAAGTTCATCTATGGTGTACTTGAGAAGCCTTTCAGAAACTACTATGACAGGGCTGATAGAATGAAGGGTCAGACAGGTTCAAACCTTATGACAATTCTTGAGACAAGACTTGACAACGTAGTATTCAGAATGGGATTCGCTAGAACAAGAAGAGAGGCTAGACAGGTTGTTCTTCATAAGTTCATCACTGTAAATGGCAAGGTAATCAACATCCCTTCATACCTCATCAAGGCTGGTGACGTTATCGAAGTTAAGGAATCTGCAAAGAATATCCAGAGATTCAAGGATATCGCAGAGATTACAGCAGGCAGACTCGTTCCTGAGTGGCTTGATGTTAACAAGGAGAACCTCCAGGGTACAATCAAGGAGCTTCCTTCAAGAGAGGTTATCGACGTTCCAGTAGACGAAATGCTTATCGTCGAGTTGTATTCTAAGTGATTATAGGATTCAAAGTCATAAATCGTTGCACTTGTGCATATCGATTTATGACCTTGAAGATGAAACATATATGAGGAAGTAGCACGATAGTGCGGATTCCGAATGTATGTGAATTGCGAAGCGATTCATAATCAAATTTATATAGAAACTTGTTGACTAACCACATAAGGAGGGTATATCAGTGTTTGATTTTGAAAGACCAAATATTGAAGTTGCTGAAATCTCAGATGATAAGAAATATGGTAAATTCGTAGTTGAGCCTCTTGAGAGAGGTTACGGTATTACACTGGGCAATTCCCTTCGTAGGATTATGCTCTCATCATTACCTGGAGCAGCAGTAAGTCAGGTCAAAATCGAAGGCGTACTTCATGAGTTCAGTTCTATTCCTGGAGTAAAGGAAGATGTAACTGAGATCATCATGAATATCAAGAACCTTTCAATCAGAAATTCTTCTGATACAAACGAGCCTAAGACAGCTTATATCGAGTTCAATGGCGAGGGTGTTGTAAAGGCATCTGATATTCAGGTTGACCAGGATATTGAGATCATGAATCCTGATCAGGTTATCGCTACTCTTTCCGGAAAGGATGCTAAGCTCTACATGGAGCTCACCATCACAAAGGGAAGAGGTTATGTAAGCTCTGACAAGAACAAATCTGGTGATCTTCCTATCGGTGTGATCGCTATTGATTCTATCTACACTCCAGTAGAGAGAGTAAATGTAACTGTAGAGAATACTCGTGTAGGTCAGGTAACAGACTTTGATAAGCTGACACTTGACGTTCACACAGATGGAACACTTGGTCCTGATGAGGCTGTAAGCCTTGCAGCTAAGGTTCTTTCTGAGCACCTGAGCCTGTTCATTGATCTTTCTGAGAATGCTAAGACCGCTGAGGTTATGGTAGAGAAGGAAGATGATGAGAAGGGCAAGGTTCTCGAGATGTCAATTGATGAACTTGAACTTTCAGTTCGTTCATTCAACTGCCTTAAGAGAGCAGGTATCAATACCGTTCAGGAGCTTGCAAACAAGACTTCTGACGATATGATGAAGGTTCGTAATCTTGGACGTAAGTCCCTTGAGGAGGTTCTTGCAAAGCTTGACGAGCTTGGACTTTCCCTTAGACAGGATGGCGAATAATCAATTAACATGAATATCCGCCGAAGGTAAAACCGATGAGTACTGAGGCGGATTCTCATAATATTTATCAACTGCATTTGAAGAGTAAGTCCGACGCGCATCTTCTTATGTCAAACCGCAGGGGAATCCTGCAGATGAGAAAGGAAGTAATTTAAAATGGCAATGTACAGAAAGCTTGGAAAAGCAACAAAACCTAGGAGAGCACTTCTTCGTAACCAGGTAACAGCACTTCTTTACAATGGTAAGATCATTACTACAGAGGCAAGAGCTAAGGAAATCAAGAAGATCGTAGAGCCTATGATCACTCTTGCAGCTAAGGAGAAGGACAACTTCGAGACAGTTACTGTTGAGGCTAAGGTTCCTGAGAAGGACAAAGATGGCAAGAGAGTAAAAGAAGTTGTAGATGGCAAGAAGGTTACAAAGTATACAACTGTTAAGAAGGAGATCAAGAAGGACCTTCCTTCAAGAATGCACGCAAGAAGACAGCTTCTTAAGACTCTTTACCCTGTAACTGAGGTTCCTACAGAGAACGCAGGAAGAAAGAGAAACACAAAGGAAGTTGACCTTGTAGCAAAGCTTTTCGATGAGTACGGACCTAAGTACGCAGATCGTAAGGGCGGTTACACAAGAATCGTCAAGATCGGTCAGAGAAAAGGCGATGCAGCTATGATGGTTGTACTTGAGCTCGTTTGATGCGCACTATAAAAGGGATATGGCATGGGCCATATCCCTTTTATGCGCTTCAATCCGCCAAGCGCTCCACTCGGAATTTTAAAGAGCCAAAATTCCTCGTTGTACGGCTGTCGCCGTATCCGAGAATAAAATATTCAATGCTTATGTGAGCAAGCTCCCAACACATTGCCTATTATATTCTCGCGCATGGCTTGTAGCTAACGCTCAAAGTGTTGATAGTCTTTAACCGAATTCCAATTGCCGCCCCACTTAAAGCCGTGCTCCTTAAAGAGCTTGTAGGCCAGATCATTTTCATCTATCTTATAAGGGAACTGGGCTGTTCTGTCGGCGTAGGCCTCGCTTCCCTCAGGGGATATGTTAACAGAGCCATCTTTGTTGTAAGTGATGTAAGGGTTGTAGAAAGGATTGATATCTATTGCCCTGCCTAATGCATGGTTGGAAAGCCTTGTGGTTCCTTCAACAACTCTATAGTTAAAACATGAAGTGTTATTTGCCAGCATTGAGGCTGTGTCATCTCCTCCAAATTCGTCCACCAGCTTGACGCTTTCAAGCTGATATTCATTGATATACAGCTCGTAGAAGACCTCTACCATATCCTGGGCCAGATCTTTATTGCAGATAAGTTCGCCGTTCTGGGTGTTTCCATTAAAATCCACATATAAAAGACCAACATAGCGAAGTTCATCAATAGGGACAGTGCAGTCAACCGGATATGAAATGCCGGAGATTCGGCTGAAAATCTCATTTGAGATGGGCTCATAATAGAAGCCCTCTTTATAGGTCACGCGGTCAGGGGAGATGTCGTTACCTGCGCTCTCACTTTGAGCTGAGGAGCCGGCGCTTGCGACTGAAGCTGCACTTGCTGAATCGCTTGATGATGAAGTGGTTTCTGAGGAACTTGCAGCGGTTCCTGTCCCAGATGCAGTACTGAAAGAATCGTCTGTTTTGGCTGATGTTTCTTTTTCTGAGGTTGAACTGGTATCCTGAGAGCCGCTTGTTACTGCATCAGAGATATTTGAAGTTACATCTGTGGCTGATTCTCTTTCTATAACTTGGGAACTGGCAACCCCAGCTTTTTCCGGATTCTTAATGGCATAATCTGTCAAAGTCTCTCCTCCACCTAAATATCTTGCGCCGGCAGCTGCTATGATGATCACGCCTGCCAGCAGTGCTAAGTCCTTAAGTAGTTTTTTGTTCATGATGCGTCTCCGATATATCAAAAAATCGATGACCAGTAATGCTGACCAACATCTAAATTCTACCACATTTTAGAGACCTGCACAGTTGTAATATTGCCCTGGATTTAGTAAAATAGGCAAGTGCCGGAATGCATTTGAAACAGGCATTTTTGGAGAAATATATGAAGAAGATGATTCGTACAGATAAACTTGTATTTGAATATATAAGGCGCGACGAAGAGGGCAATGTTGAGGGCATAACCAGAGCTGTTGACAACGTGAACCTCAACGTGGAGCCGGGGCAGTTTATTGCTATTTTGGGTCATAACGGCTCTGGAAAGTCCACTCTTGCCAAGCACTTCAATGCACTTCTTTATCCTACTGAGGGAGAAGTTTATGTGGATGGAATGCTCACTGAGGATGACGAGCATCTCTGGGATGTTAGACAGGAAGCCGGAATGATCTTCCAGAACCCTGACAACCAGATCATTGGCCAGGTTGTTGAAGAGGACGTAGGCTTTGGCCCTGAGAATATGGGGGTTCCCACTGAAGAGATCTGGGAGAGAGTAGATGAAAGCCTTAAGGCTGTCAGAATGGACCAGTTCAGAAAGTCATCTCCTAATCACCTGTCAGGCGGACAGAAGCAGAGGGTATCCATAGCCGGAGTAATCGCTATGCACCCCAAATGCATCATTATGGACGAGCCTACAGCCATGCTTGACCCCAATGGCCGCAGAGAGGTAATAAGAGCTGCCAGAGCCCTTAATCAGGTTGAGAACATCACTATAATCCTTATCACCCACTACATGGAAGAGGTGGTGGATGCTGATAAAGTCTTTGTTATGGATAAGGGAAAGGTTGTTATGGAGGGAACTCCAAGGGAGATCTTTGCCCAGGTGGATAAGCTCAAAGAGCTTAAGCTGGGGGTTCCTCAGGTGACACTTCTTGCCCATGAGCTTAGGAAAAGCGGACTTCCAATTCCTGAGCCCATACTTACGAGAAAAGAGCTGGTGGAGGCTCTGAAAGCATGTCGATAATCATTAATCATTTGAATTACATATACGATGAAGACACGGCCATGGCACATCCGGCCCTTATCGATGTAAACCTTAAGATTCCTGATGGTCAGTTTATCGGCCTTATCGGACATACAGGTTCAGGTAAGTCAACGCTGATACAGCATATGAACGGTCTGATAAAACCCAGCAGCGGAAATGTCTTTTTTGATAATGAGGACATAAACGAGCAGGGCTACGATAAGAAGAAGCTCAGATCCAACGTGGGACTGGTTTTCCAGTACCCGGAGCATCAGCTCTTTGAGACAGATTGCTTTAAGGATGTATGCTTTGGGCCAAAGAACCTTGGACTTCCCCAGAAGGAAGTGGAGCTTAGAGCTTTTGAAGCTCTGGAGCAGGTTGGATTTGATGCCACCTACTTTTATCAGTCACCCTTTGACCTTTCGGGAGGGCAAAAGAGACGTGTTGCCATAGCAGGCGTTCTTGCCATGAAGCCCCGGGTGTTGATCCTGGACGAGCCCACAGCAGGTCTTGATCCGAAGGGAAGAGAGGATATCCTTAATCTGATATCTGATCTTCATAAAAAGATGAACATCACCATAATCCTGGTAAGCCACAGCATGGAAGACGTGGCGGATTATGTTGAGAGGATAATTGTAATGAACAAGGGGCGCGTAGCTTTTGATGCGGAGCCTCGAGATGTCTTTTCCCATGTAAAAGAGCTTGAGGAGATAGGACTTGCTGCTCCCCAGGTGACATATTGCATGCAGGAACTGCGTGAAGCAGGCTTTGATGTGGACACAGGCATTACCACATTGGAGGAAGCAAAAAAAGAGATACTGAAGGCGTTTGGTAAATGCTAAGAGATATTACACTGGGACAATATTATAGGACAGAGTCAGTGATCCATCGTCTTGACCCGAGGGTTAAGATCGTGGGGACCTTCTCCTTTATTATTTCCCTGTTTTTGGTGAATAACTTCATAGGATACGCTATTGCAGGGCTTTTCCTTGTTATCTGCATAAAGCTGTCTAATGTGCCTCCAAAATTCATTTTCAGGGGCATGAAGGCAATCTTTTTCCTGCTCCTTATAACTATGGTGTTCAATCTGTTTTTGACGCCGGGAGAGGCTATATTTAGCTTTTGGAAGTTTCAGATAACTAAGGAAGGAATCAAGCTGGCTGCGATGATGGGAATCAGGCTGGTGTTCCTTATTACAGGCTCCTCTCTGATGACCTTGACTACCACTCCCAACAACCTGACTGACGGACTGGAGAACCTTCTGAACCCTCTTAAGAAGATAAGGGTTCCGGTTCACGAGATATCAATGATGATGTCCATTGCCCTGAGGTTTATACCTATCCTCATGGAAGAGACGGACAAGATCATGAAGGCCCAGATGGCCAGGGGAGCGGATTTCGAGAGTGGTTCTCTTATACAAAGGGCAAAGAGTCTTATACCTCTTTTAGTGCCACTGTTTATTTCAGCCTTCAGAAGGGCCAACGATCTGGCCATGGCTATGGAGGCCAGATGCTACCGCGGAGGCGAGGGCAGGACCAAGATGAAGCCCCTTATCTACAAGAAAAGGGATGCTATCGGATATCTGGTCATTGTGCTGTTTGTGGCTCTGGTTATAGTGTTTGGAAGAATTCTGTTCAGGTAATATGGGAAAAGAGATGCCTAATAAACGCAGGATAATGTTGGTGGTGTCCTATGACGGAACTGCCTATAACGGCTGGGCGCTTCAGACCAGCACCCACAATACAATTGAAGAGATGCTTAACAGGGCTATTCACGGGCTTACCGGAGAAGAAGTTCAGGTCATAGGTGCCAGCAGGACTGATTCCGGAGTCCATGCTTACGGAAACATAGCTGTTTTTGATACGGGATCCACCATTCCAGGAGACAGGTTTTCTTACGCTCTGAATCATATACTTCCTGAGGATATTAGGGTGGTAGAGTCTAAAGAGGTGGCGCTGTGGTTTCATCCAAGGCACTGCGATACGGAAAAGACCTATGAATACAGGGTACTGAATTCCAAAATGGAAGTGCCGGTTAAGCGCCTTTACACCTACCATTTCAATATGGAGTTAGATGTTGAAAGAATGCAGGAGGCAGGAAATTATCTGGTGGGAGAGCACGATTTCACCAGCTTTTGCAACACTGAATCCCAGGCTCTTTCTCATGTCAGGACCATTAAGAATGTGAGAGTCGAAAGGCGTGGAGATGAGGTGGTTATCTCAGTGACCGGAAATGGCTTTTTATATAATATGGTCAGGATCATTGCAGGAACTCTTTTACAGATCGGAAGGGGAAAGGGCGAGCCTTCTGACATAGTGAAGATGCTGGATGCAAAAGACAGGTCGGCAGCAGGACCTACAGCGCCTCCACAGGGTCTTTTCCTGATGGAATACAAGTTCCTTGAGGGGATTCCCGGACCCGGTGAAAAACCTTTGGAAAATGTAAATATCTGTTGACAAAAGTTGGTAAATCGTCATATAATATCTTTCGCGTGACAAAGTTTATTCTATAACTATGCCCGCATGACAATGCAAGTGACATATTGATGTCCCGGTAAGCTTCAGTATGTTCATATACTGTGGAATCAGGTGAAGGGTTCCATGGAAAGTAACAAATTAAGTAATTGCTCTAATCTATGGAGGAAACACAATGAATACTTTTATGCCTAGTGCAACTACAGTAGAGAAGAAGTGGTATGTAGTTGATGCTACTGATATGACACTTGGACGTCTTGCTTCTAACGTAGCAAACGTACTTAGAGGAAAGAACAAGCCAATCTACACACCTAACATCGACACAGGTGATTATGTAATCGTTATCAATGCAGAGAAGATCAAAGTAACTGGCAAGAAGCTTGATCAGAAGATGTATTGGCACCACACAGAGTATGTTGGACATCACAAGGAGTTCACACTTCGCCAGATGCTCCAGGATCACCCTGAGAGAGTTATTGAGCACGCTGTAAAGGGAATGCTTCCTAAGGGATCTCTTGGAAGAGAGATGTATGGCAAGCTTCACGTATACGCTGGTGCTGAGCACCCACACGCAGCTCAGAAGCCTGAAGAGTTAACATTTTAATCGGGTAATCGAAAGGAGAACATACAATGGCAAAGTCAGCTAATTACTACGGAACAGGTAGAAGAAAAAAGTCAATCGCTAGAGTATACCTTGTTTCCGGAAATGGAAATATCACAATCAACAAGAGACCTATCGATGAGTATTTTGGTCTTGAGACTCTTAAGGTTATCGTTCGTCAGCCTCTCGTTGCTACAGAGACATCAGACAAGTTCGACGTAGTTGTAACTGTAAGAGGTGGCGGCACAACAGGTCAGGCTGGTGCAATCAGACACGGCATTTCAAGAGCACTTCTTCAGGCAGACTCAGATGAGTACAGACCTGTACTTAAGAAGGCTGGATACCTTACAAGAGATCCTCGTATGAAGGAGAGAAAGAAATACGGTCTCAAGAAGGCTCGTAGAGCTCCTCAGTTCTCAAAGAGATAATCTTTCGAGATTCAAAAAGAATTTACAAACCTCAGAAACTCAGTGTTTCTGGGGTTTTTCTTTTATCTATAATTGTATTCAGTTGTGGTGAAACGCAGAAAATTTTGTACCGTAAACAGCGAGTAAACAGCAGGTAGACAGCAAAATTATCAAGTCTTAGATTTTATTTATTGCTTCTACCAGAGACTGGATATCAAGGTGTGTGTACACTTTCTCTGTCAGAGACATTGCTCCGGAGTGTCCTACGATTTTCTTGATCATTGTAGGATCCACATGAGCTTCCGCCAGCATTGATATGCAGGTGTGCCTAGTATCATGAGGATTGTGCTCCATACCAAGGTTTTCTATTAGTGGTGTCCAGTAGCTGTCTTTATAGTTCCTGTAGGTGAATTTTTTGTTGTCATCTGTGTGAAGAAGGTATTCACAGTCAGAGGATTCATACCAGGCTTTGTAGAATGGTAGAACCTTATCTGCTATAGGAACCTTTCTGATACCATTTTCAGTCTTACTTAGTATCACATCGAAATACTGTTCTTCAAGATGAACATTTTTCTTTTCCAAATCCAGTAGTTCAGATATTCTACAGCCGTTGTAAATCAGCATCAGTACTGTCTGGTAGAACGGATCATCCTTGAGTTCCCATAACCTGTCAATCTCAGCTTTTGAAAAGATATCTCTCTCAACCTTGTTTGGATTTTTATCCTTATACTTGAGGATATCTACAAATTCGGAATAGTCCTTGTTACAGATATCGTTCTTAAGAGCGTAATCGTAAAGCTGATTGAAAAGGACTTTGATCTTACGAAGTGTAGGATAATTTTTTCCGCAGGTATCAATGACATTCTGAAGCTCTGCCAGCCTTATATCTCTAAAAGTTTTGTTGTAAAGGGTGCCACATACGTTATATGAGGCTGTATACCCATGCACATTGGATTTAGAGATGGTAGGATACTTTGCTTCAGACCAGGCATTATATACGTCTGTGAATGTCATTTTGGCTGCTTTTGTATCAAATGGATTCTGATGATAATCTGATAGCATTTGCAATCCTTCCTGCTTGGTTTCAGCATATCCTATGACATTGTACGTCTGCTTTTTGGTACCTTTTTCCGGATCAATGGTCCATCCGGTGGTTACTCTTACCATATAGGGCTTTCTGCGTTTCCCGGACATTTTCATAACACTTCCATATCCGTTTGGTAATTTCAAGTATTATCGACCTCCTTTGATGCTCAGGTAATTTATGAAAAAGGGGATAGTCCCTTAATCACCTTTCTTATCGGGCAATGCTACATTTGCGTAGTATGCAAGTTCTGTTTCAAACCAGTGATTAAATCTATCTTCATTTGATAGGCCTTGTTCAAGGCTTTCTCGTTCATCTGCGTATCTTTCCAGAAAAAGGCAGAGATCTGCGTTGTTTTCTGCTATCTCATCGTTTCCCATGAATTTAAGGCTACAGCTCCACTCTTCAGTTTTTGGTGGGCGATTTACGTCTATATTGAAGTGAAGACCTGCTTTTTTATTTAATTCGTTTAGAACATAGAGGACATCTGAGAGAGTATCTAAAGTGATGTTCTTCTTCTGATATCCAATTAGTTCTGCTGGGGAGATATTAAGAATATTTGCGATCTCATTCAGTATACCTATTGAAGGTTCTATTTCACCGCTTTCATATTTCTGTACGGTACGCATAGTTTTGCCTAGCCTGTTAGCCAGTTCAGTCTGACTGAGGTGCTGAGCTTTGCGGGCCTGCTTAATTCTATTTCCAATATCAGATCTATTATTCATCATACTGACCTCCTTGTGTGAATTGTAACATGTAGTAATACGAATTGCAAGAACGTAATACGAATTACAAATACATATTTTGTGTTGACAAATGAATTACTAAGACGTATTATCAAAATACGAACTGATAATTCGTATCTTGAAAGAAGGGAGGTGAAAAGTATGGAAGACAAAAAGTTATATGTAGAACTACCAAGATTTACCGGTAGAAATGTTCCTATAACTGAGGTTGCCGAGGCAATGCACAAGGATGCACAGTTCGTAAGAATTGGAATCCAGCAGGGGATATTCAAATTTGGATATGCCATGAAGAAAGAGAATTCCAGTGAATACAACTACTATTGTCCAGACAGAAAGGTATGGGAAGAGATTGGATACTTTAGTCCAGAAGCAGTCTAAAATGAAAAAACTCTCTTGCTGGTAACAAGAGAGTGAATGAAAAGCCGGAGCTTTTGTAAATTCGATTAAATAAAGTATAGCAAGGGTTCCGGCCAAGTTCAACAAAAAAGTAAGATTGGAGGAATCAAAATGGAAACAAGCAAACCAGAATTAAAGCTTATCCAGATGTCAGATGTAGAAGCTGAAGAAGTTTCCTGGCTATGGTATCCGTTTATACCATATGGAAAGCTTACCATCATTCAGGGAGATCCCGGAGATGGAAAAACAACTTTTGTACTAAATGCAGCAGCGAAGTTATCAAAAGGAATTTCGTTAGATACAGGTCTGCAGAGTGAGGAACCAATAAACATCATATATCAGACAGCAGAAGACGGACTGGCTGATACAGTAAAGCCAAGACTTGAAGGTGCCGTGGCTGACTGCTCCAAAATCCATGTGATAGATGAGAGTGATAAATCGCTATCAATGGTAGATGAGAGAGTTGAACAGGCAATCATAAGGACTGGAGCAAAACTCTTGATTCTGGATCCACTACAGGCATATCTCGGAGGCGGAATGGATATGAATAGAGCTAACGAAGCAAGAGATATGACTAAGAAGCTGGGAGCTCTGGCGGAGAAGTACAAATGTGCAATCATCCTAATCGGACACATGAACAAGGCTTCCGGAAACAAGGCAGCCTATAGAGGGATGGGATCAATTGACTTCTACGCAGTAGCAAGAAGTGTCCTGCTGGTAGGAAGGATAGAAGGAGAACCGGAACTAAGGGCAATAGTCCAAATAAAGAACAACTTAGCAGCATTTGGACATTCAAAGGCCTTCAGATTATCAGAAAAGGGATTCGAGTGGATTGGAGATTATGAAATAACCGCAGACGAAGTTCTCGGAGGAATTGCACCGAAAGCGAATAAGCAGGAAAAGGCGATAGCTCTTCTGAGAGAATTGGCTGAAGACCATAATATGATCCCAAGTAACGAGGCAGTAGAACTGGCTAAAGAAGAGGATATATCAAAAAGAACTCTGGAGATAGCCAAAAATGAACTTGGGATAAAAGCCAGGAGAATCAACAATACCTGGTACTGGATATTGAAAGAGAACGAATGATAATCAAGACCGCAACAATGTAAGGTATCTGAAGTTACACTCTTAAGATTGCAAGGTTGTAAAAAGATAAAGACACTGCATTGTTGCGGACTAGAAGAAAGGGACGAATGAAAAACGTACAGATATCACAGGAATTATTTATAAGGCTGGTACGATTACTGGTCTTTGAGTTTGATGAAGATACTGATCTGATCAAAAAAGAACTTGAAGACAAGATGGAAAAACTAGTGAGGCATGAAATCTATTCAAAGTTCAAGACAGCACCCACAGAAGAGGAGAAGAAAAAAGCTCGTCAGGACTACCTCGATATGGTGGGAATGCACAGGGATTTTAGATGGTGATTTCCCTTGATGGATTGAACGGGAGCGTGACACGCTCCGGTAATAATCAGCCAAGGAATGAATGGCTTGGCAGGCGAGCGGAGCGAGCTTCCCCATAACGTGTCGTTATGGGTAACCCCCTATGGATAATGACATTACACATCATTATCCGGGGGCTCTCCGAGGGGCCTGCCGGCGGCAAAAAAATATTACGAAAGGAGTTTGTTTATGATAACAGTGACATTTCACATTTCATGTAAGAAGCATTCGCTCACTAAAACGCGAGATGTGGTTTCGGTGAGCAAACACAATCTTCGATTATTTCAAAGCGAAGAGTATAATGAAGAAATGATCGAAGTGGAAGTCGGGAGTGAAGTAAATGTTCTCGATGATGTAAAAGAGATTTATGAAAGGGAATTCTCTGAGGCACTTGCGGAATACAACAAAGGTAAAAGAAGTGACAGACAGATTCCTGACTATCTGGAGTATGTATCCGAAAGTAAAAAGAATGATGTGGCTACGGAGGTAATTCTCCAAGTAGGGGATAAGGAATTCTGGGCAGATAAGACGAGAGAGCAGTGGAATGCAATGAAGCCACTCTTGAGAGATCAGCTTGAATATGTAAAAGAGATAGTTCCGGAATTCAAGATCGCATCGGCGGTAACACACTTGGATGAGGATTCACCTCATATGCACGTAGTAGGAGTTCCGGTAGCAACAGGATACAAACGAGGACTAAGCAAACAGGTGGCAAAAACAAAAGTGTTTGATCAGGAGAGACTAGAAAAAATACAAGATCTAATGCACGATTTTGTAGAGCATCAGATGATAGACCACCCGGAGATCTTTGGAGATGAAACCTTAAAGCCAAAGGAAAAAGGAAGGAATAGCGACTTCTCAAAAGAATTCTACTTAAGGCTAAAGCAGCAAGAATATGAAAAGCTGGAAGATAAGTGCCAGGAGAAGGAGACACAGATTGAAGCTCTGGACGGAACGGCTAAAGAAATGAAGGAGGACATTGAAAGCACAGTTAACCAATATGTGGACTCAGTGGTAAATACAGAAATGAAAAAGGAATTCATGAGATACGCAACACTCGAAAATCCTAAGACCACACTGGGAAAACTAGTCTCAAAAGCCTTCAGAACATTCAAGGAATGGTGGGATAAGACCAAGAAGCCTGAGGTAGCTGAAAAGGCTAAAACAAGCATTTTGCAAAAGCTAAGAGAAAGCCAGACGATAGTTGATCAGAGGAAGGAGCAGCAAAGTCCAAATCTTAATAGGAATAATCTAAGACCTGAGAGATGAATAACTGATAGTGCAATAGGCAGGGGCGTGAAAACGCCCTTGTTTTATGCACATAATATTGAACAGGATGGTAGATATAGGTATAATTATAAACAGTTGCTACAAAGAAAAAATTTAAGTATTTCTGAATAGATTAACTTTCAGTTTTCCGCTCAAAGTCCCTAGAAAGTGGAGCGTTATATTGGAAGATAAATTGCCACGGAGGAGACAGAGTTTTAAAAGCTCTGTCTCCTTTTTGAAATAATACATTGACGAATATCTATGTATATGCTTTATCAACACATAGATAAACATCTATATAAGGAGATTATGACCAAATTAGACGAAGTGCTGATATGTAAGGCTCTTGGAGATCCCAACAGAATGGAAATAGTTAAGATGCTTTCTGATCAGGAGAAATGCGGATGTAAGCTTCTTGAAAAGTTTGATATTACACAGCCGACTCTCTCTCATCACATGAAGATACTTGTGGATTCGGGCTTGGTTAAAGACAGGAAAGAAGGTAAGTGGCACTACTATTCAATAAACACGGACATCATGAAGGAATTCTGTGGTTTTATAAAAACTCTCTGTAATGAAACCACCGGCAAGTGCTGTAAGGGAGAACCGTAATGTGGAACTTTATTCAGACTCAGGTCTTTACCATATTCCCATTACATGCTGCATCAAAAGGCAGACAACTGTTATTCCGATCCAGCAACAGCCGCCAAGCAAAATCGGCTTCCCACCTGATTTAATTAGTTTGATTATGTTACTGTTCAAGCCAATAGCAGCCATGGCCATTATTATAAAGAACTTGCTAAGTTCCTTAAGTGGCTTAAAAACATAAGAAGGGACACCTGCTCTCAAGCAAATAGTTGTGATAATTGAAGCAATCACAAAGAAGACTATGAACATCGGAAATGCTCTTCTAAAGCTAAAGCCATTTGTCGAACTTCCATCCTTTTTTGCTTCCCTTGCCCTCAGATACGCAAGTACCAGTGTAATAGGTATGATAGCCAGTGTTCTTGTAAGCTTGACCGTAACTGCCTTATCAAGAGTCTGACTCCCCAGGTTCCACATACTATCCCAGGTTGATGCAGCTGCGGTGACAGAAGATGTATCATTAACAGCAGTTCCCGCAAATATACCAAATGCTTCTCCAGTTGAGATATCAAAACCTATAAGTTTTCCCAGGGACGGAAAAAGAAGTGCAGCCAACACGTTAAAGAAAAATATCACGGAAATTGCCTGTGCCACTTCATCATCATCTGCATCAATGACAGGAGCCGTAGCTGCTATCGCTGAGCCGCCGCATATTGACGAGCCAACTCCGATAAGAGTAGCTGTGTTTCCTTTGATATTCATTACCTTATGAAGAATCCATGATAGGATAAGCGATGTTGAAATCGTGCAGATAATTATAGGAAGTGACTGTTTTCCGGTCTGAAGAACGACCGAAAGATTCATACCAAATCCAAGGAGGACAACAGCCGCCTGCAGGATCATCTTTGATGTAAACTTTATTCCATCCGATGCCTTTCCCTTATCATTCCAGAACAGGGCTATTATCATACCCAGAATGATCGCAATCACCGCTCCGCCAACGACAGGGAATCGCTTTCCCAGGAGCCATGAAGGAACCGCAATAACAAAGCATACAAATATTCCCATATAATTCTTTTTCAAAAAATCCATCTCAAGACCTCTCTCACTTTCTAATCTGTTATTTTGCAGGTCTTATTCTATTCTATCTCTTGAAAAAGATAAAATTATATATTATTATGTAACCATAAATATTTCTTATCGTTATGGAGAACTGATCATGCTGGATTTCAGGATAGATACCTTTCTATGTGTTTGCAGGCACCTCAATTTCACCAAGGCGGCTAAGGAGCTGAATATTACTCAGCCCGCTGTTTCTCAGCACATACATCATCTTGAAAATGAATACGGGACAAAGCTGTTTACTCAGGATGGAAAAAAACTTTTTCTAACTGATAACGGAAAACTCCTGTATAAAAAAATGAATCAGATAAAAAATGATGATGAAAGTCTCAAAGAAATACTTTCAAAGAATAACCATGGCTTAAAAGACATCTCTTTTGGTGTCACCATGACCATAGGAGAATACATAATTGCTGATCCGATCAGTGATTACATAAAAAATCACCCGGATACTAATCTTAAGATTACATTTGGCAACACATCGGAGCTTCTTAAAAAACTCTCCGACGGTGTTATAGATTTTGCACTTGTAGAAGGATATTTCCCTGAAAATGATTATGAAACGCTGCTTTTTAGCAAAGAAGAGTTCGTTCCTGTCTGTTCGGCAAAGCACTCTTTCAATCAGAAGCCACGCGTGATAAAAGATCTCTTTCCAGAGCGAATTCTTATAAGAGAACCCGGTTCAGGAACGCGCAATATATTGGAAAGAGCTCTTGCCCTGAACAATTACTCCACAAGTGATTTTAGGAATTTTACCCAGGTGGAGAACATGCATACCATAATAAGCCTTATTGAAAAAGATTGTGGCATCACCTTTTTATATAAAGCAGCGGTTGCATCAGGACTGCAGTCCGGATATCTGAAAACAATTCCCCTTGACGACTTTAGGGTAAAACATGATTTTACCTTCATCTGGCCCAAAGATACTGTTTTCAGTGAAGAGATCCGTGCAATATGTGAGGAAATCCTACCGGTGGCATAAACATTTTAGTAAAATGAATAACGATAAGCATACCTATTCTTAAAAAAGCATTTAATGAGGAAGAGATGACCGCACTTGCATCATGGGACATATCAGATCTATGGGCGAACTGGCAGGGCGCATGTATCAATAGTGGAAGCATCTGGTTTAGGGATGTGGATACTGAAAAGAAAGAGTTTAAGATCGTTTCATTGTTTGATCTTAGAGAGGCTGGAGGAGAAATAACGGATTAATTAGAGCTGTGGGTACATTGTGAACCTTTGGTTTAAGTCCCGTGTGCTCCGCTAAGAAAGATATATCGGAAGATAATCTTACAACAGATAAAGATTTAATGAGCAGAAAGTAAAATCAGAGTATTATTTTTGATCGTGGTTATTAAAGTTGCCACCAGCCGCATACAGTAGCCCTGAGCTTTCTACCGTACGCAGCAGGTAAACAGCAACTCGTCCTAGAAATGCCACAAACACAGCACTTAGGACATTGAAAAAGTTCTCAAAGAGATAATGCGCGTAGCAATGAGCCATGCGCTTGTAAAAAAGACATTCCAGATGGATGTTTGCATCCAAGCTGGGATGTCTTTTTTTGCAAGCATACGGCGAATGCCGCGACAACGAGGAACAAGCGAAGCGGTTCCGAGTCTGTCGGCATGGCGGAATCGAGGTGCCCGTTGTACTCAGCGCTTCTGGGGTTTTTCTTTTATCTATAATTGTATTCAGCCTCGGTGAAACGCAGAGCGATTGGAATTATGTTGACCTTGTCAACCGTGCTCGGCGCGAGAATGTCGCGAGCGACATTCTATTTTACATTTTATTACATCTGTGTTGATTCTCTGTAAATAAGATCAGTCTCTGTATAGGTTATCCTGTAATTGAGATCAGGCTGCTCAATCCTTGAGATTACAAGGTTGGCAGCTGAATAACCGATTATCTGGCTGTGTATGTGGCTGGTTGAGAGAGAAGGAGACATGATCTTGGACTCGGGGGAATCATCAAAACCGAATATCTTGATATCACGTGGACATTCTATTCCCATTCTCTTGAGGCCGGATATCAGATCGAGAGCTACAAAATCGTTGGCACAAATAAAGAGTTCGGGCATTTCTTGAATCTTTGTAAGAGCTTCGAATAAGTATTCTCTATATTCTAATCCGTGAGGATGAACCTCTGTAAGACAATATTTTTCGTCAATGTTCAGATTATTGATATACATTGCCTCCCTAAAGGCTATGAATCGCTCGTAGAAAGAACGGCAATGTGTGACCTGGCCTACAAATCCTATCTTGGCAATTCCCTTTTTGCTCATGTCATTAACGACTGTATATATATTGGAAAAATTATCCATGAGCAGAACATCTGCGTTTAGTGGTCTCCAGTAGCTTGCAACGGGAGCATCTATCATGAGAACAGGTAATCCTAGGCTGCACAACATTTCACAATAGGAGTGATCAAACATTTCGATGCATACAATAGCCTTGGTGTTATCCGGTCTGTATGAGAGAGGAAGAGTTCTTGACTCTATATTCTGATGATCAACCCGGTGCATTGTCAGGCTATAGCCAAGCAGAGAAATTTCATATTGAAATTTATCCAGCATGGTAGAAGCAAAGTGAGAATTATTAAGGAAACCGCCTGAAAAGAGAGCAATCTCTCCTGAAGCCTTGGGCTGGGAACTGAAAGGATTTGTAATGTCTGAAATGGAATTGGCATAAGAAAACTGCTTGTATCCCATTTCGATAGCCTTCTCTAAAACTTTCTGTCTGGTAGCTTCAGCTAAAACTCCGGTGTTATTTATAGCCTTGGATACGGTATTTCTGGATACTCCAAGAGCATCTGCTATATCCTGTAAGGTGACTTTTGATGGCATAATGTAGTCTCCACTTTCTAAATAAAAGATGAATGTGTCAAAAGATGGGTGTGCCCCAGATAGTAGGTATTTATGACTTTTTGACACCTATATCATTATAAAATGTAAAAATTAAAGTGTCAAATGTAAATATTAATTGTGCAAATGTAAAATAATTATGTTGACAGCTGAAAATATGGGTGCTATATTTTACATATGCAAATGAGAATTATGCAAATGTAAAACTTGGGAGGGGCTACATGAACACAAAGGTAAAAGATAATTCGATGCATAACACCCTGGTATATGTTAAACAGCATTGGCAACTATATGTGTTCTTTCTGGGACCAGCACTGTTACTGACAATAGTGTTCAGGTACATTCCAATGGGAGGTATTCTGATTGCTTTCCAGAAATACAACCCATTTAAAGGAATATTGGGGAGTGAATGGGTAGGACTTAAGTATTTCGAACAGTTCTTATCATCACCCGATTTTATGCAATATCTTGCAAATACACTTAAACTTAGTATTTTTGGTCTGTTATGGGGATTTCCAATGCCGATAATACTGGCGCTTCTACTTAACAGGATTGCCAGTAGCAAGATCAAACAGAAGATACAGCTTGTTTTGTATATGCCTAACTTCATATCTGTCATAGTCCTCTGTGGTATGGTCAGGATTCTTTTATCGGTTACAGGACCACTCAATATGCTTTTGGGAACGAACATCAACTTTTTGACAATCCCTGCAGCATTCAGACCAATCTACATCATAAGTGGTATCTGGCAGGGCGCCGGCTGGGCATCAATCATGTACACAGCAGCTCTTTCAAATGCCAGCAAGGAACTCAAAGAGGCAGCACAGATTGATGGAGCCAATATCTGGCAACAGATCAAGGCAGTAGAGTGGCCGGCTATCAAGGATATGGTAGTTATCCAGTTCATCCTTCAGGCAGGAAACATTATGAGTATCGGCTTTGAAAAGGCCTATGCACTTCAGTCAGATATGAACCTTGCTTCATCTGAGATCATAGCTACTTATGTTTACAAAAAAGGTCTTTTGAATGGTGATTACAGTTATTCAACAGCGGTTGGATTATTTAATACGATCGTAAATGTAATTCTTCTCATAGTGGTTAATAAGGTTGTTGAGAAGCTTAACGACGGTCAGGGACTATAAGGGGGAGCGAAATGCAACAGACAGTCAAACTTAAAAAAAGTGAATTTGCCAGAGCTTCCATTGGAGATAAGACCTTTCTTCTGATTGGTTATATTCTGCTTGCGGCCTTTGTAATGGCTATCATAGGTCCTGTAGTTTACATTATTGTAGCCTCCTTCATGGATCCTATAACACTTCAGAATAAGGGAATTGTATTTGATTTCAGCAAATGGACTCTTACAGCTTATGAGAGAGTAATGACCAATCCTCAGATATGGATTGGCTTTAGAAATGCTATTATTTATTCCGTATTATTTGCGGTTATTTCAGTATTTATAACACTTTTGTGTGCGTATCCAATGTCAAGAGATGATTTTAAAGGCAAGAAGTTTTTTAACGCAATCTTTATTATCACAATGTTCTTTGGCGGCGGACTGATTCCTACATACCTTCTTATCAGTAACATGGGACTTCTTGATACCATGTGGGCTGTAATTCTTCCGGGATCATTTAGCGTATGGAACATGATCATCGCAAGAACTTACTACAAAGGTGTTCCAAGCGAACTTAGAGAAGCTGCTGATGTGGACGGAGCTAATGAATTGGTGTTCTTCTTCAGAATACTTCTTCCTGTGTGCACACCACTTATAGCAGTGCTGATATTGTGGCAGTTTGTAGGAATGTGGAACAGCTACTTTGATGCAATGATCTATCTGAATTCAGCAGATAAGCAGCCTCTTCAGCTGGTGCTTAGGGCTATCCTTATCCAGAATGAACCAGATCCGGGAATGATAGCAGATATGCAGAGTACAGCTCAGAGAGCACAGCTTGCAGAACTTCTTAAATATGCAACCATCATTATTTCAAGCTTACCGCTTATAGTAATGTATCCATTCTTCCAGAAGTATTTTGATTCAGGAATCATGGTTGGTTCAGTTAAAGGCTGAGAGGCTTAAACAATCAGAACTTCCCCTGGCAACAGGAGATAATAAAGAATTTTTATAAGGAGAGGGAAAATGAAAAAGAAGACAACAAAGTTATTTTCAGCAGCACTTGTTCTTGCAATGTCAGCCAGTGTTCTGACAGGTTGCGGAAAAGGCGCTTCAGGCAGTGGGGCAGCATCAGTTTCAGCGGATGATATCAGCTTTCCGCTGGAAAACAAGGTTACTATCACAGGTACAATCAGCTATCCGTCAGGAACTGAGTCAGAACCTAACAACAGAACAATCTTCAAGAGACTTGAGGAAGAGACAAACGTACATGTTGACTGGACAGCTATTTCAAATGATCAGTGGGGCGACAAGATCAAGCTCAACATGGCTAACAAGAACACACTTACAGATTTTGTATTTAATGCAAGCTTTAGTAACTCAGACCTTATCAGATATGCTGATCAGGGAGTTATCCTTCCTGTAGAAGAGTACATTGACAACAATATGCCTAACCTTAAGGCAGTATTTGATAAGTATCCAGAGTACCGCACAATGTGTGAGGACTCCGAGGGACACATCTGGGCACTTCCATGGATTGAGCAGCTTGGTTCTAACAAGACAGCTATCCAGACAGTAGGTAATAACTTCACTTACATCAACAAGAAATGGCTTGATTTCCTCGGACTTCAGACACCTACAACAGTTGATGAATTCGAAGAAGTACTTAAGGCATTCAAGGAGCATGCTTCAGAGCTTCAGGCTGAGTTTGGTATTGAGGGTGACATCATTCCTATGTCATGCATCATGAACGATCAGGATCCAAGCCTTCTTATTAACGGTTTTGGCGAAGGTTACGGTGACAATGATATCGGACAGCACATTGCAGTTACAGATGACAAGAAGGTTATCTGCACAGCAACACAGGAAGGTTTCAAGTCAGGTATGCAGTGGCTTCATAAACTCTATGAAGAGGGACTTATCGATCCTGAGTGCTTCACACAGGACTGGTCAACTTATGTAGCTAAGGGTAAGTCACACAGATATGGTGTTTGCTTTACATGGGACGTTGCTAACATTGATAACCTTGAAGATTTCGTTCCACTTGCAGCTCTTAAGGCTGATGTTAAGAATGTAACTCCTATGAATAGCTCTTTCACATCAGGTTTTGACCGTGGCAGATGCGTTGTAACTTCTAAGTGTGAGAACCCTGCATTCGTATGCGCTTGGCTTGATAAGATGTATGATCCATTCCAGTCACCACAGAACAACTGGGGAACATATGGCGAGGATGATGAGTTTGATATCTTCGAGCTTTCAACAAATGCAAACGGCGACAAGATGCTCAAGCATGCACCTCTTGGCGATGCTTCTCCTGTAGAAGTTCGTGAGGCTGAGTGTGTTGGTGGTCCTCTTGCAATCCTTGATGAGTACTACGGCGTATATGTTACATGCCCTGATGATGCGCAGTATCGTCTTGACTGGATCAAGGAGTACTATACAAACGATATGAACTGCAAGTATGTATATCCTAACGTATTTATGACAGCTGATGATACAGAGGCTCTTACAACTATCCAGACAGATCTTATCAGCTATATCAACTCCAGCAGAAGTAACTTCGTTATGAACGGTCTTACAGATGCTGAGTGGGATGAGTATCTCAAGCAGGTTAATGCATATGGTCTTGATGAGTATCTCTCTATCTACCAGAAGTATCTTGATGAGTTCTATAAGTAATTCATATGACCGGAAAGGCAGGGAGGAGATTTTCTCCTCCCTTTTTTAAATAATGAAAAGATTTGAGCTTACAGATGCTTTGGCAGAAAATGTAATGATTTACGGTAAGTGAGGATAGAAATGAGTAATAAGTTAAACAAGGCACGTGAATATGAAGAGAAAAAGGAAAAGATGATCGCCCCTGAAATGAGGCCTCTTTTTCATCTGACACCAAGATGTGGATGGATGAATGATCCTAACGGTTTTAGCCTTTATAAGGGTGAATACCATCTCTTTTACCAGTATTATCCATATGAGACAGTATGGGGACCTATGCACTGGGGACATGCGGTTAGTAAGGATCTGATCACATGGGAATATTATCCTGCTGCTATAGCTCCTGATATGGAATATGACAAGAACGGTTGCTTTTCAGGTAGTGCCATTGAAATGGAAGATGGCAGACAGCTCCTGGTGTACACAGGCGTTCAAAAAAAGGAAGATGAAGATGGCAACATCAGAGAGATTCAGACCCAGTGTGTAGCTTTTGGAGATGGCAGGGATTATGAGAAGTATGCCAATAATCCTGTAATTGACAGCACTATGCTACCTGAGGGCGCCGGCAAATATGACTTCAGAGACCCTAAGGTATGGCGTGAAAATGGCAAATATTACATAGTAGTTGGCAATAAAACTGAGGATATCGATGGACAGATATTACAGTTTGTAAGTGATGACGGTATTAACTGGTCCTATGATAAGACTGTTATCAAGAACAACCACAGATTCGGTGTAATGTGGGAGTGCCCTGATTACTTTAACCACGATGGCAAACAGGTCCTTCTCACAAGCCCTCAGGATATGCTCCCTGAAGAGCTTGAGTTCCACAACGGAAACGGCACCTTGTGTGTGATAGGAAATCTTGATGAAAACGGAGATTTCTGTGAGGAGAATTGTCAGGCTGTTGACTATGGTATTGATTTTTATGCGCCACAGACAATCAAGACTCCTGATGGACGAAGAGTCATGATCGGCTGGATGCAGAACTGGGATACATGCGGAATCAGGCGCGATGACTTCCCATGGTTTGGCCAGATGAGTATTCCAAGGGAAGTAACTATTAAGGATAACAGACTTATTCAGTGGCCTGCCAGAGAGATAGAGAATTATTACGGCAAAAGAATCAGCAGACAGAATGTACTTATTTCTGATAGTGCTTCACTTTCAAGTATTGAGGGCAGATGCGTAGATATGACAGTAAGAGTCAGATCTACACAGGCAGAACTTTCATATAAAAAATTTGAAATTCGTTTTGCTGATAATGGCAAGGCTTATTCAACGATTGAATATGATCCTGTTGACAATATTGTTAAGATAGACAGAAAGCATTCAGGAAGCAGAAGAGCCGTTGTTCATCAGAGAAGATGTAAGGTTACAGGAAATAAGGGTGAGATTTCATTTAGACTTGTTCTTGACAGATACAGCATGGAGCTCTTCATCAATAATGGACAGCAGGTAATGTCTATGGTAATCCTTACAGATGTCAGAGCTGAAGGTATCAGTTTTAAGGCAGTTGGAGAACTTCTTATGGATGTTACTATGTATGAGCTTGAGAGGAAATAACTTATGAAAAAAGATGTAGTTGCGCTGGGAGAGTTGCTTATTGATTTTACAGGAAGCGGAGACAGCAACCAGGGAAATCCTTTATTTGAGGCTAATCCAGGCGGAGCACCCTGTAATGTGCTGTCAATGCTTCAGAATTTAGGCAACAGCACAGCTTTTATCGGCAAGGTTGGAAACGACTTTTTTGGGAGAATGTTAAAAGAGAGAATTGAAAAGCAGGGTATAGACTCTACCGGACTTGTCTTTGACGAGGAGGTAAATACTACCCTTGCATTTGTAAACAAGCTTCCAAATGGAGACAGAGATTTTTCTTTTTACAGAAAGCCCGGAGCAGACATGATGCTGACAGCAGAGGATGTTGAGAAGAATGCTGATCTTATCAGGAATGCAGATGTATTTCATCTTGGAACACTGTCAATGACAGACGAACCTGCAAAAGAGGCAACTGTCAGAGCTGTTACAATAGCTAAAGAGAGCGGAGCAGTCATATCTTTTGATCCAAATTACAGAGAACCTTTATGGAAGAACGTAGACGATGCAATAGATGCTATGAAATATGGCTTTGAAAACTGTGATATCCTGAAAATTTCAGATAATGAGATTGAGCTTTTTACAGGCCTTAAGGATATAGAGGCAGGAGCAAGGAAAATAAAGAGAGACTTTGGTATTCCAATCGTGTTTGCCACACTTGGACCTGAAGGAAGTATAGCTCTTTACAAAGATATGGTGATCAAAAAAGACGGGTACAGAAATCCTGCTACTATAGAGACTACAGGAGCAGGCGATACCTTCTGTGCCTGTGCCATAGATTACATCCACAGAAACGGACTTGATAATCTGACAAAAGACGGATTATTTGAATGCCTGTCGTTTGCAAACGCTGCGGCATCTATTATAACAACCAGAAAAGGTGCACTTTCTGTAATGCCAACCCAAGAAGAAATAACAGCTTTTCTAACAAACAAGTAATGATAAGAACAAAGAATATGCGAAAAGGGATTAACTTTAAGTTAATCTCTATGTTGCCACCAGCAGCATACAGTAGCCCTGAGCTTTCTACCGTACGCAGCAGGTAAACAGCAACTCGTCCTAAGTGCTGTGTTTGTGGAACGATGTTTTGATCTGTGTAAGGAATTTTTCAGCTATGGGAGTAAAAGAAGGATATTTATTCCAAATCAGATACAACTCGGATGTCTGTTTAGGTGAAAGGGGACGAAAAACAAGCCCGCTCTCTTTGGAGCAGTCGATCAGATGCTCAAAGGTTAGCAGGATCCCAAGCCCTTCCTTTGCAAACATGGAACCGTTATAGGACAGACGGAAAGAGCCCTCAAGATGAAGCTTGTCAAAATTATCCTTTGCCCATTGAGGAATTTCGTTGTTCCAGCTTTGTTCAGAGCAGAATAATGGCCTACCGATAAGATCCTTTACTCTAACGGACTTCTTCTTGGCGAGAGGGTGATCAGCAGGCATGACAGCTCCCCAGACATCGGCTTCCGGAAATTTCAAGTAATCGTATTTTGCAGAGTTTGGCTTTTCACATAATACCGCAAAATCAAGCAGGCCTTTATCAAGTTTTTCCGTCACCTGCTCGGTATCTCCACTGGTGATATGGTAGGTAAAACCGGGATATCGGTTCTTTAACTTGTGGATTTCTTTTGCAAGATGCCGTATCTGAAAGCTTTCTGCCAGTCCAAAATAGATATCCCCGCCGGTGATATCGTCAAGGGTGATGAATTCCTGTTCTATACGGTCGGCCATGGCGATGAGATCTTCCGCACGGTCGCGAAGAAGCATCCCCTCATCAGTCAGGGATATGCTAAAGCTGTGGCGTGTGAACAACTTCTTTCCCAATTCATCTTCAAGTGATTTTAATGTTTTTGAAAGCGTAGGCTGTGTGACATGAAGCATGTCCGCAGCCTTTGTCATATTCTCTTCCCTTGCGACGGCAAGGAAGTATCGCAGGCTTTTGATCTCCATAGAATCCTCCAGTTCGCAGTGCACTCAAAAATGCTTCGCATTTTTTCGTTCTTCGGCATTCGCCGAATATATGGATTTATAATTTAGTGCTTATGCGAGCAAACTCCCAACGCACTAATTATAAATTCATATGCACTGCTCATTGCTACATGACATTCCATTTTGGAATATCATGATATTCATTTTATTCATTAGCGAAGAATCCGTCAAGTAAATATAATGAGGATACGAGGTAGGACAGATGGAAGAAAAAGCTTTGATAGAAAATCTTACAGACAGTGGATGCTCTTCGGAAGGAACAAGGAGAGCAAAAGCACTTTATGAAGCCGGAGATATGGACGGACTTGTAAAGCATCTTCGAAAATGTCGATGTGATCTGGTGGAGGAGATGCACGACAGCCAGAGGAAGGTTGATCGGATAGACTATCTGATCAGGCAGGCGCAAAAAGAAGCGGATAAACATTAATTAAGAGATTGGAGGATGCAATCATGATCAAAAAGGAAGAACTGAAGCTGGTAACTGAATGGGACAAAACATTCCCTAAGAGCGATAAGGCAGATCACAGTAAAGTGACTTTTGTGAATCGCTACGGCATCACACTTGCAGCAGATATGTATGTGCCAAAAGATAAAGAGGGCAGGCTTCCCGCAATCGCAGTATGCGGTCCATTTGGTGCGGTTAAGGAGCAGTGCAGTGGATTGTATGCGCAGACCATGGCAGAGAGAGGATTTTTGACAATAGCATTTGATCCCTCTTTTACTGGAGAAAGTGGCGGGAACGTAAGATATATGGCTTCCCCGGATATCAATACCGAAGATTTCATGGCGGCGGTTGACTTTCTTTCCCTGAATGACAGAGTTGATCCTGACAGGATAGGAATCATAGGTATCTGCGGCTGGGGCGGAATGGCGATCAACACGGCGGCACTTGATACGAGAATAAAGGCAACCGTGGCATCCACCATGTATGATATGACCAGGGTGAACGCAAAAGGTTACTTTGACAGTGAGGACAGTGAAGAGGCACGTTATGAGAAGAAGAAAGCTATGTGTGCTCAGAGACTGGAGGATCTGAAAACGGGTGATTATAAGCTTGGCGGTGGAGTAGTAGATCCAGTGCCTTCGGATGCACCTTTCTTTGTAAAAGACTATTATGACTACTACAAGACTGACAGAGGTTATCACAAGAGAAGTCTTAATTCCAACGGTGGATGGAATGTTATTGGATGTGAGTCTTTCATAAACCAGCCCATCCTGAAATATTCAAACGAGATCAGAAGTGCCGTTCTTCTGATTCACGGTGAGAAGGCTCATTCCTGTTACTTCTCGAAAGACGCTTTTGAGGCAATGACAAAGGAAAGCAAATATGCTGAAAATAAAGAGCTTATGATCATTCCCGATGCCGTACATACCGATCTATATGATGGCGGAGATAAGGATTTTATTCCTTATGACAAGCTGGAGAGCTTCTTTAAGGAGAATTTAAAGTAATGATAACGGTTGAAGAAATATTAGAATATCTTAATTCGGACAGAATAGAGGATATGACAGAGGAGATGCATGAGTGTTCCATGAGGCAGAGCCAGGCGGCCATAAAGCAGACCATGGAGTTAAATACCAGGTACCATACACCGGAAGAAATTGTCCGGATTATGTCAGAGCTGACAGGTGGGGAAGTGGATGAGAGCTTCAGACTGTTTCCACCTTTTTATACCGATTTTGGAAGAAATATCCACATTGGAAAAAATGTATTCATCAATTCCGGCTGTAACTTCCAGGATCAGGGCGGCATATACATTGGTGATAACACCCTGATTGGGCACAGGGTCGTCCTTGCTACTCTGGATCATGATTTGAATCCTTATGACAGGCACCTTCTGTGTGCTTCTATACATATAGGAAACAGAGTTTGGATTGGAGCAGGAGCTATAATTACAAGAGGTGTGACAATTGGTGATGGTGCTGTAATTGCAGCCGGAGCTGTTGTGACAAAGGATGTTGAGGAAAACACTATTGTAGGAGGCGTTCCTGCAAAATTTATCAAGAAGATAGAGAATGTTAAACCGATAGAGAAGAAATAAAGGATGGGATGATATGAGTAAAGTGTTAGTAATTTCTACAAGCCTTCGTGCAAAGAGTAATTCCGACATACTTACGGAAAAGCTTATAGAGGGAGCAAAAGCTTCAGGTCATGATGTGGAACATATAAGTCTTAAAGGGAAGAGCATAGGCTTTTGTATAGGATGTCTGGCCTGCCAGAATACTCAGAAATGTGTCATTAAGGATGATGCTGTTGAAATTGCAGAAAAAGTAAAGAATGCAGATACCCTGGTTTTTGCAACACCAATCTATTACTACGAGATGAGCGGACAGATGAAGACTCTTTTGGACAGACTTAATCCTCTATATCCTTCAGATTATAAATTTAGAAATGTATATATGCTCTCAGTCGCAGCTGAGGATGAAGAGTTTGTGCCTAAAAAAGCTGAAAGCGGACTTCAGGGATGGGTTGACTGTTTTGAAAAGGCAGAATTCTCCGGTTCCTTATTCTGTGGAGGAATAGCTGATATGGGTGAAGCTTCAAGTAAAGCCGAGGAATTAAGTGAAGCTTATGATTTTGGAAAGGCTTTAAAATAAAGAGAATTTTCTATGAAAAAGAGATTGATTAAGATGGCACTCGGTGTGCTCATGATGGTTTGTGTTAGTGCCTGTTCAGGTAATGCGGAAACAGTTGATGAAAATCATGATTCGAGTGCAATCATTTCTGAATCTGAAGACATTGAAGCAGAGAGTACAGAAGAAACTACTTTATCAGAAGACTCAGAAACATACCGCACAGAAGAAGTTGATAATCAGGCTGCTGAGAATAATACTTCTTTTGATGAAACAGACATTGGAGAAACCACTATGATAATGAAAATTGGTGATATTGAAGTAAATGTAGACTGGGAAAATAATCAGGCTGTAGAGGCACTGAGGAATATGGCTGAAGACGGTGATGTTACAATTCAGATGTCAATGTATGGCGGTTTTGAACAGGTGGGCTCAATTGGACAGAGTCTGCCGAGAGATGATAAGCAGACAACAACGAGTTCAGGTGACGTTGTACTATACTCCGGAAATCAGATGGTAGTGTTCTATGGTTCTAATAGCTGGTCATATACAAGACTTGGACATATATCTGATAAGAATAAGGAAGATATGACTGATCTTCTTTCCAATGGAGATGTTACTATAACCATTAGCACTGAATAAAACGGGCTTTTTTGAAAATTTCCGTAAAATGTCCGCATAATGCAGTTTTTCCAAATAATATCAGTTTTATGGACGATGACAAATTCTAGTTTGTATTTGAAAGGACAGAAGGAGAAAGTGATGAAGATTGACGCAAGTTCAATGGAATGGATTAGAAAACCGAAATCATGTCGGGTCACAAAGGATAAGGTTGAAATCATGACCGAACCTCATACTGATCTATGGCAGAGGACCTATTATCACTTCAGAAATGACAATGCCCCTGTCTTGCAAATGGAAACAATAGACCAATTCTTCTCGTTTGTGGTACGGACAGAGTTTGATTCCAAGGTACGCTATGATCAGAGTGGGGTAATCATGTACTTGGATAGTGACAATTGGCTTAAGGCTGCTATGGAATATGAAAATGAAAAGATTCAGAGATTAGGAAGTGTTGTCACAAATAATGGCTACTCTGATTGGGCATCTACAGATGTTGACGCCGCAATAAAGTCTGTATGGTTTCGTCTAAGTCGCAGGGAAGATGATTTCTGTGTAGAAAATTCTTTTGATGGAATAGATTTTAAACAGATGAGGATATGTCATATGTTCAATGCTCCAAAGGAAATCCGTTTCGGCATCTATGCATGCAGCGCCGAGGAGTCATCTTTTTTGGCCGCTTTTACAGATATGGAAATCACTGAATGCGCATGGAAGGCGCATGATGGTCAGCAACCAGATTAGAAGTATTACAATATGGTGTATATTCCTGCTGAGGTGACAAGTAAAGCTTAACAATGAGACTCTGAGGTGTTTACTTCAGAGTCTTTTTTAGAAAGATGTGGAATATGTCAAAGAATACAACACAGGAAGAACGCCTTGATTATCTCGTAGAAGGATTCAAGGCAGATTCTGCTGAATATAAGGATTTAAAGACTCCAAATAGTACGGAAGATAAAAGACGAATCTTAAGGTCACTTATGAATATCCGAATGCCAAAAGAATTATCTTCTGAGGTCATGAAAGTACAGGATGAATATCTGACTGAAAGAGCGGCTGAAAAGGGTGTGGTGAATTTGTCTGACATCCCGGTTATCAGGGACGGACTATCCATCTGGCAGGGTGATATTACGAGACTTTCGGTGGACGCTATTGTGAATGCTGCAAATTCGCAGATGCTGGGCTGCTTTGTTCCAATGCACACCTGTATAGATAACTGCATCCATACTTTTGCTGGAGTGCAGTTGAGAGCCGAGTGCAACAAGCAGATGAATGAACTTAGGATCAGATATGGACGAGACTATGAACAGCCTACTGCCGTTCCAATGCTCACTGATGCGTATAATCTTCCGGCAAAGAAAGTTATTCATATAGTAGGACCAATTGTTTCCCAGGGGACTAGCTTCGCGTCGCAGTACGGGCTTACTCCGGAATTGGAAAAAGATCTGGCGGATTGCTATAAAAACACTCTGGATATGTGTGCTGAAAATAGCTTGAAGAGCGTTGCTTTTTGCTGTATTTCAACAGGAGTATTTCATTTTCCTAACAAAAAAGCAGCTGAGATTGCCGTTAAGACTGTGTCAGAATGGCTTCGTGAAAATCCTGGTAAGGTAGAAAGAGTGATATTCAATGTTTTCAAAGATGAGGATAAGGCCATTTATGAAAAACTTATATGATGATATGCCTAATGGTTATCAGGAAACTATAGAGAAAGGAATGAATGCTGTGAGATACTTTACTAGAAGCATGTCCTATGGTAAGGGAAGCAAAGAAGAGCAAATAAAAAGGCTTTTGCATGAAATCAAGGAAGCAGACGCAATTGTCATTGGAGCAGGAGCGGGACTATCAACATCTGCTGGCTTAACATATAGCGGCAAGCGTTTTGAAAAATACTTCTATGACTTTGCCAAAAGATTTGGAATAAGAGATATGTATTCAGGTGGTTTCTATCCGTTTCCGAGCGAAGAAATACGCTGGGCCTGGTGGGCGAGACATATTTATTTTAATAGATATATTGATGCTCCAAAGCCGGTGTATAGGGATCTTCTTAAGATGGTTTTCGATAAGGATTATTTTGTTATCACAACAAATGTAGATCACCAGTTTCAAAGAGCAGGTTTTGACAAGAAAAGACTGTTCTATACTCAGGGTGATTATGGTTTGTTTCAGAGCGTGAATCCTGCTATTCAGAAAACCTTTGATAATGAAGAGTGGGTAATGAAAGCTATGGAAGCACAAGGTTTTGTAAGAGATGATCAGGGAGTATTCCAGGTACCGGTTGATGGTAAGCTACTAATGGAAATTCCTTCTGAGCTGATTCCAAAGTGTCCTGATGACGGCACTGATATGACTATGAATTTGAGAGCTGATGATTCTTTTGTCGAAGATGAAGGATGGCATAGGGCATCTGCAGCATATTCTGATTTTATTCGCAGACATGAGAATCTTCATGTTCTTTATCTTGAACTTGGAGTTGGAGCTAATACGCCCGTAATAATAAAGTATCCGTTCTGGCAGATGACGCTGGCAAATGAAAAAGCGGTATATGCCTGCTTAAATTATGGCGAAAGCTATTGCCCGGAGGAAATTGCAGATAGAAGTATATGCATTGATGGTGATATAGGAGAAGTATTTGAGACGCAGTCAGGGATGCGTTAAGATCAGACCTTTAACTTCCAGGATTGTGATATCATTTTAGTATGAGCCTACAGGTGTTAGGAGTGTTTTGCTATGAACAAGAATGAGAGCAAGTATTTTAAGTCAGCGGAAAAAATGCATACAGCGTTACTGACACTTCTTGACAGTAAAGATTTTGAGCTTATTTCTGTTAAGGAGATATGTGAAACCGCTGGCGTTAACAGATCCACCTTTTATCTTCACTATGATAATGTAAATGATCTTCTGCATGAAACGGTGGAAGCTGTATATAAAGATTTCTTCGGACGCTTTGGTGCTGAGGGGCCTGGAGCACTTGATATTGACGAAAAAAATGAGGATGAGTTGTTCCTTGTAACACCCAAGTATCTGATGCCATATCTGGATTTTGTGGAAGAGAACCGCAAGCTCTTTTATCTGATGTATGAAAAGAACGAGATGATGGGCGCAGAAAAGACCTATGAAACCTGGTTTAAAACAATATTCGGCCCCATTCTTACAAGGTTTGGAGTTCCCCAAAAAGAACAGCCACTTATCATGGTCTTTTATCTTAAGGGCATTATCGGAGTTGTCACTGAGTGGGTACGAGGTGGATGCACCGAGTCAAAAGATGAGATCATAAGCGTCATACAGAAGTGTATCATCAAGCCATAACGCAGTAAAAACACTATATCGAATTTACAAATCAACACTTTTTACAAAACGTGTCGGGACCTGTACTCCTGAAATCAACACATTTTGCAAAAAGTGTTGTTCTTTTTGTGTGCTCATTTTCCTATAATGACTTCAAGCTCAAAGCAAAGAGCAAAAAAACAAATTGAGAATAAGAAAGGAAAAGATAAATGAGCAAAACAAATAAGATGTATCTGGTAACAGGAGCAGCAGGATTTCTTGGAAGTACAGTCTGCAGAAAGCTTGTAGAAAGAAATGAAAAAGTAAGGGCGTTTGTCCTTGAAGGCGACAAGTCAGCAAAATATCTTCCTGAGGAAGTTGAAATAGCATACGGCGATCTCTGTAACAAAGATGACCTGGAAAGATTCTTTGAGACACCTGAAGATACGGAAGTAATTGTGCTTCATATAGCGAGCATCGTAACAGTAAATCCTGATTACAGTCAGAAAGTCATGGATGTAAATGTCGGTGGAACAGAAAACATCATAGAGATGTGCAAAGAGCACAAAGTATCAAAGCTTGTCTATTGCTCATCAACAGGAGCAATACCTGAGGAAGAAAAAGGAACCATAAGAGAGTGCGAAGGATCTATTCCTCTTGATCCTGAGAGAATCAAAGGCTGCTACTCATTGTCAAAGGCTATGGCAACAAACGTGGTGCTCAAAGCTGCAAAGGAAGGCCTTAACGCCTGTGTGGTACACCCGTCAGGAATCCTTGGACCTGAGGATTTTGCAATGGGCGAGACCACCAAGACTTTAGTTGACATCATCAATGGCGAGATGCCTGCAGGAATCGATGGAAGCTTTAATCTGTGTGATGTAAGAGATCTGGCTGACGGACTCATTGGGGCAGCTGATAAGGGCAAAAGCGGAGAGTGCTACATCCTTGGAAATGAGCCTGTTAGTTTTAAGGATTTTACAAAGCTTGTTTCAGAGGAGAGCGGTTGCAAGCAGATGAAGTTCTTTTTACCAATATCAGTAGCAAACCTGATTGCCGGGGTACTTGAGAAAAAGGCTAAGAAGACTGGAGAAAAGCCTCTTATGACAACATTCTCCGTTTACAACCTTGCAAGAAACAACCGATTTGATTCAAGTAAAGCAAGTAAGGATCTGGGTTATACCACAAGGTCATATAGAGAGACTATACGTGACGAGATCAGATGGCTAAAAGAAACAGGAAAGATCGCATAAAAAACATTGAAGAAAAGGAGAAAAATACGATGAACGATTTAGATAAGGTTTATGCAGAAAGCGTTGCAAAGGATTACATGCCAAAGGAAACCAATAAAGTAAGGCAGCTTAAAAAGCTTGATGAAAGAGCAAAGCTTCCGGCATTTATATCAGCCATGACGCTTGGAATTATTGGGACTTTGATCTTTGGCGCAGGGATGTGCTTTGGACTTAGCGTCTTTGGAACAGGAGAAATTTTCATGGTCATTGGGGTGCTTCTTGGAATAGTAGGTGCTGCAATCAGCGGCATCAACTATCCTTTATACAAGAAGCTCCTTAAAAAGGGTAAGGAAAAATATGCCTTTGAAATTCTGGAACTTGCCAAAGAGATAACAGGAGAAGCACAATGAAAGAAACTTGCAGAGCAATTGATAGAACGATAAATCCGAAGCGCTTAAGATGGGATATCGTCTCATTGATACTGCCAATGCATATGTAAACGAACGGGCAGTAGGAAGAGGTATGAAGGACAGCGGAGTAAAGAGGGAAGAAATCTTTCTCTCCACAAAGCTCTGGCCCAGTGAATATGAGAATCCGAATGCTGTGGATGAAACTTTGGAGCGCCTTGGGGTTGACTACGTAGACCTTCTTTATATCCATCAGCCAGCAGGCAACTGGCTTGAAGGATACAGACAGCTTGAGAAGGCTTATAAGGAAGGCAAGGCAAAGAGCATCGGTATCTCAAATTTTGAAGGAAAGTATATCGAGGAGCTTGAAACGAAGTGGAAGATTGCACCCCAGTTTATCCAGGTAGAGGCTCATCCATATTTTACCCAGAAGGAACTAAGAAAAAATCTCGATAAGTATGACATCAAGCTTATGAGCTGGTATCCCTTGGGTCACGGGGATAAGAGCCTTATAAATGAACCGGTATTTGCCAAACTTGGAAAGAAGTACGGAAAGACTCCGGCACAGATCATTCTTCGCTGGCATACACAGATGGGATTTGTGGTGATCCCCGGCAGTAAAACGAAAGATCATATCAAAGATAATCTCAACATTCTCGATTTTAAGCTGACGGACGAAGAGATGGCTAAGATTGCGGAGCTTGATAAGAATGAGAGATATTATCACAGGACAGAAGAGCAGCTTAAACAGTTCGCAGGCTGGAAACCTGATTTTGAAAAGGGTTGAGGTGAAAATCAGTGAAGACGAGAATGTTAGGCGGTTTTTGACGTAGGAAATGATAGTGAAGAAAAAATGAGAATTCTAAGTCTGCTTCTTACAGCACTTATGGTGATAGGTCTTGGCGGATGTGGAAGCACAGTTGAAGATAAGACCGGAAAAGTTTATGATCAATACAAGAATAAGGGCATAGAAACTACAAGAGAAAGACTAAAGAGAGCGGCCATGACAAATACAGAACAGACCACACAAAATATGACCTCAGGAAACAGTATGAAACAGATCATACTGTTCTTTTTGCCCTTATTATGGGGAAATCTTTTCCAACAACTATATAGTCTTGTGGATAGCATTATAGTTGGCAAGGGAATCTCGGATCAGGCGCTGGCTGCTGTTGGGGCAACCGGGACACTTAACTTCCTTATACTTGGATTTGTTGTGGGGATGACCAGAGGATTTGGCATAACCTTTGCCCAGAGCTTTGGAAAAAACGATATGGCTATGCTGAATGCATACATCAGAGCAGCCAAGAAGCTCAGTATCACGTTTGGAATAGCCTTTACTGTTGTATGCGTTTCTTTGCTCAATAAGATGCTGACGTTCTTGAACACTCCTGAAGATATCTTTGACGATTCGTATAGATATTTTGCTGTGATCTTATTGGGAATTGTAGTGACGGTTATGAATAACCTTGAGATTACAATTCTCCAGTCAATGGGAGATTCCAGAACGCCCCTCACTGCTATGATCTGTTCATCACTCGTGAACATCATGCTTGATATTATTTTCATAATGGCCTTTGGCACAGGAGTTGTCGGAGCAGCAGTGGCAACAGTGGTCTCTCAGTTTGTATCATACCTTTTGTGCCTTAAAAAGCTTAGAACCATCGATTTTATGAGTCTGGGAAAAGACACGTCAGAAATAGCAGATGAAAAGAATATATTGGTTGAACTGATGAAAATAGGACTTCCTGTGGCACTTATGAATTCGGTCACAGCTGCAGGGGCCATGGTATTGCAGTACTTCGTAAATCTTATGGGAAGCGCATATGTGGCAGCCTATTCAGCCTGCATGAAATTTGCATCACTCTTTGAGCAGTTCGGAATGTCCGTAGGTCTTTCCATGATGACCTTTGTGGGGCAAAATAAGGGCGCTGGCAAATATGACAGGATATGCACAGGAGTAAGACAGGGCCTGATGCTCTCTACACTTGTGAATGTGCCTATATCGCTCCTTATGATATTTGTGCCCGGAAGCCTGGCAAGGATGCTGCTGACTGACAACATGATAATCGGTTATTGTACCGATTTCATGCCGATCATGGGAATAAGCTTTTTTGCCCTGGGCTGGCTTTTTGTATACAGATACTCTGTTCAGGGGTTGGGCAATACCTTTATACCAATGCTCTCAGGCGGGCTCGAAGTCTTTATGAGACTGATCTTTGGCTTTTTGGTAGGAAGGAACGGATTTAAGGGAATTGCCATTTCTGAAGTATCTGCATGGATAGGCGCTTTTCTGATGCTCATGGTGACATACTATTGTTTAATTGGCAAAAGAACTAAAGCAATAGCATAAAGTAGCAATAAAAAGACTACCTGGATTTTTTATCCAAGGACTCCTTTTTATTGACACTGAACATCGCAAGAATGGATACGGAAAACTAAGGATTGCGGAGGATTCGTCGTAGATGTTCCCGGGTATGAACAACCAATGGAGATGATAGAGATAAGCTGCTATGAGCGCAGTCACTTCTTCTGATTTTGCCGATATTCCTTCGGTGTCATTTTGTATTTTGCCTTAAAAACATTCTGAAAGTAGCTCTGGGTTGAGAAACACAGATACTCGCTTATCTCACTGATAGTCTTATCCGTGTAGGTGAGAAGACTCTTAGCTTCTTCAAGTTTTCGGCGCATGATGTAAGAGCTGATATTAAAACCAAGAGCTCTCTTAAACTTCTTGGACAGTGTAGTTCTGTCCATGTTCAGGAGTTTTGCTATCTCTTTTACGGAGATATTCTGGTTTACATGATTTGCAATGAACTGGATTGCCAGATAGATGTCCTCGGGCATTCCTTTTGGTATCCTGGCTTCCGCCACGCGGCTTGTAAAGTCAATTGCAGCAGTTGCGTTGAGAGCCAGGATTGATGCCTGATCAGACATTTTTTCAGCCTCCTGGATATAGGAGTCAGAGAGCTGATAAGCTGTTTCTATATCAAGGCCGCCGGCTATTGCACGACGGGTTATTATTGCAGTGGACGAAATGAAAATGTTTTTTGCCTGACGCAGCGAATCGTTTGAGGTACGTCCCTCTGTAAATGAGGGCACTTGCTTAATGAACTGCTGAAGACCGTCAAGGTCTCCTCTTTCTATGTAGCCATAATACTGTTGTTCAAAAAAGTAGGTGTCGTGGAACTGAGAGTGTTCTTTGTTTTCAATCAGGGCGTGGGAATGATGTTTTCCAACGCTCTGTTTTTTTGTCGTATCAGTAAGACCAAAATACATGAAAGGATCTATTATAGTTCCATTTAATTCTTTATTGAGAAGGGTCATTATATTCAGAAACTGCGACATGGTAAAACGTGGAGTCCTGTCGTAAAAATCCCATATCTGATTCTTGCAATCCACAGGCAGGCAGTAGCTTGCTATCAGCGAGTCAATGTCTGCTTCAGACAGGGCTGTAGTAGATACAGGCCCTATTATGATATCCAGATCATTTGTATCTCTTTTTATCATTCCCACAAGTAAGAATTCTTTTGTAGAATAATAATACAAAGATCTGTTGCTGGAGATGAGATTGTTCCTGTATGCAATTATAAAATCCTCAGGAAGCTCAGAAGCCGGTATTGAGCAGATACACTTACCATTCTCAAATAAGTGGATCGGCATAAATGTGGAATTATAGATAATCTGCAATGTGCTTATAACGTCTTTAGTATTATTCTTCATATTATTTACCGCACGATTATAATCGCAACATAATTACAATAATATTCACATAACTACAATAATTATATTGCCTCCAATCTTATAATGTCAACATAAGAGCTACTTAAGTTAAACGGAGGGAAAAACTATGTCAAAGAAACCATTAGGGTTAGACAAATATGGTGTACAGAAAGTTATGCGTACCGGTGATTATTTTGCGGATAGTCTGGGACAGTTTTCACTTAACATTATTTCCGGACTTGTTGGCCAGCTTACTTACTTCTACACAGATAAAGTGGGAATTGCTGCTGGCGCTATAGCAACAATGCTTCTTATATGTAAGATGATCGATGCTTTCACAGATATTTTTATGGGGCACATTGTTGATCATACAGCTCCCGGAAAAGAGAAGTACAGACCATGGATACTGAGGATGGCTATACCTGCAGCGATTGTTATTATTTCTCTTTTCACTGTTCCAAAGGGCTGGGGAGAGACAATGCAGCTTGGATATCTTCTTATAACTAATGTTTTGCTGTCAGCAGTTATTTATGCAGCCATATGCATACCGTATTCTTCGATACTTGTTGTCAGAACCAACAGCCAGGAAGAGCGTGGAAATATGGGAATCTGGAGAGCTGCATCCGGATATGTATCAGGTATGATAATTGCAGTAGCTGTAATTCCTATTACCAATGCCCTTGGCGGTAATCAGAGTGCATGGATCAAGATGGGAGCTATCTTCGGACTGTTTATTGCACTTGCTCTGTTCATCTGTTACCTGAAGGCAAAAGAAACAGCGATCGGTGAGGGAGTCCAGGCTGAAGATATACATGATGATGAGACTCCGGTACCTTTCAGAGAAGCACTGAAATCTCTTTTTGGAAACAAGTACTGGGTAATGATCCTGATCATGAATTTCTGCGCTAATATCTCTTATGGTATTGGCGGCGCATCAGGGACATATTACTGCAAGTGGATATACGGTGACGATAACCTGGTTGCTATTCAGGGTGCAATCGGCATGATACCTACTATCCTTGGTTTTGTAGCTGTTGGTCCGATGTCTAAAAAACTCGGAGTTACAAAGACACTCAGAGTTTCATTCCTGATCGGAGCAATAGGCACAGCATTAAGACTCTTTAACCCAACTCATTTTGTTTATAACACCACTCTTTCATGCTTTGGAACTTTCGCAAACATTCCAATGATGTGCCTTATGGGAGTTATGTCCGCCATGGCGATAGATTATAATGAATTTAAGTATGGCAGAAGAATGGTCGCTACAGCTCAGAGTGCATGCAGTTTTGGTAATAAAGTCGGCTCAGGTATCGGAGCTTCAATAATTGGATGGTGCCTTGGACTTGCAGCTTATGACGGGCTTGCAACTACTGTATCACCTGCTGTTATTCAGGCAATATATACATTCAGCATCTATATTCCTCTTATTCTGTTTATCATATTGTTTGCTTTTGCCATGCGGTTTGACCTGGAAAAAAGACTTCCGGAAATCCAGAAAGAGATAGCAAAGAGAAAGTAATAAAGTCAAAAGAGGGGAGCAGCTTCTGTTCCCCTTATTTACAAGGAGACCAATATGGAGAGAAAAGATACAGACAAATTATCATTTGTTCTTAGCAATGCAGCAGAGTGCACAGTTCTTCTTAAAAAGAGCGGACAGTTCCCTTTAGATAAACCCGGTAAGATTGCTGCTTACGGAGCCGGACTTCGCTATACGATAAAGGGCGGTACAGGTTCGGGAGAGGTTAATTCAAAAGAAACTTTCACAATAGAGCAGGGACTTGAACGGGCAGGATTCATTATCGCTTCAAAGAGCTGGCTTGATGCCTATGATGAGGTAAGAAGGAAAGCCAAAAAGCAGTTTATTAAGGATCTTAAGGCGCAGGCAAAGGCAAAGCATGAGAACGCAATAATGTATTCCATGGGAAAGACCATGAAAGAGCCTGACCACAATCTTGAGATCACTAAGGTATGCGATACAGCCATATATGTTGTCAGCAGAAATTCCGGAGAGGGAAGCGACAGAGAGGTTTTAGAGGGCGATGTAAAGCTGTCAAAGTCTGAGATCCGTGACATTCTTCTTCTCAATAAAATATACGATAGATTTATGCTTGTTTTAAATGTCGGAGGTGTAGTAGATCTTTCACCTGTGATGGAGGTAAAAGATATTCTTCTTTTATCCCAGCTTGGAACTGATTGCGGGGCAGTACTTGCGGATATTCTTCTGGGAAAACAGAATCCTTCAGGGAAGCTCTCAACCACCTGGGCGGAGATTAAAGAATATTCAGCGGAAGGAACCTTTGGCGACTGGAACGATAACCGCTACAAAGAGGGTATTTATGTAGGTTATCGCTACTTTGATACCTTTAAGAAGACAGCTCTGTTCCCCTTTGGATTTGGACTGTCTTATACAACATTTGAGACTAAGGTATCAGATGTAAAGGCTAATAAGGATACCTTAACATGCGAGGTGCTTGTTAAGAATACAGGAAGCTGTTCAGGAAAAGAGGTTGTGCAGGTCTATCTCTCAGTCCCTGAAGATAAGCTGGATCAGCCATACCAGCAGTTGGTTTGCTATGCCAAGACGCCGCTTCTTGAAAGAAACGCAGAATGCAGGCTGGAGATGTCTTTCAGGCTTTCAGATTTTGCTTCCTATGACGAGGAATCTGAAAGTTATGTTCTTGAGAAGGGCAGATATGTAATCCGTGTAGGCAACAGCTCGGTGGATACAAAAATTGCTGCAGTTGCTATTTTGGAAGAAACAGTTACAACTTTAAAGACCAGAAACTGTCTCGGAAAACCTGACTTTACAGACATAAAGTCTGAGCATTCAGAGCCTTTGCCAATTCCTGAAGGTATTGTAACCTTCACACTTACTGCAGATGACTTTGAGAAAAGAGAAGTCTTTTTTGACAACGAGGTTTCAGTAGATTCCAGGATAAAGAACCTGACTGATGAAGAGCTTTCTTACATGCAGATCGGAAACTTTGATCCCAATGCAAAAGGGCTCAGCATTATCGGTAATGCCGCGACACATCTTGCAGGCGCTGCGGGAGAAACAACTTCACAGCTTGTAAATAAAGGTATCAGACCTCTTATCATGGCTGATGGCCCTGCGGGAATCAGGATTTCACTAAAGTATTACGAAGAGGGCGAAAAGCAGTATGATGCTGGAAATAAAGGCATGATGCCGGAGAGCATGCTTGAGATGATGGGACCCGTAACAGCTTTTATAGCTAAACTGATCGTTGGCGGAAAGAAGATCCCAAGGAATGCTGTGATCAAAGAGCATTCGGCAACTATGATTCCTATCGGCACAGCTATCGCTCAGAGCTTTAATACAGAACTTGCAGAGGCACTTGGAGATATTGTGGGAGAAGAGATGGAGAAGTTTGGAGTACATCTCTGGCTTGCACCTGCTCTTAACATTCACAGAAGCATTCTCTGCGGAAGAAACTTTGAATACTATTCGGAAGATCCGCTAGTGTCAGGTGAAGTGGCAGCAGCCATCACCAGAGGCGTGCAAAAGCACAAGGGATGCGGTACTACAATAAAACACTACGCTGCCAATAATGCAGAGACTAACCGCTACTGCAATAACTCTCAGGTAAGTGAAAGAGCTATGAGAGAGATATACCTTCGGGGCTTTGATATCTGCATCAGGAAGTCCCAGCCTAAGGCAGTCATGACCAGCTACAACTTGCTAAATGGCATACATACTTCCGAGCACAAAGGACTTATTGAGGATGTTCTTAGGGGTGAATTCGGCTTTAAGGGAATAGTGATGACAGACTGGGTAATGACAATTATGACCAGCTCTAAGTCGAAATACCGCAATGCTCTTTCAGATGAAGTTGCAAAGGCAGGCGGAGAACTGTTCATGCCGGGAACCAAAAAGGACTATGAGAGAGTCCTTAAGGCACTTAAGGATGGAACACTTTCAAGGAAACAGCTTGAGATCAACGCAAGTAGGCTGATCAGAACTATCGATGAATTTTACGCAGATCGAAGGTAAGCTATGAAAGCAATCAGACTAAAGACAGAGTACTTAACAAATCCTATCGGAATAGATTACACAAGGCCAAGACTCAGCTGGGTCTGCGAAGGTGGCAAAAAGCAGACAGCATACAGGGTCATAGCAAAAGATGATGATGGAAATGCCATCTGGGACTCGGGGAAAACAGCTTCCTCCAAGATGCATCTTATCCCCTGGGGCGGAAAAGCCTTAAAGAGCAGACAGAGAGTAACCTGGAGCGTTGAGCTTTGGGATGAAAATGGCAATAAGGGAGAAGCAAGCGATGTAGCTACTTTTGAGCTGGGGCTTATAGATGAAAGCGACTGGAAGGCTTCATGGATAACGGGTAACTACTCTGTAAAAAGAAAAATGAGATTCCCTGTAGACTGCTTCAGAACAAGCTTTACGGTTGGAACGGATAAAGAGGTTATTAAGGCAAGAGCCTACATGTCTGCCTGCGGTCTTTACGAAGGAAAGCTGAACGGAAAAAAGATTGGAAGCTTCTGCCTTGCTCCGGGACACACAGATTACAGAAAAAGAGTTCAGTATCAGACAGTAGATATCACCGACCAGGTAAAAGAGGGGAACAATGACCTTTTCTTTATGCTGGCAGACGGATGGTACAGAGGGTCTGTGGGAGCCTGGGGAATAAAGAACTTTTATGGAAATGAGACCAGACTCCTGGTTCAGATAGAGGTGTATTTTTCTGATGGCAGCAAAAAGGTCATCTGCTCAGGTGAAAACTTCGAATGGACTAATGACGGGCCAATAAGATTTGCTGACAACAAGGATGGCGAAATCTATGATGCATCAAAAGAAGATTTCAGTAAAGCAGTCTGGGGAAAGACAAAGATAACAAAGCATAACGTGATACCTACTGCATCAGATAACTTTGCGCTTACAGAACATGAGAGGTTTACAAATCCAAAACTGATCATTACACCAAGCGGCAAAAAGGTCTTTGACTTTGGGCAGAATATAGCAGGATATATCGAGTTTAAAGTAAATGCTAAATCCGGGCAGAAAATCTTTATGAGATTCGGAGAAAAGCTTGATGAGAACGGGGAATTTACTCAGACAAATATCCAGTGCGTTAAGAAGGACTCTGTAACTCCACTTCAGCAGATAGAGTATTTCTGCAAGGACAAAGATAACTACTATAAGACCAGATTTGCGATTTTCGGATTCCAATATGTCCTTGTTGAAAGTGATGTGGAGATACGTCCACAGGATATTACAGCCATTGCTGTCTATTCTGATTTTGAAACCACTTTTTCTTTTGAAAGCTCAAATGAACTTCTTAATAAGTTCGTCGAGAATACACTTTGGTCCCTTAAGAACAATTCTGCCGATCTTCCTACAGACTGTCCCACAAGAGAGCGCCATGGATGGTCAGGAGATGCGCAGATTTTTGTGAATACTGCAAGCTATATGGTGAACTATGCACCCTTTGCTGACAAGTATGAAAATGATCTTTGTGACCTTCAGCGAAAGAATGGTGCATTTACACAGATAGCACCGGAGGGCGGAACTGACTTTTACATGAAATCCATGGATGGTTCTGTAGGCTGGGCTGATGCAGGCATAATGATCCCTTACAGACTGTGGAAGAAATATGGTGATATTTCTTTTATAGAAAAGTACTATGACAACATGCAAAAGTATGCAAGGTTTGCCATAGGGCGTCTGGGCAAACGCTCAGCTCTTATGTCTGAAAATGTTAAGATATCAAAGGAAAACAGCAGATATCTCTACAATGTCGGACAGCATTACGGTGAATGGGCCGAACCTGAAGATGTTCACAAGATGTCTTTTAAAGACTTTTCAAAATCCAAGCCTGAAGAAGCTACAGCATACACAAGTTATGTTTTAGGGCTTATGAGCGAGATTGCCGCAGCTCTTGGAAAAGATCAGGATGCAAAGGAATACCAGGAGTATTCTGAAGGCTGCAAAAGGGCTTATCAGGAGCTTGTAGAGAACAAAGATTTTTCTCTTGATACAAACAGACAGGCGCGCCTTGTCCGTCCCCTGTACTTTGACCTTTTGAATGATACTCAAAAAGAGTATGCCAGAAAAAGGCTCATAAAAGCTCTTGATGAATATGGCTGGAGAGTCGGAACAGGCTTTTTATCAACGCCTCTTATTCTGTATGTTCTTCAGCAGATTGATGTCAGCTATGCATATAAGCTGCTTGAGAATGAAGAACTTCCCGGATGGCTCTATATGCCTAAAATCGGTGCAACTACTATCTGGGAAGACTGGAACGGACCGACTTCCGACAACGGACTGGGTGGCGGAATTGCGTCCCTTAACCATTATTCAAAGGGAGCTGTATGCGAGTGGATATTCTCTGAGATGTGCGGCATTAAGGTGGATGGAGATAATCACTTTAGTATAGCACCAAAGCCCGGAGGACATTTTACAAGGGCATCATTTAGTTATGACAGTATATATGGAACTGTGTCATGCACATGGAGTCTTCAGGAAGATGGCAAGTACAAGTATGACATTGTAGTTCCGCCAAATACTACTGCAGACATTAGAATTGATACCCAAGAAAAAAGGGTTTGAAGAAAGAGCTTGGTTTAACACATTTAAAGGTTGAAAGGCTGGAACATACCTTCTGATCAGCAAGGAATATTACAAGGGAAGAGATGGACTAAATAAATTCAAAAAGGTACTATATATTTCTTTTCGTGCATATGATAACGTCATAATAGGAACACCTATAACGAATAAATAAAGCTTAAAAGGAGTATGCTTATGAAAAAGAATATCCGTACCGTTTTATTTGGAGAGCTTGTACTTTTCATCGTTGTATTTCTTATCAGTACCCTCGGAACCAGCTTTGGTTTTTCTGCTGTCGCATGGTTTCTTGATGTGCCTTCGCTGATTCTTGTTTTACTTATTCTGATTCCCGGGCTCATTATCATGGGTGAGTGGAAAGATTTTTTGAATTCATTCTCAGTAGGGATAAAAGATTACAGACTTCTTGAACTAAAAAATATTATAGAAGCCGTAGGCGCTGCCCAGAAGCTTACTGTATTTGGAGCTCTTTTTGCCATCATAACTTCAGCAATAATTCTTATGGGACATTTATCTGAGCCGGAAACGTTTGGACCAAGCCTTGCTGTCTGCTTCCTTTCAGGTTTTTATGCAGTAATAATCGAGTTTTTTCTTTTGCCGCTTAAGTTAAATGCCGAGCGTAAGATGAATGAAGAGATGGACATGGAAGATGAATGATCCCGGAATTACAAAGGAGCAGTATCTTAATATAGCTCGTAAATTCGGATTTACGAAAAGAGAGCTTGAACTCGGATACCTTAAAGTGTCGGGGTTTTCAAATCATAGAATTGCTTATATGCTCGGAATTTCTCAGCAGACGGTAAAAAATCATTTCACTCACATTTATGAAAAGGCGTGGGTTCCCGGAAGAAAGGAATTCCAAGAGCTGTTTACACAGGATGGATAGTGATTATGAAGAGATCAGTTAAAAGAGCTATCATAATAATTTTAATTGCAAACGTCATCCTGATAGTTGCTGCTATTTGCGGGAGAATACTGAGCAGATTCGTTTATGAAGATCATCTTGATGAGCCTTTGATCACAGTTGATGATACCGAGATTACCTTAAGAGAATTTGGATATTACATATATGAAGTAGAAGAGTTTGTGCAGAACCAGGCTCTTTTGTATGATCCTGAGAATCCAAAGCACTGGTGGAATACCCACTTTTCAGCCGGCATGGATTCTCAGTTTGTCTGTGATTACGCCAAGAAGGTGGCGGTTAACACTTGTATATCAGATGAGATTTATTATAAAAGAGCTCTTTCTGAAGGAGTTGTATTAAGTAGCGCGGAAGAAAAACAAGCAATGGTCGAAGCAAAGATGATCTTAAGCAGCATGACCGGGAATCAGCTTGCAAGAACAGGGTTGGATGAAAGCATCCTCACTAATATGCGGATAAAACATGCTCTTGCAGTAAAATATGCCAAATTTCTTGTAAATACCTGTGATTTAACAGGATATTCCGAAGACCCAGAAAAGCTTCTAAACTGGGACGGCGTGTATTATCAAGAAAAGATTCTACCGGAACATACAGTAAAGACTAATGATAAGGTTCTGGATAAAATAACGTTGGGAAAAATAACAGTGAATTATGAGTAATTCTATTTGAATGTGTTAGAATTATTTCATGAAAACAAGAGAAGAAGCATTAAAATACGGATTATCTTTTCCGGATACTTATCAGGAAGCGCCTTTCCATGACCCAAACTGGCAGCTGGTGCGATATAAGTATAATAAAAAAGCATTCCTGTGGACTTATGAACGAGAGGGCTTTATAAATCTCAATGTGAAGGTTGATCCCGAGACGGCTTTTTTCTGGAGAAAGGCTTATAGCTCAGTTATTCCCGGATACCATCAGAATAAGGAGCATTGGAATACAATCATCCTCGATGGAAGTATCCCGGATAAAGACATAAAGCTCATGATTGCCGAGAGCTACGACCTGATAGCAGACTCTCCGACTAAGAGGATTTATGATGCTGTAGCCAGAATCCCAAAGGGATGTGTTGCAACTTATGCGCAGGTTGCAGAAGAAGCCGGGGATAGAAAGATGGCAAGAGCTGTAGGAAATGCTCTTCACAAAAACCCTGACCCCAGCACAATTCCCTGTCATCGTGTAGTAAACTCAAAAGGCGAACTTGCCGGCAACTATGCATTTGGCGGAGCCTGGAAGCAGGGAGAAATCCTGCTCTCTGAAGGCGTCGAAGTCAAAGATGGAGTTGTTGATTTACATAAATATCAATGGCGCAATAAATAATAAAGCCCTTTGCAGGGCTCTTTTATAAGAGAAAGAGCTCGACAACTTCAAATTTGACAAGATAATTTATATTGCACTTTATACTTGAAATAACTAATATTGTTAGTATAATATTAACTAACAATGTTAGTTATTTTTGATTAGGAGATGTTATGCCAAGAACAGGATTGTCTAAAGAAGAAATAGTAGAAAAAGCTGCAGAACTGGCCAACGAAAAGGGGCTGTCTTACTTGTCGGTTACTACACTGTCAGAATATTTAGGAATCAAGAAGCCGTCATTGTACAACCACATGAAGACCATAGAAGATATGCACAGAAGTCTTATGATATATGGGTGGCAAACTGTATCGGAAGATGTTGTCAGAGGAATTGATTCTTCAGATGAAAAAACAAATCTATTTGAGTACGGAAAAAAGTTCTATAAGTTTGCAATGGAGAATCCTGGCGTATTTGAAGCGATGCTCTGGTATAACAAATACTCAGATGACACGCTGCTTTCTGCCACAGAAGGATTATATTCTTTTTTCTTCAAGCAGACAGATGGCTTAGGGATAGATCGTGAGATCGCTAATCACTTGCTTCGAACATACAGGGCTTTTCTTGAAGGTTTTATTATGCTTCAGATTCATAATTCCTTTGGAAATCCAATATCATTGAAAGAGAGCTTTGAGATATCACTGAATGTGATGATATCCGGGATGGATGGGTATAGAAATAAGAGATAGTTTTCGATTTTGACGAAGGTGCCGGAGGTAAAGTTTCATGTGTGAAGAGCGTAAGTGGAAAAAGGATATACATATTCAACTTGCAGATATGAAATATCTTGATAGCTGCATAGACATTTTGCAAAACTCTGATTTAGGAAGAGCGTATTTCAGCGATCATGAAAAGGCAACTAATATGCTTACATATGCAGTGGAACAAAAAAACGTATATGTAGCACTGGATGAAAATGAGAAATGTTTAGGATTTATTTACTACATGACAAATGGTGTTTTTGGATGCTGCCCTTATCTTCATATTGTTGCTGTAAAGGAAGAATACAGGAGTTATGGTATCGGTAGACAGCTGATGAAGTATTTTGAAGATAATGCTTCTGATTCTCCTTCAGCAAAATATTTTTTGACTGTAGATGATTTTAACCCGAGGGCAAAGAAATTATATGAAAATCTGGGATATAAGTCTGTTGGAGAACTAACTGATTTTTATAAAAATGGGATTAACTGCTATCTGATGATGAAAAGAAGAGGGTAAAGATATGAGCCTACAATTTGTAAAAGCAAGCACTTCTGATGCTTTGACACTTAATGGAATATCTAAAAGAGCCTTTGATAGCGATGTTCAGGTTGGAGCACCGTCAGCTGGTGGGCCACCTGGATATATGTCTGTTTCTTATCACACAAAGATGGCCAGATCAAATCACTTGTATAAGCTCACGGACGATGGACTAATTGTTGGCGGTGCGATTCTATTTTTGGAAAAAGACAAGTTGAACATCGGAAGGATCTTTGTAAGCCCAGAGCATTATCGCAAAGGCTATGGAGTCTACATGATGCAGGAAATTGAGACAATGTTTTCAAATGTAAAGGAATTTGCATTAGATACACCCATTTGGAATGTCAGAACAAACGCCTTTTATACCAAGCTGGGATATGTGGAAGTGAGTCGGGATAATGAATTCATTTATTATATTAAGAAATGTGAGTGATGAGGGAGAAGAATCTTTATCCGTGTAGATGAAAGGGAATTGTGATCTACAAAATGAGATAAATCATGTGTTTCAGGAGGGATTATGTCAAAGCATTTAGTAAGGAATACAGTTTTAGCAACAGTTACGGTTCTTTTGTTCTACTTTGCCCAGGGGGCTGCGGTGGTCATGGGACAGCTTGAGGGCCTTAAGGCTATTACAGCACAGGCGGCTATTATATGGAGCTGTGCATTAGTAGCAATTGCATTTTTTCTTGTCAAGGATCACAGTCTTAGAGGGCTTGGCTTTCAGAAGCCCGTGAGTGGTATGGCTACAAGGTTTTTGTATTACGTTCCACTTATAATTGTGGCCCTGGCTGCTTTTGCCGGTGGAATCATGTCTGATGACAGCGGACTATTTATCCCTAATCTTATATTTACACTGGGGATAGGGCTGACAGAGGAACTATACTTCAGGGGCATCATTTGCAATATGTGGAAAGAAAAGGAGACAAAGGCCGTCATTATTTCATCAGTTCTTTTTGGAATGAGTCATCTGCTGAATGTAATGGGTGGGGCTGGTCTTGCAGAAACACTTTTGCAGATGGCATTTGCATTTACCTACGGAGTTGTAATGGCTTTTGTGATCCTCAGGACAAAGAGTATCTGGCTATGCATTTTGCTACATGCATTTCATGATTTCTGCGGTTTTATCACGAATGAAGGTGATATGAAACTGAACATAATAGTTGGAACTATCCAGTTTGCAGTGCTTCTGGCGTATTGCATATATCTGGTTAGGTTAATCACTTGGCGAGGTACTGACGAGCCTAGTGAGTAAGCTAGTTCTGACGAACGTAGTTCGGGCAGAACTTCATTATAAAGGAGAATGAAAACAATGAGTAATTATATAATTCGCTTAGAAGAACAGAAAGATTATAGAGATGTTGAAAATCTTGTAAGAGAGTCATTTTGGAACGTGTATCGTCCCGGATGCAGTGAGCACTATGTGATTCATGTGCTGAGGGACGATCCGGCATTTGTTCCGGAGCTTGATTTTGTCATGCACCTAAGCGTGCAGGAGAATGATCCGGGGGATCATTCTGTCGCAGAACAGGACGGAATGCTTATCGGTCAGAATATGTTTATGAAAACTGTTATTGAAGCTGATGATGGCAGGGAGATCCCGGTACTTACCATGGGACCAATAGGAATCACGCCGGAGCTTAAGCGCAAGGGTTATGGTAAGAAGCTGCTTGATCACTGCCTTGAGAAAGCAACAGAAATGGGATTCGGAGCAGTCCTTTTTGAGGGGAATATAGGATTATAACCCCAAGACGGACTACGTGTATGTAGAGCCTGTCTGTACTATCCCAAGCTATAGGGGAAGAGGAATAGCTAAGGCTGTAATTCATGAAGCGCTGAGTAGGGCAAAGAGGTTAGGTGCTAAGAGAGCTTTTGTAATATCAGACATGGATTTTTATTCCAGACTCGGTTTCAGAAATAAATACCACTACAGTTTTTATCAAAAACAAGGGGATTGAGAAAATGTCCAATAACATAGTATTAGCTACAGACAGTGACAGAGAGCAGTTAATGACTTTATACAAAGAGCAGGTTGGAAGAGAGTTTTGCGCATGGGATGAGGACTATCCTTCTACAGAAACAGAGCATACATTTTCTTGTAAACAAGTATAATATACCGGCAATCCGGTCATATGCAAAATTTGGCTTCAATGTTGTAGGTGAATGCTATATGTATGATCAGGAATTTTTGTGCTATGAGAAAGAGTTGTCCTGAACAAACATGAACATCTTACTATGCATGGGGTTACGGAGATGATTTTATATGGGGGAAAGAGCATGAGATTAGATGGTTTTGGGTTACTTGTAGAAGACATGGGGAAGATGATTCGCTTTTACAGGGATGTTCTCGGATTTGAGATCAAGGAAGAAGAGAATACTTCTAATGTTTATCTTGTAAAGGATGGAACACTTTTTCTGCTTTACGGCAGGAAGGATTTTGAGAAGATGACAAGCCGGCGGTATGAGTATATAAAAGGGCTCAACGGACATTTTGAAATAGCGCTGTATGTTGATACATTTAAAGAAGTGGATGAAGCTTATAATAAGGCTGTACAAAACGGTGCAACATCAGTCCTTGCACCTGAACTAGAACCCTGGGGGCAGAGAACCTGTTATATAGCAGATCCTGAAGGCAACCTGATTGAGATTGGTTCATGGAATAAGCCTTACGAGTCAAAAGACATTTCGGAGGAATAAAGACATGGCATTCGATTACAAGAAGGAGTACAAAGAATTCTACGAGATTTACCTTAGCGATGCAAGGAAAGTGGTGCCAGAGAAGCTTAAGACGGTTATAAGACATCCTATTAGAAAGGAGAGCTGACTATGGAGTATATCAGGGTTACAAAAGAGAATCTGGAAGAGGAGCATATCTGCTGTGCCATATCCAACAATAAAGATATACAGGTATCATCCAAGAAAGCCTGGCTTGCTGACAGATTTGATGAAGGGCTTGTTTTCTTAAAGAGTGTCGAACGCGGTAAATGCTTTATTGAATATATCCCGGCAGAGTATGCGTGGAATCCAATAAATGCACCGGAATATATGTATATCGATTGTCTGTGGGTTTCAGGTTCCTTAAAGGGACATGGATATTCAAGTGATCTTCTTAATGAGTGCATAAAGGACAGTAAGGAAAAGGGAAAGAAGGGAATTTGCATATTATCTGCTGCTAAGAAAAAGCCATTCCTTTCTGATCCAAAGTTTCTAGCATTCAAAGGCTTTCAAGTTTGTGATGAAGCCGATAATGGAATCCAGCTGTGGTATCTGTCCTTTGAAAAAAGTGTTGAAACACCATGCTTCAAGGAATGTGCAAAGCATCCTCGTATCGATGAAAAAGGATACGTGCTTTATTACACGAATCAGTGCCCATTTAATGCCAAGTATGTGCCTGTTTTGGAAGAGACTGCAAAGGACATTGGAATACCGTTTAGAGCAATCAGAATAGAGACCAGAGATCAGGCTCAAAATGCTCCAACACCAATTACCACATATGCACTGTTCTGTGATGGGGATTATGTAACTAATGAGCAAATGAATGATAAGAAGTTTTTAAAACTGGTCAATGCAAATCTTTAATATTATCATGACTTAGGGAGTTCAGTTTTACATGAACTTCCTTTTTATTGTATATTATGATAATGGACAACGAGAGTTTTCTTAGGACGTTATTTGCCTAAGAAGAGGCTTGTTTGACTAAAGGAAAGGAGAAGTCGGCTATGTGGAATATAATTATCATCCCGTTCCTGGGTACAGCGCTGGGAGCGGCCAGTGTATTTTTGTTTAAACAAGAGATGAGCCAGAAAATGCAGCGTGCCCTGACAGGGTTTGCATCAGGAGTGATGGTATCTGCATCTTTTTTCAGCCTTCTGCTTCCTGCGCTTGATCAGACAGCAGATATGGGAAAACTTGGATTTCTTCCTGTATCGGTCGGTTTTGGAATAGGTATGCTTTTTCTGTTGGTAATGGATATGGTGACACCACACATGCATCTCGATAAAAATGAGGAAGGTCCAAGGAGCGGGCTTAAGAGAACAACCAAGCTTGTCCTGGCGGTAACTCTCCATAATCTTCCTGAAGGAATGGCGGTAGGAATAGTATGCGCAGGCTGGCTTTACGGGAACAGCGCAATCTCTTTTACAGGAGCACTTGCCCTGGCAATCGGTATCGCAATACAGAACTTCCCTGAGGGTGCAATCGTTTCTATGCCGCTTCTGAGTGAGGGCGTTCCCAAAGGAAAGACATTCCTTTATGGTGTCCTGTCCGGAATTGTTGAGCCTATAGGTGCACTTTTAGTCATTGCTGCATCAGGTTTTTTTATTCCGATGATGCCATATCTTTTGAGTTTTGCTGCAGGAGCTATGATATATGTGGTAGTAGAGGAACTCATTCCTGAGATGTCGGAGGGTGAGCACTCAAATATCGGAACAATCTCTTTTGCCCTGGGATTCATACTCATGATGGCGCTGGATGTAGGGCTGGGGTGACAGATCTTGATAAGCCTGTTTCCGGAGGCCCCAAAGGCTTCCGGGATTTTTTTATCTTTTGTTGACTTCATCGCTATGCTGTGTTAACGTAGTAAAAACATATTCATATTTGTTGGGAGGAAAGTATGGGAACACAGATTGTTATTGGAGTCGTAATTGTATTGTATCTGGCCATGATGATCCTCATCGGCGTTATCTTTTCCAAGGGTAATGATGATGCCGGTGATTTCTACCTTGGTGGAAGAAAGCTTGGTCCCTTTGTGGCCGCCATGAGTGCAGAAGCTTCTGATATGAGCAGCTGGCTGCTTCTTGGTATACCGGGACTTGCTTATCTTTCCGGTATGGCAGATGCCACCTGGACCATCATCGGTCTTGCAATCGGAACATATCTTAACTGGTTGTTTGTGGCTAAGAGGCTCAGAAAGAGCACTGAGCAGCTCGGAGCTATCACAATACCGGAATACTTCTCAGCCAGATATAAGGATGAGAAAAAGATCATAACACTGATTTCTGCAGTAATTATCGTAATATTCTTTATCCCCTATGTTGCATCAGGCTTTGCTGCTTGCGGAAAACTTTTTAATACACTGTTTGGAGTTGACTATCATTTTGCCATGATAGTAAGTGCCCTCATTATTGCGCTGTACTGCTCAATGGGAGGCTTTAAGGCAGTATGTATGACAGACCTGATTCAGAGTATTGCCATGACATTGTCCCTGGTAATCGTAATTTTCTTTGGAATAACTCAGGCAGGCGGCTGGGATGCCGTGGTTGAAAATGCAAAGTCTCTTCCGGGTTATTTCAGCATTACCCAGATCCACGATCCTGTAACAAAAACTGCCAGCCCTTATGGAGCGTTAACTGCTTGTTCCATGCTGGCCTGGGGACTTGGATATTTCGGAATGCCACATATCCTGGTCCGTTTCATGGCTATCGAAGATGAAGAGAAGATCAAGATCTCAAGAAGAGTAGCCAGTGTATGGGTTGTTATTGCTATGTTTGTTGCTCTTACTATCGGCGTAATAGGTCTTGCCATGAGCAATATCGGAGCTATCCCTGTTCTTGAAGGAAGCGGTAATGCAGAAAGAGTCATCATTTACATCACTAATCTTATGAGTACATACGGAATTATTCCTGCAATAATTGCCGGAGTAATCCTTTCCGGAATCCTGGCAGCTACCATGTCTACTGCTGATTCCCAGCTTCTTGCATCAGCTTCTGCCATTTCATCAGATCTTATCCAGGCCTTTGGCAAAAAGAAACTTGATGACGAGAACCAGGTAAAGGTTGCAAAGATCACAGTTCTGATTATTTCAGTAATTGCTATCTTCATTGCAAGGGATCCTGATTCATCTGTTTTCCAGATTGTATCCTTTGCATGGGCAGGCTTTGGTGCGGCCTTTGGACCGGTTGTCCTTCTGTCTTTGTTCTGGAAGCGTTCAAACCTTTACGGAGCTCTTGCAGGTATGATTGCAGGCGGAGCTGCAGTATTCATCTGGAAATTTGGTATTGCAAAGCTTGGCGGCGGATTTGCAATTTACGAGCTTCTTCCGGCATTCCTGATCGCGCTTATTGTCAACGTGATCGTCAGCCTGGCCACAAAAACTTCAGAAGCGTAAGCACTTACCTGGACCCCGGAACTTATCCGGGGTTCTTTTTTATGGTATCATTTATTAGGAAAGGTGGGTGGACAGCAAAATGTTTGGCGCAATTGAAGCTGGCGGAACCAAGATGGTTGTGGCAATCGGGGATGAGAAGGGTAATATCCTTGAACAGAAGGAGATACCTACTACCACGCCCCAGGAGACTATGTCACATGTGGTTGAGTTTTTCAAAAGAGATAACGTTGAGGCCATAGGTATCGGAGCATTCGGACCTGTGTGCGTAGATATAACATCACCTGATTATGGAAGGATCGGAAAGACACCAAAGCTTCCCTGGGTCAACTTTTCCTGGAAGGAAGCCTTTGAAGAAATCGGAATCCCTGTTGCAGTAGATACTGACGTGAACGTGGCAGCCCTGGGAGAAGTGGTATACGGAAGCGCCAAGGGCCTTTCTGACATGATCTACATCACCGTAGGAACAGGAATCGGCGTTGGTGTTTACCTTGGCGGAAAGCTCCTTCACGGAATGATGCATCCGGAAGCCGGGCACGTTATTATTGGGAAAAGAGCTGATGATCACTTTGAAGGTGCATGCCCATATCACAAGGACTGCTTCGAAGGACTGGCTTCAGGACCCGCTCTGGAAGCACGTTACGGAAAGCCGGCAGCTCTTTTAACTGAAAATGAAGATGTCTGGGAGCTGGAAGCAGACTATATTGCAAAGGCAATAATGATGTATATATGCTGTTATTCGCCGAGAAAGGTCATACTGGGCGGAGGAGTAATGCATGTGGAAAAACTCTTTCCCATGATTAGAGAAAAGACACTTAAGTACATGAACGGATATATCACAGCGAAAGAGCTGGATGACATAGAGAATTATATTGTTCCTGCAGGCCTAAAGGGAGAACAGGGAATTAAGGGAGCATTGTATCTGGCGGCTGAGCTGAAAAGATAAAGAAATGATTGGAGATTGACGTGACCAGAAGAGAAGCAGCAATGGATAATTTCTATAAAGGGTATAACTGTTCGCAGGCCCTGACACTGGCTTTTGCGGACCTGGTGGACCTTGATGAAAAGACTCTTTCCAGGATGGCATCATCCTTTGGTGGTGGAATGGGAAGGCTGAGGGAAGTATGTGGCTCTGTAAGTGGGATGTTCATGATAACAGGACTACTTTATGGATATGATGGGCCTGAAACAGGAGACGTTAAGGCTGAACACTATGCCCGGATCCAGGAGCTGGCCAGAAGATTTGAGGAAAAACATGGGACAATAGTCTGCAGGGAAATGCTGGGACTTAGTGTGCGCCATGATGTTCCTGTTCCGGAAGCGAGGACCAGGGAATACTATAAGAAGCGTCCCTGTGCAGAGATCATCGGAGACGCAGCCGAGATACTGGAGGAGTACATAAAAGAGCAGGCTTTGGAGAAGGACAAATGAAGAAAAAAACTGGGGTGTTTTCATACTTAATGATAATACTTGGAGCAATTATGGCGAGTTTTTCTGTTGCGCTCATATTGCTTCCAAATGATGCCATAGACTATGGAACGGCTGGTGTTGCTATCATCATAAGCAAACTCACGGGCTTTCATCTGCCGCTTTGTGTATTGCTTGTTTTTCTGCCGTTCATTATTGCAGGGCATATTTTCCTTGGAAAGCAATTCACTGTCAAAGCTGCTGTTGGATCAGTGGTTTACATGGTTGGACTGGATTTCTTTGAGGAGATTCCTTTTGAACTGAGTACCGAGCACTTTTTGGCTGTGGCATTTGGCGGAGCTATCCTCGGCGCAGGCTTGGCGCTGATCCTTCGATATGGCGGATGTATTGACGGTTCTGAAATTCTGGCCAACATAGTTGTAAAAAGACTCTCCGACAAGACGGGACGTAACTACAGTCTGACTCCGATTCTTCTGGCTTTTAATGCATGTGTGTATATAACTGTATTTGTGGTCATCGATGAGACAGCAGCTCTTTTAAGCCTTCTGGTGTATGTAGTTGCTACGGCTGTGGTTGATCACTTTACCGATCACTTTGAAGCAATCAAGCAGGTTACGATCATCACCCAAGATCCTGAGGGAATCATCAAGGATATCAAGGACAAGCTGAACAAGACCTGTACTATCATGGATTCACGCGGTGCCATTGCAGGAGAGAACAACACTCTTATCTGCTACATCAGTTATTTCGAGCTGCCCATGATGAAAGAGATTATCTCCACGCACTCAGGCAGTTTCAGTACTGTGTCCACGATAGATGAGATTTTGAGATGAGTAATGACATTAAACTTATCCGCAGCAAGCGGAGGACCATATCAATTGAAATTACAACTGATGCCCAGGTTATAGTAAGGGCACCATATTATGCTTCTGTAAGCGAGATCAACCGCGTTATCGGCGAGAAGTCCGATTGGATCCACAAGCATCTTCAGAAGATGGAAAAGCTACAAAAAGAGAGGGCGGAGCATCCACAGAATGAGTTGACCCCGCAGGAAATAAGGCTTCTGACCACAAGGGCCAAGAGGATCATTCCCCAGAGGGTTCGTTATTACGCAGGTATCATGGGTGTGGAGTATGGACGCATCACCATCAGGATGCAAAAGAGCCGGTGGGGGAGCTGTTCAGCTAAGGGAAACCTGAATTTTAACTGCCTTTTGATGAGGACTCCCGATGAGATCATTGATTACGTGGTGGTTCACGAGCTGTGCCATTTAAAAGAGCTAAACCACTCCGACAGGTTCTGGGCAGAGGTTGAAAAGGTGTTCCCCGATTACAAGGAGCGCAGGAAATGGCTTAAGGATCATGGGAACGAAATAATATACGAGTAATGAAAAAAGTTAGTGCAACTTAAACGTTTTCGTTGTATGATTATGTCTGGAGGATTGCAACAGCGAAGCGGAACAATCCGTATCTCAATCATATAGTTGATAAAAAAGGGGTGTAGCGATGAGGAAATTTGAAGGTTACCAGAAAGGCGTGAATCTGGGAGGATGGCTTTCCCAGGCTGACGAGAAGACTAAGGAACATTACGATACATTTATTGGCAAGGAAGATATCAAGAGAATTGCCGGCTGGGGCTGCGACCATGTTCGTCTCCCAATCGACTACATCGTTATTGAGGGCGAGGATGGCTCAATGCTTGAAGAGGGCTATACCTACGTGGACAACTGCATCAGCTGGTGCAGAGAGTTTGGCCTCAACATACTGATAGATATGCATAACACATTTGGATATACCTTTGATCCATTGGAGGTTAACGGAGATAAGGAGATCTTCTTCCACAATGAGGCTCTTCAGGAGAGATTCTACATCATGTGGGATCGCATCTCCAAGAGATATGCAGGGCAGAAGGACGTTGCCTTCGAGCTTCTCAACGAGGTTATCTCTCCTGATATCAAGGACGAGTGGAATGCTATTGCTGACAAGGCTATAGATACAATCAGAAAGAACGCTCCTGATTCATATGTTGTTGTTGGCGGTGTTTGGTACAACAACGTAAGAAGCGTACCTTTCCTTAATCCTCCTAAGGATGATCATGTGGTATACAACTTCCACTGCTATGAGCCTATGATCTTTACTCATCAGAGGGCATGGTGGATGGAGAATATGCCAAAAGACATTACAGTTGAATATCCTGCAACTACCGCAGAATACTCTGAAAAGTCCAAGGATCTTGATCCTGACTGGGCAGGCGCTATTCTTAAGATGAAGGCTAAGGAGACAAACGCTGAGTACTTCGCAGAGCTTTTCGAGCCTGCAGTAGAAGCTGCTACAAAGAACAACGCTCCTTTGTACTGCGGTGAGTACGGTGTTATCGACCAGGCTCCTGTAAATCCTTCAACCATCAACTGGCTCAAGGATATCCACGCTGCTTTCGAGAAATACGGTATCGGAAGAGCTCTTTGGGTATACAAGGAGAAGGACTTCGGAATCGTTGGTCCTCACTATGACGAGATCAGGGATGAGATGGTAAAGAATCTTTAATTGCTCTTCCCATACAGGCTCTGGTACTCCTTCGGCGACATTCCGTACTCTTTTCGGAAAGCCTTGAAGAAGCTGGAGTAATCTCTAAAACCGAATCTTTCAAACGTCTTGCTGATGCTGTCTCCATTTGTTATGGAGTCACGGCATTCGGCAAGGCGCTTTTTTATTATGTACTGATGGAGCGAAATACCCAGGGTGTCCTTGAAAAGGTGGGATACGTAGTACTTGCTGACAAAGAACTTACCGGCTATATCTTCCAGAGACAGTGGCTCTTCCAAATTGTTCTCAACGTAGGATAAGATATTCTGGAAAAGAGATATCTCATCATTTCCGGTGTGCTTGTGCTCTTCATCGTATATGGTTCGATTGATAGTCAGGATCAGGTCACAAAGGCACAGATGTCTTGCGGCAGCAGAACCGTACCGGTCGCTGGATATTTCCTCAAGAAGTCGCAAAAACCTTGACTCCACCAAATGAAACTGAGCTGGAGCCAGGTGATAGATGTACTTGTGAAATGCTTCTGCCTTCTGTATCAGGTACATGTAATCGACAGATTCACTCATGAGTGATGCACAACACTCACGACTTATCCAGAACACAAACCTTCTGTAGCTAAGGTCTGGATTATCCATGATGGCGTGGTGTTTAATCCCCGGGGGAACCAGCATCAGGTCTCCCGGAGACATCTTATGTTTCTCCGATTTTTCTTTTCCCGGAAGGATCTCCATGGTAATGTCGCCCTCAAGAAACAGGTAGCATTCGTAGTAATCATGGGAATGGGGCGGGAGAGTTGTGAAGTTCCTGTCGGAGTAGTAGAAGACCTCAAAGTCCGAAGAAACCATGTATTGTCTTGTGTTGAAGGATGATCTTAGTTTGTTTTTCATGGAAATAATTCTATAACAATTTTTGCAATGTCTGCAACAAATACTTCTTTGACATGGCACATATATGATTGTAAAATGGTAAAAGTATGAAAATTAGATGAGTTGGAGGTAAATTATATGAAAATTTGTGCTAGTTGCGGAACTCAGGTTTCGGATGATGCAGCTTTCTGCAATAATTGTGGAAGCCCACTTGTAAACAAAGAAGTTGAGACAGGCGCTCCTTCAGCAGCTCCTGCAGGGGATACAAATGCTCAGGCTCCTCAGCCAACACCACAGCCGGCTCCACAGCCTGCGCCTGGATTCCAGGGTGGACAGCAGCAGTTTGGACAGGCTCCATCACAGTATCAGCCATATCCTAAGTATGATCCATCAGATCACACAGCAGAGTTTGACCCAAGAGATATAGCAGACAACAAGCTTTTTGCTGTTATTCCTTATCTCATTGGCTTGCTTGCTGGTCTTGTAGCAGGTATCTATATTAAGGATTCAGCGTTCTATAAGTTCCACTTTAAGAACGCACTCAGACTGGAGATTGCTACTCTTCTTGCACTTATCCCGGCAATCATTCCTTTCCTTGGATGGGTTGTTTCAGGCATCCTTATTGCGATTATTTTAGTTATTGAGATCATTGCCATTGTTCAGGTGTTCCAGGGCAAGGCTAAGGATCTTCCAATTGTTGGTTCAATCGGATTCCTTAAGTAAGAGAACCTGCGAGAACGAATAATCAGGAATGGAGGCTTTTATATGTCAAGGGTAGCAAATAAAGAACAGTACGAAGAGTCTTTAAAGTCAAAGGGCGGCCTTAAATACAGCGAGCGCAGCAGATGGCTCCTTTTCGGCCTGCCTTGGACTTTTACAAAGTATGAGATAAGGGACAATGACTTTACCATCATCAAAGGATTCTTTACAGTCAGAGAGAATGACTGCTACATGTATAAGATCAGTGATGTTGAGGTCACAAGTACTTTCATGCAGAGACTGGCTGGTTTGTCTACGATAATTCTTTACACCTCTGATGTTACCGACAGAACTATCGTTATGAAGAACGTTAAGCACGGTAAGGAGATAAAGGATTTCATCCTTCAGGCCTCTGAGTCTGCGCGCCTTCGCCGCAGAACTGTAAACATGCAGGATATCGGTTTTGGTGCCGGAGATATCCACGATGTGGATGACATGGATGATCTTAACGGACATTTTGATAACTGATTTATTCGTCCAGGTAATCCTGGATGATGAGCTGATCAAATTAAAAAATGAGGACTGTGTGACGCTTTGTGCGTTGCACAGTCTTTTCGCTTACGAGAAAACATTAAATTCTTAAGACTTTCTTAAGATTAGCAGCAGAAATTCTTAAGATTGGTCTTGCCCTATTTACAGGTGTTTTTATTTGTGCTATTTTTGTTTTCGTTAGATATGAAATGAAATTAAATCTTCTGCCCTTACGGGCAATCGCTTATGCATGCAGCGCTTCCAATGTGCTGTAGGTAATTTGAGGTTCGGGAATTCCTCAAAACCTTTTCTTGCAACGGCGAGTCTTCCAAACACTAAAACATGCAGAGAATATCCTTTCGGTGTATTTTTGCGCCCTTTTTGCCGGTCAGGGAATCCGGCAAGGTTCTCGCGCACTCTTTTTCCCTTCGTGGGTCTTTGTTCTCTGCGTGTTTGGTGGATTGTCTTTTTCCTGAATTCCAGGGAAATAAGAGAATGCATAAAAGAGATGCTGTGCTATAATGAATGAGTTATGAGTATGAATGGATCACTTGATTTTTTGAATATGATAAAGAATGGGGCAGAAAAGAGTTCCGGCAAGATTGCAGTCATAGATACTGAGACCAACTGGCACGATGAGGTCATGTCGGTAGGAGTTGCGATTGCGGATGAAAAGAGCTTTAAGTGCGTTGACAGGCGCTACTATATTATCGAGCCTGAATGCCGCGTGGGAGGTTTCTTTTCCGGCGTGATGTATAAGTGCCAGGACAAACCCTTTGAATCTGAGAGGGACAGAGTCTTGGAGGAAGTCAGAAGATATCTTGATGGCTATGGGGTGACCAGAATTTTTGCGTATAATGGCAAATTTGACGTGGGGCACCTTCCGGAACTTGCAGATTATGAATGGTATGATATCATGCGCCTTGCGGCCTACAAACAGTTCAACAGCGCAATACCTGCTTCCGCAGAGTGCTGCAAGACAGGTCGCCTGAAAAGAGATTACGGCGTAGAGCCAATCATGCGGATGCTTACAGGAAACTCCAGATATTTCGAGGTTCACAACGCAGTACTTGACGCGGTAGATGAGCTGAAGATAATGGAGCTTCTTGGACATGAAATAGAAATGTATGAATGTGCAAGATTATAAAGACTTTTTCCTTAGGGAGAGGGTCTTTTTCTTTTGGGATAATATGCGCTACTTATCGGCGCTGATAAGAAATATATATCGTGAAATATGTTGACCATACTGGAATAAAGAGCTATCATCTGTATAATTATTCAAATGATAAGTAGGAGGAGTAAAGTTATGAGTACATCAGTTTTGACCAGAAGTACAGCGGAGTCTATTAAATCAAAGGGGTACGTGAAGTGGATAACGCTGACAGCTCTTTTCATGGCTATCAATATAGCTGTTTCCAGTTTCGGAATTCCGGTTCCCGGAGGGCATCTGTATCTGTGCGATACCATCATTTGTACAGCAGCTCTTTTGATGGATCCGCTCTCAGCCTTTATCGTGGGCGGCGTAGGTTCTTTCCTTGGAGACATGCTCTTTTACCCGGCACCAATGTTCGTTTCCCTGGTGACTCATGGCCTTCAGGCTCTTGTAATCTCTGGAATCGTTCACTCGGGCATTGTCAGGAACTCTAAGCAGCGCTTCTGGGTGTCCCTTGTGGCAACTCTCATCGGCGGCGTGATAATGGTTGTTGGCTACACCCTTGGCAAAATCTATGTGTACAGTACCTTCGAGTATGCAATGATCAAGCTCCCTTACGAGATAGCCCAGGCACTGCTCGGTGTTGTTGGATCACTGGTTCTTTGCTACAAGGCAGGGCTTTATAAGATCTTTAATAGGCTGGAGCAGTGAAAGCAAAATACCCGCATACGGGTAAAAATCATTGACGTCAGGTTCTAATGCTCCTACAATGGAATTGGGAGGGATTGGAGGCGTGAATGGACATTAAGGAATTGAAGGAACGGAAGAAGGCTCTGAAACTCACCACGGCAGAACTGGCTTATCTTGCGGAACTTCCTGTGAGCACTGTCAGCAAGATCATGACTGGCGAGACCAAGAAGCCTTCATATATGACAATTGAGAAGATAGATAAGGTTCTGTCCCATGAGGAGATGCTTTCAAGGGTCAGGGCATACGCCGATGCAATCCTGAAATATATACAGGAGCATCCTAACGAGAGTGTGGATCAGATTCAGTTTGAAAAGAACTATCGCAAGGAGCATGGGCTGGACAATGCGCCGTTGCCTTATGCACAGTCTGATGCTAGGGCTGCCGGGGAGATGGGGAAAACCGATGGCAGCCTTGCCCTTAGTCACATGGGAAATGTCACTGTACAGATGCTTGACGAGATTGGCGAAGATAGGCGTATTGAACTTATTGACGGTCATTTGATCATCAATGAATATCCTAAGATGAGACATCAGATGGTGGTCCAGAATTTGGGAAGGATCATAGACGATTTCATTCGAAGCAACAGCGGAGATTGTAAAGTGTTCAGTGTTGGCGTCAATGTCTATCTCGATGAAGATGATTATACCCTAGTGGTACCTGACATTGTGGTTCTTTGCGATGACTCAAGACTAAACGACAACGGAATTGTGGGGCCTCCAGACTGGGGAATAGAGGTAACATCCCCCAGCACCCGAATCCGCGACTATGGCAAGAAGATGCACAAGTACATGGACGCTGGAGTCCGTGAATACTGGATCATCGACCTGGAAAAAGAAAAAGTCACAACCTACATAGAGGGCGAACCCATGATGGTATACATCTATAGCTTTGAGGACGAAATCCCGGTGTATATCTATGACGGGAAGCTGGAGGTGTGTGTTGGGACACTGTAAGGGCTAAATTATAAATTTATTATAAAAAAGCGTAGATTTTAACACAAAATCTGCGCTTTTTCCTATGACAAAACACCAAATATAGGGTATAATAAATAATAGCAGTTATTTATTGGAATTAATTTACGAAAATCTGATAATTTCTCTAAGATAACTGCAGAAAATGCCGATGTATATACTAGGAGTGTCTTTATCGAATTGTACTCCTAACGTCAGAACCTATGAGGGGGTTATGATAACATGGCAAAAACCGCAGTGTTGCGTCAGGAATCATTGAGCAACGTTACAACAGGCAAGAAGATCATTGAGCTGAACTATCAGGAAATCTATGATCATAAGCCTAACATTTACAAATGGGTGAAAAGAGCTTTCGACGTAGTTGCAGCAAGCATCGCCCTTATAGTTCTGTCGCCGGTATTTCTTTTAGCAGCTATCGCTATAGAGCTTGAAGATGGGGGACCAGTGTTCTTTACTCAGCAGAGAATGGGTAAGGACATGAAAAGCTTCAAGATCTACAAGTTCAGGAGCATGTACAAGAATGCGGAGGCTCAGTTTGAGCGGATGCAGGCTCAAAACGAGCAGACTGGACATGCCTTCAAGATCAAGAATGACCCCAGAATCACTCATGTAGGACGATTCATCAGAAGATATTCCATCGATGAGCTTCCTCAGCTTCTCAACATCATCAAAGGCGACATGAGCATTGTTGGCCCAAGGCCAATCCTCACTTCCCAGATGGAAGAGTGCAACGCCTACGAGAGGCAGCGTACCATTGTAAAGCCAGGTCTTACCTGCTACTGGCAGGTTTGTGGCAGAGCTAAGATCAAATGGGACAGATGGGTTGAGCTGGATCTTCAGTACATTGAAGATATGAGTATTCTCAAGGATCTTGAGCTTATATTAAAAACCATCCCTGCAGTATTTGGTAAGGATGGAGCATATTGATTTAATCGATTGATTACCGTGGTGGCTTGTTGAGTCACCACGGTTTTTATCTTTATAATATCTTAAGAAATATCGACGCTATTCTTAAGAAATTTCGATAGTAGTTCTTAAGATTTTCCTGATAGAGTATTTCTTGCTTGCCTAGCTGGAAAAATCTATAATTAAAGGAGAAAAGAACTATTGGCTACAAGGAAAGTAACAATCAATCGAGAAAACAAAGACCGGCTTTTTAACTTCATTTTTGGAAGAAAAGAAAACCAGAAATGGACACTGCAATTATATAATGCGGTTAACCATTCAAATTATAGAAAACCTGATGAAATCAAATTCAATACCCTTGATAATTTTTTGTATGTCAGCATGAAAAATGATACATCTTTTATATTTGCTGGATGCATGAACCTGTTTGAACATCAGTCCACATATAATCCAAATATACCAGTTAGGCTGATGCAATATATTGCACAGCTTTATGAAGGATATATTGTTGATAATAAGCTGGATAAATATGGTGAGACACTAATAGAACTTCCGGTGCCCAGGCTTGTGGTGTTTTATAATGGTGAAGAAGATATTCGGGATGAAGTGCTTCTTAACCTCAGCGATTCTTTTGATAAAAGACTTTGCGAAAAGGCTGACATAGAAGTAAAAGTCAGGATGCTCAACATTAATGCTGGACATAATAAAGACCTAATGGAGGCATGCAAACCACTCTCGGAATACTCCTGGTTCGTGGAAACAATTAGGCAACACAAAAAAACAATGTCTCTGGAAGATTCTGTTACCCAGGCTATACAGGGAATGCCTGATTCCTATGAAATCAAGTCTTTTTTGAAATTACATTTGGCGGAGGTGAATAGTATGTTATCAATGGAATATCAAGAGAAAAATGCAAAAGACCTTATTGCTAAAGCTAATTTCAAAAAGGGAAAAGAGTCTCGTGACAAAGAAAAAATAACTGAGATGTTGAAGGATGGGAAAACACCTGAGGCGATAGCTGATTTCTGCAAGTATCCTTTGGAGCAGGTGAAAAAGGTGCAGGAAGAATTACTTGCTGAAGTATAAGTTGATTAGATAATACCATAAAGATGAGTACAAGAAAGCGTAGATTGAGCACAAAATCTACGCTTTTTTCTATGACAAATAACAAGATATAGAATATAATTAATTTATGAATATACTGTACAAAAGGTGAAAATTATGAAGCAAAATAGAAGGACATGCAAAAGTATAGTGAAAAAAATATTGCAGTGGGGATACCGTTTTATGCAGGAACATTGGATTTTGTTTAGGGCGCTCGTGTGGCTAGAAGCTATGGGTGTTACAGAGTGGCTAATGGTATCTTTTTCAGATACAGAAAGAAATGTGAATCATAAAGCATTGGAATTAAATAGAGCTTTTTTTGTGGAAAGACAAGATGATGTTAAAAGGGTGTTAAAACTATTAGAGGATGAGAAATCCAAAAAAGTCTTTAAAGCATGTATTGATTATAGATCGTATCATACTAAGATTCCTTCTGGATTGTATTCTGAGAAAAATCAGTACTTTGATGAGCAGTTAATTGTTTTAAAAAATCAGGAATTATTTATTGACTGCGGAGCGTTTATTGGGGATACTATACAGATTTTCATTATGAGAGCAAAAAAAGCAAGGATAAAGGATTATTCAATTGTAGCTTTTGAGCCTTCAAGTCGTAATGCAGCCATTATTGAAAAGTATTTCAAGAAGAATGCTAAAGTTCGGTTAGTAAAAAAAGGAGTCTCTAATTGTAAAAAAGCGGTTCCGTTCATTCAAGATGGATTAAAATCTAAAGTGGACTTTAATTCAGAATTTGAACGTGAACATATTGAGGTCGTTCCTCTGGATTCGATTGAAGAATGCCAAAAGGCTACTTATATTAAGATGGATATTGAAGGACAGGAGTTAAGTGCATTAGAGGGAGCCAAAACGATAATTCAGAAAAATAAACCCAAATTGGCAATATGTATCTACCATAGTAATGAAGACATGTTAGATATTCCAATATATATAAAAAAATTAAATCCTCAGTATAAATTGTATGTTAGGCATTATTCAAGAGGTGCTTCGGAAACAGTTTTATATGCCATATGATTTAGCGGAAAGGTTAAAATGTTAGGAATTGATAATAATGATATCAGCATAATAATACCTGTATATAACGTTGAAAAATATATTGATAAGTTCATGGTTAGCTTAAGTAAACAGACGATTCAAAATTTCATTGCTATTTTTATTGATGATAATTCTTCAGATGATTCGATAAGAATAGTAAATCAATATTTACCTTTTTTTAATGATAGAATTGTTATAATTATGAACAACAGTAATTTGGGCCCAGGAGTTTCTCGAAATGTTGGGTTGGATTATTTGGAAACCCATAGAACAAAATATGTTACATTTTTGGATCCTGATGATTGGATGGATGATGAATATTTGGAAGATTTATATAGTAATGCAGAAAATGATAATTTGGATATATGCATTAGTGGCCTTGTGAGATATAATGAGGAACTTTCAAAAGATGTATGTACTGAGATGGTAAAAATGAAGTCTGATAAAGTTACGAACGTAGAGGATTGTGACGAACTGGCTTATATTAACACATGTCTTTATTCAAAATTGTTCAGATATGAACCTATAAGCACCGTGAGATTTAAGAAAATGAGAAGATCAGAGGATACCTGTTATCTTTTTGAGGCTCTGAATAGGTACAATACGTTAAAATTCACGAACCATGCGTATTATCACTATTGTGTCAGAAAAGATTCTTTGACCGGAAATATGAATTATGAAAAGTATCATACTATGCATAAAGAATTTGCTTTACTGTTGTCAGAATTTGCAGAGTGTCACAGTAAAATATTAGAGCAATTTGTTTCGCAGATTTTTATAAGAAGCTCCATTGGTGGTGTGTACAGACTTTCTTTGGATGATATTAAGAGTGCAATACGCTTAGAAAAAAAAGAATATGATTATTTGGAAAAAAAAGTAAATAATTGGAGAAGGTGTAAGTATCTTACTCTAAGAGGTGTGATTATTGGCGGCTTAAAGGGAGCAGCATTGGTGAGTTGTGCATATCTGTACAAATTACACGTTTTTTCTCTTTTTGTAATGTTTTATTCTTTTGTTTCAAAAAAATTGGGGATTGAAGTGAGAATGTGAGTAAGCCAATATGAAGGAACATAATGATTTTTCGAAGAACCTTAAATACTGGAAAAAAAACTATTTTCAGGGTGAGTGCAGCGAGTTAGAAGAGATTCTTAGAAATAATAAAAGCAGAATAAATGATACTAATGAATTGTGCTATTATGCCAAGGAAGTAGGATATGAGATTCTAGGTCCAATATTGGTTGGTTTTTTAAAATGGCTTAATTACAGATTGAAGAGCTTTGATTACAAAAAGATTTTTTTCTTTTCCAGAGAGGGAAGATTTATACAAAAAGCATATAATACGGCATATGGAATTGATGACCATGCAACCTACATGTATGTTTCAAGAAGGGCTATTTCTAACGCATTGCTTTCTTTCTCAATGTCATATTCGGAAATAATAACGATTATTTCTGTGTTTTTGAGGACACCAACATTTGAAACTCTATGTAATGTATGTTGCCTTGACAAAAAGCAATTCGAGAAAGAATTGGCGGAGTGTAACCTCAGGCTTTCAGATAATGTATATATTGATGAAAAAGAAAAGCAGAATCGTCTCTATGGGATAATTATGAGGTTAGGTGGACATTATTTCTATGAACAGAATGTGCTTCTATCAAGTTACTTAGAGCAGATATCTTTTGACAGCTCAGTTGCAGTTTGTGATGTTGGATGGCAAGGAACCATTCAATATTATCTTCAAAGTTTTTTGTCTCTATGCAAAAAGAATACAGACATACATGGTTTTTATTTGGGGCTTAGGGTTGTAAACCAAAAAGAGAAGTATCCTGGAATAAAAAAAGAAGGTTATCTATTTGATTTACACAACAATAGAAACTTAGATTACATGTTTAGATTTACAAATGAATTATTTGAAATGATGTTTATGGGAGGAGAGGGGAGTCTTCTATCATATACTAAAAGCACTAATGGTGAGGTGCTTCCAGTTTTTTCTCCATTAGAATATAGAGAATGTGACATCGAATTTATTGAGAATATTCAAACTGGAGCATTGATGTTTGTGTCGGCATACTATAATGATTCTGCTATGAGTGGAAAACTACTATCTCCAGATGTTGTGACAAAAGGGTACGTGGAATATGCAGTTAAACCAACTATGGCAACTGTTAATAGGTATAGAGATTTTGGAGTATATGAAGAAAAAATTTTACCAATGGTTCCCAAGAATGGTTTTTCCTTCTATTTGTTTCATCCACATGCTTTTTTTCATGATCTTACGTTTTACAATAAAATATTCTTTTTGAAAAAAATATTTCGGGTAAGACTTCCATATTATCACATCTTAAGAATAGTTGTTGATGTTATAGATTATAGAAGTGATTATAGAAAGAAAGTTGACTAGCACGTGATCATGGTTATAAACAAATATAATAAACAGCTTAATGAGTTCAAATAATGTATACCAGGATGATTGCTATGGAAAGTGAAATAAAAGTGCTTGGTGCAATAGTTACATATAATCCGAATGTAGAAAGAATCTGTGAAGGAATAATGAGTCTGTCGGATTCGACGGATGGAATTATAATATTTGATAATAATTCAGTAAATGCTATTGAGATGCAAAATCGCATCAATGAGCTAAAGATTAAACTGCATATTATATTTGGGGATAGTAATATGGGGATAGCATTTGCACTTTCAGAAATAATGAAATATGCACAAGCAAATGACTATGAATGGGTTATTACTCTAGACCAAGATTCTATTGCAGATGAAAGGCTGATATATGAATATAAGAAATACATTGCTCCGGGAATAGGGGCGATGACTTGTCTGATTAGGGATAGAGGTTATGGGTCTACAGAATATGATAGGCGGGATGAGATTGTTGATGTAAAAGACTGTATCACATCGGGATGCTTTATGAACGTTGAGGCTTATGGAGAATCAGAAGGATATGATGCTAGCCTTTTTATTGATTATGTGGATACTGATATTTGTTATTCTCTAATAGAAAATAAATATAGGATTGTTAGAATTCCATATGAAGGCCTTCTTCATGAATATGGTTTAAATGGAAAGAAGAAGCGATTTATAAATCGTGAAATAGTAGTAACGGAGCATCCTGCATGGCGTAAGTACTACATGGCAAGAAATAGAATAATATTATATAAAAAGCATCCTAGACTTATTTCTTCAAAAGAGGTTGTCGTTAATGAGTTGGGGATTGTAATAAAATCGTTGTATGAAAAAAATAGTTTATCACATATCTTGAAGGCTGTTACAGGAATAGTTGATGGATTAACTTATCGGGTATCAAATGAAAACTAGTGAATTAGTAGAATTAAAACATAGTGCAGTATGCGACTACTTGTTTTTTGCTTACTTCATATTAATAGTGATTGATGGTATGTTTGATCTTTCTATCCTATATCCCCTTCTTTCTTTGAGTATTATTCTTCTTGATTCAATGTTTGTGCATAAGAAAGAGTTCATACTAGTTAATCCTCTGAGAATGAAAAAGGGAATACGCGTATATGCATTGTTTTTGGCTTATGAAGTAGCAAACACTGTTTTTTTTGCAATTTCATCTAGATCGGTGTACGCAACAGAAGCAGTTTACATCTTACTTAATCAGATAATTGTATTCTTTATGATGCTTTACTTTGCACCATATATTACATGGGATACTCTCATTCTTTTACTACGAAATTTTGGTGTGATGTTAGCTATTATTGGAGCTTTGGAATCGTATACAAAACACGCTTTTTTTCCGACAATGAAACATTGGACCAAATCAACTTTGGCACTAAATGGGACAGAAGCATTTCGTAGTTATACAGTTTTTACACATCCAATTGTAAATAGTTTCTTTTTGTTGTTTTTTCTTTCATTGCTATATTACTATCCATTAAAGAACAAGATATTTAATTTATGTGTTTGGTTTATTGCACTATACGCTATCATAGGTGCAGGAGCAAAGAGTGGTTGGCTTACTTTAAGTGGAGTTTTGGCCATAATATTCATAAAACAGCTAACTCAAAAAATAAATATTAGCAGATTTTTGGGCTTTTTTATGGCATTAGTTTTTATAGTATTATTGTTTTTTTTACTTAAAGAACCATTTAGTGAGCTGTATTTTAAAGTGTATAGAAAAATGAGTGCAGTAATCGTTTCAAATAGTAAGGATCTGTCAAGAAAACATCGTTTATTGATGATTGTCAGAGCGCTCTATTATTTAAGTAAGGATTATGTTTGCTTGATTTTTGGTAGAGGTTCTTATTATGGACTTCAATTTGCAAGAGAGCATTCACTTAACGATTCGTGGGCAATTATTGACAATCAGTTTATTACCTATTGGCTTGGAACAGGTATAATTGGTGTGTTGCTTTTTTTATATAATCTGATAATTTCTATTGGTTATATTTTTAGGAAATGTGATAAGTATAAAGGTATGGCATCACTATCATTGATGGTTTTTTATGTTGAGATTTTCTTTTTTGAAGGTATGCAATGGAAAGTGTGCTGCTTCATTTTTATGAGCATGCTTTTTCTGCTAAATAAACAAGATGAATTGTCTGTAATTCAGAATGAATAGTATATGTTACTAATGCTTGGGAAGGACTTTTGCGATGATAACAATAGATGAATCGTGCCATGTATATATATTGTCATTGCATGTGAGAACGGGAGGGCCACAAACGCTTCATCAGTTATTATGTGGATTAAAAAAAAGAAAAGCGAATGTTTCCATGGTATATATGAGTGAAGCATCTATTTTGAAAGGAGCTGAACCACTTTATGCCTTGTCAGCATTGGATATCGCCAATGAAATAGATGACGATTATAAGAATATAATGATTGTACCAGAGGTGCTGACTAATATACTTAAAGACTATAAGCGAATAAGAAAGGTGGTGTATTGGCTTTCGTTGGATTTTTATCTTCAAAAGAATATATCTAATTGTGCAAAGATAAAAATGAGAATATGGGAACTTCCCACAATATTATATCCCATAATATACATATATTTATTCTTGAAAAATAAAGACAAAATTGTTGAAGATGATAGTTTTTTTTTGGATGCTTTTCATTTGTACAATTGTGAATATATTGCTGAGTATCTTCGAAAGGTTGGGGTATCAGATGAAGATATGTATTATCTTTGCGGCCCTTTAGATGATGCATACATCCAGCAGGATAGGATTCTGGAGAAAAATAACAGTATTGTAATAGCTGCTAATCGGGCAAAATGCAGTCCTATTTTGGTGAAGGCTGTTAAAACTGCTATACAGAAAAAAAGAAAAGATATTATTATAGTTTTGCTTAACAAAATGAGTAGTACGCAGGTGGCAGATGCGTTAAGATTTGCTAAAGTGTATATCGATTTGGGAATGTTCCCTGGTCCAGAGCGTATGCCAAGAGAAGCAGTTGCGCTTTGGTGCAATATTCTAATATCCAACAAAGGAGCTGCATCTAATTCTATTGATTATCCTATATATGAAGAGTATAAAGTGAATGCTACTTTAAAAAACACTAGGAATATTGTTGAGAAGGCTATACAAATGTTGAATGAGTATGAAGAACACGTTCATGACTTTGATAGATTAAGGGGCAAGGTAAATATGCAACCTGAAATGTTTGAAGAGGGGATTGATAAAATTTTTGATGTACATTTTTAAGAAACTGAAAAGTGCCAGGGCTAATGATGATTTACGCTCTTTTAAAAGGATAATTATCAGAAGAACGACTAAATTGTTTGCTAGAAATATAGATTTAGTCAGTTTTCATAATGTTGGGATTGTAAGCTTCGATGTTTTTGGAACGCTACTATTGAGAGGTGTTTCTCAACCAGAAGATGTATATGATCTGGTTAGCAAAGATCCTGCTTTTAGACAGCGTAGAATTGAAGCAGAACGAAAAGCTCGGAAAAGAAAACAATGTGAAGAGGTGACGATTGATCAGATTTACGAGTTTTTACCAGGTTATAATAGCGATGAAGAGATAAATGCTGAAATCAACAATGTTGAAGCAAATTCATCTGTTAAGAAGATATTTGATTGGTGTAGAGAAAGTGGCAAAAAAGTAATAATTATTTCAGATATGTATTTGCCTAGGACTGTTATTGAGTTAATGCTATGTAAAGCTGGCTATGATATAGAGGGTGTTAACATATATGTATCTTCAGAATATGGATTGACAAAACGTTCTGGAAAGCTCTTTAAAACAGTGATTAAGAATGAAAGAAGTAATGCAAAAGATATAGTGCATATAGGAGATAATCTTATATCAGATTATATTATCCCCAGATTACTTGGTTTACGTGCAAGAATAGTATAAAAATGGAAATAATGAGTTTTTTACCGAAATGATGTAAATCAATATGGAATAATTATGTTGGTGCAAGATGTTATGGTTTTGACAAAAAAAATGAAAAAGTTAATTTAAGAAGGGAATAGGATGGAAAAAAAAGTAAGCATTAAATCAAATTTCTTTTTTAATGCTTTTTATCAACTTATCAACATATTTGTTCCACTTATAACAACTCCATATCTTTCGCGTGTATTAAAAGCTGAAGGCCTTGGAGAGTATTCATTTGCATACTCTGTGGCTTATTATTTCTATGTCTTTATTAGACTTGGACTGCATTCTTATGGAAATAGATCCATAGCTTATGTAAAGGATGATAGGATCCAGCTATCGAGGATTTTTTGTTCAATTTATGCGTTTCAGTTGTTCCTTGGCATTATAGTTTCCATTACTTATTTTTTTTATGCATTGCTTTATGCGCCAGAAAGGAAGCTGGCGATGATCTTTTGGTTGGTTGTTATAGCTGGGACCATTGATCTTACATGGTTTTTGTATGGGCTTGAAGAGTTTCGTACAACCGCCATTCGTGACGTAGTTGTAAAGCTTTTTACTACGGTATGTTTATTTACATTTGTTAATGATATCACTGATGTATGGATTTATGCATTGATCTATAGTATGGGATTCATAATCAGTCAGATTGTTGTTATACCACTAGTCATAAAAAGAGTTAATTACATTAAGCCAACAATATATGAAATAAAAAGTCATATTAAACCAAACATTATTCTTTTCTTGCCAACCATTGCAATAAGTATCTATAAAGTTATGGACAAGATTATGCTTGGAATTTTAGCTTCAAGTGTTGAATTGGGATATTATCACTGTTGCGAAAATATAATACTTGTTCCGCTTGCTCTTATTACTGCGCTAGGAACCACAATGCTACCAAGAATGTCAAATATGCTAGCATCTGATACTGTGCAAACGGAAATGGATAATATTTTTACCAAGTCTGTTACATTTGCAATGTTTACCTCATCATCAATGTGCATTGGAATAATGACTGTAGCTAAAGAGTTTGTTCCAATCTTTTATGGGGCTGGATTTGAAAGGTGTATTGAATTATTTTATATTATTCTTCCAAGCTGTATTTTTTTGGCTTTTGCAAATGTTATAAGGACACAGTATCTATTGCCTCGCAAATATGACATGATTTATGTTGTTTCTTTGTTTACAGGAGCAGGTATAAACTTGATTTTAAACCTATTACTAATTCCGCGGTTGGCATCTGTTGGTGCAGCTATTGGAACACTGGTGGCAGAGATGGTGGTTTGTCTTATTCAAGCTGGTTGTGTTTATAAAGAGGCAAGAATTGGAATTTGTTTTAAAAATTCTATTCCATATGTTATATCGGGAGTAATTATGTTCATCATGCTACATGATTATGTAGTACCTTTTGATAATGATATTATGGCTTTGATAATTAAAATCATAATTAGTGGAGTTGTGTATTTAATAGTTCTTGGGGGAATAATTCTTGTGGAGAGATTGCTTAAATTGTTTAAGGTTGGCAGTGTGGCTAAGTAGCGATATTGGTGACAGTTACCAAAGGTGGGTGGTTTTATTAAGCCAAGAGATTACTTTTTATACCAAGTGAATCTTATGTGTAATGAAGCTAATACAAAGAGATATATTGTTTAGTGACCTTGTGAGTGGCGATAGAAATTTATACAAAAAAAGCACATCAAGGAGGATGCAATGGCAGTATACAAATGCAGAGTTTGTGGGTACATATTTGATGAAGAAAAAGAGGGCAAGAGCATCAGAGATATTGACGTTTGCCCGAGGTGCAAGCAGCCGGATGAGCGGTTTGAGCTAGTGGAAGAGGATAAACATAAACGGGAAAGAGATAGCTCTTTTACCATAAAAATAAAAGGGAATATAGGAGACAGGATTAAAATGAAGGACAATAATTGTGGATACTGTGTAGGAGGAGAGCCTCTTGCAAAATTTGGAATCAAGATATGTGACCTTGAGGTGAGTCAGCTCATTCTTTTTAAGGAGCAGAGCCATCCGGGCAGATGTATTGTGGCGTATAAGGACCATGTCAGCGAGATTGTGGATATTTCCGATGAGGAGAGAAATGCGTTCTTTGGTGATGTGAACAGGGCTGCTAAGGCTATTCATAAGGCATTTAATCCGGATAAGGTAAATTATGGAGCATATGGAGATACCGGATGTCACCTGCATATGCATCTGGTGCCCAAGTACAAGGACCAGTACGAGTGGGGCGGGGTTTTTGAGATGAATCCTCAGAAGGTGTTTTTGAGCGACGAAGAGTATGAAGAAATTATCGAGAAGATCAAAGGTTGTCTGGAGTAAGGGATAGTTAAAGGCCACAAGCATGTGCTTGTGGCCAGTATTATATTACGTTATTGTTCTGCCAGAACAGCTTCTTTTTCAGCATCAGCCTGCTTGAAGAGATCATCGATTTCATAAGGCAATAATTGCATCTGAGCCTTGAGGTGAGAGCGAATGTCTTCATCAGGAATATTATGACTACGACTGAAAAGAATAAATCCTAATCCAGCTTCAAGTTTGACATCAGTACGAATATGATCTTCTCTATCCCACTGTTTCATATAGTTAATGGTTACCTCCGGTTTTTTCTTTACCTGTGTAACAATGGCTTCAATGTCGTTATTCAAAGTTGACGGCTTTTCTCCTGATAAGATATATTTTAGCATTTCCGTTAGCTTTTTTCCTTGCCGCATCTTCTGTGATGTGGGAAACTGATATTAAATTATTTGTTTGCATTAAAAATCCTTTCTGAGTATTTATGGTACCTAAATGTAAAAGGAAAACGAGGTTTTTTCTTTGAGAGATTATAGATTCGATAATTTAAAGGGCATAATGATCTTTCTGGTACTGTTCTGTCATTTCATTGAAGCAATGTACGCTTCATGGCAAGATGACCTGGTTACTAGATACTTGGATTTTTTTATATATCTTTTCCATATGCCTGTTTTTGTTTTTATTTCGGGATACTTTTCAAAAAAGTGTGATTCTGAGAATTATTATAAGAAAACCATAAGCAATTACCTCATACCCTATTTATTGTTTAATTTCATATATGGTCTGATTGACTTTGGAGGGAGTGTTGGTGGTAGTATTGCGGGAATCCTGTATCCAAGGTGGACCCTTTGGTTTTTACTTAGCCTGTTCATGTGGAAGATAATGGTAAAACCATTTTCAATGTTTAAGGGAGCATTCTGGTTATCTGTGTTGATTTCTTTGTATGTAGGATTTACAGGAATGGAAGTGTTTATGTCCCTTTCAAGAACGTTCTGCTTCTTTCCTTTTTTCTTGGCAGGCTTTCTTATCCCTGAGCAATATATAGAAAAAGTAAGGAGCCTTAATAAGGGATATGCTGTTTTGGCTCTTGCTTTTGCGTGTGGAGCTTTGATACTGATTCAAATACTTGGAGTTGAGATATCTGCGTTGCATATGTCTTTGCCATACGACAAAACATCAGATATAGCGCCAGCCGGAGAACGGTTGCTTATCTTGGTCACAGGATTTGTATGCATAGCAGGACTGGTTATGGTCATAACAGACAAAAAATGTATTATTTCAACGATTGGAAAAAACAGTATTATTATCTTTCTTATCCACTCAGGTATATTTCGAGCGCTTATTAAAGCTTTCCCAGATAGTATCAGCAATGGTCGCGTGTGCGTGGGACTTGCAGCGCTTTTCTCAGCGATTGTGTGCCTCCTTTTTGGAAATGAGTTTTGTGCCAGATTATATCACGCTGTTATGAATCGAATTTCAAGTGTATTATTGAAGGCGTAAAAGTTGAAGGGAATTAATTCATGAAAAACAACGACAAGACCAACGTAATGCGTGTTTTAGACAGCAAGAAAATAGCGTATATAAGTCATTCCTATGAGCCGGATGCCACTATGACCGGCGAGGAGATTGCAAAGGTGCTGGGGGAGGATGCTGATAAGGTGTTCAAGACCCTGGTGACGCAGGGGAAGAGCGGAGGCTACTATGTGTTTGTGATTCCTGTGAAGGCGGAGCTGGATCTTAAGAAGGCAGCTAAGGCAGCAGGGGAGAAGTCGATTGCGATGATAAAGCAGAAAGATCTTTTGCCGCTGACGGGGTACGTTCATGGGGGATGCTCACCGGTTGGGATGAAGAAGCAGTTTCCAACTTTTGTGCACGAGACAGCTAAGGGGATGGAAAAGATATTTGTAAGTGCCGGGAAAGTGGGCTTTCAGGTGGAGCTATCACCCGCTGATCTTCAGAGCGTGGTAAGACTCGAATTCGCCGACATCGCGGAGTAATCCGTCAGATGCAATCAGGCGATTAAATGCAGCCTTGGTTAACCCGGGCGAATATCACCGACCAGAGTCACGCAGAACGATGCCAGTGCCATAATTTCTTTTTCGCATAATTATGCCGTCGTGTCTTGCATTAAACCACCATAAATTGATACAATCTATGTATGTACACCGAAGTCTTCGACTTCGTAATACATGTACCATTGAAGCAACTAATTGGCAGCGGAACCATTAACCAGAATCACCAGGAAAGGAGAACTGGCTATGAAGTATGTATGTAATGTTTGTGGATATGTTTATGATGAGGCAGCAGGGGATCCGGATAACGGCATTGCTCCCGGAACCAAGTGGGAAGATCTTCCGGAGGATTTCGCTTGTCCGCTCTGCAGCGTAGGTAAAGATCAGTTTTCAGCAGAAGCTTAAGAACATGGAGCAGCTCGGTTGAGCTGCTTCATTTAATATAGGAGGACTTCGATGAAGATAATTCAGTTAGTCAGCGATGATTTTGAAGATTTAGAGCTGTGGTGTCCGGTTATGCGCCTACGGGAAGAGGGCATACAGGTTGACCTGGTAGCAGAGAAAAAGGGCGATTACAGAGGCAAATACGGCGTTCACTGTGAGGCCACCAAAACCTTTGATGAGGTGAACCCAAAAGACTACGATGGCGTTCTTGTGCCGGGTGGCTGGGCGCCGGACAAGCTAAGGCGTTTCCCAAAGGTTCTTGAAATCGTAAAGAGCATGAACGAAGATGGCAAGCTAATTGGCGAGATCTGCCATGCTGGATGGGTGCTGATATCTGCTGACGTCCTAAAGGGCAGAAAGGTTACCAGCACTCCGGGAATAAAGGATGACATGACTAACGCAGGTGCTACCTGGCTTGACGAGGCTGTGGTTGTGGACGGTAACATCATATCCGCAAGGCGTCCACCGGATATCCCGGAGTATAACAAGGCCCTGGTGGAATTTTTGAAGAAATAAATACCATCGCACCTGGAACCTTGAAAAGGGCGTGTACATCGATGATCACACCCAGGAGAGCGACGAGCCACAGGGCGGCCACTATGTTCCGGCTCTGTGTCCTCCCATCGCAGAACTGTCATAAAAACAGAATGGAGGCGCTATGAAGACCTTTACTGCAGAACCCCTTATTAAGACCAAATACCTTCTTGGGGAGTCGCCATTTTATGACCCAAGGACCGGGAAGTGCTCATTTGTGGATATCATTGCCGGTAAGCTATATGTCTTTTCCCAGACGGATGATCTTGAATGTACAGACTTCGGACAGCAGATCGGAGCAGCTGTTCCTGGGAAGAATCCCGGTGAATATGTGGTTTGCGGAACCGACGGGCTTTTTATTTATAAGGGAAAAGAAATATCGAAGATCCGCGACATGACTGACTGTTATGAGCCTCATCAGCGCTCCAATGACGCAAAAGCGGATCCCAAAGGGCGCCTTTTCCTTGGCTCATCAGTGTGGCAGGATGGACACGAACCTTCAGGAAACTTGTTTTGCCTGGACAAGAACGGCATTAAAGTAATACAGGAGAACACAAGGATATCCAACGGATTGGCCTGGAGCGCCGACAGGAGTCGATTTTTCTTTTCTGATTCGCCCTATAATGCCATATTTGCCTATGACTTTGACGAGAGCACGGGAGATATTTCAGGCAGGAAGGTACTCTTTGAGGTAAAAGACGGAGTTCCGGACGGAATGTGCATCGACAGCGAGGATAATCTGTGGGTGGCTGTCTGGGGCGGCAGCAGGATTGAGAAAAGAAGCATCGTGACAGGAGAACTGTTAGCAGTTGTGAACGTGCCTGCACAGCACACAACCTCCTGCTGCTTTTACGGTGATAATCTGGATACGCTTCTTATCACAAGCAGCGGTGACGGACTATCAGGTGAGTGCGATGGATATGTCTTTTCCTGCAAGGTAGATGTGAAGGGCTGCGCACCGGACTACGCAGATATCTGAAGAAATGACCGGAATTAGTATTTATGAAAAAGACTACAATTACAATCCTATCAATTTGCATATTAACCCTTACAGCTCAGCTATCAGGCTGTGGGCGGCTGAATCTGTCTGAAGATCAGAAAGAGGCCATCACAGAAACCAAGGACGAGCTGAAGGAAAATGTGTCTGCTGCGGTGGAAGAGCTGTCGAAGTCTGTAGAGACCATCAGCGAGCACACTTTAGGAGCTGAAGATTATTTTAAAGAAAAGAATGAAGACGTCAAGAACGCAGCTAGCGAGGCTATAAGCGCAGCAGAGGCGGGGAGTGCGCTGATGGGCCAATCAACTACAGATGATTCGGCAAAAGAAACTTCGGACGAAGCTGGGTTACTGACTTCCCCTGAAGACATCGCCCTTACTGACGTTGACGGCAATGGCAAGAACTATACCTTCATGTACGATGGCGAGACCTTTAAGGCGCTCTACACCTCTGATAACTGGAAGATTTATAATTCCTACAGGATAACCAATGAGGCAGATATAACCATTATCTGTCAGGCTCTTATTGAGGAGCACCCAATCCATGGCAGTGACCTGGTTTCCTACAGGACTCCGGAGGACATGGCATACGAGTGGATTCAGCACAATATCGCCTATGTTTTTCTTTCAGACGACAGCTCTTTTAAGACAAAGGCAAGAGACGTTGACCTGAATCCCGAAGACCAGGGCAAGTCATTCGAGGAGATCTACAAGGCCAGGACAGGAAAAGAGCTATCGATAGAAGATATCATGAAGTACCTGGGAAACTAAAAAAGGAGATTGCTTATGAAGAATGTTACACTTGGACGTACGGGCATAACCGTCCCTCAGAACGGCTTTGGCGCGCTGCCCATCCAGAGAGTGTCTCAGGATGAGGCAGTTAAGATACTAAGAAGGGCCTACGAAGGCGGAATGCGCTTTTTTGACACCGCCAGGGCTTATACTGACAGCGAAGTCAAGGTTGGTGCGGCTTTCGGGGATGGCTATGTTAAAAGAGATGAGATAATAATCGCAACTAAGACTGGAGCCAAGACTCCCGAGGAATTCTGGCAGCATCTGGAAACTTCGCTGAACAACTTAAAGACCGATTATATCGATATTTACCAGTTCCACCTTATGGGACAGTGCTGGAAGCCGGGAGATGGCACAGGCATGTACGAGTGCATGCTTAAGGCAAAGGAACAGGGCAAGATCCGTCACATCGGCGGAACAGCGCATAAACTGGGAATCGCCAGGGAGCTGATAGAGTCAGGGCTTTACGAGACGGTTCAGTATCCCTTCAGTTATCTGGCTTCTGATCAGGAGGCAGAGCTGGTGAAGCTTGCAAATGCCAATAACGTTGGCTTTATCTGCATGAAGGGCCTTGCGGGCGGCCTTATCACAAATGCTAAGGCGGCAATGGCTTACGTAAGCCAGTTTGACGGCGCAGTTCCCATCTGGGGAATCCAAAGAGAGTCTGAGCTTGAAGAATGGCTTGCTTTCATGGATGAGACCCCGACCTACGATGAGGAGATTAAGGCATTTGTTGAGGCTGAGAGAAAAGAGCTAATGGGCGATTTTTGCCGTGGCTGCGGATATTGCATGCCCTGTACCGTTGGCATTCAGATCAACAATTGCAACCGCATGTCACTGATGCTAAGACGTGCTCCAAGCGAGGGCTGGTTAGGGGAATACTGGCAGACAGAGATGAACAGAATTGAGGACTGCATCGGCTGCGGAGCCTGCCTCTCCAAGTGCCCATACGAGCTGCAGATACCCACACTTCTTCGGAAGAATCTGGAGGACTATCGCGAGGTCCTTGCAGGAAATCGCAAAGTAAATTAAAAGAAATAACCGGAGATATTTAATGTACTTAACTAACGAAAATGAAGACTACATTACAAGGGCTGTGCTGGTGGGGCTTAACACAGGCAGCTCCCAGTCTGATTTTGACAGATCCATGGTGGAGCTGAAGGAACTGGCCCAGGCCCTTGATATTGAAGTTGCGCTTACCACAACTCAGAACCTGCCGGCTCCAGACAGGAGCACCTACATCGGCAGCGGAAAGGTGGAGGAAATCGCATCAGCCCTTGATATGGTAGATGCAAACGTGATCATCTTTAACGATTCCCTGGCTCCAATGCAGGCCAGGAACCTGGAAAAGGCCCTGGATACAGAAGTTATGGACAGGACCGGTCTTATCCTGCAGATCTTTGCCAAAAGAGCTAAGACCAGGGAGGCAAGGCTTCAGGTGGAATATGCACAGCTTCAGTACATGCTGCCTCGTCTTGCCCATATGAAGACTTCTCTTTCCAGGCAGGGCGGCGGCAGCGGAAGGCTCTCCAACAAGGGTGCCGGTGAAAAGAAACTTGAGCTGGACAGAAGGCGTATCGAGCATCGCATGGCGGAGCTTCGAAGAGAGCTGGAGGGCGTTGAAAAGGAGCGCAGTACCCAGAGAGGAAGGCGCTTAAATTCAGGGGTTCCCAAGGTGTCCCTAGTAGGCTATACCAATGCCGGAAAGTCCACCATTATGAACAACCTTCTGCGCCTCTACGGTGATGACAACGAGGAGAAGCAGGTTCTGGAAAAGGACATGCTCTTTGCAACACTGGATACCTCTGTCCGCAGTATAGAACCTAAAGGAAAGCGACCATTTCTTTTAACTGATACCGTCGGCTTCATAAGCCAGCTCCCCCATTCTCTGGTAAAAGCCTTCAGGTCCACCATTGAAGAGGTGAAGTATGCGGATTTGATCCTTGAAGTAGTGGACTTTTCTGATGAGGAGTACCGCTGGCACATGGACGTGACCCGTGACACTTTCGCGGAGATAGGCGTTGAGGACATTCCAATCGTATACGTCTTCAATAAGGCAGACGTGGTGCGGAACGAGCAGCTTGAAAGCGGGCGTCTTGCCATAGAAGTTCCAAGGGCTTCCGGTGACAGGATCTACATCTGCGCCAAGGAGGACGACAGCCTGGAAGCACTGGTGGATCTCATTGAGGAAAAGATATCTGAAAGGCACACAGAGTGCGAAATGCTCCTTCCTTATTCTGAGGCAGCAGCTTTAAGCGAACTGCAAAAGCGCGGACTGGTTCAGAGCACGGAGTATCTGCCTGAGGGAATAAAGGTCATAGCTCTTTTAGACCAGCGTGACATTGGAAGATTTGAAGGTTTCATAGATGCCGGTTAAATTATCAACCTATCTTAAGAAAACATACGGCGAAAAGGTTTACAGACTCTCCCTCTCTTCCGGGTGCGGATGCCCCAATAGAGACGGGAGTATTTGTTATGACAGCAAAAGAGATGATTACTACATTGGGGAGAAAGTCCCTGGAACCCAGGTCATAACCGGTGGTTGCAGCTTCTGCTCAGAGGGCGGCTCCGGGGAGTTTGCTTCAATAGGCACAGACATAGATGCCCAGATTAATGCTGCAAAGGAGCTTGTATGCAGGAAGACGGATGCCCGTAAATTCATAGCTTACTTCCAGTCCTACACAAACACCTATGGCGACGTGGACAGGCTTCGAAAGCTGTATCTAAGGGCTATAAGCCGTGATGACATAGTGGCGCTTTCCATCGGAACAAGGCCTGACTGTCTTGGCCCCGAAGTCCTTTCAATGTTAAAAGAGCTGCAGGCCATAAAACCGGTTTGGGTGGAACTGGGGCTTCAGACGATCCATGAGGCTACTGCCAGGCAGATCAGGCGTGGATATAAGCTGCAGACCTTCGAGGAAAGTTACCGTAAACTCAAAGAAATTGGAATAACGGTTGTTATTCATGTGATCTTTGGACTTCCGGGTGAGACACCTGAAGATATGCTAAATACTATTTGTTATTTGTCGGATATTTCACCTGTTCTTGATGGCATCAAGATCCAGAACCTCCAGGTGATCAAAGGTACTGATATATGCAGGGACTACGAAGAGCGGGGCGAAGAAGCTTTCCACGTTATGACAATGGAGGAGTATACCGATCTTGTGGCGAAGGCGATAGCTCTTTTACCAAAAGAGACTGTAGTGCACAGGATGACAGGAGATGGGCCCCGGAGGCTACTTGTTGCGCCTCTTTGGAGCCTTGATAAAAAGAGAGTTCTCAACATGCTGACAAAGAAGACCAGAGATATTCTTGAATGAGGGAAATGATTTGAAGTATAGCGAGGTTTGCGACGCAAAGTTCATAGAAAGACCCAACAGATTCATTGCAAGGGTGCTTCTCGAGGGAAAAGAACTGACGGTCCACGTTAAGAACACCGGAAGATGCAGGGAACTTTTGATCCCCGGCTGCACAGTGTATCTGGAAAAAGCTGCAAACCTGGAGAGGAAGACACCTTACGATCTTATTGCAGTAGAAAAGGACGGAAGGATAATCAACATAGATTCCCAGGCACCAAATGCGGTGGTAAAGGAGTGGCTTCTGGGGCTTGGTACCTATGACAAGGTTCAGCCAGAGTACAAGTATGGAAATTCACGGATTGATTTCTATATGGAGAAAGGCGATGAAAGGTTTCTCATGGAGGTCAAGGGCTGTACTTTGTTCAGAGACGGAGTGGGATACTTCCCTGATGCGCCAACGGAGCGTGGAGCAAAGCATCTGAGAGAACTGACGGGAGCTCTTAAGGAAGGCTATAAGACCATAGTTGCCTTCGTGATCCAGGGAGAGGGCATCTATGAAGTCAGGCCTAACGAAGAAACAGACCCTGAGTTCGCTAAAGCGTTTCACGAGGCAAAGAATGCAGGAGTGGAGATCCTTCACCTTCCTTGCGCCGTTTCAGCTGACGAGCTTATAATAAATGATAATATTTCAATTAAGATATAGGATAAGTATGGAATAAATATGACTAGATTTGAGACGGGCAACAGAGAAGAAGCAATTAAATATAAGTTTACGTTAAAAGAGTGTGTCTTTGGAGATGCAGCATTTTACAGAAGAGTAGCCATGGTGGCTGTTCCCATGATCATTCAGAACACCTTAAGTAACGTGGTGGGACTATTAGATAATGTCATGGTGGGGCAGCTTGGAACCAATTCCATGTCCTCGGTGGCAGTAGTGAATCAGCTTCTGTTTGTCTTTTACCTTTGCATTTGGGGATCACTGGCAGGAGCTGGAATCTTCAGCACCCAGTTCTTTGGAAAAGGTGACATGGACGGAGTGCGCTACGCCATAAGGTTTAAACTGCTGGATGCCATTGTGATCATGGTGATCGCGGGAGTTATCTTTTTTAACTTCGGATCGAACCTTATATCCTTGTATATCACTGCTGATACGCCCCAGGCTGACCGGCTGGAGATTATGGGACTGGCTGTAGCATACCTCAGGATCATGATGATCGGACTGATTCCTTTCAGTCTGACCCAGGTTTATGCCAGCGCCATGAGAGAATCGGGAAAGACAACGCTTCCCATGGTGGCCAGTATGATCGCCATGGTGGTGAACTTTGTGTTCAATGTACTTCTTATCTTCGGTGTAGGGTTCTTCCCACGACTGGAGGTCAGAGGTGCTGCGATAGCAACTGTTATTTCAAGATTTGTGGAATTCGCCATTGTGCTTATCGGAGCCCACAGGCCGGGTTCACAGTATGGATTCTTTAAGGGGCTGTACCACAACTTTAAGATTCCTGTAACGCTGATATGGCCCATACTGTCCAAGTGTCTGCCCCTTCTTTGCAACGAGTTTTTGTGGAGCCTTGCCCAGGCTAGCCTTCTTCAGGCCTACTCAGTAAGAGGCGTTCACGTTATAGCAGCCATGAATATCAGTGGTACTATATCCCAGATATTCAACGAGGTATTTTTGTCCATTGGAAACTCTACGGGAATCATAGTAGGGCAGGAACTTGGGGCAGACAGGCTGGTTTCAGCCAGAAGATGTGCCTGGAGAATGGCATCATTAAGCATCATGAGCACCTTTGTAATGGGATCTCTTTTGGCTTTGGCAGCACCAATAATTCCGCAGATCTACAACACAACCCCTGAAATCAGGCATCTCGCAACCAGTTGCATTTTGGTTGTGGCAACAGCAATGCCCATAAATTCTTACGCGAATGTTTCCTACTTCACCATGAGGTCCGGCGGAAAGACAGCTATCACCTTCATATTTGACAGCTGCTTTGCCTGGGCAATTTCAGTTCCTACAGCATATATCCTCAGCAGATTTACGAATCTTCCGGCCCTGAACATCTTTATGATCGTGGCCTATTCCGAACTGCTGAAATGCATCATCGGCTTCTGCCTTGTACGAAGCGGAGTCTGGGTAAGAAACATAGTTAAGAACGCATAAAAAAGAGGCCCTTGCGTTGTTCGCATTGGGCCTCTTCACTCAACCTTAAACTATGGTTTGCTATCTTATGGAGTTACGTACTTGGCCATGATCTCCAGAAGTTCCGCCTGCTCTTCCTCGGAGAGGTTCTCCTGAGCATATTTCATAAGGCCTGCTGAGTCTCCGCTAGAGATGTAGGACTGAACATCTGATATAGAATCTATGCTGACGTTGTCTGCGATGATCTCGGTTACTGTATCCTTGTCCTCTTCTGACATGGAATCAACAACCTCTTTTACTACGCCGCCTTTCTGCTCAACATATGTATCAAGGGCTTCACTGACAATGGCCTTCTTGATAGGGTTAGCAGTAGACTTCCTGGTGACCTTTGCAGTTTCGGTAGCTTCAACTGTTGTTTCAACATCCTTCTTTATTGAATTCTTGCCTACAAGGAAGATTCCACCTATGGCAAGAATGACTGCGAGTGTTATGGCAAATGACTTAGCGGCTTTCATGTTATTATCCTTTCACATTTCTTTAATGTTGCTTTTAAGTTTTTGATATATAGTATTCTTATAACTTAAAAGATTATAGGCTTCCTTTGTGGATATGTCAAAAGAGGATCACGAATGCTTATTACAAAAAAGACAAGTAAACATCATAAAATACAGGCGCTTTTCTTTGCTATGCTGCTGCTAATTTCAACTTTATGTAGCGGATGCGGCCAGAACAATGATGCAGAAACAACGCTCACCATCACTTGCCTTAAAGCAGGAGCGGCGGATGCTTTTATTCTGATGACTGAGGATCACGTGACCATCATAGATACTGGTCTTGACAGTAAGTCTGACAGGCTTCTGAATTTTCTGAATGAACAGGGCGTCACACGAATTGACGAGATGATCATAACTCATTTCGACAAGGATCATGTAGGCGGAGCAGATCACATCCTGGATAATTTTGAAGTAGGAACTGTATACACCACCTATCACAGCAAGGTATCAGACGATATCACTAACTACCTGATTGCTTTGAAAAATGCAGGCCTTCAGGAAACAGAAGTGTCTGAGGTTACATCCTTTCATGTAGGAGATATTTCTTTTACCATATATCCACCTGCCAGAAAAAAGTACTCTGAAAAGACCAGCAACAACTCTTCTATTGTAATCAAAGTGACTCTTGGAGAGAATTCCATGCTCTTTGCAGGAGATGCGGAGGCAGAGAGAATAGAAGAACTCTTGGCTACAGAAGACCTTCAGTCCACAATCCTCAAGGTCCCTCATCACGGAAGATATGCAGAAAACTCTGCAGCCCTCATCGAATATGTCAATCCTGAATATGCCATCATAACCTCAAGTAAATCAGACCCGGAAGACCAGGAGGTACTGGATATCCTCGCCCAGAACTCCGTTACTACCTATTTGACTCGCGATGGCACCATTACCATAGAAATGACATCTACAGACATCACTATTACTCAGTAAGATCAAGAGATTAGGATGCTCCCACGCCATCAGAAAACTACCCTTCCAATTTCTGCCTAAAAATAGTAGAATTGTTATGCTATGGACTTATTTGAATATATGCGCGAGAGCAATATGGAAAAAGAATCTCCGCTTGCCGCCAGGATGCGCCCCAGGACCCTTGATGAGGTTGTTGGGCAGCAGCACATTATAGCCCGGGACAAGCTTCTTTATCGTGCAATTTCGGCAGATAAGTTAAGTTCCATCATTCTTTATGGACCTCCGGGGACAGGTAAGACCACCCTGGCGAAGGTCATCGCAAATACCACCAAAGCAGAATTTACACAGATCAATGCCACCATTGCCGGCAAAAAGGACATGGAAGAGGTGGTGAATAAGGCCAAGGATAACCAGGGAATGTATGGGAAGAAGACAATTCTTTTCATCGACGAGATACACCGCTTCAATAAGGGGCAGCAGGACTATCTTCTTCCATTTGTTGAGGATGGAACTGTGGTTCTTGTGGGAGCTACCACTGAGAATCCTTACTTTGAGGTGAACGGGGCGCTTATTTCCAGGTCCATTATTTTCGAACTTAAGCCACTGACCAGCGATGATATCAAGATATTGCTGAACAGGGCTGTTACAGATACAGAGCGTGGCATGGGAGCCTATAAGGCGGTTCTTGAAAAAGACGCTGAGGAGTTTTTGGCGGATATCGCTGACGGGGATGCGAGACATGCGCTGAACGCCATTGAACTGGGCATCCTCACCACAGACAGAAGTGAAGACGGGCTTATCCATATCACCAGAGAGGTGGCCCAGGAATGTATACAGAAGAAGGTCGCCAGATACGACAAGGACGGCGATAACCACTACGACACCATCTCAGCCTTTATAAAGAGCATGCGTGGTTCAGATCCTGATGCTGCGGTTTATTACCTGGCAAGGATGCTTAATGCAGGAGAGGATCCTAAATTCATAGTAAGGCGTATGATGGTCTGTGCCTCAGAGGATGTGGGAAATGCAGATCCTCAGGCGCTTCAGGTAGCAGTGGCAGCATCTCTTGCAGTTGAGAGGCTCGGAATGCCGGAAGCCCGGATAACACTGGCCCAGGCAGCTTCCTATATCGCTACTGCGCCAAAGAGCAACGCATCCATTGTTGCCATAGACGACGCCCTTGCTACAGTGAGGGAGACGGGAAATCTCCCAATCCCGCCACATCTTCAGGATGCTCATTATAAGTCAGCAGCAAAGCTTGGCCATGGAATTGGCTACAAGTATGCACATGACTACCCTGACAACTATGTGAAACAGCAGTATCTGCCCTACGAGCTCAATGGAAAAGAGTTCTACAGCCCTTCGGGGAATGGCTATGAAGTCAGGATCAAGGAGCATATGAAAAGACTCCGTGAAAGAGATCAATAATAAAGCGCTTTGTTTATTTTATGAGGGATAAATGGAAAACAAAAAACGCAAAAGATACACAGGTAAAAAGGCTCGCCACAACAGAAAAGTAGTCATATACGCCGGCGCCGGTGCTCTGGCTTCGCTTATATTGGTTGGAACCCTGGTGACCTGGCTCCTTATTAGCAGCAAGAACAACGCTGTGTCTCAGGAGCAAACTGCCACCGAGGAAGAGCAGGAGGCAATCTTTGAGGCTTCTTTGGAGGCTGAAGAGGAGAAGAACTCCGAATATATCAGCGCCGACACCATTGACGCCATTATAGCGGCAGGAAAAGAGGTATCGAAAGCTCTTTCTATGCGTCCTGCCATGGTGGATATGACTCCTGAAAACACAGCAGAGTTTGCCACAATCGAGAGCAGGATCGTGGATTCCTCCAGGGTGCAGATCTCTGTAAAGTCCGAGGGCATCCCGAAGAGTGACGACAAGTACTATTACCTTTTTGAGGAAGCTACCTACGAGGACTCTCTTTCTGAAGACAGTGAGCCCATCGACAAAATATATAAGAGTGATGATACCTCTTTTAGCCTGGATCTTAATAAGGGCACAGCAAACTCAAGACTGTTCTCCAAGTTCCAGGTCGCAGTTAAGCTAAATGACGAGTATGTCACCGTCAGCCACGCAAAGTACATTACAAACCCTGAGGCCTGCGCAGGCTACTGCTACGCAGGGATGCCACATGATTCCATTAAGGGAATACTTCCGGATCCTCTGCGTATCAATGAGCTTTCTGAGCTTGGCTGCGAGTACGCTACCTACAATATTCCCTTAAGTCACATCCTTGTTACTTCCGGGGGAATCCCTTATACCTACGGGGGAGTTACCTATCATTTCAACTCCCAGATCATGAACGATTATGACAATCTGTTCAAGCGTCTCAACCACATGGGTATTGATGTTGCGGCAATCGTGCTTAACAATGCCAGCACCTCCACATATCCCGAGTTTACTCATCCAAGCGCAAGAAGCGGCTCTACAGCGCCCTATTACATGTTCAACGCTGCGGAAGACAGAGGCGTCAAGGCTATTGCAGCTGTTGGAAGCTTTTTGGCAAATCGATACTCAGGATCAGGTCATGGCAATGTAAGTATGTGGATTTTTGCCAATGAAGTTAATGCCAGACGAGAGTATAATTACATGAAATACACGGATGTAAACACCTACACCATCGCCTTTACCAGAGCCTTCAGGGTGTTCTACAACTCCGTCGTTAGCCAGAATTCAGCAGCCAAGGTTTACATGTCCGTGGACCAGCGCTGGACCTATAATACCGAGAAGACAGGAGATTATGATGCAAAAGACCTTTTGGACATCTTTGCAAAATCCCTGTCGGAGTATGGCAACATTGACTGGGGCCTGGCTGCCCACCCATACTCGTTCCCTAACGGTAATACAGCTTTTTGGAAGTCCTCAAAGTATGTAAATCACACAGAATCTACACCTTGCATCACCATGGATAACATAGAGGTTCTGACAAATTACATGAAAAAGGACTTTATGCTTGATACATCAGGAAATGTAAGATCCATCATTCTTAGTGAGATCGGTTATTCTTCAACCTCCGGTCAGGCTCTCCAGGCAGCAGCCTTTGCCTATGCCTACGTGAAGATGGAGCAGAACGGCTATATTGATGCCCTTATGCTCTCAAGGCAGACGGATGCGGCAGACGAGATAGCGGCTCTTGGCCTTGCTCTGGGACTTCAGACCACCGGTGGCAGTAAGAAACAGATCTGGAATACCTTCAAATACATCGACACAGACAAAAGAAGCGAAGCAATATCTTTTGCCTATGATATAGTTGGGAAGACCTTTTAGTTCGTAGTGGAGGAGTAAAGTAATGACAAACGCAGAGAAAGCACTGAAGCTTCATGAAGAGTGGCAGGGGAAGCTGCTCACAACATCCAAGGCACCGGTCAAGACCAGAGAAGACCTGGCGCTGGCCTACACACCCGGAGTTGCAGAGCCCTGTAAGCTTATAGCACAGGATAAAGAGCTTGCCTACAAATACACCATTAAGTCCAACACAATTGCAGTTGTTTCTGACGGAAGCGCTGTTCTTGGACTTGGAAACATCGGTCCTTACGCAGCAATGCCTGTTATGGAGGGCAAGGCAGTTCTCTTCAAGGAGTTTGGCGGAGTCAACGCAGTGCCTATCTGCTTAGATACTCAGGACACTGAGGAGATCATCAAGGCTGTGACTTATCTTGCTCCCGGTTTTGGCGGCATCAACCTGGAGGATATTTCAGCTCCAAGATGCTTTGAGATCGAGGAGAGGTTAAAAGAGATACTGGACATTCCCGTGTTCCATGACGACCAGCACGGTACAGCCATTGTTGTCCTGGCAGGAATCATCAACGGACTTAAGGTTGTTGGCAAGAAGAAAGAGGACTGCAAGGTAGTTGTAAACGGAGCAGGAAGCGCAGGAATTGCTATTACAAGACTTCTTTTGACCTATGGCTTTAAGAACGTGACCATGTGCGATAAATCCGGAATCCTTCATAAGAACTCCGAGGACCTTAACTGGATGCAAAAGAAGATGATGGATGTGACAAATCCTGACCAGCTCACAGGTTCCCTGGCTGATGCCCTTAAGGGAGCAGATGTTTTCGTAGGTGTTTCAGCACCTGGAATTGTTACAAAGGAAATGGCATCCCAGATGAATAAGGATGCAATCATGTTCGCCATGGCCAATCCAGTTCCTGAGATCATGCCTGACCTGGCAAAGGAAGCAGGAGTAAGAGTCATCGGAACAGGCAGAAGCGATTTCCCTAACCAGGTCAATAACGTTCTTGTTTTCCCAGGCATCTTCAAGGGTGCGCTGGAAGCAAGGGCTAAACAGATAACAGATGATATGAAACTGGCTGCAGCGGTGGCACTGGCTTCACTGGTCCCCGAGGAGGAGCTTAGCGATACGAACATCCTTCCTGAGGCCTTTGATCCAAGAGTTGCAGATGTAATAAGCGCCGCTGTAAAGGCACACGTAGTAGATTGATTGGAGTAATTTTAAATTGAGTTCCCAGTACCTGACCCTTTATAAGATGATAGTTCTGTACATGCTAAAGCGCAGCGATGTACCTCTTTCCAAGTCCCAGATCTATGATTTTATCCTGGAAAAAGAGTATACGAATTTCTTGACGCTGCAGGAGGTATTCAGTGAACTTGCCTCCCAGTCCCTTATCAGCGAAAAGACCATGGCTAACAGAACTTATCTTGAGATCACCGATGAAGGTGCCCAGACCTTAGAGTTTTTCGGCAACAGGATAAATCCTTCCATCAGGCAGCAGGTGGATGAGTACATGGAAGCAAACAGCATCAGGATCCGCAATGAAGCAGCTATTCAGGGAAATTACAGGAAGACCGGTGAGAATGAGTATCTGGTACACCTGACAGCCATAGAAAACGGCCAGAGCATCTTGGAGCTTAAGATACCGGTTCCCACTGAGGAGATGGCTCAGAAGATGATGGACGAGTGGAAGGTCAAGAACCAGGATATTTATCAGTATCTCTTTTCCCAGCTCCTGTGATGATAATGCTTGAATGATATACGGATTGCTCCACTTCGTTCCCGCAATCCTACAAACATTCGAAATCCGGCATATCTGCCTACTTTCTCATGTTTGTTCGGATCATTAAATAAAACCCCTTAACATACAAGTATGTTAAGGGGTTCTATTTATGATACCTATATCATTCAAGCTGCTGACGAGAATCGAACTCGTGACCTCCGCACTACCAATGCGACGCACTACCGACTGTGCTACAACAGCTTGCTATGTCTTTCGACAGTCGCAAAAATTATTATAGCGGGGTGACTAGGGTTTGTCAACGCCATTTGTTTACTCAGTTGTAACTAAAAAGAAACCCTCGGATCAATTGATCTGAGGGTTTTGATATTTAAACCTGTGAGATAACGGACATGTAATAGGAATAAAGATTCCTGTAAGTGTCTGAATTGTAGTGAAGGCCATCGTTTGAACTAAAGCCTGTCTGGCTCAGGTATGAATAACCATCAATCCACTGAACTCTTGGATCAAGCTCGGCCTGCATCTTGGCATTGAAGCTTTCAATCTGAGCATTGGATACGGAAGCACTGCTTCCTACAGGAGTAACAGCGGCGTAGTAAACGGTAATGCCGGCCTCTGTCCAGGCATCGATGTTGCTGTTAATGAGCTTTATATACTTGCTGGCATTAGCAAGATCATTAACACCGAAGTTGATGATCATTGTAGTGCCGTTTCCGGCGTAGTGAGGAATCTCAGAAAGAGCGGTGTTCTGGAACCAGCTGTAGCCTTCGCCAACCTTGGCGATATAGGCCTTATCTGAGGAACCAACAGCCATCTGCATCTGTACTGTTCTTGAATCTCCCACGAAAACATAAGGTGTTCCGGGAAGTTCAGATACTATGTAGTCTGCCATGATAAAAGCAGTGGTATCGTCGTAGGAAACCTCGTACCAGCCATTATCTGTCTCGCCTGTAACCTGTGTCTCTGATCCCCAGCGGAGCTTACCAAGCTTGTCATAGTCAGTTCCCGCTCCGGATCTGACATTGACGGTATCGCTGGTGTACATTGTTACTGGCGTCTCGTACTCAGTTACGGTAAATACTGTATGAAGAATGTCGAGATTAGTCGAATTCTCTTTTGACGAAACACTTACAGTATCTGCCTCCTCTTCGTCGATCATAGCCACTGCTTCTGTGGTTGCACTCTCAATGGAGGATGCCATGGTATCAATGACCTCGAGACTTGAAAAAGAGCTGCTGGAAACAATCTGACTGTCTCTGTCTATTCCTGCGCAGACACCTGCTACAATGCAAAAGACTCCTGCGAAACTGGATAGCAATATTAAGTTACTTATATTAATATTTCTTTTTCTCATTGCGTTAAAATTTTACATTAGCCGTAATAATATGTCAAATCGGCGAAAAAATCCATTTTGTTGACTAAGAGGGGATGAAAACATATAATGTTCTTCAGATGTAAGATAGGATATCTTGCATAATAGAAAGAGAGGCTTTTTATTAAATGTATACAATAACTGATCTTTATGATCTGGATCACACTCTTGCCGGGGATTATCTTAGGCAGTTTACGTACCCTTGGGAAGCATTAAAGGGAATCAAAGATCTTATCCTGGAGCTGGGACCAAAGCTTGGGGATGACTATACAGAAGTTAAGGAGAATGTCTGGGTTCATAAGAGCGCTACTGTTTTTGAGAGCGCATATCTTGGAAGCCCTTGTATCATTGGACCAAATACTGAGGTTCGTCATGGGGCATTTATCCGTGGCAGCGCTCTTGTTGGTGCAGACTGTGTAGTAGGTAACAGCGTTGAGCTTAAGAATGTTATTTTGTTCGATCATGTTCAGACTCCTCATTATAACTATGTTGGAGACAGTATTCTTGGCTACTACTCACACATGGGAGCAGGCTCCATTACTTCTAATGTAAAGAGTGATAAGAAGCTTGTAGTTGTCCACAATGGAACTGAGAATATTGAGACCGGCATAAAGAAGTTTGGTGCAATGCTTGGAGATCATGTTGAGGTTGGTTGCAACAGCGTTTGCAATCCGGGAACCGTTATTGGCCGTAATTCCAATGTTTATCCTACATCCTGCGTAAGGGGTGTCGTTCCTGAGAATTCAATATATAAGAACAATGGAGAGATCATCCACAAGGAGGAGAGATAAATGGGCAAGTATTTCGGAACAGACGGATTCAGAGGAGAGGCTAACAAAAATCTGTCCTTTGAGCATGCAGTTCAGATAGGAAGGTATCTTGGCTGGTACTATGGTGCAAACCATGGCAAGAAGGCTAAGGTAGTTATAGGAAAAGACACAAGAAGAAGCAGCTACATGTTTGAGTATGCTCTCTGCACAGGTCTTATGGCCAGCGGAGCTGATGCATATATCATGCACGTTACAACTACTCCTTCAGTTGCATATATCACAAGAGTTGATGATTTTGACTGCGGAATCATGATCTCTGCATCTCACAATCCATTCTATGATAACGGCATAAAGCTCTTTAACGGCAATGGCGAGAAGATGGATGAGGAGACAATCCTCAGAGTTGAGGATTACATTGACGGCAAGATTGAGATACCTGTAGCAGAAAGAGCTGAGATTGGTAGAACAGTTGACTACGTGGCAGGAAGAAATCGCTACGTGGGTTACCTTATTTCAAACTCCAAGTCCAGCTTTAAGGATAAAAAGATCGGTCTTGACTGCGCTAATGGTGCTTCATGGCAGATCGCAAAGGCTGTGTTTGATGCTCTTGGTGCAAAGACTTACGTTATCAATAACAATCCTGATGGCCTTAACATCAATACAGACTGCGGATCCACACACATTGAGCATCTGCAGAAGTTTGTAGTTGAGAAAGGCCTTGATGTTGGTTTTGCCTATGATGGTGATGCTGACAGATGCCTTGCTGTTGATGAGAACGGAAAGGTCCTTACAGGTGATCATATCATCTACATCTGCGGACGTTACCTTAAGGAAATCGGCGCCCTTAGCAATAACAAGGTTGTTACAACCGTAATGAGTAACTTCGGCCTTTACAAGGCTCTTGATAAAGTTGGTATCGAATACGAGAAGACTGCTGTTGGTGATAAGTACGTGTACGAGAACATGGTAACTTATGGCCATCGTGTGGGCGGAGAACAGTCCGGACACATCATCTTCACCAAGTATGCTACAACCGGTGACGGAATCCTTACCAGCCTTATGCTGATGGAAGTAATGCTTGCAAAAGAGAAGCCTATGAGCGAGCTGGCAGCGCCTGTTGTATTCTATCCTCAGGTTCTTAAGAACGTCAGAGTAAAGAGTAAGCCTGAAGCACAGAACGATCCTGATGTTCAGAAGGCTGTTGAAGAGGTGGCAGAGGCTCTTGGAGATACAGGACGTATCCTTGTAAGAGAGTCAGGTACGGAGCCACTTATCCGTGTAATGGTAGAAGCTGAAACTGATGAGATCTGCGAGAAGTATGTTGATCAGGTAATTGATGTTATCCGTGCAAAGGGACATCTTGAGTAAAAATTTTAGATTCATAAATGGAGAAAAAGACATATGTGTGGAATAGTAGGTTATATAGGACACAGACAGGCTGGTCCCGTACTGCTTGACGGACTTGCAAAACTTGAGTACAGAGGATATGACTCAGCCGGAATCGCTGTAAGAGATGGTGAAAAGCAGGCTGTAGTTGTAAAGGCCGTTGGCAAACTGGAGAATCTTGCCAACAAGACCAATGGAGGTACTGCACTTGCCGGTAACTGCGGTATTGGTCATACCAGATGGGCTACCCATGGAGCACCAAGCCTTATCAATGCTCATCCTCACGTAAGTGGAAACTGCACAGGCTCAGGCTCAGGAGAGGTAGAATCTGAGGTTGTTGGTGTACACAACGGTATTATTGAGAACTTCCAGGAACTTAAGGAAAAGCTTATAAGACATGGTTACAAGTTCTATTCAGATACTGATACTGAGGTTCTGATCAAGCTTGTTGATTATTATTACAAGAAATATCAAGTTGGACCAATCGATGCTATTGCAAAGACCCTTGTGAGAGTACGTGGTTCTTATGCCCTTGAGGTTATGTTTGCGGATCATCCCGGCGAGATCTATGTTGCAAGGCAGCAGTCACCTATGATCATTGGTGTTCAGGGGGATGAGTCCTTCATAGCTTCTGATGTTCCTGCAATCTTAAAGTACACAAGAGATGTTTACTACATCGACAACATGGAGATGGCAAGGATCAAAGGCGGCGAGGTTACATTCTTTAACCTTGACGGTGATGAGGTTGAGAAGGAAGTTACAACTGTTACTTTCTCAGCAGAAGCTGCAGAAAAGGGTGGATACGAGCACTTCATGATGAAGGAGATCCACGAGCAGCCAAAGGCAGTAGCAGATACCATTGCCAAGTATGTGAAGGATGGCAAGATCGATCTTTCTGAGGTGGGTATCACTGAGGAAGAGGCAAAAGAGATTTCACAGTTTTATATCATTGCTTGTGGCTCCGCATGGCATGTTGGAGTAGAAGTTCAGTATGTCATTGAGGAGATGGCAGATATTCCTGTAAGAGTTGAGCTTGCATCTGAGTTCAGATACCGTAAGCAGCATCTTGATAAGAATGCTCTTGCAGTTATTATTTCCCAGTCCGGAGAGACAGCAGATTCTCTTGCTGCCCTTCGTCTTGCAAAGGATAAGGGAATCAAAACACTTGCTATTGTAAACGTTATTGGCTCATCTATTGCAAGAGAAGCTGATCACGTTATGTACACTCTTGCTGGCCCTGAGATTTCAGTTGCTACAACTAAGGCCTACAGCTGCCAGCTTGTTTGCGGATATCTTCTTACCCTCAAGCTTGCCGAGGCAAGAGGAACCATCGAAGATCCTGCAAAGATGGCATATTACATAGATGAGATCAAGAGCCTTCCTGAGAAGATTGAGAAGATCCTTGATGAGAAGGAGCGCCTCCAGTGGTTTGCTGCAAAGTACTCCAATGCTCATGACATCTTCTTTATCGGAAGAGGTATTGACTATGCTATTTCCCTTGAGGGAAGCCTTAAGATGAAGGAGATAAGCTACATCCATTCAGAGGCATACGCAGCAGGAGAGCTTAAGCACGGAACAATTTCCCTCATTGAGCCTGAGACCCTTGTAATCGGTGTTCTTACACAGTCTGACCTTATGGAAAAGACAATTTCCAACATGGTAGAGTGCAAGAGCCGTGGTGCATACCTCATGGGAGTTACAACTTACGGACAGTACAATGTAGAGGATCAGGTAAACTTCACTGTTTATATTCCAAAGGTAGACGAGCACTTCGTAGGAAGCCTTGCTATTATTCCTCTTCAGCTTCTTGGATATTACACTTCAGTTGCCAAGGGCCTTGACGTTGATAAGCCAAGGAACCTCGCAAAGAGCGTAACGGTTGAGTGATGAATGACGGATAAGGACTGGAAAAGTCCATTCTGCTCCATGCTCGCCAACTCGATTTGCAACAATTCAAAAACAGATAGCCTTCAACTTTCACGCTTGTTCAAAGCAGTTGAAGCCTATCTGTTTTTTTATTGGCAAATCATCGCCGTCTCGCTTGAATTTGTTCGCTTGAATGGACTTTTCCAGTCCTTGTGCTGTGTTTCTTCACTTATCACTTTAGAATTACGAAGGATTGAGGTTGCATGTGGAGCGAAGCATCCTTAAGCTCTATGTCCCCAATCTTGTAGACTGTCTTCATGTAATTCTTGGGAAGGCTTGCAGTTGCCTTCTTCTCTGATGGGTTGATTCCGATTACCAGATCTCCGCGGCGGAAGACGAAGGGGAATTCGTTCTGCTCGGCGTAGATGACTTCAAATTCTGCGTCGGCCTGAAGGTCTGCGTGCTCGTGGCGGATTCTGGTGAGCTCTTTTACAGTGTTAAGCAGGGATGAAGGATCATTTTCCTGGTCGGCTACTGTGGGAGCATCCTCTGCAGGATCTAATGGCAGGTAGAGCTTATCTTCTGAAGCATTGGAAAAACCATGATTCTTGCTGTGATCCCACTGCATTGGAGTTCTGGTACCTGTTCTGTGGTAGCCACCTTCCTTAGTTGGAATATCAAGGTATCTCATACCAATCTCATCACCGTAATAAATAAATGGAACTCCGGGAAGAGTAAGGAACAGGGCATATGCAAGCTTCAGCTCATGATAATCAAGTGTCCTTCTGGGCCTTGGAGTGTCGTGGTTACAGGTGATAAAACTAATGTAACCGTAGTCCTTGGTGGAATCATACTTGGGCAGATAGTCACTTAAGAATCTCATGATATCGCCGTTTCCGTCCTTTTTAAGGAAGCTGTGGTCGCCTCCGGGGGTCTCGTTATCTCTTATAAGGGTGTTGTAGCCGTTTCCGTGGTGGTCCAGGTAAAAGTCTGCATGGAAGCCGCTCTTAAGGGACTGATTAGGATTGCTCCACTCAGAAATAATTGCTGCCTCGGGATATTCTGCATCCAGCATTTCTCTAATGTTTTTCCAGATTGCGCCAGTAGCTGACTTATTCTCATCATCCTCTTTTACCAGAGAGTCTGCCATATCAACTCTGAAGCCGTCGCAGCCTTTATCAAGCCAGAATCTCATGATGTCCTTCATGGCTTCTCTTGTTGCGATACATGCAGGATCATCTGGGGAAAGCTGCCAGTCTTCTGTAACCTTGCCAAAGCCGTAGTTCAGAGCGGGCTGGCACTTGAAGAAGTTAAGCATATAGCAGCCGTCTCTGTCTGCCTCTCCGCCAATATAAGGGTGACCTCCAATTCCCTGGAATGCAGCCTTTGTCCATACATATCTGTCGGAGTACTCATTTCTCTCGGCCTTCTTACTCTCTAAAAACCATTCATGCTCCTCGGAAGTATGCCCAGGAACCAGATCAAGAAGCACGTGAATATGGCGCTTATGAGCCTCGTCAAAGAGCCGCACCAGATCCTCATTGGAACCATAACGGGGAGCAACCTTTTTATAATCCCTTACGTCGTAGCCTGCATCCTTGAAAGGAGAGTCAAAGCATGGATTGATCCAAAGAGCATTGCAGCCAATACTCTTAACATAGTCAAGCTTTTCAATTATTCCTGCAAGATCTCCGATTCCGTCTGAGTCGGTATCCTTGAAGGACTGAGGATATATCTCATAAAAAATAGCGTCTCTTAACCATCCGGGCATAATTTACCTCCCCTAATAAAATACGTTTTTTAAGCATCTAATTAGAACATTATCACAATTCGGGTCAAATTGCCAGACTATTCGGAAACGTTACCGGAAACACTCATGTCTTTCACAAAGGAAACTAAAATCCATCTTGAAATTTTCGTTTGAAAAGTGTATGGTATACATGTCTGTACAACTGGCGGATGAGTGGGTAACCACAAGGGAGTACAGAAATATTGTTGATAAGTCGACCGCCTGGGCAACCGCTTTTAGAGGTATGCTCAGGCGGTCTTTTGCGCGTGAAGCAGAGCCATGCATCGGAATGTATCCAGCCTGCTTGCAGAGCTGGATACATTCCGATATATGGCGAGCGACGCGAACGAGGAAATGCGAAGCATTTTCGAGTCTGCTTCACGCAAGACGAAGATGTGCGAAGCATTTTCGAGTCTGCTTCACGCAAGACGAAGATGTGCGAAGCATTTTCGAGTCTGCTTCACGCAAAACGTAGAAAGGGGAAGCACATGGTAGATTTAACAAAGGAAATCAGCAGCACAACCTATCCGGGAAGAGGAATCATCCTTGGAACATCTGAGGATGGAAAGTATGCTGTATGCGCTTACTTCATTATGGGAAGAAGCGAGAACTCAAGAAACAGAGTATTTGTAGAGGAGGGACAGGGCATCCGCACTGAAGCCTTTGATCCATCCAAGATGGAGGACCCAAGCCTTATCATCTACGCTCCTGTAAGGGTAAGAGGTACTTCAACCATCGTTACAAACGGTGACCAGACAGATACTATCTATGAGCTTATGCAGGCAGGACAGAGCTTTGAGGAGTCTCTTAGGACCAGAGAGTTCGAGCCTGATGCTCCTAACTACACACCAAGAATTTCCGGAATCATGAACGTTAAGAACGGCAAGTATGATTTTGCCCTTTCAATCTTAAAGAGCAATAATGGGGATCCTTCTTCATGCCAGAGATTTACTTATACCTATGAGAATCCTAAGGCAGGTGAAGGCTTCTTTATCCACACCTACATGGGAGATGGAAACCCACTTCCAAGCTTTGAGGGAGAGCCTACAAAGGTAAATATAACGGGTGATATCAATACGTTTACAGATACCGTATGGTCTGCATTAAACTCTGATAACAAGGTATCTCTTTTCACAAGATATATTGAGATTGCCACAGGAGCAGTAGAGACCAGGATTTACAACAAGAACATAAGAAAGGAGAACTGATACGATGAATGAGATTCAGTTAAAATACGGATGCAACCCAAACCAGAAGCCTTCAAGGGTTTATATGGAAAACGGACAGGACCTTCCTATCGAGGTTCTCAACGGAAGACCAGGATACATCAACCTTCTTGATGCATTAAACGGATGGCAGCTTGTTGCTGAGATGAAAAAAGCTACAGGACTTCCTGCAGCCACATCCTTCAAGCACGTTTCACCTGCAGGTGCAGCTGTTGGAACACCACTTACAGATATTGAGAAGAAGATCTACTGGGTAGAGGATCTTGGAGAGCTGAGCCCTCTTGCAAACGCTTATGCAAGAGCCCGTGGCGCAGACAGAATGTCTTCCTTTGGTGATTTCATCTCCCTTTCAGATGTCTGCGATGCTGATACAGCAAGACTTGTTAAAAGAGAAGTTTCCGACGGCATAATTGCTCCCGGATATACAGATGAGGCTCTTGAGATCTTAAAGGCTAAGAAGGGCGGAAACTACGCTGTTATCAAGGTTGATCCCAATTATGTTCCTGAAAACAGCGAAAAGAAGCAGGTTTTCGGTATTACCTTCGAGCAGGGACATAACTTTGTTGAGATCAACGACGAGATGTTCCAGAATATCGTTACAGACAATAAGGACCTTCCCGAGTCGGCTCTCATCGACCTTAAGATAGCCCTTATCACCCTTAAATACACTCAGTCCAACTCTGTATGCTACGTAAAGGGCGGACAGGCAATCGGAATCGGAGCAGGTCAGCAGTCCAGAATCCACTGCACAAGACTTGCTGGCTCAAAGGCTGACAACTGGTTCCTTCGTCAGGCTCCTCAGGTTCTGAACCTTCCTTTCCTTGACAGCATTAAGCGCCCTGACAGGGATAATGCTATTGATCTTTACATTGGTGAGGACTACATGGATGTTCTTGCAGATGGCAAGTGGCAGAATATCTTTAAGGAGAAGCCCGAGGTATTCACACAGGCTGAAAAGAGAGCTTGGCTTGACAAGAACACTGATGTGGCCCTTGGTTCAGATGCTTTCTTCCCATTTGGAGATAACATCGAAAGAGCTTTCAGAAGCGGCGTTAAGTATGTGGCTCAGCCCGGCGGTTCTGTAAGAGATGACAATGTTATCGAGGCAGCAAATAACCACGATATGGTTATGGCATTTACAGGTCTTCGTCTGTTCCATCATTGATTTGAACTATTCAGAGCCAAGACTCGGAAACATAAATGTTTCCGAGTTGTCGGATATCCGCCAAATAGAAATATTAGAAAGGCATCTATTCGAGCAAGCTCGATAGTTGCCTTTTCTAGTATTTCTGCTTGGCTCTGAATAGTAACAAATTATTAAAGTTTTATAATATAACGTCAAGAATAAACAAAATGTACGCGCAATACCGTATAATATCTTTACGGCCTTATGCTTTTTTGTAGAAAAGAAGGGAGTTGCGCCATGAAGAGAAAAACAATAATCCCACTGGCTCTTGTGATGTCACTTTTGTGTCTCACAGTGGGCTGTGGACAAAGTAAAGAGGTAGAAGCTGATGCAACCGAAAGCGCCAGTTCTATCTCTTTATTAAATATTAAGAGTGAGGTAGCCACTCAGATGGAGGCCCTTGGCAAGGCATACGAGGCTGAAACAGGAGTGAAGGTGAATATCATTACTGTTCAGTCAGGCGTCGATGCCCAGGCTACATTGAAGGGCTACTATCTATCTGACCAGATGCCTGATATCATAGCCTGTGAATCCTCAGGTTTTGGCAACTGGGAAGGACTTCTTGTTGATATGAGTGATCAGGACTGGGCTTCCAGAACTGATGCAGCCTATATCGATCCAACCTATGGGACTCTGGGATTTCCATATACCACAGAGGCCATAGGCCTTGCTTATAATGCAGACATTCTTTCTAAAGCAGGCGTAGATCCTGCATCTATAACAGGTCCGGATGCCATGAAAAAAGCTTTTGAGACCATTGACGCTCAAAAGGACAAATTGGGGCTTAAAGCGGTAATAGGTTACTGTGCTGAGCCTGAAAACCTTGGCTGGTCAGCCGGAAACCACATCACAGGAGCATATATCGACTCCGGTCTTTCAAGAACAGATACCACTTATATTGACCTTATGAAAAATGGCGGCGGTATCGATGATACCAGATTTTCACATTTCGCAGAGATGATAGGTCTTTTCAATGAGTATTCAGACCCTGACCTTCTGGTAGATGGTACCTATGATGACCAGGTAGCTAACTTTGCTGCAGGAAAGTATGCCTTTGTAACCCAGGGGTCCTGGATTGGCGCAACACTTTCAGCATCTGATGACTATGCCAAAGCTGGCAGCTTCCAGGTAGGAATGATTCCCTATGCCTTTGAAGATGGCATGGATACTATCCTTACAAACGCGCCTAACTGGTGGGCAGTATCAAAGGAAGGGCAGGTTGATGCAGCCCTTGCTTTCCTTCAGTGGTGTTCTGAGGATAATGGACAGAAGATCCTTGTGGAACAGGCTGGATTTGCTAGCCCCTTCGTAGATTCCAAATATGTGGCATCTGACCCCTTTGCACCGGTTATTTCCAGCTATATTTCTTCCGGAAAGACCTCCAACTGGCATTGGATGGAAATGGCAGAGGGCCTGGGCCAGAACGGTTTCTCCTTTGTGTATCAGAAATATGCAAAGGGAGAACTTGATGCTGCTGGATTCTTAAAAGAGTTCAAAAAAGTAGCCAGTGACTGGTATTCAAAGCTATAAGGAGGGGGACATGAGAGAAGAAAAAGTACGCATTAGAAAGATCAATTCTATTATGTTCCAGATTGCAGCGGCCAATGTGGCAATCTTGCTGGCGTTCATCGTTGTTATGGGCTTTGTGATGACAGCTATGAAGAACTCCACAAACACCAGTATTGACATGTTTCAGACCATGATGAATCTGACCATGCATGAGGCTGAGCTTAAAAATGATGTAACTTCATTATATGACCAGACCACAGGCTATGTTGCTGCATCTGCTGAAGAGACCAGACAGGCTCTTCTTCCACAGATAGAGGCCATCAAGACCACGATTGATGGTGATATTTCGGAGCTTGAAAGCGATTTTGCCACCATAGGCAACGAGAGCGCCATTGCTCAGATGAGCGAGATCAGGGCCCAGTATCAGAGAATGCTGAAATTCATCGAATCCTCTATAGCGAAGACTGATGAGGGGGATCAGGATTCAGCCTATACCATATTGTTTGATAAGGCAGAAATCCAGAAGGTTGCTATTTTCCATTCCACAAAAGTACTGGATCAGGCGATAAATGATTCTGCAAACTATACCACAGACTATATGACTGGCCTCTTGAAGTCAGGAAATCTGACAGCAATGATCGGCATAATTGTCATCATTGGGCTTATTGCTATAAGCTTCCTGATCAGCTATCAGAATATTGTTAAAAAGATCAGAAGTATATCTGATGAGGTCAACGTCATTATCAGCAATATTGAGCAGGGAAATGGCGATCTTACCGCAAGGATACAGACAAAATCAAAGTCAGAGCTTCTATTCATAACAACTGGTATCAATCACTTTATTGAGACTCTTCAGGGAATCATGAAGGATGTAAAAGAGGGATCTGTTGTACTTACAGCCTCCTCGGACGAAGTTACATCCCAGCTTCGTGTGGCTGATGACAATGTTACTAATACCTCTGCAGCTTTAGAGGAGCTGTCAGCCAGTATGGAGACTGTATCCGGTAATGTCTCCCATATCAATGAATCTGTGGAAGGCGTTAAGGCTGCTGCTCAGGAGATTGCAGACCAGGCTACAGAAGGAACAAAGACTGCAAGCGGAATCAAGGCAGAGGCTGATGAACTCAAGGCAAGGGTCATCCAGAAAAAGGCAGAAGCTGGAGATCAAGTGGAACAGCTTTCCGGAACACTTATGGAATCTGTTCATGAATCTGAGAAGGTTGCCCAGATTAACGAGCTTACAAAGGTCATCCTGGATATTGCAAGCCAGACAAACCTCCTGGCGCTGAATGCTTCCATCGAGGCTGCCAGAGCAGGAGAGGCAGGAAAGGGCTTCTCTGTTGTTGCAACTGAGATCAGTTCACTTGCTGACAACAGCAGACAGACAGCTGCCAACATTCAGGATATCAGTAACGAGGTTACTGAGGCAGTTAACAATCTGGCTAAGAATGCTCAGGCAGTGCTTGATTACATCAACGGTCAGGTTATCAGCGATTACGATGAATTTGTAGCGACCGGTGAGAAATACGAGCACACCGCAGATATTATGGAGGAAATGCTTGGCAACTTTAACGACAAGGCTGAAAACCTCAACGATATCATGACAGAGATGGTTGATTCCGTTCAGCTTATCAGCAACTCCATTGTTGAGAGCTCCCAGGCTATTTCCCAGTCTGCAGAAAGCTCCCAGGAGATCGTTGGAGGTATCAAGAAGATCACTGAGGCCATCGACAGGAACAATGAAGTTACGGAGCAGCTTTCCGATACAACCCAGAAGTTCAAATCACTGTAATAAAGACCATGAAAAAAGCCCTCGGAGCCTATCAAAAGCTCTGAGGACTTTTATTTTGTCACATTAACTTTTCATCGTAGATAGCGCGCTGTCCGCCCACGTATTTAGGCCTGTGGCGAGCACATATTATTGGAGCCTGTCCGATCTTCCTAAGGGAGATTCGCATTGGAACCACTACGCTGTGCATGTGCATTCCTATCATAGTCCCGCCGATGTCGATACCTGCATCAGCCTTTGCCCTGATATCTTCAACCAGAACAGGATCATCAAAACGCTCATAACATACAGTTCCAAAGGCACCACCTGCGTGATTGGGCTGAGGGATGGCGTTAACCTGTTCAAGACCGTACTTTTCCATGGCGGTCCTGTCCACCACAAGAGCTCTGTTTAAGTGCTCACAGCACTGGGCTGCAGGAAGAATGCCTCTTTCTCTCAGGACCGGGATAATGCCGTCATATACTGCATTTGCAGAATCCATATTGGTGGCAGTTCCAATCTGATCACCAAGAATTTCGCTGGAGGAACAGCCAATCACAAATATGGAGCCCTCCTTAAGACCGGCTGCATCAAGAATCTCAGTAACTGCCTGCCTTGCCTGGTCTGTTATTTCAGAAAAATCCATTTTTATTCACCGCCTTATAGTAGTTAGTTAAGCTCCATGGCCTTGAAGATCCTGATTAGTCCCGCTCTGTAGCATAGAAGGAGGGATCCGAAGACACCCAGAAGTGCCTGGGCAATCTCATAAGGGAGCTTGATCATTGCATACTCAAAAGTGCTGTATACAAAGGTTTTACCTAATGTATACCCAACTACCATTATAACAGCACCAACCAAAGTAGCAATAAGAGAGCGGATAAATTGTGCATGTTTTGAGCTGCCGATGCTTGAATGGGCAATCAGGGAAATAACTACTGCCTGAAGACCATGAGTCACAAGGGAAACGAACATTGGCAGGGGATAAAATATCATGTCACCAAGGAAAGACCCTACACCGCCAACGATAAAGGCTGCCACGGGATCCAGCAAAAGAGCTGCTGTACAGATTATCATATCGCAAAGGTACAGATGCCCTCCGGGAACCGGGATTCCAAAGCTTGACATGATGATATTCAGGGCCATAAATACCCCGGTGATGGTTACCCATCTGATTCTGTTTGTCTGTCGTAATGTTTTCATAAGTAAATAATAGCCACATTCCGGCTTATCTGCAATAAAATGATTTGAATAAATGTGCTGGAAATATGGTATAATGATATATAGTCAATTTCTTTACAATGAGGTGAAGATGATTAATAACTCTGAGAACCCACGCGAAGAGTACGATCATATCGATGAGCTCACCGGGCTTCATAATCTGAACGGGATTTTGAGCCATTTACAGGGCAGTGGTGACCATTCTGCTACCAGCAGTTCGGTTATCATTTATTTGAATGTGATGAACTTCAAGGCCTTCAACCAGAAATATGGCTTTGTAGGAGGCAATGAGTTCCTTCGTGGCTTAGCAAAAGAGATTACGAATATTTTCCCTGATGAACTGGCAGCCAGAACCAGCGGTGATCAGTTTATTATTCTTGCAGATTCCCTGGATGCAAAAGAAATAACGGACAGGCTGTCACGCCTTTTTGAAGCGGCTGTAAAATACGAGAGGGGACTTAGTGTCCGGATAAAGGCTGGAATATATCAGGCCAACGGAGAGGAAAAGGACCCTGTTATCATGGTTGACAAGGCAAAGATTGCCTGTGATGACATCATTAAGGTTTACGATAAGGACATCAATTTCTTTGATGAGGAGCTCAGCAAAAGAAATGAGCTCAGGCAGTACGTTATCGACAACTTTGAGAGCGCCTTCCAAAAGAAGTATTTCAAGGTATATTACCAGAAGGAAGTAAGGACTCTTACAGGAAAGGTATGTGGCTATGAAGCCCTGGCAAGGTGGCAGGATCCTGAGATGGGATTGATATCACCTGCTATTTTCGTTGAGGTTTTAGAGGATGTACATCTGGTCCACAAACTGGATACTTACATCATAGATATGGTATGTTCGGATCTTAGGGATGACATTGACAGTGGCTTCGCTGTTGAGCCCATATCTGTAAACCTGTCACAGCTTGATTTTGAGCTCTGCGATATTCTGGCAGAGGTAGATAAGTGCAGAGAAAAATACAATATTCCTGTGGAACTGTTACATGTGGAGGTGACTGAGAGTGCTCTCACATCAGGTTCTGATTTCCTTGGACAGCAGATAGAAAGGTTCAGGGAGGCAGGATATGAGGTCTGGATGGATGACTTTGGATCAGGTTATAGCTCTTTTAACAACTTAAAGAACTATGACATTGATGTGCTTAAGATCGATATGGATTTCCTAAGGACCTTTGATACAAATAAAAGAACAAAAGTTATTCTTGCAACCATAGTAAATATGGCAAAAGAGCTGGGTATACATACCCTTGCAGAGGGCGTTGAGACCCAGGAACAGTATGAGTTTCTTAAGAAAATTGGCTGTGAGAAGCTCCAGGGCTATCTTTTTGGAAAGCCAAAGCCTGTGGCTGATTTTGACAGACCGGTGGATTGCAGCTTAGAGGTCTGTGAGGATTTTGCTTTTAGCAAGTACTATGACAGCATTGGAAATATCAATCTTCTGGGAACTACTCCCCTTAGGGAAAAGTCCCTGGAGGTTTTCAATAACCTTCCAATAGCTTTTGCTGAGAAAGAGGATGGAAAGGCTCCGACATATCTTTTTGTTAACAGTGCTTACCGTGATTTCCTCAGTACCCTTGGGCTGGCGGGTATGGAAGGGGCTAACGAAAAATACACTACTCTGGACGTGCTTCCTGAGTTAAAGGAGTATATAGCTCTTTTGGATAGGGCTGAAGCTGCAAAGGGTCACAGGTCTGAGGCGGATATTATCACAAGTGGAAATATCATAAGGCACAAGGTGAGATTCCTTTCGAGACATGAGAATAAGGCAGCCTATGCGCTGGTTTCCAGGAATGTGTCTATCCACGGTGAATCGGATACGGCAGATTCCCTTCAGGTGGCCATGGCCCATGTGTTTAACCAGTATTTCAGGGTTGATCTTTATGATGATAATGGCACTGTGCAGAACATCTTCCTTAATACAGATCAGCTGGCTGTTGCAGAAAAAGAAATGGATGCTGTAGAAGCAGTAAAGATCTACTCCGACATGTATCTGTACCCCGAGGACAGAGAGAGGTTCAGGAAGTTTTATTACATCCCTACTGTCAGAGACAGGTGCAAGGAGCAGGGTGTGGATTATGTGATCGACTATTACCACTCAGCTATGGAAAAGGATAATGGAAGAATGCAGATGTACATGATCCTGCCATTCTATTATAATGACAGGTGGAAGTATATCTCCTGCTGCAGATATGCAGATGAGATAAAAGACGACACTTGGAAATGATGGGATGAGCAGCATATGCTGAAGTTTTGTTTTGGGGCGTCCGGAGCGGGGAAGAGCACCGGTCTTTATGAAGAGGTAATAAGCAAAAGTATAGAGGATCCCGGCACTGATTATCTGATAATCGTGCCGGATCAGTTCACGATGCAGACCCAATGGGATGTGGTAAATATGCATCCCAAGAAGGCTATCATGAACATCGACATATTGAGCTTTGGCAGACTTTCTCACAGAGTATTTGAGGAAACAGGCCATGGCTCTTTTTCTGTGCTTGATGATATAGGGAAAAGTCTTGTCCTTAGGCGTGTTTCAGACATGCTGGGGGATCTGCTGCCGGTCGTTGGCAGAAATATGCACAAGGCAGGCTATATAGATGAGGTTAAATCCACTATTTCAGAGTTCATGCAATATGGTATCGGAGATAAGGAGCTGTCCCTTCTTGAGGAAAAGAGCTCTGGAAAAGGTGCGCTAAATGCCAAGATAAAGGACCTTAGGCTCCTGTACAAGGGCTTTCTTGAGTACATAGAGGGAAGATTCATTACAACGGAGGAAACTCTGGACATTCTGTGCAGGGCTCTGCCTTCTTCTGCCCTTGTAAGGGACAGCGTTATTGTATTTGACGGTTTTACCGGCTTTACACCTATTCAGTACAGGGTGATAAAAGAGCTTTTGAAGCTTTCAAGGGAAGTGGTGGTATCCCTTACCATCAGCCCGGAGGAGGATCCTTATGATGGTCATTATCAGGAACAGGAGCTTTTTATGCTCACAAAAAAGACCGTCAGAGACCTGGAAAAACTTGAGTTTGAGGTGCAAAGGGAGCAGGGCTCATCCATACCTGACCTGGAGACCTTCAGACAGCTAAGGCACAGGGAAAACGCTGATATTTTCTATAGGGAACAGCCTGTAGTAAGACTTAAGGGGAATGAGCCCCTGTCATTTCTGGAGAAATCTCTTTTCCGGTACAGGCCAGATAAGTTCATCGGGGAGAATAACTCCATTTTCCTCTATGAGGCGTCAGATATCGCTCAGGAAGTTAGGCAGACCCTCATAAAGATTTCTGACCTGGTTAAGAATGAAGGCTATGCCTACAGGGATATAGCCCTTGTTTGCGGTTCTCTGGAGAACTATGGAGATATTATTGCCAGAGGGGCCGAAAAGTTCGATATTCCCGTCTACATTGACCAGAATACCAGTATCCTGCTCAATCCATTTATTGAATATGTGACCAGCGCCCTTAATATCGTTATTTCGGGCTATAAGTACGAGGATGTGTTCCATTACATGCGAAGTGGCTTAACGGGCTTTGAAAGGGACGATACTGACCTTTTGGAGAACTATGTCAGGGCACTGGGTATCAAAGGCAAAAAAGGCTGGGAAGATAAGTTCCTAAGGAGAATGCCTGCAAAATTCAGCCGCAGGAAAAACGCTGATGAAGCGGATGAGCGCCAGGTAAAGACTCTTGAGATATTGGAGGGCATGAGGGCTAAGATAACCTCAGATCTTGAGCCTTTATTTGACAATAAGAATGGCACGGTAAAAGAGCTTACGGCGGCTCTTAAGGCAGTTATAGAAGGAAACGAATCAGCGGATAAGCTACTTGCTTATAGAGAGAAGTTTGAGGCAGCAGGGGATATCAAGAAGGCCAGGGAGTATGACCAGATCTACGGCAAGGTGATGGCTCTTTTGGATCAGATGGACGCTCTTATTGGTGATGAGAAGCTGGATTTAAAGGAATTCAAGGAGCTTCTTACCACAGGCTTTGGCGAGATCTCCGTTGGCACTATTCCTCAGGATGTGGACAGGATAATAGTTGGAGATATAGAAAGGACCAGGCTTAAAGAGGTTAAGGTCCTGTTCTTCGTGGGCGTAAATGACGGAAACATACCAAAGAGCGCCGGAAGTGGCGGAATCCTCTCGGATATTGACAGGCAGTTCCTTCTTGACCTGGGGACTGAGGTGGAATTTGCTCCTACACCAAGACAGCAGATGTACATTCAAAGACTCTATCTGTACATGAACCTGACGAAACCCACGGATAAGCTCTTTCTTTCCTATGCAGCGATCGGAGGCGATGGAAAGAGCCTTGGGCCTGCATATCTTGTTCCAAAGCTCCTTTCAATGTTTGATGGTCTTACAGTTGAACGACCTGAGGAGGGGGATTTTGAAAGCCAGAATGTGGCAGTAAGAGACAGCTTTGACAATCTTTCTTCCATGATGAGAGAATATGCCTCCGGAAGACTTTCTGATGATGAAAGAAAAGAGTTTTTCAGCCTCTGCAGGGTTTTGTCAGAGGAAGGAAACGGCAAGTATATGGAAGGGCTCGTGAAAGCAGCATTTAAGCATTATGAGTCTGTGCCCATGGCAAAGGCTCTGGCTGTTGCTCTTTACGGAGCTACCCTTGAAAACAGCGTAAGCCGCCTTGAACAGTTTGCAAGCTGCGCCTATGCCCACTTTATAAGGTATGGGCTGCACCTGGATGAGAGGAAGGAATACGAATTTGAAGCCTCTGATCTTGGCAATGTATTCCATAAGGTTTTGGAGGAATATACAGGAGAAATAATAACAAAAGGTATCAATTGGAATGCTCTGTCAAAAGAAGAATCAGACAAAATATTAAATGAGGCTTTAACAAAATGTGTTCAGAGTTATGGAGATACCATACTTCTCAGCAGTTCCCGCAATCAGTACATGATCGAGAGGATACGAAGGATACTTCAGCGTACGGTGGATACCCTTAAGTATCAGATCTCAAAGGGGACATTTGAACCGGCGTTTGTTGAGATGACTTTCCAGGAAGCAGGCAGCATTGAGGAGATCAATGTGGCCCTCTCAGAGGATGAGAAAAACGGCATTACTGAGCGAATGAAGCTTGTTGGGAAAGTTGACCGAATTGATCTATGTAAGGATGAGGATAAGGTTTATATCAAGGTAATGGACTTTAAATCCGGAACTCATTCTTTTAACATGGCATATCTCTATTATGGACTTCAGCTGCAACTTGTGATGTATATGAACGTAGCTATGGCAGTTGAGAAGAAACTATCTCCGGGAAAAGAGGTAATTCCTGCAGCTATTCTTTATTACCATGTGAATGATCCCATGGTTGACGCGAAAGAAGAAAAAATAGCAGATGATATCAATAAAGACATAATCAGCAAGCTAAAAATGACCGGACTGGTTAACGCAGATCAGACCATTGTACAGATGCTGGATAAGGGCATTATATCTAAGTCTGATATCATTCCGGTGGAGATAAAGAAGGACGGAGACTTCTCTGCTAGATCTTCTGTGGCTACAAGTCAGCAGTATTCTGCGATTTCTGGCTTTGTGAACCGGAAGGTCAGAGAATTTGGTAAGAGGATTCTGGATGGAGACATTCAGATAAATCCTTACGAGGATGAAAAGAGTAAGAGACAGTCCTGTACTTACTGTGCTTACAGATCTATCTGTGGATATGATGAGAAGATCCGTGGATTTGAAAAGAGGAAGCTTACGCTTTCTGACAATGATGCAATGGATCTGATAATGAAAGAAGATAATAATGGCAGAAGTTAAGTTTACTACTGAACAACAGGCAGTCATCGACGCAAGGGACTGCAACATACTGGTATCAGCTGCAGCCGGCTCAGGTAAGACGGCTGTACTTGTTGAGCGCATCATCAGGATGATCTTAGGAGGCCTTGATGTGGACCATCTTCTGGTGGTTACCTTTACAAAGGCAGCTGCAGCGCAGATGAAGGAGAAGATCACTGCAGCTATCCAGAAGGAACTGGCACTGGATCCTGAAAATGCCCATCTTCAGAGGCAGGAGACCCTGATCCATAACGCCCAGATAACGACAATTGACTCATTCTGTCAATACGTTATCAGGAACAATTTTAATACCATTGGACTTGATCCTTCCTTCAGAGTTGGAGATGAGGGAGAGCTGACGCTTATCAGGGAAGAGGTCATGTCAGACCTCATGGAAGAGGAATATGAAGCTGCAAAGGACGTGACCAATAGCGACTTTCTCTTTTGCATGGATTATTTCGCTTCAGGCAGCAAAGATACTGAAGCTATCGGATTTATTAATCAGTTATTTAAGTTTTCCATGAGTATGCCATTTCCCGAGGATTGGATCAGGGATAGGGCAAGGGACTATGAGGTACCGAATGTGCCTTTCGATGAGCTTCCCTGGGTAAAAGAATGCGTGGCTCACGCAAGGAGAGTTCTTAAGGAAGCTGCTGATAAGACTGAAAGTGCAATTAAGATAGCTCTTGAGAGCGACGGGCCTTATATGTATGAAAAGACCCTTAATGATGACAAAGACAGTATTTTAGCGGCTTTGAGATATGATACCTACGATGCCCTGTTTGACGGCATTCGCGGCATCAGCTTCGGGAGATTGTCAGCAAGTAAGGACCCTTCCGTCAATACGGAAAAGAGAGACTATATAAAGGACCTCAGGGACGGGGTTAAGAAGGGCATAAATGGACTTGTGGAGAAGTATTTTGCTCTCACCTCAGAGACCATTGTTGCCCAGATGGCACTTTGCGACCGGGCAGTAAAAGAACTGTGCAGGCTTACCCTGGAATTTAAGTCAAGGTTTGATAATAAAAAGAGAGAGAAACAGCTTATTGATTTCTCGGATATGGAGCACTTTGCACTGCAGATTTTGGTGGAACATCCCGATGAGGATGAGTGCAAGGGGATTTTCTGCGAGGAGATACTGGGGCTTTGCAAGCCTTCCAATGTGGCGCTGGAATACAGGGAGTTCTTCAGGGAGGTTCTCATAGATGAGTATCAGGACAGTAACAATGTCCAGGAGATGATCCTTAAGGCAATTTCCGGAGAAGAGGCTGGTGTTTCCGAAAGGTTCATGGTAGGTGATGTCAAGCAGAGCATTTACAAGTTCAGATTGGCAAGACCTGAGATATTCATGGAAAAACTGGGAAGTTTTAGCAAGGATGATAAGGCTTCTGACAGGAGGATTGACCTTCACAACAACTTCCGAAGCAGGATTGAGGTTCTCGCAGGCACCAACTATATATTTGAGAAGATCATGGGAACTGACCTGGGAGGCGTTGACTACGATGAAGATGCACTGCTTAGGCTGGGAAGAGAGTTTGAAGAACCTACCTATGACGTGTGTCCTGAACTGATGCTTTTAGATGGCAGTGATGTGCTTGATGACAGTGATGCTGATGAGACGATAAGCGCAATGACAGCCAAGGAAAAGGAAGCTTTGGCTGTGGCAGAAAGAATACTGGCACTTAGGCGTGAGAATCCTGATCTTAAGTACAAGGACATAGTGATCCTCTTAAGGTCTTTGTCCGGATGGGATGACGTCTTTAAGGATGTGCTGGAAAGCCAGGGAATTCCCACCTATATTGAGTCAAAGAGCGGTTATTTCGAGGCACCTGAGGTTTCGGTTCTTTTGGACCTCTTATCAGTTATAGATAACCCAAGACAGGATATTCCGCTGGTGGCAGTAATGCACTCCCTTATTGGCGGCTTTTCCGACGAGGACCTAGCTAGGATCCGCATAGCGATAGATAAGTGTGCTGACCGTTCCCTCTCTGAGACTTTTTACGAAGGACTGGAGATAATTTCCAGCCTCGAGGAGAAGGGTGGCGCCGGGAACGCAGATATGTCCGATGTGGCCGAAATCGATCATGCAAATGCCTTTATGAAGTCTGGTGAGAATGGAAATGCAGATGTTTCTGGAAAATATGAAACGACTGTTGGTCTGGATGATGAGCTCATAGTTCGTGTGCGAAAATTCATTGCGTTTGTAGAAGAGATGCGCACTATGTCTACATATACCCCGGTTCATGAGCTGCTGCAGGTCATTCTTGATCGGACGGATTATGAGGCCATTGTGGCTGCGCAGCCTGCAGGAAATCAGAGACGGGCCAATGTGGAGCTGCTTCTTACAAATGCTGCAAACTTCGAGAAGACCAGCTTTAAGGGGCTGTTCCATTTTGTAAGATATATTGAGCACCTTAAGACTGTTCAGGTGGACTATGGTGAAGCGGGTATAATCGACGAGAACGCTGACGTTGTCCGCATTATGAGTATACATAAGAGTAAGGGACTTGAATTCCCTGTTGTGTTTGTATCAGGCCTTTCCAAGGAGATCAACTTCAGGGATTCTCAGGGCGACCTTATTACGGATATGGATCTGGGCATAGGGGTAAAGTGCATAAACACTGAGCTTCGTGTCAAATACGACACCTTAAAGCGCCAGGTTATCGCCTCCAAGATGAATATGGATAGCCTTGGTGAGGAAATCAGAGTTTTATATGTTGCCCTTACAAGAGCAAAGGAAAAGCTTATCCTCACAGCATACGACAAGAACCTGTCAGCCAGACTCCAGGGATCGGTTATGCAGCTTCCTGTTCTTTCAGGTAGCGAACGACTTCTTCCCTATACCACAAGATCCGGGGCTAAGAGCTTCTTAGACCTTCTGATGCCATCACTCATAAGGCATCCTGCCTTCGAACCAGTCCTTGATAAGTATCAGCTCCTCGGTGACACCTACAAAGAGCACATGGACAAAGGTCCGGTTCCGGACTTCAGAATCTGTACACTGGGCGAAAAGGATCTGAAGGAGAATCTTATCCGTGATGCCCTCCATGGGACTCTTAGAAGAGAGGAATTGAAGAGTATCCTTAGCTCCGCACTTGGAAAAACACAGAAAAACAGTGGACTGCATGATGATAATGAGCTCCGAGGTCAGGAAACAAGCCCATCGGCAGGTTATATCGCAAACATGCATGAATACTGGGGTTCGAGAGAAATCACTGCACAAGACCAGGAAACAAGCTCATCGGCAGGCTATATCGTAAACATGCATGAATACTGGGATGAGGAGCTTTGCCAGCACCTCAGAACCAAATTCTCAGCAAGATACGCCCATGAAAACCTGAAAGGTCTTTTTACGAAGACCTCTGTTTCAGAGCTTAAGAAAAAGAGCTACGTGGAAGAGGCAGAGGTCAGCGTCCACGAGGCACCTTTCGCTCAAGCCGACAGCTCAGTTCGTTCCCACGGCCTCACCGGTGCAGAGCGCGGAACGGCATATCACCGTATCATGGAGCTACTAGACGAGGAAATCTTTGCCTCAAAAGAAACCCTCGATCCGATTTCAAAGAAGCTTTACGCATGGGGATGCAGGAAGGCTGAGGAAGGGTGGCTTAGTCCCGAGGAGCAGCAGGCTGTTTGGACGCCGGATATTACGGCTTTCCTGGCCACAGACTTGGGGCAGCGTATGGGGGAAGCTTTCAGAAGAGGGGAGCTGATGCGAGAGAAACCCTTCATGATGGGAGTTCCGGCAAATGAGCTGGATTCCAAGTTCCCTAAGGAAGAAATGGTGCTGGTTCAGGGTATCATTGATGCCTGGTTTATAGAGGGAGATGAGCTGGTACTTCTGGATTATAAGACAGACAGGGTATCAGAAGAAAAGACCCTGACAGACAGATACAAAGTTCAGCTTGACCTGTATAAGAGGGCATTAGAAGCCGCCACTCTTAAAAAGGTGAAGGAAGTCTATATCTATTCCTTCGCCCTTGGAAAGGTAATTGCCCTATAGAAAGGTGTAGGCTAGCGCCACTGCGTTGGCTGCTGCGTGAACCAGGAAGGGAATGGTCAGAATCTTGTACCTGTGATAGCTGTAGGTAATGAGAAGCCCCATGAGAAAACCGTAGAGCATCTGTACCGGATTTAGATGATAGATACCAAAGAGAGCTGCAGTAAGTATAATCGCTATTGCAGCTTTTTTCGTGTATTTAAGGACCAGATTGTAGATACAGTATCTGAAAATAAGCTCCTCAATCAGGGGAGTTGCGAAGCAGTAAAGGGCAATGAGAACCCAGATGGAATCTGATACGTAAAATAGGCCCTGACTGGCCTCTTCAAAAGAGGAAACCCTAGTAAGGCCTGTGACATTGAATATAAGGGTCAGGATAAAGGCTGCCAGAGCCCCAATTCCTGTCCAGATAAGGAACTCATACCATTTGATTTTCATAAGAATAGTTCCCCAAGAGTTTCAACTGTTTCAGTAATATAGTCGGCCCCAGCTTCTTCCATCTCTTCACGACTTCCATAACCATATAGAACGCCAACGCAGGGCATTCCGAAGCTGTGAGCGCCTTCTACGTCGTAGCAACGATCCCCGATCATTATGGACAGTTCCTTAACTTCCGGAAGCCCTCGCTCAAGCGCCAACTCGCTAAGCTGCTTTATCACCTCTTCAATGACTTCAGACTTCTTGGATCTGGTGCCATCCAGCTCACAGCCAACCACCACATCAAAGTATTTATCGATATCAAAGTGGCCTAAAACCCTGTGGATCAGCACAATGGGCTTGCTGGAGGCGATGGCTAAAACGTAACCCGCTTCCTTTAGCTCTTTTAACAGGTTATCCATCCCTGGATATACGCTGTTCTCAAAGATTCCGGTCTTATTGTAATACTCTCTGAAATATCCGATGGCTTCCCAGGCCTGCTCCTCAGAAAAGCCGTATCTTTCCATAAAACTCTTGTCCAGAGGAGGACCTACAAACAGCCGAAGCCGCTCAGAGTCTGCTTCTTCGATATTATATCTGGAAAGCGCTATCTGTGCGGCATTCATGATCCCAGGGCCGGAATCAGTCACTGTACCGTCAAGATCAAACAAAAGAAATCTGTATTTATCCATAAAACCTCCAAAAACTCTATTGACAACCCCGGGGTATAAGTGTTTAATGATTCTTGAACATAATAAAACCGCTAGGGGAGCTATGCTGAGAGTGTACGTGCATCGCACGTCTAACCCTTTTTACCTGACCCGGATAATGCCGGCGTAGGGAAGCACATTTATATGCCATTATACATACTTTTAGGCATGTAGTGAATATGCAAAAGTTAACCTCCCCAGATGTCGGTGACATAAAGGGAGGATTTTTTATGCAGTTATTCTTGGAAAAGGTCGTTGAAGACGGCTACACATCGTACAATATCACCAGAGGTGGATATGTTCTAGCTATCATCCTCGCAATCATCGCTTTTGCTGTTGTAAGTTACTTTATGAACGCAGACGGAAAGTTCAAGATGAGTGTAAAGCAGCTTACTTTTTCAGCTCTTTGCCTGGCGCTTGCTTTTGTTCTTTCAAACATTAAGCTTTTCAAGCTTCCTATGGGCGGCTCAGTAACAGTATTCAGCATGTTCTTTGTTACTTATATCGGATATCTCTACGGACCTAGAGTTAGTCTTTCCGCAGCCTTTGCCTACGGACTTCTCCAGCTGATCGTAGATCCATATATCATCAGCGTTCCACAGCTTCTTTGTGATTACATCCTTGCATTTGGCGCTCTTGGAGTAGCAGGATTCTTCTACAACAGCCGCTACGGAATGTTCAAGGGCTATCTTGCAGGTATCTTCGGAAGATTCCTTTTCTCAACCCTCTCCGGAGTTATCTTCTTTGCAGATTACGCTCCCGAAGGAATGCACCCTCTTGCTTATTCAGCAGCCTACAACGGTAGCTACATCGCAGCAGAAGGCGCTCTCACAGTAGTAGTACTTCTTGTACCTGCAGTTCGCGCAGCACTTAACCGCATCAAGGTTGAGGCCAATGAAAAGAGCCTTAAGAAGCAGGTTTCCTTAAGCTGATAGGTGGGGAAGGTTCTGTTGACAGATGCAGCCATACCTTCAAAAATACTTGTTTGCTCCTGCGTTGTGATTTTCTAGAACTCAAAAAACAGCAAGTGCCTCATTTCGACGTTGCTCATAGCAATCGGCACTTGCTGTTATTTTTCGTTCTGAAAATCATCGCCTCGTGCGAGAACTGCGCATTTTCAAAGATATGGCTGCATCTGCCAACAGAACCTTCCCCGCTGACTCGCACAAAAAAGCTGCCACACAATTAAGTGTGACAGCTTATTTTTATAGGATCTGCATACCGTGCTTGGTAGCTTCTTCAACCATGTCTTCTGGCCAGATGGAGCACTGTACCTCTCCAATGTGGGCCTTGCGCAGGAAGAACATGCAAATTCTGGACTGTCCGATTCCACCACCGATGGTGTAAGGAAGCTCCTTGTCAAGGATTGCCTTCTGGAATGGAAGCTCAGCTCTTTCAGTGCATCCGGCCTTCTCAAGCTGTTCCTTGAGGGAATTCTCGTCTACTCTGATACCCATGCTGGAAAGCTCAAGAGCGATGTCAAGAACAGGGTAGTATACGATGATGTCGGCATTGAGCTGCCAGTCATCATAGTCTGGTGCACGTCCGTCGTGCTTTTCACCGGAAGCAAGCTCATCACCGATTTGCATGATGCAGACAGCCTTCTTAGCCTTGGCAATGAAGTATTCGCGCTCCTTTGGAGTGTTATCCGGGAACATGTCCTCAAGTTCCTGAGTTGTGATAAAGAAGATATCCTCAGGAAGGATCTCCTCGATGTAATCATACTGGATGGACATGAACTTCTCGGTCTTGCGAAGAACCTTATATACGTTCCTTACTGTGTCCTTAAGGAAATCAATGTTCCTGTCCTCTTTATTTATAACCTTCTCCCAGTCCCACTGATCAACGAAGATAGAGTGGATATTATCGGGAACTTCATCTCTGCGAACGGCATTCATATCAGTGTAAAGGCCCTCGCCTACATTGAAGCCGTATTTCTTAAGCGCATATCTCTTCCATTTAGCAAGAGAGTGTACGATCTCAGCAGGCCTTCCGTTCTCATTGAGAATATCAAAGGCAACGGGACGCTCAACGCCGTTAAGATTGTCGTTAAGACCTGACTCAGGAGTTACAAACAAGGGAGCGGTTACACGCTGCAGATTAAGCCTTGTTGCAAGCATTCCCTGAAAGAAGTCCTTAACGGTCTTGATGCCCACCTGAGTGTCGTGGAGATCAAGCGCAGATTCATAGTTCTTTGGGATTTTAAGGTTTTCCATATATTTCCGCCACTTTCTTATAATTTATTCCATTCTCCATTTAATAACTTTTGCCAGTATATTGCAAGAAAAAAATGCGTGTAAAAATTCAAAAACTTGTCACAGAATTTTCACATAGTATTGGTATAGTTCTAATGTAATAACTTAAACGTTTTCACTTGACAACTTTAATTCGAAAAAGCGAGCACACAGTGATAAGGAGTAAAGGAAAAATGTTTGGAGAACTTATTAGAAAGCATATTACACTTAGTCCAAATCAGGTTAATGATTTCGTAAAGGCAGCAACAAAGTGTGACTTTGATGTTGATATATATTACAACAGGTATGTTGTTGATGCTAAGTCAATCCTCGGCGTATTTGGACTTGACCTCACAAAGCCTCTCACAGTAGAGTACAGAGGTTACGATCAGGGATTTGAGCAGTATCTCAAGGGCCTGGCTGTTCAGGCGTAAAGCGCATGATGTCCACAAAAGTAAATATCGTTATATAAGGAAAGCTCTCTGCGGGTGTGGTACAATTCATTAGTAAACACCCGGGAGGGCTTTTTGCATACTATGAAGATAACAATTTCCGTCCGCGGCCTTGTGGAATTTATCCTAAGGTCCGGCGATATAGACAACAGAATACATCAGGTAAGCGCCGATGCCATGCAGGAAGGCAGCAGGATACATCGCATGATCCAGAAGAGCATGGGGCCTGACTATCACCCGGAGGTATCTCTTTCTTATGAAAAGAGCTATGAAGGCTATGACCTTTTAGTTGAGGGAAGGGCAGACGGTATCCTTGACAAATACATGGATGAGCCACTTACTTCAGTGGAGGCAGGCCAGGAGTCCTTTTTTGAAAAAGAGCCGTATAAGCCCCTCATTGATGAGATAAAGGGAACCTACAGAGACCTGGCCAGGATGAAAGAGCCGGTGGATGTCCATCTTGCCCAGGCAAAGTGCTACGCAGCCATGTATCTGATAGATCGCCATTATCCTGAAGTGGATGTCAGAATGACCTACTGCAACATGGATACTGAGGAGAAAAGATATTTCGACCAGACCTTCACATATGATGAGATAACCACCTGGTTTTATGATCTTCTTGAAATGTACAGAAAATGGGCTGATTACAGGTGTAAGTGGATAGAAAAGAGGCAGGAGTCCATCAAAGCCACCCAGTTCCCCTTCCCCTACAGAGAAGGCCAGAAGGACCTGGCTGCTGCGGTTTACAGGACCATTGTCCATGGGAAAAAGCTCTTTTTAGAGGCTCCTACAGGTACCGGGAAGACCATATCCACCGTATTTCCTACAGTTAAGGCCATGGGGCAGGAAAAGATATCCAGGATTTTCTACCTTACAGCCAAGACCATAACAAGAACAGTGGCTGAGGAGGCCTTTGATACCTTGAGATCCGCTCAGGGCCTTCAGATGAAGACTGTTACTATAACAGCCAAGGACAAGATATGCTTTATAGATGAGCTTACAAGAGGCTGTAATCCTGAGGCCTGTCCCTATGCAAAGGGGCATTTTGACAGGATAAATGATGCTATATACGATCTGATGACCAGCAGTGACAAATTTGACAGGGATGCCATCGTAGAATATGCGAAAAAGCATCAGGTGTGTCCCTTTGAGATGTCTCTGGACATGAGCCTTTTTGCTGATGCCATAATCTGTGACTATAACTACGTCTTTGATCCCTTCGTGTATCTGAGGCGCTTTTTTGGTGATAGCACGAAACATGATTATGCTTTTCTGGTGGATGAGACCCATAACCTTCTGGACAGAGGAAGGGAGATGTATAGCGCAGTTCTAAGAAAAGAGAGCTTTCTGGACCTGAAAAGGACCATAAAGGAGTATCACCCCAGAATTGCCGGGCATCTTGACAAGTGCAACAAGGCTCTTTTGGAACTGAAAAGACAGTGCGACGAGTGCAAAATATATGATTCCATAGAAGGCTTTATTCAGGCCCTTAACAGGCTTTCATCCATCATGTCCCAGTATCTGGAGGACCACTCTGAGGGCCCTTGCAGGGAGGAAATACTTCTTTTCTACTTTGATATCAATAGATTCCTTACTATATATGAACTTTTGGACGACCACTACGTAATCTACGGGGAGTATGCCCAGGATGGCAGCTTTTTGCTGCGCCTTGCCTGCATCGATCCTTCCAGGAACCTTGCAACCTGCATGGGAAGGGCAGTAAGCACAATCCTGTTTTCTGCCACACTTTTGCCCATTCAGTACTATAAGTCCCTGCTTGGTGGAACAAGGGAGGATTTCGAAATCTATGCAAAATCCATCTTTGACCCCAAAAGGCTGGGATTATTCATTGGAACAGACGTTACCAGCAGGTATTCTGCGCGAAGTCCTGAGATGTACCTGAAGATAGCTACTTATATAGATGAGGTCATCAGAGCTAAGCAAGGAAACTACCTGATATTCTTCCCTTCTCATCAGTTCCTTGAGGAGGTTTACGAAGTCTATGAGGAACAGTTTTACGACCCAGACACAACGGAGCTTCTTGTCCAGAACAGCTTTATGACAGAGGAAGCCAGGGAAGCATTCCTTGGAAGGTTTTCCAGTGGCAACGATATGGACCTTTCGGAAGTTATCCACATGGACCTTGAGGTGGTGGAAGACAAAAACGTTCTTGGCTTTTGTGTTATGGGCGGAATCTTCAGCGAAGGCATAGATCTTAAGTACGACAGCCTTATCGGTGTCATTGTGGTTGGGACCGGAATTCCACTGGTGGGCAATGAAAGAGAGATCATCAGGGGATTTTTTGACAAAAGAGATGTGGACGGCTTTGACTATGCCTACAGATATCCGGGGATGAACAAGGTTCTCCAGGCTGCCGGGAGAGTTATCCGCACTGAGGATGACACAGGAGTTGTGGCTCTTTTGGACGACAGATTCATTCAGGGAAGTTATAAAGCTCTTTTCCCAAGGGAGTGGAAGGGCTACAGGACGGTTTCGACTACCTCGGTCAAAAACGAACTATCCCAGTTCTGGAGCGGATTTGAAGGCAAATGATGTGCTACTTTGAACAAAAAATCATGCAAAAACGGCAAAATGGTTGACATAAATCAGGCATAAATAAAAATATGTAAACCACAGAAAACAATAAATTGTATGAAATTGTAGATATAATTTATACAAAAGGCAGATAAATGATACAAAAGCTGGTGATAAATGACGACCCTGTCATGTGGATAACTCTGTGGAAATTGGGGATTAGTCGATAGAACATATATTCAATACCGCATAAATAGGCTATTCAAAAAGATTGATAAAACAGGGGGTAATGTAGAGGATAAAATGATATATGACCAACATGGTCAATACATATATGTAAACCACTGCTTTAAATGACATTTGTGTCATTAAAAATCCTGAAACCCAGTATCCATGCACGTTTCAAAAGCAGGCATATCTTTCTTGATAGACTTGACTCTATGTTGTAAAATGTCTTGGTATAGGCTTATTAAAAGAGGGGAACATATGAAATTAGAAAAGTTCGGTCAGGACGTTGTTCTTTTGAATAAGGAGATGCTGGCTGAAAGAGCAATCATGTCGGGGAAAATGATAAGCTCCTGTAATCGTCTTTTAAAGAGAGCAAAAGAGATTGATGATGTCAGGATCCTGGGATACAGCTATTATTACCTTGCAGATGCCTACTATCTCCTTAGTACTGATTATAAGAAATTTAATACTAACCTTTTGAAGGCCATTGAATATCTTCAGGCCTGTGGTGACATGGAGCATCTGGCAAGATGCTATAACCTTCTGGGAATAGATGCGCTTAACCATGGCAATTCTGAGCTTGCCCTTGATTTCTTCCTTAAGGGTCTTAAGTACAGTGAGGCTATTGATGAGATAAGCTCTGTTCCTGGCATGATCATGTTCAATATTGGCCAGATATACTATGACATCGGCGAAGTGAAGCAGGCTCTTTCTTATATAAGAGCAGCATACAAGGGAATCAGGAAAAACAAGAAGGACAGCCTATATCTTAGGAATCTTCTTTATTGCTATTGTTTCCAGGCCGACTGTTATATAGTTCTGAATAAACGTGACTCTGTGGAAAAGTGTATTCAGGGCATTGAGCAGCTTGAGCAGGACCCTGCGGCTAAGCCTGAACTTTTCCAGGATCTTCCTGTTTTGGATATCAAGATGCGTGGTTACCACTATCTTGGTGAAATGGAATACTACGAGAAATATGCCGACATGCTTTCTTATCAGCTTCAGAACAATAAGTTCCCTTTAGATAGCATGGAGGATATCTATACAATCTGTCGCTTCTTTATGAAAGTGGGGCGTCTCGGGGAAGTGAAGCGCATCATCAAAAATGCGGAGATATCCCTCAATGAACTGAACATACCTAACCTGAGGAAGGGATATGCCAAATTGAAGGTGGACTTTTATGAACTCATGGATAGTCCTAAGGATAAGGCAGAAGCTCTTTTGGAGTATTATGAAGCTTCCCTTCAGCAGGAGAAAGACGGAATTGCCAACTATAAGTTCTTTTTAAATATAAGGAATAGGCTATCTTCTATAGAAGAAGAGAACATTAAGCTCATGAAGCAGGCTGAGACCGATCCTTTGACAGGACTTGGAAACAGGTACGGCCTCAATAAGTTTGCAGACAAGGCGTTCGAGGATGCCTACCAGAATCACAGATCCCTTGCTGTCGAGATCCTGGATGTGGATAACTTCAAGCACTACAATGATACCTACGGACATCAGGTGGGGGATGACTGCCTTAAGAAAATATCTGATATAATCAAACGAGTCTGTGCTTCTTCCGAGGCCATCCATGGCTTCAGGTACGGCGGAGATGAATTTGTCATTATATATGAAGGAATGACTGATGATGAGATCATGGTCTGTGCAGCAAGTTTAAGAGACCAGGTGTTATCAATGAAGATCGGTGACAGAAAGACCGGAACCTTAGGAAATCTCACAATTTCTCAGGGTATCAGGAATTCCATTCCAAGCGAGACCAACAAGCTGTGGGATTACATGTACGCGGCTGACAACGCGCTTTACGACGTCAAAGAGCACAAGAAGGGTGAGGTGGTCCTTCTCCATAAGGCCATTATTTCCCAGGAGTCCCTTGACGAAGCCACATATAGTTGATATAAATACAGAGCATTTTCGAGTCTTGGCTCTGAAAGAAAGATAGGAGAATTAACGAATGAAGAAAGAACTTGAGAAGACCTACAATCCCAGGGATATTGAGGATCGTCTCTACTCCAGATGGGAGGAAAAGAAATATTTCCATGCTGAAGTAGATGAGACCAAAAAACCCTTTACTATTGTTATTCCACCCCCAAACATCACAGGTAAGCTCCACATGGGACATGCCTTTGACCAGACTCTTCAGGATATTCTTATCAGATGGAAGAGAATGCAGGGCTACAATGCTCTCTGGCAGCCTGGAACAGACCATGCCAGCATTGCTACTGAGGTTCGTATCACAAATGAGCTTAAGAAGCAGGGCATTGATAAAAGAGAGCTTGGCAGGGAGAAATTCCTTGAGAAGGCCTGGGAGTGGAAGAAAGAGTACGGCGGAACCATCGTTTCTCAGCTGAAAAAGCTTGGCTCTTCCTGTGATTGGGACAGAGAGCGTTTCACAATGGATGAGGGCTGTAACGAGGCTGTTACAGAAGTTTTCCTCAAGATGCATGAGAAAGGATATATTTACAAAGGCAGCAGGATCGTAAACTGGTGTCCTGTATGTAAGACTTCTATTTCAGATGCAGAGGTTGAGTACGAGGAGCAGGCTGGACATCTTTGGCACATCAAGTACCCTCTCATTGAGGATGACGGAAGTGTTTCCACTACAAAGTTCATCGAGTTTGCCACAACCCGTCCTGAGACCATGCTTGGTGATACAGCAGTAGCTGTAAACCCTGATGATGAAAGATACAAGGATTTCAAGGGCAAGAAGGTTCTTCTTCCTATAGTAAACAGAGAGCTTCCTATTGTAGAGGATGCTTATGTAGATATGGAATTTGGTACAGGTGTAGTTAAGATCACACCTGCTCACGACCCTAACGACTTCGAGGTTGGTAAGCGTCATAACCTTGAGGAGGTTAATATCCTCAACGACGATGCGACCATCAACGCTAATGGCGGCAAATTCGAGGGTATGGACAGATACGAGTGCAGAGATGCCATCGTAAAAGAGCTTGAGGAGATGGGACTCCTTGTTGAGATTGAGGATTACTCTCACAACGTAGGAACTCACGATCGTTGCCACACAACAGTTGAGCCTATGATCAAGGCTCAGTGGTTTGTAAAGATGGATGAGCTCATCAAGCCTGCTGTTAAGGCAGTTAAAGAGGGTGAGATCAAACTCATTCCACCAAGAATGGACAAGATCTACTTCAACTGGACAGACAATATCAGAGACTGGTGTATTTCCAGACAGCTCTGGTGGGGACACAGGATTCCGGCATATTACTGCGACAAGTGTGGTGAGGTAGTAGTTGCAAAAGAGATGCCTTCAGTATGTCCTAAGTGTGGACACAACCACTTCACACAGGATCCTGACACACTTGATACCTGGTTTTCATCAGCACTTTGGCCATTTGAGACCCTTGGATGGCCTCACGATACTAAGGAACTTAAATACTTCTTCCCTACAGACGTGCTTGTAACAGGTTATGACATTATCTTCTTCTGGGTTATCAGAATGATATTCTCCAGCTACGAGCAGATGGGAACCTACCCATTTAAGACAGTTCTTTTCCATGGTCTTATCAGAGACTCTCAGGGAAGAAAGATGAGTAAGTCCCTCGGCAACGGAATTGATCCTCTTGAGGTTATCGAGAATTACGGTGCTGACGCTCTTCGTCTTACCATCGTTACAGGAAACGCTCCAGGAAATGATATGCGTTTCTACAACGAAAGAGTAGAGAACAGCCGTAACTTTGCTAATAAGGTATGGAATGCATCCAGATTTATCATGATGAATATGGCAGAGGACGCTCCTTCAGCTATTCATCAGCCTATGCCGGCAGGACTTGAGCCTGTTGACCACTGGATCCTTTCAAAGCTCAACAACACTATCAAAGAAGTAACTGAGAACATGGATAAGTTTGAGCTTGGTATTGCAGTTCAGAAGGTTTATGACTTTATCTGGGATGAGTTCTGTGATTGGTACATTGAGATGGTTAAGCCTCGTCTGTACAATTCTGATGATGCTGTTTCCCACGAGGCAGCTCTTTGGACACTGCAGACTGTACTTATCAATTCACTTAAGCTTCTTCACCCATACATGCCATTCGTAACTGAGGAGATCTTCTGTACTCTTCAGGATGAGGAGGAATCAATCATGATCTCCGACTGGCCTGTATACAAGGAGGAGTGGAACTTTGCTGCTGACGAGAAGGCTATTGAGACCATCAAGGAAGCAGTTCGCGGAATCCGTAACGTACGTACTCAGATGAATGTTGCTCCTTCAAGGAAGGCAAAGGTATTTGTTGTAAGTGATAATAAAGAAACACTTGATATCTTTACAACAGGTAAGCTCTTCTTTGAGGCCCTTGCTTATGCTTCAGAGTCAGTATGCCAGTCTGGCAAGGATGGAATTGCAGATGATGCTGTGTCTGTAGTCCTTGCTGATGCAACAGTATATATTCCTTTCTCAGATCTTGTGGATATCTCTGCAGAGATCGAGCGTCTTAAGAAGGAACAGGCTAAGCTTGCCGGAGAGCTTAAGAGATCTCAGGGCATGCTTTCCAATGAGAAATTCCTTGCTAAGGCCCCGGCAGACAAGATTGCTGAGGAAAAAGAAAAACAGCAAAAATACCAGCAGACTTATGATCAGATAACAGAAAGACTTGCTCAGTTATCAAAGTGATCATAAGTTTATAGGGAAACTATGAACGATAATTTACTAGGAACTGCCCAGGAACTGATAGAAAGAGCTGATAACAGCGCCAAGATCACTGCTGATGAATGCGAGGCCTTTCTCAATCAGGTTCCGGGCTTCACTGACAAACATACTATAGAAGACACCAGGGCTTTTTTGGAGTACCTGGGGTCTCCTGACGAGAATATAAAGATAATACACGTGGCAGGAACCAACGGAAAGGGTTCTGTGTGTAATTACCTTTCATCAGTGCTCATAAAGGCTGATTATTCGGTGGGAATGTTTACATCACCCCATCTGGTCAGGATAAATGAGAGATTTGCTATTGATGGGAAGCCCATATCCGAGGGTGTCTTCGTGGAAGTATTTATAGAGACTTTGAGAAGAGTCATGGAATACGGACATGAGGACTATTTCCCTACATATTTTGAGTTCCTGTTCTTTGTTTCCATGCTTTTGTATGATGTTTATCCGGTGGATTATCTCATATTGGAGACCGGCCTTGGAGGCAGGCTTGATGCTACCAATGCAATTTCTAAGCCGCTTCTTACAGTTATTACTGAGATTGGATATGATCATATGCAGTATCTGGGCAATACCCTTGAGGCTATTGCAGGTGAAAAGGCAGGGATCATTAAGCCGGGAGTTCCGGTAGTCTTTTTTGACAAAAGACCTGAGACCACCGAAGTTATCAAAAAAGTCGCTTTAGAGAACGATTCCAGGGCAATTGCCATTGAGAGTCGGAACATCGAAAATGTCCAGTCTTTGAAGGATGAGAGCGGCAACAAATACATTGCTTTTTCGTATAATTCTTTATATGATAAATATGCTGACCTTAGGCTCTCCACACAGGCTCTTTATCAGCCTGAGAACGCTGCAATTGCAGTTACAAGTCTGGAGATCTTAAGGGATAATGGCGCTTCCATTACTGAGCTTGATATCAGGGAAGGCCTTCTTTCCGCCAAGTGGGAGGGAAGAATGGAAGAGATGCGTCCGGGAATATATGTGGATGGCGCCCATAACCTGGATGGTATCGATGCGTTTCTTAAAAGCGTATCAGGAATAAGCTGTGAAGGAAGAAAGCTTTTACTGTTTGGTATCGTTGGAGATAAGCAGTACAAGGACATCATACTGGAGATTCTAAAGAGTCAGCAGTTTGATGCAATTTATGTTGCAGTTCTGGAGACATCAAGGTCTGTATCTGTATCGGATCTTAAGACTGCCTTTGAGGACAGCAAGGAGGAGCTGGGTATCATTGGTCTTCCAATGAAGTACTACAGCAATGTAAGAGATGCCGTGACCGACATCATTACCATGAGAAAATCAGGAGACTATGTATTTTCCGCCGGTTCACTATATCTGGCAGGACAGATCAAGGCTCTTATTTGATAAAGAGGGGCATTATGTTAAATTTTGAAGAAGAGCTTAAAAAGTTCAGGCCAAGCCTTGAGATCGAGGATGCTGAGGAAATCATTTACAATCAGGACATCGATGATATGTCAGATGTACTGGTGAAGCTCCTTAAGGAAGCGAAAGACGAATCAGATTCTACGAAAAGGAATAAGTAATAATGGCTACGACCAAGGGGAAGCTCAAGAGCTTATCTAATAGATATTACAATGAGGGTCTGGAAAAGGCCGGCATCAGGGATATGTCCGGAGCCATAGAGTCCTTAAGACAGAGCCTTAAGCTTGATAAATACAACATAAACGCCAGAAACCTTTTAGGACTGGTTTATTATGAGACCGGTGAAGTAGTACCGGCTCTTTCAGAATGGGTTATCAGTAAGAACCTTCAACCTGAGGACAATGCTGCTGACTACTATATGGATTCAGTCAGAAACAGCCCTTCTCATCTGGAAAACGTCAATCAGACCATCAAGAAGTTTAATATTGCGCTTAATTACTGTCACCAGGACAGCCTTGACCTGGCAGTGATCCAGCTTAAAAAAGTGCTTTCCTTAAACCCAGGTTTTATCAAAGCACATCTTTTGCTTGCGCTTTTATATCTTAAGAACGGAAACTGGGATAGAGCAAAGATAGAGTGCCAGAAGGCCCTCAAGCTTGATACCGGTAATGTTATGGCAAAGCGCTACCTTAAGGAAGCTGACAGTATGCTGCTTCCCGGTGAAAGCGGAAAGCTTGTATCAGACGTTGCAGCATCTGAGAGCGACGATGTTATCAGATATAACAGTGGCAACGAGATGATCATCCAGCCTGTTAAAAAGTCAGCTATCACAAGGAGCAATTCCATCTGGGGAATCGTTCTTGGAATCGTTCTTGGTGTGGCTGTAGCCTGCTTTCTTATTCTTCCGCAGCGAATCCAGAACATAAACGGAAGCAATCAGGAGAAGATAGCTCAGATCAGCGAGGAGTCTGACGCCAAGTCAGCTCAGATCGTTTCCTATGAGCAGCAGGTCAAGTCCCTTCAGGAGGAGATTGATAAGCTCAGCACCCAGGTCACAGACTACGAGGGTGTGGATTCAACATCTGCAGCTATGAACAGTCTTATGAAGGCTGTAAACATATATATGGAGGAGCCTTCAGATATCGAGGGCATGGCAGAGGCTATGGCAGGCCTTGATCTTGACGCCATAAGCGGAGATGTGTCTCCTGAGTTCAAGTCACTTTACGACTATCTTATGACCAAGGTTGGACCAAAGCTTGCTGATTCCTACTACAATACAGGTTATGATGCCTTCAAGAAAGAGGATTATGAGCTTGCAATCACAAATCTTTCAAAGGCCTATCAGTATGACAACACTAATGTAAACACCCTTTACTACCTGGGAAATGCTTATTACAGCAGCGGAGATATCGACAAGGCAAAAGAGATCTACGATGCCGTGATCACAAACTTCCCGGATACTCAGAGTGCCCAGGCTGCTGAGACAAAGCTTGCGGAGATCAATAACTCAAATGGTTAATTTTTCGGACCTTAATTTTATATTCAGGTTTTTGCCTTTATTTGTTATAGCGTATTATGTAACGCCCACCAGATTCAGAACATGGACTCTTCTCTTAGGGAGTCTTTTGTTTTATGCTGTGGGTGATATTAGAATGTTCCCGGCACTTATTGTGGCAGTTTTGGTCAATTTCCTCTTTGCCAAGGCTCAGTTTGGGGAAAAGAGTAAGTCCCTGCTTTTATTTATTCTGGCTATAGACGCGGGAATGCTTATAGAATTCAAGATACTTGGTCAGTTTGTTGACAGTTCTCTTTTGCCAATAGGCATCAGCTTTTATGTGTTCAAAATGATCTCCTATCAGATGGATGTATATCGGGGAAAGATAGAAAAGGATGCTTCATTCCTGAATGTGGCAGCCTATTTTTGCATGTTTCCTCAGATTGTTTCAGGCCCCATCATGCGATATGAGAAATTTCTTGATAATCCCATGCTTTTTAAAGAAGACGGAAAGGCTGCTCTGATTGAGATAGTAGGAGCCATTGAGGATGGACTGAGGTTCTTTGTGGCAGGTCTTGCCATGAAGGTTCTTTTGGCTGATCATCTGGCTATGCTCTGGAAGGATATAGGAACCATAGGCTATGAGAGTATTTCTACACCTCTGGCCTGGCTTGGAGCAGTTACCTATTCAATGGAGCTATATTTTGATTTCTGGGGCTATTCTCTTATGGCTGCAGGTATAGGTGTGATGCTGGGATTTCCCTTTGTAGTTAACTTTGATCAGCCTTACGGGTCAGGAAGTGTTTCCGAGTTCTACAGAAGATGGCACGCAACCCTTGGCTCCTGGTTCAGGGATTATATCTATATTCCTCTTGGAGGAAGCAGAAAGGGAGAGGGAAGGACTGTTTTCAATCTCCTGGTAGTATGGCTTATAACAGGTTTCTGGCATGGCGTGACTCCCAACTTTATCATGTGGGGACTGTCTCTTTTCCTTATTATCGTGCTGGAGCGCCTCATTGTATTTAAAAGACTTCCCGGCTTTCTTTCAAAGATTATCGGGAAGATAAATGTGCTGGTTCTTATACCACTTACCTGGGTTGTGTTTGCAATATCTGATCTTAAGATGCTTGGGGACTACTTCATGAGACTGTTCCCATTCTTTGGACAGGGTATTGCAGTTAATGATAATGACTTTTTCAAGAATGTGGGAGTGTATTGGACAGTGCTTGTTCCGGGGCTTATCCTCCTTATTCCCAAGGTGTTTGAAACCTGGGAAAACCACAGAAGGAACCCACTTTTCACAGTGCTCTGGATTGCGCTCTTCTGGGTTTGCATCTACAGTATCTCAGGTGCTGCAGGAAATCCGTTCATGTACTTCCGATTCTGATGGATAGATTAACGTTAGGATATATTGAATGAAAGTTTTGAAGGAATGTCCAATCTTAATAGGGATTGTACTGATAGGCGTGGTACTGACTATCGTATCTTTTATCTTTAAGGATACGGTTTACTCAGAGTACGCTGATACTGTCTCTGATGGCAAGATTCCCGTGCTTTCGCTGGTACTTAAGGGTGCCAGGGATGAGGTTTACCCCTGGAGCACGCCTTCAGTGGAGGAGGAAGCTCTTTTACCTGCACCGGAGGAGGTTGTAGAGCCTGCTGCAGAGGAGCAGGAAGGGACTACGCTGATAATTGCCGGTGAGAAGCAGGAGTTCCAGCCTGGGCAGGTTTCAGCAAATGATGTGTCGGGAAATGATATCTCAGGCAATAGTGAGCCGGAAGTATATGAATTTACTGAGGTTGATGACGATTACTTCACTGATGCTCTCTTTATCGGTGATTCAAGAACTGTGGGACTTTCAGAGTACTGCGAGGAGCTGGATACAAGGGCAACCTTCTATTCAAAGGTATCTCTTACTATCTTCGACGTGATGAAGAAGGAATTCATCAAGACTGATGATGGCAAGATAGGTGTAGAACAGGCTCTTTCTGAGAATCAGTTTGGAAAGATCTATATAATGCTCGGGCTTAATGAGATAGGAACAGGAGATACCCAGTATTTCACTGATGCCTACAAGGAGGTAGTGGACAGGATCAGAGAGCTTCAGCCTGATGCCATTATCTATATCCAGGGTATTATGCACGTAACAGGCAAGAAGAGTGACAATGACAAGTACTTTAACAATGCCAGAATTAACGAGAGAAATGCAGCTATCAGTGAGCTGGCAGATCAGAAGGATATCTTTTACCTTGATATGAACGAGTCGGTGGACGATGAAGATGGCAATCTTGACAGCACACTGACCTTTGATGATGTGCATCTTAAGGCTTCATCCTACGAAAGATGGCATCAGTACTTGTTGCATAATGCGATTGTAAAATAGTAGACTAGGAGATATAAAAAATGGCCAGAGAAATGACTTTTAAGATGGAAAGGCCGGGACTTTTGAAGGAAGGGGATCACGTTACAGTAACAGAGGGTGTCCTTCCCAGCAATTACTACTACACAATTGACCCATCCCTTGCCATGTCAGGCAATTTCCCCTTCAGGGAAAGAATGCTTGAGAGAGAGGGCGTGGTAACAAAAGTTGAGGAAAACGCCCGGGGATTCTACGTTACTGCTCTATTTGAGGCAAAGGAAGAGTAAAGCTTTTTTTACAAGATCATAATATACGAGGAGGACAACAACATGGAATACGTATCAACAGACAAGGCACCAGCAGCTATCGGACCTTATTCACAGGCTATCAAGGCTGGAGATTTTCTTTATGCTTCAGGCCAGATCCCGATCAATCCTGCAAATGGTGAGATCGACACCACAACTATCACTGATCAGGCTGACAGAGTTTGCAGAAACATCGGTGAGATCTTGAAGGCAGCAGGCACAGATTACAGCCATGTTGTTAAGACAACCTGTTTCCTTGCAGAGATGAGCGATTTTGCTGCTTTCAATGCAGTATATGAGAAGTACTTCACAGGAAAGCCTGCAAGAAGCTGCGTTGCAGTAAAGCAGCTCCCAAGAAACGTTCTCTGCGAAGTAGAAATTATTGCTTACCTTAAGTAATCACCTAGCGAGGGAATATTTATGAAGAAACGGATTGTGGCCAGCTTTTTGCTGCTATCCACATTGCTGTCCGGCTGCGGAAGCCTGGCAGGCAGACACAATATAGATTCCGGTTTCAGCTATATTGAGAGCCACGAGTATCAGAGCGCCTTGGAAAGCTTCGAGGCAGCTGAGGAAGGTGGGGAGGATCAGTGCCTTATCCACAGGGGAAAGGGCATTGTTCACTTAAAGCGCGGGGAATATGACCTGGCGGCAACCGAACTTTTGGCCTCTCTTGCAGCTGATGAGGGAATAGTTGATGACATGGACTTTGATTCCAACTATTACCTGGCGGAAGCATACCTTAATCTCAAGGAATATGACAAGGCAAAAGAGGTTTATGACGCCATTATCGCTCTTAGAGACAAGGACAGCAATGCCTATTATCTTCGTGGTACAGCGGAACTTGCAGCCGGGAACCACGACCAGGGCTACGCTGACTTTTCAAGGGCCATTGCTCTTAACTCCAGAGACTATTCCATGATGATCATGATCTATAAGTCTCTTGATGAATATGGCTACAGCGATGAGGCTCTTTCTATCCTGCAGACAGCCATGGATAACGGCAGTGATTTTATGTCAAACTATGAAAAGGGTCAGATCTCTTTTTATCTTGGAAATAATGCTGAGGCCCAGAGTTACCTTGAGGCAGCCAGAAATGAGAAGGGCCAGGAAAAAGAGCCTGTGGTAATCCTTCTTGGACAGACAGGGGAAAAGCAGGGTGACTACAACTACGCCATCAGCGTTTACAGAAATTACCTTGCAGAAGACCCAAACAGTGCCAAAGTCTACAATCAGCTTGGTATCTGCCAAATAAGACAGGGAGACTACGAGTCGGCTGTATCATCCTTCCAGTCTGGCATATCTTTGGACAATAAGGATCTGGATCAGGCCCTTAGACTAAACGAGATCACAGCCTACGAGTACATGGGCGAGTTCAAGGTGGCAGCTTCCCTAATGGAAGAGTACCTTGCTACATATCCCGACGATCAGGAAGCAGTTCGTGAGAGCATCTTCCTGTCTAGCCGATGAGGAAAATGTAGCCTTCCCAGACTCCAGGCCCCGAAGCCATACATTTGGAAATGCGCAGTTCTCGCACGAGGCGATGATTTTCAGAATGAAAAAAACAGTAAGTGCCGATTGCTTTGAGCAACGTCGAAATGAGGCACTTACTGTTTTTTGAGTTCTAGAAAATCACAACGCAGGAGCAAACAAGTATTTGCGAATGTATGGCTTCGGGGCCTGGAGTCTGGGAAGACTTCATTTTTTCTTCTTCCCTGTGTACTGGCGGACGATTCTTCTAACAGCCTCTTCCAGGTGGGGCTTCAAGTCAGAAAGGGAAACCGGATCATTAAACATGATGGAGCTGTAGCCGGTGGAGCCGACGAGCTCTATTATAAGGAAAAGCATGACTTCCGGATCCTTAAGCTCTACCTCCGATTCTTCTATCATGCGCTGATATACGGCGCCAAAATCCACGTCCTCAGAACTTACGGGAGTAATGAGAGCTCTTTTGAACACAGCCCAGGAAAGATCCTTATAAATGAAGGCCAAAAGCCCCTTGTTTGCATCCAGCTCGTCCAGGACGTAATCCATAATGAAGATTATCCTGTCCTCGAAAACGGTAATCCCGGACTCTTCCAGCGCATTGTAGGCCTGTATAAAGAGCTGACTGGACTTGTGGGCGATGAGCCTGTTCCTTATATCATACTTGTCTTTGAAATAAAGGTAGAAGGTACCCTTGGCAACCTCTGCTTTATTTACTATATCTGAGATGGAGGTCTTATTGATGCCTTGAGACGTGAAGAGCTCAAAGGAGGCATTTAAAAGGCTTTCCATCTTCATCTTTTTGTTTTGGTCAGCTTTTCCCATAGCTTTATTCCCTTTCTAGCATAATTATATCATCCCGAAGAATAATTTTTGAAATAAATTATTGACCATTGGTCATTTCTGTGTTATACCATACTATAGAAAATGACCATTGGTCAATAATTATTTTTTTAGGAGGAAGGATATGAAAAAAACTATCTGAACTGATAGTAAAGCTTAGATATGTGATCCTGATCGTGGCAATAGCTCTTTTGATCCCATCAGGAATCGGATATCTGAACACAAGAGTTAATTATGATATTCTTACATACCTGCCTAAGGACATAGAGACAATGAAGGGTCAGGACATTCTTCTTGACCAGTTTGGAACCGGTGCTTTTGTTCTGTTTGTGGCAGAGGGCATGGAGGAAAAGGACGTTGCAGATCTTAAGACCAAGATTGAGGACGTGGACCATGTGGCAGATGTTATCTGGTACGACAGTGTAATGGATTTAAGCATCCCCATGGAAATGCTTCCAAGCAAAGTATATGAAGCTTTTAACGCAAATGATGCAACCATGATGTTTGTGGTGTTTGATTCAGGAACTTCAGAAGACTGCACCATGGACGCCATTGAACAGATCAGAAAGATTGCCAACAAGCAGTGCTTCATGAGCGGCATGAGCGCAATCGTTACAGATACAAAGAACCTTGCCATGAAGGAGACACCAATTTACGTTGGAATCGCAGTTCTCCTGGCGGTTATCGTTCTTTCACTTACAATGGATTCTTACCTTATTCCACTGTTCTTCCTTTTGAGCATTGGAATGGCAATCGTTTACAACATGGGTACAAACGTATTTAAGGGAGAGATCTCTTTTATCACCCAGTCACTTAGTGCAGTACTTCAGCTGGGAGTTACCCTTGATTATTCAATCTTCCTGTGGCACAGCTACCAGGAGGAGCTGGAAAAGGAATCAGACAAGAAAATGGCTATGGCAAATGCCATCACAGCTACTTTCCAGTCAGTTATCGGAAGCTCAATTACAACAATCGCAGGTTTCGTTGCTCTTTGCTTCATGAGCTTTACACTGGGCCTTGACCTTGGAGTTGTAATGGCAAAGGGTGTTATCTTCGGCGTTATCGGATGCGTAACAATCCTGCCAAGTATGGTCCTTATTTTCGACAATCTTATAGAGAAGACAAAGCATAAACCACTTATGCCTGAGTTTGACAGGATCCCTAAGTTTGTTGCAAAGCATTACCTTGCTTTCTTTGCAATCTTCCTGGCACTGCTCTTACCGGCAATATATGGTAACAACCACACTTCAGTTTATTACGACTTAACACAGACACTTCCAAAGAGTCTTGAGAGTGTACAGGGTGCTGACAAGGTGGATGAGAAGTTCGATATGAACTCAGCATACATGCTCCTTGTAGACAAGAATCTGGATACAGCTTCAATGAATGAGATGATAAAAGAGCTTGAGGCTACAGACGGAATCCTTTCTGTACTTGGAGTTGATTCAATTGTCGGACCTGCTTTCCCAAGAAACTTCATCCCTGAGGATCTTTTAAATGATCTGGAGAGCGATGAATGGAAGATGATTCTTTTAACAACTGATTACAAGATAGCTTCCGACGAGATCAACGCTCAGATCGCAAATGTTGACAGCATCGTAAAGAGCTATGATCCAAAGGCTATGGTAGTTGGTGAGGCTCCATGTACAAAGGACCTTATCAATATCACAAACCATGACTTCCAGGTGGTAAACTTCGTTTCCATCGGACTGGTATTCCTTATCATCGCCTTTGTACTTAAGTCCGCATCACTGCCATTTATCCTGGTAGCGGTCATCGAATTTGCGATCTTCGTAAACATGGGACTTCCGTACTACACAAAGACCACCATTCCTTTTATTTCATCGGTGGTAATCGGAACAATACAGCTTGGAGCCACTGTTGACTATGCGATCCTTATGACAACAAGGTTCCTGAATGAGAGAAATGCAGGCCATGACAAGAAAGAGGCTACACTCATAGCTCTTTCCACCAGCATGAAGTCAGTAATTGTCAGTGCACTTAGCTTCTTCGCAGCAACCTTTGGCGTTGGACTTATTTCCAGCATCGATATGATCGGATCACTGTGCATGCTCATGGCAAGGGGTGCCATCATCAGTATGTTCACTGTTCTTCTGGTTCTGCCGGCGATGTACATGATATTCGACAAGCTCATTATGAGAACAACCTTCGGTATGAATGTTCAGGAAAAGACAGATCATCACACCAATGGAATGTTCCACAGACATAAGGTTGCATAAATCGCAGCCACAATAGAGGAGGAAAAAGTAATGATCAGAAAGAACTTAATGAAATCACTATCAGTTATAATGGCTGCCATGCTTGCAGTAATGACAGTAGCATGTGGCAAGGCCGGAACTGAAGCTTCTACAGCAATAGAGACAGCTGCTCAGGTTCAGGAGACAGATGTCGTAGAACAGACAATAGCAACTGCAACACAGATCGCAGGAACAGAGTCAGAGGCAGGAAAGGTTGAGACTGTATACGTTACAGCTGATGCTAACGGAGCAGTAAACGACGTAATAGTAAGTGAGTGGCTCAAGAACGTAACAGCTTCTTCAGAACTTGCTGATACTACAGAGCTTAAGGACATCGTAAACGTTAAGGGTTCAGAAACCTTCACAGATAACGGTGACGGAACACTTACCTGGAATGCAGATGGTTCAGATATCTACTATCAGGGAACTACAGACAAGCAGCTTCCTGTAAGCATGAAGATCACTTATACTCTTGATGGAAAAGAGATTGCTCCTGAGGAACTTGCAGGAAAGAGCGGAAAAGTTACTATCCATTTTGAGTATGAGAACAACGCAAAGCAGACTGTAAATGTAAAGGGCAACGATATTGAGGTTTACACACCATTTGCTGTTGTTTCAGGAATGCTTCTGGATTCAGACAAGTTTGCAAACGTTGAGATCTCAAATGGTAAGGTTATCTCCGATGGTGGCAAATACGTGATCATGGGTGTTGCAACACCAGGTCTTAAGGAGAGTCTTGATATCTCTGATGAGAATTGGGATAAGCTTGAGGATGCAGATGAGATCAAAGAGAAGCTCTCAAATTCCTTCGAGATCACTGCTGATACTACAGACTTTGAGCTTGGTATGACTATCACAATGGCAAGCTCAGATATCCTTTCAGACTTCGGTCTTTCAGATCTCACAGATTCAGATGAGGTCGAGAAGATCAAGGATGACATGGGCGAGCTCAGAGATGGTTCAGGTAAGCTTGTTGATGGAACAAAGACCTTAAAGGATGGCACAACAGAGCTTAGAGATGGTACTGGAAAGCTCTATAACGGTACAACAGATCTGGCGGATGGAGCTAAGAAGCTCTACAGCGGAGCAACAGAGCTTTCAGACGGAACAGCAAAGCTTCTTGATGGAACAGGTTCTTTATCAGACGGAGCATCAAAGCTCTATGATGGAACAGGCTCTCTTAAGGATGGAACAGTATCCTTGAAGGATGGTACAGAAAAGCTCTATAAGGGCGTTAAGGATTATACAGACGGAGCAGCTCAGATAAATGCAGGCGCAGGCCAGCTGGCTGGTGGTATTGCCAAGGCAAAGGCTGGATCTGATCAGCTCCTTGGTGGCATGCAGCAGAAAGACTTAAAGACAAATGCCAACAAGCTTGTTAAGGGCGGAACTCAGATCAGCTCAGAGCTTAGCAAGTTCGGCACAGCAGTAGATGCCATCACAACTTTGAAGGGAATGTATGACAGCCTTTCAGCAGCAGAAGCATATCTTACAGGAGACGGAGAGCTTTCAGCAGCTGCGGTTTCTGGTCTTGCTATTGCAACAAATGGTAAGGTTTCTTCAGCTGAGACTGCTGCAGCACTTAAGGGTGCTAAGAGCCAGGTAGAAGATGGTGCTAATACTCTTCAGGCAGGAGCGTCACAGCTTTCGAAAGGCGCTGGCAATTTAAGCACAGGCTTGAGCCAACTTAATTCTTTGCTTAATGGGGGAGCTAATGCAGCACCTACTGCTTCAACCGAGACAGTTACACAGACTGAGAACTATGAAGAGAACGTAGTTGATGCTGAGTTTGGTGAAGTTAAAAAGGACGAAGCACAGCCTGTAGAAGAACAGCCAGTAGTTGAAGAGACTGTTGAAGAGAAGACAGAAGAAGAGAAGCCTGTAGAAGAGAAGACTGTAGAAGAGAAGCCTGTAGAAGAGGAACCTGTAGAAGAGGAACCTGTAGAAAGCGTAGATACACTCACATCTTCTTTCGTAATGGTTACAGCTCCTGTAGGTTCTGGGGAAGTAACTCCTGAAATGCTTCTGGAGTCCAAGGCAGCACCAAATAACAGTGAAGAGTCAATTACACTTACCGGTGATGACCTTGCAGCATACAGAGAGTTCCAGAATAATAAGGCTAAATACGATGATTACGATGCACTTCAGTACAAGTGTCAGGTTATGGAAGGTCAGCTTAATACAATAAAGGGCAGCATTGGACAGCTTTCAGCTGGAGCAAGCGCTCTTTCCACAAGCTCACAATCCCTTGCAGAAGGTGCAACTAAGCTTCAGGGAGGAATCCCTTACTATGGTTCTTACAATCAGGCCCTTGGTTCAGTACAGGGAATGAAGGGAGTTATCAAGACCATTCTTGCTAAGGTAAGCATTGATCCTGATAATTACGATCCTGCAACAGTTGAGACACTTAAGCAGAAGTTCGCTCTTATTCAGCAGTTCACTGATGGAAGCGTTCAGCTGGCAGCCGGTGTTGACTCAATCTATGATGCAACAGCAGCAATCAATTCAGGTCTTGGGGAGCTTCAGACCGGTGCAAATACTCTTGCAGCAGGAACACAGAAGCTTACTTCAAACAATGACAGCCTTGTTTCCGGAGCTTCCCAGCTCAATGACGGTGCTGCTAAGTTGGATGACGGAGCTGGACAGCTCAAGGACGGTGCAGGACAGCTTAAGGATGGCGCAGGTCAGCTTCAGGACGGTGCAGGACAGCTTAACAGCGGAGCACATGAGCTCTCAGACGGAGCAGGAAAGCTCAGCAACGGAGCAAATGACCTTAACAGCGGAGCAAAAGAGCTTAACGATGGTGTTATCACTCTTGATGATGGCGTAAAGGAACTTCTTGACGGCGTTTGCAAGCTGGACAAGGAAGGAATCCAGAAGCTCTATGAAGCATTTGATGGAGATTTTACAGAATTTGCAGACAGAATGACAGCTATTCAGGAAGCTGCAAAGGAGTACAAGTCCTTCGGCGGATCAAATGATGATGAGAACAGCAGCTGCAAGTTCATCATCAAGACAGACAGCATTAAGGATCTTTGATATATTATCCTCTCTAAGATAAAACAGGGGGACGTTGTGGTGATCACATCGTCCCCCTGGCTTAGTTTTATTTAACTATTTAGCACCTTTCAATGGCACTCAGGATATCTTTGTTCTGATAAGGCTTTGTTACAAACTCACAGGCTCCCAGAGCCTCGGCTTCAGCTCTCTTTTCGTTCTGACCGGCAGCAGAAAGGATGATCACCTTTGCGTCCGGATCAAATTCTTTTATGAGTTTTAAGGACTCAAGGCCGTTCATTTCTGGCATTGTGATATCCATTGTAACCACATCGGGCTTAAGCTTCTTGTAGAGCTCAAATCCTTCTTTTCCATCTATGGCCTGTCCGGCAACGGTGTAGCCCTTAACTTCAAGCATATTTACCAATAATCTTCTTGAAACGCTGGAATCGTCAACTACAAGTACACTCTTCATGGTGAGACCTCCATAAATAAGTTTTGCCCAAAGATCAATTCTTATGGATGTATTTTATCACAATTTCATCAATAAAATAAATCATATTATAATCATTCAGGTAATGTTAATGAAACGGACTTCTGAGAAAGCTCCCTGAGGATACTCAGAGCAGACACTGAGCTGATAATCCCCGATTATATGGCTGGAAAAACGGAGCTTTTCACAGTCATAGTCCTTTGTTCGGGCCCTTACTTCCCCTGCCTCGCTGTATATTTCAATCTGCTTAGGAACCAGGGCTATCCCCATTCCGCTGTGTTTCATTACGCTTTCTTTCAGGGTCCACAATCTGGTGTAGGCCCACTCTATAGGGAGATTACTGGCAAAAGAAAGATCCACGTCATTATAGACATAGTTGATCAGGGTATCCTTGAACACTCTGCACTTTTCTATGTCCACTCCGATCTCTTTGTCCGAAATACCGAGGGCTACCAGATCCCCTGAGTGGGAAATGTTGAAAAACACATCCTCATGTCCCTTGATATATGGCTTTTCCCGGCCTTTGTAGCAAAGCTCATAATCTTTTATTCCGGCCTCCTCCAGAGCTTTATATAAAAGGATTCCGGCACCAAGGGAAAGGCGCTTGCTTTTTTCAGGTTTAAAGGTATCTATTTTGTTTTTTCTTGTCTCATCCATCCTGTCATACCAGGCCCTAAAGCTCTTTTCATCGGTAAGGACGGATACGTCTAAAAGATAAAGTTGATTAGTTATGGACATTTCTTTTCCTTCGCATTATATGTTCTGCTTAAGTATACAATAAAACAACAAATAAGTGATAAAATAATAAATACGGGAGGTTTTGGCCATGAATATAGTTCTTTTGAATGATTCTTTTCCGCCGGTAATTGACGGCGTTGCTAATGTAGTAATGAATTATGGGGCTGTTCTTACGAACACTCTTCAGTCAAACGTGGTCGTGGGAACTCCGAGGTATCCGGATGCCACCTACGAGGGGTATCCCTACAAGGTTGTGGCTTATCCAAGCCTTGATACAACGGAATTTGTCCATGGGTATCGTGCGGGAAATCCGCTTTCCATCAGGGAGATTGCCCAGATGGCTGAGATAAAGCCGGAGATCATCCACACCCATTGTCCCGCTGCTTCTACGGTAATGGCAAGGATTTTGCGAAAAGAAACAGGAGCGCCAATCGTCTTTACCTATCACACCAAGTTTGATGTGGATATAGCAAGGGCTGTGGGAGAGGGTTTTCTTAAGAAGGAAACCATAAAGACTATGGTCAGTAACATTGAGGCCTGCGACGATGTATGGGTTGTTTCCGAAGGAGCTGGCGAGAACTTAAGGTCCCTGGGCTTTGAAGGTGAGTACAGGGTTATGCCAAACGGCGTTGATTTTCCAAAGGGGAGAGTCAGCGATAAGGAGGCAAAAGAAATAACGGCGCCCTACGACATACCTGAAGGAATTCCGCTGTTTCTTTTTGTGGGAAGGATAATGAAGTACAAGGGACTGCCTTTGATCATAAATGCTCTTAAGATCCTTGCGGAAAAAGGCGTGGATTTCAGGATGGTATTTGTGGGCGGAGGAGCAGACGCCGAGGAAATGCAGGAGATGACAAGACAGCTGGGGCTTGAGAGCAAGGTCATCTTCGCCGGGGCAGAGCACGACAGAGAAAAGCTCAGGGCTTGGAACACAAGGGCGGATCTGTTTCTTTTCCCTTCGGTGTATGACACCAACGGAATTGTTGTTAGAGAGGCAGCAGCCTGTGGCCTTGCAAGCGTTCTTATTAAGGGTTCCTGCGCGGCTGAAGGTATAACCCATGACAGGAACGGCTTCGTGATCGACGAGACGCCAGAGGCTATGGCGGAGCTTTTGTATGAGGTTTCAGGAGACCTGGACCACCTTCACCAGGTGGGACAGAAGGCTATGGACGAGATCTATATTTCCTGGGAACAGGCTGTGCGCCTGGCTTTTGACAGGTATAAAGAACTTCGGGAGATGGTGAAAAATGGCGACATCGGAGTCAGAAAGCATCAGAGTTTTGAGTACCTGATGAATTCCGCTGCCACGGTCCTTGATGGAACCCACAAGGTTTTTGTTGATAATCCAAGAATCATGTACGATGGCATGAGGGACAACTTCCAGGAGTTTAAAGAAAACGTGGAAGAGTTCAGAAAAGACTTAAAGATCAACATGGAGGACTTCAGGAATGATATGAAGGACAGCATGGATGATTTTAAGAGTGAGCTGAATGATGGCTTTGAAAAGATCAGGGATAAAATAAATAAGAACTGAGGTACTAGGAGATGGATGATAGAGAATGGTATAAGCCCATGTCTTTTTATCAGATCTGGGTCAGAAGTTTTGCAGACGGAAATGGTGATGGTATCGGAGATCTTTATGGAGTATACGACAAGCTCTCCTACGTAAAGTCACTGGGAGTAGACGGAATCTGGTTTTCGCCGATCTATCCTTCGCCAAATGCAGACTATGGGTATGACATTTCTGATTACAAGAATATCCATCCTGATTTTGGAGACCTGGACCAGTTTAAGAAGGTGCTGACAAGGGCCCATGAAATGGGACTTAAGATCATTATGGACCTGGTGGTGAATCACACCTCTGATGAGCACCCCTGGTTTGTGGAGAGCTGTAAGGGCAAAGACAATCCCTACAGCGACTATTATATCTGGCGTGATAAGCCAAATAACTGGGATTCCCTGTTTGAGGGAGAAGCCTGGGAATATGTGCCTTCAAGGGGACAGTACTATCTCCATATTTTTGCAAAAAAACAGCCTGACCTAAATATGGATAATCCCAAGGTCAGGGAAGAAGTTAAGAGCATAATGCGCTTCTGGCTTGATATGGGAGTTGACGGCTTTAGAGAGGACGTTATCAACTTCATATCCAAGAGAGAAGGGCTTCCTAACGGACTGCCTTTTTTGCCTGCAGCAAAGGGCATGTCCCACTACAAGGATGGTCCCCATATTCACGAATATATGGCTGAGTTCAGGAAGGTCTGTGAGGACTACAACTGTTTCCAGCTGGGGGAAGGACCTATGACCACCGTAAAATCTGCCATGAAGTATCTGACAGGGCCCACAAAGTCCCTGGATATGATGTTTTCCTTTGACCACATGATGGCAGACTGCATGTACACTGAGTATCTCCACAGGCCATTTTCTTTGGTGAAGTTGAAAAAGGCCTTTACCAAATGGCAGTATGCTTTGGCAGGAAAGGGATGGAATGCTCTGTATATTGAGAACCATGACCACCCCAGGATCATCAGTAGATATGGCAGTGAGCTCTTTTGGCGTGAGAGCGGAACCATGCTGGCGGCCAGCTACATCTTCCAACAGGGAACTCCATTTATATATCAGGGCCAGGAGATTGGCATGACCAACATTAAGCTCATGTCCATCGACCAGTACGTGGATGTTTCCTCCATCACCAATTATCACACCTATCATCTGAAGGAGGATCCTGAAAGGCGACTTCATCGAATTCATCTGTCCAGCAGAGATTCTGCCAGAACGCCTATGCAGTGGGATACCTCTGAGAATGCGGGATTTTCCAAGGTTAAGCCTTGGTTTTATGTGAATCCCAACTACAGCAAGGTCAACGTTGCCAAGGAAGAGGAGGATAAGGAAAGTATCCTGTGGTTTTACAGGAAATGCCTGGCTCTTAGAAAAGGTTCAGAAACTCTTATCTATGGCGATTATACCGAGTACTTCCCAAAAGATAAGAACATCTTCATGTATGAGAGAAGCCTTGGAAAAGAGAGTTACCTGATAATCTGTTCTTTCTCCCGTTTTCCTGTTCGTGCTCATAAGCCGGAGAAGTTTAAAGGGCACAAGGGAGAACTTGTTCTTTGCAACTATGAGGGCGAATCAAAGCTTTTGCATAAGAAGGGACTACTGCGCCCGTTTGAGGCCAGAGTTTATCGGTATAATCTGGAATGAGTCTGGGAAGAAATTGACGAAATAATAAAAATGTTTATGCTAATTTAAGGATTAATTTACATCTGTTCATAGTAATATATATGTAGGGAATTAATGTAGCCAAAGTGCGCTTTTTCGGACTTACGAAAGGAGCCCGTCATGAATCGTGTTGCCTGGAAGAGGACGGTAGTCTTTGCTCTATTAATGGTCTTTACATTTACAGGTACTGCCTGCGGGTCTGGGGCTTCGAATACCCTGGACCAGCAGAGCTTGTCTAAAGAACCTGATACATCACATTTTCTTGTAGCTGTGGAGGATGAACCTGACACAGTCGATTTTCAATGCACTTCAATCCACTATACAATTGCACAGAATGTCTTTAACCGCCTTGTGGAGATGGAAAACGACGCAAATGGCGATATGGTGATACTGCCTTCTCTGGCTGAGTCCTGGGAGATTTCCGAGAATGGAGTTGACTATACTTTCCATTTGAGGGAAGGAGTTACCTTTAGCAATGGTTCTCCTTTGACTGCGGCTGATGTTCAGTACACTTTTGAAAGAATGCTGACTCATCCTGATGCCTGCAATCAGGATATAGTAGACATTATAGCCGGAGCTTCTGCTCTGGAAAATGGCGAAACAGAGCATCTGGAGGGCTTTAAGGTCGTAGATGACCTTACTTTTGTCATTACTCTGGAACAGCCTTTTGAGGCTTTTTTAGCCTGCCTTTCCATGCCCGGAGCATCTATTCTTGACGAGGAAACAACCAGGGATGCAGGGGATGACTTTGGTAAAAAGCCTGAATGCACCATCGGAACAGGCTCTTTTATCCTGTGGAAATGGACCCCCGGAGAAGGAATGCTTCTTACTGCTAATCCAAGGTGCTGGCAGGGGGCGCCTAAATGCGAAGGTCTTGATCTGCGGTTTTTGAGCGATGCAAGCGAGATCCGCAGGATGTTTGAAGATGGTGAGATCGACGTGCTGGATCTGGATGAGGCCGGCGATTCTGCTGAGTTTTTCCTCCATGGTGAAAAATATAAGGACAGGCTCTTTAAGGTACAGCGCATTGGTATAGCTTATATTGCGCTTAATGAGAGCATTGCGCCTCTGGACGATGTCCGGGTCCGCAAGGCTATGCAGCTGGCCCTTGACCGTCCGTCTCTTTTGGCTGCTGTTTACGGCGACAATGGCTATGTTGAGAATGGAATATTCCCTCATGGGCTTTATGGATTTAACCCTGATCTTCCGCTTATCCCTCATGATAATGACACAGCAAAAGAGCTTTTGAATGAGGCAGGCTATTCAGATGGATTTGACTTCACTGTAAGTATCAACTCTTCATCCACCAGGTGGGAACTTTCTGTCATGAAGCTTGCAGTATCCATGTGGGCAAAGGTCGGAATCAGAGCTCATATTGATGTAATTGATGAAAGTGACTTTATAAGCCAGAGAAAGAACGGTGAACTGGCATGTTACACAGCACAGTGGATGGCTGATTTTAATGACCCTGACAACTTTATCTATACCTTCTTTGGGAATGAGCATAACACCAAATACAGAAGCCTGTGCTATCCTGATGCAGGCATAATGGAGCGGGTGCAGAATGCCAGGGCTATATCAGACAGAGATAAGCGTGTCAATGAATATCAGGAACTTGAGCGCATCATCATTCAGGATGATGCAGCCTGGATCCCGCTGTATTCAAGACAACGTTATTATGTTACTTCAGAAAGGCTTGAAGGTATTCAGGCATCGTGGAACGGGTCTGTGAAAAATAAGTATCGCGAGATGTCAATTAAGTACTAGAGATAGCTCTTTTCATGGACAGGGAAAAAGGAGATGAATGCTGATGCGTTCGATTCGGTGGACGATTACGCTGATCACCATCCTCGTAATCCTTACAAGTATAATATCCGTTTCCGTTGCCAGTCAGATCATTATACGCAATGAGACGGATGATATTTCTGTGGATACCATGAATCTGATAAATGATGGTACCGACAGGCTTTTAGACAACTATTTTCAGGGTATCCAGAATTCTGTGGAGATCATAGCAAACATTGCAGTTGATGATCTTGACAGTGTTTTTCTGGTGGAAAATAGTGTGGTAAGACCTGATGAAGAAGAAAGTTACCGGAGTCCTGAACAGATCGAGGCTCTGGACAGTTATCTTAGGGAGTACTGCCAAAAACTCCAAATTCTCTTTTCCGGTGTCGCGGACAATACGCAGGGTATAATATCATATTTTTACTGCATAAGTCCGGATGTTAGCAGTAATGAACATGGTTTCTTTTATATGAAGAAGGGGAAGACTGGCCTTATAGAGCAACCTCCTCTTGATGCGACTAACCTCCAGCCCAATGAGGACCTTGGCGGAACCTGGTATGATGTGGTAGTTGCCATGGGGGCTCCCGGGTGGCTTGGACCATACATTTGCCAGGGACAGTGGGTCTGCTCATATATGGTTCCGATCTACGATGCGGGAATGCTCATAGGTGTTATGGGAGTGGACATTTCCTGTGAATCTCTGTCTGCGCTTGTGGAAGATATAAGATTATACAAGACAGGGTATGTATGCCTTATGGATGCAAATGGCCGTGTGATCTATCACCCCGATATGCCCATAGGAAGCCATATCGATCAGCTTGAGGAAAAAGCTAAAAGCGAGATTTTGCAGGAGGATAATTCCAATGAAAGGCTGATCCGCTACTCGGTTGATGGGGAAAAGAGACAGCTGTCTTTTTCTACTCTTTCCAATGGTATGAAGTTGGCTTGTGTTGTGCCTGTAGATGAGGTTAATGACTCATGGCCTAGGCTTTTGTGGGATACTTCTATTATCGCTATAGTGATAATTATAGTTTTTGTGACCTTGATCTTCTTCATGATGGGAGTTATTACCTGGCCTTTGAAGCAGCTTACTGAAGCTTCTCAAAAGCTGGCTGAATCGGATTACAACGTGGATCTGACTTATCACAGTAAGAATGAGATTGGTGTTCTGACCAGCGCATTCCGAAAGATGAGAGATCAGATCAGGAAAAATATTGATGACCTTAACCATCAGCTCTTTTACGACAAGCTCACAGACCTGCCTAATATGAGAAGGTTCTTTACCCTTGCAGCCCAGGAGAGGGATACTCTTAAAGAGGCGGGAAAAGAAGCTGTCATGGTATATTTCAATATTATAGGAATGAGGAATTATAACCATCAGTATGGCTTTAAAAATGGCGATAAGCTGATCATGGACTTTTCGCAGATATTGTCTCGGAATTTTGGTGCTGACAGGGTATGCAGACTTAGTGCAGACCAGTTTGCGGCAGTTGCTGACGGGGCGGAGGTGGAAGAGATTTGTGCTCAAGTTCTCAATGAGTGTGAGACCGCAATGGACGGGAAAAGACTTCCTATCCGTGTTGGAATCTATCCCGACAGTCTTGGGAGAGTTGGCACGGATGTGGCCTGTGACCGTGCTAAGTCCGCCGCCGATAAGAAAAAGGGCGAACTTTCCTCTTCAATTACTTATTATGACGAGAAAATGATGAAAAGAACTGAGGTTGACCACCACATTATCCACAACCTGGACCGTGCCCTGGAGGAAGGATGGGTTAAGGTTTACTATCAGCCGATTGTTCGGTCAGAAGATGAAGAGCTCTGCGATGAAGAGGCTCTGGCTCGCTGGATAGACCCGGAACTTGGATTCCTTTCACCTGCATATTTTATTCCTGCTCTGGAGCAGTCAAAGCTCATCTACAAGCTTGATCTTTACATTGTGGATCAGGTACTTAAAAAGCTGAATCAGCAGAAAGAAACTGGTGCTAAGATTATTTCCCAGTCCATCAATCTTTCCCGCATGGATTTTGAGAGCTGTGACGTTGTTGAAGAGATCCGCAGAAGGGTAGATGATGCAGGAATAGAACGATCAATGATTTCTGTTGAGATCACAGAAAGCGTTATCGGTGGTGATTTCGAATTTATGAAGGGGCAGATCGCAAGGTTCCAGGAGCTGGGATTCCCTGTTTGGATGGACGACTTTGGAAGCGGTTATTCCTCCCTTGATGTTCTTCACCAGATCCGCTTTGATCTTATTAAGTTCGATATGCGTTTCATGGAAAAGTTTGACGAAGGCGACGGTGGTAAGGTCATCCTCACCCACATGTTCAACATGGCCATGGGTCTTGGCTTGGAGACCCTATGCGAGGGCGTAGAAGAAGCAGACCAGGTAGAGTTCCTTCGCCAGGCAGGATGCGCCAAGATCCAGGGCTACTACTACGGCAAGCCCACTCCGTTTGAGTAAAGGTGACGGGGACGGTGAGAACCGCCCCCGCTTTTAGGAAATGCGCCGGTAGTAGGCTCCGTTCTGGGCGATCTGGCCCTTGCAGGTCATATCCATTAGGGTGGTCATTAGGGTTGGGACAGTGGTGTCGCGGCCCTTTTTATATAGTTCCTCTAGGATGAAAGAGGTGGAGACGGGGATGATGTCTACGATGCCGAGGATATCATCTTCCATGGTGGGCTCGTGATGAGGTGAGTCAGCTGTTTCACAGTCTTCAATAATCTCAGGACTGTCGTTTTCGGATTCGTTCGCGGTCTTCATGCCAGTAATGCCATTGCAAGCTTTTTTTTCTCCTTCAGAACTTTTGTTGGCAGGGCTGTAGCCCCCTCCTGAAACCTGCCACAGCCTTTCCAGGACATCTTCTACACTGATGGCGACGCCGGCACCCTGGCTGATGAGATAGTTGCAGCCGTCACTTAGTCTGTCGGTTACTCTGCCGGGGACTGCAAGGACTTCACGGCCCTGCTCAAGGGCTGTGTCTACGGTTATTGAGGTTCCGGATTTTTGCCTTGCTTCTACTACAAGCAGAATGTCGGATAGGGCGCTGATGATTCTGTTCCGCATAGGGAAGAACCTGGATATGGGCTGGACTCCCGGCGGGAATTCTGAGATAAGGCCTCCATTTTCAGGAAGGGCTTCAAACACATCCCTGTTTTCCTCAGGGTAACATATGTCTACGCCTCCTCCAAGAATTGCGAAACTCTTCCCTCCTGCTGAAAGAGCTGCGTGCTGTGCAAGGCCATCGATTCCTCTTGCCATTCCGCTTATGACCTGCACTCCTGAAAGAGCAAGGCCTCGTCCAAACTGTCTTGCCATGTACCTTCCGTAATCTGAGCACATGCGGGCTCCGATAATTGCTACGGATGGGACTTTAGGATCCGGAAGTTCACCCTTTACGTAAAGACCAAAGGGCTGATCAGGAATGTGCCTTAGTTTATCAGGATATTCCGGATCAAGGATCGATACAAAGCGAACCTGCTTCTCTTCAAGCTTCTTTTTTTCCTGTTCAAAATTCCATTCCAGTCTGGATTTTTCAAGGCTGGTTCTCTGTTTTTGTGAAAGGATAGCCGACAGTTCTTTTGCTGATGCCGTATAGGCCTCCTTGCAGGTCATTCCGCTCTGGGTGAGTGCGATAAGTGTTTTATTGCCGATGCCTGGTACATTTGAGAGCCAGTGGGCATAGTCTTTTTCGAGTAATTCCATATCTTATTCCTCCATCTGATGCCAGTATTTTCCGTCTGTAATTCTGTAGCTCACGGCTTCCATAAGGTGGATCTGCATGATGTTTGCTGATCCGTCCAGGTCTGCTATTGTTCGGGCGACCCTCAGGATCTTGTGATAGGCTCTGGCGCTGAGTTCCATGGTGCAAAAAGCATGCTCTAAGTAGGCTTCTTCCTTGGGACCAAGCTTACAGTACTTTTCAATATCCTTTGGTGTCATCTCGGAATTGAACTTTATTTCTGTGCCTTCAAATCGCTGTTCCTGAATTTCTCTGGCTTTAAGGACACGCTCTCTTATGGCGCTGCTGGGTTCATTAGCGCTTTTGGTCTTAACTGCAAGGTCAGCAATGTCCACTCTTGGGGCTTCTACGCAGATATCCACCCTGTCCAGGATAGGACCTGAGATGTGGCCAAGATATCTTTTGATATCATTTGGTGTGCACTTGCACTTATTCCTGTCAGGGTAGTAGCCACAGGGACAGGGGTTCAGAGCACCTACTAATTGGAAGTTGGCAGGATAGGTGTATGTTCCACGGTTTCTGACGATGTGGACCTTTCTATCCTCTATGGGCTGGCGAAGGAGATCCAGCTTGGACCTTGGAAATTCAGGCATCTCATCCAGAAACAGCACACCTCTGTGGGCGAGGGAAATGATTCCAGGTCTTGGAATATTGCCACCTCCAATTAGGGCAGTGTCAGTGACTGAATGATGTGCGCTCATAAAGGGACGTCTGGTGATCAGGGCATCTTCCTCGCCCATCATCCCGGCAACTGAATAGATTGTGGATACCTCCAGGCTCTCTTTTAAGGTGAGGGGCGGAAGAATAGTGGGGATGCGCTTTGCCACCATGCTCTTTCCTGCGCCGGGAGGACCGATGAGCATGATGTGGTGGAAGCCCGCTGCAGCTATTTCAGCAGCTCTTTTAACTGCTGCCTGACCGTTGATATCTGCAAAATCCAGGGTTTCATCAAGGTACTCTGCGTCCTCGAAAAGCTTTTTTACATCCACCTGTGTGGGTTTTATAAGGCTGTCGCGGTCGGAGTCAAGGGCATTTAGGTAAGTGACTGTCTCCTGCAGAGTATCAACGCCGATGACCTTTATGCCCTTTACTACAGCGCCTTCCTTGGCGTTTGTCTTAGGGAGAATGACCATTTTGTAGCCTGCTTCCCTGGCTTTTGAGACGATGGGGAGAGTACCTTTTATGGATTTCACCTCGCCATCAAGGCCAAGCTCACCAAGGACTACTGTGTCTTTTAGGGCATCTGTACGGATCTCGCCCATGGCTGCCATGATGCCAATGGCGATGGGAAGATCGATCACAACGCCGGTCTTTCTGATATCTACAGGAGACAGATTGATAGTGACCTTTGCGGCTGGGATCTTTGAACCTGCGTTTTTCAGGGCAACCTTAACTCTGGCCCCTGCTTCCTTAACCTCGCTGCTCATAAATCCAACCATATTAAAGCTGGGAAGACCGTCTGAAACATCCACTTCCACCTGCATAAGGTAAGAAGCAATGCCATTAACAGCTCCCGAAGTAACTGAACTGAACATTTATTTTCCTCGTTTTCATTTATTTGTTAGTAGATATGAATTGCGCTACCTTCGCGGCGTCTGCAGAACCAGACGTCAGTAGCAATGACGGGCTTTCGCCCACCTGGTGCGTGATAACACGCGTATAGAGTATAGAATAAAAATCGTTTTGATTGTAGCACAGGTTTTTCAGAAAATCTAGCAAAAAATTCTTTACAACCACAAGCTATTGTGATATTATTTCCCTTGTCGGTGCGAAAGCCCGGAACTAAATAGGGGAATCATACAATGGCTAGTATCACGGTCTCCAAAACCGTTCATGCGGGTTCGAATCCTGCTTCCCCTGCTCTTAAAGAAAAGACTGGAATCCAGATAATTACTGGAGTTTCAGTCTTTTTTGTTGATAAAAATCTTTTGTTGTAAATGTCTGTTTTAGTTCAAAAAAGTACGTTTTGAAACAGTAAATTTAGGGTGATTTTAGGGTGGTAAATCGCTTGTCAATCGTATTAAAAAAGATTATTTGAACTTGTATTTGCTTCTATAATGCATAATATTTTTCTTGTAGGCAGGCTTTAGCGTAAGAAGCCAATCCTCTGCTTCAACTAATGCACCGATAATAGATGTAATTCTCACAGAGTATTTTAATGAATAGCGGCTTTCGGCTTCCCATCTGGTATACTCATTTGCATTTTTGACAATCTTTTTGGGGACTGAAATGCCATATTTTACACAGTGATCTTTGATAAGCCTATCCAAGTCATGGATATATAATTCCTTCACTCCATTTGTTTGCTTGTTATAGATGCAATATTTCAACATTTTTTCAATTGCCTGTTGAACATGATATGAAGCAAGATTCTTCATGTCTTTAAGTCCATTATTACTCTGGTAATTACATATTGCCTGTCGAGCCAACACTAAATCGGACAATGATTTTGTAAGATATTCTTCAAACATTCTTAAAAATAATCTTCCCTTTCGTTAGTATATCTCTGGCTACAAACTCTTTGCTTTTATCAAGAGCTGCCTGAGAATTAAATGTCAGGATATCATAGTCTTGATCTTCGTTTATCTTATAGAGTTTAGTCTTGAAGTCATCATACGACTTCGATCTAAACAATCTTGACCTTGTTACATTACTCACAATAGCAAGATCGATGTCTGACCGTTTAGTGCATCTCTTTTCCAGAGATGAGCCAAACAGATAAATAGTATCAATTAGCTTACATTCTGCTGCAATCTTGATTATTTCCTCGATAATATCCTTTTTTATGTCCGCAACTCCAAAAGAGTCACCAACATTATTCTTCATTGTTACAATATTGCACATGATAACTCCTTTCATCGCAAACAATAGTCTAAAAAGGGTAACCAAGTCATCTTATTGCTATGATATTGGCAGTTCTTGATGATGTCTTGGTAGAATTATAATAACAAAAATAGGATGGCATTTCCACCATCCCATCATTGTCACAACTAGTAACAGTCTTTTAAAACTATCTATAGAACTGGATGAGAATACTTATTTTGATGTCCCAAGACCATCGCAGCAAAGTGAAGATCTATCAGCATATCTTGAATACTTTAATGATCCAAAAAACAGAAGAAATACCATTATCACACTAATCTTGTAATATATTATTATTCTTTTGTGTCCAATACCTTTATTCTCCTACTTTACTCCATCCGAATATCCATAAAATATCTGTAACAAAATCAGGATCTGAATTCGTTTCTAAAGCACTACTTACTATTTCGTCAAAAGTTAAATCTCTTAATAAACCACAATCATAATGACTTCTTCCGTTTTCATAATATTCTTCACCATTAAACCACCATCCGTTACTTGGTTTAGATGTGTTGTTAACTTGTGAGTTATTAACTTGTGCGTTAGTGCTTGAATTATTCTGATTTGTTGTATTAGAACTATTACCTACAGATACCGAAGAATTGTTATTTGTAACAGCAGATGTTTCTTCACTTGCTACTTTAGTATTTTCTTTACTGTCAGTATCACCGGTTTTCTTTTTATCAGCTGTTCTGGTATTAGTTGAGTTCTCTATAGCTACATAATCGTCAGGCTCCTTGGTATTCTGATTCTCTTTAAAACCTGTAGCTATAAGATTATCAAGATTGTTCTTCCTTTCCTGAGATAATCCATCAAGAGCATGTTCACTGTAGCTTTCTACGGAATTAAGCACAATTACCTCATCAGTATTTTGGGGAATACATAGCAATTTTGTATAATCCTTGGTATATAAACATCCTTCATATGATGCATAGAAACGGTTTCTGCTATCAACATTGATATAGCTGAGATTCTTGAGCTTAGAAAAGGATCCATCTAGTATAGCAATTACATCATATCCTATTTCAACTTTTTCAATATTTTCATCAAATGTATTAGATGTTACAATCAGGCCGCTATCTGTTTTTTCATATTTTGCTGATTCGTTTTTGGCATTGGCTAATATTCCAAACTGACTGATGGGCAGAGCTAAAGTGCATAATAAGCATAACGCTGTTGATAGTGTGAATTTTGTTATTCTTTCCGGTAATCCCATATAAATACCTCCTCGTATTGCTACTGTTTGTATAGATTACCACTAAAAAGTATACAGTATGTAAACTATCTATAATATTATAATGATTAATTTATAATAGTATTATTAACATGCAGAATTATCAGGCAATATCATTTATTGGAGCCGCTAAAGACTTATCCGAAAATGAAATTGTTGATGTTGTTGATTATGATGAGACACCAGATTGCTTTAAGGAGTATATGTAATGTATTGGGAACTATAGGTGAATGACATCAAAAATCCAAATAAATACTGAATTGTTTGCGAGGCGGACTGTTCAAGTCCACCTCTTGCTACTAAAAAAGGAAAGCAGTTGCTTTCCTTTTTTTGTATCTGTAATTAAAATATGATGTACTCAACAAAGGTTTATGATAGCAGGCTAAGCACCCCCTGGTTAGTTTGGTTTGCCTGAGCCATCATAGATACACCCGCTTGTTCAAGTATATTCTTCAAAGAAAGCTGGACCATTTCTTTAGCCATATCAGTATCTCTGATTATTGATTCAGATGCCTGTGTATTTTCTGCCGTATTAGTCACGTTCTTATATGTATGTTCAAGACGATTCTGCTGAGCACCTATATTGGATCTGAGTGATGATACTATTTCTGTCGCCCTTGAAGTCGCTTCTATTGCTTCGCCAGCTCCTTCTTCAGTTGTTACATCCAACCCAGTCATACCCAGTGTATCTGCATCCATAGTTCCTATGGTAATAAACATACCATCACCTACCTCAGCTCCCGATTGGATCCAAAGATTCAGGTTTTCAGACTCGATTTCTTGCTTATTTTCTGGATCTGATGGATCTTCAGGTGGAACTTCTGGATCGGGAACTATAGGTATCTTTACCTCAATTGTTTCTGCTATTACATCATGTTTCATGAAGATTGGTATATTCTCTATTTTGTCTATAACGCAACTATTATTTGCACTTGACTGTGCAGCTATAGTCTTGTTTATCGACTGACATGTTTTGTACACTGGTTTCACTATATCTTTATCATAAAACGTGTATGTGAATACTGCTGTATCACCAACAATTCCAACCTTCGAGCCACTCAATGAATCAACAAATTCCTGGAAGCTATAAGGTGTTCCCGCTTTAACATCCTCTCTTGTATCATGTAATTGCAGTCTTAAATAGGACCCTCCCTGAGTTTTAAACTCTAATTCTATACCTTCTCCGTTGAAATTTGGATCTTTTCTGATGGTATCAAAGTATTCATGCAATGCATTCATTGATTCATCAGTAATAGTAAATCCATTACTGGCATTGTATAAATAACCCATTTTATTATTTGAATTGAGTATATTGGCTCTAAAATTCATATCATGAGTTGACGCTGGAACATTAACAAATTGAGCAAATGGTAACCACCTTGCGTCCGAATCTTCTGGCGCAAAGACTATAGGAGGATTATCCAAAGATGCATCGGTAGGGTTTTCAAAATACAACACTCTATTTAATTCAGAATTAGAGCTCCCGCTTTTAAAACTAATCTGAGAGAAATTACCGGTTAAATCAAAAATAATTTGCTCGTTATCTATGGTCTCTGCATATTCAGCCTTGGTAAAACCTTGTGTTATGTTAAGCTCAAATTCTATACCGTTAGAAGCATATGTAAGTTTTTTGGATGCGGAATCCAATCCCATATCTTCCCAGGATTTTTTTTCTGTTTTGTAAGCCGGCGTGTTACCATCTCCAAACTGTAACCATACTCCATCTTCATCTGCTCTTACGAACATTTTATTCCCAACATTTCCCATCTTGTTCACATCATCAGGTGTAAATGTACTTTTAAATGCCACCTGATTAATTGGTGTACCATAATTCACATTACGGCTTGTACTGGTAATTATCTGCGTTGGAATCGTGTTTATTATTTCTGAAAAATCAGCGGTATTTTTTGAGCCAATTGTCAGACTGTAAGTAACATCATCATAAGTAAGAGAATATGATTCATTTTGTAGGTTATTTTTATCCAAAGAATTACCATTTTTATCGCGAAAATTGTCCCAGGTAATAATTTGTCCATCTATTACAAGTCCGTTGTCTTGTGCACTAATTCGTATTTGCCTACTGGTTGCTCCTTCCTTTTCCTGCATGAATGCCGACATCGAATAGTACAATCCTGAATCAAGAGGCACTATTTTTGTAGACCAGCGTAAACCATCAATAGCACTTGCTACTTCGGAAGCTTCTAATTTTTGATCTATGTCAAAATTAATATTCATTCCTCCAAAGCTAAAAGAATAGCTTCCAGTTTTAACATCTGATAGATCGATTGAATTTCCATATATATCTTTAACCGAATCCCAACCAATGCTATCTTATCCTATCCTTATACCGGATTCATTGGCTGAAACAGTGTATGTACGATTCTCTTTAACTTCAGGAATTCCAGTAATGGTTATATTCAACTGCTTCGGTGTATATATATCTTTTTCTACTGTCTCATATTCTATTCTGTATTGAGGCTCTATTGATGGACTAGGCGCAGTACCTGTCCCAGTGGAGGCTTGTCCTGAATTTTCTATACTTTTTATATCCAAGTTGCCTCTAAATAGCTTTCTTTCATTAAATGTAGTTGTATCTGAAATTCTATTGATTTCAGACATTATTTGGTTCACTTCCTGTTGGATAGCCTCCCGATCCTCTGTCGAATTTGTTCCATTAGCCGCCTGTATAGATAGTTCTGTCACTCTATGAAGCATGTCATGGACTTCGTTTAAGGCACCGTCAGCTACCTTTAGGAGGGATATTCCATCTTGTGTATTTAGTGCACCTTGATTAAGTCCTCTGATCTGCCTTCTCATCTTTTCAGAAATAGCGAGACCAGCTGCATCATCAGCAGCTCTGTTTATCCTATAGCCTGACGATAATTTTTCTGATGATTTAGCTTTGGAGTTTGTTGTTATATTAAATTGTCTCTGGGCGTTCATTGCCGTCAAATTATGACTAATTACCATTTAGACACCTAATTGCAATATAATGCTACACTTTGTACTAGTAATATCGGCATAACGATACATTTTATTAACATTTATATTCTCATTCTGCTACGTATTGTAGAAATTTAATTTCAAAGTCTTCCTATACTGAGTCTAAAAGGACGGTATAGATATGAGGGATTCATTATTATCAAAACGACTAAGAGAGTTACGAAAGGTTTACAATTATACCCAAGACGATGTAGCAGAAGTTCTTCAGACTTCAAGACAGACATATTCTCACTATGAAACAGGTTTGCGAAAGCCATCTACAGAATCTCTATATAAACTTGCAGGATTATACGAAATTTCTGTAGAAGATCTTTTAAAACTATCTATTGAACTAGATGAGAATGTTTATTTTGATGCACCCAGACCATCTCAGGAAAGCGAAGATCTTTCTGCGTACCTTGAATACTTTAATGATCCTAAGAATCAGAAGAAGTACCATTATCACACTAATCTTGAAAAAGAGATTTTGTATTATTTCCAGAAACTATCTGATTTAGATAAAAAGGAAATTATAGAATTTACAAAGATCAAGGCGAAGAAATTGAGAGACTAACATTGATTGAAGCAACATGACCTTTATGGTATATTTTAATCAAGAAGGAGGTTTTTGTTATGGCATACGCAGAACTGATAGAAGAAGCCAAAAAGCTTTCTGAAGATAATATTCCTGAAGTGATTGATTTTATAAGATTTCTTAATTCTAAACAGGATAATAAAAAAGAGCGTCAATCTAATCTGCTTAGGGGAAAATTAAAATATATGGCAGATGATTTTGATGAGACACCAGATTGCTTTAAGGAGTACATGTAATGACACTAATAGACACACATACCCTTATCTGGTTCATGTTTGATGATACACAATTGTCAGACAAGGCATTAAGCACCATCAAAACAGAAGATAAGGTTTACGTAAGTATTGCTTCTTTATGGGAGATAGCTATTAAGCAATCCATTGGCAAACTGGATATTGAAGTTACTTCTGTTGAACTTGCTGATAAATGCTCTGAAGCCGGAATAGATATCTTATCAATTACTCCCAAGCAATTAGATTATATATCTAAGCTGCCAAGCATTCATAATGATCCGTTTGATAGACTTATTATTTCACAGGCAATTACAGAAGGTTTGTCCCTTGTAACCAAAGATGAAAAGATTGCCAAATATGATGGCGTTAATGTGATATGGTAATTAAATCCGCTTAAGGTATTACCATAAAATAGCATTGGTTAAGAAGTGGTTAAATTCAAACCAAGGAAGATGCTCGATTCTCCTTTCTTTCAGTATTTGAAGGGATCAGGCCTTCGGGTTCGAATCCTGCTTCCCCTGCTCATTGTGAAAAAGTCTGAAAACCACTTGTTTTCAGGCTTTTTTCTTTGTTTTTGTTCGTACAGTTTTTTTATACGAACCATTTTTTACATGTGGCAAAAAATTTTCAAAAAAATTTGAAAAAGCGAAACTATGTTGTTCCTAAGAATACAATATATTTACATTCCGAGCTGAATATCATATAATATTAAGCACACAAAATCACGCTTTTTCGAATGCAGAGAGGTGGCTGGGTATATGAAAAAAACTAAAGAGAGAATAATTTCGGTTGTTTCAGTTGTTGCACTTTTTGTTTCACTTTTTATGGTGATTCCGCCTGCACAAGCTCAGGAAGTAAGCGCTGTTTCGGAGGTTACTATAGTCGGAACAATTGTAAATACAAGAGATTACTATAACGTGGATGGGGCAGTGTGTGCATATGCCTTCATTCCTGCAACGCTTACCACTGTTTCTGTTGGCGGAAAGAATGTTGATCTTACAGTCTGCGGCGCAGGAACGATGCCGGCTTTGGGAACAAACGATCTTAGCGGTTTGGTGGGAGTTACAAGAGCATATACAGGAAGTGTTGGCAAAAGTAATACGGCGCCCTTTAAGTATTCCTTCGGTATTTCATCCTATGCAGATACACCTGCACCGGATTATGTTTCCATTATGAAGGCTCACCTGGAAGGGCTTGGATACATAAATGTTGTTACCTATTCAGATGTACCTGGAGAAGTTTTTGCCCAGGCAGACACCACAGATTTCAGAGGCAACTTCTATTTCTTTATGCACAATGGTGTATGGGGAGAGATCAGCGCAGTTGTAGCTAATGCAGATCATACGGGGTCTGAACTTGAATATGGCTGTCAGATACCCGCCTCCGGAGGCTTTGCTAAAGCCCAGAAGGTTGCTACTATCTTTGCTCAGTATAATTCCGGCGCCATAACAAAAGATGCCGCTCAAAAGAGTCTTAACTCACTGCAGTGAATGCAATAATGAAGTATTGAAGAAAACGTTTATAAGCCTCAGGCTCGTAGCCTGGGGCTATTTTTGATATAATTGATATTAAGAATAATGGAGGACGAAAAACCATGCATGACATTCAGGATATCAAAAGGTTCTATAGAAAAAAAGCATTCCTAATCTTTGGCATTATCATTGTAAGCATGCTGGCATATATCCTGCTTCTGCTATTGCAGATGCAGTCTGAAGCTGTTGAAAAACAGGAAAGGAGCAACAGAAGGTTCTTTTCGTCCGCCTCATCCTATCTGAACAGCAACGCCAAGGAAATAACTAATCTCATTGAGGATTATCACATCAACAACAACATAATGCTGGATAACCTGGTAGAAGCTTTCTCGGACTTTAACTACAGGAGGCTGAGAGCTCTTTCTGTAGAAGAACAGGCTGAGCTTCTTCATAGTGCATCTGTTAGTATGGAAAACTGCGCTTGGCTTCTTATTGTAGACAGGAACGGAAATGTTCTTATATCTGACACCGCTTCAAACGTCGGACAAAACATAGTTGAAGATACCGGCAACGAGATGACGATGGAAGAGTTTGTGAACTTATGCAAAGATGACACAGACTATATTGTAATCAGTAATCCGTATGGTGATGAGGAAGGATATTCGGGAGCCCAGCTGTATCTGTACTGTGAGGCTATTCCGGGAACCTACGATGCAGATGGAGTTAAATATATCCTTCTTGCTTTTACATCTCAGATCATCGATACCATGGAGGATACCTTGGAGGATATGTCTTCATGGGTAAACGACTCCATAATAATCAATGGTGGAACAGCTATTGTATCGGATGCTTCTAAGGACGTAGTTATATATGGCTCCTTTAATGGCAGAGATATGCTTGGCTCAGTGGCATCAGAAATTGGTTTAACTCCCGAGGTCCTGACCGGGGGATACAAAGGAGAAGCTAAGATTGATGGCGTTTCCTGCTATGTATCAACCAGGAAATTCTCATCCGAGCTTTATGGTAATGAAATGCTCATTACCTGCGTGACTCCCATGAAGAATCTGTATTCCATCAATATGTCTGTTGTATTTTGGAACATATGTCTTTTTGCCATAACCCTTTTTCTGATGACTGCCTATGCTTCCTATATTCGCGGTGAGGTCATCAGAAAGGGGGAAAGCCTGAACAAGAAAAAGTTCATCAGATTCAGAGGAAGAGATATCTTTTACAGCCGTACTCTTTCAAGAAAGATAATTCCAATAGTCCTTACCATGGTTGTGCTTTTGTGGGGAGCAGTTACCTACTACCAAACCCTTATCATGCTCTCTGATACCTTCTCGGATACTGTATCCATTGAACAGGATATTATGCTGGACATGCAGAACAGTAGAAACCTTCAGAAGGAATTTAAGGACTATTACAACATGCAGTATACCAGCAGGGGCGAGCTTATTGGCGTGATCGTCTCTCTAAACGGAGATAAGTACCTTAATGCAGATAAGAACGTTAAGGCCATAACTAAGACCCAGAACAGTGACACTTCAGAACAGGGTAACAACACAGATGCCACCTCCAAAAATGTGATCTATGTACTGAACAATTCCAAGGCACTTCAGGATCTCAGGGTCAACAATGATGTGGTGAATATCTCCCTTCTTTCTGATCAGGGGTACACAATGGCAACTTCTTCCAATTACTGGAATCTGACTCTGCCTTCAGAGCCTTCTGAGGAGTTCTATGGATTTTGGGATGTTCTAAGTGGAAAGAGTGATCATTATATTGAGGATGGAAAAACGACTGATGAAGGCACGGTTTCTAAATATGTGGGATGTCCCATGTATTACTATACTTACACCGATGATGATGGGAACACCGTTTTTGCCAACTACATTGATTACATGAACAGGGATGAGGATGAACAGGAAAAAGAGATTACTCGTCATAGGGGACTCATCCTGATAGAAGTCCTGGCACAGGAAATCGACTTTATATTGGACAGCGCCAGACCACAATATGTGCTGGAGAACACCATTATTTCCGGCGGTTTTCTTACAGGCTATTCCTATGATGAGGAAAAAGATGATTATAAAGTCTTTTATTCTCAGAATCCGGAATTTGAAGACCAGTATGCAAAAGAGCTGGGAATCTCGGCAGAAGCATTTAGTGGCAACTATAACGGATTCCACTCCTATGATTCTGAGATGTATCTTGAGAGCTTCAGACAGGGCGAAGATTATTTTATATCCACTGCCATGTCTGTAAGCGAGCTGTATAAAACCAGCCTGTTGTCTGCAAGGATATGTACGATATATGCTCTTGCGGCAATGCTGCTGATAGGTCTTTTGATGATATTTGTAAGTGATTCCGGAGAATCAAATTTGTATAAGGATAGCCAGGATCCCTTTGCGTTATTTGGAAAAGGATTACAGTCAGAGGGATGGAATACCAGGACATCAGCCCAGAAATTTGAGGAGATAGTAAAGAACAGTCTTTTGCTTGTGGGAATCATCTTCCTCCTTGCAATGGCCAGGGAGGGCTACAGACTCGGAGAATACTCTGCACTGGTGTACATTGTAGGCGGACAATGGGATAGAGGCCTGCATATCTTTTCCGTTTCTGCATGTATTTTGATAATAATCGTTTCAGCAATTCTGATCAGCATTTTTGGAAAAGTGGCTCACCTTATGGCGGAAGCATTTGGAAGCAGGGTTGTGACCATGATGCACATGATCATCGCCCTTATCAAAACCGTGGCAGCTGTGCTGGTAGCCCTTTACTGCCTCTATATCATAGGAATTGACGGTAGAAATCTTCTGGCATCTGCAGGAGTCATGTCAGTGGTTGTAGGTCTTGGAGCCCAGAGCCTTGTGGGTGATCTGCTGGCTGGAATCTTCATTATTCTTGAGGGCACAATCCGAGTAGGCGACATCGTCACGATAAATGGAATCAGGGGAAAAGTAATAGATATAGGACTTCGCACCACGAGATACGAGGATGCTAATCAGAATATCCGGGTGGTGTGTAACAACGAGCTAAAGAACTTCACCAATATGTCCATGAAGTACTCGGTGGTATTCTTTACAATTCCGGTGTCTTACGATGCTGATATTAACAAGATCAAGGAGCTTCTCAATAGTGAATTTCTGGCATTATATGAAAACAATCGTTTTCTTAAGGGAATCCCTGTTTGCCAGGGCATAGATGATTTTGGGGATAGTTCTATAACCTTAAGGATTAAATTCATGTGCGAAGAAAGTGACAGGGGGCGTGTGATGGGGTTCATGCGCAATGAGATCAGGAGGATCTTTGTCGAGAACAATATTTCTATCCCGTACAATCAGCTTGATATACATGTTGAGTATGTTGACCAGGAATCTTTATAACATTAACACTTTAAATTGTGAAAACCATGTAATATAATGAGAGCAATGTACTTATAAAAAAAGAAAAACGGGAGGAAAAGAATGTTTGTTGGGTCTTTTTGGTCGCTGGTTCCGGCGATTATTGCCATTGTCTTGGCACTGATTACTAAGGAGGTTTATTCTTCCTTATTTGTGGGGATTATTGCAGGGGGACTACTGTATTCCTCCTTCAGCTTTGAGGGAACCATACAGCATGTGTTTGTAGATGGAATGATCGCACAGCTGTCAGATTCCTGGAATGTGGGAATCCTGATCTTCCTTGTGGTTCTGGGAAGCATGGTTATGCTTATGAACAGAGCCGGCGGATCATCAGCCTTTGGATGGTGGGCAATCAACCACGTTAAGACCAAGGCAGGCGCACAGGTTGCAACCATAGTACTTGGTATCCTGATCTTTATCGATGACTATTTCAACTGCCTTACAGTAGGTTCTGTAATGAGGCCACTTACTGATAAGCACAAGATTTCCAGAGAGAAGCTGGCATATCTTATTGATGCTACTGCAGCTCCAATCTGTATCATTGCACCTATTTCTTCCTGGGCAGCAGCTGTTACAGGATTTGTAGATGGGGCCAATGGACTGACCCTTTTCGTGAGGGCTATTCCTTATAATTTCTATGCAATTCTTACCATTGTCATGATGTTTACTCTTACTTTTGCCGGATTTGATTATGGTCCAATGAAAAAGACTGTTTTGGAGATCAAACCGGATGAATCTGACTTCAGGAAAAAAGTTGCATCAAGTATCACAGGTGCTGACGACCAGCCTACACCACCTGTTTCCATGAAGGGACGTGTGGAGCATCTTGTAGTTCCTATCGTAGTTCTTTTTATCAGCTGCGTTATCGGAATGATCTACACAGGTGGATTTTTCTCAGGTGAAAATTTCATTGATGCCTTCTCAAATTCAGATGCTTCAGTAGGACTCGTGTACGGATCTGTAGCAGCTCTTTTGATAACGATTGTTTTCTATGTGGCTACGAAGGTGCTTACCTTTAACGAGTGCATGAATGCAATTCCTGAAGGCTTCAAGAGCATGGTTCCGGCTATTTTGATCCTGACCTTCGCTTGGACTTTGAAGTCTATGACAGATTCACTTGGAGCAAAGGATTATGTGGCAGGACTTGTGTCCGGATTCGCAGGAAACAGCGCAGTGATCTCAATGCTTCCGGCTATCATATTTGTAGTGGCATTGTTCCTCGCATTCTCTACAGGAACAAGCTGGGGAACCTTTGGAATCCTTATTCCTATCGTAGTTGGAGTATTTGGCGCAGACCTTGCAAATGAGCTTATGATCATTTCTATCTCAGCCTGCATGGCAGGTGCTGTTTGCGGAGACCACTGCTCACCGATTTCTGATACTACTATCATGGCCAGCGCGGGAGCTCAGTGTAATCACATTAGTCACGTATCCACACAGCTTCCCTATGCCATCACAGCTGCAGCAGTTTCCTTTGTGGCTTACATCCTTGCAGGATTCATCAAGAGCTGGTTTATCTGCCTTCCACTGGGAATTGTGCTGATGATCGGTACAATATTAGTGATAAAAGGCATTACAACAAAGGAAGCATAAAAGCTCATGAACGATTACAACGTTATTTTTGATATGGACGGAGTTATATTTGACTCTGAAAGAGCTCTTTACGACTGCTGGGTGGAAGTGGCCAGAGAGCATGGTTATGACCTGGATCTGGTAAGGGAGACCTACATAAAATGCATAGGCACCAACAACAACCAGACCACACAGATCTATGAGGATGCTTTTTTACCGATTCTTGGGCCCGAGGGCTGCAGGGATTTCTGGGATGAGAGCAATTCTCTCCACAAAGAGAGGTATAAGGACGGACTATTTCCCATTAAGCCCGGGGTAAAAGAAATCCTGGAGTATCTCCACGGGACTGGCATCAAGATTGGCATAGCCTCCTCTTCCAGAAAAGAGACAGTAGAAAGACAGATCGGCGTAGCAGGACTTTCCCATTACTTTGACGGAATAGTAGGGGGAGATGCTGTAAAGATAAGTAAGCCCAATCCTGAGATATATCTCCTTGCCTGCAGTGAATTTGGCTTTGAGCCTGAGAAAACCTTTGCCATAGAGGATTCTTTCAATGGCATAAGAGCTGCGAAGGCAGCAGGCATGAGACCTATAATGGTTCCGGATATGATTCCTGCGGATGAGGAAATGAGAAGTCTCTCTGAGCGGATATTCACAGATCTTACGGAAACAATGGGATATTTTAGAACACTGTAAAGCACAAGAAAAAGGCCCTTCAGGCGCAACCTGAAGGGCCTTTTGTTGCGCATTAACCCACAGTTTCTCACATAATACCGAAGAGATACCGTTTGCGCAAAACGTTACCGACAACGTTTCCGGAAACGTTACCGTTCCAAAAGTCAATGTGCAACATTTATAAAAATTCGTCAAAAATATCATTCACAGTGCTTAATTGACAAAAATATGCACAAAGGATAAACTCTTTATGTGAGCAACCGATTGCGCAAAGTTGCGCAGTCATTTTTATCAAAAAACGGAGGGATAAAAATTATGAAAAAGAAATTGGTTTCAGTTCTTTTGACAGCTGCAATGGGTGCAACACTTCTTGCAGGCTGCGGAGAGGGAGCAGCTGACTCTGTATCAGAGGAAGAGGTTCAGCAGGCAGTTGAAGAGGTCGCAGCTACAGTTGAGGAAGCAGCTAAGGAAGAGGCAACAGAGGTTACAGACTACGGCACAGGCGAGATCAAGATCTGGGTAGCTGATAACGTTGTTGACTTCACAAATTCTGAGCTTGCTAAGTTCCAGGAAGCTCATCCAGAGTTCGCTGGATACACATATACTGTTGAGGCAGTAGGTGAGGGCGATGCAGCAGGAAACATGATCACAGACGTTGAGGCTGGTGCTGATATCTACGCATTCGCTCAGGATCAGATCGCTAGACTTGTTACAGCCGGAGCTCTTGAGGTTGTTGAAGATTCTAACGCAGAAGCTGTTAAGGCTGAGAACGATGCCGGTGCTGTTGGCGCTGCTACAGTAGGTGGCACACTTTATGCATATCCTCTTACATCAGATAACGGTTACTTCCTTTACTATGACAAGAGCGTTGTAAAGGATCCTTCAACTCTTGAAGGCATCATCGCTGATTGCGAAGCAGCTGGCAAGAACTTCTACTTCGAGATCAACTCAGGTTGGTACCAGACAGCATTCTTCTTCGGAACAGGTGCTGAGCTTACATATGAGACAGACGATCAGGGTAACTTCACAAAGTGCAATTCAACATACGCTAGCGACAAGGGTGTTGAGGCTCTTAAGAAGATCGCCGAGGTTGCTTCTTCAAAGTCATTCCAGAACGGTTCATCTATCAGCAATGCAACAAACGTTGGTGCAATCGTTGATGGTACATGGGATGCACAGGCAGCTAAGGACCTCTTCGGTGACAACTATGCATGCGCTAAGCTTCCTACATTCACATGCTCAAATGGCGAGACACATCAGATGAGCGGATTCGGTGGATTCAAGCTCCTTGGTGTTAAGCCTCAGGAAGATGATCTTAAGCTTGCAGTTTGCGATGCTCTTGCAGCATTCCTTTCAAGCGAAGAAGTTCAGCTCGACAGATACAATGCAGTAGGTTGGGGTCCTTCAAACTTAAAGGCACAGCAGTCTGATGCAGTTAAGTCTGACGAAGCTCTTTCAGCTCTTGCAGAGCAGCTCCAGTACACAATTCCTCAGGGACAGTACCCTGGCGACTACTGGTCACTTGCAACATCACTTGGTGATTCTGTAATCTCTGGCGAGATCACAAAGGATTCAAGCGATGACGTATTCAAGAAGGCTCTTGAAGACTTCCAGGCAACTTGTGAGAGTTACGCGAAATAAATAGATAATAAGCATATTCTTCAGGCCCGGATTCTTCAGGTTTCCGGGCCTGTATTTAACTAGTAAACCTGTTTATGACGTACAAAGGAGGCCAAAGGTATGGCACAGGGCGCAGCAAATAAAAAGAAAAATGCGGTGTCGACCTTCTTTGAGGCTCTGGGAAGGGGCTTTAAGGAAATAGGGGTAACATTTACTGAGGGAGACTTTAAGACAAAGCTTTCTTTCATTATTCTCGGACTTGGTCCGATACTTAGGGGACAGATCCTGATAGGAGTAACACTTCTTCTTTGCGAGGTGCTTTTCATCTACTTTATGACAGGATTTGGATGGCAGTATCTTTCCAAGCTTTCAACTCTTGGAACAGTAGCGACCAAAAAGGTAGGAAGAAAGACCGTTTACGGTGACAACAGCTTCCTGATCCTTTTGTTTGGCGTTTTATGTATCTTTGCAATTCTTGCATTTATTGCAATCTGGTACATCAATGTGAAGGAAAACAGAAAGGAAGAGCTTCGCCTTAAAGAGGGCAAGAAGCTTCCTACAAACGGAGAAGTTTTCCATTCACTTTTTGACAAGAATTTCCACAAGACACTCTTAGCAATTCCGGTAACAGGTATTTTCGTGTTCACAGTACTTCCTATTGTGTTCATGATCCTTGTTGCCTTCACTAATTACGACAAAAACCACCAGTCTCCAACCAATCTTTTTACCTGGGTTGGACTTGAGAACTTCAAGAATCTGGTTTCATTTACAGGAGCGGGCATTGGCCCTACTTTCTTGCAGGTTCTGGCATGGACTCTTGTATGGGCTCTGTTTGCAACCTTTACAAACTACTTCCTTGGTATGGCAGTAGCCATGCTCATCAACAAAAAGGGCATAAAGTTCAAGAAGCTCTGGAGAACAATCCTGGTTCTTACCATTGCTGTTCCTCAGTTCGTATCACTTCTTTATGTCATGAAGATGTTCGCTAATGATGGACTTATTAACGGATATCTGATCAAGTGGGGAATCATAGACAGCTATATTCCATTCTGGACAGATCCAATGCTTGCAAGGATCACAATCATCGTTGTAAATATCTGGATCGGTATTCCTTACATGATGCTTATCGCAACAGGACTTCTGATGAATATTCCTGAGGATCTTTACGAGAGCGCAAGGATTGACGGAGCAAACCCATGGCAGATGTTCAGAAGCATCACACTTCCATACATGCTCTTTGTCACAGGACCTTTCCTTTTGACACAGTTCACAGGAAACCTCAACAACTTCAACGTCATTTACCTTCTTACTCAGGGTAAGCCACAGTCAGTTAACCTGGCTGAAAAGGCAGGAAACACAGACCTTCTTATCACCTGGCTCTACAAGATGACGGTCAATGACACTAACTACAGGATGGCAGCAGTAATCGGTATTATGGTATTCATTGTTACAGCGGTTATCTCGCTGGTTGTTTACAACATGCTTCCATCAGTTAAAGATGAGGAGGGCTTCCAATAATGAAATCATACAAGACAAAAAGAACCGTTGGAAATATCCTCGGTTACATCTTATTGATACTTATAAGCATTATCTGGCTGTTCCCATTTGTGGGGCTTGTGCTTCAGAGCTTCAGGTCCTATGCCACTGAGTACGGCGGAATGGTGGACTACCTGGTACCAAAGGCATTTTCTTTGGATAACTATAAATTCCTTTTTGATACAAGCCAGACCAACTACCTTCTCTGGTACAAGAACACCATTGTGATAGCTCTTTTCGTGTCACTGTTCCAGACATTGATGCAGCTGTGTGTCAGCTATGCGCTTTCAAGAATGAGATTTACAGGAAGGACTTTCCTTATGAGATTCTGGCTGATCCTTGGAATGTTCCCGGGATTCCTTACCATGATCTGTCTGTACTTCCTGCTTAAGCAGTTCGGTCTGACACAGGCAGGTGCCATCCCTGGATTGATCCTGGTATCAGTTGCCAGCTCCGGAATGGGATACTATGTCTGCAAGGGTTACTTTGACACAATCCCTAAGGCTCTGGATGAAGCTGCCATGATCGATGGCGCAACAAGGGCCAGGATATTCTTTACCATGGTAATACCTATGTCTAAGCCTATCATCATCTACACAGCCCTGGTTGCATTCATGGCACCATGGTGTGACTACGTATTTGCTTCTTACGTAGCTTTCGGTCACGACACCAGCTACAACGTTGCAGTAGGTATGACAAGGTGGGTATGGACCAATGATTATCAGGGCTACTTCACAAGATTCTGCGCAGGCGGCGTTTTAGTTGCCATCCCTGTAACATTACTGTTCATGTTCCTCCAGAAGTACTATGTTGAGGGCGTAACAGGAGGCGCAGTAAAAGGCTGAACTGAGTTCTTAGCGAGGTAGTGTCGAGCTTAGAAACGAAGTTCGTTCTGGCGAGCGAAGCGAGAGCAGAACTACCTTATTATACTGGAATTAAAGGACACAAATGATATGCCAGAAAGCAAGATCACCATCGATGACATTGCCAGGGAACTGGGAATCTCCAAGACTACAGTCTCCAGAGCTATCTCCGGTAAGGGCCGTGTAGGAGGAGAGACCAGATCCAGGGTACTACAGTTCATCGAGGAGCATAATTACAAACCGAACATGATGGCCAGAGCCCTGGCACAGCAAAAGACCTATAACATCGGTGTAGTTTGGCCGGATGATTACAACGCTGTGGACCTCCCTTTCTTTCAGCGCTGTATGATAGGCATGAGCGAGATAACATCAAGCTATGGCTACGATATTGTGGTTTCTCTTATCACAGGAGATGACATCTCGGGGCTAAAGAGGATCATCGACAATCATAAGGTTGATGGAATTATTCTCACAAGGACTCTGGTGGATGATGCGCCGGCCAGGTTTCTTAAGGAAAGTGGTATACCTTTTGTAACTGTTGGAAGTACTGATGATCCTGAGATCATTTCAGTGGATAACGACAATTTCTCGGCTTGTTCCGAGCTTACCAGTATCCTTATTGCCAAGGGGCTTAGGCGTCTGGCTCTTATCGGAGGATCCACCGGTCATGTCATAACAAAGACCAGATACGATGGCTTTATGGAAGCTTTCAAAAATGCCGGGTTTCCTGTTGATTCAGGACTTGTTTATCTGGACGTTGAGAATATCTCAAAGGTGGGCAACATCTTAAAAGAGCTGCTCAAAAAGAACATTGATGGAGTTATCTGCATGGATGATTACCTGGCGGGAGAAGTGATATCCAGGTGCAGGGATGAACATATCAGGATTCCGGAGGAGCTGAGACTGGCCTCCTTCTACAACAGCTCCATCCTGGAAAGCGCCATTCCTTCAGTGACTTCCCTGAATTTCAATGACAGGAATCTTGGAGCAGTGGCAGCAAAGACACTTTTGGACCTTATCGATAACGGAACGGCCAAAAGCAGAATGCTCAGTAATTATGAAGTTGTATTAAAAGAAAGTACCAAGTAACTATTGATGGGGATCGGCCATAGTGACTGGTCCCCTTTTTAAGAGGAGTACAATATGAAAATTACATCAGCTTCTCACATCACCTATGATCCTGTTAGCCTGATGGTTGACGGAAATCGCTGGTTTCCAATGATGGGAGAAATGCACTTTAGTAGATATCCGAAGCAGTACTGGGATGAGGAACTGGCTAAAATGAAGTCCGGAGGAATAGACATTGTTTCTCTGTATGTGATCTGGATCCATCACGAGGAGATCCGGGGAGAGTTTGATTTTACCGGCGACAGAGACCTTAAGAGCTTCCTTGAAGCAGTAAAAAGAAGCGGCCTTTACTGTATCCTTAGAATTGGCCCCTGGGCCCACGGTGAGGCAAGAAACGGAGGTTTCCCGGACTGGCTTTTGGAGGATGCAAAGGAAAACGGCTATGAGACCAGAACCGATGCACCAAGATATCTCGAGCATGTAAGAACCTTTTATGAAAAGACCTATGAACAGGCTAAAGGCTTTTTCCTGAAGGATGGCGGTCCTGTCATTGGCATACAGATTGAAAACGAATACGGCCACTGCGGTGGGAGAAACGGTCAGGAGGGCGAGAACCACATGAAGACCCTGCTTTCCATGGCTAAGGAGATTGGTTTTGAAGCACCTATCTACACAGCAACAGGCTGGGGCGGAGCTGTTACAGGCGGAATGCTTCCTGTTATGGGCGGATACTGCGAGGCTCCATGGGATCAGCGCCTTACTGAGATTGAGCCCAGCGGTAACTACATCTTCACAAGAGAACGCAATGACCACAATATCGGCTCTGACCATGGCCTTGGAGTTGGGATAACGTTTGATATGGATAAGTTCCCCTACCTTACTGCAGAGCTGGGAGGCGGCCTTCAGGTTACTCACCACAGAAGACCCGTTGCCACCGGAACTGACACAGAGGCCATGACCATGACAAAGCTGGGAAGCGGAGCGAACCTTCTTGGCTACTACATGTACCATGGCGGAACCAATCCTTACGGAAAGCTGACAACCCTTCAGGAGACCAGAGAAACCGGCTATCCCAATGACCTTCCGGAATACTCTTATGATTTCAACGCTCCACTTCGTGAGTTTGGTCAGATGGAGGATACCTACAGAAGGGTAAGGCTTCTTTCGCAGTTCATCCATGATTTCGGAGATGACCTTACGGACATGGCCTACACTGAGCAGCCTGGAAATCCCGAAAAGCCTGATGACTTTAAGAGCCTTAGAACTGCAGTCAGATACAAGACAGTGACAGACTCAGAAGGACAGAAGATCCCCAAAGGTTATCTTTTTGTAAACAACTATCAGAGAAGATATGAGATGGCCCGTCACGAAGGCGCTGAGCTTCAAGCCTTTGCTGAAGATGGCACCACGGTTCTTGCTTCTTTTGCTAAAAGAAATATCGAGGACGGAGATTTCTTTTTCTATCCCTTCAACCTGGAGGTTGGGCCCAAAGCTCTTTTGACAATAGATGCAACTCCACTTTGCATACTGGAAAATGCTGACGGAAAGGGCCACAGCACCTACGTGTTCTACACTGACACTGACAGGGAAGTGAGTGCGGACGTCAGGGGAGACCTTGATGGAAACAGCATCCTGACCATCACCAAGAATGAGGCGATACATGCTGTAAAGGTCAGGATCGGAGGCAGGGATCACCTGATCATATCCGAGGCAGATGCAGTTACTGATGCCGATGGTCATGTTCAGCTCTATTTTGAAGTTCCTGACCAGGCAAAAGAAATAACACCTGTTTTCAGATGCTTCCCGGAAATGAGCGCTCCTTCAGGCTTTGAACTCAAGAAAAATGCAGGAGAGGCAGCAGATTTTATAACCGGAGATGCGTTTGCAATTTACCAGGGACTAAATCCGCTTAAGAATGACTGCAAGGGTGAGTTTAAATCAGTTTCTGAAACAGAGTACGCTCTCACAGTTCCCGGAAACCTCAAGGGGGCAGAAGAAATCTTCCTTCACATTGACTACGAGGGAGACTGCGCAAAGCTTCTTAAGGGAGACCAGGTTCTTACTGACAGCTTTTACACTGGTCAGGAGTGGGAAATAGGCTTAAAGAGGTACTTTGACAGGTTTGGCACTTCCGATGAACTGGAACTTAAGGTGCAGCTTCAGCCTCTTTTCAAGGAAGATAAGCTCTATCTCCAGAAGTGGCCGGAAATGGTTGATGGAAAGGCCTGCAGAATTGTTAATATACATTTTATAGTTCAATATCGTGTCAATATTTCATAATTTATTGATTTGACGTATAATAGTGCTATGGGATTTATGCGCTCCTGTAGCACTATTTTTCATTTGGGGCGCTTTTGAGGCGACCGGAGACAGCGTATGCAGTATAACTATTACTTTGATATCTGCGCTTTATGTATATTGATGACGCTTGCCATAACCTCTCTGTCCAGAAGGTGGGTTCCTGCCTATAGACAGAGAGCTTATACTATGCTGTTTACTGCTACCTTCCTGGCTACTCTTGCGGAGAGAATAGAGACCTTTCTTCAGATGTTTCCTTCTCCTTCTAGTGTCTGGTATCATCCGGCGGAAATGCTCTGCGGTTCCGTGTATTTCATTGCCCACATGGGTACCGGTTTTTGCTATCTTTTGTACATCAAGGCTGTTCTTGATATCTACATTGACTTCAGAAAGTTTTCGGATTTTGTAGGCGTTCTTTTGGCCTACATTGCTGGGATCATCCTGATCATCATTAATATCTTTGTTCCTATTGTCTTTTATTATGATGAAAATGGCCTCTATAACAGAGGACCTTTGGTGTTCGTTTTTTATCTGTTTGCGTTGTACTATATTGGGTACGGCTTTTACCTGCTTATACGATATAAAAAGCTTATGAGGAGAAGAACCAGGATGGTTATCATTTCCTATGTGGGCTTTATCGGGGTGGGCATGATAATCCAGTACTTCTATCCGACAGTTCTTATAGAGAATCTGTTTACCGTCATTAGTATATCTTTGGTATATATTTCCTTGCAGAATCCAACAGAGATGGTAGATGAGCATCTCAACATCCTGAACAGGAAGGCTTTTCTGGAGGGACTTGATCTTAAGACCAACAGAAAGAGTCCTCACAGCACTGTTTTCCTTACTGTTGATAACATCAGTGCTCTGAGTGAGGAGATGGGATATACCCAGACCCAGGATCTTCTCAGGAGGATATCAAAGTATTTAAAGAGCGTTGGAAACAGAGAACTTAGGATTGAGACCTATACCTACAGGTATTCAGAAAATGTTTTTGCTGTATCTGCCCATACAGATGACAGGGAAAAGACAGAAAGCCTTCTTCAGGCAATAGCAGCAAGGCTTCAGGAACCATGGGTGTTCTCAAACATGGCCATAAAAGTGGAGGGCCACTGCTTCCTTCTAAGATATCCTGAACACTACAGCACTTCAGTAGAACTGATGGGCAAGGTGGATTTTATCTGCGACAATGTGGAAAATGAAGTGGACGTGATCATTGATGCCAACAAAGACATTTATAAGAATCATGGTGGACTTCTTGATTACGACCTGATGGTAAGAAAAAATCTGGATGAAAAGAAAATTGTAGTCAAGTTCCAGCCTGTCCTTTCCAAGGTTTACAAGATCAATTATACGGCAGACGTGGTGTGCTATTTCTATGATGAGTGCGGAAATGAGATAGATCCCCGAGGCCATATTCCTGATATCAGGGTAACTCAGGCGCTGATGGATGCGGATGAATACGCCTATCGCATAGCCTGCAGATCTTTGAATTTCTGGAACGCAGGAGACAGAAACGGAAAGTACAGGGCGGTAGTAGGCATGTCTCAGGGTGAGATCTCAAGGCATGATTTCCTTAAGAGGATCAAGAAGATCCTCAGGGAAGAGAGAGCTGAAGCTTCCTGGATAACCCTTAAGCTTACTGAGACAACTATAACTACAATGAACCCGGTAGCTGAGCGAAATCTGAAAATGATGGCAGAAATGAAGAGTTATATCATAGTCGATAAATTTGGAAGCGGCTATGGAGATCTCGACAGAATCCTTTCACTGCCTGTCATAGAGGTCAATATTGACCACAGCATACTCCTTCAGGCTCAGGAATCTGAACAGATGAAGAGGGTTGCACAGGGAATTGTAAATCTTTTCCATGATATTAGTATTTTTGTGGGAGCATCAAAAATTAGTACCGAGGAAGACAAGCTCATGGCCGAAGAGCTGGGCTGCGATTTCCTTCTGGGGGATTATCTTGGTGTTCCGGTTGCCGATAGCTCTTTTGTCAAACGTATTGATTCGTATTTCGGCGAGGGATAAAGAATGGGTCTGATAACCAGTCCACAAAGCTATAATATCGCCTTTTCCATTGCATCTCTGCTTCTTGTTATCATAGTGCTTGTCATCGATGTATCCGAGGAAGCTCATAATAACAGGCAGAAGCAGATTTTTGGAATGATTATTTTTGACGCTCTGATACTCAATGTGGCAGGGCTTCTTCATAATGCATGGCTATACAATGAGACCTTCAATAATCTGATCACTGCGGACATGAATGTGGTATTTGTCCTTACGGAAAAGATATGTTCTTACCTGATGGCATATTTCTCCACCCTTTATGTATTGTCCATTTTCAGGATTTATCCGGACAATTTCATAAAGAAGGTAGTGCTTCTTCTTCCGGAATTGTACTGCATTGTTTTCTTTGCCAGCGGACTTTTTACAGATTACTATTTTACCTTCTCTGAAGCGGGAGAATTAGAGTACAACTACCTTCAGGGGGCATCTGTTAATCTGTGCCTGTTTATCTATTTCCCCTTTGTTGGCTATCTGTTCGTTAAATATATCAGGACTCTGAGCTCGGAAAAGGAAGTGGCGCTGATCATGTACTATCTCATGATGCTGGCGGGAATTCCTATAAGGATTCTTACAAAGTCCAGTTCTGTATTTGAGTTTAGTGTGTCCTTAGCTCTTTTAATGTGTGTGTACACCTTCCAGAATCCAAGCGAGTTTGCTGACAGGATATCCGGTGCAGGAACCAAGAACGCCCTGAATTTCACGGTTTCTACGAATCTCCTTCAGAAAAAAGTGTTTACCGTGTTTGGAATCGCTATAGAAAGAATTGATGTCATAACAGGTGGAGAGCCCCTTGAGGCTGTGTCAGAGCTTCTAAACCAGATTACAGCGTATCTGAAGCAGCTTTGTCCTGAGGGTAACACTTTCTATACGGATGATGGCCACTACATCATGATATTCCCAGAGGCCGAGCCTGATGACCCTGTGATAGAAAAGACTGCTGAGATCATTCAAAAGAGATTTAAAGAGCCCTGGAGGATGAGCGGCCAGGAGATAAGGCTATTCCAGAGCCCGTACGCCATCGGATTCCCGGACGAAGTGGATACCCTGGAGAAGTTCAATGAAGTCAGGGATGTGATAAAGAAGGCCCTACTTAGGCATAACAAGGAAGTTCTCAGGTTCAGGGATCTCAACTTAAAGCATGTTGAGCACGACAAAAAGATCGATAACATAGTAAGGCATGCTCTGGATGATGAACTTCTGGAGGTTTATTATCAGCCTATTTATAATCCGAAGGAAAAGAAATTTACCTCCTGTGAAGCGCTGCTAAGGTTACGGGATCCACAGCTTGGATTTATATCTCCTGCGATTTTCATGCCGGTTGCGGAGAGAAACGGAACAGTTATTGCCATAGATAATTTCGTTTTGAAATCCGTATGTGAGCTTATTTCATCAACGGATATGGCAAGCCTGGGACTGGATTACGTGGAGGTGAACCTGTCGGTAGTTGACTGTATCCAGACTAACCTGGCGGACAATGTGAAAAAGACTCTGAACAAATACAATGTTCGTCCGGATCAGATCAACCTGGAGATCACAGAGACCTTTGAAGAGGGAATAACTTCAGCAATGGACGAGAATATCAGAAGCCTTAAGGAATTTGGTATGTCTTTTTCTATGGATGATTTTGGAACAGGTTATTCCAATCTTGCCAGAATATCTTCACTGCCGGTGGACATCTTTAAGCTGGACAAGAGCATAATCCAGTCGGCATTTGAGTCAGAGACCTCTTACATGGTAATGATCAATCTGGTTAAGATCATAAAGGCCATGGACAAGCTGATCGTGGCTGAGGGTGTTGAGACTGAGGAGCAGGCAAAGCAGATAATAAGAGTTGGCTGCGACCACATTCAGGGCTTCTTTTACGCAAGGCCAATGCCAAAGGACAGATTTATTGAATTTTTGAGAAAGAACAACCAATAAAAATGTAATTTCTTGCAAACTAAGGGACATAATAGTAAAATTCAATCAGTGTGCTGTCTGCAGGATATGACGGCACACTGATATTGTAATAAGGAGATATTATATGGCGCTTATTAAGAAACCGGTAACCGGAATGAAGGACATACTTCCCGAGGAAATGGCTCTTAGGGATTATTGCATCGGCATCATCAAAAAGACCTATGGAGAGTTCGGATTTACATCCATTGAAACTCCTGCCGTTGAGTCCCTTGCAAACCTTAACAGCAAGCAGGGCGGAGAAAATGAGAAGCTCATCTTCAAGGTAATGAAGAGAGGTGAGAAGCTTAATCTTGAGACAGCTAAGGAGGAGAATGACCTTACTGATTCAGGACTTCGTTATGACCTTACAGTTCCGCTGGTTCGTTTTTATGCAAATCATGCAGGAGAGCTGCCTTCCCCATTTAAGGCACTTCAGATGGGAAATGTATGGAGAGCAGACAGACCTCAGAAGGGTAGATATCGTCAGTTCATGCAGTGTGATATCGACATCCTTGGCGAGGCTTCAAATCTTGCTGAGATAGAGCTTATCCTTGCCACCACCACAACTCTTGGCAGACTTGGATTTAAGGATTTCAAGATCAGGATCAATGACCGTAAGATCTTAAAGGCTATGGCTGCCTACAGTGGATTCCCTGAGGAGGAGTACGACAACGTATTCATCACTCTGGACAAGATGGATAAGATCGGCATTGATGGTGTTTCAGAGGAGCTTGTTAAGGCTGGATTTTCACAGGACAGTGTTAATAAGTACCTTGACCTTTTCAAGGCAGCAGAGGGAAAAGACTCTTTGGAGGGCCTTAAGGTCATCGCTGATAAGATAGGTGACTTCCTTGATGAAGAGACCAAGGAAGGACTTGCAGAGATCATCAGCTCAGTTGAGGAGACCAAGACAGCTCAGTTTGAGATGGTATTTGATCCCACTCTGGTTCGCGGAATGAGCTACTATACAGGTACAATCTTCGAAGTAGCTATGCCACAGTACGGCGGAAGCTGTGGAGGCGGCGGACGTTACGATAAGATGGTTGGAAAGTTCCTTGGACAGGAAACTCCTGCCTGTGGCTTCTCCATCGGCTTTGAGCGTATCATCATGATCATGATGGATGAGGGCTTTAAGATTCCCGGAGCCAGCGAAAAGACTGCATTCCTCATCGAAAAGGGCATCAAGGGAGAAAGACTTGCCGAGATCATTGCCCAGGCTCAGAAGGAGAGAGCAGACGGAAGACAGGTGCTTGTAGTTCGCATGAACAAGAACAAGAAGTTCCAGAAGCAGCAGCTCACAGATCAGGGATATGAGGACTTCAAGGAGTTCTACCTTAATCCACTTAGTTAAAGGAGATTCAGACAGTTGGACGTTCATTTGGTCAGGTTAATAGTTCTTATAATTTTAGTGCTGCTGTCGGCGTTCTTTTCCTCTGCCGAGACGGCGCTTATGACCTGTAATAAGGTCAAGATGAAAGCTTTGGCAGATGAAGGAAATAAGAGAGCAGCAAGGGTTCTTAAGATTACGGAGGATGCCCAGAAGGTCTTATCGGCAATCCTCATTGGAAATAACATAGTAAATCTTAGTGCTTCAGCTCTCATGACAGTGTTTGTAACTGACAGGTTCGGAAGCTTTGCAATTGGTGTCGGTACCGGAGTTCTTACTCTTGTTGTACTGATATTTGGTGAGATAGTACCAAAGACCATTGCTACCTCCTATGCGGAGAATATTTCCATCTGGTATTCAGGCGTTGTAATGGCACTGATGACTATTGTTACACCGGTCAGCATTGTTATAAATGGCGTGTCTACCGTTATCCTGAAGATCCTTCATGTTAACACAGACAACCATCAGGCCATGACTGAAAATGAACTTAAGACCTACGTGGACGTAAGCCACGAGGATGGTGTCATAGAAAGCGGCGAGAAGGAGATCATCTACAACGTATTTGATTTCAGCGACGCAGTAGCCAAGGACATCATGATACCAAGGATAGACATGTCCTGTGTAAGTACAGAAGCCACCTATAATGAAGTTATGAAGATCTTCAAGGAGGATATGTACACCAGAATACCTGTTTATGAGGGAAATGAGCAGGATAACATTATTGGACTTATAAATGTAAAAGACCTGATCCTTCTTGAGGATAAAGAGAACTTCAAGATAAAGGATCACCTGAGAAAAGCTTATTACACCTACGAGTTTAAAAAGACCGCTGATCTTTTGGTGGAGATGCGCGAAAAGTCCCAGAACGTTGCCTTTGTTCTCTCTGAGTACGGCGCAACAGTGGGAATGATCACATTGGAGGATCTGCTTGAAGAGATAGTCGGTGAGATCAGAGATGAGTACGACTCAGATGAGATCAATCTGATCAAGAACGTAGGCGGAAGACGTTACCTGGTTGAAGGTAACATGAAGCTTGATGACATCAACGATGAGCTTAAGACAGACCTTGATTCAGAGGACTACGACTCCATCGGAGGACTTATGATCGAGGCTCTGGACAGACTCCCAGGCTACGGAGAGACCGTTACTCTTGATAACGGCATTACTCTTACAGCCCGTGGAATCAAGGGTAATCGTATCACTAAGGTCTTGATCACGGTAAACACACCGGTTACAGAAGAAGAGAAAGAATAATGAGACAAAAAAGAGGGCGGTACTTTTTGTACCGCCCCTTTGTATGTGCGCCTAGCGGCGCACGTTTCTAACGGGTTAAAGTCCCGAATCCGCCCGGTAGTGGGAAGGATATAGCCGAAGGCAAGGGTGTCCATCGTGAGGTGGAATCTGAAGGAAGCCGGATGTGAGGAACATACTAACTCACGGGCAAATCTCTGGTCTGACGAACAGAAATCTCATAAGAGGTCATGCATGAGGGTAAGACTGCATATCAAGCCGAAGCCCGATAACTACACGGAATCATGCATGATAGATGAGGCAGACGGATGGAGAGGAAGAAACGTGTGGTACCTAGGGAGGTCTGTGCGAAATGCTCTGAAAGGAGTAACCACTGTACAAGGAAACGAGGCGGTGCTGAACGCACAGAAGTCAGCAGAGGTCATAGTAGCCAAGAGGCGAAGGACCAAATCAATAGGAGTCTTGAGTATGACCGAGAAAGGAGGAATGACCATTTATGGCAGAAAACATTGAAAACAATGGCTGTTCGCAAAGAGATAATGCGGAACATGAAGGGTATGCGAAAGCGCGTAGGTCATTCAATCGGATATGGAAAGAAAGAGACAGTGCACAGCCGAAACTTTTAGAAGCGATACTGTATAAAGACAACTTTAACAGAGCGTACAAGAGAGTAAAGGCAAACAAGGGAGCGGCAGGAATTGATGGCATGACTATCGAAGAGGCACTTCCTTATCTCAAGGAACATCAACAGGAGCTAACCGACCGTATATTTCGTGGAAAGTACACTCCGTCGCCGGTCAGGCGAGTTGAGATCCCAAAACCAGATGGTGGTGTGCGTAAGCTTGGCATACCTACCGTGATAGACCGTACACTCCAGCAGGCAATAACCCAACAGTTAGTGCCTATCTATGAACCACTGTTTGCGGATGGAAGCTATGGTTACCGTCCAAACAGAGATGCAAAAGGAGCCATACTAAAGGTCAAAGAGTACGCAGAGCAAGGATACACATTTGCGGTGGTGCTTGATTTATCCAAGTATTTCGATACTCTGAACCACGAAATCCTTATAAATCTTCTCCGAAAGAATGTGAAGGACGAACGTGTGGTACAGCTCATAAAGCGCTATCTGAAAAGTGGAGTTATGGAAGACGGAGTGGTCATTGATACAGAGGAAGGTTCGCCCCAAGGTGGTAACCTATCGCCACTACTTGCGAACATCTACCTCAATGAGTTCGACCAAGAGTTTCTAAAGAGAGGTGTTCCCTGCATCAGATATGCGGATGACATAGTTCTCCTTGCCAAAAGCAAGCGGGCGTCGGAAAGACTCTTGGAAAGTAGTACGAGATATCTTGAAGAGAAACTAAAACTTACAGTTAACCGAGAGAAAAGCCGTACTGTAAGTGTGTTTGCAATCCGAAATTTTAAATTCCTTGGCTTTGCATTGGGAAGGAACGGAAGTGGCATATATGTCCGAGTTCATCCAAAGTCATGGAAGAAGTTTAAGTCCAAGCTGAAAGACTTATCTTCCCGTAAGTCTGTACAGTCCATCAAGCCAAGCCTAGAGAAAATCAAGGCATATGCTAGAGGGTGGCTTAACTATTATGGGATTGCCAGCATGAAGAACAACTTAGATGACATCAATGGATGGCTCTATCACAGAATACGCATGTGCATATGGATACAATGGAAATTGCCTAAGACTAAGAAGAGAAATCTGATTCGGATGGGTATACCAGAGTACTATGCACACATGGCGGCGAATTGCCGTAAAGGACATTGGTTCTGCTCCAACCTTTCTGCGGTGAAGCGAGCTATGTCAAAAGAAAGACTGATAAGCAGTGGCTTCTATGATTTAGCCACAGCCTATCAGTCTGTGCACGTCAACTATTGAAAGCGCCGTATACCGAACGGTACGTACGGTGTTGTGAGAGGACGGCGGTTAGCCACCGCCTCCTACTCTATCAGGCTTAATTGATCGTGAATCTTTCAAGGTTGCCATTGATTGTGTCAACCGCATCTGATACTGAAGAAGCTGCGTTGGCAACAAGCTCTGAGGAGGATGCAACTCCCTTGGCTGCCTCGGTAACCCTTTCTACGTTCTCAGCAATCTCCTGAGTAGATGCTGACTGCTCCTCGGATACAGAAGCCATGTTGGTGGCAACATCGTTAACCTTCTGCATCTGTTCTGCCATTTCTGTGAGGATGCTGTTAGCGTCTGAAAGCTCCTGAGTGATCTCCTTGAAGGTGTTGGCTGCTACATTTACGGTTTCAGCACTGTTGTTGATAAGAGTAGTATTTGTCTCGGACTTCTCAGACAGCATCTGAACCTTCTGGGACATATCCTTGATGATCTCACCAATCTGGTTGGTAGCATCTGCAGAGTTCTGTGCCAGCTGTCCAATCTCCTGAGCAACAACTGCGAAGCCCTTACCTGCTTCACCTGCTCTTGCAGCCTCGATGGATGCGTTAAGAGACAGGAGGTTGGTCTGTGAAGAAATGGAGTTGATCAGGTCAATGATCTGATTGATCTTATCTGCAGCTTCATCAACGTTAGCTACAGCGTCTGCCATATCCTTCATGGACTCAACAATGTCGGACATACCATCTGCCACTGTGGACATATCATGCTGTCCGGAATCAGCTTTTTTAACAAGCTCGTTCATGGATGCCTCAATCTGCTGTTCCTGATCTGTTACACTGGCAACAGTCTGGGCAAGAACAGTAGCGTTCTCAGCAACTTCATTAACGGCACTTGCCATGTTGTCGATGTTTTCTCTGATCTGAGTCATGCTTACGGACTGGTTGTTAGCTGCTTCTTCCAGATCTTCAGCTGTGGACTTGGAGGTCTGAGCATCTCCCATAAGCTTTCCGGAAACATCCTTGATCTCAGAAAGAGAATCTCTCATGCCATGGATAAAGTCGCCCATGGCTCTGTTCATGTATGCAATTTCGTCATCGCCCTTAGAGGTGATGTCTACGGTGAAGTCACCGCCGGAAATCTTTTCAATGTTATCAGTAAGCGCTGTAACAGGTTTCTTGATCATGCTGTGAAGCGCCTTGGTTATGATGATGATAACAAGAACTACAGATACAACTGTTACTATGATGAGAATGAAGATAAGTCTTAAGAGAGTTGAAAGAACTTCCTTCTGCTTGGCATAACTTACAACACTCCAGTCAGTTCCGCTGACGCCTGCTGTTACTGCATAGTATTTCTGACCGCCTGCTTTAAGAGGTACAACCTTTCCTACATCTTCCTCACTCTCACCTGCTACAAGCTCTGCTATAGCGGTTACAATGGGCTGATCTGTAACTTCGGAGACGTTCTTTCCGCAAAGGCTGGTATCATCTCTGTAGGAGAGGATGAGACCGCCCTTTGTGATCATCATTGATCCACCGGTCTCATTTATAACAACTTCATTCAGTTTTTCCTGGGACGCTGCCATGAAGAGATCTGCTGCAAAGCAGCCCTCTCTGCCGTCCTTTAAGTGTACGTGTCTGATAACTGTAGCACACAGGCCACCTGTTACTTCATCAAAATATGGCTGGTCATAGAAATAGAACCAGGAATTGTCGTAGCCTATAGCCTCTTTATACCAGGCTTTTTCGGTTATGCCATCCATTTGAAAGTCTGGTTCACTTGGATACAGGAAGGTTCCGTCGTTAAGAGCAAGATAAGCACCTGTAGGGATCATGTTGTATCTTCCTACTGTTCCTATCAGGTATTCCATTATATCGTCATTGTTCTTAAACTCGGTTTGTTCAACTGCATCAGCAACACCATTCAGATAGTAGAATGTTGAAGTCAGATCCTTGTTGACCTCAGAAGCACTGGCGCTAACCTGATTGCTGAGAGAGGTGTCAATAAGGTCTTTTACCAGATTGAAACCAAAGCCCAAAACAAGGAATTCTGCCACCAGGATACTGGCGATAAGTAGTCCTACAAACATTGCCGCCAGTCTTACACTGATGGCCTTTGGAGCACCTTTTTTAGCTGCATTACTACTAGTATTAGCATCTGCCATTGAAGAAACCCTCCTATAAGTTTGAAAAGAATATAATACTCCGTACATATACTAAATTACTGTCAGATTAACCTAAAACAGTAAAATATACATATACGAGAAAGCTCACAACCATGGGCTTTCTTTTTTTTCACATTTTACATTACTCTCCATTTAGGTTAAATTATTAAAGCTAAAAATCGTAAAAAGCCGTACCATTTAAGCTATTTTTGTAAAAAGCCGTAATTTTAAAGATAAAAGTGTAAAAAGCCGAATATGAATGCCAAGGATATAATTATGCCGATAATATTATCGTTATATAAACTTAATTTTATCGATAGGAGGTGCACTAAAAATGTATCGATACGAGGAACCTATTTTCAGGCTGAGAAGTTCAAGCTATGGCAGTAACTATTGGGTATTTCACAGCAGAAAACTTCGGAGAAGAGTAGCAGTATTTTCTAACCTTGAATATGAGAATATTCTTACTCTTGAGATGAATCCTGATGTGGAGTGGTACTGTGAATATCCTTTGGAAACTACTGTCTATATAGGAGGGAAGGAGTCAAAGGTTCTGTTCAATGCATGGGTAAAATATAAAGACGGAACAGAAGAATATCAAGGTGTTGCATATCTTTGCAGTTCTGATGATAGTAAGGATCATGTGAAGGTTGCCTGCCAGTCGGCGTGGCGCTTACAGAATGATGTCAATTTTGTATTCCGAAACGAAAAGAATATTGAAACAGGACCTTTCTATATCCGAAATATATCGCTTCTTGCAGCCAGGGCCAGAAGATTCACAGCTTGTGGAGTAAATGCAGACAGGATCTTCCTAAGTTTTATCCAGGCAAAAAGGCATATATGTATCGGTGAACTTGAAAAGATGGGGCGCCTAGAAAAGTACAGAGCGCTGGATTATATTTCAGATCTGTACTATAGAGGATTGGTCACACTGAGCAATATGAATACAGACTGCATCTCTGCAGATACGGAGGTGATCTCCATTGGCTAATAAAAAATATAATATCGAAGAACTCCGCCAGGCAAGGAGCATGTGGACTGAACCGCTTATCAGTACTGTCCCTGAATCTAAAAGAAGTAGATATATGCTAAAAAAGCAGGCTGTAGATATGTACATAGATGGCGAATCTGTAAAAAAGATTACTGAAATGACAGGTATCCCCGGTTCGAGGATGGTATCGCTGATAGAAAGATGTCTTTCTTCAAATGATGCAGGGAATATTCTTGGATATCACGGTCTTTTAACAGGAGGTAAACCCTTTAGAGAAACGAGATCAGGACATGGCAGAGAGTTTGATCAGCTTCTGGAGAAGTATCCTCAATTGAAAGAGTTCATAATAGGGTGTTATTTTGGTGACAGGAAATATACGCTTGTCAGGAACATGAACATAACATCACTTCACAGGTTATTTCTTAAAGAATGCCGCAATCTTGGCATTACAGAGTGGCAGTACCCATTTACTACAGAAAACCGTGGATATGTCAGCATGTGTGCCTACGTCCATAAACTTGAAGCTGATAACATTTCTTTAAATGCCAGAAGATTTGATAAAAATACTGCCCAGAAGCTTGCGTCTACAGGGATTGGGCACAGACTTACAGTCAATCCGGTGGCTCCTTTTGCTACAGTACAGATTGACGGCCACATCATAGATATCGAATATGTAATTGATGTACCCAATACAGACGGCACTGTTAGCAAGGTTGTTGCTACAAGGGCGTGGTTAATAGCCGTGATAGATATAGCAACAAGATGTATCCTTGGATATTCCCTTTCTCAGGAATTTAATTACGACCAGTATGATGTCATGGATGCTATTAAAAATGCCATCATACCGAAAACTCTGCTGGATCTGACCATCGAAGGACTTCAGTATCCATCTAATGGCGGTTTCTATTCAACCGCGTTTTCTGATTTCAAATATGCAGTCTTTGATTCAATAATGCTGGATAATGCAAAATCGCATCTGTCAGCATACACGGTAGGAAAACTTGTAGATGAGCTTGGCTGCTGCGTTAACTATGGATCTGTTGCAACTCCCGAAACAAGAGGAATTGTTGAAAGATTTTTCGGAACGCTAGAGTCCAGAGGATTCCATATGCTGCCATCAACAACCGGGTCAGATACCAAAGATCCTGTCAGAAAAAACCCTGAAAAAAATGCAATAAAATATGATGTCACATATGAACAGATGACTGAACTGATAGATGTTCTCATAGCTGAGTATAATAACACACCCCATAAAGGGGTAGATGGACTTTCACCCTTAGAGTGCATGAGCTGCAAATTGTTTCAAGCAGGGCTTTACCCATATGTGGCTGACGAAGATATGATCATATCAGTCATAGAACGTCTGAACATGAGGATGGACAAACGCACTGTCAGAGGTAGGGCAGCACATGGCAAACACGCATATATTCAGTTTATGGGTACTGAGTATCGTAGCAAGATACTCTCTGCCACTGAACTCTACCTTGGACAGTCACTGACCATCCTTTATGACCCCAGGGATATTTCCAGTATTGAGGCATATGATCAGGATGGCAGATATATAGACACGCTTAAGGCAAGTGGGGAATTCGGTACAAAATCACATTCCGTCAGGACGAGAAAGAATGCCCTGAAGCTTGCCAGAGAGCGTGGGAGATCAAAACTAATATTTGATACACCGATAGATGCATATATATCAAGCCTTGATGTCAAGGGAAAGAAAAGCCGGAGAAACGCTACCAGGGCAGATATAGTCAGACGTGAGATTAGCAAGGGCATAGCAGCAGAACAGCAAAGTGATAATACATTTAACCTGGAGACTGTACGTAAAAAACAGGAAACTGGGGCTGTACTAAGATATGAAGATATTAAAGGTCTTTCACCGGAAGACCTTTATACGTTGATGTTCCAAAACAGAAAGGAGGGTTAATGCGTGTATTCTGCAAAAGAAGCTGTATCAGCTAATAATATATCAGAACAGTTCATATCACAGATGACTATCCGCTATCTTACTTCCCGTAAGCTTGTATTTCCGACTAAGAGCATCCTTGATGAAGAACGGAGAATCAATTCATGGCTCGGCATAGGAGCTTGTGGGAGTATTACTTATGGAAGAGCCAGGATAGGCAAGACGGTGTGCATGAACTATGTAGCTGAATCCATAAGAAATCAATATGGGAGCCGTGAAATGGTCATTATATGGAATGTGACTGATCACCCCGAAACTGAGAGAAACTTCTATGCCTCGATACTTATGGCTATGGGCTATGAATGTCCCAGATACAGTACCGCACTAATACTAAAAGAACGAGTTCTTAATGAGCTTATATTACGTGCTCACGAGACCCCCTTTAAGAAAGCAGTCATGTTCATTGATGAAGCCTGGAAACTAAGGGAAAAGGATTTTTACTGGCTTATGGATTTATATAACAATCTTAGCGGAAAAGATATCCAGTTATCTGTGTTCATGTACGGGACAAGGGAACTTAAGGATCTTAAGCATTCCTTTAAACTTCAGGGCAAAGATCAGATAGTTGGACGTTTCATGATCAATGAAAGCCAGTTCTTTGGTATACAGGATCCCAAAGAGCTCCAGTTCTGCATGGCTTCGGTAGATAAACTTCATGTTTGCATTACAGACTATGAAATATTATCGGATGGACTTGTGGATTTTTATTTTCCTTACGCAGATGGTAAGACCTTTTTTGATATCAGCAATGACTTCTGGGAAGCATTTCAGAGTGTAAGGATCCAAAAGAGGATTGCGGCAGAAGATATTCCCATGAAATATTTCATAGATTCACTGGTGATCTGCCTCAATAAGCATGGAAAACTGGGAAGCAGTCCAATTGCATTCCCTACGAGAAAGGAACTTGAAAGTTGTGTAGCGCTTTCGGGCTATGGTGAATCAGATGATGAATACACTAAATAAAGAGGATTTACTTTTTTCCAGAAAATACAGATGGGATAAAAAATGGGTGAGACCTTATGAATCCATATTCAGCATTCTTGCAAACTTTTGCAGGGTCAACATATGTTCAAGTAAACATGCGCTCAAAATGCTTGGAGCTGAAGCGACCAACGAGAAGAAATATATAGAAGGATTTCAGATGGATGGACATTGCAGAAACAGTTTAGAAACAATCGAGTGCCTTAATAAAATTTTGCCCCAGTGGTATATAGACAAAATGGAAATCTTTGCGCATATGGATTATAACACTGCAAGATCTTATTTTGGTACATATCATATGCGAATATGCCCCAAATGCCTGAAAGATGGATATCATAGCATAATCCATCAGTTCCATTATGTAAAGACCTGCCCTTTCCACCCGGGAACAGGGACGGATGGGAGATTTGTTTTTGAACATAATTTCTATCACGCAGAAGGAATCAGATGCAGTCCGTATGAGAAAGGGACAGGATTTAATGCTTATTTATTACCCCTTCCTTGCTGCAGGACTAATCCAAATGACTTTTATGATACAGATGTGATCAATAGATCTTTTGAAAAATATGGGAAAGTGTACACTTCAAATATAAGTTATCTTTATTCACCTATTCTTTCTAAAGAAGCAGATAAAACGCCTATAATATCGAAAATGTATGTTGATCGACGCCCGGAAACATATGATTGTTTTCAAGCGGGTTTCTTCACGTGGTTTAATCAGCAGAATGTAGTATATAACCCATTTGAGCGCATAAAGAAGTTCTTCCGTATTATGCCTGCAGAGTATGACTCTTATGATATGGTTGACTGCTTTTTATTCGCAAAATATATGTCTATCATAGGCAAGGGCATTTTCTCACTGTCAGAAAACGATGTTAACACCTTACATTACGTGGACAGTATCCGTGATTCGGATATGACACTGCTCGCAATATGCTTCACATGGATAATGCAGGGCTTCGAAGAGCCCAGTGATGCTATCAGCGCAGCCTGCCTTGGACACAACATCCGGCCTGTAATGCAAAGAAATTTACGGTCATATACTCTGGAAGATGTTACTTGTGTAGGTGGGATGCGTTTTTACGAAATTGGCGAATCTGAAGCAGATAAAGTTTATCTTAAACTTTTCATCATGTCAGATATGATAGATGACCTATGGATCCAGTTCAAGAAATCAGCAACGTCTACAGGCGGAGTATATATATCTGATCCATGGAACACACTAATAATCCCGACATATCAGGTATTGTATCTGAAACATGAAGATATGTATGAAATAAGGAAATGCTAGCTGTTACTCTGTTGGAATTGACGAGGTAGGGCTAAAGTGTTATATTGTAACTAGAAAATAGTTGCAAGAGGAATTACTGTGCCAAAGAAATCAAAATTACTGGAAAAACTATTATCAAAGCCGGCGCCAACTAGCTTTACCATCAGGGAACTTGATGCACTTATGAAACAGTGCGGCTGTGAAAAGTTCGAGGGCGGAAGAGGATCCGGGATAGGTTATTACCACATCGAGTCCAAACGTATCCTCCAATTTGACGGTCCACACCCAGGCAATGAGCTGTACAGGTATCATGTAAAGATGGTCATAGCATTTCTAAAGGAAGTAGGTGAGATAGAATGATAAGTTCACTGATGGAATACAACGGATATCATGCAAAGGTAGAATTTGACCAGGAAGATCAGATTTTTATCGGTCATGTTCTCGGAATCAATGATTCTCTGAACTTTCATGGAGAATCGGTAAAAGAGCTTACCCAGTCAATGCATGACTGTATAGATAATTACCTGGATTACTGCAAAAAGATTGGTAAAGAGCCTGAGCGTGAGTTTAAAGGCTCCTTCAATGTCCGTATTAAACCCGAACAGCATAAGAAAATTGCATTATATGCTGCCAATGAAGGAATCACAATAAACCAGTTTGTATCCAGAGCTATTGATGATGAACTGGACATCCTAGAAGGTTAGCCCAAAGACGCAATATTTTTGTTAATCCGCCGATTCGAGAACTGATAACTAAAGATGGATTTTATAATGGAAAAGCCTTGATGACAAGGCTTTTCCTTATTTGTTTCAACTATTAAAATATAAGGGTATGAAACCTTTTCTGAGCAAATTAGATATGATGAGTTTAAAAAAGTTGTGGAGAAAATTAGGACATTATAATCTGTAGAAGTGATTCATTTCGCTGATTAGATTTCAGTTAAAACTGACTAAGACAAACTAAAGATTTAGGGGCTGAACTAAGTGATAACTATTAAAGAATCAACATATGATGATATCAAGAATATACAAAACCTGTGGGCAGATGAAGACGTCATGCAGTATATCTGGCCAGGAGGATTGCATGAGACAGGGGAAGCAGTACGAGAATGGTTAGATAGATTCATATCTGCAAGACCAAAGCAAAATCATTATTCAATTTTTGAAGATGGCAAATACTGCGGTGAGACTCAATATCGTATTGATTCGGAAACTAAAAATGCTTCTTTGGATATTAAGTTATTTGAATTTGCCAGGGGCCGAGGGATTGCAACGCAGGCGCTACTATACTCTATTCAAGAAGCTTTTAAACAAGGAGCTGAAAATCTGTGGGTTGATCCCCATCCAGCTAATGCCAAGGCAATAAATTTGTACCGTAAGTTGGGATTTATTCAGAAAGAAATGCCTGAGTATGTTATTGCTTTAGGAGAAGATCCTTCTCTTTATATTTACATGGAACTGGGTAAAAAAGAATTCAATGATAAGTTTGAAAAATCTTGCGGGGCAATAGTATACACTATAGACGGTGGAGTAATAAAATATCTTTTAGTTGAGGAAATGAGCGGATCTCACAGCTTTCCAAAAGGACATATGGAAGAAGGCGAGACTGAAATAGAAACTGCGCTTCGTGAAATAAAGGAAGAAACAAATCTGAAAGTCGAGTTAGACACTGAATTTAGAGCAAGCGAACAGTATACGCTTTCAGAAAAACCTGGAGTGACAAAGCAGGTAGTTTATTTCCTTGCTAAGTATAAAGACTCATCTCCGAGCATAACAAGACCAGACGAGGTCAAAGCTCTGAAGATTCTTAAACTTGAAGATGCTATCAATACCATAGAGTATGATAACAAAAAAGAGATGCTTAAAAAGGCTGATAGCTATCTTAAGAGTAAGGCAGAGAATACTTTTTAAATTTCAGTATATATGACAATAGAGAGGTTGATATGAATTTTCTATTTGTAGCACTTGGTGGTGCCTTGGGTGCAGTAGCGCGATATGCAATAAGTCTGATTCCTGTTAAGACTTATTTTCCGATATTAACTCTGATTACAAATATCCTCGGTGCCATACTAATTGGATTCGTTGTTGGAATTACCAGTAACCGAGAAAGTGTATCTGATAATACCATTCTTTTCTGGAAGACAGGGGTGTGTGGAGGTTTTACCACATTCTCTACATTTTCCCTTGAAGCTTTTAATTTGTTTGAGAAGAAACAATATATGAATGGCGGATTATATGTGGTACTGAGTTGTTGTTGCTGCATATTTGGAATTCTATGCGGAAAGAAACTTGCGACGATAATAAAACTTTGAATTTCAGGATAATGAAATAAGCAAATCGGGATTAGTGGAGTAGAACATGGATAAAAAAAGGGCTTTGTCTGGCGCCATAATATTTATAACCCTGATGGGAATCGTAAGTCTGTTTTCGGACATGACTCATGAAGGCGCCAGAAGCATATTGGGCGAATATCTGAACCTCGCAGGGGCATCCGCTACAACCATCGGATTTGTGTCCGGTATAGGAGAATTGTGCGGGTATTCACTAAGGCTCATATCCGGATTTATAGCAGATAAAACGAAGAAATACTGGACATTTGTTATCACAGGCTATGTAATACAGGCTCTGGCGATTCCTGCACTGGCACTCGTACCTGAACATGGCTGGATTTGGGCCTGCGGTCTTGTGATCCTGGAGCGTATCGGAAAAGCGATAAAAAAGCCTGCCAAAAACACATTGGTAAGCTTTGCGGCAAGCGAGATCGGAACCGGAAAAGGCTTTGCCTATCAGGAGTTTCTGGATCAGCTTGGCGCGTTTCTCGGACCGGTACTGCTTTTTGTAACAGCTCTTGTAAAAGGTACAGACGACCTTTTTACAACATATAGAATCTCTTTTGCGATACTGCTTGTTCCTGCAATGATCACCATAGCTCTTGTTTTGACAGCAAAGATAAGATACCCTGATCCGGAGATCTTTGAAAAGCAGGAAGATAAACCGGCAAGCTTTGAATTCAGGAAGTCATTTGTTCTGTTCATGGCGGCCATCTGCTTTTTTGCTTTTGGCTTTGCAGACTTCACCCTGATCACACTTCATTCGGCTAATACCGGAGCATTTAATGAATCCATGCTCAGCCTGCTATATGCTGGGGCAATGGCTGTGGATGCCTTTGCTGCACTATTCTTTGGCTGGCTTTATGATAAGGTCGGGCTGAAGGCTCTGATCATTTCCACACTATGCAGCACATTCTTCTCATATTTTGTTTTTATGACTGGAAATGCCTGGTTGATCGGAGCTGGGATAATTCTGTGGGGGATTGGAATGGGTGCGCAGGAAAGTATTATGAAAGCAGCTGTCAGCGGAATCGTCCCGCGTTCCATGCGAAGCACCGGTTTCGGAATATTTGAGACAGGATTTGGTATTGCGTGGTTTCTGGGCAGTTGGCTTCTCGGTGCCCTGTATGATTTGAATCCTGTGTATCTTGTCACTGTGTCTGTGGTATCACAGTTTCTGGCGATTGCATTTTATGTTTTATGCCTCCGGTGCAATAAGACAGAGTGCTAACAATTCCAGTTTGCTGGAATGAGCATTATATCGGAATTTTATGTTCTATTGGTGCTAAGGGAATTCCGGGGTCAAGCTTCATATGCGCAAGAATTACTTCGTTTACGCCAGGAAGGATCATTTCTCATGTTAGAAGAGGTCCTTGTTAATTATGGCAGTCTGCTCAAAGCGTTATCAAAGATATTTACGCAGATATCAGCCATTTGTTTTTCGTCTTCCTGCATCCCATCCCTGAACCAGCTTATGAGTATTTGTAAAATGGCAGCTTCGGCAGCAAGTCTGAGATACTTCTTTTCTGGGTCAGCTGTAGGATAGAGCCGCTCTGAGACCGCTTTTTCAAGAAAGAGTTCATTCTGAAGAATTCCGGCTTGGTCAAACAGAGATATTATATCTTTATCGTTTTTGACAGCCCGAAAAATATCTTCGAACCACAGATGTGGGTTTTCGTGCAGTTCGGGCTTTTCGCTGATCTCCGCTATACGCTTTATTATTTCATCCCCAAGCTCATGCAGGATATCTTCTTTATCTGTATAGTTTCGATAGAACGCCGTCCTTGATACTCCTGCACGGCGTACTATCTCGCTGATGGTGATCTTCTCATAAGGGTGTTCGCTCATTAGATGCATAAGCGAAAGCTGCAGACACTCTCTTGTCAGCTGATTGGACTCCTTATTATTCATCCTCAGAACTTCTTTTTTTTGCATTTCTGTTAAAGATTCTTTTGAGCTTTTCATTTTTTCTCCCTCTCGACGTTACAAAAAATGCAAGAATGTAACATCGGTTCACTTAAACGAAATATTGTCATGTCCGATGGTAGAGCCATTGTTATTAATATGCTGTGGCGTTACACTTGTTACATCAGAATAATTGTAGCATCGTTTGGGGAGGCATAACAAGTATGGAATTAGCAAAAAACATTTCTCACAAAGTACAAAGACAGGCTTTTAGCATACTGATTGACAGGTTCCTTGCAAATCTCGATAAAACGGAGAACAGGACTGCTACTTATCTTAAGCTTGTTGACCAGGCAGAGAAATTCTGGGGTAAAGATGGAGCCAGAAAAGAAAGCCTTGATAAAGTAAGAGCGGCATTTAAAGATCCGGATAACAGATGGGTTAAGTTTTTGAATAAAGTAATAGATGAGACAGATCCGCATGTTGCAAAGATGATGATGCTCAATCTTGGCTATGAGGCATTTTTCAGAGGCACAAAAATGATCAGGGCAAACAGGGAAAAATACGGATGCAATATCCCATGGCTTATTCTTTTTGACCCTACAAGCGCCTGCAATATGCACTGTGCGGGATGCTGGTCAGGTACTTATGGACCTAAGCACAATCTGTCTTTTGAAGATATGGACAAAATCGTTACCCAGGGAAAAGAGCTGGGAGTATATCTTTACATGATGACAGGAGGAGAACCTCTTGTAAGGAAGAAAGATATCTTGAAACTGGCAGAAAAGCACAATGATGTTGAGTTCTCTATCTATACCAATTCAACACTTATTGATGAGGATTTCTGTAAAGAAGTTGTAAGGCTTGGAAATCTCACATTCCAGCTTTCTATCGAGGGAACTCCTGAGACTAATGACGCAAGACGTGGCCTTGGTCATTATGATGCAGTAATGAATGCCATGGATCTACTCAAAAAGTACGGAATAGTTTATGGAACTTCCATCTGCTATACAAGAAACAACATCGAGGCAGTTACTGATCCTAAGTTCATCGAGTTTATAGCTGAAAAAGGAGCAAGATTTGGATTCTTCTTTCACTATATGCCGGTTGGAAACAATGCTGTTCCTGAGCTTATGCCAACGGTAGAACAGAGAAAGAAGATGGTGGATCAGATTAGATTCCTGAGAAGTGACAAATGTGACCTGGGATTCTTCCCTATGGATTTCCAGAATGATGGCGAAGCAGTTGGCGGATGCATAGCAGGCGGAAGAAATTACTTCCACATCAATTCAAGCGGAGATGCTGAGCCATGCGTATTTATCCACTTCTCCAACACGAATATACATACACATTCAATACTTGAGATGCTTCAAAGTCCTCTTTTCATGGAATATCATAAGGGGCAGCCATTTAATAAGAATCATTTAAGGCCATGCCCAATGCTTGAAAATCCGGCTCTTTTAAGGGACATGGTTGAAATATCCGGAGCTCATGGTACCAATGAAGAGTCTGAAGAAAGTGTTGAACATCTGTGTGCAAAGTGTGATGATTACGCAAAAGAGTGGGCGCCTGTAGCTGACGATATCTGGGCCGGACAGAAACACTATAAGAAGGCATATGAGAATTATGCAAAAAAGGATGAAAAGCCTCTAAACATAGTTGCATTTAAGCACAAACCCAGACAGCATCACTTTAAACATAAGAGAGCTTAAATGCCTCGAATTTTATAGTATTGTTGTTTCATTTACCCTGTCGAAAAAAGTTTTATACTTTTCTTTTTATGATGCAGGGCAGGTTTACAATGATCGGATGTCCCAAACCGGATGAGGGAGATTACACTGAGAAACTGACAGAAGTTATCAGTAACAAGGACATAAGGGATGTTACTATTGCAAGGATGGAAATGCCATGCTGCGTCGGTCTATGGTGTTCCGATGACTCATATAGCGTCGGAACACTTTTTTATGTTCTAATGGTGCTCCGTGAATCCCTAGTTCAAGTCCCGTATGCGCATAAGTTAGCAATGCCGGAATACTAGAAGTCGCCTTTATCGATTTGTTATTTATTATTTATCGTATTTTAACATAATAATGTTAGAATTAAGTGTGAGTATCTAAAGCAAAGAACAAACAATAAGGCGAGTGTATCATGAAATCAAAAAGGATCCATACTACTATCAGCATAGCCCTCCTTTTCCTGGTAATCTATCTGGGAGTCTTTTTGACGCCTGTTTATGCCTCGTCTGATTCTCCTGCTACAGAATTTACAGTCGGTGTGCCTGTAGACAGATGTCCTATGTTTTACATTGATAAAGACAACGGCAAGATTGCAGGAATCGGCGTTGATCTTATGGAATCCGCTGCCAAAGAAGCTGGTTTCAATGTCGCATTCAAAGCTATAAGTGAATCAAATCTTAAGGAAGCCCTTGATAGTACTGAGTACGATCTTGTTATGCCCTTTGGAAGTGCTGTTTCAAGTGCATCTGGTCAAGCGACCATCGTATCGGACAATCTCATCCAGACCCCATTTACCCTTGTGACTACAGATAAGCACTCTATTTCTGACATAAATACCATCAGAGTAGGCATGCTAAAATCACAGGGCGGTGTAGCAGAAACTGTAAAGCAGTTATACCCTGGAATAACGATAAACCTTTACAATTCCATGGCTGATTGCATTAAAGCGCTTAGAAATGAAGAGGTAGATGCACTTTTACATAACTCATATGCGTGGAGCTATGTGCTTCAAAAGCCATCCTATAATGATCTTAAAGTACAGCCTTCTGCCATGTTTTCAATGGATTTTCGTGCCGGAACTCTTGAAACCCCAGAGGGAAAAAAACGAATTGAACTTCTGAACGAAGGAATTGCAGCTATTCCTGAAACCAAAAAACAGGCTATAGCCCTTGATTACACTACCAGAGATCTTTATGTATATACTTTTGAAGACTATCTCTACCAATATAAATACTTCCTTATTATTGGGACTATCCTTTTTGCTGCTCTTGTTATAATGCTTGTCCTAAGACAGAAAGCATATTTTGAAGAGCAGAAGGAAAAGATGCGGATAATGGAGGATATCGATCCTCTCACTGGTGTGCTCAGCCACAATGGATTCCGTAAAAAAGTTGAGGAACTACTCACTAACAACCCTGATACACCGTATACGATATCCTATAACAACATAAAAGACTTTAAGTTCATCAACGACAGCTTTGGCTGGAAGGCCGGAGATGAGCTGTTAAAATTTTGGACTGAGAGAAGCCTTGAAGTACTTACCGATAAAGAAGCTATAGGAAGGTATGATGGAGATCATTTTGTTATCCTTCGATGTATTGGCGGCAATGAACAGATTCTTCAGGATGAAAAATATATTTTGACTCCTGTTCGCAATTATTTTAGCGATCGTGGAAAAGACTTTGTTGTAAGGCTCTGCTCTGGTATTTATGTTCTTATGCCTGATGACTATAAAGACATAAACGTGGATAAGATGCTTGATTATGCCCGCATTGCAGAAAGAAAAGTCAGAGAATCCAAGAAAGAAGGATTTGAGTTTTATAACCCAAAGCAGTGGGACATGGGAAGGAAAAGTGCCGGTATCGCAAGTCGCCTTCCTGCAGCTATTGAGTCTGGGGAAATACAAGTATGGTATCAGCCACAGGTCAACTATAAGACTGGGATGATAACTGGTGCAGAGGCTCTTTGCCGCTGGAAAAGCAAGAAGGATGGAAACATTTCTCCGGGAGAATTTATTCCGGTTTTGGAAGATGCTGGGCTTATCTATGATCTTGACTGTCACGTTTGGGACACTGTGTGTAAGGATTTGAAGCGATGGAATGATCAGGGCAGACAACTGTGTGTATCAGTAAACCTATCAAGACTTGATATAGTAAAGAACCCTGATGTAGCCGACCACTTTAATACATTAAAAGAGTTCTATAACCTATTGCCTGGTCAACTTCGTATTGAGATAACGGAAAGCGCATATGTCGAAAACTCCGATACCATCATCAAAACAACAACCAAACTTCGTGAAGCAGGCTTTGAAGTTGAAATGGATGACTTTGGAAGTGGTTACTCATCACTGAATATGTTAAAAGAAGTTATCCTTGATCGCATAAAGCTTGATCTTCGATTTATTACCGGTTCAGGTGACCAAAAGATGGGTCGGACAATACTTAGCTACATGGTCCAGATGATCCATGCTATTGGAACTTCTATTATCGCAGAAGGTGTTGAGACACTGGAACAGGCTGATTTCCTCGGAAGTCTTGGATGTGAGGAAATGCAGGGATATTATTTCTACAAGCCTATGCCGGTAGATGAGTTTGAAGAATTAACGGCATATCCAACAAAGAAATAAAGCCAATAAAGAACGATGTCAGACAGGGGGTCCACCTCCCGCTGGAACGCGTTGCTAACGCAAATATCATTGCACAAAATTCCTCTTTTGTGTTACGATTATTTTGAAAAGCGGAGGAGTTAAGTCATGGGTGAAAATTCAGAATATTACAATTCATTGAGGCAGAAACGCCGTAAAGATACTGAAAGCATTAAAAACATTCTTCCTCAGCATACACATGGATTTGTTGAGGAATGTCTTCTCAAATATCAGGAAAGCACCGCTTTAAATTATGCGCAGGATATTCTATTTTTCTACGGATTTCTCAAGGAAAAGAATCCCCTGTGCAAGAATCTTGAAATCAAAGATATCCCCTTTGAAGTTGTCGAAAATCTTGGTCCTCAGGACATCAATGAATTCCAAAATTATGTTGCATCAGGCCACAAACCGGATAAAAAAGGCAATGTAAAGCCTGCTAAAGAACGTGCAATTGCAAGAAAAATGGCGGCTGTACGGAATTACTATAAATATCTGATCAAATATGACTATCTTAAGATTGATCCCACAGTGAAAGCTGCTGTAAAGAAGAAAGAAAAGGTAAAGAAAGATATCCGAAGGCTGTATCCTGACCAGGTTCAGCTTCTAATGGATTCTGTCGCAGCTGTGAATTCTGCTAGTTACCATTCCAAAGTCATGTCTGAACCTACTGCAAAAAGAGATCTGGCAATTGTAACTCTTCTGTTAAATACTGGAATCCGCGTCTCGGAATGTGCAGGGCTTGATCTTTCAGATATAAATTTTGATGAAAATACAATTACTATCGTCAGAAAAGGCGGCGATGAAGATCATCTCTACATAAACGAGATTATCCGGAATACGCTGAGGGATTATATCAATCATGAACGCCCTTCCCTACTCAATGATTCTGAAGAACCTGCTCTCTTCATATCTCTTCAGCATAAGCGTTTATCGATAAGAAGCATCCAATATATGATTTCAAAATATGGAAAAAACACAGGACTTACTCAAAAACTCACCCCTCATAAGCTCCGTAGAACTTATGGTACAGCGCTTTATAACAGGACAAGTGATATTTATATGGTCGCTGATGTTCTGGGACATAAAGACGTAAATACAACTGTTAAACACTATGCTGCTATAGAAGAAGAACATAAAAGACAGGCATCCCAGGTAGACGTTTATGGAACTGATGATAACCAGGATAATGATTAAATTGCACACACTACAGTGCCCGTTTTTTTACAATTTTAGCTTTAATCCATTCGGCTTTTTACAGATTTTTCTTTAAAAGTACGGCTTTTTACATTTTCAAGCTTTATTTTTTTAAGTTAAAAAGTGTAAAAAGCCGAACTTTTGACTTTTTACACTTCTATCTTTAATCATTTTACAGTTTTAGCTTAAACCGACAATTACATCAAGATAGTAACGCTCATATAAACAAAATATAATTCTTTTATTAAATTTTTCGCTATAATATATCTATACAGAACTGTTGCTCGGATCATAAAGTGATCTTCTAAATTGCGAGGGCTTGAAAATGTATTATCTTACATTTGATGTAGGCACATCAGGGGTTAAAGGATGCCTGATTTCTATAGAAAGCACTTCTGATGCCCAGTCTATCCGCATACTGGACACCGCAATGCAGTCATATGGTCTTTTTCATGGCAAGGATGGGATTGCAGAGCAGGATATTGAAGAAATTTATAACGCCATTGCGCTGACATCCAGGTCAATAATGAAGGATTCAGATATAGGTCCTAAGGAAATCTCTGCAATAGCTTTTTGCGGCTGTCTTATAGGGTCAGTTGCTGTTGACTGCCAGGGAAAGCCCGTCTGCAAAGCCTTCTCTTTTATGGATTACAGAGGAATTGCGGTTTTAGAACAAATGCGCAAAAAACCATTTCGTTATGATGGCCTGACTATTTCACAGATAACAACAGGTATTTCACAGGCTCTCGCAATTCCAATGTCCGGAAAGGATCTCATTTGGCGAATAAAGTGGCTCGAGCAGTATAACCCTGAAGCGGCTAAAAAAGTGTACAAATGGCTAAACTATAAGGAGTACTTTATTTATCGTGCCACTGGGAAATTTGTAATGAGTACAGATACCGCTTGGTCTACTTTTCTGTATGATACCAGAGACGGTCACAAGGGCTGGAATAAGCGACTTCTAAAGCTTTATGACATTGATCCGGATCTCTTTCCTCAAATTGTAAAAACAACAGATATAGTTGGCCTCCTCACCCAAGCAGCAGCCGATGAACTGGGATTATGCGAGGGAATTCCTGTTGTTGCAGGAGCTAACGATACTAATATTGTTCCCATTGGAGCTGGAACAGTTAAAAAAGGAGATATCAATCTGTATCTTGGAACATGTGGATGGGTCTCAACTGTGACTGCCAAACGGAAAGCAGATCTGACCGTATATATGGCAACCATGGTTGGAGCACAGGATGACAGTTATAACATGTATGGGCAGGTGGAGACAGCGGGAAGCGCATTATCCTGGATTGAGGGATTGGTACTTGAAAAGGGAGCAATAGGTTCATTTTTTGATAATCTGACAAAGGATGTACCTCCCGGCAGTAATGGGGTGTTGTTTGCACCGTGGCTTGAAGGGGTCAGAGCACCTTTTGCAGACGATAATATAGGAGCAATGTTCATTAATATGAATCTGGGTACCGATAAGGCTATTCTTGCCAGAAGTGTCATGGAAGGCATAGCATTTCAATTAAGATGGTTGTTCGACAGTCAGATGAAATCATTAAGGACAAGTCCCGGGACAATAAGAGTCTGTGGTGGTGCAGCTAACTCTGAAGTGATGTGCGGAATACTGGCAGATGTATTTGGGACTACGATAGAAAAAAGCGAATGGCCTCAGAACTGCGGAGCTATAGGACTTAGCTGCCTGTCCGCTATAGCTGTAGGGCAACTTAAAGGTTTTTCTGAAATCGGGAAGCTGATAAGGTGCAGTAAAAGATATGCACCCGATATGGACAGGCATGAAAAATATGAAAAACTATATAGAGTCTATCGGCAATTGTATCGTCAAAACAAGCGCATATTCAAACAATTAGTAAAGGTGGAAAATGGTAAATAGTCAAAAAAGGGTATCCTCCCCGGTCAGGAATACATCCGTGGTCGCAGCCGGGCTTTGTACTCTTAGCTTTGTACTCAAGCTGATCTCGGCGATAATAGGTAGATCTTCAATACAAAAAATAGACTGTGTTCGCAGCCTGATAGAGACTACAGCAGTGGTTGTATGGTGCATATTCTGTCTGAAAAAGGACAGTGACTTAACAGGTGCCCTGGCTAAACGACTTACATATTGGACGAGATGGGCGTTTATTTTATCCGGTATATGCATGCTTTGCTATAGCGTCATGAGATATTTGAGCCATGTATCTTATCATGGAGCTCTGTGGTTCGGAATACTCGTATCCCTTGTAGGAAGCTTCAATAATTTCTGGATGAGCATGAGGTATTTTAGAAATTCCGGTGGGAGCGAAAGCGTAAAGGTTCAGGGAAGACTTCTTTTACTGAAGTCATTGGCAGACTTAGGGGTGGCACTGACGCTGATCATCCTGGTTGTAATCCCCGGATGGCAAAGAATCAGGGAGTTTGAACTGGTAACATCTATACTTTTATCTTTTGCCCTGATTGTCAGTGGTGTATTCTATTCTGGAAGGAATAATGTTTCAGGAGAGCAAAGAGAGAGATAAAAAAATGATGAATATAGATGAAAGTGTTTATATAGCTCCCGGAGCCCAGGTGGCTGGTAACGTGCAGATTGGAAAGGACAGTTCCATTTGGTACAACGCAGTTGTCCGTGGGGATTCTTCCACAGTAATTGTAGGGGAGCGGACGAATATCCAGGATCTGGCATGTTTGCATGTGGACATGCAGAATAAGCTGGAAGTAGGAAATAATGTAACAATAGGCCACAGCGCTATAGTTCATGGATGCATTGTCGGCAATAACGTTATCATCGGAATGGGCGCGATAATCATGAATGGAGCTCATGTTGGAAACAACTGTATCATCGGAGCCGGAGCACTGGTCACAGAAAACATGGTGATACCTGACGGAAGTATGGCCTTTGGCAGCCCTGCCAAGGTGATCAGGCAGCTTACTGATGAGGAAATTGCAAGGATACTAGATAACGCCGAGCTTTATGTTCAGCACGCAATGGCAGGTAAGAATATTTGAAGAACAGCCTGTGGGCACAATAGTGCTGTGGTTCGGGATAAGTGCTCAGCCTTTAAGCCTATTCCAGGCTTTAATAACATTATCCATGTATTTGGCGTTCTTTTTTGTAACGATGCTGTCGTTATCTTCAAACATTGACTCTACGCCGGAAATAGCGCCGGCTCCGGTGGAGTCAAATGAATACGCCTTATCTTCAGAGAAGTAAAATCTTGTGCTTGATGAAAGCTCATGGCCTGAGGCTGACTGATCGAACAGATTAGCCAGTTCCCAGGCTTCTTTTACGCATTCTTCCATGGCTTCCTGTTCATGCAGGCAGGAAAGCCACCAGGCCTTCAGTATCAGCATTATTACACGAAGCTTGTGGAAGTATGTAATCTTTCCGGGAATGCTGTAATGTCTGATAAGATCCATGTTAAGATCCACCAGTTCTATTGCCTTTTCAATATCTTTTTTACGACCTGATGCTGCCATGGCCATGGCCATGTTGGTTATAGTTCCGTACTGGTCGGCGCAAAGACGTATCATGGCAGTTGTTCCGTAGTTTAGTGATTCCTTGAATCTGCCGGCATTCATAAGTACTGATGCAATAGCTGAGTCGTTGCATCCGTCATAATTGATCTTGTGGAGCTCTTCCAGGGCTTTATCAGGGTCTTTCTTGGTGTAGAGCTTTGCAATTCTGTACCTGATGGAGTATTCACTTATCTGTTTGTCTGTGTTCTGGGAAAGATGCTCCATGCTCTTTTGATAAAGGTCAATGGCTGTATCACGGTCCTGATCATCGTCCCCTTCTATATACTTAAGAAAATACATTTCTGCACAGGCATAGAGTATCCTGAAGTTGTGGGGATATCTTACCAGAGCGTTTTTTGCTTCTGCTACAGCCTCTTCAAATCTGTATTCATGGCATAAATCTTCAATTATCTTTTCCATGTCCGCTATCTTTTTTGAAGACATGTCATAGCCTAAAAGTTCATCCATGGAGACGTTGTAGAAGTTAGCAAGCTCCATCATCGTCATGATATCCGGAACGTTATTTCCATTTTCCCACTTGGAAACTGCTCCGATGGTGACGCCAAAGGCTTCTGCCAGTTCCTCCTGGGTGAGTCCCATTTCTTTTCTGTATTTCCTGATATTGTCCGAAAGCTTTAACTGCATGATATTCTCTCCCTGATTTACAGGATTGTTCTTGCCCTCATGGAATAGCTGTAGCCACCATTTATTGCGTTTTTGTAGTTCTGATCAGCCAGACTCTTTTCTGCAAGAAATCCTGTTGTTAAGTTGCTCAGCATAGCCTTGAAATTGATTCTCTTTGTCATAATGTCCACCGTTCCTTTCGTGTGCGTGTCTTTGTTATGACTTAATTCTACAAGGCTATATAGGGAATATTAACATACTATTTATACAGTTGCTATAAGAAAAACTTTCCGATATGGAAAGCGATGAGACATATATTATTATTTAAGAAAAAACTGCCGACCCAATATTGTGGATGGCAGTTTTGGTGAATCTACTTAACTCTTTTTCTTATTTGATATGAGCAGGCTTGTAAGAAGAACGACTGGAACTGCCAGTACTGAGATGATGGCAGCTGGACCAATGTTTATGGTTATGGTCCTCTCCGTGCTTTTCTTATTCTCTTCGTTTTCCTTCTCCATTCCCATGTAAATATACCTTCCTTTCCCCAACATGTTTTTATCGGAATCTTCTTATTTGAATACTAACTGTGCAAAGTTGTAGAAGCCCAGGTACCATACGTCGAAGTTATGGACACCTGGCACTTCCTGCCACATGAAATTCTCGCCATCTACGAACCTATCACATACATCAGGAAGGTTTTTGGCAGCTGCCGTATGAGCAGACAGGGCTACATTATCGCTTTCTCCACATATGTTGTAAAAGTAATAAATTGGATAGTCGCTGTCTTTTATCAGATCGGCTGTCTTCGCAGCAGGGTAGCTGGTGGGCGCTGCTGAAAATGCTCCAAAGTATCCAAACAGGTCTAAAGATTCTCCAATTCCAATATTGATGGTCTGCATACCGCCCATAGAAAGACCTGCCATGGCACGGTGATCTCTGCTTTCCGAAGGATCGTAATCATCCTCGTTATAATCTGCGTAGGTGCTGTAATGTGAATCGATGTAAGGAATCAGGTCATTTCTTAGTTCTTTTCCAAATACATAAAAAGAATTGTAGTCGGATCCATCCTTTGCATGGTTAGCTGCGCTTCGTCCGTTAGGTGTTACAACAATAAACGGATCAATGTCTCCGTAAAATGCCAGATTGTCCATTATCAACTTGATCTTGGAATTATCACCTGTCATTCCCCATTCATTTTCATCCCCACCAATACCGTGCATGAGAATCAAAACGTTATATTTCTTATCTTCGCTGTAGCCTGCAGGAAGGTAGACGTTGGCTTCCTTGGTGATCTCAGATTCATCGCCAAAATAGTCTTTGGTGGAATATTCTATATGCTCAATTGTTCCTGCTTCATCAGTCCGAATACTGGAATATTTTACAGGTATTGTTGAATCGGAAATCTCTGCTGTAGGAACCCTCGCCTCGTTTTCATCAGCTACTTCAGCGGAGGAATCTACCGCAGAAGTCTCTTCGGCAATTGCCTTGGCTATTCCGTCATTTTGTTTATCAGTGGATTCATTTTCTTCTGCATTTTCTGCTGATCCGTTCTGCTGTAGTTCTGCACTTTCCACTTTTTCATTGTCTTCGGCAGCTTTTTCTTCTGCCTTGGCTCCGCAACCGGAAAGAATAGCCAAAAGACAGGAAAGTCCTAGTGCAAGTCTTAAGTTGTTTCTTTTCATATATCTCCTTTATTGGCGTAATCATTTTAGTATTTGTTATGTACTTTTTCTGCAAAGCACATCATGTCTTTGACATGGATCTTTGTTCCGTCATCCAGGATTGCTGTTCCGCTCATTTTTCCGAAAACCTGATGCTGGTCTGAAACAATAATCTTGTAATCAAGGCAGGCGGCTCTGTCGAGAACAGGAATAAAGTCCATCTCAAATCTGCCGTCAGAGGATGTGAATTTCCACGGGTCCATGTAGGAACTTTCGGGAATATGGAATGTGATGTCATCCAACTTGTGGGCCTTTCCGTTGTAAAAGATCACATTTTCTGTGGCAGCTTTTGTGTTACCAAAGCCGTATCCAATATTGAAACCGAAGGTATTACCATCTATATCGCTGTTGCCTGAACCCCAGTGCCAGGTGTTGTCGTATGTCCAAACGCCTCTTCCCCAGTCAAGCGTCCCAAAATCAGAAGCCGGGTTAAATTCATATTTCTTTCCATCATACTGCATGTAGCCTGATGCCCTCATACAGTTGATCTTCTGGTTGTAGTAAAAGGCATGCTTTTTATCCCAGGGAGTAGCAATTACCATTGAGTCCATGTCCGGCTGCTCAAGGTAAATGTTGCAATCAAAAGGCTTTCCTTCATGGAAATTCTCGAGGTGGCAGGTGATATGTCTTTTCCCCTCAAGCACTTCAAACTTCATCTGAAGCCTCTTATCTTCATACTTGGTTATGCCTGATTCAGAGCTTGATGGCAGATTGATCTTACCCATGGGAAATGCATTGAGGACAGTCTCGGTATGTTCCCAGGGCTTATCTCCAAATGTCAAAAGAGATACAGACTGAAGGCCAATATATCCATCATCCGATATGGTAAAAGCTCCGGCAAACTCATCTGAAAGCACAAGGTAGTAGTCCCATTCCTTGATCCTCCATTTTGGAGCCTTGATCATTGACCTGTCATACTTCTGAAGGAGACTTCTTGACCATCCGGGCTCAGACAGCTCTCCTTTATTGTCGAGTAATGGGTGCTTTGTTGTAACTTCATGGTTTCTAGGCATGCTGACCTCCAGAGATTTGCAGGAAAAGAGATAACTAACATTTATAATATTACCACCAATCTGTGGAAAAGAGCCAAATTAACGCTATAATATACCTATGCAGAAAATATCAGCTTTTAAGAAGCTTTTACTGACAATAAAGCCCGAGATTGTGTATAGATCAAGGGACGGCAAGGTGACAATACGTGATCAGGTCGAAAATAAGCGACCTGTAAGGGTGCTCTATTGCGAAGATACAAGGGAATCCGGAATTTACCTTGATGAAGGAATGGACAATGATCCACTCTTTTTTTACATGCAGACTTTAAAAGAAGTGTGTCTCTATTACGAAGGCCTTGATAAAGTCCTTCTTATCGGCGGCGGTGGAATGGCTTTTCCCAAGTATTACTTAAACTGTGTTCCTGAAGGTCATATGGACGTTGTTGAGAGCGACGCGGGAATGATAGAGCTTGCCGGGCAATATTTCTTTTATTCAGAAAATGAGCATATCAGGGCCATCGTAAGTGACGGAGCAGAGTATATCTCTAAAACAGCAATTTCTAACGCATCTTGCACCGATGGAAATGGCCTTAAACGGTATGATTTCGTCATCTTTGATGCTTTTGTTGGCAATAAACCGCCGAAGGAGCTCTTTTCCGAAGGGATGTTCGAACTTACAAGGCAGATAATGGGCAGCGATGGGATATTGGCTCTGAATATGCTAAATGAAAAGCCGGGCGTAAATTCCATGCAGACTCATCTCGCCAAGGCCATGCTTAACAATATCTTTAAGCATACCAAGATAGTTAATTGCCAAATGGGGTGGAACTGCATCCTTTTGGCTTCGGACAGAAAATTGTAATAGGGAGAGAGGGTAAGACTTGTATATGAGAAAACAAAGGTCTTGGGGAGGCATGATCAGAGCCGGGATATTTATTGGGGCTGCTATAGTTCTTTCTGGCTGTGGGGCAAGTTCTGAGACGGCTTCTGGTTCCTCAGTACAACAGGAGCAGAGCGAAGCTGCCACAGAGAGTGAGCCCACTAAGGAGAGTGAACAAATCGCAGAGAGTGAGCCTGATGCTCATAACGAGGCTCCTGTTACACCGGAAGAAACCTGGATGTCTCCAATCGAGGGCCTTCCTGCTGATTTCGTTTTTGGAATGGACGCTTCATCAGTCCTTGTTGAGGAAAACAGCGGTGTAAAATACTACGATTTTGACGGCAATGAACAGGATGTGTTCAAGACCTTTGCTGATTCCGGTATCAACTATATCCGCCTGAGGGTTTGGAATGATCCTTATGATGAGAACGGGAATGGCTACGGCGGAGGCAACAATGACCTGCCCACTGCAATAGAACTTGGGAAAAGAGCTACTGACAACGGGATGAAAGTCATGATTGATTTTCACTACTCTGATTTCTGGGCAGATCCTAAGAGACAGCACGCACCAAAAGCCTGGGAAGGTATGAGTGTGGAACAAAAGTCTGATGCCCTTTATGACTTCACTAAAGATAGCCTTGAGCAGCTACTTGATTCCGGTGTTGATGTGGGAATGGTCCAGATAGGAAACGAGATCAACTATGGCATGTCCGGTGAGAAACAATTTGAAAAGGTTCTGGAACTGCTAAAGGCTGGAAGCCGGGCAGTTCGCGAAGTGTCTGAAAGCTATGGAAAAGACATTGATGTGGTTGTTCATTACACAAGGATCCAGGATAAAGCTGACGTACTGACTCTGGTGGACAGGCTGATAAGGGGAGAACTTGATTTTGACATGATAGGTATGAGCTACTACCCGTTTTGGGATGGCAGCTTTGAGAATATGAGCCGTGTACTTGAGCTTATAAATGAGAAGTATGGCAAAAAGGCCTTTATCGCAGAAACATCCTATTGCTACACCACCGCAGATGGTGATGGCAGCGCAAACAGCCTGTCAGCAAATGACCTGGTAAAGGGATATCCTGCTTCTGTAGAAGGACAGGCCACAATGATCCGGGATATCTGCAAAAGTGTTAATGAAGTTGGGGGATTAGGCATTTTCTATTGGGAAGGCGCATGGATCCCCGTTGGCCCTGCAAATGCTGACAATTCACCAATATGGGAGCAGTATGGCAGCGGATGGGCCAGCAGCTATGCAGCAGATTACGATCCGGAGGATGCAGGTCTTTATTATGGTGGTTCTTCCTGGGATAACCAGGCTTTCTTTGATTTTGAAGGCCATCCACTGGAATCTATCAATGTTTTTAATTACATGAGAGGCAGAAGATAATAGGAAAAACCATAGTTATAGCGCTTATGGATGAACAAAACGAATAATAACGTTATAATAATTTATAAATAGTAAAAGTTGATCGCTATAGTGAAGGAATAAACCTATGAATAAACAGACTAAAGTTGCCATTGCTACAATAATCGTTTATCCACTAGCTTTTGCATTTGTTATCTTTCTTCTCTGGTATAGGGGACTGGACCAGCTGCAGGATACGTACATCATCAATGTTACGGTTGATCTGTTTGGCATGCTGATGGGCTATGTGCTCTATGTGTGCTGCAGATTTGATGCGGAAAAGACAGGCTCTAATCTGAAGTACTTTTTCCTGCTCCATAATGCAGCGTACTTAGGACTGTTTACTGACGCTGTCTCCTGGCTTGTGGATGGAGTTCCACAGCTTCGCTGGCTGAATGTCGTTGATAATTATCTGTACTTTATGTGCGCACCACTTCAGGCTTTTTGCTACTTTAAGTATATTTCCACAGTCATAAGACTTGAGGACAGAAAGTATCGTGTCTTTGAGCAGGTTATGAAGGGCGGTCTTATAGTAGCCATCGCATTGAGACTCCTCAATGCAATTTTTCATCAGTATTTTTCAGTATCCGAAGACGGTATATACAGTAGAGGACCACTGTATCCGATCTCAATGGTCTTTGTTTTCTTTACGATAATAGGAATTGTTGTGATCATCATAAAAGAGCGAAAGCAGCTAAAGGTATATGAGCTGGTTGTACTGGCTGCTTACCTTATCGCGCCACTATTTGTCACCATTTTTACCATCATGGTTTACGGCCTTTCTCTCAGTGCCGGTGTGATCATGCTGATTCTTCTCCTTATGTATTGCGTACTCAACATATCACAGGGAAGAGCCAAGGCTGTGGCAGACAGGGATCTTTCTGTGGCATCTTCAATCCAGAGAAATGTTCTGCCTCAGATCTTTCCATATCTTCCTGAGCGTGAAGAATTTGATATCTACGCAACCATGACTGCAGCCAAGGAAGTGGGCGGAGACTTCTATGATTTCTTTATGGTGGATCCAGATCACATTGCGCTGGTAATGGCAGATGTTTCCGGCAAAGGAATTCCTGCAGCGCTGTTTATGATGGTTGCAAGGACCATGATCAAAAATTACGCTCTGACCGGGCAGTATTCTCCTGCAAATATCCTTGAGCATGTCAATGAACAGATATGTGAAGGAAATACGGCAGAGCTCTTTGTTACTGTGTGGCTTGCCATACTTGATCTCAACACAGGAAAAGGGCTTGCTGCAAATGCAGGACATGAGCATCCGGCTCTCCGCAAACGTGACGGACAGTTTGAAATGGTAAAATACAGGCACTCTGTGGCAGTTGCAACCATGGAGGGAGTTAAATTTAAAGAGCATGAATTTGAACTAAGCCCCGGGGACAGCTTTTTTGTATATACCGATGGCGTTTCAGAAGCAACTAACTCACAGCTGGAGCAGTTTGGCGAACAGCGCATCCTGAATGGACTTAATAAGAATCCTGATGGTTCACCGGAAGAGCTGATTTCAAATGTTATGGAAGATATAACAGCCTTTGTTAACGGCACAGATCAGTTCGATGATATAACGATGCTTTCATTTAAGTACTTCGGAAAAGGGCATCGCTACGCAGATTAAAAGGATTGATGATTCCCGGTAAAATGGGATTTAAGGAGGAGATAGCGTATGAAACTAACAACGCAGCAGCAGGAGATACTTGATGGCAAAAAAGGCAAGACCTATGCCAAGATCATGGAGACCCTTGTCAGATATGGCGAGCTCTTTGGGGCAGAGGAGATGGCCGAGGTTACAGGAAAATATGGGCATCTTGTGACCAGTTTTGGACTTAAGGTGATCGATCCGGTTTATAAGCTGATGGATGAGCTTATTGAAGCCGGAGTTGTTTCCAAGCAGAAGTTCACCATGGATCCAAGGCCCCTTGATAAGAACGTTCCATCCGGACCTATTCAGGATCTGGTTTTCTATAAGTTTATGTATTCCGAGCAAATGAGATATGAGAAGCAGCTTGAAAAGCTTGGATTAAAAAGCAAAGAAGGCTTTTCCTGTGCCTGCTACTTCGACGAGCAGGGAAACAGACCACAGAAAGGTGATATTTTAAGCTGGGCTGAATCCTCGGCGGTTGTTTATGCCAATTCGGTTCTGGGAGCAAGGTGTAACAGAAACTCAGGCATTATCGAACTTTTTGGTTCCATACTTGGCTGCGTTCCCAAGTTTGGGCTATTAACTGATGAGGGTAGAAAAGCCACCTGGAGAGTTGAGGTAAAGACAACAAAGCTTCCACCGGCTCAGGTTCTGGGCTCAGCCATTGGCATGAAGGTTATGGAGGATGTACCCTATGTCTTTGGGTTGTCTGAATATCTGGGAAAAGAGCTAACGCCAAACGTGTGCGACTATCTCAAAAACTTTGGGGCTGCTACTGCCTCAAACGGAGCAGTAGGTCTTTACCATATTGATGGGCTCACTCCTGAAGCAGTAGAGCTTGGTGAGAGCCTTATTGCCGACAATGCCAAAACTTATGTTATCGATGATGCAGAGATACAGAGGGTTATTGACAGCTATCCTATTATATGGAAAAACGCATATGCAAAGCCTAAAATGTGCTTTATTGGATGCCCTCATCTGTCGAAGAATGAGCTCCTTGGGTGGATACATAAGATCTATGACGGAGTTAAGGAAAGCGGAAGAAAGACAACTACCGTGCCAACTGTACTGACAGCAGCTCCAGGCGTCCTTAGTGCGATCAGAGGAAGTAAGGAAGAACAAATGGCTGAAGAACTTCATCTGACCATAAGCTACATCTGTCCGCTTATGTACTGTGACAATCCGCTGGTTCATTCTGTGCCGATCATTACTAACTCTAATAAGCTAAGAACATATACATCCTGCAGGTTCTACGAGGATGATAAGATACTTGAGATGATAACAGGAAAGGGGAGGGCATGATCATGAAGGAGTTTAAGGGAAGAGTAGTAATTCCGGGACAGTGCAGTGCAACAGCACTTGTATCCCATGGCGGTTTCAATACACTTGCCAGCTATCAGACCAGCTTTCTGACAGGGGACAAAAAAGCTACATGCTCCGATCAGAACAATCCTGATATATATAAGAAACCAATGGCAGGAGTTGCTCTTTGTCTGCCACAGACAATTGGATCTACAACAGGTGGAATGATCCTTTTTACTGCAGCGGACTATGGAAGACAGCCGGCATGTATGCTGTTTGCCAATCCAATAGATTCCATCGGGGCAGCAGGAGTCCTTCTTTCAGACATTTGGACTGATGCAAAGATGCCCACAATTGACAGCCTTGGAGAAGAGTTTTTGTCCTTCGTAAAGACCGGCATGAAGATTAATGTAAAAGATGGCGGAATTGTCGAAGTTTTGGACCCAGAAGGCAGATAAAAATAAAGTACTTTTATCTTTGGGGATAATATGATATACTTAGCTGACGTAAAAACTCGAAAGTGGATTATTTTCAACATTTTCAAGTAGGAGGCAATATTATGAAGCATGTAAAGTCATTAGTTACAAGAAATCTTAAGGAGTCAATGAAGAAGGGCGGATGTGGCGAGTGCCAGACATCATGCCAGTCAGCTTGCAAGACTTCCTGCACAGTAGGAAATCAGAGCTGCGAGCAGCTTAGCAAGTAATTCAGTAAGTTTTCAGGTAAACGCAGTTTTTCGGGCAGCGGCCGAGGTCGCTGCTCATTTAGTGTGATTTTCTTTATGTTGCACTTAGTTAGGAGTTTTTAATGATACACGCATATAAGAACAACGGCTACAACATCGTGCTTGATGTTAATTCCGGATCTGTGCACGTGGTTGATGACGTTGTTTTCGACCTTGTCCCTATTGTGGAGGAAAAGCTGTCAGCAGTTTATGGCACAGCTGCAGCACAGGAAGGTGAGGACAAGGAAGGTGATGAGGATTTCCAGAGACTCTTTAATGAGATAATTCAGATCCCTGAGATTTCCGGCAAGTATTCACCTGAAGATATCGGAGAAGCTATTTCGGAGCTGTTAGAGCTTCGTGCATCAGAAGTTCTTTATACTGATGATGTTTATGAGAATTATGTGGACGACTTCCAGAACAGGGAAACAGTAGTTAAGGCCCTTTGCCTGAACATCGCCCACGATTGTAACCTTCGCTGCAAGTACTGCTTTGCAGATGAGGGAGAGTACCACGGAAGACGTGCTCTTATGAGCGAAGAGGTTGGTAAGGCTGCCCTTGATTTCCTGGTTAAGAACTCAGGATCAAGAAAGAACCTTGAAGTAGACTTCTTCGGAGGCGAGCCTCTCATGAACTGGGAGGTAGTAAAAAAGATCGTCGAGTACGGCAGAAGTATTGAGAAAGAGCATAACAAGAATTTCCGTTTCACTATCACAACAAACGGAACTCTTCTTAATGATGAGATACTTGATTATGTAAATAAAGAGATGGGCAACATCGTACTGTCTATTGACGGACGTAAGGAAGTCAATGATGCCATGAGACCTAAGAAGGGCGGACAGGGATGTTACGACGAGATAGTACCTAAGTTCAAGAAGGTAGCAGAGTCCCGTCACCAGCTCAGATATTTCGTTAGAGGAACCTTTACTCATAACAATCTGGATTTCTCAGAGGATGTTAAGCATCTTGCAGAACTTGGCTTTAAGCAGATCTCAGTTGAGCCTGTTGTAGCAAAGCCTGAGGACTGGTACTCATTGAAGGATGAGGATATTCCTAAGCTCTGTGAGGAGTATGACAAGCTTGCCAAGTATTATATTGATAAGAAAAAGGAAGGAAACGGCTTTAACTTCTTCCATTTCAATATAGATCTTGAGGGCGGACCATGTGTTGCCAAGAGATTATCCGGATGTGGTTCAGGCTGTGAGTACCTTGGAGTTACTCCCTGGGGAGACCTTTATCCCTGTCATCAGTTCGTTGGTAATGAGGATTTCATCATGGGTAACGTTTATGATGGCATTACCAGAAACGACATCAGGGAAATGTTCAAAAAGAGTAACGTTTACTCAAGACCTGAATGCGAGAAATGTTTCGCAAGATATTACTGCAGTGGCGGATGTGCTGCCAATGCTTACAACTTTAACGGAGATATAAATACGACATATAAGCACGGATGTGAGCTTCAGAGAAAGCGAATTGAGTGTGCGATTATGATAAAAGCGGCATTAGCCGAAGAAGAAGGTTAAACGGAGGAAGGAAAAAAGCTATGAAACGTTTAAAGTATGTTTTGGGATTGATCCTCACCCTGGCACTTTTAGGGGGACTGGGATACTCAGCAGTCTACGGACTTGGCTCTGATAAGTCAGGATCACTTTCAAGCATTAACCTTGGTCTTGATCTGGCAGGTGGTGTCAGCATCACTTATCAGGTAGAAGGCGAAGAAACACCAAGTAAAGAGGACATGTCTGATACAATCTACAAGCTTCAGCAGCGTGTACAGCAGTACAGCACAGAGGCTCAGGTTTATCAGGAAGGTACAAACAGGATTAACATCGAGATCCCTGGAGTATCAGATGCAAACAAGATCTTAGAGGATCTTGGTCAGCCCGGTAATCTGTACTTCATTCGTGAGACAGATGACGAGGGAAATCCAAACTACTATGACCCTTATGCAGAGGCACTTGGCTACAGCACAGGCCTTTACATCCTCTCAGAGGGCAAGACAATAGAGTCACTTACAGCAAGCGGAGACATCGTTCTTTCAGGTTCTGATGTTGCTTCAGCACAGGCTGTTTACCAGCAGGATTCTTACGGCGCACAGGAGCCTGTAGTTTCACTGGAGTTCACAGATGCAGGAGCTCAGGCTTTTGCGGAGGCTACAACAAAGGCTTACGCAGCTGGCGAGACAATTGGTATCTACTATGATGGCGAGTTCATTTCTGTTCCAAGAGTACAGGCAGCTATCACAGATGGTAAGGCCGTTATCACAGGACAGAGCGATTACGAGTGGGCAAAGAACCTTGCTTCCATCATCCGTATCGGTGGACTTAAGCTTCAGCTCTCAGAGCTTCGTTCTAACGTAGTTGGAGCTCAGCTCGGTTCAGACGCTATCAGAACAAGTTTATATGCAGCAGCTCTTGGATTTGCACTTATTGCGATCTTCATGATCTTTTTCTTCAGACTCCTGGGCTTTTCTGCAACACTTGCTCTTGGTTTCTACTCAGGACTTATGGTGTTCCTTCTCTCAGCATTTGAGATGACACTTACACTTCCTGGTATTGCAGGTATCATCCTTTCAATCGGTATGGCGGTTGATGCTAACGTGCTTGTATTCTCCAGAATAAAAGAGGAGATTGCAGCAGGCAAGGCAGTGGATGAGGCAAGAAAGAGCGGATACAACAAGGCACTTTCATCAATCCTTGATGGTAACATTACAACACTTATCGTTGCCACAGTTCTTTGGTTCCTTGGAACCGGAAGCATTAAGGGATTCGCTGAGACACTTATTCTTGGTATCATCCTTTCAATGTTTACAGCTCTTGTTATCACAAGAGGCATTACATCACTTCTTTACGGCATTGGCCTTCAGAGCCCGGTTCTCTATGGTAAGGCTAAGGGCGTTAAGCAGTTAGACTTCATCGCAAAGAGAAAGATCTTCTACGCTATCTCTCTTGCAATTGTAGTTGCAGGCGTTGTAGTAATGGGAGTTAACGCATCAGCAGGAAAGGGCGCATTTAACTACAGCCTTGACTTTGTTGGTGGTACATCAACAACAGTTACTTTTGACAGAGCTTATGACCTTGCAGAGCTTGAGTCTTCTGTAGCAACAGACATCAAGAATGCAGCAGGAATCAACGAGCTTCAGATCCAGACAGTAACAGGAACAAACCAGGTTATCTTCAAGTCAACAACTCTTACAGTTCCTCAGAGAGAGGCTGTTGAGCAGGTTCTTGAGAACAACTACGGTGTAACTGCTGAGAACATTGCAGCTGAGACAATCAGTGGTGTTATAAGTTCAGAAATGAGAACAAGTGCTGTTGAGGCTCTTGTTATCGCACTTATCCTTATGCTTATCTACATCTGGATCAGATTTAAGGATATCAAGTTTGGAGCAGCAGCTATCATCGCTCTTGCCCATGATGCACTTATAGTTATTGTTTCATATGCATTCACAAGACTTGCTGTAGGAAGTACCTTCATTGCAGTAGTACTTACAATCATCGGTTACTCAATCAACGATACAATCGTTACCTTTGACCGTATCCGTGAGAACATGCACCTTGCAACAGGAAAGAAAGAGCTTCAGGATCTTGTTAACAGATCAGTATCTCAGACAATCACACGAAGCCTCTTTACATCAGCAACAACATTCTTCACAGTATTTGCACTTTATATCTTTGGTGTAGCTGATATCAAGGCGTTTGCCCTTCCTCTTATGGTCGGTGTGCTTTGCGGAACATATTCTTCAATCTTTATTGCATCACCTATGTGGTATGACCTTAAAACAAAGTTCTCCACATTCTTTGCAAAGAAAGCAGATTGATAAAGAGAGTTTTATAGGACGCCGTCTGGGTATAATTTAGGTTATACCCAGGCGGCTCTTTTAGACTCGGGAAACTTTTATTTTAAGGGGATTATTATGGCTAAGTGGATGGTCACCATGAAGAAGTCAGACTTTGATGCCACAGCTTCTAAATTTGGAATAAGGAATATTACTGCAAGGCTCCTTACAAACAGGGGAGTTACAAAAGATGAGGATATAGAGGCCTATTTAAACGGAGATGCGACTCTGCTTCATGACCCTTCAGACCTTCAGGACATGGAAAAAGGCGCAGCTATCATGCTGGACAGGATCAGTCAGGGAGCTAAGATAAGGGTCATCGGAGACTATGATGTGGATGGCATTTGCTCTTCTTTCATTCTGGTACAGGGCCTTAAGCTCTTTGGAGCGGATGTAGACTATGTGCTTCCTGATCGAGTTAAGGACGGTTATGGTCTTAGTGTTAAGCTTGTGGACGGAGCAAAGGATGATGGCAGAGATACTATTATTACCTGCGACAACGGAATTGCAGCCTACGATCAGGTGGCCCATGCCAAGGAACTTGGCATGACAGTGGTGGTAACGGATCACCACGAGGTTCCTTTTGAGAATAGCGAGGATCAGGATGGAGCAAAAGAGATACTGCCTCCGGCTGACGCTGTTGTTGACCCTAAAAGAGCTGATGGAAACTGTTCTTTTAAGGAAATCTGCGGAGCAGTTGTGGCTTACAAATTCCTTCAGATGATGGCAAGGCTTTCAGGAAGGGATGAGGATAGCCAGATAAAGGCTTTCTTTGAAGAGATGCTCATTTTTGCCGGTATGGCCACTGTATGTGACGTAATGGAGCTTAAGGACGAGAACAGGATTATTGTAAAGGAATCCTTAAGAAGAATCGCAACCACAAGGAATAAAGGATTAAAGGCACTTATAAATGTAAATGGACTTGATGCAAAAGCTATTTCTGCCTATCACTACGGATTTGTGTTAGGTCCCTGCCTTAATGCTTCAGGAAGGCTTGAACTGGCAAGCCGCGCTATGGCTCTTTTCCTTGAGGAGGATGAGGCTACAGCTGCCGAAATGGCAAAGGTTCTGAAGGACCTTAATGACAGCAGGAAGGATCTGACAGTTAAAGGCGTGGAAGAGGCGCAGGTAGCTATTGAGAAAATGGTGGAAAGTGAGGGACTTCCTAAGGTTTTGGTTATCTACCTTCCACAGGTTCATGAATCATTGGCTGGGATCATTGCCGGAAGGATAAAGGAGAAGTACTACAGACCTACCATAGTTCTTACTAAAGTGGCTGAAGGCGGAGCAAAGGGTTCCGGCAGGTCCATAGAGGCCTACGATATGTTCCAGGAGCTATCTGCCTGCAAGGAACTGTTTACCAAGTTTGGCGGTCATAAAATGGCAGCCGGGCTGTCACTGCCTGAAGAAAACATAGAAGAACTCAGGCAAAGGCTCAATGAGAACTGTAAGCTCTCAGATGAGGCTTTTATTCAGGTACTTCATATAGACATGGTGATGCCCCTTAATTATGCTAATGATATGTCTTTAGTAAAGGAGTTTGAGAGGCTTGAACCCTTTGGAAATGGGAATCCTAAGCCTGTTTTTGCCCAGAAGGACGTAAGGCTCTTTTCTGGAAGTGTCCTTGGCAGAAATAAAAACTGCGGGAAATACAGAGTATCAGATGAGAGCGGAAGATTTTATGATATGATGTATTTTGGAGACATGGAAAATTTCAATGACTTTTTAAGGGAAAGATTTGGCACTGAGGCAGTGGATGAGCTTTATTCAGGCTCCGGAAATGGTGACATTGCCATCGGAGTGGCATATTATCCAAGTATTAACAGCTATATGGGCAGGGAAAAAGTTCAGATAGTTATGAGCAATTACATATAAGTTATCCCTAAAACCACAAAAACACACGCGGGGGAGCGTGTGTCTGCGGTTTCTTATGAGGGGGAGATGTGATGTTATGTCACATCTATAAATACATCTTAGTATATAATTGTGACCGATTTGTGTCAGAAAAATAAAATATGGAGGCAATTGTCATGAAACTTGAAAAACTTCTTAAAAATCTGGAATTTACACTGACTGCTGGTAACAGTTCTGATGGACTTAATGCCGGAGAAATTGAGATAAAGGATATTTGCAACGATAACCGTAAGATTACGGAAGGATCTCTTTTCATCTGTATCAAGGGAGCTAATTTCGATGGCCATAACTTCGCTGCAGATGCTTCTTCAAAGGGAGCAGGAGCTATTGTTGTTGAGGCGGACGTGGAACTTCCCGATGATTGCAGAACACCTATAGTAAGGGTGAAGGATACCAGATATGCAATGGCCTTTATCGCAGCTGAATATTATGATAACCCTGCAAGCAAGCTCAAAACCATCGGTATTACAGGTACAAAGGGTAAGACCACAACTACATATCTTATAAGAAGTATGCTTGAAAACGCCGGTCATAAGGTAGGACTTATCGGAACTATCGAGGTCATCATCGGTGATGAGCATATTCACGCAGAGAACACTACTCCTGAGTCCATTACTCTTCAGGAGTACATGGCAAAGATGGTTGAGGCCGGATGCGACAGCGTGGTTATGGAGGTTTCTTCCCAGGGACTTATGCTTCACAGAAGTCAGGGCTTTACCTTTGACCTTGGAATCTTCACAAATATTGAGCCTGACCATATCGGACCTAACGAGCACAAGGATTTCGAGGACTATATGCACTGCAAAGGACTCTTATTCAAGCAGTGTAAGGTGGGAATCTGCAACGGCGATGACATCCATACAGAGGACATCCTTCAGGGACATACCTGTGAGGTGGAGACCTACGGATTTAACAGCGATGTTGATATCAGAGCCATCAATCTGGCTTATATCAGAAAGCCAGGAAACCTTGGCGTGTTCTTCGACACAGAAGGTCTTATTAACATGCATGCTGAGATCACAAACCCAGGAAAGTTCAGTGTTTACAATGCTCTTTGTGCAATTGCAGTTGCAAGGCACTTTGACTGCACTCCTGAGGAGATTGCAGCTGCTCTTAAGGGCGCCAAGGTTAAGGGAAGAATTGAGATGGTGAAGGCTTCAGATGAATTCACCATGATGATCGATTATGCCCACAACGCTATGGCTTTAAAGAGCCTTCTTACCACACTTAGGGATTACCGTCCAAACAGGCTGATCTGTCTCTTTGGCTGCGGTGGTAACAGAAGTAAGCTTCGCCGTTTTGAGATGGGCGAGGTTAGCGGAAAGTATGCGGATTTCACCATCATTACTTCTGACAACCCTCGTTTTGAGGAGCCTATGGACATCATCAATGATATCGAGACCGGCATGAAGAAGACCGATGGCAAGTACATCAAGATCGAAGACCGTAAGGAAGCCATCCGCTACGCCATAGAGCACGGCGAGCAGGGCGACATCATTGTTCTTGCCGGCAAAGGCCACGAGGATTACCAGGAGATCAAGGGCGTCAAGTACCACATGGACGAGCGCGAACTTATCCAGGAAATCCTTGACGAGCGCAAGTAAGAGGCACGGCGCTGTGGCCAAAGCTGTCGGGTAACGTGGTGAGGGCCAGCATAAAAAGCTTAGTTATTAAGATGAACTTGGTTGGAGTATTGCTTTGGGTGAGGCATGTGATAAGTTTGCCAATATAATAATAGATATATCTCACGAGAAAGTGGACAGGCTCTTTCAATACAAGGTGCCAACGAAGCTAATTGGACACGTGGATGTGGGAGACTGCGTTCAGGTTCCATTTGGCAGGGGAGACACCCAGAGGAAGGGCTACGTTATCGAGCTTACCGATGAGCCCAACTGGGACGTGGACAAGATTAAGGAGATAAGCGGCGTTGTGACGGATTCAGTCTCGGCGGAGGATATCTCCATAAAGCTTGCAGCCTGGATGAAGAGTCATTATGGTTCCACAATGATTGCGGCTCTTAAGACTGTGCTTCCTTCCGGGAAGAAGATGAAGAGACAGGTTCACAAATTTGTGTCCCTTAGGCTCTCTGAGAGAGAAGCTACCGAAACCTACTATGAATGTGTACGTAAGAAGCAGAAGGCAAGGGAGAGGGTATTAAAAGAGCTTTTGGATAATCCCGGAGAGAGGATACCCTACGAACTCATTACTGAGAAGCTCAATGTAGCATCTGCAACCCTGACCAGCATGAGTAATGCCGGGATTATCAAGATAGATTCCGAGGAGTATTACAGGAACCCCATTGCCGGTACTACTTCCCGATATGAGGACAAAGTCCTGAGTCCTGAGCAGCAGCACATTGTTGATACCGTGCGTAAGGACTTCGACGAAGGCAAAAGAGATACCTACCTTATCCACGGAATCACCGGAAGCGGTAAAACTGAAGTTTATATTGCACTTATCGATGATTGCATAAAGCGCGGAAAGCAGGCTATAGTCCTTATTCCGGAGATAGCCCTTACCTATCAGACCCTTATGAGATTTTACAGGCACTTTGGCGACAGGGTGTCTGTTATGAACTCTTCCCTTTCACCGGGAGAGAAATATGACCAGATGGAGAGAGCAAGGACCGGAGATATCGATATTATTATCGGGCCGAGATCAGCTCTTTTCACCCCGTTCCCGAACACCGGGATAATAATAATTGACGAGGAGCATGAGTCCACCTACAAGAGTGAGACTATGCCCAAATATCACGCAAGAGAGACTGCTATAGAGCTTTCAAGACTCCTTCCCGACGGGGCAGCTGTGGTGCTTGGAAGCGCCACCCCTTCACTGGAGTCCTACTATAGGGCAAAGAAGGGTGAGTATCATCTTTTTGAGCTAAACAGAAGGCTCACCGGAGGTACCCTTCCGGAGGTGGAAATGGCAGACCTTAGGGAAGAGCTTAGAAGTGGCAACAGATCCATCTTTTCCAGAAGACTTCAGGAACTTATGGAGGACAGGCTTACTAAAGGAGAGCAGGCAATGCTCTTTATAAACAGAAGAGGTCTGGCGGGCTTTGTGTCCTGCAGATCCTGTGGCCATGTGTTTAAGTGCCCACACTGCGACGTTTCTCTTTCAGAGCACAGGGGAGGAAGGCTCGTGTGCCACTACTGCGGCCATGAAGAGATAAGACCGAAGCTCTGCCCCAAGTGTGGATCAAAGTATGTCTCCTCCTTTAGAGCAGGAACCCAGCAGATAGAGGATGAGGTGAAGAAGTTCTGGCCCACAGCCCGTGTACTTCGCATGGATGCCGACACCACCAGGACAAAGGGAAGCTACGACAAGATCCTTTCAACCTTTGCCAATAAAGAGGCAGATGTTCTGGTAGGAACCCAGATGATCGTAAAGGGCCATGATTTCCCGGATGTTACTCTGGTGGGAATTCTGGCAGCTGACATGTCTCTTTATGCCAGCGATTACAGGGCCAGCGAGAGAACCTTCCAGCTCATAACCCAGGCAGCAGGAAGAGCCGGTCGTGGTGAGAAGAAGGGAAACGTTGTTATTCAGAGCTACCAGCCTGAGCACTACAGCATTGTAGCAGCTTCCAGGCAGGACTATATCTCTTTTTATCAGGAAGAGATAGCCTACAGGGATCTTCTGCGTTACCCACCGATATCACATATGATGTGTGTGCAGCTCTTTTCAAAAGAGGAAACTGAAGGCATGGAGTTTGCCACAAGGCTCCGGGCAATAATGGAACAGCAAAAGGTTCAGGGAGCAGTATTTATCGGCCCTGCCATGGCTCCAATCGGCAAGATAAATGATGTCTTCAGAATGGCGGTTTATGCAAAGCTTGACGACTATGAGAAGCTGGTCACCCTTAAGGACCTTTTGGAGAAGTACATCAAGGATCTGGAAGCTGTGGGAAAGCTTCGGAATATAAGTGTACAGTTTGATTTTGACTGATACATCCTTTGACTTATGATATTATAAAAGTAGTTTTAGAAATGGAGAGAAAAGAAATATGGCATTACGTACTATACGCGAATATGGAGATGACGTCCTTGGCAAGGAGTGCAGGGAGGTAAAAGAGATAACACCAAGAATCAGGGAACTGGTTGAGGACATGCTGGATACCATGTATGACGCAAACGGCGTGGGACTTGCAGCTCCTCAGGTTGGCGTACTTAAAAGGATTGTGGTTATCGATGTTTCACCTGAGGCAGATCAGCCACTTGTTATGATCAATCCTACTATCCTTGAGACAGACGGTGAGCAGACAGGCTATGAGGGATGTCTTTCCCTTCCCGGCAAGTCAGGCGTGGTTACAAGACCTAACTATGTTAAGGCAAAGGCCTATGACCTTGATATGAATGAGTACATTATCGAGGGTGAGGAGCTGCTTGCAAGGGCTATCTGCCACGAGCTTGATCACCTTGACGGACATATGTATGTTGAGAAGGTTGAGGGTGACCTTGTGGACAACGAGGAACTACTGGCTCAGCAGGAAGAAGAGCATAAAGCAGAATGAACAGGAAAGTGTTTGGGATAATCCAGGCTCTGACAGTACTTGTGGGCATGGGATACCTGATAAATACAAACGCTTATTATCAGCCATATCTGGTTGTGCTGGTGTTTGCTCTTTTCGCTTATACGAAGGTGAAAGAATACCACTATAAATGGCATCTTTTTGTGGCACCTATGATCTATGGTCTCGCTGTTATGGCAGCGAACTATACCATCTGGAGTGGGTTTTCCTATCCCGATGAGATAGGTGTTTCAGGAAGGTTCCTTCATAGTGCGTGTATGTTTCTCGGCATCTTTGTGGGTGCTTATTTTCAGGCCTTTAACATATGCCAGTACCTGTACGATAGGGCCCTTGCGGCGGCAGACAGGAAAGGCGCATTAGAAGGCGAAAGCATAGCGCTTTTCAGGACATCAGGCTGGAAGCCCTGGCAGGTTTTCCTGATACCATTTTTAAGTATTGTGGCAATCGACAACATTATCCTGTTTACCTGCAGGTATCCGGGAACTGTTTCGTCAGATTCCCTTACTCAGATCAAGATGTTTATGGAGGGCTGGTACAACAACCATCATCCCTTCTACCATACACAGGTAATAAGGCTCTTTGTAAGCCTTGGACTAAAGCTGTTCGGAGATTTGAACGCTGCAGTAGCGTTCTTTAACGTGTTTCAGATCTTTTTCATGGCAGCATGCTTTTCTGCAGCAGTCATGACCATATGGCAGGTATCAGCAAAGAGGAGCTACTTTATTCTTCTGGCAGTTTTTTATGCTGTGATGCCTTTCCATATCAATTACAGTTTTGCTGTATGGAAGGATGTCTGGTTTGGAGGCTTTGTACTCCTTTTTTGCATATACTTTTTCAGGACAATGCACAGTATTGGTCTGCAGAAGCTAAACTATGTTTTTCTGACTATTGGTGCTTTGGGAATATGTCTTTTCCGCTCCAACGGATACGTGATGTTCCTGGTGGTTGCAGTAGTTTACCTGTTCCTGTTCAGAAAGAACATATTTGCCGGAAAAGATAAGGTGATCTTCATGTTTGTGGCAGTGCTGATCAGCTCTTTTATCTTAAAGCATCCGGTCCTTAAAGCCCTTGATGTATCCCAGCCCGATACGGTTGAGATGCTTTCAATACCGCTTCAGCAGATATCAAGAACTGCTGTTGAATATGATGATTTTTCCGAGGAAGATCTGGAACTGATAAACGATGTGATCTCCATAGATCGCATGAGAGAGGTATATCATCCACAGTATTCCGATCCGGAAAAAGACCTGATAAGAGCTGAGGGTAATCAGCTTACAATCAGGGATAATAAGCTGGAGTATGCATTCCTTTATATCCGGGTGGGACTTAAGCACCCCAACACCTATCTGAAGGCCTGGGTGGATCAGACCTGCGGCTATTGGAACAGCGGATATAACTACTGGCGCTGGCTTGATGATGTCACCAGTGAGGAAGGGTACGACCTTTTCCGCACCGTTAACTCAGAATTTGCAGCAAGACATTTTTATGAGTATCAGTGGATGTATGAAAATAACCCTGTGCTTATACTGTTTTTGTGTATTGGTTTTTACGTATGGATTGACTGGCTCCTTTTGTATCTGGCAGCAGTAAATGGGGACAAGGCTGGAGTAGTTATGGCTATGCCTGTTATAGCCCTTGTGTTTACCCTTCAGATTTCCTCGCCGGTCTATTCCGAGTTCAGATATGTTTACTCGATTTTCTGCACAGTGCCATTTTTACTGGCAGCAATAATTAACAACAAGAAGACTTTGTGATAATGAACAGACGAAGATTATCAATTCTTTTTACAATAGTGTTACTGGTGGGGACCATCCTTTCAGGTTGCGGAGAAAAGGAGCCTGCCAAGGCTTCGCCCTACGATGGAAAAGAGTACCTGGAGATATCTGAGGTTACCGAGGGAGGCCAGGATCCGGCAGCCTATCTGGAAAGCCATGAGCTCCTTATGGGGCTGGACCTTACCTTAAGCGTTCCTACCTATATCACTAAGGTGGATGGGCTATGGTTTATAGTTGACTGCTACCACAATAAGGTCATCTATACCAAAGAGCTTGGGGCACCGATCCAGAGCTGGTATATGATGTGTCAGGAGGCCCATTATCCCCACACATTGGCCAGTGACGGCAAGGTTTATCTGATCGATGACACAGAGAATAACAGGGTTCTCATTTATGAGAAGTTTGACGACAGATTTGTAAACACCCAGGTCTTTGAGAACATCGGCACCAGGCCACATTTTTCCTACTATGACGAGATGTCGGATACCTTTTATGTCTGGAGCTCCGAAAATGGCGAGATGTACTGCTTCAGACACCCTGAGGATTCCACCAGAATGTATCTTACTGACGTCAGGAAGGTAGATCAGCTCTCAAACACTTACGTCAGATCCTTTACCATAATGGACGGAGACATCTTTTTTGTATCAGGGGTTTCCTCTAATGGACAGGCTTCACAGATCCTTAGATGTGACCTTGATACCTTTGAGGTAAAAGAAAAATACCCGGTTCCGGACGCTATCGCCGGAATGGTCCAGATGACACCAATAGACAACATGATCTATGTGACAATATCTACGGACATCACCGGAAATCAGGACTATGCAACAATTGTAAGGGCAGCTTCCATAGAAGATCTGTCCAAGGGCAATTACGAGGACATCTACTCTCAGTACTTCATCGGTGGAGGTACACCCTACAATATTTCAAGAGTGGATGACACCTATTTTCTTACTGAACACAGACTCACAGGACATTCCATCTGGAGCTTTAAGGTGGAGAGTGGTGAGATAACAGAGGTTACATCTCTTTACTAATGAGGGAAAGGACGGTGGAAAAGATGCATGAACTGACAGCTGTAGGGGAAGAGAATCGGGAGGCTTTCGAACCGCTGATGAACGGGCTTGATCCTTCCGATTACGAGATCTGCATTGGAGCCATAGCAGATGATGAGGCAGCAGGAGTGGCGTTTTACAATACTATTGGTGACGCGCTGATGCTGGACTATATTTTTGTGTCACCTGCTCATCGCAACAAAGGCATCGGCAGAGCCCTTGTGGAGGATTTTATCGAAGAGATAAAAGAGGCCGGCCCCAGGGTTTTGTATATCAATTACCCGGAGAAGCAGGAGGAACTGTATTGCTTTTCACGTGCCCTTGGATTCAGGATTTTCAGGGATGGTCTTTCCTTCAGGACACCGGTAAAGAATCTTCTTGAATCAGAAGCCCTTGATAAGCTTCTTCAGGCAGGAAAAAAGAATCCTATTGTGACTCTTGATGGCCTGACAATGCATGAGAAAAAAGAGCTTAAGCGCAAGCTGGAAGATAACGACATGGAGTCTGGTATCATTGATTCAAACGCTCTTTGTCTGCCTCTTTCCCTTGCTGTCCTTGATAAAAAGAATAAAGAGGTTGTGGCGCTGGTACTCTGCTCAAGGAGCAGGACCCAGATCATGATCGACTATCTGGTTAATTTTACATCCAATCCGGTTTACCTTGTGGACCTTTTAGATGGCCTCAAGGAAGCGGTTATAAGAGAAGAATTGGAGGATTGTGACCTTATCTTTGTTGCTATGAATGAAGGTATGGAGAAACTGCCCAAGAAGCTCATTGGCCCCGACGGAATCATACAGGATGAAGGAGCGGTCATTAGCGGAGTCAGGGTTATTTCCGAATACGGGAAGGAGGATTGACCATGGGAAATGATGCACCTTACGGAAGCGAGTCTATGACAGAAGCTCAGAAGCATGATTATGAGAAAGCCTTTTCTGAGCATGATGAAAAACAGATGACTTTAGCTGCTGGAACCAGTATGGACCACATGAAAGTAACGCTTGATAAATCTGAAGAACGTCAGAAGATCAGGCAGGTCAGCGAAAAGGCTAACGCTCAGGATACTCTCCTTGACAGGATCAAGGAATTCACAAGGCAGAGCGTAAAGCGTTCTTCATGGCTTTCCACCTATAAGGTTCCAAAGAAGGCTGCCCTGGATGAGGAGATGAGCAAGGCAGAGGAAACCTTTGGAATCAGGAGTATGAGTAAATCCCAGAGGACCAAGCGCGGCAAAAAGTTCAAGGAAAAAGCAAAGCTCCAGGCTAAGATGGTCAGTGAAGTAACTGAAGCAAACTGGTACAGAGAGGAAGCTCTGTACGATATGATGGAGACTGAAAGTCACAAGGCTCAGAAGGACTACCTGGATAATGCAGCTGGTGTTGATCCTGAAACAGCTCTCATCATGAGGGATCTGTCACATTATTACAGAGGTGTGCACTACGGCATCAGCTACGAAGAAACCGACCTTGGAAAGCAGCTTGATGACAGCAGACAGATGGAGATAATGGAAGATATCGTCTCCAAGGATAAAAAGATCAGAGATAAAGCCTATGAAAGAGTCTTGGATGATTTCCTGAATCTTGATCTTTCACAGTTTGACTATAGCAGCGACAAAGAATTTGTAATGGGTGACGGGAAGAATACCTTTGCAAAGCGTTACGCAGCCCTCAGGGCCTATTCCCATGTAAGGGAGATAATAAAGCGCTGCAGGCTTGGAACTGATTATCCAACACTTAATGCAAAAGCAGATACAGTACAGGAGATCCTTGCTGACTACGACAGGAGGGCTTTGTTCCTTCAGTCTCCTTACTATGCACTGCTTGCAGGCAAGGATGTGGACAGCTTCTCCGATGAGGAGCTTAGATCCAGAATTGAAAAGACAGAAGATCCTTATGTAAAGACTTACTTGGAGAAGATGCTTGAGAACCGTCAGAACTTCGGATTCACTAAGGGCCGTAAGGCTGAGGACATCTTCAAGGAGTACTTTGAGCCCGAGAAGAAGGCCAAAAAGGAAGAGAAAAAGCGTGCTGAAAGGGATAAGGAGCAGGATAAGCTAAGGAAGAAAGAAATAAGGGAGCAGGAAAACAGAAAGAAAATCCTCAAAGCTGCTGCAGATGAACAGTTTGAGTATAAGAAGCTTACCCCGGGGGAGGCAAGTGATCTCTGTACAAAGGCTCCGACCCTTATGAGACTTGAATCTGTAGGGCAGACCAAGGAAGCACTTGATAAGCGAATCCTCGATCTTCATAATACAGCAAACGAGATCAAGTTTGATCACAAGCGTTATGAGAATACAGCTGCAAAGTGGAAACTGGTTGATCATCCCAAGGTATATTATGATCTTTTAGATAAGCAGGATCGTCTGAATCTTATCGGTCAGAGAGTAGAGGCCCTTAACGAGATCAAAGCTCTTACAAAAGGCGATGGCGGTGTTGAGGTAAAGGGCAAGGTATTCAGCTCAGCCCAGGAGATCGATGAAGTTATCAGCTCCATGACAGATACTGAGGAATACAAGAAGCTCCTTGAGGACTTTATAAAGGACCTTGGTAAGATGGAGCATGAATTAAAGCTTTTAAGATAACATGGTAATTTTGGAGGAATAATGAAGATAGTATTTATGGGAACCCCTGATTTTGCAAGGGCGGCTCTTGAAAAGATAATTGAAGCAGGGCATGAGGTTGTCCTTGTGGTAACCCAGCCTGACAAGCCAAAGGGCAGAAGCGGAGAACTTCAGGTATCTGATGTGAAGGCCTGTGCGCTGGAACATAACATACCGGTTTTTCAGCCAGTTAAGATAAAAGAGGCTGATCATGTGGCATACCTTAAAAGCATAGATGCAGATATCTATGTGGTTGCTGCTTTTGGCCAGATTCTGTCCCAGGAGATCCTTGATATCCCAAGGTTTGGCTGCGTCAATATCCATGCTTCGATCCTTCCTGAATACAGGGGAGCAGCTCCGATCCAGCAGTCTATCATCGATGGAAAGAAGACTACCGGAGTTACCATCATGCAGATGGCAGCAGGCATGGACACAGGAGATATCCTCCTTCAGAGGGAAATTCCCATAGATGAAGAGGAGACCGGAGGAGGTCTTTTTGACAAACTTTCGGATCTCGGTGGCGAGCTGATCGTAGAGGCGCTTCCTAAGATCGAAAGGGGAGAGCTGACACCAATCCCTCAGGATGAAGCTAAAGCCACCAAGTGTGGAAAGCTTTCCAAGGATATGGGAAAGATAGACTTTTCAAAGGATGCAGAGACCATAAGGAATCTGGTCCGTGGTCTCAACCCATGGCCTTCAGCCTACACCTACCTTGGAGGAAAAATGCTTAAGATCTGGAAGGCTAAAACATTAGGCGAAGTTGATCTTGGGGCGCTTATAAACTCCATGTCTCCTGAAGATGGCTCCAGGGCAAAAGAGATATCACAAAGCGGAGACGTTGGATCAGTAGTAGCGGTTCTTAAAGACTCTTTTGTGGTCCTCACAGGAGGAGGCTATCTTAAGATAACCGAGGTTCAGCTTGAGGGTAAAAAGAGAATGGATGTAAAGGCATTCCTTCTTGGCTATAAGATTTCAGCCGGTGATAAGCTGGGCGATTAAGATATTTGTGAAAAGAGGTGTAACACAATGTATTACGGTATGGATAGAGTTGCGTATGGATACGGAATAGATCCTATGTATATACTTACTCTCATAATGGCAGTTGTCTGCATGATAGCAAGTGCAAGGGTTTCATCCGTCTACAAGAAATACAACAGGGTTCGAAGCATGAGCGGACTTACAGGAGCTCAGGCAGCAGTAGAGATACTAAGGCGAAACGGGATTACAGACGTGACAGTACAGCACGTATCCGGTGAGCTTACAGATCATTATGATCCAAGGAGCAAGGTGGTGAACCTTTCCGATGCAACCTTCAGTTCACCTTCTGTAGCTGCCATAGGAGTTGCAGCTCATGAGTGTGGACATGTACTTCAGCATCACACAGGCTATGTTCCCCTGCAGATAAGGACAGCTATTGTTCCTGTTGCCAATATCGGCTCAAAGGCCGGCATTCCTATAATTATCGCAGGAATGATATTCAGCTACTCGCCTCTTATCACTATTGGTATCTGGGTATTCTCCCTGGCAGTAGCATTTCAGGTTATTACTCTTCCTGTAGAGTTCAATGCCAGCAGAAGAGCAATGGAAATGCTTCAGGAGTACGGAATCCTCACCGCCGAAGAGGCAGGTTCCACCAGAAAGGTACTAAGCGCCGCTGCCATGACCTACGTTGCCAGCGCCGCCTCAGCAGTAATCCAGCTCCTCCGACTTGTAATGTTAAACAACCGCAGAGACTAAAAAAATCAGCCAGGGTTTTCTGGCTGATTTTTATTTACTCCCAGAACAGTTCGTCAAGGGTCTTGTCTAAAGCTTTGCAGATTGCGATGCAGAGATTAATGGTGGGGTTGTAGTCTCCTTTCTCTATGGCACTTATGGTTTGTCTTGATACTCCGCAGAGAGTTGCCAGCTGATCCTGGGATAGGTCTTTTCCTGCACGGGCAGCCTTTAATCTTAGATTCTTCATGATTCCTCTTCCTCGCTATTCCTAGAGTCAACAAACCTTTTTACAAGTGCAGCAACTCCGATGATTGCCATCCAGACAAGTACTATTACGTTTAGAACCGGAACTGAGTTGATGCCATGTCCTGAAAGAGAATCATGTGCTATAGCCCCTGCAAGAGGAATGATATTCAGAACAACAGCAATAACAATGATGATGGCGTAGCGCTTGTGATTGTTATTAAGTCCCCAGTAAACACCGTTCCAGATGCTGTGTATGCAAAGAACCAGACATCCAATAAGAACTGCAATAGTGTGTACTAGATAGTTATCGATTGGAAGCTCTATGCCTGACATTTCCAGAAGCATAACTACAACCTCCATAAATAACATGGTGTAGAAGCTGTATTTGTATCCGCGTCCCTTGATCATTTCCTGTCTTTCATCATACTGTGTTTTAACCTTGTGATCCTTATTGGCAATCTTTAAAAGAATTACTGCGATTACCAATCCACACATAAGTCCAATTGCCATTCCTACTGATACTTTTGTATTCATTATTTAATCCTCCATAAGTGAAAAAAGTTTTGTTATGTTTTCTTGTCTATGAATACAATATAATCTTACAATAGAATAATGTCAAGTATATTTTACAAAAATCTTTTGAGGATATCATTTAGGATGAAAAAGGAGACATATTGCTCGGCGAATTTGATAAAGATTATACAGGGTGGTGCATTCAATATTGAAACTGACAGAGTAACATGCTTTGACAGCAAGATGATCGAAGCTTTTGCAGCCCGTCCTGACGTTGATGTTAACGTAGTATTCACCTATGGTGGAAAGAGACTTAAGGTTACAATTCCTGCCGGATACAATGTAAAGACACTTCTTGACTCAAACGGCTACTGCGGATTCTTGAGACTTCTCTCAATCCTTGGCGGTGAAGAACTTAAATAAAATCATAATCCTTTTAGAGGCTGTCGCATGAAAGTGTGGCAGTCTTCTATTTTTGTGTGGAAAAATGATAACAAACTGATACAATAATGCTATGGGAGTTGTAAGAATCGGGGGTATATCTATATGAAAAAAACATCCAGATCAGCAGTATTTCTTTTAACATTTCTATTAGCTCTTTTGACCATTATTCACCCATCAAACACAATGACTGCACACGCTGTCAGTAGGATTGATGTCAATTTTACTTTCAAGGTAGTGCACGGTTCCTGGAGCGATGGAACAAAGGCAGATAAAGTAGTAAATCTTTGGAGATATGATAACGAAGATAAAAGCCTTACTCTGAATCCTTCGGATATTCCAAGTGTAGGAGATATGCCTGATACGGGATATTCGGCAGGATCATGGGATGGCCTTCCCAATACAGAAAGGACCTATGGCAACGAGAGCCAGAATTTCACATACACCTACACCTACGCAGGTTCAGGTCCTGCGCCAACAGTATATGCTGTAACCGCATCCAATGACGGGCATGGAAGTGCATCAGCAACACCCACCTCAGGAGAAGAGGGGACAACAGTTACCATAACAGCAACTCCGGACAGTGGTTATCTGTTCAAAAACTGGGATGTTGTTTCCGGCGGAGTAACCTTAAGTGACGCAAATAGCAACACAACTACTTTTGATATTGGAAGCTCAGATGTTGAGGTAAAGGCTAATTTTGAAGAAATCCCTGTGGGAACCTATTCTGTTACAGTCAATCACGGAACCGGTGATGGTTCTTACCCTGAGGGTGCCACTGTAACAATAACAGCAGACGAACCGTCTTCTCAAAAGCTGTTTGATAAGTGGACAAGCGAAGATGGTGTGACCTTTGCCGATGCATCAGCTACAACCACAACTTTTGATATGCCAGCGAAAGCAGTCACAGTTACAGCTACCTATAAAAATAAACAGGTTGTGACGAGGGTTAATGAGGATGGGCTTACAGCAGCATCTCTTTCCGCAGAGCTAAGAGCCCTGGGCTATACAACAGTAGATAAAGTTTTGGCTGCCCTTGAAAATGCGCTTAATGTACAGACAGCAGAGCAAAAGAATAATTCTTTCCTGTTTGACGCCGGTCTCCTTATTTCTTTTGACGGAGGATCGAACTGGGTGCCTGTATCAACCGCAAATATTCCGGCAGGAGGCCTTAAGATAGTAATTCCGTATCCACAGGCAAAGGATGGCACACAGACCAATGGAGACGACTATACCTTTAGTGTTGCCCATCTCGTCGGAACAACAGTAGGCTCCGTAGCGGCAGGAACAATTGAGACTCCAGATGTGACAAATACCTCTGATGGAATTGAGACTACCTTTAATGGCCTGTCACCGGTTCTGGTAACCTGGACAAGGAATTTGGCCCCTTCAAGTGGCGAAGTCGCTTCCGGTGGTGCAGTAACTTCTTCCGGAACAAAAGAGACTAAGGTGCCGGTAACAGCGTACTATACCTTCAACAGTGATGTGACCCAAAAGATTGGCAGTGCAGCAAAAGGTTCAACTGTAAAGATAGAGACCTCAAGCTTTATCTCATTCCACAAATCGGTTATGGAGGCCCTTGCAAAAAAAACTGATGTTTCCATGGAAATAAGCTTCCTTGACGGAGAGTACAAAGGAAACAGAATGATAGTGACAATACCTGCAGGAACTGATGTAATGTCACTTGTTGATAAAAACGGCTTTGTTGGCTTCCTGTATCTGGCAGGAAAATTTGGATACACAACCGCACATTAACGACAACAAAAAAAGACACCGTCAAAGGTGTCTTTTATTGTCGCATATTACTTGCGCCTGAGTTTCGCGATGAAGAAGCCGTCAGTACCATATTCTCCGGGAAGGAGCTGGATGCAGCCTTTTTCAGCCTGTTTCTCAATAGGAAGGCACATGTTTACTTCTCCATCCTTAAGGGGAGATTTCTTCAAAGCTTCAGGAAGTCTGTCTGTAAAGTCCACAACTTCAAAGGGGAGCTCTGAACAGATCTGATTTATCATATCCTCGTTTTCTGCCTGATTAACAGTGCAGGTGGAGTACATAAGGATTCCGCCGGGTTTAACATAGTCCCAGGCTGTCTTGATGATCTCCCATTGGAGCTTTGCAAGGTCTGAGAGGCTCTGGCGGGTGATATTGTACTTGATATCTGTCTTTCTGCCGATTATTCCAAGACCGGAGCAGGGCAGATCCATGTAGAGGATGTCAGCCTTGTTTTCAAGGTTCCTGTCGTGGACCCTGGCATCATGCATCTCAACATTAACATTTGAAAGGCCCATTCTCTCAGCATTTTCTCTGATCAGACCACATTTTCTTTCTGATACGTCACGTGAAAGGACTACACCCTTAGACTTCACGTCTTCTGAAGTGCCTTTTTCTGCCAAGGCTACCCATTCTGCAGCGTGAAGGCTCTTTCCTCCGGGAGCAGCACACACATCGATGACTACCTGTCCGGGCTTTGGATCTGCAATCTCTGTTACCAGCATGGAACTTACATCCTGAACAAAGAACTTACCTTCGTCAAATCCCGGAAGGAACCTTATATTATCTGTCTTTTCAAGTTCCAGAGCATAGGGAATAATGTCGCTTTCAGAAACAATGGCTCCTGCTTCCGACAGTTCTTTTGCAAAGGTCTTGGTAACTACATCCTTCTTAAGACGGATAGTGGTGGGACGGGATTCCAAAAAGAACTTCAGCATCTCTTCAGTCTTATCAAAGCCGTAACGGTCAAGCCACATCATGACGATCCACTCAGGCATTGAATATAGAACTGACAAGTACTTGATGCCTCCTCCAAGCTTGGGATCAGGATATTCAATCTTGTCCTTATTCCTTGAAATGTTGCGAAGAACCCCGTTTACAAAGCCCTTGAGGCCTGAAAACCTGTGCTTAACAGCAAGCTTAACGGACTCGTTGCAGGCTGCTGAATCAGGAACTGAGTCCATGAACATTATCTGATATACGCCCATTCTCATAAGGCTCCTGATGAAGGGCTGCATCTTGTCTACTTTTGTTTTGGAAAAAGAGTCGAGAATGAAATCAATCTGTATCTGCCTCTCCAGACATCCATCCACGACCCTCTTCATAAAGGCCTTGTCCCTGGTATCCAGATAGTCATATTTATCCAAGGAGTCTTTTAACAAAGAGGGCTTACGAACGCCGCCTCTGTCGTACTCCAGAAGAATATTCAGAGTTATTTCCCTGATGTTTGCCATTGCATTCACCTCTAAAAAATGATATTTTAATTATCCCCTTTCAAAGAAACTCTTGTCAAATAATATGGTAAACTTAATACATGATTACTATTTCAGATGAACTAAAAAACGATATAAAGTCTTTAACCCTTCCTGAGCTTCAGGAGGCCATAAAGGGCATTGGAGAGCCGGCCTTTCGTGCCAAGCAGCTCTATGAGTGGATGCATGTAAAACAGGCCAGAAATTACGATGAGATGACCAACATCCCCAAGGCCCTTAAGGAGAAGCTAAAAGCGAACTTTGAATACACCTGCCTGGAGGCTATTCAGGTACAGGAGTCAAAGCTTGACGACACAAAGAAATTTCTTTTCGCTCTTGCGGACGGCAACGTTATTGAGAGCGTATTTATGAAGTACAAGTTTGGCGTCAGCGTGTGCATCTCCTCTCAGGTTGGATGTCGCATGGGCTGTAAGTTTTGCGCTTCCACACTGGACGGCGTTGAAAGAAATCTTCGCCCCTCGGAGATGCTGGACCAGATCTATGCAATCTCGAATTATACCGGTGAGAAGGTTCACAGAGTGGTGGTAATGGGAAGCGGAGAGCCTTTGGACAACTACGACAATCTCCTTCGTTTCATCACCCTCCTTACCGACGAGAACGGCATGAACTTAAGCCAGAGGAACCTGACGGTTTCCACCTGCGGAATCGTGCCAAAGATCTATGAACTGGCTGATGAAGACCTTTCCATCAACCTGGCTCTTTCACTCCACGCCTCCAATGATGCCAAGAGAAAAGAGCTTATGCCGATAGCCAACACCTACAGCATTAAAGAGGTTCTTGATGCCTGCAAGGCTTATTTTGAGAAGACGGGAAGGCAGCTGACCTTCGAATATTCCCTTGTTGCCGGAGTCAATGATACAGACGAGGATGCAAAAGAGCTGTCGGAGCTTTTAAAGGGACTTAACGCAGTAGTGAACCTGATTCCTGTGAACCCAATCAAGGAGCGGTCCTTTAAGCCTACAGACCGGTCCGGGGCTTTGGCGTTCAAAAATAAACTTGAAAAAAGCCACATTAATAGTACAATTAGGAGAGAAATGGGCAGGGATATAGATGGCGCCTGCGGACAGCTAAGAAGGCGTCATTTGGAAGAGAATTAGTACCACCTGCTTTTTTTCCGTGAAAAAATCGCAATACTTAAGTGGGAGGCTACTTTGCTTAAGACTTTTTCCGTTACGGACATAGGAAAAAAGAGAAAACTGAATCAGGATTATGTCTTTTCCTCAGATACAAGGATTGGAAATCTGTCCAATGTGTTCATTGTTGCTGACGGAATGGGAGGCCACAATGCCGGTGACTACGCATCAAGATTTACCGTAGACACTATGGTTGAGGAGATCGAAAGGTCTTTTGAACAAAGCCCTGTCAAGATTTTGGAGCACGCTATCAAGATTGCCAACAAGAAGCTCAGGGAGAAGGCTTCTGAGAATCCTAACCTCTTTGGAATGGGAACAACTGTTGTAGCTGCAACGGTTCTTGGAAGATACCTTCAGGTTGCCAATGTGGGCGATTCCAGATTATATGTAATAAACGACAAGATCACCCAGATCACAAGGGATCATTCTCTGGTTGAGGAGATGGTCCGCATGGGCGGTATTGACAGAGAGACAGCCAGGACTCACCTGGATAAGAATATTATTACCAGGGCTATCGGTGCCACTGATACAGTAGACATCGACTTTTTTAATGTGGAATTAAATCGTGGGGACATTGTTCTCATGTGCTCTGACGGACTTACAAACATGATTGAGGATGAAGATATCCGAATGATAGTAAGTGGTCAGAGGGATATTATCGAGAAGGCTCAAAAGCTTGTTGAAAAGGCCAATAACAACGGTGGCAAGGACAACATAGCTGTTATTTTGATTGAGCCCTTTGCGGACGATGCCAGACACGATGGAGGAATAGATGGTTAAGATTGGAATGGTGATCGGAGACCGTTATGAGGTGCTGGAGAAGATCGGTACCGGCGGAATGTCCGACGTTTATAAAGCAAAAGATCATAAGCTTAACAGGCTTGTTGCAGTTAAGGTTCTGAAGCAGGAGTTTTCCGAGAACGAGAATTTCGTATCAAAGTTCAGAGTAGAAGCTCAGTCCACAGCAGGACTCCTTCATCCTAACACTGTTAACGTATATGACGTAGGTGACGAGGATGGCATCAACTACATCGTTATGGAGCTGGTTGATGGTATCACTCTTAAGAAATATATCGAGAAGAAATCCCGGCTTTCAGTAAAAGAGGCTGTCAGCATTGCAATCCAGGTTGCAATGGGACTTGAGGCTGCCCACAACAATGGCATTATCCACAGGGATATCAAGCCTCAGAACATTATGATCTCAAAAGATGGTAAGGTTAAGGTTACAGACTTTGGTATCGCAAAGGCTGCCACCAGTAACACCATTACCTCAAATGTAATGGGATCAGTTCACTACACTTCCCCTGAGCAGGCAAGAGGTGGTTACAGTGATGCCAAGAGTGACATTTATTCACTTGGTATTACATTGTTTGAGATGCTCACAGGAAGAGTTCCTTTTAATGGGGACACAACTGTTGCAATAGCTATTAAACATATCCAGGAGGAGCTTCCAAGCCCTGCTGAGTACAATGATGAGATACCGATAAGTGTTGAGAAGATTGTCCTTAAGTGTTGCCAGAAGAGCCCTGACAGACGTTATCAGAGCGCAGCAGAGCTCATTACAGATCTTAAGAAATCACTCATAACACCTGATAAGGACTTCGTTTCACTGGTTAATCCCGATGAGGAGAATGCCACAAGGGTTGCCTCTGAAGATGAGAAGGATCAGCTCCATGGCGGTTCTACAGGAAGACTTACTGACACAGAGCAGATGAGACTTAAGGATGATGTCCTTAAGGATTATGACAGAGACGACGATTACGACGATTACGACAGAGACAGAAAGCGCAAGAGAAGAGATTACGACGATGAGGAGGATCTCTACGACTACGATAAGGGTAGAGACAGGAGAAGGAGCGGATCAGGCTCCCAGTCCCCAGCCGGCACATCAAGAGTTGAGAAGATGACCATTATCATGGCTATCATCTCAGCAGCTTTAGTTGGATTTATTGTTATCCTGCTTCTTGGAAGAAGCCTTGGTATTTTTGGTTCCTCCGATGATACAGTAGGAGAGAACAGTTCCGATCAGTCCAGTATTGCACAGGTTACTGAGACCAAAGACGGCATTCAGGTACCTGATGTTACAGGAAAGACCTATGCTGAGGCTGTTTCAATTCTCCATGACGACAAGGGCTTTGAGGTTGAAAAGAAAGCAGATTCTGCTAACACAGCAGCTAAGGATACAGTTGTATCCACATCTCCTTCAGCAGGAGAAAGAGCTAAGAGCGGAACCAAGGTTACTGTTTACGTAAGTGACGGTTCTGCATACAAGGCATCAGCAGCAACTACAGAGGTTTCCACTGCTAAGTCAGACGGTCAGGTTACTGTGCCAAACATCATCGGACTTACTTCAGAAGAAGCTGTCATTACATTGGTTGAGGCAGGACTTCAGGCAGGTAAGGTTGTGGAGACCACCAATGAGGATTCAAACCTCACAGGGCTTATCTGTGCCCAGAGCATAGCAGCCCAGACTTCAGTTTCTGAAGGTACTGTTATCAACATGGAGCTTTCAACAGGCCCTGCATCAGTTACCTACAGCTATAACGCAGATATTTCCGCTCCTACAGAGGGCGAGAACTATACATACGGTATTCAGGTAAGGGTTACCCTGGTTACATCAGACGGAACAACCCTACTTAGTACCACCACCTCAGATTTCCCTGTACAGGGCACCTACAAGGGCATTACAGCTCCTACAGGAACAATCACCTTTGTTTATACAGGAACTACACCTACCACCACCAATCCGGAGACCGGAGAGACCACAGGTGGTCAGGCAGTTGAATACACAGTTACAAGAGCAGTGACATTCACTCAGGAGAACTAAGCCCATATGTTAGGAAGGATCATCAAGGGCATCGCCGGGTTCTATTACGTGGAGACCAAAGGGGCCATCATCTACGAATGTAAGGCCAAAGGGATCTTCAGAAAATCCGGAATAAAACCCATAGTAGGCGATATTGTTGAAATAGAGATCATTGACGAAGAAAAGAGGCTGGGAAACCTTACGGATGTCCTTCCTCGCAAAAACAGTCTATACAGACCGCCTGTTGCCAACGTTGACCAGGCGGTTATTTTGTTTGCAATTGTAAAGCCGGACCCCAACTACAACCTGCTGGATAAATATCTTATCATGATGAGACAGCTGGATATCCCGGTTATCATCTGCTTCAACAAGCAGGACATAGCTACCAGGGAGGAGGCAAAAGAGCTTTACGACGCCTATGAGAAATGTGGCTACCAGGTACTGTTCGTCTCTGTAAAGGAAGAAAAGGGCCTGGATGAGCTTAAGGCTCTTTTGAAGGGAAAGACCACAGCCCTGGCTGGACCAAGTGGCGTGGGCAAGTCATCTCTTTTAAATAAGCTTGTCCCTGATGCGGATATGCAGACCGGAGAGCTTAGCAGGAAGATCGACAGGGGACGTAACACAACCCGCCACTCTGAGATCTTTGTGGTAAAAGAGCTATCGGATGAGTCTGGTGAAACATTCATAATCGACACTCCCGGATTTACCTCGCTTGAGCTTCGTGGAGTGGAGGCAGATTCTCTCATGGACTACTATCCGGAGTTTGTTCCCTTTGAGCCTGAGTGCAGGTTTGGTGGCTGTTCTCACATTGCAGAGCCTGACTGCGGAGTTAAAAATGCCCTTGAAAGAGGAGAGGTATCAAAGGTCAGATACGAAAATTACCGTATCATCTACGAGGACCTTAAGCGCATGAAGCCTGACTATTCCAGGAAGAGATAGGAGAAGTGTTACAGATATGAAGATCTATGTTACCCGTCACGGGCAGACAGATTACAATAAGAGCCGCATGATGCAGGGAAGAAGCGATATTCCTTTAAATCAGGTTGGTATCGCCCAGGCTACCAACAGAAGAAAGAGCATCGGAAATATGACCTTTGACGCTGTTTATGCCAGCCCTCTTTGCAGAGCCATCCAGACTGCGGAGATCATCGGAAACGTGGACAGGAAGGACATCATTATAGATGAGCGTATTATTGAGGCTGACTTCGGCCCCTATGAGCTGAAGGGCTACTACAGCACAGGACTTCCAATGATGGCTTACTGGTCATTCCCTGAGCTGTTCAAAGCTCCTTCAGGAGTTGAGACCATCAGGGAGATGAGAGAACGTACCTCCTCCTTCCTTCGTGAACTGGAGCAAAAGAACTACGAGAACGTCCTTGTGGTCTGCCACGGCGGAATTATCCGCCCAATCCGTGGCTACCTTGAAGACAAGAAAAATGGTATCATCTGGCGCCCTCGCCCCAAGAACTGCGAAATATTCGTCTATGAATCAGTAGGTGGCAAACACCGCCTTGTTGAAGACATCAAATAAGAAAGTGCCAAGGGACTTTCCCTTGGCACTTTGCACGTTCACATTTAATTGTAGTGGATACACAACATTGTGATGTCGTCGAACTGAGGAGCCTCAGCAACAAACTCATCAATAGCTGTCTTAACATTGTTTACAACGCCGTAAACATCAGCATTTGGCTCCTTGTTAAGAGCTTCAAGAAGCCTGTCGTTTCCGAAGAGCACATTGTCCTTGTTGGTGGCCTCAGTGACACCGTCGGTGTAGCAAAGAAGCGTATCGCCGTGGTGGAGCTCAAACTCGTGCTCCTTGAACTTGAGGCCTTCCATGGTAGCAAGGGCAGGAGAGTGTTTGTACATTACAAGCTCGAAGGTGCCATCTGCGCGCTTAAGGGCAGGATGCTCATGACCTGCGTTGGCTGCAAGACCTTTACCTGTCTTGATATCAAGGATTGCAAACCATACAGTAACGAAGAGCTCTGCATCATTTCCTTCACACAGCTGCTCGTTGGCATAGCTCAGGATCTCTGAAGGTGTGCCTCCGATGAGGGCACGGTTCTTTATGAGGGTCTTTGCGATCACCATGAAAAGAGCTGCCGGAACTCCCTTACCTGATACGTCAGCCACCACAAGTCCCAGGTGTGATTCGTCGATAAGGAAGAAGTCGTAGAAGTCGCCACCAACCTCTTTTGCCGGATCCATGGAAGCGTAGAGGTCGAACTCTGTCTTTTCCGGGAAGGATGGGAAGATCCTTGGGAGCATGTCCGCCTGGATCTGGGTAGCTACGTTCAGCTCTGCACCAATCCTTTCCTTTTCTGCCGTGATGGCGGTGATATTGTCTACGTACTCGTTGATATCCTGCTCCATGTGCTTCATAGCATCGGAGAGGTTCTCAATCTCGTCGCCGGTGGTGATATTAAGTCCGCTAAAGGCATGACCCTTTTCAGTACTGTAGTAGTTAAGGGCTGCTTTGGACAGCTTATTGATCGGTGATACAACCTGCTGCTTGATAAGCAGGATGAAGATGCTGCTCAGTACAACTGCAATGAGAAGTGTGAGACCTGCAAGTAACCAGGTAAAGGCTGTTTCTTTCGACTTAATGTCATTCATGGAAATATCAGCAAGACCCAGGGCTACTACTTCGCCCTTTGAATCGTAGATAGGATATCCTGCAGTAACCAGCCAGCCATATTCTGGAGTGTTGGTAATATACGCAGGGTAACCAATGGAGGGGTCATCCAGTACTGCGTAGTTAACTTCGTATAAGGGATCATATACCCCGGGATCATTGGCTATCTCGGAACCGTCTGCCAGGTAAAAGGTGATCTTCTCCTTGGGATATACGTAAACAACGTAGATATCCACACCATTTGCCTCACTGATCCGCTGCAGCTTTTTCAGCTCAGTCTTAAATTCTGGAGTTTCCTTGATCCCCTGATAGTGACTGATGTATTCATCAAACTCGGGAGTGCCCATCATGTCACTGCCGACTTTTTTATCAAGGCTTTCATAGACCTCCACTACCTTGTCCCGTAAAAGCCCGATATTGTCACCATCCACACTTACTGCCACAGTATGTGCCAGATTGGTAACGTTTTTTTCGTATTCAGAGTTGATGGTCTTGTCAAAAACCACGTAGGTTAATACACCTTCCACCAGACCCATTACTACGACCATGATAATAACCAGGAGAACGCTTTTTTGACCTAACGACATTTTTTTCATATTCTCACCACCATTGTATTGAATCCCTGATAACGCCTATAGTAAAAAGATTTTGCTTTTTTCTTTATGATATCCATGCCCAGGGCATTGAAATCCGAATCAGCATCCTCCAGTTCCTTTAACGCTTTTGTGCTCATGTCAAAAGGGTTGAAGGTGTGGGCATTGTCCCTGATATGAAGTGAAAAATCCTGCTCTGCCTTTTTTACAAGGGTAAGCTGGATATTACATTTTCCACGGTCTGCTTCTTTAAAGCCATTACTCATGATGGCTGAGCACATTTCCTCTACAGTCATCTGAACGTAATACATCTGCTTGGGAGATGCTTCCCATCTTTCACAGAATCCCTCGATCTCGCCAACTGCAGTACCTATCTGACTTGTGTCGCCACCAAGGGTAGTGGTATAGATCTTTTCCTTGGAAACACGCTTGGCATTCCTTTCCATTCTACTCAGGTAAAAGAGAATTATCACAAATGACAGTACCTCTGTTACAGGGTAGGTGAACCAGAAAGCTTCTTTTCCAAGGAAGATGCAGACCAGCATAACCGGCAGCAAAATGGCGATTCCTCTTAGTGTTGACAGCAGGAATGCCGGGAATGGAATCTCCCTTGAGGTGTAGTAGTTGGAATATATGATGTTAAGTCCTGCAAACAGTATGCAGACACAGAATACTCTAAGGGCAAAAGAGCCATAAATAACGGTAGGCCTTTCGACTATACCAAAGAGCCTTAGGATAAATGGTGAGAAGCCTCCGATGATAGTGACAAGAACTGCTGTTGTTATTACAGAAATAGCTATCAGGTTCTTTTGCAGCTTATCGCACTCCTCGTAGTTGCATTCACCCTCGTAGGTACTGATGATGGGCTGGGATGCCATGGTGATGGCACCAAAGATATATGCCATGAAATAGCTCATGTTCTGTACCACATCAAATACAGCAACACCGGCTTCTCCTGCAAGTCTCATCATTGCATTGTTTCCAAGCCAGATGAAAATGAAGGAATAGATATAACTTACGCAGGAAGCTATACCGGTCTTAAAGCTGGAGAACACGCTCTTAAAGCTGGGCTTAAGAGGGAATAACTTCAGGCGTTTATTTTCAATGTACATGAATATAATCTGGAAAATGCTGCTGATAACAACGCCGGAAACCGTTGCCAGTCCAGCGCCCTTTACACCCATGCCAAAGAAAAGAACCAGCACGATGTTCAGGGAGAAATCACAGATGCTTCCGATGGAAGAGCAGATGGAGGCTGCCTTTTCCATGTCATCGTTTCGCATGAAATAACCCATGCTGTAGTCGAAGAAAAAGATAGGAGCTGCAGTGAGCACCAGGCGAAGATATGTGCCTGCTGCAATAAACAGCGTATCGTAATCTTTGCTGGCACCAAGGAGCATAAGTATCTGATCCAGGAAAAGGTTTCCAAGAAGGGCAATGGCTGCGCCGATGATAAGGAGAGTGACTAATACACCCTGGAATTCAGAAACAGCTTCTTTTTCCTTACCTTCGGTCATTTTGCTGGAGAAGGTGATGGAACCACCAAGGCCGAAGGAGTGCATAATAACGTTAAAGAGCATAAAGATCGGGATGGAAAAGGCGATGGCTGCAAGACCCACCGTTCCCATACTGTTTCCTACTACGAGGGCATCAGCCATGTCCGCCACTGAATAAACAAGGGCGGCTATCAGCGCAGGCATATACTGCCTAAGGAACATGTTTTTTGTAAAGGTCGATATCTTAGGTATTTTCATTTTTGTATTCCTGTGTACATATCTATCATTTTGCAGGGATGCATGAATTCTTTTGCCTGTCTCAGGCCTTCAATTCCAAGGTCCTCTTCGAAGTTATAGTACCGGACCAATTCGGGCACAGTAGCTGAGAAACACTGTCTCACATAATACTGAAGTCCGTACTCGTTGATAACTGATTTCTGGACACAACAGTCCACCGTATCATCGCTTAGTAAATATCCACCCATCACTGAGCAGGGAACCTCATCCATATAAAGAACTATCCCGAATATTCCCAGAGCATCCATGTTTTCAAACATCGCTTCCAGAGCATTGTGGTCTTTGCAGCCCGGATCGAAGTCTTTGTTTCGCCTCCAGATATTGAGGATGTAGTTTACGTCCGGAATAGTATCCTTATCCAGGTTTTTTATCCGGAAAGTATGCTCTTTTACAAGCTGTTTTACGTATCTCTTTTTTCTGGACAGGCCCTTTCCGGGAAGATTTTCAATGGTGTCCCTGTCACAGATATACTCGCTGTCACTTACCGCAGGCTCAATCTCGAAGGTGTCCGGAAAAGACTCTTTTACAAAGTCCAGATCCTCAGGTGTCATATACCTTAAGACCAGACCCTTTTCCTGCAACCTGTCTTCAATAAAAGCCTTCTTTTGTTCGTTGCTTCCGACAGGGAAGAACCAGGTGTTAGGTCCTGCATCATAAAGCTTTGCTGAATATAGGCCCGGACGAACGTATGCCGATATCTTCATGTCTTTTGACCAGATAAGTAAGGAATTAAAGGCATGGGCACTGTCGCCGTGGCCGTACTTACGGTACAGATCAGATATGGCATCCTTCATATCAAAGCCGATATTTTTGGGTTCTGAGTTATCCATTTTAAAGCCTGCGCATCCTTTCACAGAGAATGTAACCATCTTGCAATTTGAGTGCTTCCGGTGGTCTAAGGTGGGCATCCTCTGACTTATATGCAATGCCATCTATCAGTTCAAATTTACTGTTATCTTCAGTGCTTATGTAAAAGCACTCATAGCTCTTGAAGGCTCTGAGGATGAGATCTGCCTGGGCAAAAGACATATCGCTGCGTATTGTGTAATCCTCAGGAGTGGGGGTGTCCCAGTATTCGGCCTTAGATGAGTCCTGGGGAGTGGCGTTGTCCCAAAGATCATCAAAGTCTTCTGCAAGGCGCTTTACCATGGAGGGGATCACGCTCCACTGCCTTTCTGTAAGGACTACAAGGTCATCCTCGGGATAGACCGGTATTTTTTCCTGAAGAAGTATATCCCCAGAGTCCAGCTCTTTTACCATCCTGTGCATTGTAACTCCGCTCTCGGAAAGCCCTTTAAGAATGGTCAGTGGCATCGGCCAGGAACCTCTTCCAATGGGAAGGAGAGAAGGATGGGTGTTGACTATTGGGAGCTCTTCTATGACGGGGATTATGTAGTAATACCCGCCAACCAGTACAAATCTGCATCCGTTTGCCAGAAGATCGAAGAGATCGTCCCGGGTTATACGTTCTATCTGAATAGGAATGCCATGCTCTTTTGCAAAAGCTATTGTCTGTGTGTTAAATTCCGTAACGTTGTCTGTTTTACAGGTAAAGATCTTTATTATCTCGCAGCCTGAATCATACAGGCTACTTAGAACCGGGTAGAGAATATCGATCCCGATATAGGCTACTTTCATATCTGCTCCCAAAAAGGAAATATATTATCGTATAGTTAATATCATTTTACCATTTATTGAAGAAAATAATTATGAAGATATGATAAAATAATTCTATTACCGCCGAGAAAGCGGATAGTTTTGGATTAGGGGGTACTACCATGAATTACAATTTCTTTGCGCTTATTTCAAGAATGAAGTACATAGAGCGCTGGGCTTTAATGAGGAACACAAGACAGGAGAATCTGTGCGAGCATAGCATGGAGGTGGCAATGATCGCCCATGCACTTTGCGTTATCGGAAATGTGCGCTACGGCAAGAATCTTGATGCCAATAAGGCAGCTCTCATTGGCCTTTACCACGATGCATCTGAGATAATCACAGGAGATATGCCAACTCCCGTTAAGTACTTTAATGCAGATCTTAAGTCTGCCTACAAGGAAGTAGAGGCAATCGCAGATGATAAGCTTTTGGAAAAACTTCCCGATGACCTTCGCCCATCCTTTGAGGATATATTTAAGCCCGCTGACACAGAGGAAGAGCGCTATATGAGAAAGCTGGTAAAGGCAGCAGATAAGCTCTCAGCCCTCATCAAGTGTATAGGGGAAATGAATGCCGGAAACTCAGAGTTCAGGACAGCTAAGGAAAGCACAGGAAAATCCATCAGAAGTCTGTACCAGGAACTGCCGGAGGTGCTTGATTTTGTCAATGAATTCCTGGCCTCCTACGGAAGTACACTGGATGAGCTTACCTGACGAGTTAACATGATGATATGGATTGCTCCGTGCTTTGCACTCCCGCAATCCCGCGAAATATTCGGAAATCATGGGGCCCCTGCCCCACTTTTTCCTCATGTTTCGGCGAGTCATAAAGTCTTTCATCCACTGACATGCAAGCATGTCGTGGTCTCAGACTTTTGACTTTTATCATCATATAATTGATTTTTTGCTGTTTTAATATCATACTTATTGTAAGGGAAAAATCAACTCGATAAGGAGGCATCATGTCACAGATTCAGGATATCTTAAGAGAAGCAAAAGAAAACGGCGCATCTGATGTTCACATTACTGTAGGACTTCCACCTAAGATGAGACTTAACGGAAAGCTCATTGCCATGGAAAGCTATGGCAAGATGCTTCCTCCAAACACAAGGGAGATCGTTGAGGAGATCATGGATGACAGACAGCTGGCCAAGCTTGAAGAAAACGGTCAGCATGATATGTCCTTCTCTGTTCCCGGAGTGGGTCGTTACAGACTTAATGTATTCAAACAGAGGGGTTCCTTTGCTATGGCATTCCGTGTTGTTGCAACAGAGATCCCAAGTGCCGAGAGTCTTGGAATTCCTGAAACTGTAGTAGACCTTTATACCAAGAAGAGAGGCCTGGTACTGGTTACAGGACCAACAGGTAGCGGTAAGTCTACAACTCTTGCCTCAATAATTGACCGTATCAACAATAACAGGGAAGCTCATGTTATCACTCTTGAGGATCCTATAGAGTTCACATATCAGCACAGAATGTCCATCGTTAACCAGAGGGAGATCGGTACTGATTCAAATAGTTATGCCAGCGCCCTTCGTGCTGCTCTCCGTGAAGATCCTGATGTTATCCTTGTAGGTGAGATGAGAGATTTGGAAACCATCAGTACAGCCATCACTGCAGCAGAGACAGGACACCTGGTTCTTTCAACTGTTCATACAATTGGAGCTTCCAATACTGTGGACAGACTTATTGACGTATTCCCATCCCATCAGCAACAGCAGATCAGAATACAGCTGGCGGGAGTTTTGGAGGCTATTATTTCCCAGCAGCTCCTTCCTACAGGAGATGGCGGAAGAATAGCAGCCTTTGAGGTTTTGCATATCAACAGTGCTGTAAGAAACCTTATCCGTGAAGGTAAGTCCCACCAGCTCATTACCTACATGCAGACCTACAGGAAGCAGGGTATGATCACTATGGATGATGCGATCTTAGAGCTGTACAGGGCACAGAAGATTTCGAGAGAAATTGCTCTTCAGTTTGCACAGGATCCTGATACCATGCAGAATAAGATGCTAAGATAACAGATCCGGGAGAAGCAAGATGATAAACCTCGCAATTGTTGAGGATGAGGATTCCTATGCTCAGCAGCTGACAGAATTTATACAAAAATTCCAGGAGGAAAGTGGCAATTATTTTAAGGTCACCAGGTTTTCTGATGGCGACGAGATAACTAATGGCTACAAGGGACAGTTTGATATTATCCTCATGGACATAGAGATGAAACTGATGGATGGAATGACAGCCGCAGAGGAAATAAGAAGGCTGGATCAGGAAGTTGTCATTATGTTCATCACCAATATGACAAACTATGCAATACGTGGCTATCAGGTAGACGCTCTTGATTACGTTTTAAAGCCTGTTAGCTACTTTGCTTTTTCGCAAAAGCTGGACAGAGCCATATCAAGGATCCGTAAGTCGGATTCCAAGATAATATCAGTTGAAATGCCCTCCGGCGTAAAAAAGCTTGATATAGACAATATCTTTTACATTGAGAGTGAAGGCCACAACCTGAATTTCTATACCAGTGCAGGGGAGTTTTCAGTAAGGGCAAGAATGGCGGATTTTGAGCAGCAGCTTTCTGAATACAATTTTTTCAGGAGCAATAAGGGATATTTAGTGAACCTTAAGTATGTGGACGGAGTAGAAAACGGCGCCTGTATCATTGCCGGGAAGCAGCTACTTATAAGCAGATCCAGAAAGAGCGACTTTATGAATGCTCTGACTGATTATATGGTGGGATTATAATATGAACGAGCTTTATCAGGACATCCCAAGAATATATACAGCCCTTGCAGAGTGGCTTGCCTGCCTGACCTACTGTCTGATTTTAAAGCGTAAGGTACGAGGGGTAAGATTTGTTGCCATATCGGCAGCAGCTCTTTTGATCCAGAGCCTGTTTCTTGTATATACCAAGAATCTCCATATATATCTCTGGATTCCCTGTATGCTGGCAGCAGTTCTTTTGATGTACCTGTTCATGTACCTGATATGCGATGACACAAAGCTGGTTATCGGTTATTACTGTGCCAGGGCGTTTCTTCTGGCAGAGCTGGCAGCCTCACTGGAATGGCAGCTGGCCAGCTACACGGCAGTGATAAAACCTGCGCCTGTCATTCAGATTTTAATTCTTGTGGTAGTATATTCACTTGTGTTTGTGTGGGCCTATCACATGGAAAAGGGCATTGTCAGAGGCTTTTTCCAACTGGAGATCAACGTCCATGAGTTTTTGGCTGCTGTGATCATTGCTGCAGCAGTATTTGCTTTTAGTAACCTGAGTTTTATTTTCCCCAATACCCCTTTTACGACCCAGATCACTGCTGATGTGTTCTATGTAAGAACCCTGGTGGATCTGGCGGGGATCATGATACTGTACGTTTACCAGAGCCGTATCTGTGAGCTTTTGGCGGAAAAAGAGCTGAGTAATATCCATTCAATGCTGAAGGCTCAGTACGATAAATATCGAAATTACCAGACTACCTTTGATGTCATCAATATGAAGTACCATGACCTGAAGCACCAGATAGCAGGTCTTAGGGCAGAGATGACAGAGGGCGAGAGACAAAAGTGGATCGACTCCCTTGAACAGGAGCTGGAATCCTACTCACCGGAGCTTGAGACCGGCAACAGCGTTCTTGATACTCTTATTGCCGGCAAGATGATGAACTGCCAGGTCCATGACATAAAGGTTACCTGCGTTGCAGATGGCAACATTCTGGATTTTATGCACGTGGCTGATATATGCACCATATTCGGAAACGCACTGGACAACGCCATTGAGAATGTTACTCTCATCGAGGATCCGGAAAAGAGACTTATTCATATAACAGTTTCTCCTAAGAAGAATTTTGTACTTATTCAGATAAACAACTACTGTGAAAGCCAGATCATGATGAAGAATGGCTATCCTGTAACCACCAAGGCGGATAAGGATAATCACGGTTTCGGCCTTAAGAGCATTCGGTATACTGTGGAAAAATACCATGGAACCGTAAAGTTTGAGGTTAACAAAAACTGGTTTGAGCTTAATATCCTGATTCCCCAGGGAGGAATTGGATGAATTTAATCGCAGTTGCAACTTCAGATTATATCGGAGCAGTGCTTTTGATAGCACTTCTTTTCAGCAGCCGTATCAGACGAAATGCCAATAGAGACCAGATTGAGATGAATGTCTTTTCCTTTAATGCAATCCTGGCTCTGTTTGCATGCTTCGTGGATTTCTTTGCCTTCTACGCAGATGGAAAGCCTGGAACAACATGGAAGATCATAAACATTCTTTCCAACACCTTCTGCTTTCTTGCTAATCCCCTTTTTATATCATGCTGGTGCCTTTTCGAGGACCTGAAGTTTTATAAGTCCAGGAAAAGGATCAGGAAGATCTACGTATATGCCTTTATTCCTGCTGCAGTGCTGGAACTTATAGCCTTGTTGAACATGTTTGTTCCTATAATATTCTTTGTTGACGAGCAGAATCGCTACGTAAGGCTGCCTTTCAGCTACGCCTACTATGTTGTGGATCTGTTCTATATTCTCTTTGGCGTATATATTCTCAGGAAGTATGAGAAAAAGTACGGAAAGGTAAGATTCTTCCCTATATTCCTCATGATAGGTCCTGTGGTCCTGGGATGTGGCCTTCAGTTGCTGTTCTATGGTGTTTCCCTTATCTGGGTATCTTTGGCTGTAGGTATGACTTCCATCTATATGTCCCTTCAGAATGAGTTTTCCTATCAGGATAAGCTTACGGGATTATATAATAGGGCCTACCTTGATTACTGCCTTGAAAGTGCCCTAAAGGGCAAAGGCAAGGGCCTGGGCGGTATTATGATCGACGTGGATTATTTCAAGAAGATCAATGATACCTATGGTCATTCAGCCGGTGATGAGGCTTTGGTGGATGTTACAAGGATCATCAATTTCTCAAAGCCCGATAAGGCAATAGCTACGAGATTTGCCGGCGATGAGTTCATTCTTCTTGTTAAGGATACAAGTGATGATGAAATGAAGCGGATCATTAAAAATATTCATGACGAGGTGGATCTTTTTAATGAAACGGAAGGCCGTGAATACAAGCTTTCCCTGTCCACCGGTTATGCAATCTATGATCCCAAGGCGGAAAGCCTTGATGACTTCCTGAAACACATGGATGATAACATGTATGAGGAAAAGAACCTGAAACATGGTAAGTGAGAAGCGCGCCGCTCGGATCACAGATCCTCGCTGTCGCGGCGTTCGCCGCATGAATATACAAATGTAAACCTGCTTGTGAACGAGTTCACATCAGATTTCCATTTGTATATTCGCCCTTCTCACTTCAACGCGCAGTTCGTGACAAAAATCGTACCGTTTGTGACAAAAACGGCACGATTTTTTTTGCGTGATAAGCTTAGACTATCTTATAAAAGGGAGGTACTTATATGTTATCTATCAACATGGATGACGTCATGAACGTCATAACATCCATCAAATCTTATCTGATAGCTATTGGTATTATCATAGCTGTTGCAGTGGTTCTCATGATCGCTGTAATGAAGCTTAATAAGCCACTTAAGAAGCTTATCAGAGGAACAGCGCTTGTTGCAATGCTCACAGGTATTGTAGTATGCGTAAACATGATCTGTTCAGGCCCTATGAGCACAATGCTTGACCTGGTAAGCGGATCAGGAACTATTTCAAAAGAAACTTCTGACGAATCTACAGTTCTTGCACAGGATATCGCAAGAGAAGGTATTGTTCTTCTTGAGAATGAAGGAAACACTCTTCCTGTTGCAAGTGGTTCTAAGCTCAATGTCTTTGGATGGGCTTCAACAAATCCTATCCTCGGTGGTGCTGGTTCAGGCGCTCTTAATGATGCTTATGAGACCATCGATCTTCTTCAGTCACTGGCTGATGCAGGAATTGAGACAAATAAGGATCTTACAAAGTTCTACACAGACTATAAGGCTGACAGACCTGTTGTAGGAATGTGGAATCAGGATTGGACACTTCCTGAGCCTAACGTTTCTCTTTACACAGATGATCTTATGGCAAATGCAAAGAGCTTTTCTGACACAGCAATGATCGTTATCAGCCGTTCAGGCGGAGAGGGTGCTGACCTTCCTACAAATATGAACGCAGTTATTGATGGTTCATATAAGGATGGCACAACATACACAGCCGGCACATATGACGATACTTTAAATGCAGGTAATGACTGGGATGCAGGTGATCACTACCTTCAGCTCACAAACAGAGAGGAAGAGATGATCGACCTTGTATGTGCTAATTTTGACAAGGTTATCCTTGTTTACAATGGTGCAAATGCATTCGAACTTGGTTTCATTAATGATCACCCTCAGATTAAGTCAGCTCTTTGGGTAGCTGGAATGGGTCACGTTGGTATGGAGGCCCTTGGTGAGATCGTTACCGGTGAGGTTAACCCTTCAGGTAAGACAATCGATACTTATGTTTACAACATGAAAGAGACACCTTGGTGGAACAACTTTGGTGATTTCAATTACACAAACATGGATGAGTTTGCTTACACATCCACAGGTTTCACAGGCGTAGAGTCTACAGCATATGTTTCATTCATCAACTATGTTGAGGGCATTTACGTTGGCTACAAGTTCTACGAGACAGCAGATGCTGAGGGACTTATCGATTACGATAAGATGGTTCAGTATCCATTTGGCTATGGACTTTCCTACACATCTTTCGAGCAGACAATGGGAGACATCACAGAGGCTGACGGACAGATCAGCTTCGACGTCACTGTAACAAATACTGGTTCTGTAGCAGGTAAGGATGTTGTTGAGGTTTACTACAATCCTCCTTACACAAACGGCGGAATTGAGAAGGCAACAGCAAACCTTATCGAGTTTGAAAAGACTGATCTTCTTGAGCCAGGAGCTTCACAGACCTTCAATATTTCTTTTGCCCTTGAGGATATTGCATCCTACGATTACCAGAATGCAAAGGGATATGTACTTGAGGCAGGAGATTATGTGATCTCCATCAACAAGGATTCACACACAATCCTTGATTCAAAGACTTACACAGTAGGCAGTGAAGTTGTCTACAACGGTTCAAACAACAGAAATTCTGATATGGTAACAGCTACAAACGCATTTGATTATGCTGAAGGTGATGTTACATATCTTTCAAGAAAAGACGGATTTGCTAATTATGCAAAGGCAACTGCAGCTCCTTCAAACTATGAGATGAGCGCAGCAGCTAAGGCTGATTTCTACAACATCAGCAATTACCTTACACCTGAAGCAACAGCAGCAGACGAAGATCCTAATGCTGCAGCAGTTACAACAGGCGCAGCTACAAACCTTAAGCTTGCTGATCTTCGTGATGTGGCTAAGGATGATCCAAAGTGGGATGAGCTCCTTGACAGCATGAGCCTTGACGATATGAATGCTCTTATCTCTCTTGGCGGATATCAGACAAACTCTGTTGATTCAATTGGAAAGGTACGTACAAATGACTGTGACGGACCTGCTTCAATCAACAACAACTTCACAGGTGTTGGTTCTCTTGGATTCCCTGTTGGAGTAACTGTAGCAGCAACCTTTAACAAGGCACTTGCTTATGAATTTGGACAGTCAATCGGTAAGATGGCTGACGAGATGGATGTATCAGGTTGGTATGCGCCTGCTATGAATATCCACAGAACTGCTTTTGCAGGACGTAACTTCGAGTACTATTCTGAGGATGGAGTCCTTTCAGGTATAATCGCTTCTAATGCCTGCCAGGGATCATGGTCACAGGGAGTTTACGCTTACATGAAGCACTTTGCTCTCAACGATCAGGAAGAGAACAGATGCGACATGCTCTGCACATGGGCTAACGAGCAGGCTATCCGTGAGATCTACCTTAGACCTTTCGAGATGTGCGTAAAGAGAACACCTATCCTTGCAGTTATGTCATCCTTCAACTACATCGGAAACCGTTGGGCAGGTGGATCTGCTTCACTTCTTAAGACAGTTCTTCGTGATGAGTGGGGCTTTAACGGATTCGTACTTACTGACTACTTCGGCGTTTATGGATACATGTCATCAGATCAGGCTATCCGTAACGGTACAGACTGCATGCTGGTTAACTATCCTACAGCAACAAACAACGTTCAGTTCAGAGATACAAACGGTGCTCAGCAGGCTATGCGTGATGCTACCAAGAACATTCTCTACACAGTAGTTCAGTCCAGAGCATATGCTCCTGAGAACCTCACAATGGGCATGGCTTCATGGAAGAAACTCATGATCGTTCTTGATGTGATCTTCGGAGCACTTATGGTTTGCCTTATGGCAATCTTCATTAAGAACTACAAAAAGAACAAGGCTGCTGACACTTCAGCACAGGCTTAATAAAGCCATTATGAAAAGAACTTCACCAGGAAAGAAGGACATAGAATGAAATATCAGGACATCATTTCAAGCATGACAATAGAAGAAAAGGCTGCGTTCCTCAGCGGAAAGGGAGAGTGGGAGACAAGGAATTTTGATAAACTCGGCATTCCTTCAATATTCTGCTCTGACGGACCTCACGGAATAAGGAAACAGGCTGGAGCAGGAGATCATCTGGGGCTTAATGCTTCACTTCCTGCCACATGCTTCCCAACGGCTGCAACTATTGCAAACAGCTGGAATGAGGAACTGGGAGAGACCCTGGGAGAAACCCTTGGTGAAGAGGCTATGGCGGAGGGCGTTAACGTCCTCCTGGGCCCTGGCCTTAATATAAAGAGAAGCCCTCTTTGCGGTAGAAACTTTGAGTATTTCTCAGAGGATCCATATCTTGCAGGTAAGATGGCAGCATCCTATGTGAGAGGTATCCAGTCTAAGGGCGTATATGCCTGCCCTAAGCACTTTGCAGTAAACTCTCAGGAGCTTCGCCGTATGGCCATGAATTCTGTGGTTGATGAGAGAACCCTTAGAGAGATATACCTTACTGGCTTTGAGATTGCAGTAAAAGAGGGTAAGGCAAAGACCATCATGTCTGCTTATAACGAGGTAAATGGTGTCTATGCCAATGAAAACAAGCATCTTTTAAAAGACATTCTTCGTGATGAGTGGGGCTTTGACGGAATTGTTATCACTGACTGGGGCGCAAGTAACGACCATGCCCTTGGTGTGGCAGCAGGCTCTAACCTTGAGATGCCAAATCCAGGACTTGACTCTGCAAGAGAGCTTATCGCTGCAGTAGAGAGCGGAAAGATCTCCATAGAAGATGTGGATGCAAGAGTCGATGAGCTTTTGGATGCGGTTATTACTCTGTCAGTTAAGGCTAAGGGAAGACCTGAGGATTTTGACAAGAATGCCCATCATGCTGTAGCAAGAAGAGCTGCAACAGAGAGCACCATCCTTTTGAAGAATGAGGATAAGATCCTTCCTTTGAAGAGCGGAGCAAAGGTTGCCATTATCGGAGACTTTGCTTTTGTTCCCAGATATCAGGGAGCCGGATCATCACTGGTTAATCCAACCAAGGTTGAGACTGTGGCTGAGCTTGCCGGAAGTTATGACCTTCAGATCGTAGGCATGAGCAGAGGCTATTCCAGAAACGGAAAAGAAGATGCAGCCACAAAGAAAGAGGCTCTGGATCTTGCTGCAAGAGCAGATATAGTTCTTTTCTTCTTCGGTCTTAACGAGGATTCTGAGTCAGAGGGAATGGACAGGACTCATATGCGCATTCCTCAGAACCAGATTGAACTTCTTCAGGAGCTTGGACAGGTCAATGCTAATCTTGTTGGTGTTATCAGCGCAGGATCAGCGATTGAGATGCCCTGGCATCATTATTTCAAAGCTCTTTTGCACTGCTATCTGAATGGACAGGCAGGAGCCGGAGCAGTTCTTGATATCCTTACAGGAAAAGCAAATCCTTCAGGAAAGCTTTCAGAGACTATTCCTAGGAGGCTTGAGGATACACCTGCTTACAGATATTATCCAAGCCGGCAGAGGACTTCTGAGTACAGGGAGAGCCTGTATGTGGGCTACAGATATTATGATACTGCTGATATCCCTGTGCTTTATCCTTTTGGATTTGGACTTTCATATACAAGCTTTGAGTATTCAGATATAAGCGTGAATGAAGACGGTGTTTCTTTTACCATAAAGAACACTGGCGACGTGGACGGAGCAGAAGTTGCTCAGATGTATGTGGGACTTCCAAATGGCAAAGTATTCAGACCTGAAAAGGAACTTAAGGGCTTTGCAAAGGTATTCCTTAAGGCAGGAGAGATCAAGACTGTAACAATTCCATTTGATGACAAGACCTTCCGTTACTTCAATGTGAAGACAAACAAGTGGGAGATCGAGGATGGAAAGTACCAGATAATGGTTGGAAGCAGCAGCGCCAATATCCTTCTGACAGGCGATGTTCTTAAGGGCGAGACCACAGAGGTTATGCCTTATGTCAAGGAAGAGCTTGGGGCTTATTACTCAGGAAAGATTGAGAATGTTAGCGATGCTGAGTTTGAGAAGCTTCTCGGAAGACCTATTCCTGACGGAAAGTGGAGCGGAGAGCTATCTTCAAATGACGCTATCTGCCAGATGTACTACGCAAAGAGCGGTCTTGCAAGGCTTGCTTACAATATCCTTACAAAGAAAAAGAAGAAGGCTGATGAGAGCGGAGTTCCTGATCTGAACATTCTTTTCATCTACAACATGCCTTTCAGAGCTATGGCTAAGATGACTGCCGGCGCTGTCAGCATGGAGATGGTGGATGGAATTGTGAAGCTGGTCAACGGACATTTCTTTGGAGGTCTGGGAACCATTATTGGTGGATTTATCAGGAACAGCAAGAAGAATAAGGCTTATGAAGCTAAGATAAAAGGATGATATCGGGGATATCAGATTTGGAGGAAATAAAAAATGAACTGGTTAAATAATTTTATTGAAAAGCATCCAAAGGCAGCACAGTGGATCAGAGAGGGAGGTCTTTTCGTTATCGTGTCCAATCTGATCACGGTATTCAAATACCTGATGCTCACTTTCCTTCCTGCAGCATTTGCAGGTCTTGGAGACAGATCCTTTGGCTGGCCCGGAATCCCCATGACAATACTCGGCGAAACTTTCCAGTGGAATATCTTAGGTTACGATCAGGCTCATGGTGGTGTTGCATATTTTGCAGCCTACATGGTAGCCATGGTCATTGGTGAGGTGATAAACTTCCCAATTCAGAAGCTCTTTGTCTTCAGAAGCCACGGAAACACAGGAAAGCAGATTGCCTGGTACACACTGGCTTTCATTCTTATAACCTGCATCGTTAATTCCATCAACTGTATCTGGGTTGCAGTTGCCGGTAAGTTCGTTCCCGGCTGGATCTACAACATCGGAACCACAGTACTTAATGGTGGTATTTCAATGATCGTATTCTTCTTTGTTAACAAGATCATCTTCCCTCAGACACCAAAGGCTGAGAAGGAAGAGGCATAATCGCAAAGCCTGCGCAGATCACTTGGTAAGACTGCTTAAAGCCTGGGAGTTTTCTCAGGCTTTTTATATGTGGCAAAATCTGTAATATGTGTTATACTAAACATATCACAGAAAGGAGGCGTTATCTTATGATCATAGAGATTGATTTTAATAGTGATGAAGCCATATACATCCAGCTTTGCAATCAGATCATTCTTGGTATTGCAACGTCTCAGTTCAGGGAGGGTGAACAGCTTCCCAGTGTGAGACAGTTGGCAGAGACCATAGGTATTAACATGCATACAGTCAACAAGGCCTATTCAATCCTGCAGCAGGACGGCTTTGTTAAGATCGACAGAAGGCGAGGGGCTATCATTGCCATCGACATCAATAAGCTCCAGGCCCTCAAGGAAGCCCAGTCGGAGCTGGCAGTGGTGCTGGCAAGGGCCATCTGCAAGGGGATCGGAAGAGATGATATCCATGCCCTGGTAGACAAGCTGTATGACAACTATGAGTCACACATTTAGATGAAAGGAAAGGCTATATGGAATCTAAGTTTACTGTAATGGCTAACGATGCGCTTAAGCTTGCCAGAAAGACCGCAAGAAGCCTTAAGCTGAACTATATTGGAACTGAGCACATCCTTATGGGACTCATCCTTGAGGATGGCTGCGTAGCTTCCAGGATCCTCATTGATAATGGAATCGATGAGAACAGGATGATGGACATGATAAGGGATCTGATCGTTCCTGACAGCAATGTCCGCACACTTGACAGAGACGGCTTTTCTCCAAGGGCAGAAAAGGTCCTTGAAGAGGCCCACAGAATGGCTGAGAGATTTCGTGCAGATAAGACCGGAACAGAGCACATTCTTCTTGCACTTATCAAGGAAGGGGAGAATGTGGCAGTAAGGCTCATCAGTACTATGAATGTCCCTGCCCAGAAGATCTACGCAGAGACACTTGCTGCCATGGGTGAAGACCCTAATCTTGTAAAAGAGGATCTTGGCAGAAGGCTTAATCCTCAGAAGGCAGGAAAAAAGGCATCAATCCTTGCACAGTACAGCCGCGACATGACTGCACTGGCCAGGGAAAATAAGCTTGATCCTGTAATCGGACGAGAGCGTGAAATAAAGAGAGTTATCCAGATCCTTTCAAGAAGGACCAAGAATAACCCATGCCTTATCGGTGAGCCCGGTGTAGGTAAGACTGCAGTAGTTGAGGGGCTTGCCCAGAGGATCGCTGTGGGAGATGTTCCACTCACCGTTCAGAACAAGCGCCTTGTAACTCTTGATCTTTCAGGAATGATCGCAGGCTCCAAGTACAGAGGTGAGTTTGAGGAGAGGATCAAGAAGGTGATAAAAGAGGTATCGGAGGACGGCAATATCATCTTGTTCGTGGATGAGATGCACACACTTATCGGTGCCGGCGGAGCAGAGGGCGCCATTGATGCTTCCAATATCTTAAAGCCATCACTGGCCCGTGGCGAGATTCAGATGATCGGTGCCACAACAATTACTGAGTACCGCAAATATGTTGAGAAGGACGCAGCTTTAGAGAGACGTTTCCAGCCTGTAAATGTGGATGAACCCACCAAGGAAGAGGCTCTGGACATCCTTAAAGGAATTGTTGGCAAGTACGAGGAGCATCACAAGGTTACTGTAACTCCTGAGGCGCTTCAGGCTGCAGTTGATCTCTCCGAGAGATATATCAATGACAGGAATCTTCCTGACAAGGCCATTGATCTTATTGACGAAGCAGCATCAGCAGTAAGACTTCGCACCATGGGAGTTTCTCCAAAGGTTAAGGCTATGGAGGAGCAGATAAAGGATCTTGATTCTCAGATAGAGACTGCCCTTAAGAATGCAGACTTTACTGCTGCAGGAACCCTGAACAAAGAGCAGAACCAGCTTATGACCAAGCTTAACAGGGTTAAGGCTGCTGAGAAAAAGAAGGAAGCAAGCGCAGGCTTCATTGTAAATGAGAATGACATTGCTGAGGTTGTTGCTGACTGGACAAGGATCCCTGTAAAGAAGATCGCAGAGAAAGAGTCAGTCAAGCTCCTTAAGCTTGAGTCAGTACTTCATAAAAGAGTTATCGGCCAGGAGGATGCTGTAAAAGCAGTTTCTAAGGCTATCAGAAGAGGAAGAGTTGGACTTCAGGATCCAAACAGACCTATCGGTTCATTTCTTTTCCTGGGACCTACAGGTGTAGGTAAGACAGAGCTGTCAAAGGCTCTTGCAGAGGCTATGTTCGGGGATGAAAATGCCCTTATCAGAGTCGATATGTCAGAGTACATGGAAGGTCACTCTGTATCCAAGATGATCGGATCACCTCCGGGATATGTGGGATTTGATGACGGCGGACAGCTTTCTGAGAAGGTAAGACGTCACCCTTATTCAGTAATTCTTTTCGATGAGATAGAGAAGGCTCATCCGGATATTTTCAACGTGCTCTTGCAGGTTCTTGATGACGGACATATTACTGATTCAAAGGGCAGGAAGGTAAGTTTTAAGAACACCATCCTTATTATGACCTCCAACGTTGGTGCCCAGAGGATCGTTGATCCCAAGAAGCTTGGATTTGGCGCTGGGTCTGATGCCAAGAGGGACTACGAGGATATGAAGAGCGGCGTAATGGACGAGGTGAAGAAGCTCTTTAAGCCTGAGTTCATCAACCGTATTGATGAGATCATGGTATTCCACACCTTGACGGAGAAGGAGATGATGGATATTGTAACCCTTCTTTCATCGAACCTTTCAAAGAGATGCAAGACTCAGATGGATATCAATCTGACTATCTCACCTGCGGTTAAGAAGTACCTGGTAAGTAAGCACTCCGATGCCAAGATGGGTGCCAGACCTCTGAAAAGAGCTATCCAGTCCACTATTGAGGATGCCATGGCAGAGGAGCTCTTAAAGGGCAATATCAAGGCCGGCATGGATGTTACTGTAGCTCTTAAGGACAATAAGATCGTCTTCGAGGGAAAAGACGGGAAGTCCGCTTCTGTTAAGAAGGTTTCCGTCAAGACCACCAAGGCTAAGGGTTCCACCAAGACCAAGGGCGTTGTAAGCACGAAAAGAGCTAAGAAAAAAGCTTAAAGAATGAATTGACTAAGCCGAACGACGAATTTTTTACTATTGTTAGTATAAATAAGCTGTTCGGCTAATTCTTTGGGAGCATTTAAAATGTTTATAATATTTTAAGATATATGCTACGTTTTAGCATTTCTTTATGATTATTTATATGATTATCATTTTTCTATAATTCTTTTGGATAAGATATAAACTATATCTTAAATGTGTGTGTGGAGAGGAAACTAAATATGAAGAAAATGGGAAGAAAATCTGTAATAAGAAGTTTTCTGGCTCTTCTTCTATGCCTGGTTCTTACATTTGGCGGAACCATCACAGCGTTTGCTAGCGAAACAGAGCCTTTATCAGCTCCTGCTGGCGCGCCTGTTGCAGCAACTGCAGATGGACCTGTTGTGATAGAAAATTCAGCATCTGAAGGAAGCACAGAATCAGCTGCGCCTGCAGTCCAGGAAGATCCTGTAGTATTTGTTGCGTCCACATCTGTGGAAAAAGTGTCGGTTTCAATTGCTGTTACAGAAGCTACTTCTGAGGCTGCAACAGAAGGTACTACAGAAGCTGCAACAGGAGCTACTACGGATGCTGCTACAGGAGCAACTACAGAAGCTGCAACAGGAGCAACTACAGATGCTGCTACAGGAGCAACTACAGAAGCCGCTACTGGGGCTACTTCTGAAACAAAACCAGAGACTACAATTCCACAGGATTTACAGCATTTAAGAAATAGCATCGGCAATGATGATCAGGGAGCAATTAAAGCTGTTAATGAGGCTGCTAAAGTTGAAGAGGATGCAACTCGAAAAAGTGAATTGCAGGCTATCAACCAGCTTCTTACTGATGCAAATAGTGCCCTTGAAACAAATCACCAGTATAAGTACGAGGGGACTGATGATGTAGATGAATCTAAGAAGACCGGTACTGTTAATACAGACGGTTTATATAATGTTGCAGATGCTGATATTAAGGCTGCAAAAGAAAATGTTAAATTGGCAAATGATTCTCTTAATGGAGAGAATGGTGACTTCGCAAAAGCAGAGAAGGCCTTTGAGGGTTCTGTAAAAACAGAGCTTGGAAAAGACGGAAACTTAGCAAAGGCTGAGAAAAAGACTGAAGATGCTATTACTACTGCTAAGGATGAGGCTAAGAAGGCAACTTCTGGTGGAGAATCTGCAAACAAAGCTATACAGGATACAAATAAGATAATTGAAGAAGCCAATAAGGTCATTGAAGAAGCAAATGTGCTTATAGCAGCTGCAGAAGCAAACAAGACCGCTGAGAATCAGGCTGCAGCTGAGGAAGCAAAGAAGAAGGCTGAAGAAGCCCAGAATAAAGTAGCTGGTGCAAAGGCTGACGCAAATGACAAAGTTTCGAACGCTTCCGGAAACATGAAAGAGGCACAGGAGAATGCTGAAAAAGCTCTCGGTGAGGCAGAAGATGGATTAAAAGAGGCTGTAGCAGCTTATAATATAGCTGATAACGCTTGCAAGGCAGCAGATAAGGCTTATGACGCTGTAAACAAAGAACTTGAGACAGCAGAAAAGCAGGTTGCAGATGCGAAGACTGCTCTTGAAACAGCAGGCAAAGATAAGGCTGCTGCTCAGGCGAAGCTGGAAGAGGCCCAGAGGAAGGCAGCAGCTCTGGAAGCTGAAGTTCAGAAGTATGCTGATAAACAGGAGCAATTGGAAGCTATCAGGCAGCAGTACTATGCGATGATGGTGCAGTACTACCGAGATATAATTGGTGGGAGCATTGACAAAACTATCAAAGTAAAAAAGGCAGATAATAGTCAAGATATTTTTAACTGTTACAACTCAGATGGAACACTAAATTTAGAAGAATGCATAAGATTAGTGACAACCGTTGATGCCTATAAAGAAAAAGCGGACGAAAAGGCTAAGAAGAGTACAGAACTTGAAAAAAACCTTGGCAGAGATCTGATGACTAAGCTCATTACATACATGATCTTAAATAGCGACGATGTTAATCCCCAAAATCCTGATCTTAAGATAGGTATAACCGATGGTAAAGTAAAAGATAAGCTTGATGCTAATGCAAAAGCAGTAGAAGGAACTGTTTTCAAATCTTCTGATGGTGTTAATAAAAATCATGATCAGGTTGCAGTAGATAGAACAAGAAAAAACAATAAACAGGAAGATGTTTCACCAAAAAAGACTTATACGCTAAATATGTATAGGCCCCAAAATAATGATGACGGAAGATCTAACTATGTAATTGTAACTTACATGGATAAGAATAATACGCTTCAGACCAAGCATTACAATTACGTTTTCAAACAGGAGGCTTTAGACAAGGATGAAGCAGGAAGCATTAATTTGAAAGATGGACAGGTTTTCCTGGCTGAAATAGATGGCGCAAAGGTAACAAGAGTTACTGATGCAAATAACATGGACAGTTACACTAAGTTGACGGGGGCAATAAATGTAGCTAAGAACTTAGCAGCATATCAGGCTGCAAAGAAGGCCGTAGATGATGCAGTAGCTGAGGTTACTGCTTTGGAAGCTAAGATTCAGGTTCTTCAGGATGAGCTGAACGAGAAAAAGGATGGTTCACTTGCGTCTAACCTTAAGGCAAAGAAAGCTGATCTTTCAAATGCCAAGACCAAACTGGAAAAAGCCAGAGGTGAACTGACTGCAGCAAAGACCAAGAAGGAGAAGCTTGAGACTGATGTTCAGGCTGCTAGAGAAGCTGTAACAGCAGCTAAGAATATTAAGTTGGCAGGCTTTGATGGTGAAGTTCAGCTTGCTAAGCTGACACCATACGTTGCTCCGGAAGATGATACAACAGGCGGCACAACCCCTGGAACTACACCTGGTACAACACCCGGAACAACACCTACTCCTGGAACTACACCAACAACAGGTGGCACAACTCCTACAGGTGGAGCAACACCAGCAGGTGGAGCACCGGCAGATGATCCGGCAACAGATGACGTAGCACCTGCAGTGGCTCCTACAGCAGATACACCTGTAATAGTTCCTACATCTGATGGAGTAGTAGCTGGTAATCCTGCAAACCTTCTTGCAGCCGGAGCTGGAGATGCAGCAGGTGGCGCAGTAGGCGGAGCAGCAGGAAACGCAGCCGGTGGAGCTGGCGGACAGGCAGCAGGTGGTGCTGGTAACGGTGCTGGTGCAGGAAATGGCGCCGGAGCACAGGGCGGAAATGATGCAGCAGGTGATCAGCAGATTATAGCTGAGATCCCTGAAGCAGGACCTGCTCTTGCAGCTACTCCTGACAACATGAAGCCTGCAAATGATAATAAGCCTAAAGTTCTAGCTGATATCGGCGAAGGCGATGTTGCAAAGGCGGCAGGAATCGAAGAGACAGGATTTAACTACTGGTGGTTACTCCTTCTGCTTCTGGTTATATTAGCCATCGCAGCTAAAAAGTATTACGATTCACGCAAGGAATCAGAGCAGAAATAAAATCTTTACATACATTTATAGAAGGCTGTCACACTAAATCGGTGTGGCAGCCTTTTTAGAAATTTTTAATTCCCTATTGTCTTCCTGTGAATTATAATAATTATGTACACAGTTTACTTAAGTTCAATACATTTTAGGAGGGCTACTATGGCTGTCGTAGAACAGTTGATCAGAGCTGAGAAGGATGGAAGTATCAGCTTTGGTAATTACGAGCTTCCGGAAAAGAAGAAGCTTGAGAATTTTGAACACAATGGAAATGTCCTTAAGGTAAAGACTTTTAAGGATATCACAAAGCTTGAGAGCAATGAGAACTTTGTATATGAGTCAGTTCCAGGCACAGCAGTTACAAATTTTAAGGAGACAGACAAAGGCGTTGAATTCACTGTGGAAGGCGCCAGCGACGCACAGATAACTTTGGGACTCCTTGAGAACACAGAGTATAATGTTTTTGTAGATGGTAGCAGTATTGGTAAGATGAGCACCAACCTTGGAGGCAAGCTGAATTTAAGCGTAGAACTGTCAGGAGATGCACCTGTTACAGTTAGAGTCGAGTGCTAATTAGTAAGAATTTCAATCATCCAATGAGGAGTTTAGGCGCATATGAGGAAATGCGCAGTTCTCGCACGAGGAGATGATTTTCAGAATGAAAAAAACAGCAGGTGCCGATTGCTTTGAGCAACGTCGAAATGAGGCACTTGCTGTTTTTTGAGTTCTAGAAAATCACGACACAGGAGCAAACAAGTATTTCATTATATGCGCCTAAACTTCGGATTAGATACTGATAACTAGGGAGGAACGATGGCAACAAAGATCAAGACAGTTTTTTTCTGTCAGAGTTGTGGGTATGAATCATCAAAGTGGATGGGGCAGTGTCCGGGCTGTAGAGAGTGGAACAGCTTCGTGGAGGAAACCGTAAAACCTGCTCCAAAGACTACAAGGGGCACAACCACCTCTGCTTCTGGAGCTTCAGGGGGCTCAGCTCCAAAAACTCTTTCTGAGATCGTCATGAACGATGAGGAGAGATATGACACCCACATTGGGGAGCTTAACAGAGTCCTGGGAGACGGCCTTGTAAAAGGGTCTCTGATCCTTGTGGGAGGCGATCCCGGAATAGGAAAGTCCACAATTCTTTTGCAGGTAGCAGGAAATATCTCCGGCGATGGAAAGGAAGTTCTTTATATCTCAGGTGAGGAATCCCTTCGCCAGATCAAACTTCGTGCCAACAGGATCGGTGATTTTTCTGAACACCTTAAGTTCATGTGTGAGACCAATCTCTCGGACATTGAGGAGGCTATCACCAGGGCAAAGCCGGAAGTTGTGATAATCGATTCCATTCAGACCATGTTCAATGAATCTGTTTCCTCAGCTCCTGGAAGTGTATCCCAGGTAAGGGAGTCCACCTCGGTACTTCTCAGGATTGCCAAGAGCATGAACATCTCCATCTTTATTGTTGGTCATGTTACAAAGGAAGGACAGGTGGCAGGCCCAAGAGTCTTAGAGCACATGGTTGATACTGTTCTTTACTTCGAGGGTGACAGACATGCATCCTACAGAATCCTTCGGGCAGTGAAGAACCGTTTTGGCTCCACCAATGAGATCGGAGTTTTTGAGATGCAGGAGAAGGGGCTTGCGGAAGTGGCCAACCCTTCAGAGTTCATGTTGGACGGAAGACCTGAAAACGCCAGTGGCTCAATAGTAACCTGCTCTGTAGAGGGCACGAGACCTATACTTATCGAAGTTCAGGCTCTTGTGTGCAGAAGTAATTTCGGCTTCCCTCGTCGTCAGGCCAACGGCACAGATTACAACAGGGTAAACCTTCTCATGGCCGTTCTGGAAAAGAGAATTGGGCTTAATATGGGAGAATTCGATGCCTATGTTAATCTTGCCGGAGGAATGCGTATCGCAGAGCCCTCCCTGGATCTGGGTATCTGCCTTGCTCTTATCTCCAGCTTTAAGAACATCCCCATAGGAAGTGATGTGATAGCCTTCGGAGAAGTTGGTCTTTCCGGTGAGGTTCGTTCAGTTAACATGGGAGAAGCCAGAGTATCAGAAGCTAAGAAGCTTGGCTTTAAGACCTGCATAGTTCCAAAGGCCTTGGAAGATAAGCTTAAAAAGAGCTGTAAAGGTATTGAAATAATCGGCGTTTCATCAGTTGCCGATGCCATGAGACTCATATGATTTTTTCAAAAGAAAATGCAGCCCTTTCGGACTGCATTTCTTTATGTTGCACAAGACCGGCAAGCGAATGGATGCTTGCATACAAATTCATTTGCCGGTCGTAAGAACATGGAGCACTAAGTGCGGAATGTTCGTGTGCGAAATCGAGTAGGAGTCAGCCTACTCGATTATGGATTATTCTTATTATTCTTTAGATTCCTTGCGGTAGTCCATGTATTTCTTTACAATGGCTACGATGATTATAAGAAGGAATAACCACCAGAGGTTGAAGCCCATCTTTTCAATTCCTGCTGCAGTTGCTGAGGCTTCATCTTCAATTTCTACTGTAGAAACTGGTGTAACCTTTTCATCAACCTTTTCTTCTTCTTTTGAAGGTGCTGCTGAAAGAGCTATTTCTCCTTCAGGAATCTGAGCTGTGAGCTGCTGAACACCATTCTGAACTGGGGCTAATGTCTGCTCGTTGTCTCCATTCTGATCAGCTGCCTGATTACCATTTACTGCCTGAGCTGCTACATTTACAACTGCTGCATCAGATGGGGCTGCTGTGTTTACTGGTGCTACAACTGCTGCATCTGCAGGTGTTGCTACGTTGGCTAATACTACAGGTGTTTCAGCTGCCGGTGCAGGAGCTTCTTCTGATGAAGGAGTATCTGCTGTTGCAGGAGCAGGAGCTGGTGTAGGTGCAGGAGCAGGAGCTGGTGTAGGTGCAGGAGTAGGAGCTGGTGTAGGTGCAGGAGTAGGAGCTGGTGTAGGTGCAGGAGTAGGAGCTGGTGTAGGCGCAGGAGTTGGTGTTGGTGTAGGTGCAGGAGTAGGAGTTGGTGTAGGAGTAGGAGCCGGTGTGGGCGCAGGTGCTGGAGCTGGATCGAATCTTGAAAGATCTATATCCTTAACTGCCTTTCTTGCCTCGTCAACCTTGTCCTCTAAAGCTGCCTTTTTTACCTTTGTTGCATCCAGTTCTGCCTTTGTAGCAGTAAGCTTATTCTGGAGAAGAGTAAGCGCTGTCTTGTTTCCTGCTATTGTTGCATTGTAGGTGTTAAGTTCGTTCTGAAGCTTTAAGTATGTTCCTTCAAGGTCTGCAACTTTCTCTGCTGCAGCTTTCACAGCTGCCTGTGCAGCCTTGTAGGCATCGAGATTTTGAGCTGATTTTATAGCTGCACCAAGTGCGGAGTTAAGCTTGCTGTAGTTGTCCATGCTGTTGGTATCAACTACTTTGTTAATTGTTCTGTTATTGTTCTCGTCAATGGTGATCTGAGCCAGGTAGATATGACCATTCCTCATATCCAGCTCATCAGTAATTGTTGTTCCGTTGTTCTGCTTGAAAACGTAGTTGTAATACTCTTCGTGGTCTACACCATCTTTGTCAGTATAGGTTACAGTGATATAGTTACTTCTTCCCTGATCACCTGAAGTGGATCTGTTGATATACATATATTCAGGGTCATTTGGGAAAATAGTACCGTATCCTCTAACTTTATCAACTACGACCTGGTCAAGACCGTCATCATCTGAAAAGACAATTCCTTCTCTGGATTCTATTTTTGATGTTCCGAGTTTCTGAACACCTATCTGAAGGTTAGCGTTGTCAGGATCTACATTCTCGTCATTTAAAACCTTATAAGTGATGATCTTCTTCATCAGATCCCTGGCTAGCTTCATGTTTTTGTCGCCGGGAGCATTTGCCAGCTGATTTACCTTTGCAGTGGTAATATTATCAGCGCATTCATCTGTTTTGAGATGTCCGTCTTCATCATAGTACTGTTTTACTGTTGTTCCGCCATAAGCATCACGATAGTACTGAACCAGAGTAGCATAGTACTGATCCTTTATTTCCTGAAGTTCATCCTTCTTTTCAGCGCAGGTTTCAACCTCTTTTTCAAGGGCATCAACCTTCTTCTGAGCTTCTTCAAGGACCTTTCTTGCATTTGTAGCATCATTCCCTGCTTCTGCTATTGCTGCCTGAGCTGCCTGTACCTGATTTTCGGCAGCCTCAAGATCTGCTACTGCGTTCTGATAAGCTTTATCAGCCTTATCATATTCTGCGCTTGCGTTGTCATAAGCTGTTGTTGCGGCATCAAGACCTTCCTCAGCTACAGCCAGGTTTGCAATTGCGCTGTCTTTTGCAGCTGAAGCTTCTTCAAAAGTCTCCGCTGTGTTTGCTATATTTGCATCTGCGATAGTATCGTTTGAATAATCAGTTCCCTTTGTGTCGTTTGTATTGTAGTCTGTGATCTGTGAAGCCTCGTTGGCGATTGCTGTGTCGAAATTCTGGCTTTCAGTTGTAATAGCTGCGAGGTTTGAATCAGCCTCAGCCTTGTTGTCAACTGCGCTCTGGTAGTGGCCTTCAGTGGTAGTGGTCTCATCGCCGGCCACATCTGCCTCGGTAAGGATTGTCTCGGCTGCCTTAAGATCTACCTCTAAGCCAACCTCTTTACCGGTCTCGTCAGTCTGCTTGCGTTCCTCTTCAGGAATATCTGCGATTACTTCTGCTTCCGCTGCCTGTATAACAGGAACTGTTTCTTCAACAGTTACGGGAGCAGGTTCAGGGGCAGGAGCAGTAGCAGGAGTCTCTTCCTGTGAAGATTCACCATCTGTTACTGCAGGAGTCTCTTCCCCGGAAGCCTCTTCCTGTGTAACTGCAGTAGTTTCATCTGTTGGAACCTCGGTTCCTTCTGCGAATACTGTAGTTGCTGAGCTGAAAATAAGAATCAGGCTCAGCATAAATGCTATTAAGTTTTTGACTGTGTAAACTCTTTTCTTTCCTCTCATTTTTCTATCTCCTCACCCAAACATACTTGCAATACAATTGTTTCTCTATTATTTATTCGACTGAATAGCCCATTGTGGCCATTAAATGGAGATAAAAGATTTCTAAAAATTATTTCATAATTTCTATAGATTTTACATAAAAAATTTCAAATATGATTGGATATATGATTAACTATCTGCTATGATGTTTTCAGTGTTTTTGAGCTTTTAGGGAGCGAGGGGTTGCAATGAACAGGTTAGGAAGGGGAGTCTTGGGACTTCTTCTTGCACCGATTGTCTTTGTGGCTGCAGTTTCAAGTGGCAGCTATTCATTATGTGCATATGCAAACGAACAAACTGAAGATATAACGATTCCTGATGAGCAGTCTCAAGGCGGAGAGCTAGATGAGACGCAAGGATTAGGCGCTGAGCCGGATCGGACACAGGAAGCTGCCTCGGAATTATATGAGGATCAAGAGCCTTTAGATGATACAGAGTCAGCTACTATGCAAGAACTCCAGGGAGTGCAGAATCCTGACGGAATCACAGAGAATGAGCAGCCTATGCTTGGTGCTTCTCTGAATAGTTCAAACAGTCTATATGACGTTTGCTTTTATATAAGAAAAAACATTGCCCGTGGAGATCACATTGATGCACAGATTCCATCAGATTTCTTTTGGCAGATTGTAAGCAATTACTCAGATCCAATAAGAATAAACAGTGCTGTTCCAGGTTCCGGTTATGTAAAAGGCGTCGGAACAGTAACAGGCGGAAGCGGAGATAACCTTATGGAGGACGGCATTACAGCCTCCAATTCCGTAACAAATGTGTTAACAAGTGTTCCTGACACTAATGCTATTAAGGCCGTGGTTCCTGAATTTGATCCGGCAAAACATTATGTGATCTGGTACGTGATCAAGCCTGCGCTCACATTTGGCAACAACTCTGATGTTGTGATCCACGTAGATGGTGTTATCAGGACCAGAGAGAATGTCAGCGAAGACCCGTCCACAGGCGAGGGTAGCAACGAAACACCTGAGCCTGAAAACGACAAGCCAGCAACACCAGGCAGCGACGAGCCGATAACGCCAGGCAGCGATGATCCAACAGCGACCACAGAAGATCCAGCACCCGAAAAACCGGATCCGGCTGTAACACCGGAAGACCCAGTGCCTGATAAGCCGGACCCGACAGCAATCACTGAAGATAAGCCATCGGATAAACTGAAACCGACTCCGGTCACCCCGGATCCGGAAGCCCCTCAGGTTGATCCTAAGATCCTTGAACTATCCAAGGAAGTTGAGATCCAGGTAGAAGCTCTTTTGCTGGATGAGAACGGAAATGAAGTAAATGAAATAGTCTTTGATGGTCAGGAGCACATTGTGGGAGGCTTTGCCATCAATGTAATTGATAAGGGCAATCCAAATATCTGGGAAAAACTTATCTATAACTATAACGGCGTTTATCTTAGAAAGATCACTTCTAATGCAGAAGATGGGTATACAACGTTTCCTGTAAGAGACAGAGTCTTTTCCATTAATATCACCGGAGCTTACGCGATGGTAAAAGAGCTTGGAGAAGTAGTCGTAGATTTCTACAGCGGAAGCAGAAAACTAAATGGTCCTGAAGATATTCAGATCAAAGATGAAAGCGGTACTGTCATCAGCACGTTCTTTAGTGTCACTCTGAATCAGGAAAAGAAGGTTAAGGTTACAACCCCAATTGTTATTGAGGCCGGAACCACCGTGAAAAATGATGATGGCCAGACCCTGACAAATGATAACTATGAGATCATTTCAGGAAATTTGGATGAAGGCCATCAGATAGAAAAAGTTGTTTTCAATGGCACTCAGACAGGAGTTGGCGAGACGGCCAACCACATCAGCAGTGTTACTATAGTAGATTCCAAAGGAAGAGATGTTACTTCCCAGTACGACATTGACTATAAGGATGGAAGACTTGTCCTTGTTGATCCGGGAAATGGCGTAACTTCCGGCGGGGGAAGTGCCAAGGGTGAAAACTCTGCTACCCATGTAAATGTACCATACAGGGTAGGAGCAGTAAGCGCTAACAGTACTCAGGCCGCTGTTCTAGGTGCAAGACGGGCGGAAACAGGAGAAGGTGGAGAAATGACTAAATTACTTATTATTTTTGCTTGCCTAGCCGTTTTAACCATGGCTGCAAGAAGCAGTGATATGAATTAAAAAGGTCAGCAAAGGTCAGGAAATTTCTTGCAAGAAGCGCTATCATGACGTGTCACGTCTTGATGGCGTTTTTTGTTGCTCTTTTTTTAGGGCTTAAAAAGGACAAATGTGGAGCTGTTTAATTTCTTTTACTATTGTGTAAACTTTCGAAACAATAATGTCGATAAAAGAGATATATGAAATCCTGTATGATGGGAAGGAGGGTTCTATGAAGTGTCTTTTTGACAGATCCTTTAGCAAACTATTATGTTTAGCTCTTTTTTGTCTTGTTCTGTTTTCTCCGATTTTCTCAATAAAAGCTGAAGCTGATGGTAAAGTTTATGTCTCTGGAGTAGAAATTTCAGAGGATACTTATAATACCCTTTTTAATGCTACCAAAGTTTACAATGGTGTCGATTATGGAAAGCTTGATGGCTATAATCCACTTTATTATTTCATGAATTATTCTGACCTTAGAGAGGCTTATGGGGCTAACCCGGAAAAGCTTGTAGAGCATTGGGCACTTTACGGAAGGTCCGCTAATGAAAGGCGCGTGTCCAGTAAGCTCGTTGTCAGAAATGCTCAAACCGGAAGCAGCAGCTATGAATATGTTGTTCCATCAAATCAAAAGACATCCAAGCAGAGTGAAGTTTTGAACGTCATTCCCGGCGAGCTTCATAGTAACGGAGGCATGTCCAGGGTACAGGAGGATCTTGCCAGAAGTATTGCCAAACAGATAGCTGATCATGTGTATACCCAGGTTACAACAAAGGGCAAGGGAACTCAGATTGAGATGGTTGCCTACGCTACAGGTATGGTCAGTGCTTATTGCAGTGTTGGCAGGCACCTTACTAATGATGAGGCTAAAAAAGCAAAAAATAAGGACTATAGAACTGCCTATGGTGTTTTTATCTCCCGGGAATATACCAGTGCAGGTTCTACAAGAGCATTGGGACTGGTCCTTGACTATCTGGATGGGCTGTGCCAGGAGAACAACGCAAAGGTTTATAAACAGCAGGAAGAAGATAAGGCCGCAGGAAAAACATCAAACACAAACAATAACGCAACTATATATCCGCCACTTAAGTGGGTTCACGTAAATGCAAACAAGTGGGATGACCAGTGGTGTCAGGTTGTGTGTGATAACCATGAAGCTTATGCAGATGCCAACCCTACATACGCTTCAGCAGGGTATGGAAAGCATCCAAATCAGGGTGGATCCAAGAAGGATATTACCAGTTACATCAAGTTTGCCACTGAGGCTGATATCTTTACAACAAGGCCACAGCTGGTGGATGGCGGAAGCCCTGTTTATATGAACCATCAGATTAATAACGGCAGTAACTGATCGGATTGCATAAATTTCTTTTGCCACAGGAAGAAAATATTTCGTATAAAGGTTCGTGGAGATATGAAAAGGCTCTATTACAAACATAAAAATAGCATAAGAGTCCTGGGCATGTGCATCATGCTTATGGCTTCCCTGCTGGTAGGGCCCCAACTGAAGGCGGGAGCTAAAGGACTTGAAAAGATCGATGCCTCTACCTTCAGAGGCAACACAGGTATTTCTACTATTCATATAGGAAGTGATGTAACTGATATCTCATCTGCCTCCTTTAGGGGAATGATGAATCTTCGGTCCATAACCGTAAGTGAGAGTAATCCTTTCTATACTTCTTACAGTAACTGCCTGTACAACAAAGATATGACAGAGCTTTTATGTTTTCCTGCAGCACTTACAGGGGCTGTGATCCCTGACAGTGTTGTTTCAATAAGAGAAAATGCCCTCTACGGAGTGGGCGAAGACCTGAAGGAGCAGGTGAAAAGTGTAGTCAAGGAGCAGGCCAGCGAAAGCATGACAGAGGCCCAGGTTCCGGGAGCACACTTCATCCACACCCCATCAGGTCTTAAGTGGAAGAATGCAGATGGAAGTATCAAAGATCCGGATACTGAGCTGATGAAGCTGGCAGCATCCATCGTTGATACCAGTACCACTGAAGGAATGACCCAGAGAAAGCAGCTTGAAAAGTGCTTTAACTATTTCGTGAAAACATCCTCCTACGAAAGAAAGCTGGATTATCCCCTTGGTGACTGGACTGGTGCCTATGCAAAAGAGATTTTGTCCACGGGAAAGGGCAACTGCTACAACTATGCTTCGGGCTTTGCTTACATTGCAAAGGGCCTTGGATATGAGGCGAGAGTGTGCGCAGGGACTGTGACTTCATCATTAGGTGGCCGTACAGCCCACGCCTGGACTGAGGTTAAGCTTGGCGATAAGTGGTACATCTTTGACCCGGAAATGCAGGGTGCAAAGGGATCAGGGTATTACAAGCAGACCTACGACAGTTACCCGGCAGGTCCACTAGTGAAGGAAACCAGCTGGACAGTAACTTTCTAAGGTTTTGGATCAATCAGGAAATGATTTTTGAAAGGGAGTTCATATGAGAAAAGTCCTTATGTTCCTGCTTCTTTTTACGGGAACGGCTTTTATGGTTTTCATATTTAACCTGCTTTTGTACGCCTTTTGGCCGGCGTACCACGATGCAGTGTCCGCTTCGGTCACCGATTCTATGACTGAAACGGCAGACAGAAGTATTCCGGTGGTTACTCCCCAGATGGTAAAAGAGGAGTCTCCTGTACCAGAGGTAGTTCCGGAGGAGACAGTGGTTCAGAGTTTTGCAGATGAGCAAGTGGCACTTTCACCGGAAGCTACGGATGATACAGCTAGTGAACCAGAGCTGGTCATCGTGGATAAGCAGTACCATGAGGACTGCGGAACAGGTAAAGGATACTGGGTAATAACCTATTCAGACGGCAGTACTGAAATAGAATAATAGAAAAAAATACAAAATGACAACACTCTGTTTTTAGAAAACGTTTCCGGAAGGAAAAAGTGCACAAAACAGAGTGTTTTCTTTTGTCCAAAAGCGACAAATAGACCTAAAATATAAAAGGATTTCTAAGATACAAAGAAGTATTCTCTATGTTTTTGCACAAATGCCATTGCTATAATTCTCATTGTAAACAAACGTTGGGGCTCTAATTCACGTGCGCCTCAACACATTATCTTTAAGGAGGATGAAATAAATGAAAAAGAAATTGGTAAGTCTTTTAACAGTTTCTGCAATGACAATGTCTATGCTTGTTGGATGCGGACAGGGTGCTGCAGAGACAGCTGCAACTGAGGTAGCAGAGACAGCTACAGAGGTAGCAGAGACAGCTACAGATGTAGCAGAGACAGCTGCAACTGAGGTAGCAGAGACAGCAGGAAGCGCTGATCTTGCAGACAAGAAGGTTGGTGTTTGTATCTATCAGTTCGCTGATAACTTCATGACACTGTTCAGAACAGAGCTTGAGAACTATCTCATTTCTCAGGGATTCTCAAAGGATAACATCACAATCGTAGATGGTGCTAACGACCAGGCTACACAGACAAACCAGATCCAGAACTTCATCACACAGGGTGTTGATGTACTTATCATCAACCCAGTTAACTCTTCATCTGCTGCTACAATCACAGATCTCGTAGTTGGCGCTGATATCCCTCTTGTTTATATCAACCGTGAGCCTGATGCTGACGAGGAAGCAAGATGGCAGTCAAACAGCTGGAACGTAACATACGTTGGATGTGACGCTCGTCAGTCTGGAACAATGCAGGGTGAGATCATCGTTGACCTTGGTCAGGATAAAGTAGACCTTAACGGCGATGGCAAGATCCAGTACATCATGATCGAGGGTGACCCTGAGAACGTTGATGCTCAGTACAGAACAGAGTTCTCAGTTAAGGCTCTTGAGGATGCTGGTTGGACAGTTGATTGCCTTGATGATCAGGTAGGTAACTGGGATCAGGCTACAGCTCAGCAGCTTGTTGCTAACTCACTTTCAGCTCATCCTGAGACAGAAGTAGTATTCTGCAACAACGATGCTATGGCTCTTGGTGCTCTTCAGTCAATCGAGGCAGCTGGACGTAAGGTTGGCGAGGACATCTACCTTGTAGGTGTTGACGCTCTTACAGAGGCTCTTGAGGACGTACTTGCTGGAACAATGACAGGTACAGTATTCAACGATCACATCGCTCAGTCACATGGTGCAGCTGATGCAGCTATCAACTACATCACAGGTGCTGGCAACGAGTACTACATCGGATGTGACTACGTAAAGGTTACAACTGAGAACGCTCAGTCAGTATTAGACTCTCTTAAATAATTTGAGTGATATAGGGATTCAAAGTCATATGATGTCATGCTTGCATGATACATCAGATGACCTTGAAGACCGAACATACATGAGGAAGTAGCGCGGCAGTGCGGATTCCGAATGCATGTAGGATTGCGAGAGTGCAGCGGAGCAATCCGTATATCACTCTCATCCAAAATGTTTAGATGATATGGTGCGGGAGCACTTAAGCTCCCGCATTCTTTATGGAAGAAAAGGGGACACGATATGGCATCAGAGTACAAATTGGAACTACGGGGCGTATCCAAGTCCTTTCCCGGTGTAAAGGCACTGGATAACGTACAATTGGCAGTTAGGCCCGGTACCGTCCATGCACTTATGGGAGAGAACGGAGCCGGTAAATCAACACTTATGAAGTGTCTTTTCGGTATTTACAAGATGGATGCCGGAGAGATCTATATAGACGGAGAAAAGACAACAATCGACAATCCTGATGAGGCTATGAAAAAAGGTATAGCCATGGTACATCAGGAATTACAGCCGGTTCTTGCAAGAAGCGTTGGAGAGAATATGTTCCTTGGAAGATTCCCGGTAAAGAAATTTGGTCCATTACAAGTAATTGACCACAAGACAATGTACGAAGAAACAGAGAAGTGGCTCAAGGAAGTTAACATGGATTTCGATCCTAAGGCCCAGCTGGACACATTGTCCATCGGACAGATGCAGTCAGTAGAAATTGCTAAGGCAGTTTCTCATGATGCGAAGGTTATCATCTTTGACGAGCCTACATCTTCTCTTTCAGATAGTGAAGTAGAAGCGCTGTTCAGGATCATGGAAATGCTCAGAAATAAGGGCGTTGCAATGATCTATATCTCACACAAGATGGATGAGATCAAGCGTATTGCAGATGATGTTACTATCATGCGTGATGGTACTTACATCGGAACATGGCCTGCAAAAGACCTTACAATCGACGATATCATCGCTAAGATGGTAGGTCGTGAGCTTACAAATATTTATCCTGCAAAAGACAGAACTCCGGGTGAAGTGGTTATGGAAGTAAATGGACTTTCATCTATCCACGAGAAATCCTTCCAGGATGTAACCTTCAACTTAAGAAAGGGTGAGATCCTTGGATTTGGCGGACTGGTAGGTGCTCAGAGAACTGAGCTTATGGAAGGTCTTTTCGGAATCAGAAATCTGTCAGCAGGTGAGATCAAGATCCACGGAAAACAGGTTAAGATCAAGAATCCTAAGGATGCAATGAATGCAGGAATAGGAATGATCACCGAGGACAGAAGAGGAAACGGTATCTTCGGATGTCTTTCAATTAAGGATAACGTAGGCGTTTCCGTTTACAACAAATACCTGAAAGCAGGATTTGTTCTTAATCACAAAGCAATTAACAAGGTTGTTGATGACAGTATTGAGAAGCTCAGCATCAAGACACCAAGCATGCAGGAGCACATCTCCAACCTTTCAGGTGGTAACCAGCAGAAGGTTATCGTATCAAGATGGCTTGCCAATGATCCTGATATTCTTATAATGGATGAGCCTACAAGAGGTATCGACGTAGGAGCCAAGCATGAGATTTACGAGATCATGACAGACCTTGCCAAGCAGGGTAAGGCAATCATAATGATATCCTCAGAAATGGCAGAGCTTCTGGGAATGTCAGATCGAATTTACGTAATGTGTAACGGTAAACTACGAGGCGAAATAACTGAAGAGAGCGACATGACCCAGGAGAAGGTTATGAGCTACGCTACTCAGTTCTAATATGGGAATAGGAGAGGAAAAATGGTTAAAACAAAGCAGCAAAAAGCAGCAGATTTTCTTATAAATAACGGTGTTATCATCGTTATGTTCATCCTGGTTATTTACACAGGTATCACAAACGACAGGTTCCTTACATCAAACAACCTGTTCAACATTCTTATGAATATGAGTTCCAGACTGGTTATCGCCCTTGGTATCGCAGGATGCGTTATCACAGCAGGTTGTGACCTTTCAGCCGGACGTATGATCGGTTTTGCAGCATGTATCGCAGGTACACTTCTTCAGAAGATTGACTACTCAGGAAAGTTCTTCCCTGATATGCAGCCACTTAACATCTTCGTTGCACTTCTTATCGTCCTGGCAATCACAGGAGCTTTCGGTGCAGTAACAGGATTCTTCATTGCATTCCTTCACGTACCTCCATTCATCGCTACACTTGCTATGATGGAAATCGTTTATGGACTTGCACTTATCTACACAGGAGCTACTCCTCTTGGTGGATACACAACTCAGTACACAAACATCGCAACAGGTAAGTTCCTTGGAATCAGCTATCTGATCTGGATCGCAATCCTGGTAGCAGCTATCACATGGTTCATCTTCAACATGACTCGTCATGGTAAGTACATGTATGCAATCGGTGGAAACCCACAGGCTGCAGAGGTTGCCGGTGTTCCTGTTCGTCTCACAATGGTTCTTATCTACATGAAGGCTGCTATGATGTATGGTCTTGCAGGTTTCATGCTTGGTGCTAAGGCCGGTGGTGCATCAGTTAACCTTGGTCTTGGATATGAGATGGAAGCTATCGCTGCCTGCACAATCGGTGGTGTATCAGTAACAGGTGGACGTGGTAAGGTTTCATCAGCTATCATCGGTGTTGCCGTATTCGAGCTTTTGAAGGCAGCTCTTCAGTATCTTGGTGTAGATGCTAACGCACAGTACATTTTCATCGGACTGGTTATCTTCGTAGCTATCTCACTTGATATCCGTAAGTACGTAGCAAAGAAGTAATAATAAAAAATTTATATCTTTTTGAAGAGACATGGCTATGCTATGTCTCTTTTTTAGTGTAATATTTGATAGGACAATTGTGGAAACTATTTTTGGAGGTAAATATATATGCAGAAATGGGCGAGACTTAACTATCAACCTTCTTTGCCGTTATATGGCGCAGACAGGGTGACCGGAAGCAGGAAGCACATTGAGATTTCCGGAAACGCTGCAAGGGAAGGTATAGTTCTTTTGAAGAATGACGGAGTACTTCCCCTTAGCAAGGATAAGAAACTGGTTCTTCTTGGAAAGGCATCTGTAGAATACGTAAAGGGTGGCGGCGGATCAGGTGATGTTTACTGTGAGTACATCCACTCTCTTTACGATGGCCTTAAGAGCAGGGGCATCAGTGTCTTTGAAAAGCTTGTTGACTTATATAAAGAAGATATAGAAAAGCAGCATGAGATGGGAAGAGTCCCCGGAATGACTGCTGAGCCTGTCCTTTCTGATGATATGGTGAAGGAAGCTGCCCAGTTTTCGGACACAGCACTTTTCGTAATAAACAGATTCTCCGGCGAGGGGTGGGATAGAAGTGACATTGAGACCAACTGGGAGTTCAATCCCTGGCCTAAGTCCAAGAGCATGCCTGAGCTGTCAAAAGAGATATTCCCTGAGGGAGACTACTATCTGACTCCCAATGAGAAAAAGCTCCTTGATACAGCAATGACAAACTTTGATAAGGTCATTGTAATGCTCAACATCGGCGGAATAGTAGACTGCAGCTTTATCAGGGACAATGACAAGGTGAATGCAGCTGTATACATGTGCCAGGGCGGTATGGAAGGCGGAGATGCAGCAGCAGACGTGCTTCTTGGAAATGTAAATCCATCAGGAAGACTCTCTGACACCTTCGCAGGTAGGCTCACTGATTATCCTTCTACTGAAGGCTATCATGAGTCCTTCGACTATGTTGAATATAATGAGGATATCTATGTTGGATATCGCTACTTCGAGACTGTTCCCGGAGCTAAGGATAAGGTTATCTATCCCTTTGGCTTTGGACTTTCATATACTAAGTTTGATATAGAAGTCCTAGAGGGAAAAGAGATACCGGACATCCATGGTGGTGCTACTGATCCAACAGGTACCTGTGGTGGATTTGAGTTCAAGGTTAAGGTTACCAACACCGGTTCTGTAGCAGGAAAAGAGGTAGTTCAGCTCTACTACAAGGCTCCTGCCGGAAAGCTTGGAAAGCCTTCAAGAGCCCTTGGCGATTTTGAAAAGACAAAGGCACTTAAGCCCGGTGAAAGCCAGGAGCTTACTTTAAAAGTGTCCAAGTACGCCATGAGCTCTTTTGACGATCTTGGAAAGGTAAAGGATGCAGCTTACGTACTGGAGGCAGGATGTTATGAGTTCTTCGTTGGCGAGAACGTAAGAGATGCAGCCAAAGTTTCTTTTGAATGGAATAATGCTGAGGATATCACAGTCCTTCAGCTTAGCCACAAGGTTACACCAAATGAACTTACAAAGAGAATGCTTGCAGATGGCAGCTACGAGGAGCTTCCAAAGGGCGAGCACAGAGACATTAACGAGTCTGTCATTGAGAAGATGGAGCCTGGCACAGAAGAGGCTCTTACTCCTGCAATCAGGGCAGAGAAAGGTCATTACTTCCCATATCCTGTAAAGCAGGATGTGATTCCATTTACAGATGTGGCAGAAGGAAAACACACAGTAAAAGAGTTTATGGCTCAGCTTTCAGATGATGAGCTGATGTTCCTGGTTGGTGGACAGCCAAACACCGGTGTTGGTAACGTATTTGGTATGGGTAACATGCCTGAGTATGGTGTTCCGAACGCAGTTACAGCTGATGGCCCTGCTGGTGTCAGAATCCTTCCTGAGACAGGAATTGTTACTACAGCATTCCCATGTGCAACGCTTATTGCCTGCACCTGGAATAAGGAGATTGCTGAGGATATCGGATTTGCAGGAGGAGAGGAGCTTAAGGAGAACAACCTTTGCGTATGGCTCACACCTGCCATCAATATCCACAGAAATCCTATGTGCGGAAGAAACTTTGAGTACTACTCAGAGGATCCATATCTGACAGGACGTATGGCAGCTGCCATGGTAAGAGGAATCCAGAGAAATCATGTAGGTGCCAGCGTTAAGCACTTTGCCTGCAACAACAAGGAGACCAACAGAAAGCACAGCGACTCAAGGGTTTCAGAGAGAGCACTTCGTGAGATCTACCTTAAGGCCTTTGAGATGATAGTTCATGAGTCAGACCCTTACACCATCATGTCTTCCTACAATGCAATCAACGGCTACAGAGCTTCTGAGTGTGGGGACCTTCTTAAGGGAATATTGCGCGATGAGTGGGGCTATAAGGGAATGGTCACATCAGACTGGTGGACCAGAGGCGAGCACTACAAGGAAGTTAAGGCAGGCAATGACCTTAAGATGGCCTGTGGCTTCCCGGAGCGCCTTAGAAAGGCCATGGATATGGGCGAGCTTAACAGGGCAGATCTTGAGTTCTGCGCTGAGCATATACTTAATACTCTTTTAAAATTTGACTAATGACAGGGTGAGGAATAAACAAATGAGCGGATACAAGTTTATTGATGATCACGGTTCTTTTTCCATGAAGGACCCACAGCACACCAGCGGCCTTTACCTACCGGTATCGGGAAATGCAGGCCTTAGAAGTGCTGTAGCACCGGACTTTGGCGGAGATGCCAAGCTGGATCAGAACCATTTTCTGATTGCACCAAAGAGTATTTCAAATCTTCACGCTGACAGGGATACAAGGAATTTCTTCTGTGTATTTGATGATGGGATCTGGTCAGCCTGTGGAGCATCTGCAATCCAGGAGGCAGAGAGGTTCACTGATAAAGAGGATGAGGTTACCCTTGAAGCCGGACGTATGTGGCAGAGCGTAACAAGAAAGCCTATGGACGGCAGAATTACAGCCAAGGTTACAATCTTCTCACTTCTTGATGTGGCATCAGAGGTGATGAGCGTCAGCCTGTCAAATGAAAGCGGCGCCGAAATTTCTTTTACCCCGGTGGCAGCTGTGCCTGTATATGGCAGAAGTGCTGATAATTTAAGGGATCACAGACATGTAACTTCTCTGCTTCACAGGGCCTATGCCTGCGAGAGAGGTGTTGTTGTAAAGCCTACACTTTCTTTTGATGAGAGAGGTCATCAGATCAACGATACAGCTTACTTTGTCTTTGGCTCTGATGCCCAGGGAAATTGTCCTGAGACTATAATCGCAGATGCAGATCTTTTCGTGGGCGAGGGCGGAACCTTCACAAGACCGGGAAGCATCATTAAGGGCCACAGCGGCGAAGGCTCCTGGCAGAAGGCACCTTTTGAGACTGATGGAAAAGAGATGATCGGAGCCCTGAAGTTCAAACAGGTTACCTTAAAGCCCGGCGAGAGTGTTTCCTATCAGATCGCAATCGGTGCAACTTTGATAGGAAAAGAGACTCCTTTTGGCGCAAGGTACATGAAGGAGCTTGAGAGCGAAGATGTTAAAAAAGCTTTAGGTGTGATCACCTCCGCAGACAAGACTCTTGCTGAACTTGAGAGCATTAATAATTACTGGAACAACCTTACTAATATACATGTTAAGACCGGCGATAAGAGCTTTGACAGCTTTATGGAATGGATCGCATTCCAGCCACAGCTTCGCAGGATCTATGGCTGTTCATTCCTTCCGCATCACGACTATGGCCGCGGCGGAAGAGGCTGGAGAGACCTTTGGCAGGATTGTCTTGCACTTCTTCTTACAGACCCTGACGGGGTAAGGAAGATGATCCTTGATAACTTCAAGGGTGTGAGACTTGACGGAACAAATGCAACCATCATCGGTGATAAGCCAGGTGAGTTCAAGGCTGACAGAAATGGAATCCCCAGAGTATGGATGGATCATGGCTTCTGGCCATTCCTTACACTTAAGCTTTATATGGATCAGACAGGAGATCTGGAGATCCTTTCTGAGACTGCTACCTACTTTAAGGATGCCCTTGCCTGCAGAGCAGAAAAGAGGGATGACAGATATGATGAGAAGGATGGCGTAGTTCAGAAGGACGAAGCCGGCGCAGAGTATCAGGGAAGCGTTTTGGAACACCTTCTTATTGAGAACCTGACAGCCTTCTACGATGTGGGAGATAACGGAGAGATAAGACTTCGCGGCGCTGACTGGAACGATGCTCTGGATATGGCTACACACAAGGGTGAGAGCGTTGCCTTTACCTGTGGGTACGCAGGAAGCCTTAAGGACATAGCCGAGTACCTTAGAAAGTATGCTAAAAAGGCCGGTGTAAGCACCTGTGCTATGGCTGGTGAGATCAGGAAGCTCATCTTCACAGATGACAGTAAAGTTCTTGGAAATCCTGAGGGACGCCGTGGTCTTCTTATGGAGTACATGGACAGCGTATCTCACAGCTTAAGCGGTAAAAAGGAAGAGTACAACATCGAGGAGATTGCTGAAGCTCTTGAGAATAAGTCCCAGATCCTTATGGATAGAATCAGGGAAAAAGAGTGGGTAACCGACTCTGAAGGCAACGGCTGGTTCAACGGATACTATGATGACAATGGTGACAGGGTAGAGGGTGAGTTTGATACTCCTGACGGAAAGAACGTCAGAATGATGCTTACTGGCCAGGTATTCTCTGTTATGTCAGGAACTGCAACCACTGAGAATGTTAAAGAGATCATAAAGAGTACTGATAAGCACCTCTATGTAAAGGAGATTGGCGGATATCGTCTCAATACAGATTTCAAGGCTCTTAGAACAGACCTTGGAAGAATGTTTGGATTCTCCTATGGTGACAAAGAGAACGGCGCAGTATTCTCCCACATGGCAGTTATGTTTGGTAATGCCCTCTTTAAGAGAGGCTTTGCTAAGGAAGGTTACAAGGCTCTTTCTTCACTTTATGACCTTGCTATGAACTTTGAGGTCAGCAGGATCTATCCCGGAGTTCCGGAATACTTTAACGGAGACGGAAGAGGGTTGTACAACTATCTTACCGGAGCAGCCAGCTGGTACCTTATGACTGTTGTTACTGAGAACTTCGGTGTAAGAGGAAATGCTGGAGACCTGTGCATTGAGCCAAAGCTTCTTTTGCAGCAGTTTGATGAAAAGGGCGAGGCTACAATCCTTCTTCCATTCAGGGGAAAGAACTTCGAAGTTGTATATAAGAACGGGGCTAAGAAGAACTTTGGCGCTTATGAGATTGACGGAGTTTCAATTGATGGAGAGGCTTTGACAGGCTTTGACAAGAACGCAGCAGTGATCGCAGCAGAAAAGATTGATGGACTTAGCGGTGCTGAGCACAGGATTGAAGTGACTCTTAAGTAAAATATACATATATAAACTTATTATAATTGTCGAGGAGTTAGTAGATTATGAAGACTACAACAGTACAGGATACTATCAAAGGATATGGCAAGAAGAGTCCCTTTGCCAGCTTTCTTCCGGGAATTGCAGGTGTTAAGGGAACACCTATCTGGTGCTACTACGTCAACAGGGGACAGGCAGTTGTAAGCTTTGGCGTTCAGGACAAGGACCACAGCATCATGGAGTTCTATCCTGCCCACACAGCTTATCAGAATGTAAGCCGTACAGGCTTCAGGACCTTTATCAAGGAAGACGGAGTGGTCTATGAGCCCTTCAAAAAGCCCAAAAATTCCAGTACCATGGAGATCCACATGAACGCTCTTTTCATAGAGGAGAGTTCTAAAAAGCATGGACTTAATACAAGGGTCAGCTACACCACACTTCCCGGGGAGGAAATTGGTGCGCTGATGAGAATTGTGACCATCACCAATACCTCAGATAAGAAGAGAACCTTAGAGATTCTGGATGGAATGCCTGCTCTTATCCCATATGGCTGCCATATCGATGTTATGAAGAACATGGTCCAGACCACCAAGGCTTATATGCAGGTTGAGGACGCTGATAAGAAGAGGCCTTTCTTCAGAGTTAGATTTTCCATGGAAGATTCTGCTGTAGTAAAAAAGGTTGCAGGCGGTAACTTCGCTATAGCAGGAGATGACAAGGGAAGGCTCCTTGACACCATCGTTGATCCCGGCCTTGTCTTTGACTATGACCTTTCACTTTCAGAGGCAGTGGGATTTGAGGAGAGAAGCTTTGAGGCCCTTGTAAAGGCTCACCAGAATGTATCCAACGAGTTCCCTTCATGCTTCTTTGCAGATAAGAGAGAGCTGGCTCCCGGAAAGAGCATGACTCTTTATGAACTCATTGGCCAGGTTAGAAGCAAGGACATCTTTGATGAATTCCTCACCAGAGATATTGATGGGAAGTTCTTTGAGGATAAGCTTAAGGAAGCTGAGAAACTCACAGACAAGCTGACAGATGCAGTTGCCACAAAGACTGCCAACAAGGTCTTTGACGACTATTGCAGATATAACTATATGGACAACGTTTTAAGGGGAGGCACACCAATAGATCTTCCCGGCGGACATACCTTCTATGTATATTCCAGAAAGCATGGAGATCTTGAGAGAGATTACAACTACTTCTCCATGTCTCCGGAGTTCTATTCACAGGGTAATGGTAACTTCAGAGATGTTAACCAGAACAGAAGGTGCGATACTTTCTTTAGTCCCATTGTTCAGAACGAGAACATCAAGAGATTTTATAACCTCATCCAGATGGACGGTTACAACCCTCTCAAGATTGAGCAGCTGACCTTTACTGCTCCTGAAAGTGCCCTTAAGGGACTTGAGCTTAAGCAGCCATTTACTCCCGGACAGATGATCTCCGCTATTAAGGATTCTAACAGAGGTATCTCTGATAAGGATATGGATAAGAAATTCAAGGCTGTGATGGAGGAGGCATCTGAGACCATCAACGGCGACTTTGGTGAGGGTTACTGGTCAGATCACTGGGATTACAACCTTGACCTCATCGAGGACTTCTTGGAGGTTTATCCTGACAAGGAAAAAGAGCTGCTTCTTGATACAAAGGTTAAGTCCTTTGAGGCAAAGGTTAAGATCCTTCCAAGAGCAAAGAGATATGAGGAGACAGAAGGAGGACTTCGTCAGTACAACTATCTTGTAAATAGAGATAACGCTCAGAAGGCCGGATGCTTTGAGACCTATAAGAATGGTCAGGATATCGAGATGAATCTCATGTCAAAGCTTTTCCTTATGAGCACCTGCAAGTTCGCAGCAATTGATGCTGAGGGCATGGGCGTTGAGATGGAAGGTGGAAAGCCAGGCTGGTACGATGCCCTTAACGGTATGCCTGGAATGTTCGGCTCATCTATGAACGAGACCTATGAGCTTCTTAGAATGATCAGATTCACAAAGGACGCTCTTTCGAAGTTTGGCGGAGACATCGTTCTTCCAGCAGAGTCTGTGGATTTTGCAAAAGAGCTTAAGACCATCGAAATGTCTTTTGCCTCTGATATGGATGCATGGAATAAGAGAAACGATGCTAAGGAGAGCTACAGAAGTAAGGTTTATGACAAGCTTTCCGGTGAAACTAAGGTGATCACTGCAGCAGATGCAATTGAGATCCTGGGCCTTATGGCAAAGAGACTGGAGGCTGGTGTTTCAAAGGCCTTCGACCTTGGAAAGGGTATCTCTCCTGCATACTTTACCTATGACGTTCCTGAGTATGACAAGAGCGCAGAGGGCATTATGCCAAAAAGCTTCAAGGTTCAGATGGTACCTTACTTCCTTGAGGGACCTGTAAGATTCTTCAAGCTTGAGAACACCTATGAAGAGAAGAAAAAGATCTATGACAGAGTTAAGGCAAGCGACCTGTACGACAAGAGCCTGTCAATGTACAAGGTAAATGCTTCCCTTGAGAACGCAAGCTTTGAGCTTGGAAGATGTAAGTCCTTTACTCCCGGATGGCTTGAGAATGAGTCAATCTGGCTCCACATGGAGTACAAGTACCTTCTTGAGCTCATCAGAAGCGGACTTTACAAGGAGTTCTTTGAGGACTTCAAGGACCAGGCAATTCCTTTCCTTGACAAGGAGGAGTACGGCAGAAGCACCCTGGAGAATTCTTCCTTCATTGCCAGCAGTAAGAACCCCAACAGTGATATCCACGGAAAGGGCTTTGTTGCAAGACTTTCAGGATCAACCATTGAGTTTATCAGCATGTGGAAGCTCATGTTCTTTGGAAAGAGCATCTTCAGCCTGGCAGATGGCAAGCTTGCCTTCACTCCACAGCCTGCAATCCCTGAGTATCTCATCATGGAGGAAAAGGGCAAGTACACAGTGGAGAGCACTCTTTTATCAAATACAAAGCTCACCTACGTGATGGATGCCAAGAAGGATGTTATCCCAGGCAAGTATGAGATAGGGGAGATCACCGTAAAGTTCGAAAAGGGTGATTCCAAGACCTTCGACAAAGGCGTAGTTACCGGAAAGGACGCTGAAGCAATAAGAGACGGTAAGGCTAAGAGCATTACTGTGAAGATAAAGGTTAAATAATTCATGAAACGTAACTATAAATTCACCATAAGCTATGACGGAACCAGATATTACGGCTGGGAAAAACAGGTAACCCAGGATATGACTATCCAGGGAAAGCTTGAGACATTGCTTTCAAGGATGACGAATGCCCCTGAGGATAAGCCGGTAACTGTTATAGGTGCAGGAAGGACTGACTCAGGAGTTCATGCCAGGGCAACGGTGGCCAATGCTTTTCTTGACACAGACATGACTGAGGAAGAGATCCAGGATTACATGAATGAGTATCTTCCTGATGACATCAGCGTAAATGAGGTCAGGGTATGCTCGGACAGATTTCATGCCAGGTTCAATGCTATTGGAAAGACCTATCGCTACACATGCTGGGTAGGAGCTTCAAAGCCTGTTTTTGACAGGAAATATGTGACTATTCTTGAGAAAAAGCCGGATGTGGAACTAATGGAACAGGCTGCAAAGTACCTTGAAGGAACCCACGATTTCAAGAGCTTTTGCGGTAATAAAAAGATGAAGAAGTCCACAGTAAGGTGCGTGGATACGATCAAGATTGAGGAAAGTGGTAATTATATCAGGTTCTACTATCATGGCAACGGCTTTCTTCAGAACATGGTGAGGATCATGACAGGTACTCTTTTGGAAGTGGGCTACGGAAACATTAAGCCTGAAGAAATGAAGGACATCCTTGAGGCCCTGGACCGTTCAAAAGCAGGTCCCATGGCAAGACCTGAAGGCCTTTGCATGATGAAGGTAGATTACTAAGGATCCCGGACCTTGTTGCCACCTGTGCAGAAAGGTTCGTATAAAGTATTATGTTGAGTAAAGAAATAATGCAGGAGGTATGGATCCATGGGAGAGATTTTAAACAGAAAACTTGAAGAGCTTAAGCTCACGGAGGAAGCTCTTGAACAGGTAAGCGGCGGAAGAAAAAGCAGTAATCCGGATACAACACAGCAGCCACAGCAGGTCTTAGAGATTAAGTGTTCCTGTGGCAATAACATCAGGTTTACAGGAAAAGCAAAGAGCGTAAGATGCAAATACTGCGGAGAGGTGCACAAATTCTATGGCTGAACAAAACAAGATTTCTTTTTCCAGCGACTATACAAAAGGGGCGCATCCCAAGATACTGGAGCGCCTGATTGAGACCAATATGGAGCAGCAGGATGGCTATGGCACTGACAAATACTGCAAAAGTGCCGCAGAGAAGATAAAGAAAGCCTGCGACTGTCCTGATGCTGACGTGTTCTTCCTTGCGGGCGGAACCCAGACAAATCAGACTATTATTGATATGCTGCTTGAGCCCTACGAGGGTGTGGTGGCAGCCAGGACAGGACATGTGGCAGCTCATGAGGCAGGAGCCATTGAGTTTTCAGGGCATAAGGTGCTTACCCTTCCTGAAGAAGCAGGAAAAATAAATGCCACAGATCTGAAGGTGCTTCTTATGGACTTTTATGAAGACGGAAATCATGAGCACATGGTCTTCCCCGGTGCTGTGTACATTTCTTTTCCTACTGAGTATGGAACCCTTTATTCAAAGGCAGAACTGACAGCTATTTCAGAGGTGTGCGAAGAATTTGAGATACCTCTTTTTATCGATGGTGCCAGAATGGGATATGGTCTCATGAGTAAAGAGGCTGATGTGACTCTTTCCGATATTGCCGGCCTATGCGATGTTTTCTATATAGGCGGAACCAAGGTGGGAGCGCTGTTTGGAGAAGCAGTGGTTTTCACTAAGGGTGCACCTACAAGACATCCAATTCCGATAATTAAGCAGCATGGAGCGCTTCTTGCAAAGGGATGGCTTCTTGGACTTCAGTTCGATACTCTTTTTACAGATGATCTGTACTTTAAGATAAGCAAAAACGCCATAGATATGGCCGAGATCCTTAAGGATAACCTCGTTAAGCGCGGTTATAAGATTTACATCGATTCTCCAACCAATCAGCAGTTCATAGTTCTTGAGAACGAGAAATTAAAAGAGCTGTCAAAGCATGTGGGATACGGCTTCTGGGAGAAGGTTGACGAAGATCACACTGCCATAAGACTTGCAACTGACTGGGCAACAACTGAAGCTGATATAGAGGAACTGATGAAATATCTTCCGGGCAAATAATGAAAAAACCATAAAGCATGGCACAAGGATTGACGATATATTATAATATAGTATACGATAAAAAGCCTTGCTTTTAGGGAGATTTGCCTGATGGATACGCTCTTAGTAGGCAATACAGCATATTTTACAAAGGATACATTGGAGACTGCATTTGCAAATGATGCAGTTGTTATTTGTGATGAGCTTTGTGATGCCTACAGGGATGGAAACATCACTTACTTTAAGCAGCCCATAATGAGTGACAAATTTAAAAGACTCTTTGATACCTATGGTTTTCAAAGAGTCATTTTTATGTCCAAAACACTGTGCAAAAACACCAATGAAATCGGTGAAATGGATGAGCTCAGGCGCGTCTTTTCTCTTAGCCAGAAGCATTCCGTAAAGCAGTTTTTGTATATAGTTTCTGACGAAGCGCTTGTTGACGTTGATAACAGCGATTCGATCATTTTCAGCTCCACGGCAAACATCTGTAAATACTATGCAGAAACCTACCATATCGACGTGAAGATCGTTTACAGCCCTTACCTTATGGGAATAAGCAACAAGAACGACTACTGGTGCAAGATCTTAAAGCAGGTTGAAAACAAGGAGTGGGTAGAGATCAAATCCCTGGAAGATGAGAAGGCATACTTTTTAAAGATGCCTGATCTTGCAGAGTTTTTGTCCCGCCTTTTTGACGACTGGACAATTGACGAAGACAGGAAGAGCTCTTTTGAAGAAATATATCTAAAAAGCGGTGGCAGGACAACCTATGGCGAGATAAGGAAGGTTATCCTGGACTTTTATCCGGAAGCCCATATTGCACTTACAAAGTCCGGTATCAAGGGAAAGATCGAACATGGTGAAGATAAGGCCAGGACCACCTATGGCTGGTATGCAAAGCAGGACGCCTGCTGGGATTTTGAAGGCTTTATCAGAGATTACCAGAAAGAGTATCATCAAAAGCCCAGTATCAGCCAGAGAATAAGGGAAAGATTAAAGCTAAACCGCACACCTTTCATGATCCTGGAGCTGATCGCAGGTGTGGCATTTGTAGAAGTTTATAACTACCTTGCCAACGGTAGCGTACAGTTCAAGATGATCGACGTAAGGATGCTTTTTGTCATACTTATGTCGCTTGTATATGGAACGAAGATTGGCGCCCTGACTGCTATTATAGAAATCCTTTCCCTGATAGTGGCATATTATTTCGAGGGCACCAATGCGCTACTTTTATTCTATGATCCAGGAAACTGGGTGGCATTTATTCTTCTGATGGTTGCAGCTGCAGTCTGTGGTTACATCAAGCAAAAGACTGAAGAGGACATGGCTTTTGTCAATGAAGACAATGAGACCTTAAAGGACGAAAACTCTTTTATCACCCAGCTCTATCAGGAGGCCATGGATTACAAGAATCAGTATAAGGCTGATCTTATCGGCAGTAGAGACGGCTTTGGACGTATCTTCGATGTTGTTAAAAAGCTGAGTACTACAGTGCCTGAGGAGATCTTTGCTGAATCCATTCCGGTTATGGAGGACGTACTGAATAATAAGTCCATCGCCATATACACCATAAACGATTCCAAGGCCCGATTTGCAAGACTTAACGTGTGCTCAGAGCAGATGAACCAGGTGCTGAAAAAATCCATCAATCTGGATGAGTACAGAAGCGTCATTGAGTGTCTTCAGGAAAATGATATCTGGTTTAACAACGATGTCCGGGAAGGATATCCAACCTATGTGGCAGGTATCAAAAACGATGGTCTTGTAACGGTTCTTATCATGATCTACCAGGTGGAGTATCTGCAGATCAGCACCTATTATTCAAACCTTATCCGCATCCTCAGCGGCCTTATGGAGAACTTCATCATTAAGGCATGGGAGTACCAGCAGGCTGTGGCTGCCAAGACCTTTATCGAAGGAACAGGTATTACCAAGACAGAATACTTCATCCAACAGTTCACGATCCAGAAAGAAATGATGGACAACAAGCTCACAAGCTTCAGACTCATCAGGATCAAACCTGAGGGCAGGAGCCTTGGTGAAATAGATGATATGTTCCAGTCCAAGATTAGAAACAACGACATTGTGGGACTTGGAAGTGATGGAAATGTTTACCTCCTTGCTGCTCAGGTTGATGAAAGCAGTGAAGGAATAGTACTTAAGAGATTCAGAGATATGGGTCTTACCTGTGACATTGTGGAGAAAGTTTCATGATTGCCCTGATTATCATTCTAGTCCATTTCTTCATAGTTGCACTTTCCTATCTCCTGATGAGACTGCATGTTTTGCGCATTGATAAGCAGATGCTTGTCATTATCGCCTGCATTCCCATCTGGGGCCTGATTAGTGCGCTTATAGTCAGCTTCCTTATAAGGACGGACAGAGTTGGGCGAAACACCAAGGATCTGGAAGTTATGCACAGCAATATGGAAGCCGGAGAGACTATCGTTGTTGAGGCTCCGGAAAGCGCCAACGTAGTGCCTTTGCAGGATGCCCTTATGATGAATGATTCTGCCACCAAGAGATCTGTTATGCTGGACGTTCTCATGAGCGACACAAAAGATTACCTGCCAGTTATTAACGAGGCAAGAATGAATGATGACGTTGAAGTTGTTCACTATGCAACTACTGCAATGGTGGAGCTTTCCAAGGAATATGAACTAAGACTTCAGGAGTACAGCACCGAGTACGCACTTGATCCTGAAAAAGAAGGACTTCTTGATAAGTACATTACTTTCCTGGAACAGTACGTCTCCAGCAACATGATCCAGGGACAGCTCCTTGAGATCCAGAAAAATACCCTGCAGCAGCTCTTGATGGAAAAGGTCAGCAGAGACCCCAATCCGGAAATATTTGAAAAGCTGATACTGGCTCTTTTATCCTCAAGACAGCTGTCTATCGCTGACGAGGCAATCAACAGGATGGAGGAACTGTTCCCTGAGGATGACAAGACCTTCAAGCTCCGTTTCAGATACTGCTATATGACAGGAGCCGGATCAAAGATCAGGGAAATGGTGAATCAGGTCAATAACAGCGGAAGATATTACTCCAAGGAAATCCGTGATATGGTCAGCCTTTGGGATGATCACAAGAAGGAGAGCAGTGCATGAAGAATAAGAGATTTCGCGAGCTCATTGCCATCGCGATAGGCTTTATCCTCATCTTCGCGGTGCTCCTTGTAGAAAGAATCGGAATCATGTATGAAGAGACTGCGTCTGAGGTTGCACTTCTTACAGATGACAACATCACTCATATGAAGGAGAGTAAGAGGGAAAAGACATGCCTCCTGCTCTGGCAGTCAGGTGATGTGGCAAGCGAAAAGGCCTACAGAATCTACGATCAGATTCTCATAGATATGAGAGTTCCCTACGAGAGCGTGGATATTGACGAAGATCATGAGGATATTGAAACACTCATAAAACAGTATAAAGATATAGTGCTGGCTACAGGAAATCTGGAGGAAATAGGTGAAGATATCCTGACTCTTACAAACTGGGTAGGAAATGGAGGCAGGCTTCTTCTTGGGGTTCCGCCATACAAAGGAGATATCTTTAATTTTGTTTCCGGGAAACTGGGAATACTGAGCTGTGCTGATGAATATGCCCTGGTGGAGGAATTTATTTCCGATGAGAACTTCATGCTGGGAGCCCAGATGTCATACCCAATAATTGATGGCTATGAGTCAGCCCTGTCCGTAGTTTTGGATTCCAAGGCCAAGGTCTATGCCCATACCAAGGAAAAGAATGTTCCTCTGGTATGGGCAAGAAACTACAAGGATGGGCGCTTTGTGGTCTGCAACTTTGGCTACACAGAAAAGGCCTACAGAGGGATTTATTCAAGTGCCTACACCCTTTTGGATGATGTGTTTATCTATCCTGTTATCAACGCCTCGGTGTTTTACCTGGACGATTTTCCATCTCCTGTTCCGGCGGGAAATGGCGAGTATGTAAAAAGAGATTACAACATGGGAATAGCTGAGTTCTATTCCAGAGTGTGGTGGCCTGATATGTTGTCCATGGCCAAGGACCACGACATTAAGTACACAGGACTTATCATAGAGACCTATCAGGATAAGACCAGCGGTGAACTTCCCGCCAATAACAGCACTTCAAATTATTACTACTACGGAAATATGCTGCTAAACCAGGGAGGCGAACTGGGCTATCACGGCTACAATCACCAACCCCTGTGCCTTGATAACTTTGAATACAAACAGGATCTTGGCTACAGGACCTGGGAAAACTATGAGGTGATGAATGAGTCTATAAAAGAACTTATCCGATTCTCCTCCAGTATTTTCCCCGGCCAGGAGATGAGCGTATATGTGCCGCCCTCAGATGTCCTTTCTGATGAGGGACGAAGAATGCTTGGTGTGGATTTTCCACAGATCAAGTGTATCGCTAGTATTTACCTGGAAGGCCAGGACGAATACGTGCAGGAGTTTTCAGTTGCTGAGGATGGAATTGTGGAGACACCCCGTGTGGTTTCCGGATGTATCCTTGATGACTACATGAAGATAACGGCCCTTGGAGAGCTCAATCTTCATTTCATAAGCTCCCACTTCATGCATCCCGATGACCTTCTGGATGAGGACAGAGGCGCGGACATCGGATGGGAAGTTCTAAAGGGCAGACTTAATGACTATATGACCTGGGTTGATGAATCTGGAAAAGAAATAAGACACCTTAAGGGATCTGAAGTGGCAGGAGCTGTCCAGAGATATGTAAATCTGATTCCGGATTATACCGTGGAAGACAACAGCATATCTCTTTCCAGTAAAGGAATCATCGACAGCTGCTATTACCTGATCCGCGACAATGACGGGACTATAGAGAACGCTTATGGTGGTGAACTGGTAAAGCTGAATGATACTCTTTATCTCTTAAAGGCTCAGGCTCAAAGGGTGACTATGATCAGGGGTGTGCAGGAATGAGAATATGCCTTATTTTGGAGGGAAGCTATCCCTACACCTTTGGTGGTGTTTCCTCCTGGATGCACAATTACATAAAGGCAATGCCCCAGCACGAATTTGTTCTGTGGGTAATAGGGGCAAAATCTGCAGACAGAGGCGTGTTCAAGTACGAGCTTCCTGAAAATGTGTCGGAGATCCATGAGGTTTTCCTGGATGAAGCACTTACCATAAAGGCCAATAAAAGAGACAGATTCAAACTAAACGATGCAGAAAAAGAGACACTGAAGAAATTCATCGACTGTGAAAAGCCCGACTGGGACATCCTTTTTGACATGTTCCAGAGCAAAAATTACAACCCGGCAAGCTTTCTTATGAGTGAAAATTTTCTGGATGTCTTAACGGACCTTTGCAGAGAAAAGTACCCTTACGTGGCATTTGCTGATACCTTCCACACCATCAGATCTATGCTCCTTCCTGTGCTTCACATCATAAAGAGCAAGGTCCCGGAAGCAGAGGTTTATCACACCATCTGCACCGGCTATGGAGGGCTTTTGGCAGCCCTTGCCCATTACGTAACAGGTAAGCATGTAATCCTTACTGAGCACGGCATCTACTCAAGAGAAAGAGAAGAGGAGATCATAAGAGCCAGGTGGGTTACGCCGGCATTTAAAAGACACTGGATAAGATTCTTTTACATGCTCTCAGATGCAATATATAAAAGAGCTACCTTCATCACCTGCCTTTTTGGAAATGCAGGAAAGATCCAGATGGAGCTGGGGGCAGCTCCGGAAAAGTGCAAAGTTATCCCCAACGGGATCCACTATGACAAGTTCTGCGACATTCCGCTGAAGGAAGAGGATGGATATGTGGATATAGCTGCGGTTATCAGACTTGCACCCATTAAAGATGTTAAGACTCTGATATACGCCTTTAACGAGCTTTGTGGCATGAGGAAAAACGCAAGGCTTCATATCCTTGGGGGAACGGATGACGAGGAATACGCCAAGGAGTGCTATGACCTGGTGAAGAGCCTGGGGCTTAAGGATGTGCTCTTTGTGGGACAGGTGAATGTTATAGAGTACATGAGAAAAATAGATTTCACTATCCTCACCAGTATCTCAGAAGGTCAGCCTCTGTCGGTACTTGAGTCCTTCGCTGCAAGAAGGCCGGCTGTAACAACGGACGTTGGCTGTTGCAGACAGCTGATAGATGGTGAAGAGGGGGATTTTTTCGGAACTGCAGGCTTTTGCGTTCCACCAATGCACAGAGAAGGTCTTGCAAATGCAATGGACAAGCTCTGTCACAGCAGGGAACTTCGGGAGGAAATGGGAGAGATTGGCCGGATGCGGGTGGAGAAGTACTTTAAGCACCCCGACATGATAAAGAGATATGCATCGCTCTATGAGGGTATCTGATATATGGCAGGAATAGGTTTTGAGTTAAAAAAGCTGTTTAAGGCAACAGGCGTTTTGTCAAAGCTTAGGGCTTACGGTTACACCGGTATGGTAACTGCAGGTCCTATGATCCTTGGCTTTTTCTTCCTGCTGTCAATTCAGGTTATCGCAAAGCGCTTTGGCTTTTCAGAACAGGCCAGCGAGACCCTGACCAGCATCATTACCTATTCACTTTTGGCATCAATGATCTATAGCAGTATCTTTTCCATGGTGCTGACCAGATACGTTGCGGATCTTTTGTATGAACATAATGAGGAGGACGTTATACCTTCACTGGAAGGAATACTGACTTTGATGCTTCCTTCCGGAGCAGTTTTATGGGGCGTATTTTTGTTCTTCTCAGGGGTGACTTTTATTCAGGGATTTTTGGCGCTTATGCTCTTTACAACCCTTCTGGCAGCCTGGACTGAGATGAACTATCTGTCTGCCATTAAGGATTACAGAGGAATTCTTATTTCCTATGTGGGTTCAATTGTAACTGCAATAGTTGTTGCAATTATTGGCTGCAATATATTTGGTGGGAGCATTGAGCTGATGCTCTTTAGCGTGGTTCTGGGCTACGGAATGATGATGTCCATAGACTTTGCACTTTTGTATGGCTTTTTCCCGAACTCCCAGAAAAACCATTTTGATTTCCTTCCCTGGTTTGATGAGTATTCTGACCTTATGGTCATAGGCCTTACCACCAACATAGGGCTCTTTTCACATCTTGTGATAGCCTGGTTCAGCGGCTTTGGACATAAGATCACCGGACTGTTTTATTCAGCACCCCAGCACGATATATCAGCTCTTTTTGCATTCATGACTATACTTATCACCACCATCAACTTCGTGGCATCGGTGGAAGTAAATCTCTATCCCAAGTACAGGAAGTACTACGACCTGTTCAACGGTCAGGGCTCCATCTCGGAGATAGAGCAGGCGGAAAAAGAGATGCTGACAGTTCTTGACCATGAACTTATTTATACCGCCAGAAGACAGTTCTACGGAACGGCACTGATCCTTAGCGTGGGACTGGTTATCCTGGAAAGACTTCCTCTGGGCTTTGACGCACTTATGGAAGGGTACTTCAGGATACTGTGCGTGGGATATGGCGCCTACGCCGTTGCAAATGTGCTGACCCTGGTGCTCATGTATTTTACAGCTTATGAGGATGCCAAAAAGGCCAATATAGTTTTTGCAGTGACTACAACTGTCTGCTCATTGGCATCTGTTTTCCTGGAAGCAAAGTACTATGGCTTTGCCTTTGCTTTCGGAAGCATTGTTTACCTTATTTATGCCACAAGCAGACTTATGAAATATACAAAGAAACTTCCTTATCACATATTAAGTACACAGCCAATGTACGTAGAACCTAAGCGGGGACTTGGAACCAGGCTGTATATGAGGATCAAGAAATGAAGAAGGGCATTGGAACGATCATTTTAATAGGGCTTTTACTGCTGGTTGTAATTGCAGGCAGCAGGCTGTATTCCGGATATCTGGCCATGGAAGCAGGAAAAGAAGCTGAGTACACCATTACTGAGAACGTGGTAAAGACAGAAGGCAGTAAGCACCTTCGAGACAAAAATCTTTTGTATGACGACGGGAATGAAGTGGTGACCATGTACCTTACAGTACGACAGGGTAACGCCTCAGAAGGTACTGATCATACCTGGGAAGAGATCAATACCTATTCTGCCTACTACTATGACGAGAAGGGAATAGACAGATATAAGGTGGAAGCTCTTTTGCAGGTGGGAGATGAGAAGGGAATCCCTGCGGGAAACCTTGGTTATGGTGAGACTGTGCCCAACGCTATAGTTCAGATAAGAGGGCAGACATCAAGTAGGAATGATCAAAAGAACTATAAGATAGAACTTAAGGAAAACCAGGGAAGCTGGAAGGGACAGACCACAATCGCACTAAATAAGCACATGACTGATGGCCTGAGATACCGAAATAAAATGGGCTTTGACCTCCTATCTGGGATTGATCAGCTCATGAGCCTTAGGACCAACTTTGTGCATCTGTATGTGAATGACCTTACAGATGGCTCTGATGACGGCTTTGAAGACTATGGATTATATACCCAGGTTGAGCAGCTCAATAAGACTGCCCTTAAGAATCATGGACTGGATAGGACAGGACATCTATACAAGATCAATTTCTTCGAGTTTTTCAGATATGAGGATGTTATTAAGTTAAATACAGACAGTGGCTATAACAGGACAGAATTTGAGAAGTATCTGGAGATAAAAGGAAATGAGGATCACACAAAACTCATAGCTATGCTGGAAGATGTGAATAACTATGGAATGCCTATTGAAGATGTGATAGACAAGCACTTTGACATGGAAAACCTTGCTTACTGGATGGCATTTAATATTTTGACAGGAAATATTGATACCCAGAGCAGAAATACTTATCTGTACAGTCCTCAGAATCTTGATACCTGGTACTTATATAACTGGGATCTGGATGCATTTTTCAGAAGAACAGAAAATGAGATCGTGCAGAATCAGGATGCCGGCAGCTGGGACCAGGGTGTAAGTAACTATTGGGGAAATGTGCTATTTTGCAGATGCCTTAAATCCGAGAAGTTCAGGCAGGAACTGGATGCTGCAATATTAGACCTGAAATCATATCTTAGCTATGAGAGACTATCTTCAATGACTAAGGCCTATGAGCAGGTGGTAAAACCCTATCTTTATTCAGAACCGGATATCACATACGCACCTTTGACGCCTGAAAACTATGACATCGTGGAAAAGGCCCTGCCATCCCTGGTGGATGATTATTACCAGAGGTATTTAGAGTCTTTAGAAAAGCCCATGCCGTTCTATATTGACACACCACAGAAGACAAATCTGGGAGTGACCTATACGTGGGGAGACAGTTATGATTTTGATCAGGAAGATATAACCTATAAGGTCATTGTGGCAAGGGATCTGGAGTGTACTGACGTAGTCTACAAGTATGAGGGAAATTGGACTTCCTTTAGAGGTGATGACTTGCCGGAGGGGCAGTATTTTGTAAGAGCTACAGCTACCAATGAAAGTGGCTTTACTCAGGATGCATTTGATTACTACGAAACTGAGCAGGGCAAGGAATATGGAAGGTTATGCATCTATGTAGATGCTCAGGGCAATATTACAAGATATACAGTAGTAGAGTGACGAGTATGGAAAAATACAGACATGAGCTCAAGTACCTGATAAGCTATCCGGAATATGAAGGCATAAGGCGCCGGATGCTTCCCTACTTTAGCCTGGATGAGCATGCAAAGGATGGAGAGTACGTCATAAGAAGTCTTTATTTTGACGACCTTCGAGGAAGTGCTTATGAGGAAAAAGAGGACGGCATCTTTTTCAGAAAAAAGTATCGTATCAGGATCTACAATTATTCCGATAGCAGCATAAAGCTTGAGCGAAAGAAAAAACAGGACAAGTACATATACAAAGAATCGGCAAATCTCACCAGAGAAGAGTTTGAGAAGATACTTGAGGGTGACTATGAATTTCTTTTAAGGAGTGACCAAAAGCTCCTGCAGGAATTCTACATAGAATGCATCTGCAATATGATGCGACCGAGAGTGATAGTGGATTATGAAAGGACCCCATTCATTCTTGATGAAGGGACCGTGAGAGTAACCTTTGATAAGGAAGTAAGGGCAGCAGTTGGTGGATTTGATATCTTCGACAAAGACCTGCCGGCACTGGCAGCTATGGACTTGGATAAACTCATTATGGAGGTCAAGTACACGGAGTTTCTTCCGCAGCTGGTAAGGCAGTTACTTCCTCCGCGAAGCAGCGAATTTGTAAATGCCTCAAAATACGTTATCTGCTGTGACAGAACCAATTACCTTCATAAAAACCAGTACTATGTGGATGCGAAATATAATCTATAGAAGCTTAGATGAACTAATGGGAGAAAAATATGAGCGTAAAAGATTTTATTAAGAATTCGATTCTTACATCTGAGAACTACAGCCAGAACGATGTTGTTGGCATCATTTTGTCGCTGGTCATAGCTCTTTTCCTTGGGATACTTATCTATCTGGTATACAGGCGCTTCTACGCAGGAGTGGTGTATTCCAAGAGCTTTGCAATCACACTTATAGGCATGTGTGTACTTACTTGCATGGTGACTTTGGCCATCAGTACCAATATCGTTATTTCTCTTGGTATGGTAGGTGCCCTTTCTATCGTGAGATTCAGAACTGCCGTCAAGGATCCGCTTGATCTTTTGTATCTGTTCTGGGCAATAACAAGCGGAATAACGGCAGGAGCGGGAATGTATGTGCTCATGGTAGCTTCTGCAGTTATCGTCATTATAATGATCGCGATCTTCTATGGAAGGCCTTCAAAAGGCAGTGTATATGTGGCTGTTATCCATTACGAAGGGACTGATGCCGGTGATGATATCATGAGAGCCTTTGGCAAGAACAAACACTTCCTGAAGTCCAAGACCCTCAGGGGCGAAGTGACGGAGCTTGCAGTGGAAGTATATTGCAGGGGTGACAACTTTGCTTTTGAGGAGAGAATAAGGGATATCAAGGGAGTTAAGGATGTTACTCTGATCCAGTATAATGGTGAGTATGTAGGCTAGTTCGGTAGAAGAGGAATGCTCATATGAATAAGATAAAAATGCCTCTGATACTACTAGGGGTGTTACTTGTGGTCGGCATTGCATTGGGAGTTTCGATAATGCATTTCGGAAGAATGACGGGAAAAACCTATAAATATAGCGAAGGAAGTACTACTGTGCTAAATCCCTATATCGGATATGCTCCAAGCTCAGATTCTGTGAGCCTTTGCGAAAAAGCTTCTTTAGTATATTTTGAGATCCTTTGGAGTGAGCTTGAGCCGGAAGAAGGACAGTTTAACTGGGATAATATAGAATATAATCACTATATAGACAGATGGCGTACTAAGGGCAAAAAACTGGTGATTCGGTTTGTGTGTGATAAGCCGGGAAAAACAGAGCACATGGATATTCCTCAGTGGCTTTATGACAAGACCGGAGATGGCGTTGCATACGACATGGAGTATGGCAGAGGATACTGCCCTGATTACAATAATGAGATCTTCATTTCTGCCCATGAAAAGGCCATAAAAGAGATTGCTGACCATTTCAGGGGGGAAGATTATCTTGCCTATGTGGAACTGGGAAGCCTTGGACATTGGGGCGAATGGCATACCTACTACATGGCTGGGCTGCCAAGGATGCCGGAAACGATAGTGAGAGCCAGATATGTTCAGCACTATGTAAGCTCTTTTGATTATTGTAAACTCCTTATGAGAAGGCCCTTTGCAGAACTTCCTGAGGGGGCAGGCGTCTTTAATGACATGACAGGTATAGCCAATGACACTAATATGTGGCTTTCCTGGATAAATGAAGGTGGCGACTACAATGAAACCGGCGAAAAGGGAGCACTGAAAGCGGTGCCCGGTATATGGGAGTATGCCCCTGTGGGCGGCGAGTTTGCCAGCTCTGTTCCCATAAGTGTTATGCTTGGAAAAGACTACGATAAGACAGCAGAGCTTCTAAAGGCTTCACACATGAGTTTTATTGGGCCCATGGTCCCATATCTCAAAAGAGAAAACCTTGAATTTTATGAATCCTCTGATAAACTACTAAAGTATGTGGGGTACAGGTACAGGATCAGTACTTTGAGCATTAAACGGCCCTTTGGGGGAAAAAGCTATGAATGTGGTTTAAAACTCATAAATGACGGCGTGGCACCAATCTATTTTGATTTCACGCCCTGCATCTATGTGGAAGTCCCCGGAGATCCGGAAAATATGCGAAGGTACGAGCTTGATGTTGATCTGAAAACTCTGTGCCAGGATCAGGAAAAAGAAGTTGTTTTGAATTTGCCAAAAGAGCTTTTGGACGTGGAAGGAGCAAAGATCTATGCCGGCATAGAAAATGACCGGACAGGCCAGGTGGAAGCCATGTTCGACATGGAGACTGAGAGAAAAGGGAAGCTTAGCCTTTTGTGGGAGAATAAATAGGAGAAAAGAGAAAAATGAACTTTCAGGAAATTATAAACCAGATGGGCATTGAAATATTAGTATTTGCCGTGTGCATGTTCTTTGGGATCAGGCTTATTATCACAAGGGATCCCAAGATCCTTAAGAAAGAGGACCCGGACAGCATTAAGCATCCAAGGGAGTATACCCTTTATGGAGGGCTGATAATTCTTTTCCTTGGGCTTGCTGCCATCGTTATGGGAGTAGTGTCTTTCTTCAATGCTACAGCAGCTGTGGTCATCATAGTGGCTGCAGTGGTGATCATGAGTGTTATGTGGAAGATCATATACGATAAATTTGCGTAAAGAATCAGGAGCACAATGAACAGATATAAAGTAATGCTTGTGGATGACGAGGAAGATGTTGCACAAGCTATAATGAAGAAAATGAGCTGGGAGGAAATGGGGTTCGAGACTCCAAAGTATGCTCACAACGGACTGGAAGCACTGGAACTTTCCGAGGAGTATCGACCTGACATTGTCATGACCGATATCCAGATGCCCTACATGGACGGAATGGAGCTTTCAAGGAACCTTCGTAAGCTCTATCCTAACATAAGGATCATCATCTTTTCCGGTTATGATGAATTTGAATATGCCAAGGAAGCCATAAGGCTGGAGGCTGAGGAATATATCCTAAAGCCCATTGATGCGGATGAGCTTAAGGGTGTTTTTTCAAGGGTTCACGAGGCTCTGGACAGGGATCTGGACGAGAAGCTAAATGTGGAAAAACTTGAGAATTATTACATGGATTCACTGCCTCTTTTGCAGGAGGATTTCTTTGCATCCCTGGTGGACGGAAGGATAGCAGAGGACAGGATTGGAAAGCTTTTAAGCGACTACCGAATAGAGCTTCACGGGCCATATTATCTTATAGCCATCGTTCATATCAGCACATCAAGCGTACCGGAGGGAATGAATCCGGTGCTTCTTTCTGTGTCTGTAAGAAAGCTTTTAGAGGAGAGGATGGATCCTAAATGGGGCTGTAAGTTCTTTTCCTATCTGGGCAGTACTGTGATGCTGGCTCAGCTTGAAAGTGAAAAGGACGCATCTGCCTTTACCGATGACTGCGACAGACTTTGCAGACTGGCTGAGAGCATGTGTAAGGCCAGTGTCACCATCGGCATCGGCAGCATTGAAAAGAACCTTTCCGAGATCCGCGCTTCTTACCAGGGAGCCAGGGATGCAGTTTCTTACAGGGTTTTATACGGACATACCAAGGCTATCAATATTAACGAGATCTCGCCTATGGAAAAAGAGACTGAATCTGCGGAAAACGCTGATTCCCTGACGGATGTCTTTAAGAAGATGAAGATGGCTGACAAGGCCACAGTGGAAGAGGCAGCCAGAAAATATATCGAGAGCAGTCTTGATGGGCAGGGGTCCATTCAGAACTACAGGTTCATGGTGATGGAGCTTGTGAGCGAGCTGTACAAGTTTGTCAGGAACAATCAGCTGGAGGTCAATGAGGTCTTTGATATGAACACGGATGTGTATGCCAAGGTCCAACAGCTGGAGAGGAATGAGCTTAGCAACTGGTTCTGTGCAACCTGTGTAAGAATGCATGAGCTTATTGATGATAAGAGAAGCGGAAACACCAGGAGCTTTGTGACGAAGGCTCAGGAGTATGTGGCTGATCACTTTGATGATCAGGATCTTTCAATAGATTTTATCTGCAATTATCTGGGGGTAAGCAGCGCTTATTTTTCCACTGTATTTAAGAAGGAAACCGGAAAGACTTTTGTCGGGTATCTTACGGACTACCGCATGGAGAAGGCTGAAAAGATGCTGGTGGAGACCGATGAGAAGACCTACATTATCGCCCAGAGAGTGGGATATTCCGATCCTAACTACTTCAGTTATGTATTCAAAAAACAGTTCGGAGTTTCGCCATCCAAGTATAAAGCCGGCAAGGAATAACAAGGGTGTCTGTTAAGAGTAAAGTTGAGGAAAAAGCAAATGACATAAAGGCTAAGTGGCTGGTCTCCAGATTTATGAAGGGCGCTGCGCCAAGAAGCATTCAGGTTACGATCTCCATATCCTTCACGGTCGTAGCCCTTGTTTGTATGCTTGCCATGGGAATAGCTCTTTATCAGAGATTTGCCGTAAGGTCGGAAAAGATGCTTACTGAGAGCACCCAGCTTACCCTTGACCAGACGGTTATCAATCTTGAGGATTACCTTCGAAGCATGAGACGAATGTCTGATGCAATTTACTATAATGTCATAAAGGATCAGGACATCAGCAAGGAGACCCCTGTGTACCAGATGAACCTCTTGTATGAGGCTCACAAGGACTATCTTATATCTCTTGCGCTGTACTCTGACAAGGGAGAGCTTATCTGTGCTTCCCCGGTTGGAGTTGAGAAGCCGGATGTTGATGTGACAGATCAGACCTGGTTCCAGTCTGCTCTTCAAAAGCCTGAGAACCTTCATTTTTCCCTTCCCCATGTTCAGAATATTTTCGTGGATGACCCAACCTTCAGGTACTACTGGGTAATCTCCCTTAGCAGAAACGTTGAGCTAAACAGAGGCGGCGTTCCGGGGCAGGGAGTTCTTTTGGTTGACATGAACTATGCTGTCATTGAGCAGATGATGGAAGGTGTTAACGATAACCCCTCGGAGCAGTATGTTTACCTTTGCGACAGAAACGGAAACATAATCTACCATCCAATGCTTATGCAGATCTCAGCAGGTCTTTACAGGGAAAACAATGCCTATGCTGCCGCCTACGATGATGGCAGCCACAAGGAAGTGTTCCAGGGACAGACCAGGATCGTTACGGTGGAGACCATGAGCTACACGGGCTGGAAACTTGTCAGTGTTATTCCCACAAGTAATTCATATCTTGGAATGAAGGATACCAGATACTTTGCTGTCATGGTCCTGTCCATAACCCTTCTTGCCATGCTTATACTGAACAGACTGGTGGCAAGGCGCGTTACAAGACCTATCGTAAAGCTAAACGATTCCATCAGGGAAATCGAGATGGGCAATGTTAAGCCCAGTATCTATATCGGAGGGCCATCTGAGATCGAGCATCTGGGAAGGACACTTAGAGACAGTTATAACCAGATCAATGTTCTTATGAAGGAAATGGTTGCTTCCCAGGAGGAAAAGAGAAAATCCGAACTGGACGCTCTTCAGTCCCAGATAAATCCACACTTCCTCTACAATACCCTGGATTCCATTGTATGGATGATCGAGGGTGAAAAGTACAGCGATGCGGTATTCATGATAACTCAGCTGGCATCTCTTTTCAGGGTGTCCCTTTCAAGCGGAAAGACCATCATCCCCATTGAGGATGAGATAAGGCACGCCAGCAATTATATGAACATTCAGAAGGTTCGTTTTAAGGATGCTTTCTCCATAGACTTTGACATTGATGATGAGATAAAGAGCTTTTGCACCGTTAAGCTCATTGTCCAGCCTATCCTGGAAAATGCTGTGTACTACGGTGTTAAGGACATGGAGGATGGAGAGATCAAGGTTAAGGGCTATAAGGGAGAGGATGGTGACATCTATATCACTGTTTCTGACAATGGCTTTGGAATGAGTGAAGAGCAGCTGGAATTTCTTTTAACTGATGATACAAGAGTCCGGAAGAAGGGCTCAGGAGTGGGCCTTATCAATGTGCAGCGAAGGATACAGCTGCGCTTTGGTCAGCAGTATGGGCTTAAGATCGAGTCTGAGCCGGATGAAGGTACAGTTGTGACTATTCATCTGCCGGCAATTCCTTATAATCCGGAAAATGCCAAGGCACTGGAGACCGGAAAGGAGCAAGGAAATGAAGAATAAGAACATTTTTATCATTGCAATTGCAGTGCTCCTTACCTTTACTTTTATTGTATCCACATCGGCTCTTATAATGAGTGGCATAAGTGAAGAACCTGTACAGGTTTCAGTTATTTTGGATGACTCCTCCTCGGTAAGGTGGACCTCTTTTATTTCGGGGCTTGAGCAGGCTGCAAAAGACACAGGGATCAAGGTGAAGGTTGTTAACACCACGAAAAATCTGTCACTTAGTCAGCAGAATCTTTTGATAAATCAGGAACTCAATGATGGGGCTGACGGGATAATCCTTCAGCTCACCAGCAGTCGTGGCACTGAGAATATGATTTCCGATATAAGCAGAAAGGCAGTACTTCTTCTGGTGGATACCAGTGGAGACATGGACGTTGATGTTGAGGGTAGAAGCGCCTGCATTCAGGTCAACAATGTGGAGCTGGGAAGAGCTTTGGCTAATGAGGTAAGCATTGCTTACGGCAAGGAGCTTAAGGGCAAGAAGATTGGAATAGTTGCAGGGAACCTCAGGCAGAATTCCAATTCGGAGAGACTTCAGGGATTTACCGAAAATATCAAGGCATCCGGAGCGACCACAGCCTGGATCGACAGCAACATCAATTATGTCAGTGATAAGATTGGTCAGAGGCAGCAGGACAACCCTGCAGATATACTGGTGGCACTGGATAATTCAGGCCTTGAAGCAGCCTGTGAGTATGCTTTAAGGCAAAGTGGACCGCCGACGATCTTTGGAGAGGGTACTTCCATAAAGGTGGTGAGCTATCTTGATGACGGGCTTATTACAAGTATGGTAGTTCCCAATGAATACTATATGGGATATCAGTCAATTACTGCTGTTTCCAGTCGTCTGGACAACAAACTTACTCCCATGGAGGATGAGACCATAGCCTTCAGGGTTGTGAACAGGGATAATCTTTTTGACGAGAACAACCAGAGAATGTTGTTCCCGGTAGTTCAGTAGTTTTTGGAGGTAGTTACATAATGGGGAGAAAAAGGAAAGTTCTTTCCTTGGGAATGATCATAATTCTTCTGACAGTTCTTTTAAGCGGCTGCGCAGCAAAAAGTCGGAGTGTCGCACCCGGTAAGATAAAGATAGGTGTTACGGTCTACGATCAGTATGACACCTTTATGTCCCAGCTGACGGAGTGCTTTACGAAGCTGGTGGAGGATGATGTGGAGGTGGTTGTCTACAATGCATCCCAGAGCCAGCAGACCCAGAATTCTCAGGTCAAAAAAATGATCGAGGAGGGGTGCAGTGTTATCTGCGTAAACCTGGTGGACAGGACAGATCCTACGGCTGTTATTGATGCGGCCAGGAAGAACAATGTACCTATAATATTCTTCAACAGGGAATTGGTTGAGGGAGATATTGTAAGGTGGGACAAGCTCTTTTACGTGGGAGCGGATGCTGCCCAGTCCGGGAAGATGGAAGGTGAGCTGGCGGCTGCAAAGTGTCGCAGGGATAAGACTGTTGACAGAAACGGTGACGGCCTGATCCAATACGTGGTCTTGGAGGGCGAAGCGGGGCATCAGGACGCCATTGTAAGGACTGAGCTTTCTGTGGAGACTCTGATCTCCAAAGGTGTAGAGGTGGATAAGCTTGGGTATGCCATAGCCAACTGGAACAGAGCACAGGCACAGACCAAGGTGGCCCAGTTCATTGAGGATTACGGTGATAGTTTGGAGCTGATCCTTGCAAACAACGATGATATGGCTCTTGGAGCTATTGATGCCTACGAAGCTGCAGGAATAGACAGGGAAAATTGGCCCGCCATTTTCGGCGTTGACGGAACAGATGTGGGACTTGAAGCAGTTCGTGATGACAAAATGTGCGGAACAGTCTACAATGACAAGGAGGGGCAGGCGCTGGCTATGTACAGGCTTGCCATGACCCTTGCGAATGGCGGATCCATTGAGGATCTTAGCAGCGATTATGAGATTACAGGGGGCAAGTATTTGAGGCTTCCTTATGGTAAGGTGACCATCGATAATGTTCATGATTACCTTTCGAAGTAAATTTTTTGAGGAGGAATTAAGTGTTATGAAGAACAAAGCTTTGAGGAAGCTGCTTTGTGTGACATTGTCTGCGATGCTTGTGTTTGGGGCAGCAGGCTGTGGAGAGCAGACAGGACAACCTACACAGGGTGAAGAGACACAGGCAGTTGAAGCGGAGACTGCAGCTGATGAGGCTGCTGGGGCAGAGACTTCAGCTGAGGCAACTCAGGAAGCAAGCCAGGAGGAAGACCTGGAAGAGGAAGATGAGGAAGAGGAGGCTTCACTGGTAACAGGTGAGAACCTTCTTTCAAACGGCGATTTCTCCAGTGGTAAGGATCCCTGGTCATACTTCTGCCAGAACGGTATCTGCGATATGTCTATAAATAGCGAAGGCGAGCTGGATGTGGACATCAAGAATGTGGGCACAGTTGAGTACGGTGTTCAGATGTACCATGATGGCTTCTCTCTTTATGAGGGCTGTGAGTACAAGCTTACTTTTGACGCAAGGTGCGACATTGAAAGAAACCTGGAGATGAGATTCCAGATAAACGGCGGCGATTATCACGCTTACTTTAGCGACAATGTTGCTGTGGGACCTGAGACTCAGAGCTACGAGTACACCTTCACGATGAATGAGACTACTGATCCTGCTCCGAGATTCTGCTTCAACATGGGGCTGACTCCTGATCTTGATAAGTCAGTGGCTGAGCACCATGTATATTTTGATAACTTTGTACTGACTGTTGTTGATGATTCCGGAAAGGTAGCAGGAAGTGGGGAGGTGCAGATGCCTGACATAGCTGTTAATCAGATTGGATATTTGCCCGGCGCATATAAGTCTGCAACCCTAAGAAAGAGTGCGCTTAAGCAGACTGCAAAGCTCATAAATGAAGCAACAGGCGAGGTTGTTCTTGAGGCTGAAATTGGCGGCGGAATAAAGGATCCTGATACAGGTGAGAAGGAAGAAGCCTTTGTTTTCACAGAGGTTACAGATGAGGGAACCTATCACGTTGAGTCCGGAGAAGCGGTTTCACCAAGTTTCAAGATCGGCAAAGATGTTTATGAGGAGGCCTTCAAGGCTTCAATAAAGATGCTTTATTACCAGAGATGCGGAACTGAGCTTCCGGCCAAGTACGCAGGAGATTTTGCGCATCCTGTATGTCACAACGAAGAGGCTGTTCTTTATGAGGACAGAACCAAGAAGCTTGATGTTTCAGGTGGATGGCACGATGCAGGAGATTACGGAAGATATTCTGTAGCAGGTGCAAAGGCGGCAGCAGATCTTTTGATCGCTTACGAGAGATATCCGGATGTATTCGGAGATGATCTGGATATTCCTGAGAGCGGAAACGGAATTCCTGATGTTCTTGATGAAGCTAAGTACGAGCTTGACTGGCTTCTTAAGATGCAGGCAGATAACGGCGGTGTTTATCACAAGGTTACCTGCAGCAATTTCCCCGGTGAAATAATGCCAGAGGAAGAGACTGATGAGCTTATCATCATGCCTGTTTCTACAACAGCTACCGGCGATTTCGCAGGTGTCATGGCTTTGGCAGCCAGAGTATACGAGGATATTGATAAACCTTACGCAGATAAGTGCCTCGAGGCAGCTAAGAAGGCAGCAGCTTATCTTGACAAGGTTCCTTCAGATAAGATCGGTTACAAGAACCCTAACGATGTTTCGACCGGTGAATATGAAGATGAATATGATCTGGACGAGAGATACTGGGCTTATGCAGAGCTGTTCAAGACTACCGGTGACAAGGCTTACGAGAAATCCATGAGCGAGTGGATCCCTAACAATGGTCTTTCACTGGGCTGGCAGGGCATGGCAGGCTATGGCGCTTACGCATACCTTACTGCCAAGAATACGGATTCTGCTCTTGTGGAGAAGTTCACTAACAGTGTAAACAACCTGGCAGAAGTTCTGGACAAGAAGACTAATATGTATCCATACGGTTCTTCTATCGTTGGCGATTATCCTTGGGGCAGTAACCTTACCATTGCCAACAACGGTGCTTTCATGCTGATGATGCAGGGCGTTACAGATATGGCAGACAAGGTTATTGCTGATAAACAGCTTAACTACCTGTTTGGTAACAATGCTACCGGCTACTGCTTCCTTACAGAGTTTGGAACCAATTACTCAGATCACCCACATCACAGACCTTCACAGGCTCTTGGTAAGACTGTTCCCGGAATGATCGTCGGTGGTCCAAGTAACTCTCTCGGAGATCCATACGCAGCCAACGTGCTCAAGGGCGTTCCTTCCGCTAAGTGCTACGTAGACAACTCCCAAAGCTACTCAACCAACGAGATCACAATCTACTGGAACTCACCGGTTATCCTCTTACTTGCCGGCGAGATTGCAGAGACTAAGTAAATTACGAATTTTGAAAGAGCCGCAACATTTCTATGCCCTGGCTGTTAGACGTACCAGGAAAAGGTGTTGCGGCTCTTTTTTGATATGGTTTTGTTAATGATTCTGACGACGAAAAAAACATCTTGATTTTCATTTGGATGCGTTATATAATGAAAAACGTCGCTGATGGCTGACACAGTCAGAAGCCAATCGGGGTGTGGCTCAGTTGGTAGAGCACTATCTTAGGGAGGTAGGGGCCGCGTGTTCGAATCACGTCACTCCGATTTAGAAGAACCGCTCAGTTGAGCGGTTTTTCTATTTCATTATCGCATAAAGTGGTTCCTGAAGGAACTATTTGTCGAGAACTGTCCCCAGACCCGTACTGGTTCGTTGGCTCGACATAGGGATTTACGTCTTTATTTCAGTTTTGTTCAAAAAAGATGTCGTCAAAATCTATGACAACGTCTCAATTCCACTTTTCAAGGAAATAGCAGTAAGAATTAGTACTAGCGAGGCTATAGTGGAGTCTTTAATGATTCTTTAATGCCATTTATTACTGCTAGAATCGAAAAATATGAAAATGAGCAGTACGGAGTTTATATGAATGTCACAATAATCAACGCATCTATACGTCTTAGGAAAAGAAAACGAAAATCCAGACGTTACGATTTTATTTTTAAGCATCCGCAGGAACAAAAACGTAAAAAAAGACGTAAATACGGGATTGAAATGAGCCAAGTGATACCCATGAAGTGGACACGGTTTTAATCATTTTGACTGTATATTAGCAAAGATAAATTGACAGGAAGGGAAACATGATTAGTTACAAAGATGAATTAAACAAGCAGTTGGAGGAACTGAGACAACTTGAAAAGAAAGCTGCCAACAGAGAGAAGACATACAAGGGCCTTGAAAAAGGGAGCATCCGTGTGTCCAAAAGCAGAGGGCATTTCCAGTATCACTTCAGAAAGGAAGGCGAGGAAAAAGAACAATACATCTCCAAGATTGATATTAGTAGGATAAGACTCTTGGTACAGAGAGAGTACGATGAAAAGGTACATAATCTTCTGAAGGATATGATAAACAGGCTGGAGAAGTTTAATGGTAAGTATGATGCTGATAGCATAGATGATCTTTATGAAAATCTTCGCGATGGTCGCAGGGAATTTGTCACTCCCATTCGCCCCACAAGAGAAATGATCATTAACAATTGGTACGCCACCCACAAGGGTAACCAGAATTCATATGAGAGAAAGTATGAATTCCCTACACTAAGGGGAGAACTTGTCCGTTCGAAGTCAGAAAAGATCCTGGCGGATTACTTTTACAACAAGGGAATCCCCTATGTATGTGAACCGGAGATAAGATTAAAAAGTGGAAAACGCGTGTATCCTGACTTTGGAATACTCAATGTTAGATTGAATAAAACGATGTATTGGGAGCATCTGGGGCTTATTGAACAGGAAGGATATGCTTCCAGAAATTTCGAGAAGATACTGGACTATGAGGAGTGTGGTTTGATACTTGGGAAGAATCTCATCATAACCCTTGAAACGCAAGAGCGCCCCTTAGATGTAAAAGTTGTAGATGAAAAAGCAAGGATGGCGTTCTGTGATCTCAGTTTTTATCATAGTTAATCTTATAGTTTGAATCACTTATCTATTGATGTATACTATCACTGAACATCAAAGGACAATTACTGCTGAAATGAATCATAAATTATCTTGTAATAGCTTCATATTGTTCATCTTGGCATGGACCATCATAATTGGTGGTCTGTTTTTTGATGTGCATGAGACATTAGAGTATTCAGAGCGCCAATGCATTTCGGCTGAAGTTAATGCTGATAACCGAAGTTTGCCATTACATAGCAATCAGTATATAAAGTCTGGCAGCACCTTTATTGTCTCTACCCCTGAAGTGAGGGATGTAAGAACTATTAGTGAAGTACTGAAAAGGATGGAAAACAATTCTTCCTGCAAAAGAATTATCATCCTCGTATTATATAGTCATACCCATTCTTTACCTTTTCTATAGGTATAAGGTATGCTGTTAAAGATGCTGTGGATTGGTGTGTTTGTCCTACCGCGTAGACGGTTTAAGAAAGGCTCCAACCACAGTCTCTTTGTTTAATTGTTAATCAGTTAGATACCGCATGACGGTTTATGTAGAACGAGGTTACAGCATGCAAAGAGCCCTGTGGATCTTATAACAGCAGCATCAAATACTTTTAAGGAGGATCATGATTATGATCTATGTTGGTATCGATGTTGCCAAGGACAAGCATGACTGCTGTATTCTTGACGACGAAGGCAGGAAGCTCTATCCAGTCTTCACCATCTCAAATGACAAGGTCGGTTTTGATGAGCTTTTCTCCAGAATCGAAGAAGTGACTTCTGACAAGACAGAAATAAAAGTAGGTCTTGAAGCTACCGGTCACTATTCTAACAATCTTCTGGCGTCGCTCGTTGATAAAGGTTTCCCGACCGTTGTTATCAACCCGCTACACACAAATCTTTACAGAAAAGGTCTAAGCCTTAGAAAGACGAAAACGGATAAAGTCGATGCCTCTTCGATCGCTATGATGTTGATGACCGATAGGACACTCAAGCCCTACTCGGAAATATCATATCACAAAGAAGAGCTGAAATCATTAACCCGCTATCGCTTTGACAAGGTTCATGAACGTTCTAAGCTCAAGTCTTCTTTAGCCAGGCTTGTGAACATCCTATTCCCCGAACTGGAGAAACTTGTTCCTTCGCTTCACCTTAATTCCATCTACACGCTTTTAGAAGAACTCCCCGGTGCCGATTACATTGCAGGATGTCATTTGACACATCTCAAAAAGCTTCTCGAATCCTCTTCCAAAGGACGATACAGCCGAGATAAAGCTATTGAGATCAGGAATGCCGCTATCGATTCTATCGGCACACCTATGGACGCAAAATCCATGGAACTACGACATACCATTCATCTCATCTGGATACTTTCCGAAGAGATTGAAGAAATCGAAGCCTCCATAAAAGCAATCATGGATGAAATGCAATCCCCGATAATGACCATCCCCGGCATCAGTTACCGTATGGGAGCGATGATTCTGGCGGAAGTAGGTGACTTTGCACGTTTCGATAATGCAGACAAGATTCTCGCTTATGCAGGATTATCTCCATCAACATATCAATCCGGGCAGCTTGATTCATCACACTCGCACATGGAGAAACGTGGGTCACGATACCTACGGTATGCGCTTTTCAACGCCACAAAGTTTGTCTGTAAATGGGATGAATCCTTCGGCATCTACCTCGGAAGAAAAATATCCGAGGGCAAGCACTACAATGTAGCCGTATCACATGCGGCGAAAAAGCTGATCCGAACAATCTATAGGATGGAACTAACCGGACAAGCTTACTCTCCGAGCTAATCAATCAGATATACCTTTTCTATTTGAGCACCCAATCGGATGCTCTGTTTGTCATGCAATTTTCAAGGAACTGATTGCTGGAAATAAGTCCCAGCCACTATACAAATCGCATTTCTGCGTTTTGATTAAAAATCATTTATTTTTTCTTGACTTCTAATAGTTAGTCTTTCTTTAGTCTTATATATTCTGATTTGTGAGGGCGCATATTACGCTTCTGTTTTGCCCTCCATATTCCCGTGGACCAGTATTATATCTTCAAGGTGTAGCACTATCTGCTACATCCACAATCAGGACGGAGAAAAGTAATCTCCTATTTCCCACAAATATGAAAAGAGATTAGGGCACGGCGTTAGTGTTCCTATGTCAGGGCAGACTTTGTCTGTCCTAGTTTGCGTACACATTATTCGATATGCTGCATAGGCAGCTGGAAAAGGAGATTTATGATACTTTCAGATATTATTGTTGGTGTTTGCTGCGTACTGGCTTTTGGAGCAGTTGTATGGGCAGCAATAAATGAGTTCAGACCTGATTTAAAGGATGACACAAATATTGATTTGGAAAATGAAGATGGAGAGGAAGATAATCATGAGTAATATATTTATATATCTGTTTATATTGTTCATGGTTGTTCTAGGAGGAGGCTCAACAATCTATGTTGTAAGTGCACTTCCAATTGTGATCATCTATAAAATACACAGAAGGATTAAACATGGCGAAAACATCATGTGATCATTATCATCAGGAGTGGGTGGTTCCCACTCCTTTTTTAACATCTAGCTTCCAGCTTTAGTCATTAATAAATTAAAAAAGTTTGATAACACCTATTAACTATTAACAATTGTTATCCGATAAATAAGATGTAAGGGAAACGATACATATTTTTAGGCACTTTATGGATAGAAGCATAATACACGGAGGTAGGCAAATGGCTTTATCAAATGTAATGACAAGATCACTTATATCTGCCAGCAGCTCCATAAAACAGGTTAAGGCTCAGCATGCAATAAAGTCACAGATGGAAGGCAAGGCCGGAGTGCTTGAAGCTGAGATTAAGCAGGATTCTGGTAGAGGTGGAGATGTTACTAAAAAGAAAGAAGAACTGGAGCACATACAGAAAAAAGCTACTGAAATAGGCCAGCAGGAAATGTCACAGCTATATGAGCTTAACAGCAATATGAACGAAGCAGCCAAAGCAGATGCTGAAGAACAAAAGCAGAATGAACGTATTGAAAAGCAGCGCGAGAAGAAACGTGCCGAAAGAAGAGAGCAGGCCGAACAGCTTCAGGAACAGATCGCTGAAAAGGCTTCAGGAAATGTTCAGATTCCGGGTGAAGGCGAAGAAAAACAGATTACTGTTGCCGGTGTAGAAGTTAAAACTAAGTCTGCATCAACTTATAATACCAGTGTTCCTCACATTGATGAAAGAGTTGCTCCAACAACACCATCAGAGGTCTCTGCCAGCATTTCTGTAAATCATAGCGTGGATATAAAGACTTAAAATCTTAAATGTTTATTAATTTGCGTTTATAATTAATGTTTGTTATTTCATGTGTTATCCTATAAATAGAGAAATAATCTGATTAAGCACATGCGGGAGGTACATTATGCCAAGAGAAGAGATGCTTCCAAGTGAAAGCGAATGGATGATCATGGAGGTACTGTGGAGATGCGGCCATGACCTTACATCTGCTGAGATAACAGACAGGCTTCCGAAATCTTCCAAGATGACACAGAGAATGGTAAGGGTCCTGATAAACAGACTTTGCAAGAAGGGAATGCTTACATATACCGTGGATCCTGATGACAGCAGGGTTTATCACTATACAGCTGCAAGAGGAAGAGAGGAGTGCCAAAAGGCAAAGAGCAGTGCTTTTGTTGAAAGCTATTTTGAAGGCAACAGGCTTTCAGCTGCATTTGCAGTATTAGATAAAGAAAATCTATCTGAAGAACAGATAAAGGAACTGGAAAACCTAATAGCTAAGGCAAAAAAGAATAAATGAGTCTCACGGATGAGCAAAGGAGCAGTTATGCAGGGAATGCTGTTATTCTTTAATAAGCTATATGGATTTTTAGAATTTGTATGTGTCTATTTCGCGACCATACTTGGTTTTTGTGCGATTATATCGATTTTTGTTTTGGGAATCATTATGATTCTGCGGAGCACGCTGTTTTCTAAGAGCGTTTTTGGGAAGGCTGCTTTGTGGTGTCTATTGATTCCTGTTATTTTTTGCGGGAAGCTTCATGTTTACTATGAGACTAAGGCCGGTTTATATCTGATGCTTTGGTGGCATGATCTATGTGTAAGGCACACATGGATAGGCATACTTTACATCATTGTAATATTGGCATTGGGATTCAAATTTTGGTGGAGAAGAAAAAAGCTTACTGATTCAGTAAAGCGTTTTTATGATTCCGAAGAGTACAGTTCAAAATATGTTATCAAGGTGTTCCCCGGTGAACTGTCATCTTTTTGCACTGGATGCATAAGACCTGTAATTGTTATCCCTGAAAGCATTTCATCAGATGAAGCTGGGGTTGTCATAAAGCATGAAGAGACGCACATTATGCTCGGACATCTTTGGATACTTCTGGCATATGACATCTTTCGTGTTTTGCTATGGCCTAATGTATTTCTGCATATTTGCGTAAGTTTTTTAAAAAGAGATCTGGAGGACATCTGCGACACAGTTACAATCCAGAGAAGCGGAATTGATGCATGTGATTATGGCGAGACAATCTTAGGCTGCGCCAGGAATATGATGCAGACAAGAAAAAAGCTTGGATGTGAGGGCGGAATGTCTTTTGCATGGGATGACAGTTATACAATCCTGAAAAAGAGATTGGAAAGGATTGTTGCCAGAAAAGTCTACAATCCAAAGATTCTGACCATTGGGGTAGTTACTATAATGATTTTGGTGGTGGCTTCTGTGGGAATCATTAAAGCCAATTCATATAAAAGAATTAATAATCTGGGAATAATAAGCAGTATTTGCTATACGGGAAATAACCAGAAAATCTATGCAGATACTGACAAAACAGTTGTAGTTGATTTTGATGAAGACTATATCTATGTTGATGGGAAAGCACTTTTGGAACAGTATCCTGAGGCAAAAGAGGCTGATGGATGGTTTTACATTTCATCAGGCGGATACTATAAGATCCCTGGAATCGGCGGCGGTGGTGGTTGGGCAGAGATAAATGCAAAAGAAATACATGATGGAATTATAAAGCTGGGTAATCATACTGATATGGATATTTGGGACCGCATTATCATGTGGCTATGACAAAAGGATGTGTGAGCAACAGAAATGTGCATTTACTGCACATTTCGTGAGAATATGATTCAGGAGTGAGGAGCAATCTTTGCGAAGAAAATTTCATTATTGCTCCGAATCCTATGAGCAGCTTGCTGCGAATAGGAGGTGATAATGCTGTGAATGGCGGATGGGAAGTAAATGTAAGCGGAAATACAACGCATTACAGAAAAAAACTTTATGATGTTTATGGCAATCATGTTGGAACCATAGGAATCTGCAAGCCTACCAAACAGACCGGAAAAAAGAAAAAGGCAGCTCTTTACAGTTTCAAACAGGTCTCGTCACAGGTGCTTGCTGCTAAGACTTCAGGAAAAGCAGCACAGGTATCAACGAGCATAAGGATGAAGATAGGTCTTTTGCGTAAGCAGCTAAAGAACGGCGACTATGATGAAGAAGAAATCCTAAGGGCTATACTTCATGCGGAAATGGTCCAGCGTGCCTGTGACAAGAAAAAAAAGAATCTGAAGATGGAAGAACAGGCAGAAAGGAGTATGAAGAGCGAAGAAGAAATGCCTGTTGAACCTGAAGAAAACATTGAGGAAGAGGCTTCTGAGGAAGAGATTAAAGAGCTGGAACAGGAAGAGTTTGAAGCTCTCATGGAAAAGTTGGAGATGGCTGCTGAGGATATGATGGAGATGGCAGAAGAAACAGCTGAGCTTGATGAGGATCTGGATGAGATGGCAGAAGCTCTTTCCGGATCTATGACACCGGAAGATCTGGAGCAGCTTAAAGTGAAACACAGATCGGATGAAGCAAGGGACATTCTGAAAGCTGACCTAAAATATCTGAAAGCCTTGTTTGACAGATTACAATCGGAAAAGGAAAACGCTGGAAAAGCCTCATTAGCTGGAGGATATGACTGCGGAGTATCGTTGTCACTTGGAGGAATGGATATGCCAGTAACCACCACATCATCGCAAAGTATGTCGGTGGAAACGGGTGGATCATTTGATGTTGAAGTTTGAGATTATCTTCGATAATCACGTCGCTCCGCTGAGGATGCGCACCTCGTGGTAAGGAAAATTATTGCTTGCGCAATCCGCTCGGGCGCAACGAGCCTTTAGGGCTCTTTATTTTAACAGATACTGCTAACAAATGTTAATAAAAGGATGCTAGTCGCACTTAGCGAGCATTGCGAGCTTAGTAAGACTGTATCCGAAGTGAAACGGAGGTGGAATTACATTATGAGTATCGGGATTAACACAAACTATGGGAACTACAACTATGCAGGCGTTAATAATGCTGAGCCTAGCTGGGCAAAGAACGATGAGAAAGATGAAAAGAAGGAATCTGCGGTAAACCAGCAGGGTGCTGTATATGAGATGACAGTCACAGAAAAGAGCAGTAAGGAAGATGATTCCAAGGCAATCTATAAGAAATCAGCTACTGACAGAGCAGCTATTGTTCAGCAGATGAAAGCAGCAGAGGAACAACAGAGAAACCAGCTGATGACTATAGTTCAGAAAACTCTGCAGGGACAGGTAGGTGCATATGGCAAAGCTACAGGAAACAGCATGTGGCAACAGCTTGCTGGTGGAAATATCAAGGTTGATGCGGCTACAAGAGCGCAGGCACAGAACGATATTTCGGAAGACGGATACTACGGTGTAAAGCAGACATCCCAAAGATTGTTTGATTTTGCTGCAGCCCTTGCAGGAGATGATGTAGACAAGATGAAAGAAATGCAGAAAGCCATGGAAAAGGGATTCAAGCAGGCTACTAAGACCTGGGAACGTGAACTTCCGGCTATATGCAAAGAGACTATAAATGCAGCCAATAAGCTGTTTGAGGATTATTATCAGCAAGCTTCACTAAGCTCGTAAGAACCTCGCTAAGTGAACTTGCATGGCTCGCACTAAGCTCAAAAGTACTTCGCTAAGTGCTCTGCTCAACTCTAAACAACCGGTGGTTTGATCATAATAAGGGGGCTGGTGGTAATGGCAGATGGTCTTAAAACATTTATTAGGGAACTATTAGATCCAAGTCCTATCAAAGAAAAGCACGTTGATCTCACGATGGAGCAGTTTGAAGAGCTTCAGAGAATATTGGAGAACGCCTATGAATATAAACATGCAAGGGTTAAATCTTCTTAACAGACCTATGAGCAAAGCAACGCAGGACCGAATGGAAAGACAGGCCAAGCGTGATAATCAGATAGCCTTTTTTGAAAAGCAGAAGGAAAACCTCAAGAACATAAAAAGCAATTCTCTTGAGGATATCCAGAGAAAGCTCGATATGTTCCAGCAGTATGATGACCAGATTGATGCAGCTAAAGCCTCATATAACAACTCTCAGATGTTCCATATATTGGATGAGGCCAGAGAACGTGGTGAAAAGATTGCTGAAGAAGCTGAGAAGATGGCTCCAAAGACTCCGGAAGAGCATCGTGAAGAAATGATCGAGGAAGCAACCGGTATCGATAAGGATAAAGGTATTCTTTCTGAGGTCATGGATGAACTTGAGGATCAGCTTGAAGAACTTACCGAAATGGCAGAGGACATGGCAGAGCTTAATGAAGAGAATCTTGAGGCGTTATCAGATGAAGCAATTGCTGAATCCGATGCCGCTGCAATAGCACAGGCGAAGGAACTAAACAACATGCCGGTTGATAAAGCGTTGCCTGAAAAATACAGGCATATTGATTACCACATTTAAGGAATGGATTCCGGGTAATAGCAAAGGAGGGTGGATATATGTCAACAATCAGAGGATATTCACAGAGCAACTATTATGACAGCGCAGATAACGATTATAGTGCATATAACCAAAATGCCAGTTCGTTCCTGGCTGGGTTAAGTATCAATTCAGGGAACAGCAATAACAATGGCATCATGGGTGGAATAAACCTCTCAGATTACGCCGGTATAAAGAATGGATCCTATGGGAAACTTGTTAAGGCCTATTATGCCAAGCAGAAGGCTGATGGTGCTTCATCAGGCAGGGATTCATCTGCAAAACTTACTTCCATGGGAAGTGCAGCAGGTACTCTGGCAAAGTCCGCAAGTGCTCTTATGAAGGACTCTCTTTGGGAAAAGAAACAGATCAAGACCAAAGATGAGAAGACGGGCGAAGAGACTACAAAAGAAGATTATGACTGGGATTCAATTACCAAGGCTGTAAAGTCATTTGTTGATAATTACAACAAAACTATTGAGAGTGCCGGTAATTCGAACACCAAGGATGTTTTAAGAAATGCTGCATGGATGACCAAGACCACAAAGTCTACAGAAAGACTTTTGGAACGTGCCGGTATATCGGTAGGTGCTGATAATAAGCTTGAGCTTGATGAGGATGCCCTTAAAAAGGCGGATATCAGTACTTTGAAGAGTGTATTTACAGGTTATAACTCTTTTGCATCAAAGGTTTACGACAAGGCGCAGTCCATGACAAACGCCGCAGCAAGAGCTGGTGGCACGTATACGAGCACTGGAAATTATTCAGATGTGCTGCCATCAATTCTGCCGTCAAATATTGATAAAAAAGAGTGAGCTATTCAGGCTTTAATAAAGAATCATTTTTGCCGATATACATATAGATGACCATAATTATGAATGATACAAGATAGTATCAGTTTTGCCATAAGTGGAGGTGCTTTATGAGGATACAACAGAACACGGATGTTCAAATAAATCCTTTCCAAAATCAGAATAATGCCCAGTCGACTACTGGGGCAGGTAAAACTGCACATAAGAGCGGCAATTTGTCCTCAGTATCAGGTGCCAATCTGAAGGGTGAAAGCCTTGTCCAGCAGAGGCAGGGCCTAGCCAGAAAACAGGCACTCAAGGTGGTTTCCGATGCATTTGGCGGAGAGAAGAAGCTGGATGCACAGATGCAGTCTATTAAAGATGAGATAAAGCGCCTTCAGGACGAGATCAACGAAAAGACTGCGGATACACTGGAGAATGATGCCAGGTTAAAAGAACTCCAGGAAGCATATGGAATTGATCCGGACAGCGAAGAGAATAATGAGCTTTCAAAACTTGCTTTTAAGATGAATAATTCCAAGGATGGCTTATCTGATGAAGAAAAAAGCAAAATGTCGGAGTATCATCAAAAAGCACTTTACTATGTGGCAGCAAATCAGCAGAATTCACTTGATATAGACAGGGCAAAAGCTCAGCAGATGGGAAATGTTCAGGGTTTTGCAGATATGAAAAGAGAACGAGCTAAGTCACAGGATATGCTGAAAGCTCAGGATGAAGCTGAAGATATTATGGAAGCAGCGGGCGAAGAGGCTATAGCTCTTTTGACGCAGGAAGCGGTTGAGCATGTAGACGAAGAGCAGAAGGAACGCGAGGAAGAAGCCAAAGAAGCTGCCGAAAAGAAGAAAGAAGAGAAGAAGGAAGAAGCAAAGAAACTCGAAAAAGAAGCTATGCAGCAGGAAATGATAGAGAATATCAAGGAACACGCAGCAGAGAGCCAAAGAACCAGTGCTGATACCAAACGGGCTATTGCAAGAAGAGAACGTGCAGAAGCTGACAGCATGGGAGCAGAGGATGCCCAGAGAACTATTATTTCTGAGAGTGCATCTATGGAAGATACGCAGAATGCTGTTAATTCTGAAATTACGAATATCCTCAATAAGCTGAGCTTACTTTCAAATGATGTTAAGGGCAGCGCTGTTGACAGTCAGATATAAGAAGGCTATTCATGACATAGATGATGTTATTGGTGACATTAGTATTATCTGATAAAGGATTGATGCCGAAAGGAAAAAGAGAAACCCTTGTGATATTCACAAATCATGTACAAGGAGGTAGATGATTATGGCAGGAATCAATATAACTTCAGTGAATAGACAGGTAAAAGACATTAGTCAGGAAATATATGCTGCAAAGTTGCAGCGTGACGAGGTGCAGTCAAAGTCTGTGAACAAGGATGAGAGCAGTGGCTTACAGAACGCTGTCGCCGATAAACTAAGTGATAAATCTAACATAAATACTGCTTTCTCAGATACGGCAGCTACTTTGTCTATTTCTGCTTTAGGCGCTGAAGAATTGGAAAAAGTAAGAGATTCCTGGAATAATCATCCTGTCAGCGCGTTATATGAAAAAGACATACCGGTAAGCAAAAATGCAGAGGGTGTATATAAAATTGGCGGAGCTTCTTTTAATGATGAGGAGTTATCTGCTGCAAGAGATCTGATAACAGGTATCGGAAGTCAGTTAAAGAATGGATATCTCAGTTACAGAGATTATGCAAAGATGGAAGTAGCGCAGAAGGTTGTTGATAACCGTGCTTACGAAGGCTTTAATGATGATCAGGCCAAAGCTATTAGCAAGGCTATGAAAGACTACAATAATAATCTGATCAGAACTCAGGAAAGGATGCTGGCAAATAAGAAAACTAAGACTAATGATGATCCTGAATCCGGAAAATATTTTGGCATTGAGGTTCATGTGCCAAATGAAGTAAGAAAATCAACTAATGAGTATGCAAGCACAGATATTGCAACAAACCGGGATCTTATTGCAAACATCCGTGACAACATCAGAAACACAGATATTTCAGACAAAAATGCTGTCAACAAGTTAATGGCTTCGTATGAAGATATGATGAGACCTGCTTATAATGCACAATACCCAGATGTGCTTAAGGCGAACTTGGATGATACACTTTCTAAGGATATAAGCGACTTTCTTAAACTTATCGAATATGCAGACAAGTTGGTTAGATAGCAGAGTTATATACTGAAACAGATTTTATACGGGTATATTCAGAGAGAAGCAGGAAATCCTTTGCTTCTCTTCTTTTTGTTTGTGGTCATGGAATGTTATAATGACGTGGAAATGCGTAAACTAACATAAATGGGGAAATGCTATGCAACTAGAATCACATGATCTGAATACATTAAGAAAAATAATAAGAGATTTGCAGGAAGAAAACATTCATTTGAAGTCTTTGTTGTCAAGTAATGGAATTGCCTTTGAAGTAGAAAATGCCTTTGAAGAGGATATAGAGAGCAGCGACGTATATGATCCAGATCAGGGAGCGCGTATCATAAAGTATCCAATAACTGATCATATGGCTAAGTTCTTTTTTTACATGTTTCATGGCAGGGAAGATGTTTATGCTAAGAGAGGGAAAAAGGGAGGCTACTTTCCACAGTGTGATAATAGGTGGAATAGGATATGTCCAAAGAATAATGATTCTAAAACTTTTTGTGATGAAGATTGTCCTTATAGATCATGGAAAAGTTTGGAATTGAAAGATATAAAACGGCATCTAATCGGGAATAGCGCTGAATGTGACGATGTTATCGGAACATATCCTTTATTTACTGATAACACATGTAGATTTTTGGTGTTTGACTTTGATAATCATGAAAAAGATTCATACAAAAATGATTATGCCAACACAGATGATTTGTGGAAAAGTGAGGTTGATGCTTTAAGGAAGATTTGCGATAAAAATGGTATTGATGCACTTGTTGAAAGGTCAAGATCTGGGAAAGGTGCGCATATATGGTTATTTTTTAGCAAGCCAATTCAAGCTTCATTGGCGAGAAATTTTGGATTTGCATTGTTGGATGATGGTGCATTATCAGTTAATATGCCTGCATTTAAGTATTATGACCGAATGTATCCATCACAAGATGTACTTAGTAAAATAGGCAATCTTGTGGCTTTACCATTGCAGGGAAGGGCAATACAGAACGGAAATAGTGCTTTTATTGATGAAAATTGGAATGCATATCCCGACCAGTGGGACAAGCTGAGTAGAATCAAGAAAATTTCGGAATCCGAAATAGAGGCATTTATCCAGAGATGGAATACAGAAAAGATTCAGAATGGTTCAAATACAAAATACGCGCAGGGGCAACTTCGCCCATGGAAAAGGGATGATGGTTTTGTGACTTCAGATGTCATCGGTAATGAAATGCATATTGTGTTAGATGACGGAGTATATATTGATGCTTTGAATCTACTAGTGAGAATTCAGAATCAGATAAAGGGGATTGCAACCATTGATAATCCTAAGTTTTATGAAATGAAAAGACTTGGGAAATCAAATTATTATAACTTCAGGCAGATTTCATTATGGGAGGAGTCAGAAGGCTATATAAGATTGCCCAGAGGAATCCTTGAAAATATAGAAGAAAAATGTAGGTCGGCAGGTATAAAATGCGACATTATAGATAAACGTCAATTTGGTAGGCCTATCAGGGTTTCTTTTAATGGGATGCTTAAGGAACAACAGGAATATGCGGCCCAAAAACTTGAAAAGTATGATAATGGCGTTCTTAGTGCAGCGACAGCATTCGGAAAAACAGTTTTAGCTGCGTATTTGATTTCAAAGAAAAAAGTAAATACGCTTATTCTTCTTCAGAATGTTGATTTGATATCTCAGTGGAAAGAGGAATTGGAGAGATTTCTTATAATTGATGAGCAACAGCCTAAATATTACACAAAGACAGGAAAAGAAAAGATCAGGGATAGTGTTATCGGTACGTTGCAAGCTGGAAATGATAAATCGACAGGTATCATTGACCTTGCTTTAGTTGGCTCAGCATATCATAAAGGAGAATTCTTTGAGAATATTGACTCTTATGGAATGGTCATTTTTGACGAATGCCATCATGCTGCATCAGCGCAGGCACAGGCGGTACTTAACCGTGTTAGGGCAAAATATGTTTATGGACTGTCTGCGACACCTGGAAGAAGCGATAAACTCGATGATATTGTGTTTATGATGCTTGGTCCAAAGAGGCATCAGTATACAGCCAAACAACAGGCGGATGAGCAGAAAATTGGCAGATTGTTGAAACCAAGATTCACGAGGGTGCTCAATATTACTGGTGAAAAGCTGGATATAAACAAGGCAGATAGTTTAATTATAGAGAATGAGGTAAGAAATGCTCAGATAGTTAGTGATGTAGAATTGGCTGTTGGTGCTGGCAGAACTCCTTTGGTATTAACTAAGTTAAAAAAGCATGTAGATATATTAAAAGAAAAACTACAAGGTAAAGCAGATCATGTTTTTGTTATTTATGGTGATAATAGCAAAAAAGAAAATGAGCTGATTCGTGAGAAAATGTTAAGTACCCCTGAAAATGAGAGCCTTGTATTGATTGCTACATCGTCAAAAGTTGGTGAGGGCTTCAATTTCCCGAGACTTGATACTTTAATGCTTGCAGCACCTGTTAAATTTGAAGGCAGATTAACCCAGTATGTGGGCAGACTTCATCGTGTGTATGAAGGGAAGAAGGATGTAATCGTATATGATTATGTGGATTCACATATAAGATTCTTTGATCGACAGTATAGGAATAGGTTACGGACATATAAGGAATTGGGATATAAGATTGTCTCGGGTGATCTGACTGAAAAGCAAGTTGCTAATACCATATTTGACAGAAGGGATTATGAGGAAACATTCTTTAGAGATCTTGTGGAGGCAAATAGTGAGGTTGTGATATCGAGTCCAAGGCTAACAAGGTACAAAGTATCAAAAGCAATAGCTCTTTTGAAATCAAGGCAAGAATCCGGTGTAGTTGTAACTTTAATAACAATGAATCCTGAAGTTGTAGGATATGAGGATACTATTGAGCTAAAACTTCTTATCGATGATATAAAAAGGGCAGGTATAGTGGTAAGGATAACTAATGAGTATTCTGAATGCTATGCTGTTATCGATAAGACTATTGTTTGGCATGGCGGAATGAATTTGCTTGGAAATTCATATGGTGGAGATAACCTGATAAGAATTGAAAACACTCAGGCTGCAGACGAATTGCTTGAAATATCAGATTATATGCTGAGGGAGAAGTGAATAATAAAACATGGTATGTTCTTGTTAAATATATTGACAGCATTGTGGACTGTTAATATAATAATCCTAACAGAACCCGACACGCCTCTCATTATGATGCGGACCACGTCGGGTCATTTTATTTTAGAGAAGGACAATATATGCCAGAACAGTTAAAAAAGCATCAGAAACCTATGACAATCGATGAGCAAATCAACAATCTGAAAGCTCTCGGATTGGTAGTAGATGATGAAGCTCGTGCAAGAAAACTTCTTAATGATATTTCATATTTCAGATTGATAAAAGCATATAGCTTGAATCTTAAACCTCACAATGGTAATTACTTTAAAGGAATTACATTTGATCATATTGTAGATCTTTATCTTTTTAATGCGAATCTAAGACAGTTGTTATTTCCGGTTATAGAAAGAATAGAAGTTAATGCAAGATGCCGTATAGCAAATTATGTTTCAGAAAAATACGGTGTTCTCGGATATAAAAACAAAGACAATTTTGCAGAAGAGGTTTATCATAGACAATTTTTGGCAGATGTAACTGAGGAGATTGAGAGAAATAAGCGCGCACCATTTGTAAAGAACTTTAGGGAAAATTATGAAGGTGGCGATTTACCAATGTATGCGCTTGTTGAAATATGTAGTTTTGGAACACTTTCAAAGTTTTTCAAAAATATGCAGAATCAAGATAAGAAGGCAATATCAAAAAGCTTTGGAGTAGGATATACCTATTACGAAAGCTGGATTGAATCAATTGCTTATGTTAGAAATATTTGTGCTCATTATGGACGCCTTTATAATGCTAAGCTTACTAAACGTCCTATGCTTTACAAACAGTATACAGAGGCTGGGATAGAGAATAACAGGCTATTTGCGGTATTATTATGTATCAGTCATCTGATAGAAAAAGATGATCATTGGAATCAGTTAATTACTGACATTGATAACTTGATAAGAAAATATGCTGATGTAGATATTAGTACTATGGGATTTCCCAAAGATTGGAAAGCGTATCTTGAGTCATCAAATGATTCTGATAATAGTAAGTAAATGTTTGACCTATAGTTTGACCTTTCGGTCAGTCGGTGTTGTCAAACCTCCTTTCCATGTGGCTTTTGAGAAATTTCAATCGTGTTCGAATCACGTCACTCCGATTTAGAAGAACCGCTCAGTTGAGCGGTTTTTCTATTTCAGTTTGCGCGCCATGGGCGCGCTCTAACGGGTGAAAGTCCCGAACACGCCCAGATAGTGGGAAGTGTATAGCCGAACAGCAAGGGTGTCCATCGTGAGGTGGAATCTGAAGGAAGCTGTAAGCAAATCTCCGGTTCGACGGACAGAAATCACATATAAGGCTAGGCTATGAGAGATGAGTTGGCTGAATACAACGAAGTCTAATAACTATCACTTTTGTAGTAGCAGAGTAAATGTGGCGGATATATGGAGAGAAAGAGCGTGCACCTTAAGCGTGGAGATCTCATGGAGGCTCCATTTGCCTAGTAACAACGAACTGTGAGAAGTCAGCCGAGCCCATAGTAGCGTAGAAGTCCTCGAAAGACGACGGAGCAAAGGGGTGAACAATCAATAAGTTTGAGTATGTCTCGCATTGCAGAGGAGACAACATCTGCCGTAACCAATCGGGTAAAGGATGGTCAATTCAAGCGAGGCGGAAAGGAAAGAACGCATGGACACAAGTAGTCTAATGGAGCAGATACTATCCAGTGATAACCTCAACAGAGCGTATCTGCAAGTCGTTCGAAACAAAGGTGCAGAGGGCGTGGACGGAATGAAGTACACGGAACTCAAAGAACATCTTGAAAAGAACGGTGAAAACATCAAGGAACAGCTGAGGGCAAGAAAGTACAAACCTCAGCCAGTACGAAGAGTGGAGATACCTAAGCCAGATGGCGGTGTCAGAAACCTAGGAGTACCAACAGTAACAGACAGATTCATACAACAAGCCATAGCACAGGTGCTCACACCCATCTATGAGGAGCAATTCCATGACCACAGTTATGGATTTAGACCTAATAGATGTGCACAACAGGCAATCCTAACGGCGCTAGATATGATGAATGACGGCAATGATTGGATTGTAGACATTGACTTGGAAAAGTTCTTTGACACAGTTAATCACGACAAGCTGATGACAATCATTGGTAGAACTATCAAGGACGGGGATGTTATCTCCATTGTGAGAAAATACCTTGTCAGCGGAATCATGATTGACGATGAATACGAGGATTCCATAGTGGGTACGCCACAAGGTGGAAACCTCTCGCCACTACTGGCAAACATCATGCTCAATGAACTTGATAAAGAAATGGAAAAGCGTGGTCTTAACTTTGTACGATACGCGGACGACTGCATCATTATGGTCGGAAGTGAAATGTCTGCGAACAGAGTCATGAGAAACATCACACGATTCATAGAGGAGAAACTTGGACTGAAGGTCAACGTGACCAAAAGTAAGGTAGATAGACCAACGGGACTTAAATATCTCGGCTTTGGCTTCTACTTCGATTCAAGAGCACATCAATTTAAGGCTAAACCACATGCAAAGTCAGTAGCGAGGTTAAAGAAAAGAATGAAAGAACTCACCTGTCGAAGTTGGGGTGTGAGCAACAGATACAAAATTGAGAGACTCAATCAACTTATCAGAGGTTGGATTAACTACTTCAAGATAGGTAGTATGAAGAAACTTTGCAGAGTACTTGATGGCAACATCAGGTACAGGCTTCGTATGTGCATCTGGAAACACTGGAAAACTCCACAGAATAGAGCAAAGAACCTTATGAAACTAAATGTGCCAAAATGGGCGGCATATAATATAGCCTACTGCGGCGATAGATATGCAAGGCTTGCCCATAATGGATGGGTACAGAACGCTATAAGTACGAAGAGACTAACCTCATTTGGATTAGTCTCAATGTTAGATTACTACACCGAAAGGTGTGTCACTTGTTAAGTTGATTGAACCGCCGTGTACCGAACGGTACGCACGGTGGTGTGAGAGGTCGGCGGTCATTGACCGCCTCCTACTACTCGATTTATCGCATAAAGTGGTTCCTGAAGGAACTATTTATCGAGAACTGTCCCCAGACCCGTACTGGTTCGTTGGCTCGACATAGGGATTTACGTCTTTATTTCAGTTTTGTTCAAAAAAGATGTCGTCAAAATCTATGACAACGTCTCAATTCCACTTTTCAAGGAAATAGCAGTAAGAATTAGTACTAGCGAGGCTATAGTGGAGTCTTTAATGATTCTTTAATGCCATTTATTACTGCTAGAATCGAAAAATATGAAAATGAGCAGTACAGAGTTTATATGAATGTCACAATAATCAACGCATCTATACGTCTTAGGAAAAGAAAACGAAAATCCAGACGTTGCGATTTTATTTTTAAGCATCCGCAGGAACAAAAACGTAAAAAAAGACGTAAATACGGGATTGAAATGAGCCAAGTGATACCCATGAAGTGGACACGGTTTTAATCATTTTGACTGTATATTAGCAAAGATAAATTGACAGGAAGGGAAACATGATTAGTTACAAAGATGAATTAAACAAGCAGTTGGAGGAACTGAGACAACTTGAAAAGAAAGCTGCCAACAGAGAGAAGACATACAAAGGCCTTGAAAAAGGGAGCATTCGTGTGTCCAAAAGCAGAGGGCATTTCCAGTATCACTTCAGAAAAGAAGGCGAGGAAAAAGAACAATACATCTCCAAGATTGATATTAGTAGGATAAGACTCTTGGTACAGAGAGAGTACGATGAAAAGGTACATAATCTTCTGAAGGATATGATAAACAGGCTGGAGAAGTTTAATGGTAAGTATGATGCTGATAGCATAGATGATCTTTATGAAAATCTTCGCGATGGTCGCAGGGAATTTGTCACTCCCATTCGCCCCACAAGAGAAATGATCATTAACAATTGGTACGCCACCCACAAGGGTAACCAGAATTCATATGAGAGAAAGTATGAATTCCCTACACTAAGGGGAGAACTTGTCCGTTCGAAGTCAGAAAAGATCCTGGCGGATTACTTTTACAACAAGGGAATCCCCTATGTGTGTGAACCGGAGATAAGATTAAAAAGTGGAAAGCGCGTGTATCCTGACTTTGGAATACTCAATGTTAGATTGAATAAAACGATGTATTGGGAGCATCTGGGGCTTATCGAACAGGAAGGATATGCTTCCAGAAATTTCGAGAAGATACTGGACTATGAGGAGTGTGGTTTGATACTTGGGAAGAATCTCATCATAACCCTTGAAACGCAAGAGCGCCCCTTAGATGTAAAAGTTGTAGATGAAAAAGCAAGAGTGTTTCTGACGTAGTTTAGGGAAACAACGGAGATTTCCGCTGCCACCAGTTGCTCATGAGTCAATCGCCATCGGTGACGAGTACACAGCATTCTGATTTATGAGCTGCAAGGATGGCGTTCTGTGATCTCAGTTTTTATCATAGTTAACTTGCCTATCCCATATTGTCCAACATCACTAAATATGCCATAATTAATACATGAATTAATGACACCGATCAGGGGAGAGATTTATGAACGAGGCCACGCAGATTTCTTATGGAAAAGGCATAGTTACAGTGGTAATGAATTCTGACAGTGAGACGGAAGTTGCTGCTCCCAATATTAGATTTGGTGATTATCAAAAGGCCGTTCAGGCCACATTTTCCGAGAAAGAACTTGAAACTATAAGCAGTGGCGCCTCCGCACGGATGAAGCTTGATTTTGTGATGGTGGAGGAGCTGGAGGATAAGGGGCTTGAGTCTCTTATCAAGGATGCAATAAATGAGGCTGAAGCTACTAAGGGAACTCTTCATGAGGGGATGTACTACGAGGTGACAGCCACTAAGTCAATTAATTCTGAGCAGGAAATCCCATTTGACAGCTTCTCTGAGGATGTGGAGATTCAGGTTGATGTGCCCTTGTACCTGATAGCTCAGGACAGAGATTACTATTTGATAAAAAGTTACATGGGAGTGTGCGAATTGGTGGAGGACGTGGATCATGAGGCTGATACGCTCTCTGTTGATGTCCACGATCTGTCAACAATCCTTATGGTTTATCAGGACAGAAGTGAAGCCCTGACACAAAATCCAGTCAAAACCCACATAAAACCTCAATATTTGTTTATTGGTGCAATAGTATTGCTGGTTGCAATCTGGTGGCATATCGACAGACGAACAAACAGAAAAAATCAGGACTAATTTCTACTAAATAATAATAGCTTTTATTACATAAAAACAGTAAAATTAGTATATGGATGTGAGGGAGGTTTTTGGTACAAACACATACTACCTTAATGAGAAAGCCGAGCCATGTGAAATAGGCAGGCTTCTTAATTATGGTGTTCAACATATGGGCATGGGCGTCATTTTCCTGAACAAAAAGAGGGAGTGCGTCTATGCAAATCGTCATGCCTTCACCATGTTCCATTCCCGTGAAGATCTACAGGAGCTGTACAAAGCCTTCTCAAGCTGGATGACCAGTCAGGGAATCGAACCCAGCACCGCCTCCTGGTGCAGACTTTTCGAAAATCGTGACAAGGAAAGACTATTCAAGGTTCGCTACCATATACTGATGGGGAGTGATGGCAAGGTCGTAGGTTATATGTACACGATCCAGAATCTGTCTGACATCGTTGAGAACGGAACAGGAGAGCAGTACAGGCTTACCCACGACGAGCTGACCACTCTCTATAACAAGGAGGGCTTTACCCAGGCGACGGAGAGCCTCCTTCGTGACACAGACAAAACCTACCTTCTTCTTTATTCGAACATCAAGGACTTCAAGCTCTTCAACCAGCTCTTTGGCCTGGACAGGGGCAACGGAATCCTTATCAATATTGGTGAGATGATGATCCAGAATGCCAAGGATGATGATGTTTATGGCAGGATCAACAGCGATCACTTCGCCCTTTGCATGCCCAAGGAGCGCTTCGATGAAAAGAGCTTTAAGAAGCTTGTAAGGGAGATTGCCGGAAAGGTGACCAGCAAGTCCTATTCACTGCACATCCAGGTGGGCGTCTATGAAATCATCGATCCTAAAATGGACATAACCCTTATGTGTGACAGGGCCTACATGGCCTGCAAGTCCATCAAGAAGGACGGGGTATGCGAGATTGCCTGGTACAGCGATGAAATGCTGGTGCATGCTCTTTTGGAAAAAGAGATTTTATCCAGCTTCGACTTCGCTATCATAAACAGACAGTTTGGAATCTATCTTCAGCCTCAGGTCTATGCTGATGGAAAGATCTTTGGTGCAGAGGCTCTTGCCAGATGGATTCATCCGGAAAATGGTATCATCCAACCGGGCGTTTTCATTGATGTACTGGAGAGATCAGATCTTATCTACAAACTGGATCGGTATATCTGGGAACTGGCAGCGAAACAGCTGGCGAACTGGAAAGGAACCCAGTGGGAAGATGTCTCCATTTCTGTGAATGTCTCTCCAAAAGACCTTTACTACCTGGACATCAAGAAAGAGTTCACGGAGCTGACTGAAAAGTACCACATCGATCCCAAGTCCTTTAACATCGAGATTACGGAAACAGCTGTGACCTCTGATGTGAACAAATGTGCAAAACTTATATTGGAGCTCCAGAAGTGTGGCTTCCTTGTTGAAATCGACGACTTTGGATCGGGTTATTCATCGCTGAATATGCTTAAGGATATCAATGCAGATGTCCTTAAAATCGACATGGGCTTCCTTAGGAAGACTGATAATCAAAAGAGAGCTCAGGTAATCCTTAACTACACTGTGGATATGGCTCATGAACTGGGGATGAGAGTCATAACAGAGGGAGTAGAGACCCAGGACCAGCTGGATTTCCTGACAGGAATGGGCTGTACCATGTTCCAGGGCTTCTATTTTGCAAAGCCAATGCCTATTGACCAATTTGAAGAACTGTATAAAAATAAATAATTATAAATTATTGGAGGAGAAGAGGTATGAAGATCGGTATTAAAGAAGTTGTTGCTATGGGTATCGGAACTGCACTTTTTGTAGTTCTGACAAATGTACAGATTCCTGTGTTTGTTGTTCCTAACACAGCTATCCAGCCAAGAATGGCCATCCTTGCTTTTCTGGCCGCAGTATTCGGTCCTATCGTGGGAGCGGTTGTTGGATTCGCAGGACATGCACTTGGTGATGCATTCTTTTATGGATCTGTATGGTGGAGCTGGGTTTTCCCAGAGGCAGTTGTAGGACTTGCCATCGGTTTCTTTGCAAAGAAGTTTGCTGTTAAGGAAGGCGGCTTTGCAAGCGGAAAGAACCTGATCATTTTCAATGTGGTTCAGGTTGTTGCAAATGCAGTTGCTTGGATTGTAGTTGCTCCTGTTCTTGACATCCTTATCTACGCAGAGCCTTCAGACAAGGTATTTTCACAGGGCGCAGTTGCTTTCATTCTTAACATTATCGCAATCGGAGTTCTGGGCTCACTTCTTCTTGTAGCTTACAGCAGGATTGCAGGAAGTTCATCAGACCTTAAGGTGGAGGAATAAAGGTTGGAGAACAGAAACAATCCGATAATAGATTTTGAGAATGTCTCTTTTAAGTATAGAGCTCAGCAGGAGCCGACCTTGAAGGACATAAACCTTAAGATCTATCCCGGAGAAAAGGTCCTGATAGCCGGACAGTCCGGATCAGGCAAATCAACACTTGCACATTGTTTAAATGCTCTTATCCCCTGTTCTTTTACGGGGGATATGAGCGGAACACTCCGAGTTGACGGGCAGGAACCCTCAAAGCTCGGAGTTTTTGGTATGTCCAAGATTGTGGGTACGGTTCTTCAGGATACAGATGGCCAGTTCATCGCGCTGACTGTAGCAGAGGACATTGCCTTTGCTCTTGAGAACGAGAATACACCACAAAAAGAAATGTACGAGAAGGTGGACAGCGTTGCATCAAGGCTGGAACTAACTGACCTTCTGGGCAACGCCCCGGGAGAGCTTTCCGGAGGCCAGAAGCAGAGAGTGTCCCTTGCAGGAGTTCTTGCCTGCAATGTTAAGGTGCTTCTTTTTGATGAGCCACTGGCAAATCTTGATCCTGCCACAGGCAAAAGAACTATCGCCCTGATCGACGAGCTTATGAAAAAAGAGGACCTTACTGTCATCATTATCGAGCACAGGCTTGAAGATGTACTATATAGAGATGTGGACAGGGTAGTACTTATGGACGGCGGACGTATCATCGCTGACAAGACGCCGGATGAACTGCTCTGCTCAGATCTTCTTATAGACAATGGCATTAGAGAGCCTCTTTATATTGCTGCACTCAAGGCTGCAGGAGCGAAGATAACTCCGGACACGAAGCCACAGCACATTGAGATCATGAACGTGGAACCCTACAAGGAAACAGTTCAGAAGTGGTACCATCATATGCCGGTTCATAAGGGTGTAAGCACGGGTGAATCTCTTTTGTCCGTAGAAGGCCTTAGCTTCAGCTATGACGGTAAGAAGCAGATATTATCCGATGTATCTTTTAATATAAAAAGAGGAGAGATGGTGGCCCTTGTAGGCAAGAACGGTGCTGGCAAATCAACGCTTGCCTCTCTTATCTGTGGCTTTAACAAGCCTGATAAGGGCGTGATAAAGCTTGGTGGCAATGATATTTCATCCCTGTCAATCAAGGAGAGGGGCGAGAGTATCGGCTATGTTATGCAAAGCCCCAATCAGATGATAAGTAAGCCTATGATCATGGAAGAAGTAGGGCTCGGCCTTGCTGTGAGGGGCGTTCCACACTCAGAAGTGGAGTACAGGGCAAAAGAGATACTGAAGATCTGTGGGCTTTATCCCTTCAGGAACTGGCCTGTGTCAGCACTTTCCTTTGGTCAGAAAAAGAGAGTGTCCATTGCTTCAATCCTTATCATGAATCCCGACATACTGATTCTGGATGAGCCTACTGCAGGCCAGGATTACATGCACTACACAGAGATTATGGAGTTCCTTGTGAACATCAGAAAGACCCTTCCTGTGACCATAGTGATGATAACCCATGACATGCATCTTATGCTGGAGTACACTGACAGGACTCTGGTTTTGACAGATGGAAAGCTCCTTATGGATGCTGCTCCTTCAGAGGTTCTTACTGATCAGGGGGTGTGCGATAGGGCTTATCTTAAGAGAACATCTCTTTATGATCTGGCACTTAAATGCGGAATTGATGATCCAAGCGAATTTGCTGCCAGATTTATAGATCATGACAGGAAGAACAGGGTGGCAAAAATAGATGAGTAAACTGATATCCTATGAACAAAAGAATACGCCAATTCACAAGTTGAGTGGCTTCACCAAGCTTGTTTTCTTTTTGATATGGTGCACTGCAAGTGCCCTGACCTTTGACACCAGGATACTTCTTTGCATGCTTGTCATTGGCTTTGTGATCTACAAGGTTTCCGACACCAGGTGGAAGCAGGTGAGCGCGGTATTTACGGCAGTTATGATATTTATGATCATAAATCTTCTGGCAATTTTCTTTTTTGCCCCCTACCAGGGCTGCCAGATATATGGCTCCAGGACTGAGATCGCGCATCTTTTTGGAAACGTGTATCTTACGCAGGAACAGCTCTTTTACGAATTCAACGTGTTTATTAAGTACTTCACGGTTATCCCTGCGGTATTTATCTTCCTGGTAACAACGGACCCGAGCGAGTTGGCCGCCTCCCTAAATGGCGTTGGCGTGCCCTATTCAATTGCTTATTCTCTGGAGATTGCCCTTCGCTACATCCCGGATGTACAGGACGAATTCAGGAAGATCAAGAATGCCCAGGAAGCCAGGGGGATCGAAATGAGTTCCAAGGGAAGGCTCATGGAGAGAATGAAGAACACGGCAAGCATCATTTTCCCGCTTCTGTTTTCATCAATGGAGAGGATAGATGTTGTAAGTAACGCCATGGAGCTTCGAGGTTTTGGTAAGAAAAAGAAACGTTCCTGGTACTCCAGGCGACCACTAAAAACTGCTGACTTTGCAGTCCTTGCCTTTATTGTGGTATTCTTTATTGAATCCATGATCATTACATATCATGACGGAAACAGATTTTTTAACCCATTTGTGTGAGGGACAATGAATTACTATTATGCGCCGATGGAGGGGATAACTCTCTATCCTTTGAGAAATGTACATAGAGAAGTTTTTGGGGCGGGGGTAGACAAGTACTACACCCCGTTTCTTACTGCTGCGTCCACTTTTCATTTCAAGAACAGGGAAAAGAAAGACGTGCTGCCTGAAAAGAACTCTCCCCTGTTTGAAGATTACAGCACTCAGATAGAGCCACAGATCATGGCGGGAAATGCCGAGAACTTCCTGTGGGCTGCAAGAGAGATGAAAAAACTGGGATATAAGGGTGTTAATTTAAATCTTGGATGTCCTGCCCCGACGGTGGTGAACAGGCACAAGGGCGCCGGGCTTCTTCAGGATGTGGAGTACCTGGACAAGATGCTTGCTGAGATATTTGAGGCAGTGCAGGAGGGTGCTATCGTTGGTGGCAAGCCCTTTAATAAGCGCCGGGATGAAGAGAACCTTGCTGATCTGGGAAGTGATATTTATCCAGAAGTTTCTCTTAAGACCCGCCTTGGCTTTTCTGACCCTTCAGAAGCAGATGCGCTCATGAAGGTCTATGCTAAGTACCCGGTAAAAGAGCTAACGATCCACGCAAGGGTACGGGAAGACTACTACGCAGGAACACCGCGCTTTGAGGACTTTAAACGTGCGCTGCTGGTTTATCGTGAGAGCGGTGGACAAGCATCTGTTTGCTACAACGGAAATGTGGATTCAACTGATTCCCTTCAAAAGCTTCTTGATGTAATTGGTCCGGATAATGGGGCAGACAGCGAATCAATATCCTCCATCATGATCGGACGTGGCCTTATGGCGAATCCGGCGCTGGTGAGGGAACTGAAGGGCGGAGAGAAATTGCAGCCCGATGAATTAAAGAAGTACCTTAGAAAACTCTACGATGCATACTCTGAATATATCCCTGAAGATAGGAACGTTATCTTTAAGATGCTGGAGCACTGGGCTTTTCTTCATGTTCACTTTAGGGACTGCGACAAATGCCTTAAGAACATAAGAAAAAGCCGCAGCAAGGATGAATACCAAGCTGCGGTGAATCGCATATTTGCTGAGTGTGAATTTGTTTGATTTATGGGCAATTCTGTTTCATGCTGACACGGCTGCCGGCTGGTACAGAAGATGTGATGAATGCGTTAGCGCCGATAACTGAGCCTTCTCCGATAACTGTTTCGCCGCCCAGGATAGAAGCTCCTGAGTAGATGGTAACATTATCTTCGATGGTGGGATGACGCTTAACACCTTTAAGGGACTGACCACCTCTGGTTGAAAGACCACCGATGGTAACGCCCTGGTAGATCTTAACGTGCTCACCGATCACTGAGGTCTCGCCGATAACAATGCCTGTACCGTGGTCGATCATCAGGTACTTACCAAGGGTAGCACCGGGATGAATATCGATTCCGGTCTTGGAATGTGCATACTCAGTCATCATTCGAGGAATAAGCGGCACTTTAAGCATATACAGCTCGTGGGCAATCCTGTTGATGGTGGAAGCTGTAAGCCCCGGATAGGAGAGGATGATCTCCCCCTTACTGTAAGCAGCCGGGTCTCCTTCATAGCAGGCCTGAAGATCACTATCGCAGTACTCACGGATCTTTGGAAGCTGCTTGAAAAACTCATGTGTGATGCACCTTGCTCCGCAGTCTAATGTCTCATCTGTGGTATTTGCAAAATCCGGACTGTGGTGGAAGGCTATAGCAATCTGTTTCTGAAGATTGTAGATAACATCTTCTATAACAACCGCTATCCTGTTGTTGTCGTTGTAACTCTTGTAAACCTTATCCCTGTAATAACCTGGGTAGATAATGCGGATAAGCTTGATGACAATGTCTTTTACCGCGTCTCTGTCAGGCTGGTTGTAGACATCCATCTGGTCCACATCACGGCCATTCTCGTAATCCGTAAGGATCAGGCCCACAATGTCTTTTATCTCATTTTTTAATTCCGGTGAATTATTGTTCTTTTTGAAATCCATAGAAGCTTTACTCCTAGTCTTTTAGCCGTTTTTTTGATTATACTCTATATTCTGCATTATAGTGAAAAAAATTTTCGTATCGAGCTAAATAATTTAAAGAGCCATGCCGATAAAGTAGTTAGATAACTCTATATCTATGCAAATTTCTTTTCCGGCAAATGGATCTTGCCATATCGTACACGGATGTACTTATTGGGAAAAGAGCCTTTGGAAGTATTGGAGGTACGTGTACTATGATGAGATCACTCTGGTCCGGAGTTTCCGGTTTAAAGACCCATCAGATGGAAATGGATGTCATTGGTAACAACATTGCCAATGTTAATACAACGTCATATAAATCACAGGCAACAGGCTTTAAGGATGTCATGTATCAGACGGTCCGTGAAGGGGCTGGGGCTACTCAGACAACAGGTACAACCAATAAATCTCAGGTTGGACTTGGAACAAGAATGGGATCCATTTATACAAATATTACTTCTCAGGGATCTGCGATTACAACGAACAATGTGTTTGACTTAATGATCACTGGTGATGCATTTTTTGCAGTTTCCGAGGCTCCGGGCACAGATAATTGGATGTTTACAAGAGACGGCGCTTTGACAATAGACGGCAGTGGAAATCTTGTTACTCAGAATGACGGTTATTATCTTGGCTTTGTGGCGGGAGTAGGTATTGCAGGCGGAGGCGCTATTATTTCAGACAAAACAAAAGTTATGCCTGGAACAGCCACTGGTGAGGCTTATTTTAAAGGTAACATAGATAAGGATGATGAAGACCTTGTAGAGGGAAAAGACTTAAGGCTCAATGTTTATGGGAATGATGGAAAAGAGTATACAATAGTCTACAATCTTACTGACGCAGAAGATAATGATGACAGCACATACCAGTTGGATCTTTCAAAAGTACTGGATGAAAATGGTAACAAATTAGATAACATTGGTAATGACTCCTTGATACTTACATATAATAGGCATGATGGAACTCTGGAAGGAATATCATCGAAGCGAATAACTATTTTTACAAATGCTATACCTGTTACTGATGATCAAGGTGTGGTTGTTGAAAATAATTTCGTAATGGCTGGACCGTTTGTTGTGGGCGACTTTACTAGAACAGTTACCGGAAAAGACGGAGAGACTTATACTCTTCATTTCTCTGTTCCAACCAGCAGCGATCCTGAATGTGACTATGATTTCTCCATTGATTACATAACTGATAAATATGGCAACAGAATTGATTTTGAGGATAAAAAGGCTTCATTCAATTTTGATGATGACACAGGAACATTACTAACAATCAACGGAGAGGCTATATCAGAGGTTATTTTTGATTTTGAAGATGCGGTTTCCTATAACGAAGATGGTACAGTAGATAAAAAGTTTGATCTGGGAACCACCACAATCGATTTTTCTGAAGTATATATCAATGTCCCCGGAAAGAAGGGATATACCTATCACTTTACCGGAGATGCCGATGTTCTTGGTGACCTGTATGTAGATTTTTCAAATACTCACAACTATGCAACAGTTGGTGGAGGTCACTTCAGTACTATCTATGGATATAAGGGAAATACAGAGGGACTTAATAAGGGATATCCAACCGGAGATATGACAGGCATTTCAATATCCGATGATGGCACGATATATGGCCGTTACAGCAATGGTGAATCCCAAGTTCTTGCACAGCTTATTTTTGCTCGATTCAATAACGCCATGGGACTTGAGAAGGTTGGAAACAATATGTATAAAGCTTCCCTTAACTCCGGACAGCCTATGTGGGGATATGTTAACGAAAACGGTGGCTACCTTTCATCTGGCGTCCTTGAGGGCAGTAACGTAGATCTGGCAAAAGAGTTTACTGACATGATCACCACACAGCGTGGCTTCCAGGCCAACAGTAAGGTCATCACAACTTCTGATGAAATGCTACAGCTTTTAAGAGGTCTTAAGAGGTAAAGAATAAATAAAAATAATTTTAACTGGCTCCGGTATACTTCCGGGGCCATTTTTTATGTGTGCCTCATGGAAACTGCGAACAAAAAATATCGAAAATGTAAATTTCTTTCATGCATATTTGTGCACCTTTTACGGAAATTGTGAAGAAACTATAAAATTTTTATGAAAAATCGGTTGAAGTCTATATATATAAGTATTATATTTATACTCGCGATTAGGGGAACGTGATTAAATTTAGGTGATACTGAGTTTAATTTCTTTTTTTGTGCTTATTTGTAGTATCGGCTTTTTGTGGCTGCGTTTGCCTTATCTGCGGGAGTGATATGGTAAAAAGTAAGGGTATTATGCTCACAGAAAGTTGGCATAATATTTTTTTATTGGATTTTTGTTAAGGAAATAATAATGTCACAGGTGAATTTAAAAAAGTTAAGCAGAGCTGAGCTTTTGGAGATGATGATAGCATTCTCTGAGGAAGCGGAAGCTGCTAAGAAACACGAACAGGAATATAAAGAAGAGCTTGAAAGAGAAAAACTTGAGCTTCAGAAGGAATTCGCAAAGGAAAGAGCAGCCATGCTCCAGAGCTTTGACGAAGAAAAGGCAGCAATGAGGCTTAAGTTTAACGAGCAGAAGGCTGAAATGCAGTCCAAGTTTGACAAGGATATGGCTGGCCTTAAGGCAAGGCTTACAAGAGAGAAGGAAGAACTTTCCACTCAGGTGGGAGACTCCCTGGCAAAGATAGAGGATTCCGGAAACCTTGCAGAGGCAACACTAAAGCTTTCAGGCATCATGGAATCAGCTCAGAAAGCAGCTGATCTGTATGTAAAGTCACTTCAGGAAAAGGCTAAAGCTGAGTATGAGGACTTCCAGAAGGATCTGGCAAATGCAAGAAAGCAGCTTATTCCAGAGCAGCCTAAGGAGGCAGAGCCAAAGGCAAAGAAGACCACAAGAACGGCTTCCAAAACTACAACGAGGAAAACTGTAAGCCGTAAGAAAAAGGAAGAACCTGTAGCAGATGAGCGAGAAGCAGTTTGAAAAGCCCTCTATTGAACAGCTTAAGGCTGAGCTAAAGAGAGAGAACAGCAAAAAAGAATACAGAAAAGTTCTTAGAAATACACTTATTGTCGTTGTGGTTGTGGCAGCATTGGCGGTGCTGGTTTCCAGCTTCTTTGTAACGGTACTTAGAGTTACAGGAGAGTCCATGACCCCCACCCTTCAGACGGGAGAGATAGTAATTGCCCAGAACTCCAGCACCTTTGATGCCGGTGACCTGATCGCTTTTTATTACAACAACAAGGTCCTGGTGAAAAGAGTTCTCGGCTCACCGGGGGATTGGATAGACATCGACAGTGAGGGAAATGTATCAGTGAATGGCAGCCTGATACAAGAGGATTATGTTTCTGATAAGAGTCTGGAACCCACCGATATTTCTTTTCCCTATCAGGTACCTGAGAATAGGTACTTCGTGCTGGGAGATCACAGGCAGGCTTCCATAGATTCAAGATCAAATGCAGTGGGATGTGTAACTAAGGAGCAGTTAATAGGGAAAATAGTGTTCAGGATTTATCCTTTTGGAGCTTTTGGCGGACTTTAAAAGGTAAAACTATGAGGTAGGGGATATGCGCAGGACTGATGAGAATCGCGCAGAAAACTACATAAAAAAGCATAACAAACACAGGAAGTGGCTTGTGTTTGTTCTTTGTTTGTCGCTTTTTACAGGTTCGGGCACCTTGTACATGCTGAATAAGCCGGCTACAGCCATGACTGAGGAGGGGGCAAAGAGCATCGGACTTGTGCTGGATACAGCTGATGCTGAGTTTGAAGAGGGTCTCATCCGGCAGATGGAGGAGGAAGAGGCTTCCAGAGAAGAAGCAGCTTCCGGAAGTGAGGATTCTTCCGCTGCGGAAGAGAGTTCAAATTCCGGTGATAAGGAATCCGGTGCTGCAGAGAACGGTGCGGACAAGAAAGAAGAGTCTGTGACTAGCGAGAGCACTGAGGACAAGAAAGAAGAGTCTGTGACTAGCGAGAGTACTGAGGACAAGAAAGAAGAGTCCGAGACTGGAGAGGTCATTGAGGACAAGGAAGACGAGTCCGAGGATAAGGAGAACTCTGAGGACAAGGAAAGTACGAAGACCAAGGAGACCACTGAAGACAAAGAAAGCGATAATAAGAAGGCTGACAAGAAATCAGACGTTGTAATCACAGTTCGCTACGAGGATAAGGCTGGCGAGGAAATCGCTGAGGCAAAAGAGCTTTCCATCTCCGAATCCTTTGATCTCAAGGAAGAAGTTAGAAGCTTTGAGGGATATCTTTTCGCAAAGGGCTTTATCGATGATGAGGAAGTAACGTCCATTGTTAAAAAGAGTTATTCCGAGATGCCGGATTTTGAGGCGCTCAAAGCAGATGCCAAGGAAGAATCTAAAGAAGATACAAAAGAGGAAGACACCAAGTCCGAATTTACATATTACGAGGCAACTCTGACAAATGGCGACATCCTTGTAGTTGATGAGGATGCAGATCTTCACCTTGTTTACTTGAAACAAAACGAGAAGGAAGAATTCCTTTTCACAAGCGATGAGATAAACGTAAAGGTTAAGCTGTCAGAACCATCAGCTCTTCCTGAGGGCGTCGAACTTAAGGTTACAACAGTAGATCAGGATACTGAAGGCTACAACTACGAAGCCTATATGGAGGCACTTAACGAGAACGCCGACAGGATAAAAGAGACTAACGAAGAAGATAAGCCCCAAACGGAATCCGATGAGGAATTGACCTACGATTCCACAAATACGTTGCTCCTTGATATAGCGTTCATGCTTGAAGATGTGGAATATGAGCCCAAGGAAGGATCTGCTTTGGTAGAAGTTACTTTTAACAGGAAGCAGATTTCCGAGGAAATTGAGGCCGAAACTTCAGATGAGCTGGCAATCGTGCATCTTCCGGTAAGCAGCGAAGTAATGGAGCTGGTTAACTCCACCAGCGAAGCTACAGATATCTCTGCAAGCGATGTGGAGGTTGAGGTTTATAAGGATGGAACAATATCTCTTGAAGGAGAGGTGGATACGATCTCCTTTGAGACAGACGCTTTTTCCGTTTCTGCGGTAGTTAAAAAAAGTAATGATATAGGTGATTGCACCTGGGAATCGTTAACTAAAAAGAGCTATTCCGCCGTAGACATAATTGATTCCCTTGGAGATGCCAAGTATTTTGGCGCTGTTGCCAATTACTTTGGTGGTAGTTCTCACTTTGAGGCCAATGTGGCTGTAAATAACTATGGGGCAACTTCTGGAGAAGTGCTTTTTGACTACGATAACTCAAACGGCGGATATATTCTTTCGGACGAGTTCAAGAAATTCAAGATAAAAGTAGAAAAGAAATCTACAGCGCCTGACAATTTTTACTTCGGAGTATATGAGGACGAAGAAGGCAAAAACAGAATAAATTGGCTTGATTTTTCTTTTACTTCTTCAGACTTTGTATATTCAGAGGGAATGTATGTTGCTACCCATGACATTAACGTAAACGACTACCCATCACTTTATGTTTATGAGCTGGAGGGCTGTGATAATAACGGAAAGGGCGGACGGCCTGTTAAGAATAACCAGAATGCAGGAAGCTACACTGTTTCTTACTTGAGCAACATCACAGAAACAAACAATGCTCTTGATCCGATCATGAGCAGTTATATTACGAACGGTGATTACACATGGAACGCTGGACAATACCTTCATAATAACGCAAGCCTTTACTACAATGCATCGGATGCTGGCTGGAGCAAGGTCTCCAAGGATAATAACGGAAATGTTTACGTTAGTCCTGAAAAGTACCATGTTCGCAAGGATTATGTGGATTCAATGCTTACCTCAGCAAAAGAGCTTTCGGCTAAGCTTCCATATATTTCAGGCAGTAGCTCTGTGGAAGTTTTCAATGTTAAGCATAAACAGTGGGGTGAGTTCCGCAATGATCTCTTTAATGCTGCCAAGGCGGCTAATAAGAAATACAGCTGGGGGGACCAAAATGACGTTGAGAAGGAGAATCAGGGCATCAAATTGGGCAGTGATTCTATTCTTGTGATCAACTTGGATCTTACAGGATGTAGTGATTATACCCTGAGCCGATTCTCGGTTAATGGTGTGCTTTCTACTAAGGCGTATGAGCATTTTGGAAGCATTGCTTCAAGGATAATAATCAATCCGGTGCAGAAAAATTCTGCGGGAGTATATGAACCCTATAACGGAACAATAAGAACCAGTGGTTCCATGGGAACACTGCTGGCACCTTCTGCAACTGTTGAACAGGGCGGACATGTTGGAGCGATAATTGCAAATACTATTAACAACTCTGACGGTGAGATCCATAAGCAGACACTTGTAGGCTACAAGGAAGCTACAGGCAAGGTTACTGTTACAAACATTGGTAAGGACAAGCCTAAGGGCAAAGTTGTCAAGGAATGGAATGGCAAACAGGCTTACCCTTATATTTACGCCTATGTTTGTGCAAGAGGATATTTGAACGGCAAGGGGATAGAGGACATTCCAGAGCTTGGAAATCTTATTACCCTTAGCGGGGAAAACCATTGGACTCAGGAAGTATCATTCCCTGCGGATACCTATGTAAATAAAAAAGGTACAAAGCTGGATGTAATATATCGCGTGGTAGAAGTAAACGCCTTTAAGAACGGTGTGAATGCTGATAAGGGCTTATACACCTATGATGATCTCAAGGCTAAGCTGGAAAAGGGAGAAACCACTAATGATGCAGGAACAAGCCTTTTCCTTTACAACGATAAATCCGGAAACAGCATTACTGTAAACGGCTACTTCACCAGCTATTCCAGCACTATCGGAACTAAGACGGGATATGACGGAAAAGAGAGAATAATCTATATTCCCGGTGAAAAAGCTTCCGAAAGAGTAGTAACTATCACTAATAATGAGGATACAAGTTATGCTCCGACTCAGCTGATCGTGCAGAAACAGTGGGGAGACAATGACCCGGGAGTAGGCGCAGTTACCTTCGATATAGAGATAACTCTTTTGCGCAAGCTTGAAGGTGAAAAGGATTCAAAGTATGTCGAGGTTGAAAAAAGAACCCTAGAGAAAGGCAAGCAAAGCGTCGGGTTTACGGATCTTCCTTCACGAAATGCAAATGGTAAAAAATATGTCTATTCTGCAAAAGAAAGTTATAAGGGAGAGACCTTCTACCTTAATGGAAAGAGCGTAAACGGATTCAAGCTTAAGAAGATAGAAGATTTCAAGGTTGAAAACGGAACAGGAATAAGGTTTATCAATGTTCCTGTGATAGTCATTGAAAAGGAGTTCAATCTTGGCGGAAAGACCTTGACGGTTGAGGAAGCCAAAGCTGCAAAGAAGGAAACAGTATTTGTTAACCTGTACAGCGGCGGTAATGGCATAGAAACTAAGCTTGTGAGAAAAGCTATTCCTCTTGGCTCTGGTAATGGATGGCATGAGGAAATCGAAGTACCAAGATCCTGGTCCTCGAAAAACCAGTATACATACTACATTAAGGAGTGCAACTCTGATGGTGAGGAGTATAGCCAGTCGTCTTTGATCACTTACTATGCTTACGAGAACGGTAAGAAGACGAAATCCGGAACTGATCCTTCTGAGGTGGTGATCTTTGCAAGAAATTCCGCTGTTCTAAGGCTTAAGGTTGTCAACTATCAGGGTACCAACGTCCTTCCTGAAACCGGAGGCGAAGGAACAACCCAGTACATAGCATTTGGAGTACTCCTTATGGCTATTGCATTTTCAGGATTCATGCTCTTTAAAAAGAGAGAGCAGCTTTAAACAGGTTTATTGCCAAAAGGCTTTAACAAATAGACAAAAACAAGATTCAAAGGAGAAGAAAGAAATGAAAGTTATGAAGAAACTACTAACAGCATTCCTTGTGACCGTTATGGTTCTTGGAATGGGAATCACAGCTATGGCTGAAGAGGGTACCGGTTCTGAGGCATCAACAACTGCTACCAGCACAAGTGCACCTACAACAGGCACAATCACGATTACACCTCCTGGTGGTTTGAAAGCTACTGACTCCAATACTTACAAGATTTATAAGGTGTTTGATGCAGTTGGTGATGGAGAGGGAACTAGCGGTGGTATGACCTATAAGCTGGTACCGGGAAAGACTGGGGCTCCTACAGGATTTACTGTAGATGCTTTTGGATATGTTACTTATAGTGGAGATGGCGATGGAACTCAGCTTACAGCAGCTGATATCGAAGCAATCAAAGCGTATGTTGCCGGAGATCAGCCTGTAGCTACAGTAACAACTACAGGAACCACTGCTGGTGTTTCTGCAGCACTTCCAAATGGATATTACTACATCACTACTTTGACTGGAACAGCAGTAACTATTACAAGCGCAAACCCTAATGCGGAAGTACAGGATAAGAATACTGCTCCAACAGTTGATAAGAAGATTACTGATGTAGAAGATGTTGCTGGTACAAAAGATATTTCTTCAGATGGAAAGAAGGCTTTGGCTCAGGTTGGCAAGGAGGTTACTTATACAGCTACTATTAAAGTTGGAGAAGGATCTCAGAACCTTGTTTTCCACGATACCATGGATGCTGGACTTACCTTTGTAAGAAGAGACAGCGAGGGAAATGACAAGGTTTCAGTGACTGGTGTTGCTGCTAATCAGTATACAATTAAGGATACACCTGATGACGGAGATACAATCACAATTGAATTTGCAGATGGCATAGCAAAGGATACAACTATTACTATCACATACAAAGCTGTAGTAAACGCTAATGCTGTTACAGAGCTTAAAAACGATGCTTATCTTTCTTATGGTCAGTCATATACAACAACTCATTCCGTAGCAGAGGTTTACAATGCAAAGATCAGTGTTATCAAGAAAAATGGTATGAACACAGAGAATGATAGCGATGATGAAGCTCTTGCGGGAGCTGGATTTGTTCTTAAGAGAAGTGAGAATGGTTCCACAAAGTACTATCAGCTTACAACTGCTGCAGATGGAAAGCTTTCAGTTGCATGGGTAGATGACATTGCAAATGCAACAGAGTATAAGTCAGATGCAACCGGAAATGTTCCTGCATTTGTAGGTCTTTCAAACGGTACTTATAAACTTGAGGAGAAGACTGTTCCTTCAGGCTTCAACAAGGCTGCTGATGTAGAAGTAATTATTTCCGGAGGAGATTATTCAGAAGATAGTATTGCTGCACTTGACGTTTCAAGGACAATTAAGAACAATAAGGGTTCACTCCTTCCTACAACTGGTGGAATCGGAACAACAATCTTCTACATTGTTGGTGCAATCCTTGTTATTGCAGCTGTTGCATACTTCATTCTTCGCAGGAAGTCTGATGCAGAGTAATTTTTGGGTATGAAAAAGTTTATATAAATTGAATCTTGTTTCAAAATAAAATGAAACACACTGTGTTTTCCGGGGAGGGCAATAGCTCTTTTCCGGAAGATGCAGGCTTGATTCAATAGAGAAATACAAAAAGGGAAATGAAGAAAGAAACACTAAAAAAGAAAATACCCAGTTTAATATTTGCCTTGATCTTTCTGGCGGGAATAGCAGTTTTTCTTTATCCGTCAGTAAGTAATTATATCAATTCAAAGCACCAGAGCCGGGCAGTGGCTTCTTATGACGCAGCTATGGCTTCACTTACAGATGAGGACTACAGTAGCTTTTGGGCAGCAGCAAAAAGATATAATGAGGATCTTGCTACAAAGCCCATGAGCTTTAATCTTTCCGAAGAGGAACTTGCAGAGTACAAGAGTATTCTGGATCCTACAGGTACCGGTATAATAGGTACCATTGAGATTGAAAACATTGGAGTTAATCTTCCTATATATCATGGAACTGAAGAATCTGTTCTTCAGGTTGGTATAGGACATTTGGAAGGTACCTCTTTTCCTACGGGAACAAAGAGCACTCACGTGGTGCTGTCGGGACACAGGGGATTGCCTTCAGCTAAGCTTTTTACAGATCTGGATCAGATGATCGTAGGGGATACATTTCTTTTACATGTAATGGATCAGACCTTCGCTTATCAGGTGGATCAGATCAATATTGTATTGCCGGAGGAGACACAGAATCTGGCAATTGTAAATGACAGAGAATATGTCACGCTGGTAACCTGTACACCTTATGGTGTAAATACCCACAGACTTTTAGTCCGTGCAAAGCGTGTTGACTATAATGAAGAAACTAAACTGATCGTACCGGCAGATGCCACAAGACTTGGCAACCTGGTGGTGGCACCATTTATCGGAGCTCCGCTTCTGCTGATCGTATTTATTGTTTACCTTGTAAGGACTTCTAAGAGACCTGCTAGGAAGAAGGGTAGCAAAAAGTAACGAGGAAACTTATGAAAAGGATAGGAAAGAAAAATCTTATTCATATAGTGCTTTTCATAGCTGCGTTTGTGGCCGTAGTGTCAATTAACGCCGTTATTTCTTTTGCTGCGCCTGTAACTAGTATTGATACGGGAAAGAAGGGCAGTCTTACTGTAAACTACGGAAATTCCGGCGAAGATGCTATGGCAGGCGTTTCTTCTCATATCTATCTGGTGGCAACCATTGATTCTGAGGGAAAGTACACCATAACTGATGAGTTTAAGGGATGCTTTACGGATGCTGATTTCTTCAACAACGGATTTAACTATGATGAGTGGAAGAGCTGTGCTGATTATGTGATGGCCAGTGATTCGGATAATCTTAAGGAATACATAGGTAAAAATGACATTGCAGAGGTGGCCACAGGAGTTTCCGATGCTGAGGGCAAGATCTGCTTTACAGGGCTTGAGCTTGGTGTGTACTATGTGATGAGCGACAGGCTGGTAGACAATGACAATACTTATTCTTTTGCAAATTTTGTTTATCCTGTGCCTATCCTTGAAAGGGCAAATGATCAGGATGTGATCACGGTTAATTACAATCCTGAAGCATCACCAAAGATGTCCATGTTCAGGAAAGGAGCTACCACAGACTGCTATATAATGAAGCGTTGGAATGACGCAGGGTATGAGGCTAATCGTCCTTCAACAGTTACCTTTAATCTATATCGCGACGGAGAGCTGATGACAGTAGTGAAGCTTTCCATTGAAAACAACTGGTACTATGAGTGGTCAAATCCGGGAATCCACAGCTATTCCATTGAGGAGGTTGAGGCGGGCAGTAATTACACCGGAGAACTGGAGGTCTATCAGTACGGAACGGACTTTGAATTTGTGTGTACCAACACCTACAATCCACCGGAGACACCGACGGATACTCCTGAGAATCCTGACAATCCGGATACACCTGACACGCCGGATACTCCAGATACACCGGACACGCCAGATACTCCCGGAACACCTGACAAACCGGATGTTTTGGGGGCTATAAAGAGTGTACCGGAGGTTCTTGGGGCTGTAAGAAAGCCACAGGTACTTGGTGCCAGAAGGCTTCCCCAGACAGGACAGCTCTGGTGGCCATTGCCGTTCCTTGTGATCCTCGGAGCATCCTTTATTGTGAAGGGTATCAAAAAGAATAACAAAACAGAATGAAAATAGTGATGATTGGGGCCCCATGGTATTAGGAAATAATCCATGGGGCTGTGCTATAATTTAGGGAGAGGATTAGTTTAATGAAGAAAATACAGGGATATGTGTATATAGCCATAGGAGTGGCCTTAATTGTCCTTGCTGCAATCCTGGTACGTTATAACTTTAATGAGAACGCAGAGGCTGGAGCGGCTTCTGAAGAGCTTTTGACAGGGGTTATAGATCAGATGCCTCCGGCAGTTCTACCGGAAGAGGCTTCAGGCCCTATGCCTGTAGTTGATGTGGCAGGACGAAGCTTTGTTGGAACAGTTGAGATACCGTCCTTAGGTCTTTTGCTACCTGTTCAAAACCAGTGGAGTAAGAGTAATGCCAAGCTCTCCATCTGCAGGTACGAGGGATCGGCTTATGATAATGACCTGATCGTCTGCGGTCATAATTATCAGGAGCATTTTGGAAACCTAAATCAGCTTAAGTCCGGTGACAGTGTCATTGTGACAGATATGAATGGCAGGAGCTTCTACTATCAGGTGACCAATATTGAAACTCTGGGGGCCTATGATTCCTTTGAAATGGAAGAGGGTGACTGGGACTTCACCATGTTTACCTGTACTGTGGGCGGCGCAAACCGTGTGACTGTAAGGTGCGAGGCTACGGGACAGACCAGTGAGACCGGGGCTGAGCCTGATGTTTTGAAGGCTGTAAGGTACAGCAGACACAAGAGTAAATAGTTGACAGGCGCGAGAAAGCGCCGAGAGGGAGGTTGTATGGATGGATTTATCTTTGTGATACTTTATGTGGGGATTATTTCGTATGTAGTCCTGGCTATCAGGAAAAAGAAACTTGGGCAGGGGAATGGGCCTGCAAATGGCGCTCAAAGGGCTTCTGAGTCCGGATCTATGGCGCACAAACATAGAGCAGCAGGTCATTACGATACCTTTAATAAAAAGAAATTTGGGCGGGAGTCAGGGGCTATGCCTCATAAGCATGAAAAGACCCATTACACTTCCATGGCAGACGCGTCAAAGCTCCCTCCGGGATACATTCTTTTGAACGGTGAACCGGTCAGGGTGGCTGATCTGGAAGGTAAATAATAGAATTATAATACACTTAATAGTTTTTTTAGCAGTCTCCTGTGGACGGTGCTAACCCGAAGTAATATAATTACAGTACAAGGATGGGTATTTATGCGAGAAAGGAGATGATGCTTAGTGATCATAGTAAAAATGAATGAAACAACAGTTGAATGCAGTATCGCAGCATCAGAACTCCACGAGATCGGACTTACGCCGGAGGCGGTAGTGAATGGTGCTGAGAACACTACATCTTTCTTTGCTCAGCTCAATCGCGAGGTTGGAGCTCAGCTTGACTATGACCCGGAGACAGAGGTCATGATGATGAGCAAGAACATGATGATGGACGGCAGTGTTCGTATTTTTGCTGTAAAGATGAGTAATGAGGATATTCAGAGAGCTGCGGACAGGATCCGCGGAGCTGCTGAGACTATACTTAAGACCCTGACCCAGGAGAAGGTTGACGAGGTCAAGGCCAAGACCGGTAGGGATAAGGGAGTTGCCCTTAACGAGGTCATTACCAATGTTACAGATACTATCAACAGGATCTACGGTCGCGATATGGAGCCGCCGGAAGCGCCTGCTGACAGCCAGTACAGTTATCAGCCACTTTCTGAGTATGCAAGGTACATGATGGAGTTTAACGACCTGAAGGAGATTGCAAGATTTGCGAAGGTTGTTCAGAGACTTCCAATCGTTGATTCTTCCCTCTACAAGCACGAGGGCAGGTTCTACCTGATGGCAGGTCTTATGTCAGCTGATGAGAGTATCATTTATGACATGAGAAGAGCAGGAGTGGAGTATTCAGATATGCTGACAGTTAATGCACCTGAGGCAATGTTCATCGAAGAGCATGGCGAGTGCATCATGGATGAGGATGCGATAGTGCATCTGGCAGATCTGGCGAAGTAAGGCCATGCATAGGGCAAAAGAGATTATGCCCGTCGGAAATATAGTTTGAATCGTGGAATTATGGCGGACCTGTTTTTGCAGGCCCGCCTTTTGTAGCACAAGACCGGCAAGCGAATGGATGCTTGCATACAAATTAATTTGCCGGTCGTAAGAACATGGAGCATGAAATGCGGAATGTTCGTGTGCGAAATCGAGTAGGAGTCAGCCTACTCGATGGTGGTTACGGGTATGAGCATGGACGTGTTGAACTTTAGCGGAATATATGAGCAGGAGAGTTTTTATAAGGATTTAGAGGGTGCCAGACTGGTGGATCTAACTGCTGTAGCAGGGACCAACTGTATGTGCGATGATGTGGCTAAAGAACAGCTTCTAAAGGCTATATCGTTGCCTGAAAATGGCGATAATGGTGGAGATGTCCGTGCCCTCGGAATACACTTCATCGATAACGGCAACTATCACTATGTTTCCGCGTTGTACCTGAGTAGGGTAAAAGAGCCTTTCTCGCTGGTGGTGCTGGATCATCATCCTGATATGCAGCGCCCTATGTTCGATATCCTGTCCTGTGGAGGATGGATTTGCCACGTACTGGATACAAATGAATTTATAAGGGATATTCATGTTATCGGAGCAGATGAAAAGTTGATTTCTGAGCTTTTACCGGAGGATAGGGAAAGGGTGAAGTTCTATAGAGTTGAGGATGTGTTTGGGGGTGCAAATCAGTCTGTGAGCTTGCCTGAAACTCAGTTCCCCGTGTACCTCTCGATCGATAAGGATGTTATCTACAGGGACGAGCTTGTGACCAACTGGGACCAGGGAGAGGCCACAAGGCAGCAGGTGCTGAACTTTGTGAAGGTGCTTACTGAAAGGGAGAGTAGCAAGGGCTTTTCCGGGGTATCATCTGGGACAGGCCTTCTTGGCATAGACATATGTGGTGAGTGTGCTCCCGACCAGGAAGATTGTGACCTTGGAAGCGCTATTCATGGGAATGATGAATTTAATGGAGAGCTTCTAAAGCTCTTGACATGAGCGTTTAAAATGGGTATCATTATTGATGTCGCTTGCGGAAGTGGCGGAATGGCAGACGCGCATGGTTCAGGTCCATGTGTTGGCAACAACATGAGGGTTCAAGTCCCTTCTTCCGCATGAAAAAAGAATCGGTTCTATGAACCGGTTCTTTTTTGTTATGCGGAAGAAGGGGCTTGAACCCCCTCTTTAAGATTTTACTTTGCTGTAAGCTTGTCTATATATGCGCAGAGCTTCTTAACAACTCCTCCCAGATTCTTGTACTGGATTGCCAGGTAAACAGTCACAAGGGCCATGACAGCTGCTGCGATGTAGGACCCCACAAAGTAGTGAGTGAAAGCAGTTGCCAGGAAGATGCAGGTGCAGATGAGAAATGCCATCATTGGGATCAGCATCCTGACCATTTCCTGATGGATCTCAGTTAGCATGAGCTGCAGCTTTTCCCTTTCCTCCCAGACTTCCTCCTCTGAGATTACGTCAAAATCAAGTTTCTCCAGATGCCTAATATAATCTCGAAATCTCTTTTCCATTGTCCCCTCCAGATGTGGTTTGGTGCTGTGGCACCGTGTATAACACTATATTAGCATAATTGTCGGTATTTCGATATTAAATTTTCCCTGGTTTTTTGTGCTATACTAAGGTGATCATTGAAAGGGGCAAAAGAGCTATGGGATACAAAGCAGTAATATTCGACATGGACGGCACAGTCCTCAATACAATAGAAGATATAACAGATTCTGTGAACGTGATCCTTAGGCGCTACGATCTGCCTGTAAGGACCGTTGACGAGGTTCGGCATTTTGTGGGAAATGGCGCCAGAGTGCTGATGAACAGGGCAATTCCTCAGGGGGAGGAGCATCCTGAGTTCGAGCGGATCCTGAAGGAGTACGAGGCCTATTATCAGGAGCATTGCAATATCAAGACCGGTCCCTACCACCATATTCCGGAGCTGTTAAAAGAACTTTCAGTGCGAGGCTACAAGCTGGCCATAGTTTCCAACAAACCCATGGGGGCAGTTGAGGAGCTGAATAAAATTTATTTTGGAGAGTATGTTCCAGTGGCCATCGGAGTGACAAAGGAGCTTCGAAGAAAGCCATATCCGGATGAATGTCTTTTGGCTATGGAAAAGCTGGGCGTAGAAAAGGAGGACTGCATTTATGTAGGTGATTCCGACGTGGATTTTAAGACCGCACAGAACACCGGCATAGGATGTATTTCTTGTCTTTGGGGATTCAGGACAAAAGAAGAATTAATTCAGGCGAAAGTTACTCCAAACTTTTTTGTAAATGATCCTCTGGAGGTACTTGATCTGGTATGATCAAAACGCCGGAAAGCCAGTATTTACCTGGGATTACGGCATTTCAAAATAATCGAAAAAAAGTTTGTAAATTTTTGTTGACGTATGGCGTGTACTTTGTTATTATAAATAAGTCGTCGCGAGAGATACGACAGCGGCGAGAGATGCGGAAGTGTCGGAATTGGCAGACGAGCAAGACTAAGGATCTTGTGATGCTTACATCGTGTGGGTTCAAGTCCCATCTTCCGCACGCGAGTGGAAGGCTCAGAAAGCTTGAGAAATCAAGTGTTCTGAGCTTTCTTTTTGTTTGAAAATAACCACATTTTGGTGAGACCTAGGTGAGACCTCCTGTGTTTTAGCGGGTTCCTGGCAGTTTGAATCAAACAGATCTACCAGATCATTCATGCTATCTTTGGTGGCATAGGTGTAGTATCTAAGGTTTGTTTCAACTGAATGCCCTAATAGTTCAGCCCTTTTAGCTGCAGGAAGCCCCAGTTTTGCTGCTAGAACATTAAGTGTCAAATCGTGTAATTTTAGTGTCAAGTAGTGTACAGTTAGTGTAATTTTGGGGTAATATCATCTGTTATTTTTAAAAAGAACATATGTACGAATTTGTCGAAATGAGATATACTAATACAGTTATATAAGTGATACAAAACTTGCTATCCAAAATTCGGATAGCAAGTTATAAGCGAAAATAGATATTTATGTAATATGTTACAGAAAGGTTTGCCAATGACAAAAAAGAATGAGATTCTACTTTTGGATGATCGAGATTTGGAAGAAAAGGTATATATTGTTCGTGGAGTGCAGGTAATGCTTGACTTTGAGCTTGCTGAAATATATGGGTACACAACAAGTAAGCTTAATGAGCAGGTTAAGAATAATAAGGAGCGCTTTGTGGGAGAGGAGTTCATGTTCCAGCTTACTGCTGAGGAATTTCGTAATTTGAAATCCAAAAATCGGATAGCAAGTTGGGGTGGAAGAAGAATTCCGCCACATGCATTTACAGAACAGGGTGTCTATCTTCTTATGACGGTATTGAAGGGTGAACTTGCAGTAGAACAAAGCAGAAAATTAGTGTGGCTGTTTAAGAAGATGAAGGACCACATCATTGAGAATAAAACTATGATTTCAGGACAAAATCTTTTAACGATAGCTGCCATGACTGAGGAACACTCGCAAGCCATTAAAAGAATTGAATCTGAAATGGTCAGAAAAAGTGATCTTTCTGATTTTATGAAGCTTTTTAACAATGATTTAAAAGATGAGGAAGTATTAATACTAGATGGGGAACCATTTAAAGCTGATGTTGCATATCAGAAGATTTATAGCAAAGCGAAAAAAAGTATTATTGTAATTGATGACTATATCGGAGTAAAGACTCTCCGACATTTGGCAAGCTCAAAATCTAATGTGTTAATTACAATTATTTCAGATAATAAAGGCGGAGCGCCCCTTCGGGTGTCTGAATATAATGATTTTATGACAGAGTACGCTGGGAGAACAATAGATTTTATAAAGACAAATAACAGAGCACATGACCGTTATATAATTATTGATAACGCCACTAATAACATGAAGCTGTACCATTGTGGTGCTTCAAGTAAGGATGCAGGTAAAAGGATTACTACAATCTCAAGGATTATGGAAGTAGATGTCTACAAGAGCTCGATTCAGCAATTATTAGCTAATCCTGTACTGATTTTAAAATGAGATATGTGCCATTTTTTTATAGTAGATAAAAAATGAAATTGCATTAAGAGCCAATGCACCTACCCATGCCACTGCATCAGCTATAGCTGTGGCATTAAATCCTATACCATGCAACAGAAGTATTATCACTGCAATTCTGAGTGCCATTTCTGCGAATCCTGACATCATTGGAATAAAAGGGTATCCCATTCCCTGAACTGCGCTTCTGAATATAAAAAGCAGATTAAGAAGAATCAGAAAGATACCGCATTTACGCAGATACCCGGATGCAAGCAAAATTGTATCGTCAGCATTAAGCATAAAGCCAGCTAACTGCTGTGGCATAAACAACATAATGCTACCGAGCAAAATATAGGATACAAAGGCTATTCCGATACCTACCTTGACACCGCCCATTATGCGCTTTGGCAATTTTGCACCAAAATTCTGACTGACAAAGGCAGAAACGGCAAATCCTGCTGTAAGTGCCGGGAGCATGAACAGGTTAAGATATCTGGTGCACACTGAATATGCAGAAGTGAATGTAACACCATATTTGTTTACAAATCCCTGAACCACCATACTTCCTATGGCAGTTATTGAATTCATCAGAGCCATGCCGGCTCCATTTTTCATCAACAGGAAAGACATTTTTGCATCGGGATGAAAATCAAAAGGTGTAATGCTCGCTTCCGGCAAATGACGAATCTTTTCAAAACAGATCATTGCAGAAATTGCCTGGACAAAAACTGTAGCTGCAGCTGCGCCACCAACTCCTGTATGGAAAATGAATATCAAAATATAGTCCAGTACAATGTTGACGCCTGAAGAGACTATGATAGCAATGAAAGGCGTCCGGCTGTCACCAAGTGATCTTAGAATTCCGGAAAAGAGATTATAAGCAATTGTAACGATCAGACCAGCGAAAATGATGTAGCCATAAGTCAGACATTCATTAAGGATTACTTTGTCTGTATGCATTAGCAGAACAATCGGTTTAAGAATAATACATCCTACGATTGTCAACATAATCGCAATTATGCCAGATAGCTCTATGGACATTGCGATAGCTTTTTTCAGATCTTTCTTATCATCGGACCCATAGTGTTGTCCGATAATCACAGCAAATCCATTAGTTATTCCCATTGAGAAACCTATTATGAAAAAGGATAAAGAAGCGAGGTTTCCAACAGCACCTAGAGCGTTGTCACCGATTCCTTTTCCAACTATTGCAGTATCGGCAACGGAATAGATTTGCTGAAGAAGGTTTGTCAGTAGCATGGGGAAGAAAAAGCCTAGAAATTTGGAAGATACACTTCCAGTTGTAAGATCATTTTTGTTACCCATCGTAATCACCTCTGTAACAATGTATCAGCTTATCAGAATTCCTTATATTAAAAAACATACTTTTATATCAAAAAAGTGATATAACAATGTAAAGACATTTAAGAATTTGTGGCAAATATCACGTGGGTAGGTAATAACGATGAAAATAAGAAATGAACTTAATGCTTATCTGTATAAGCAGAAAATGAATGAGGCAGAAATCCCAAGTCAGGCTATTCCTGATGACCTTGCTACAGCCATATGCCAAGGTGATTCTCTTGCAGTAAAGAAACTTCTTAAGAAGAATGGCTCGGGCATTCTGACTGATGAAAGGCTATTGTCAGGAAACAAATTAAGGAATTCTGTTTATCATTTTATTCTTGCTGCATCATATATTTCTCAGGCATGTATTGAAGAAGGTCTTGGGCATACCGAAGGCGTTGCGATTGAAGATATCTATATTAGAAGAGCCGATAAGTGTAAAAAGGTTGATGATGTTTATTTACTTTATAAGGATATGTGCCTGGATTTTGCGGAGAGGATGAATGAGATACGTAAAGAAACAGTAATCTCATTGCATATCAGAAAATGTATAGATTATATCTATGAAAATTTGGGAGCAGACCTTTCAGCAGGCGCTTTATCAGAGGTGGTCAGGCTAAACCCAACATATCTTTCACGGTTGTTCAGGAAAGAAGTTGGTATAAGGCTTTGTCAATTTGTAAAAGAAGCCAGAATTGATACTGCTCAAAACTTACTTAAGTATTCAGATCTTAAGTATTCGGTCATAGCAAATTCACTAGGCTTTTCTTCTCAAAGCGCTTTTATTGTATCTTGTAAGGAAATAACTGGGATGACACCCAAAGAATACCGAGAGAAATATCATAACAAACAGTAAGTACTATTCAGTGAGGGCTCTACGTTAGTGGGGTTCCCTAAGGGGTTCCCTTTCGGGAGACGGTGTCAGAACCTCTTTTCATACTGGCTTTGTGGGCTGGCAGAAAAGTTCAAGTCCCATCTTCCGCACGAAACAAAAGGATCAACTCGAAAGAGTTGGTCCTTTTATTTTGTGCGGAAGGGGACTCTCACCCAGCAGCTTCGCTGCGCGGGTTCAGGGATTCACACTAGACTCGGAAGGACCTCGTCAAGTGTTCACCCATGGCTCGCACTAGGCTCGAAAATACCTCGCCAAGTGCTCTGCTCAAAGTCCCATCTTCCGCATTGGGTAAGATTTATCCAGCGGAGTCATTGGAACCGTCCCCGTGACTTCCAGCGGAGTCATTGGAACCGTCCCCGTGACTTCCCGTCCCCGTGACTGCCCTGACCGGTATTACATTATTTCAGCCTCTGCGCCTGATCATATATCCCCTTCAGCAGAATATCAAACTCATCAAATTTCTCCACCGCTGTCCTTGCTCCCTCTTCGCCCATACTGGACAAAGATGCCACCTGCTCACTTGTGGCGGCGAGGCTCGCAATATTATTATTGATCTCCGTTGCACTTCTTCCTATAGCTTCTATGGAAGTACCGATATCATTAAATCTTCCTATAAGGTTTCCAACGTTCTCCCCGATCTCTTCAAAAGTATCTGCGGTCTCTCTGATAAGAATGTCCTGAGCCTTGACAGACTCAGCTGCCGCATTGGTAGAGTCTACCGCATTCTGAACATCAGCGGAAAGCTCCTGCATGATGCTGGTGATCTGATTTGAAGCACTGCTGGTCTGCTCCGACAGCTGCCTTATCTCATCGGCAACCACAACGAAACCTTTCCCGGCTTCTCCCGCACGCGCTGCCTCAATTGAAGCATTGAGCGCAAGAAGATTGGTCTGCTTTGATATCGATATGATGGAACCGACAATCTTCTCAACCTTTTCGACCTTCTCAGTGACAGCTTCTGTGGATGCCACCGTCTTATCACTCATCTCAACAACATTTGCGGTCTTGTCCTTGAGCTGGTCGATGACCTTAGTCCCATCAATAACGGCTTTCTGCGTGCTCTCGGACATCTCAACCATCTGATTTCTCTTGGCATCAGCCACTTCCGTCTGCTCATGGATATCTGCTATCTGATGTGACTGCTCTGTCACGGCAGCTGCGGTATGTCCTGTGCTGCCCGCGATTTCCCTCATGCCATCGTGGTTTCTTCCTATGATGCTCTTTAACTCATCGACTTCCCCATGGGCCTCATCAAACAGCCCCGTAATTTCCTTGGCGATCTCCACCATCTGGATACGGGTCTTTTCCTGGGTCTCCTGCCCTTGCTTGATGGCCTCGTCGTCCTCTCTTACCAGGGTCCGCCTCATCTTAAGCGACTCTATTCCGGCAATTCCCGCAAGAATGATTATGAAACTGGCCACAAAATGGTCTCTGGGTATCGAACCTGTAGCAATAAGATTTCTGACCAGGACAATAAGTCCGCCTATGGTCATAGTCATCTGTCCCACCACATAGAGCCTTAAGTCCAGATAAAGAATACACGACAGCATTACCGGTATCGCGAATGCATAAAAAATCATTTCATTTTGTATTATCATGATAATGATATAGTAAAGAGTCGGACCTCCAAGAATGACCACTGCGCCAAACCTGGTCTCTCTGAATTTGATAAATCCAACCGTCATCTGCAGCACACCTGCCAGGACAGCGACAATCTCGATGACAAGCCCCAGGCTCATTCCGTGTGTTGCAGCATCCAGCACTACCATTAAAAGCGCAGTAAAGGCAATAATAAGGTTGATCTGAAATACTTTTTTGTTTGATCTTGCATACTGGTCAGGGGTCATATAATTATCTCCTTTAGCCATGAAAACAGAATTTAACTGTACAATAACTGACAAGAATAATTATACAATATTTCGTCGTGAATAATTATTAAATAACGCTAAAATCAATCTTGCATCCGGTTATGAAGTCAGTCATGGGAAAACTATCGCCTGACCGTATGCAAGATTGGTTTTAGCAGAGTCATGGGGACGGTTCTTTTGACTCCTTTACAATTGTCTTTTTAGATGATATAGTTTTTTCCTGAAATTAGAAAAACTATCCCCGCTCTGGGGAACTGGATAGAGTATTTCTATCTGGTAGATTTCCACGTTTGAATTTTTACAAAGCTTAGGAGGAATAGTAATGCCACGTCGGGCGCGAAATATGAGTGCATCTAATTATATGCACATAATTGTAAGAGGTATTGGGAAGCAGTTGCTGTTTGAGGATGATCATGATTATAGGTATTATCTTACAAAGTTAGAACTATATTGCATGGATACGGATGTTAAGGTATGTGCTTATTGTCTTATGGACAATCATGTTCATCTTTTGGTAAAAGGTGAAGCTGAATCAGTAATTCTTTTGTTGAAAAAAATAGGAGTGAGTTATTCTTGGTATTACAACAAAAAATATGAGAGGGTAGGACATCTTTTTCAGGATAGATATAAGAGTGAATCAATAGACAATGATATTTATTTTCTTAGTGTGTTTAGATATATTCTGAAGAATCCACAGAAAGCTGGACTGTGTAAGGCAACGTGCTATCATTGGAATAGTTATAGGTATTATGATAATCCGTTACCATTTATGGATTTAACAGCGATTCGAAATCTGTTGGGGAATTTTGGACAATATAAAGAATTTATCGAGAAAAATGACGATGATCAGGGGCTTGAGTATTCGGAAACCAGACATAGTGATGCATGGGCAAAAGAAGAACTTGCAAGATGTCTTGGAATAACAAGCGGCACAGCTTTGCAGAAGTATAGTAAAATAGAAAGAGATGTAGCGCTGGTAAAGCTTAAAGAACGCGGATTGTCGGTGCGACAGATATCAAGGCTTACCGGAATAGGACGCAACGTCGTACAGAAAGCAGGAAAAAATATAAAGAATGAGTCAAAAGAACCGTCCCTGTGACTCTGTAAGAAGGGGGTTATCAACTATGAGCGAGGTAAAGAAGTACAGGATTGAACTGATTGATATAGCAAAAGCGATAACAATTATTCTGGTAATACTTGGACATACAACCGGCAATCTGGATACACCCATGTACAGGCGTTTGCTTTATTCTTTTCATATGCCGCTTTTCTTTTTCCTCGCCGGCATGTCCATAAAAGCAAAAGAGCTAAAGTCATTCATGGAATGGAAAAGCTTTATTAAGAAGAACCTTCTTGCTCTGATAGTACCATATTTGATTTTTGCTTTTATCTATGCACCCTTCAGCTTTGAAAATGTTCCAAAGTTCCTGTACGGTTCATGGCAGATGCTGGGAAAGGCAGGAACCCTGACATCATTGTGGTATCTAACGTGCTTCTTTGTGGCCAGGATATACTGTCAGGTGATTATGAATATTTTGAGTCTTGCCAAGTGTAAGAACATGAATTTATGGATTGGTATCCTGTCAGTTCCGATGTTCGCCATCGGATTCCTACTCCCGAAGATCAAGATTGGGTATCCGTGGTGTCTGAATGTCAGCTTTGTAGCAGCAGGTTTTATCCTGCTTGGCATAGCTATCCGCCAGCAGGTACTTATCCTGGCACAGTCAAAAGCATGGATACTATTCCTTATAACTGTAGTCTCAGGAGTAATGCTTATCTGCGGAACGGTCTTAAGAGGTGATGCTCTGGAGCTGAGCCTTATGTGCCGTGGTGATTACGGCAACGTCCTTTGGTTTTTGTATAATTCTGTTTCAGGTACAGCTTTTATACTGGGAATATCCATGCTAATTTTCCGTATCTCTCGAGAAGGTGCCATACTGTTCAGAACGGCAGCTATTACATATGTGGGACAGCATACGCTGGGAATATTCCTTCTTCATAAAAACATACAGCTTGATCTTATTATTCCCTGGATACACACCTGGTTGGAAGGACCACAGCTTTTGGTGGCCTGTATCGCAACTTGCATTTCCTTTGCAACTGCTCTGCTTCTTTGTGCTATCATAGAAAAGTTTGTGCCGCAGCTTCTGGGACAGTTTCCAATCTACCCGCAAAAAGAAAACAATTAGTCTTATCTTAAAGAGGCGAGAAAAGTATGCATAACGAGAAAAGCTTAGGAATGCTATCAAGGCTTTTCTTTAGTATGCTGCCCGTACAGATCCTGATATTTGCGATGGAATCAATTAATTCCATGGTATGATGAAACAGTATATTCCAGATAAATGTACATGGGGAGAAGAGGATGAGATCCTTTATAAGACTTACTGATTTTAAGAAAAGTGAATTGCTTAAGATATTTGGAATCGCGGATTCAATAAATCGGTATGATGGTTTTCTAAAGGGGAAGACAGTGGTTATGTTTTTTCCTGCATCTAGCATAAGAACCAGAGTGTCTTTTGAAAAAGGTATTAATCTTTTAGGAGGACACTCAATACTGTTTGATCCTGCAACGTTAGATAAAAAAGAAGACATCAAGGATGTGTGCGGATATCTGCAAAACTGGGCTGATGCGGTTATTGTGCGTCAAAAGGATATACGCATACTTGATAAGATGGCAGAAGTAATGAGTATTCCTGTTATAAATGCTATGACAGACGATAACCATCCCTGTGAGATGATGTCAGACTTATACACGCTTTCAAATATCAGATCAGATTATCTGAAGGATGAGTATCTTTTTGTCGGAGCCGATGGAAATATCGGAAGAGCCTGGAGGGAAGCATCAGAAGCCTTTGGCTTTTCATTGGCACAGAGCTGCCCGACAGAGTATAAATTATCGGGAGTAGTTTTTAATGATAACCTGAAGGATGCGATTGTGGGAAAAGACACTATATGCACAGATTCAATTCCTTCAGATATGACAGAAGACTTTAAGGATTATCAGATTACTTTTGACTTGATGAGATTAGCTAATGATGGTGCAATATTGAATCCGTGCCCGCCTTTTTACAGAGGAGAGGAAGTATCACAGGATGTGATAGACTCGGAGTTTTTTGTGGGATATGAGTTTAAAAAGAATCTGTTGAAAGTGCAGCAGGCGATTTTAATATTTTGCATGCTTGATCCTGGCGTTATGCAATACTAGATCACCTGACTGTAGAAGATGCCAAAAGAGCATTGATAGAGCTGCTCAGAATAATGAGAAGAGATGGCCTGATCATGATTTCATTTGACATTCCAGAAGAAGATGATTTCACAGAAACTCATATACTTTTGGAAGATGGTACGATGCAATATACTTGTGAAAATCGAAGTGGGATGTTGTTTCATCCATATGATTGGAAAGCAATTGAAGAACTGACGCAGGACTACAGTGTAGTTTATAAAGCGGATAAGGGAAAAAGAGAACGCATAGTTATATTGAGAAAGAGTGACTAAATCAGCGATATGCTGATGCCTGGGATACGAATGGTAATTCCTGGCAGGACTCTGATTTTGGAGGGACATACTTAAAAGCTAATACAGAAAAATAATCAAAAATGTTAGCTGGAGTGAAAAAGTGAAGAAAAAGGCAATAATCATATTATCAGTTTTTGTGGCAATCTTAGGTGTTTTAACGATTGCTTATGCTGTACTCAAACATAATGAGACACCAGATCGTGTTCTCTATAATGTATATTCTGACATAGCCATTTGGGGCGTTGTTATTTGGCAGATTGTTGTTATTGTTTTTGGCATTCTGCTGTGGATAAAGGTATTTAAAGACGTGCCAAGGCCTGCTTTATACATTGGAAGAGGAATGACCTTGATCATATGTCTGTGCGCACTTATATTTCTTGCGGATAAGTGGCTGAACTTATACCTTGATGATGGTGATTATGTAGTTATGGAAAAAGATGATTACATTCTTATAAAGCACATTGGCTATAACGATGAAGGAAGTTATTCTATCTGGTCTAAGGATGGCGTTTTTTACAGAAAGTATGGGATAAATATCGGTTATTATGCGGACTCGGTAGCAGAGGGCGTTTTCTATTCGTATGTCAATGGATTCGCTGATAATACGGGCATTGATCTGAGTGCTTTCAATGAAGAGGAAGACGATACTTCGGAAACAAAGAAAAGAGAATATGAGCTTCTCAATAAGTTTATAGAGATAACAGAGGATACATATCCTGAGAAATTTCAACGTGGTCTTTATTGGCAGGAAAAAGACTGTGCAGACAATAGTATTGGCACCACGCAGGTTCCGATAATTGATGAAAATGGCACCCAGGATATGTCATGGTTCTGCGAAAATATCTGCGACTGGCTGGAAGAATGCCTTGAAGAAGTTCCGTACGAGGATGCACCATGGCTATATAAAGAGATATCCATTGCAATGCCATCTGTATCAGGATCATTTGATCCATCCCCTTATATAAGTGGAAAATATGACAGAGATGCTCTTTATGAAGCACTTTACGATTTCGTCGATGGTAAACTGACTTCTGCTGATTATCCTGTAAAAAATCAGAGCTATGGTATGCTGGAATTTGTAGATAATGGGGGAGATGAGTACCTGCAGAGTATAGAACCTGACTGTACATATACAACCAAGGATGGAATTATCTATGGAATGCTTCCTGTAGACAGAGCTGCTGGAAGTAACTATTACTGCCTGGTAGCTTATAAGAAAGCCGGCGACAAACCATCAGAAATAAACGAGAATCCTTTCGATGGAATGGGTGGAGAGGCAAAATGGATTGAGTTTATCGATGATACCAATCTTGGCTTTGCCTGCCTTACATACAGTGGTGGAGACGAGGGTATGCTATTTAGGACTGAAGATGGAGGTAAGTCTTTTGTCCAGGTTAATTATCCCTCTGCAAAAGTAAAGCTGTCTGATGGAACAATCTACAATCCATTTGTGATCCCGGAAAAGGTCTGGGTAGAGGATGGCAATCTATATCTGCTTGCAAGTCAGAGCCCATGGTCAGGGGACTATTACAACGAAGAACTGGATAAACACCCATCAGGATTATATGTTTCACACGATGACGGTATGAGCTTTGAATATGTTGGGGAACAATGAAAAGGAAAAAGCGTGTCGTCGATTATCCGAATAAAATCTGTCCAAAGCGGTGTCAAATATTTAAATATTTGGCACCGGTTTTTTCTCTGGACATTAGATAAAAGCAGACATGTATAAAGGCAGAGTAATTATTCCATCTTCACTAATTCCTATATTTCCATCGACAAATTTGTAGCCATAGGAGATATCCGATTTGTTTTTTATAACGTTAGTGAGCGAAGTGGCTTTAGTATTTCCGGACTTTACCTCGATGGGAATCACAACACCATCTTTCTGAATGATAAAATCAAGTTCCTTCTTTGTAGTGTCATTTCTGTAATAGTATAGCGCGTAATCCTTTTTGTATAAGGCATCTGCGATTGCACACTCGTAGAGACCACCTTTCGTATTGCCTGAAAGCGTGTTTTCTACAATGTGTTGCTTAAGCGAAAAATCTTTCATTGCTATCAGAAGAGACATGTCCGTTGTATAGGCTCTAAATAGCCCACTTTTGGCATAGTCATCTAGATCATATCTTATATCTGATACTGCTTGGCTTAGATGAATGATATCAGCACGAAGGAGCCAATCTATGCTTGAATAGTATTTTTGTGCTCGTGCGCCATGTTCAATTTCTTTATACTGGAACTTATGGTTTTCTTTATCAAGGAGCTGCTTAGAAAGGGAAAGATAACACTTTTCAGCTTTTACCTTTTCCTCAGCAGTAGCGTAGTGAGCAATGTCATATTGATAACCCTGAAGAAGATTTCGCTGTATCCGATCCACCTCTCTAAAATCCTTGGAGTCTACATATTCCTGTACAGCTTCAGGCATTCCACCTATTGCTGTATATTGCCTATAATAACTCATGATCTGATTATGAATTGCTTCAGGTATCAGTTTTTTGTGTAAAAGATATTCCTGAACTGAGCCTATCATATCTTCAGATATTCCAAGTCCCCACAAAAACTCCTCAAAATCAAGGCCATGCATTTTTATGTAATCCACATAACCTACGGGATATGAGGATGAACGTTTATAATCGATTCCCAATAAAGAACCTGAAGCAATTAAATCATATCTGTTATCGTATGCCCAGAATTTTAGCGAAGTAATTGCTTCGGGACATTCTTGAATTTCATCAAGGAAAATCAGAGTTTTGCCAGGAATGATTTTCTTGTCAGGAAATCTGAATTTTAATGCCATGACCATTCCATCAACGCTAAGATCCCCGGAAAAGATATTAGTTGCAGAGGGTGTCATTTTAAAGTTTATCTCAATGTATTCATCATAGTTATCCTCAGCAAATTGCTTTATTATGAAGGTCTTGCCTGTCTGACGAGCCCCTTGGACCACAAGGCATTTTTTGTTTTTTGTCTTAATCCAGTCTTGAAGCTGTTTTGTTGCCTTTCTTTTTAACATATGGCCCTCCAATCAACAATATAGAATGATATAAATGATATTAAATCAACATTTTAGAATATAAATAAGTGCTATCAATCAACATTTTAGAAATTATAACATTAATACGTTGTTTAAGCAATCCAAAAAGATTCATAAGAAACTTATGGCAAAGCAAGCAATTTCAAGACTTTCATATGTCTCATAAAACTAATGATTTTCGCTACACTTTTGGTTTATGTATAATAGGGATTGAAGGAATTTATTCCAATCTGGAAGAATCTTGATCCTGAGGATGGAGTCCATTGGACCGTTCCGGAAGAATACTGGCAGATAATCCGCGATAACTGGCCGGCTTATGCTTTCCGTTGATGAAGAATGCAACCAATATATGGATGAATGGAGTTTTGAAAACTGGGGCATTAAATATTGGTCTAAAACACCTGAGTTTATACAGTATGTGAAAGAACATGAGTAGAGTTTGTCTTCCAGTATAATGTACTAAACTGAATGATGAATAAGTTGATTTTTTTGCCTTGTGGATATACAATGTATATACAAAAGGAGGTGTTGCTTATGCAGGCTCAAGTTAAAGCATGGGGAAATAGTCAGGGAATTAGAATACCCAAAGAAGTGCTTCAGGAAGCAGCTGTTTCGGTTGATGATGTTCTCGATGTCAAGGTGTCTAATGGCATGATAATGCTTGTTAAACCATTTAGACATAGAACACTGGAAGAACGTGCTGAAGAATATGGTGGGCAGCTCCATTTAGACGGTGAATTTGACTGGGGTGAACCGGTAGGAAGAGAGATTTGGGAATGAAGGAAGAATTGCATCAGGGGGATATACTTAAGATTGAACATATCAAGAAACCGGTTCTTATTGTGAGTAAGGATTTCTTTAATCAGACTTATGAGATAATCGGATGCCCTATTTTTGAAAAAGGGGAAGCAGGACCTTTACATATACATATCGAAACTGAAGACGTAGAAGGTTATGTGCAATGTGAAAAAATGGCACTCCTTGATTTGAATATCAGGGGTTATTCAAAGATTGATAGGATACATTATCCTGACATTATAAATATCACAGACGCTATCCAAGGAATCTTTGACTACATCTGAAAATGAATCAACATGGAGTCTGTGAGATTTCTTTAGTAGGAATATATTAGCAGTGTATGGCTTTGATGCAAGGCTTAAACAGCTTTTCAATAACAAAGAGATATCAAGACAGCAGTACGATAAGGCAATCAGCAGTAAAGAGAAGTTAATCGCGAAACCTCATGAAAAAGGCACTCCACACGGAGTGTCTTTTTCATGAGGTCTTGATCAAAGTACTGCGTCAAGCTTCCTGGCGAGAGCATCAATAGGCATGGCACCCATGGCGCTATCAACAACTTCGCCGTTTTTGATAATGAGAAAGCTTGGGATTGACATGATTCCATATTTCGCAGCAAGCTGATTGTTCTCATCAGAATTGACTTTACCTACTTTTACCTTACCGTCATATGTTTCTGCAAGCTTTTCTACAACCGGCATCATCATCTTGCATGGGCCACACCAGTCAGCGTAGAAATCTACGAGTACCGGGATGTCACTCTTTAAAACCTCGTTCTCAAAATTATCTTCAGTAAATTTATATTCCATGTTTTTATCCTCCTTAATATTTTGCTTTGATGGTTAAATGATTGCACACAATTTAAATATTGTCAACAATTAAATTGCACAAAATACAAAAGATATGCTGAAGATTTTGCTTGAAAAGAATTTTTAATCATATTAGCCTTTTCTTAGGACGTCCGAATCTTTACCTAAGAGGAGGCTATTGTGATGAATAAAGAACAACTGCACAGGTACATTTCTGAGAGCACCGGCAATGAGAGTAATATTTGTCAGATATATGCCATCAAAGAAAATGGGGTGGCACTTGATGATTGTTGGCATGGATTCAAGACTTTGGATGCGATGAATGTCAATTCTGTGACCAAAGGTGTGATGGCACTGTTGGCCGGGATTGCGCTGGACAAGGGTTTTATCGAGAGCGTGGATCAGAAGGTGATGGATTTTTTCCCTGATTACTCTGTAAAGCGTGGGGAAAAGACTATATACGATGTCACAATCAGACATCTCCTTACTATGACAGCTCCTTATAAAGGGAAGTCGGAGCCTTGGAAGAAGGTGTGTACTTCACAGAGTTTTACGTATGCGATCCTTGATTATCTTGGAGGACGTAATGGAATCACAGGTGAGTTCCGGTACGCTACGCTTGGGATTCAGATATTGGCAGGAATAATCGAGAAGGCTACCGGTGAGAAATGCATAGATTTTGCCAACAACAATCTCTTTGAACCACTGGGACTGCCGAAGCGAATACCACACGGAGATAGTTCCAAGGAAGATCAGTTTGATTTCTTCATGAACAAAAATCCCAGGAAATATGAGTGGTATGCTGATCCGCAAGGCACCGTTACCGCAGGTTGGGAATTATGTATGTCGGCAAAAGACATGGCTGTGATCGGTTCGCTTGTTCTTAATGGTGGAACATGCAATGGAAAAAGAATCATCTCCGAAGAATACTTAAAAGACATGTTGACACCGCATATAAAGCTTGGCGAGCGATTTGGATTCATGAACTATGGCTATCTATGGTACAAGCCTTATAATAATAAAGATGTATATGCGGCGATTGGTGACAGCGGAAATATTATCTATGTAAATAAGGAAGAAAATGTATCTGTGGGGATGACAGGTACATTTAAGCCTAGGATCTTTGACAGGGTGGATTTCATAGAGAAAAAAGTTTTATCGGTCATTGAATGCACAGTTTAGAGGAGTAATAAAATTAAAATGGAATACACCAGTGGAAAACGTAGTCATGACCGACGAGAACTTTTACGGGAAGGCATGCTACAGTTTGGAATGCCAACACTAATTGAAAACCGTACGCTGGAAGATAATATAGATCTTTGCAGCAGGCTGGGGCTTAATTTTATTGAACTGAATATGAATTTTCCGGAGTATCAGGTAGATCACCTGGAACAGACAGATCATTTATATGAACTGGCTAACAAAGCCGGTATTTACTATACTATTCATTTGGATGAGAATCTGAACATTGCGGATTTTAACATGCTGGTTTCGGAGGCCTATCTGGAAACAGTGAGACGTTCCATTGAGGTGACCAAGAAATTACTACCTTTGCGTGATCTATATGGAGACAGCAGTCAGCCACTTACACTTAACATGCACATGCATCATGGTATTTTCATTACTTTGCCTGATCGCAAGGTTCAGATGTATGACAGGGACTTTGATACGTATATGCAGTCTTTTTCTCTTTTCCGTTCTAAATGCGAGGAGTGGATTGGAGACAACGACATCATGATTGCTGTAGAAAATACAGATGGATTCCGTGAATATGAGAAGAAGGCGATAGAGTTTTTGCTGGAGAGTAGAAAGTTTGGCCTTACATGGGATATAGGCCATTCAAAGGCTACAGGAGAAAAAGATGTTCCGTTTATCATGCAGCATAGAGATAAACTGATTCATTTTCATATCCATGATGGAAAAGAGATACCACCTAAGAATCATCTGGCTCTTGGAGATGGGGAAATAGATCTGGGGGAAAGGCTCAGGCTTGCTGAAGAAAGAAATGCAAGATGTGTTCTTGAAACAAAGACTATTGAAGCGCTGAATAAATCAGTTGGATGGTTGAAGGAATAGTTAGGAGATAAAATGGATCATTTTTACTTTATCAGACATGGAGAAACAGTCTGGAATGTTGAAAACAAGATATGCGGAGCAACTGATATAGAACTTACGCAAAAAGGCCATGAGCAGGCTATTGAAACAGGAAAAAAGATTCTGGAAATGGGTATTAAGGCAGATGTAATACTGACATCTCCTCTTATTAGAGCCAAAGAAACAGCAAGGCACATTTCTGAAGTAACTGGGATCCCAATGGAGATCGAGCCAAGGCTGATTGAACAGAATTTTGGCAGATATGAATCCACGCCCAGGGACGGAAAAGAATTCCATGAGGCGAAAAAGGATATGGCCAGCAGATTTGGAACCGGGGAATCGATGCTTCAGCTAGCCCAGAGAATATATAACCTTATTGATGATATTAAGGCTGGGGATAGAGAAGTGATTTTGGTTGCCCATAATGGGATAACCCGAATGGTGGAATCCTATTTCCGTGAGATGGATAACGAAGAGTTTTCGTCCTGCGGAATTCAAAACTGTGAGATTAAAAGATATAATTTCTGAAGCGACTCTCTTGATAATTATTATCAATTATTAGTATTGATATGCGTGTTAGCATATACTAACATGATTTATTGAAAATATCTACTAATAAGGAGGGGAGCATGAGTTTAAGTGAATTAGTAAAGGACAGTCAGGCAGTAGTTGAAAAGCTGACAGGCGACGAGAGATTTATGAGCAGGATCACATCCATCGGTCTTACACCGGGATGCACACGCCAGAACGGAAAAGCTTCTGGCAATTGAACTTCACACGACAGTAGAAGATGTTAAAAGACAGATAGAATATCTCGAGCACATGGGAATAATCCGCAGGGTAGATGTTTCCTGCTGTAGCAAAGGCTGCGGCGGGGACTGCGGTAAGTGTGCGCCAAAAGATGGGTTTAAGAACATGGGCGAGATGTACGAAATTGTTGTCGGAGGGAAAGCAGTATGAAAGAAAAGAAAAAAAGCGATCTTGCTGTCCTTTTGGAGTATGCAGGAAACTATAAAGGGTTAACTTTTCTGGGGCTTACACTATCAGGTATAGCGATGGTTCTGGGGATGCTGCCATATATTTGCATTTGGCTGGTTGCCCGGGATCTAATTGCTGTAGCGCCTGACTGGACCAGGGCCAATGGTGTGGGGAAATATGGTTGGATGGCGTTTGCATTTTCAATTGCCGGAATAGTGGTATATTTTGCGGCTTTGATGTGCACACATCTGGCAGCATTCAGAACGGCTTCGAATATCAGGAAACAGGGCATGGCACATCTTATGAAGACGCCGCTGGGCTTCTTTGATTCGAATGCATCGGGGCTTTTACGAAATCGTCTTGATGGCGCTGCCTCTGAGACAGAGACGCTTCTTGCCCATAATCTTGCGGACATAGTAGGAAGCGCGACCATGTTTATCGGAATGATTGTTCTGATGTTTGTGTTTGACTGGAGAATGGGCGCAGCTTGTCTTCTTGCTGCAGTGATATCGGTTGCAGCTATGTTTACAATGATGGGCGGAAAAAATGCAAAGCTGATGCAGGAATATCAGGCTGCTCAGGATCATATGAGTAAAGCCGGTACAGAATATGTACGTGGGATACCGGTGGTTAAGGTGTTTCAGCAGACGGTTTATTCATTTAAGGCCTTCAAAGAGGCTATTGAGGATTACAGTGAAAAAGCTGAGCTATACACAGTTGGGGTATGTCAGTTTCCACAATCAATAAATCTAACAGCTACCGAGGGTGCATTTATCTTTATGGTTCCTGTAGCTGTTCTTATCGCACCGGGTGCGCTTAAAGCTGGGAACTTTGCGGCCTTTGTGACGGATTTCGCTTTCTACGCGGTATTCTCTGCTATAGTTTCAACAGCTCTGGCAAAGATAATGTTTGCAGCAAGTGGAATGATGCTTGCCAGTACTGCGCTTGGAAGAATTTCACAGGTTATGAATGCACCGACACTGAAGATTACTGATAATCCGCAAACACCAAAGGACAACAGTATTGAGTTTAAGAATGTCAGCTTTACTTATGAAGGAGCGGATATCCCGGCTATTGATCATGTCTCTTTTAAGGTTGAACCCGGGCAGACAGTGGCTCTTGTTGGTCCTTCCGGCGGAGGAAAGACAACTGCAGCCAGCCTGATACCACGCTTTTGGGACGCAACATCAGGAGCGGTTCTTGTTGGTGGGGTAGATGTTCGGGATATGGATCCACATGTTCTAATGGATAAGATTGCTTTTGTCTTCCAGAACAACAGGCTGTTTAAAGCCAGTATTTTTGAGAATGTTCGGGCTGCCAGACCGGATGCCACCAGAGAAGAGGTGCAGAGGGCATTATCAGCAGCTCAGTGCGACGATATAATCGCTAAGCTTCCAAACGGAATGGATACAATCATCGGAACTGAAGGAACCTACCTTTCCGGAGGAGAACAGCAGAGAGTGGCTCTTGCAAGGGCAATTCTCAAGGATGCGCCTATTGTCGTGCTGGATGAAGCTACAGCTTTTGCCGATCCCGAAAATGAAATGTTGATCCAGAAGGCGTTCAGCACACTAACAAAGGGACGTACGGTCATTATGATCGCACATCGACTTTCAACTGTTGTTGGAGCAGACAAGATCATTGTGCTTGATGATGGACATGCCATTGAAGAAGGAACCCACGATAGCCTCAAAAAGAAGAGTGGAATGTATTCACGCATGTGGGCTGATTATAATCAGGCAGTAACATGGCGTATTTCTGCAGGGGAGGTGGTTTAAATGTTTGGAAAAGAGTTCCAGAGAAAATATGCTCTTACTGATCAGGGCATTAAGAATACAAAGCAGGCTACCCTGTGGACGGTTATAGTTAATCTGGTAGTTATGGGCGGAATGGGTATTCTGTATCTTATGATGTCAGGATATATGGATACGTTGACTGAAGGGGCTTCTCTTCCCGGAGCCGGACTGATCCTTGCGATGGTGCTTGCATTTGTGGTGATATCTCTTTTTACACATCTCCAGCAGTACAGGGCTACATACGGTCTCGTGTATGGCGAGGTTAAAAATGTCCGCATCTCCCTGGCTGAGCGCATGAGAAAGCTTCCGCTTGGATATTTTGGCAAAAGAGATTTGGCAGATCTGACAGAAACCATAATGGGAGATGTTAACCGACTTGAGCATGTATGGTCACACTGCCTGGGGTATTTGTATGGATCGTATATTTCCACAGCAATTGTTGCGATAATGCTGTTTTCCTTTGACTGGAGACTGGCTATTGCCTGTCTGTGGGGAGTTCCGGTAGCTTTCCTGCTTTTGTTCGGAAGCCGCAAGATCAACAAGCGTCAGTCTGAGATTACAAAAGAAGCGGGGATCCAGGTGTCAGACGGAATTCAGGAAACTCTGGAGAATATCCGTGAGATAAGAGCAACCAATCAGGAACAGAGATTTATAAATGATCTTAATGACAAGATAGACTACCATGAAAAAACTATGCTTTCCGGTGAGCTTTCATGCGGAATCTTTGTAAATGCTGCCAGCGTGATCATGCGACTTGGCGTGGCAACCACAATCCTTACAGGAACCAAGCTTATTCTTTCAGGGCAAGTCAATTTTATGGTGCTGTTCATGTATCTTTTGGTAATAACCAGGATATATGCGCCATTTGACCAGGCACTTGCGCTTATCGCGGAGATGCTTATGTCTCAAATTTCAGCGTCAAGACTAATGGAGATTCACGATGCAAAGACGGCAGAAGGCACTGAATCATTTAAAGCACACGGACATGATATCAGCTTTGACAACGTGGGATTTGCCTACGATGATGAACAGGTACTTAAGGGGGTCAGCTTTACAGCTAAAGAGGGCGAAGTAACAGCTCTTGTGGGGCCATCAGGCTCAGGAAAAAGTACCTGTGCAAGGCTCGCTGCCAGACTATGGGATATCCCAGAGGGAACAATCAAGGTCGGAGGCGTGGACATAGGAAGCGTTGACCCGGAGGTGCTCCTTGGTGATTACTCGATGGTATTTCAGGACGTTGTACTGTTTGATGATACGGTAATGGAGAATATTCGCCTTGGCAGACATGGTGCTACGGACGAGGAAGTAAAGGCAGCTGCAAAAGCAGCTAACTGTGATGAGTTTGTTGAAAAGCTTCCTAATGGCTATGATACCCCGATCGGCGAAAACGGTGCTAAACTCTCCGGCGGCGAAAGACAGCGTATCTCTATTGCCAGAGCGCTACTTAAGAATGCACCTATCGTTCTTCTTGATGAAGCCACAGCATCTCTAGATGTAGAGAATGAGACCAAGGTACAGGGCGCGCTCTCTCGCCTTCTCGCTGGCAAAACAGTTCTTGTCATCGCACATCGTATGCGTACTGTTGAAGCCGCCGATAAGATTGTTGTTCTTGCTGATGGAAAAGTTGCAGAAGAGGGAAGGCCATCCGAGCTTCTTAAGAACGAGGACGGCATCTTCAAGCGTATGGCCGAGCTCCAGAGTGAAAGTGCCGACTGGAGAATAGCATAGATGTTAACGTATTGAGAAAAATTATCAATTACACATGTTTTAGGTCATTTCATATTGTGATAAGCTAAAGAAGCAAACAAATGTGGGAGGAATATATCATCTGCATTTGTTTGTTTTCATATACAGATACTTAAAATGTTTACAGAACAGGAGATGATCATTATGAAGAATTGGCATCATTGCGTGTGGTTTTTGGGTGGAGTCCTTTTTGGAACAGCAGGTGTAAAGGTACTTTCAAGTAAGGATGCGAAGAAGTGCTATACACATACCACAGCAGCTGTGCTTAGGGCAAAAGACTGCGTGATGGATACTGCAAACAAGGTGCAGGAGAACTGTGACGATATTCTTGCAGAGGCAAAAGAGATCAATGCTGAGCGCAAGGCAGCTGAAGACGAGGCAGTAGTCGGAGAGTAATAGAATATGAAAATTGTCATTAAACATGAGATAAGTGGACGTATACGCTTTTCCATGCCCAAAAGACGTTTTTCTTTTGAAGAAGCAGATAGATTACAGTACTATCTGCTTTCTCTTGATGGTGTTGAAAAAGCTACCGTCTATGAGAGAAGTGCCGATGCAGTAGTTGTTTATAAAGGTGACAGAAAAGAACTGCTGGATAAGATCTGCAGATTTGATGCCGAGGCAGAAGATGTTAAGGCACTTGTGCCTGAGAACACAGGAAGAGAGCTGATGGCTTCTTATAAAGAGAGGCTCATTGGGAAGGTGATCCTTCACTATGGATGCAGGCTCTTTTTGCCATCACCCATTAGAAGGATAAAAGCCTGGATCATGGCCACAAAGTTCATTTACAGAGGGCTTGTGAGCCTTTTTGTGCATAGAAAACTGGAGGTTTCTGTTCTGGATGCTACAGCCATAACAGTATCTCTTTTGACCGGGGATTATCAGACTGCTTCGTCGGTTATGTTCCTGCTTGGTGTTGGGGATCTTCTTGAGGAATGGACTCATAAAAAATCGGTGGATGACCTTGCAAGAAGTATGGCGCTTAAATCAGACAAGGTCTGGCTTAAGAAAGATGGCGTTGAGGTACAGGTTCCTATCAGCCAGATAGTTCCCGGGGATGAAATCTCTGTGCGAGTTGGAAGTGTGATTCCACTGGATGGAACTGTAGTGTCAGGAGAAGCTCTGATCAATCAGGCAACACTTACCGGAGAAGGTATCCCTGTGGAAAAGAAAGAAGGCGCCTATGTATATGCCGGCACAGTGATAGAAGAAGGCGATATTGTACTTAAGGTTGAGAAAGCATCCGGAGCTACCAGATATGAGAAGATCATAAAAATGATTGAAGAGTCTGAACAGCTTAAATCAGGAGTTGAGTCAAGGGCTGAGCATCTGGCAGATAGACTGGTTCCATATACGCTTGGTGGAACCATACTTGCGTATCTGCTAACTAGGAATGTGACCAAAGCGCTCTCTGTACTGATGGTTGATTTTTCCTGTGCACTAAAGCTCTCAATGCCGGTGACTGTGCTGTCTGCGATGCGTGAATGTCAGGACAACCATCTTACAGTAAAAGGTGGAAAGTTCCTTGAAGCTATTGCTGATGCGGATACCATAGTTTTTGACAAGACAGGAACTCTTACAATGGCTACTCCCAAGGTTGTGGATGTAGTTACTTTTTCAGGAAATGATAAGGATGAGATGCTTCGCATAGCAGCCTGTCTTGAAGAACACTATCCACACTCCATTGCCAATGCCGTAGTTGCTGAGGCGGCTAACAAGGGACTTGAACATAATGAAATGCACAGTAAAGTCGAGTACGTAGTTGCCCACGGAATTGCTTCGGATATAGATGGACAGAAGGTTGTTATCGGCAGCTGGCACTTTGTAATGGAGGATGAGAAGTGCGTTATTCCGGATGGCGAGGAGGATAAGCTTGAGAATATTTCCAAGCAGTATTCAAGGTTGTTCCTGGCAATAGGTGGTAAACTTTCAGCGGTCATTCTTTTGGTTGACCCTCTACGCCCGGAGGCACTGGATGTTGTCAAAAAACTTCGCGATGTTGGTTTTACTAATATTGTTATGATGACAGGCGATTCAAAGCATATTGCCAAAAGAGTTGCGAAAAAAGTGGGCGTTGACTCCTATTATGCTGAGGTCCTTCCTGAAGAAAAAGCAGGTTTTGTACAGCAAGAAAAAGCGAAGGGACATACAGTTGTAATGATAGGTGATGGAATCAATGATTCTCCGGCACTTTCAGAAGCGGACTGCGGAATTGCAATCAGTGAAGGTGCACAGCTTGCACGTCAGATCGCAGATGTAATGATCTCAGAGGATGACCTGTATAAGCTTGTAACCTTGAAGGAACTCAGTGGCCTTCTTATGAAGAGGATTCACTTTAACTATCGCTTTGTTGTTGGATTTAATCTGGGCCTGATCGGGCTTGGACTACTTGGAACCATAGCACCTGCAACAAGTGCAATGCTCCATAATGGCTCTACAATAGCGCTGGGGCTACATAGTATGACAAATCTTAAGAACGATAGTGAATAAGAAAACGAAGCCGCAGAAATCCCAAGTTGAAGAAAAAATAATAGAATTGACAAATACCCCAAGGGGGTATATATTGGTATAAACCAATATACCCCCAAGGGGTATTTCTATATGGAGGGAAACATGTCTAAGAACGAAGAAGCTATGGAAGAAATGAATGGTTGTTGTCCCCATTGCTCCGGAAAACATAAAGACAGAGATGATAAGGAAAAGAAGGACCTGATGAACAGGCTAAAGAGGATAGAAGGCCAGGTACGGGGCGTTGAAGGAATGCTTGAAAATGATGCATACTGCACGGATATTCTGATGCAGGTGTCTGCTATTACATGCGCTCTAAACAGCTTCAATAAAGTTCTTTTGGCTAATCATATGAGATCCTGTGTGGCTGAGAATATTCGTGAAGGAAACGATGAGATCATTGACGAACTTGTGGTTACACTTCAGAAGCTTATGAAATAAGGCTATGTGCCTGGAAAAGAGTAAAGATGGAACAATATAACGTAACCGGAATGAGCTGCGCTGCATGCCAGGCCAGAGTTGAAAAGGCGGTAAATGCCATAGATGGCGTCGAGAGCTGTGCGGTAAGCCTTCTTACTAACTCCATGGGCGTTCAGGGAAGCGCATCTCCGGAAGAAATAATTAAGGCTGTAGAAGCAGCCGGTTATGGCGCAAGCCTGAAAAAACAGAATAAAGAAGGAGCCTCTTCGGCGGGCTATGAGGATTCCCTAAAAGATACAGAAACACCGCTGCTGAAAAAGAGGCTGATAGCTTCAGTAGTTTTGCTGATTCCACTAATGTACGTTTCCATGGGGCATATGCTGTGGAACTGGCCATTGCCACCATTTCTTGAGGGAAATCATGTGGCAATGGGGTTATACCAGCTGATCTTAGCCGGATTTATCATGGTTATAAATCAGAAGTTCTTTATCAGTGGATTTAAGGGGCTTATTCACAGATCCCCCAACATGGACACTCTGGTAGCGCTTGGAGCTACAGCGTCCTACGCATACAGTATATATGCCCTTTTTGCCATGACCGGCGCAGTAATGGATGGGAATACAGATCAGGTCATGTACTTCATGGATCAGTTCTATTTTGAGTCTGCTGCAACTATCCTGACGCTGATCACAGTTGGCAAGACCCTTGAAGCCAGATCAAAAGGTAAAACAACTGATGCCCTGAAATCTCTCATGAAGCTCGCTCCAAAGACCGCTGTCATTCTGGAGGGCGATACAGAGAGAACTGTCCCGATAGATGAGGTAAAGGTTGGAGACAGATTTGTAGTAAGACCCGGAGACAGCATACCCGTAGACGGTATAGTAAAAGAGGGCGAGAGCGCAGTTAATGAGTCAGCTCTTACAGGCGAAAGTGTTCCTGTAGAAAAACAGACAGGAGATAGGGTATCAGCTGCAACCATCAATACATCAGGGTATATGGTCTGCGAAGCTACCAGAGTCGGCGAGGATACAACTCTTGCCGGGATCATAAGAATGGTCAGTGATGCTGCAGCGACCAAGGCTCCAATTGCGAAAATAGCCGACAGAGTATCCGGGGTATTTGTACCGGCGGTCATTGGTATTTCTTTTGTCACATTTATTGTCTGGCTTCTGGTGGGACAGACCTTCGGATATGCCATGGCAAGAGCAGTATCAGTTCTGGTAATAAGCTGTCCGTGTGCTTTGGGACTTGCAACTCCCGTGGCAATAATGGTTGGAAATGGCGTGGGTGCCAGAAGCGGAATCCTGTTTAAGACTGCAGCAGTGCAGGAACTGACAGGAAAAACGCAGATAGTAGCTCTTGATAAGACAGGTACAATAACTACCGGAGTTATGAAGGTTACAGATGTTATTCCTGCCGAAGGCATCAGCGAAAAAGATCTGCTGAAAACTGCTTACGCACTGGAATCAAAAAGTGAGCACCCTATCTCAAAAGCAATCATAGATCATGCAAAAGAGCAGGATATCGAGCTATGCGAGACAACAGAATTTGAAGTGTTATCTGGAAACGGGTTAAAGGCAAAGCTTGATGGCGCTTTGGTAGCAGGTGGAAATGTCAGATTTATTGAAAGTATTCTGGGAAATCGTGATACGTTAATTGATGGAGCGGTTAAAAGAGCTGCAGATATGAACCCCGACGTATCAAAACGTATTGATGAGTTGTCAGCCCAGGGCAAGACACCGGTTCTTTTAGCCAAAGATAACAAGCTGATCGGAATAATTGCCGTAGCAGACACCATAAAGGATGACACACCTCAGGCAGTCAGTGAGCTTAAGAAAATGGGCATCCATGTGGTAATGCTGACCGGTGACAATGAGATCACAGCCAGGGCAATTGCTGATCAGGCCGGAGTTGATGAAGTGGTGGCCGGCGTACTTCCTGACGGAAAAGAAGCTGCTATCAGGAAACTCATGGAAAAAGGAAAAGTCGCCATGGTTGGTGATGGAATAAATGATGCTCCAGCGCTGACACGAGCAGATGTTGGAATTGCCATCGGGGCAGGAACAGACATTGCCATTGATGCAGCAGATGTGGTACTTATGAAGAACAGTATTCGTGATGTAGCAGCAGCTATCAGGATTTCCAGAGCAACCTTAAGGAACATCCATGAGAACCTGTTCTGGGCATTTTTCTACAATGTTATTGGCATTCCCCTTGCTGCAGGATGCTATGTGGCAGCTTTCGGGTGGACCCTCAATCCAATGTTTGGAGCAGCTGCTATGGGACTTTCAAGCTTTTGTGTAGTAACTAATGCGCTGAGACTTAATCTGTTAAAGGTATATGACAGTAAAAAAGACAAGGCAATTAAAAATCAAGTAACAGAAAATTATTTAATTACAAAGGAGAAAAAAGAAATGAAGATTAAGGTAAACGGAATGATGTGTGCACACTGTGAGGCTCATGTAAAGAAGGCGCTTGAAGCTATAGAAGGAATCGACTCCGCTGTAGCATCTCATGAGGAGAACATGGTAACTATCACAAATTCAAAGGATGTTGATGAGGCTCTTATTAAGGCTGCTGTCACAGAAGCAGGCTATGAGTACGCCGGAATTGCATAAAAAGAAAGTTGGAAAACAACACTATGATTTCTAAAGATACACCAAATAGATTGCTCCTTGATAAATATGAGCAATTAAAAGAATACTTAAAGTCACTGGGAAGTGTGGCAGTTGCCTTTTCCAGTGGCGTGGATTCTACATTTCTTTTGTTTGCTGCTAAAGAGGCTTTGGGAGACCAGGTCCTTGCACTAACAGCTTCCTCATGCTCTTTTCCGGAGCGAGAACTTAAGGAGGCGAAGGCTTTTTGCAGTGAACATGGGATCGAGCAAATAGTAGTAAAATCAGAGGAACTCAAAATAGAAGGCTTTTCTCATAATCCCAAGAACAGATGCTACCTATGTAAACGCGAACTATTTGAGAAGTTCCTGAAAGCCGCCAATGAGAGAGGCATAAAGGAGGTTGTAGAAGGCTCTAATCTTGATGATAACGGCGATTACAGACCTGGACTTATGGCAGTGGCAGAACTCAATATAAAGAGTCCACTTAGAAACATTGGTTTCTCCAAGGAACAGATCAGGATCTTGTCTAGATATCTGGGACTGCCAACCTGGGAAAAGCAGTCATTTGCGTGCCTTGCAAGCAGATTCCCTTACGGGGAAGAAATTACCGAAAAGAAGCTTCAAATGGTAGACAGGGCAGAACAGCTGCTTTTAGATCTTGGATTTAAACAATTAAGAGTCCGCATCCATGGCAAAATAGCAAGGATCGAACTGGATCCATCTGAATTTGGTCATTTTATGGAAGAAAAGATAAGGGTACATGTTCATGAGGAACTGCGGAAGATAGGCTTTGACTACATAGCACTGGATATCCTGGGATATCGTACAGGAAGTATGAACGAGACATTATCCTCAGAAGAAAAGAATCTGTAAAAAAACAACCGGTACATTGGCAAGATGTACCGGTTTTTTAGGTAGGAGATTTCTTATGACTATTGTATGTCATAGGGCAAACGCTTTGGCGGAGCGTTTGCTTTGTTAGTGTTTGCTAACAATGTTATGTTAGCATAAGATAACAACATGCGCAAGTACTTTTTTTATACTTTTTTAATTTCTTTTCAAAAACAATAAAAATATACGTAATATGGTATAATTATAAATAACTATGAAATGCGTAAAACTCGCCTGGATACAGGGGAAAGGAGGACTTCAAGATGCCCGGTGGAAATGAAGAACTTGATCAGATGGCCAGCCTTGACATGGGCGATTCACTGGATGATGGCTTCCTGGATCTGAATGAATCTGCTTCTATGGAGCCTGATACAACTGTGACGGACACCCAGGAAACAGAGCAGTTTCAGGAACAGATGGGTGAAGTATCCACTGTCCTGGTTACCCCTGTCCATGTGGGCGGAAATATAAGGGATGCACACAGGATAATCCAGGAGAAAAAGAATGAGCTGTTAAATCCCGGGGTTACGGATCATTTTATCCCTGCTTCTGATGGCGAAAGGCTTAAAGCTGTAAAGGATGCCATCATGGCCCTGAACCAGGAACTCAGGAGGGGCGACATCCCCAAGGAGAGGGAGAGGTTCGTTACAGACCTTGATGGAATACGAAGAGCTTATTCAACCCTGATACAGAACTGCCGAAGTTATCTGGAATTTATTGAAGCAAGCGGCAATGGAAATAAAGGCGCCGGAAAGTTCCGCCTGGACCTTACAAGACAGATAATGGAGCAGAGCGAGAGGGAGTATGCGCTTTTGGAGGCTCCTTCTGATGTGCTTTATGAGGATGGAAGGACCAAACGTAACTGGGAAGATATGTTTGATGATGCAAAGCCAGAGAGGATTCCCAAGGGCAAAGCAGCAGAGCCGAAAGAGGAAGAAAAAAAGCCCGGGGCCACAGCAGAAGATAAAGAAGGTCCTACCGAAATGGATGTGGCCTCCAGCAGGATAGCCAAGGAGCTTGGAATGGAGGAGATGGTAGCCGATGCCGAGCTTTCCAAAAAGGAAGGCGAGAAGGACAAGGGCAGCAGTGAAGTGATTGTGGAAAATGTTTCGGGAATGTCCATGCAGGAACTGATGGACACTGCCCAGAAAGGCGGCACCAATCTAAAACTTTCCGACGAAGCTATTGGTATGTTTTATCAGATGCAGGTCTTTGACATGTTCACAGGGATGAAAAACAGAACCATGTCGGATTGTATCCCAACCTTTCAGAAAACAGGTGATAAGGAATATACCATCACTTCAATAAAAGCCATAAACAATGAAGCAAGTTTTGAAGAAAATAAATTTGACCTTGATGCCGCTGCCAGTGGCAGAACACCTTTGACGGACCTGGAGGGCAAAATCTCCGTGCCGTTCCTTCCCGGGGATTTTTATGACAGAGTAATGTCCTTTGATGCCTACAGTATTTTCGGTAATCAAAAGGATATTCTTGATACTCATCAGATGGCATTGCTTGGCAGAAGGGTCGTGCAGGTACAGATAGAATTGAGCCAGAATGTGGGAAACGGCAACATCACCCTTCTGAACTCAGACAGAGACTGGAATGAGGCCAGAGATGATATATTGAATCTTCAAAAAGAAGGCAAGATTTCAAAAGGTTACCTACCAATAGAACTACTTTGACAGGGTAAAAAATGTTTACAACAAATGACTATTTCGACAGCAAAAAAATAAAGACTTCCTATGGGAGCACCAAGGAGCATCTGGAGGACTGTTCCCTTCTCATCGACTTTATTTTAGAGAACAGCGTTGAAAAGATCATGAGCGGTGGAGGACGTATCTATCGCCCTGGAATGATGCTTGGACAGGAGGATGTGGGAGAGTTCTACGATATTCCCCCACGCACACGCCGAACAAGCGCCTATGATCCTGATCTGGCAAAAGAGCTGTCGGATGCTCTTGACCATATCAGAAGCAGGGAAAAGGCTAGCAAAAAGCTGGTTCTTCCGCTTAAGCGTCTTAGGGAAGAGTTTGAGCTGACCTTCTTTGAAGAACTGGCAATCCTTCTCGCACTGGGACTTTCCATGAATATCAATCGAAGGAATCTCTATGCCTACATTGCAAATGACGCCACCCTCACACATCCCACCACCGGCGTACTCTATAGCATTTACCAGGTAATAAATGAGGAACAGGACATGACCATCCTGGATTCTTTTGTGGATAAGCTGGGAAAGATGAGCATTTTCTTTTTCAGGGCACTGGACAGTACAGCCGGGAAGAATTCCCTTTTGGATACGCCTCTGATACTTCGAGATGATGTTCAAAGATTCATTCTTTCTGATACTGATTTTGATCATCCAATTCCTTATACGACCTGCTATACCTATGAAAAAGAGGAGATTGAGATCTTTAAGGATGCCATAAAACCCGATACTGCTGGTGAAGGTCTGGTGTATGTGGCCTCTAATGATCCCGATGATGTGCCCTCATTTTTGACCAGGCTAAATGAAAAAGGCGTACTGATCCTTGACGCCGACACCCTGTTTTCAGATGTGAAAAAATCAAGGAACATATATTATAGCAGCACGATTGCCCACGCACTGGGACCTCTTTTCCTGCGAGCGAGGCTTACAGGGGAAAACCTGGCCATAAGGCTTACTACCACAGAACTGGAACTTTGCGAACTGCTTTTTGATGTGGTAACGAGCTTCCTTCCCGGCAGGATTTCTTTTGTCTATGGGCAGGACAAGCTTCCTACCATATTCCTTTCCAACAGATATAATATTTCCTCCATTGCCCTTCCTATGCCAGACGTAGAGGAGAGGGAGGCTATATGGAAGCATTTCCTTCAGAAGGAGGGACTGTCTCTTTCTGAGGATATCAATATCTCTGACCTGGCTGACTGCTATGAACTGTCCTATTCAAGGATCAGGTACGCAGTAAAAGAGACTGCGAAAAAGGCCCGCTGGCAGGGCAGGGAAAAGATCGATGCCACTGAACTCAAGGAGGAATTAAGACGCATGGGCGAAGCTGGTCTTATGGATCTGGCTGTTTACATCCCGGCAGTTTATACCATGGAAGAGCTCCAGGTGGAAGATCTGGAAAAGCGCATCATCATGACGGCCTGCAACAGGTTCAAAATGAGAAACCGCGTGGAGAAAAAGAATGGCATCAAAAGAAGCGGAGCCTACGGAAACGGCGTTTCTGTGCTACTTTGCGGACCTCCCGGAACAGGTAAGACCATGGCTGCACAGGTTATATCAAAAGAGCTGTCGCTCCCTCTTTACCGTGTGGATCTGTCCCAGATCATTTCCAAGTATATTGGTGAAACCCAGAAGAATCTCAATGAGATCTTTGAACATGCGAAAAAGACAAATGTGATACTGTTCTTTGATGAGGCGGATGCGCTTTTTGCAAAGCGTACAGAAGTTTCTGATTCCAATGATAAATATGCCAATGCTGAGACTGCCTACCTTCTTCAGAAGGTGGAAGGGCACTCCGGCATGACGATCCTTGCAACTAACCTTATAGGTAATTTTGACTCTGCTTTTCTTCGAAGGATCACCTATGTGGTGAAGCTCCAGAAGCCTGATGTTGAAACAAGACTCTCACTTTGGAGATCGATCCTTCCAAAGAGTGTGGAGGTTGACCCTAAGGTCGACTTTGAGTTCTTTGCAGAGAACTTTGATCTGTCCGGAAGCAACATAAAGGCTGTTCTCTACAGCGCTATGTACATGGCGGCAGCAGAGGGCAGACCAGTGGATAACGGGGATATAGTAAGGGCCATCCGATTGAGATCCGAGAAGATCGGCTCAATGAATGACCCCGGTGAATTTGGTAAGTATGCAGGTTATCTGGTTTAGATCATCTTGTACTTAAATCCAAGCATTGTTACGTCGTCAAACTGCTCAGCGCTTCCTACGAAATCAGCAAGATCGTGGGTGACTCTGGGCAGTAATCTTTCTAGAGGAATATCTTTATTCTTGTTAAGACACTTGATAAGCCTTTCGACGCCATATTGTTGAATATCCTCGTTGATGGCTTCCGGAACACCGTCGGTGTAGACGAAGAGCTCATCTCCGCGATTTAGCTGAAGCTCATAATCCTTGAACCTTACTCCTTCCATTGTTGCAAGGGCAGGGCTGTGAGGATCTTTGAATAGCTCGTAGTCCTGACCGGCTCTGCGAAGAACGGGGTACTCGTGTCCTGCATTTGCGCAGCGCATAAGTCCGGTTCCAAGATTTATGATACCGATCCAGACAGTTACAAACATGTCTGTCTCATTTCCTTCACATAGAAGATTGTTGACCTTCGCAAGAACCTCAGAAGGGGAGATGTCAGGATTGCAGGTACTTCTTATGGCACTCATGCTTCGCATCATGAAAAGAGATGCAGGAATTCCTTTACCTGACACGTCAGCAATTACAAGTACCAGCATTCCCTTATCGATAAAGAAGAAATCGTAGAAATCACCACCAACTTCCTTGGCAGGATCCATTGAGGCAAAGATCTCAATATCCTGTCTTGGAGTATTAAAGTTCTTTGGCAGGGCTGATTCCTGAATTGATTTGGCAAACTCCAGCTCCTGGGCAATTCTCTTTTCAGCAGCATCTATATAGCCCTTCAGGGCATCAACTGTCTCGTTTATATCATCTGAAAGAGACGCAAATTCTTCTGAATTATAAACAGATACGGTTTCATTAAGGTCACCGTCAGTGATCTTGTTAAGGGAGTCGTTGACCTTATCAAGGTTATCTACAACTATCGCCTGGATAAGCAGGGATATAAGTACGTAGATTACAGTAAGCAAAAGGATATCCGCAAAAGCCGTCTCATAGGCATCTGCATCTCTGTCGTAGTACACCTCAGATGAGGGCCAGGCAAGAACCAGATATTCAGTGAGGTTTAGCTGCTCAATACGACAGAAGGAATCTACTCCAAAGTAAGTAGTGTGGTAGATCTCTTCATCCTTTTGGGATATATGGTACTCAAGCTCTTTTTCATCAAGTGATTTTCCCTGATGGCTGCCGGCGAAGATATAACCCTTATCCTGCACTAAGTCAAAGGAACCTGCTGAACCTATATGGAACCTTAGGATATTGGGGCTTCCGCCGTAACTGAGCAAGCTGTCGTAGGTTTCCCTTATATCTGAGGCAATAGCTGCCAGATCTTCTCTTGTGTCCTGTATAGCAGACTGGGTCTGAATGGTAAAAGAAAAGAGGAAATTAGTGAATATTATTGCAGAAGTCACCAAAAACAGCCAGATCTGAATCTTTTGTGAAAGCTTGACATCTCGTTCTTCCGGGCGCTTAAGGGGATTATGCCATTCCTTATCATTTACCTTGAGTACAATTGCGCTGGCTGCAAGTCCAATGCCGCAGAAGATGATCATGGGAATCGCGCAGATCTTAACTACGTAGTAAGCCATGCTCATATCATCTCTGTGGGTGATGAGCACAACGTACATGTGGAAGACTTCCATTACTGCGCCCATGAAGAAAGCGTAGAATCCGGAGGGCTTTTTTCTTTTGAAAATAAAGATGGACATGAAGGCTGCAACGAAACCTGCAAGACAGGTAGATACGCTGCAGGCTACCTTTGTGTAGGAACCTACATTAAAGTATGCACCTGCGATATATCTTTCCACACCTCCGATGATACCTGCGATAATACCGGAAACGGGATCGAAGAATAGTCCTGCGCAAAGAGGACCAAGATCTCTTTCGTTAATGATCATGCCACCGAAGGGCACACCAAAATGAGTTGATAAAACGGAACACATTCCGTATATAAATCCAAGAAGGAGCCTGTAGGACCATGTGATCTTTTTGCCCTTGAGCCACCTCCATAATAATAGTGTAAGCACAACATAGCCTACAGCTATAGCTATCATCTTTAATGCCATTACCAGCATAGTATTTTTCCCTCATCTTAACACTTTTACATATACTTATAATTATTCTATCACCTTTTTGTATTAATCTGAATTTCTTCCTTGTCATTCCTTTAATACAAAAATATAATGGATTAGATAGTGAAAAAAGAATCAGGAGTGGAGGAGTATATGGCACAGAGAACTGATATACACAAGGTACTGATAATCGGCTCGGGACCAATTGTCATCGGCCAGGCTTGTGAGTTTGACTACTCGGGGACGCAGGCTTGTAAAGCTCTAAGGAGTCTTGGCTATGAGATTGTTCTTGTTAACTCTAATCCGGCAACGATAATGACGGATCCGGAGATGGCGGACAAGACTTACATTGAGCCCCTTAATGTTGACCGTGTTGCAGCGGTTATTGAAAAAGAAAGACCAGATGCTCTTCTGCCAAATCTGGGCGGACAATCCGGTCTTAATCTGTGTTCTGAGCTGTATAAAGCTGGTATTCTCGATAAATACAATGTAAAAGTAATTGGTGTTCAGGTAGACGCTATTGAGCGTGGTGAGGACAGAACTGAGTTTAAGAACACCATGAATATGCTGGGAATTGGAATGGCACGTTCAAAGGCCTGCTACAGCGTAGAGGAAGCTCTTGCTGAGGCTGATGAGCTGGGATATCCGGTTGTTCTTCGTCCTGCTTACACCATGGGCGGAGCAGGTGGCGGACTTGTTTACAACAAGGAAGAGCTTCAGACAGTATGCTCCCGCGGACTTGCAGCTTCCATTATCCATCAGGTTCTTGTTGAGGAGTCGATCCTTGGCTGGGAAGAACTTGAGCTTGAGGTTGTCAGAGATAAAGACAACAACATGATCACTGTCTGCTTTATTGAAAACGTTGACCCTGTAGGTGTTCATACAGGTGATTCCTTCTGTACAGCTCCTATGCTGACAATTTCAGAGGACCTTCAGAAGGAACTCCAGAGACAGGCCTACAAGATCGTTGAACATATCGGCGTCATCGGCGGAACAAACGTACAGTTCGCCCATGACCCCAAGACCGGAAGAATCGTAGTAATTGAGATTAACCCAAGAACCTCCCGTTCTTCAGCCCTTGCAAGTAAGGCTACAGGCTTCCCTATTGCTCTTGTTTCCGCAAAGCTTGCAACAGGACTTACTCTTGCTGAGCTTCCGGATTCCAAGTTCGGAACTCTGGATAAGTACGTGCCAAACGGGGACTATGTGGTTGTTAAGTTCGCACGCTGGGCATTTGAAAAGTTCCGTGGTGTTGAGGATAAGCTTGGTACCCAGATGCGCGCTGTTGGCGAAGTTATGAGTATCGGAAAGAACTTCAAGGAGGCCTTCCAGAAGGCGATCAGATCCCTTGAGAAGGACAGATACGGCCTCGGTGCCATTGCCAAGTATGAGGAGATGCCTGTGGAGGAGCTTTTGCGCCGCCTCAAGGACGCATCTTCTGAGAGATACTTCCTTATGTATGAAGCCATGAAAAAAGGCGTTACTGTGGATGAACTCTTTGACATCACCAAGGTTAAGCACTATTTCCTTCAGGAGATAAAAGAGCTTGTGGATGAGGAAAAAGCTCTTTTGCAGGAATATAAGGGTAAGGTTCCTTCAAGGGATGCCCTTGTTAAGGCAAAAGAAGACGGCTTCTCAGACAAGTACCTCTCAAAGATACTTGGAGTTTCTGAGGATGATATCAGAAAGGGCCGTGAAGACGTTGGCCTTTTGGAGTGCTGGGACGGTGTTCATGTATATGGAACCGACGGAAGTGCTTATTACTACTCAACCTACCAGAAAGAGGAGAGCCTTGAGAATCCCATGAAGCTCTCTGAAACTGCAGAAAATAATAAGATCATGATCCTGGGCGGTGGTCCAAACAGGATCGGACAGGGTATCGAGTTCGACTATTGCTGTGTTCATGCAGCTATGGCCCTTAAGAAGCTGGGCTTTGAGACCATTATCGTCAACTGCAACCCTGAGACTGTTTCAACTGATTACGATACTTCAGATAAGCTCTACTTTGAGCCTCTTACCCTTGAGGATGTTCTCCAGATCTACAGAAAGGAGAAGCCTCTTGGCGTGATCGCACAGTTCGGAGGCCAGACTCCTCTTAACCTGGCTGCAAAGCTTAAGGAAGAGGGCGTTAACATCCTTGGTACTACACCTGAAGTTATCGACCTTGCAGAGGATAGAGACCAGTTCCGTCTCATGATGGAAAAGCTTGGTATCCCTATGGCAGAGTCAGGCATGGCTTCTGATGTCGAGGGGGCTAAGGCCATCGCGGCAAGAATCGGCTATCCTGTAATGGTTCGTCCATCCTTCGTCCTTGGTGGCCGTGGAATGGAGATCGTAAGGGATGAGGAGAGCATGGAAGGCTATATGAGAGCCGCAGTAGGCGTAACTCCCGACAGACCTATCCTTATAGACAGATTCCTTCACAATGCCATGGAGTGTGAGGCTGACGCCATCAGCGATGGAAAAGAGGCTTTCGTTCCTGCAGTTATGGAGCACATTGAGCTTGCGGGTATCCATTCAGGAGATTCAGCCTGCATCGTGCCTTCCAAGCACATTTCAGAAAAGCACCTTAAGACCATTGAGGAGTACACAAGAAAGATCGCTGTTGAGATGAACGTTGTGGGTCTTATGAACATGCAGTACGCCATCGAGGATGACACCGTTTATGTTCTTGAAGCTAATCCCAGAGCATCCCGTACAGTTCCGCTTGTATCAAAGGTTTGCGGAATCAAGATGGTTCCTGTAGCAACTGATATCATAACAAGCACTATCACCGGAAGGCCTTCACCGGTGCCTGAACTTATAGCAAATAAGAGGAAGGACGAGCCTCCATATTACGGAGTAAAAGAGGCAGTATTCCCATTCAATATGTTCCCGGAGGTTGATCCTGTTTTAGGACCTGAGATGCGCTCAACAGGTGAGGTTCTTGGACTTGCCAAGACTCCAGGCGAGGCATTCTTTAAGGCTTCGGAAGCTGCTAATTCAACACTTCCGTTAAAGGGAGCAGTTCTTATTTCTCTGAACACTGAGGATAAGCCGGAGGCTGCTGATATCGCAAGAAGCTTTGCAGATGACGGCTTTAAGATCTATGCAACAGGCAAGACCTTTGAGAACATTGTTGAAGCCGGTATAGATGCAGTAAGGATCATGAAGAACTACGAGGGCGGAAGACCAAACGTAGAGGATATTATCAAAAACGGCGAAGTCCAGCTTGTTATCAACACTCCTATCGGAAGAGGCTCTGAGCACGACGACGGATACCTTAGAAGGGCAGCTATCAAGGCTCGTATCCCATACATCACCACTGTTGCAGCAGCAAAGGCAGCAGCTGAGGGTATTCATCAAGTGAAGGAAAACGGCGCAGGAAACATCAACTCCCTTCAGGGTTACCACAGCCAGCTTTAAGAGGTGTATAGTATAATAAGTAGATATTTCTTTTTACAGGGGGTAAAAGAGCTATGAGTGACAATCAGCAGAATGTTGCTAGTGAGCAGCCAACAGTTACTGTTACAGCATCAGGTATGGATGGACAGCTTCTTGAGGAGATTAAGAAACTTTCCAAGAAACAGGTGAGATGGCAGAGGCTTTCTGCCCTTTGCATTCTGGGTGCTTTGGCGACTGTGGTGATAGTTCTTTTCATGGTGATTCCCAGAGTGCTTACTACTCTTGATCACATCAATCAGGTTGCCACCAAGATGGAAAGCTCCATTGAGGATATTGATGTGATGGTGGATGAGATGACTGATGCCAGCAAGAACCTGAATAAGCTGGTTGGAGAGAACTCCACGGCCCTGACAGATGCTATCGAGAAAATGGCCAATGTGGACTATGATGGCTTAAATCAGGCAATCCAGGATCTTCAGGATGCTATAGGCCCCATGGCAACATTCTTTAACAGATTTAAGTAATAGGAACATCGGTAATGGAAATAGAGAAGTCAACTTTTTTTAACCTTATGCATTACGAATATGGGGAGGCATACTTTGGAAGCCACAAGGGAATGCGCTTCAGACTTGCCAGAGACCCACTTGCTAATGTAAAATTCGTCCCTGTGGACCAGAGAGAGCCGGCAACTTTAATGGCTACCGTGTGGCCTGAGCCTTATTCCTACGGCGTTACGGACAAATCCCTTATGACCAGCGAGCATTTCGAGGTCAGCGAAGAGGGCTTTGAAGCAGCTGTAGCCTGGATAAATCAGCAATATCTGGATCGCATTGATGAATGGAATACGAAATAAAATATTTTTTGAAAAGAAAAAAGGATTTTTGAAGTCCCACGTCGAATAAAGTAGATGTGGGATTTTTTTTACCACAATTCTACTTAAGAAAGAAGAACAGCATTGATAATCCGCGAGAAAATTGAAGACAGAGAGGCTGAAATCTTAAGCAAGCATGCTACTCTCAGCATGAATTCCAAAGGACGTGAAAAAGAAGAAAAGCAGTGTGACATAAGGCCTTGTTTCCAGAGAGACCGTGACAGGATCCTTTATTCCAAGTCATTCAGGCGCCTTAAGGACAAGACCCAGGTATTCTTGTCGCCTGACGGTGATCACTACAGGACAAGGATGACCCACACTCTTGAGGTGTCTCAGAATGCCAGGACTATAGCTAAGGCCCTTATGCTTAATGAGGACCTGGCGGAAGCTATTGCACTTGGACATGATCTTGGACATACACCCTTTGGTCACGCCGGAGAGAGAGCTCTTAACGCTGTTTGTCCTGAGGGCTTCAGGCACAACGAGCAGAGCCTTCGCATAGTTGAAAAGCTTGAGAATGCAGGCAAGGGCCTTAACCTAACCTGGGAAGTCAGGGACGGTATCATAAATCACGAGATAGACTTAACTCCCGCAACTTTAGAGGGAAAGGTCGTAAGGCTTTCAGATAAGATCGCATATATGCATCACGATATGGACGATGCCATCAGAGGTGGGATAATCTCCGAGAAGGATGTTCCCGAGTCCCTGGCAAAGGTCATTGGACACACCAATGGCGAGTGGCTTGATACCTTCATCCACGACATTATCGCCACCAGCATGGGGCAGGATGACATTCGTATGTCCCAGGAGGTCTATGAGGCCTTCCATACATTGAGGAAGTTCATGTTTGAGCGTGTATATACCAATCCTGTGGCCAAGGGCCAGGAGGGAAAGGTGGAGGAGATGATCAAGATTCTCTACAGATACTATGTGGAGCATGTAGATCTTTTACCTGATTATCTAAAAGAGATAATGGACAGGGGAGAGTCCTCCAGAGAAAGAATCGTATGTGACTATGTCAGCTCCATGACTGACAGATACGCAGTAGCAATATTTGAAGAGGTCTATGTGCCACATTCCTGGGCTGTACTATAACTACTAATCATAAATGGGGAAAAGAAATTGCGATACTCAGATGACATTATCGAGGAAGTAAGATCGCGAAATGACATTGTGGATGTGATAGGTCAATATGTTCACCTTCAGAAAAAAGGCGCCAACTATATGGGCCTTTGCCCCTTCCACAATGAGAAGACAGGGTCCTTCAGCGTTTCCCAGTCCAAGCAGATATTTCACTGCTTTGGATGCGGCGAAGGCGGCAATGTGATCAGCTTCCTGATGAAATATGACAATCTAACATTTACAGAGGCGCTTAAGCAGCTGGCCGACAGGGCAGGAGTCAATCTTCCGCAGGAGGATGAGTCTCCGGAGGCCAAGGCAAGGAGAGATAAGAGACAGACTCTTTTCGATATCAATAAAGAAGCTGCCAAGTACTATTACTACAATCTCTGGTCCAAGACCGGGGAGAAGGGCCTTGAATACTACCGGAAGAGAGAGCTTACGGATGAGACCATGAAGAAGTTTGGGCTGGGATTTGCCAGCATGACCTCAGATGGCCTGGTGAAGCATCTTCGCAGCAAGGGCTACAAGGATGCCCAGATAATAGATGCAGGTCTTGCTTCATTTGATGAGAAGCGCGGAACCCATGATAAGTTCTGGAACAGGGTTATGTTTCCTTTGTTTGATGCAACGGGCAAGGTCATAGGCTTTGGCGGAAGAGTTATGGGAACCGGGGAGCCCAAGTATATCAACTCCCCTGAGACAGCCATATTTGAAAAGGGCAGGAATCTCTACGGACTTAATTTTGCCAAGAATTCCAAGGCGCCCTATTTTATAGCCTGCGAGGGTAATATCGACGTAATAGCCATGCATCAGGCGGGCTTTGATATGGCAGTTGCTTCCCTGGGAACAGCCTTTACCGTTAATCAGGCAATGGTCCTTAAGAGGTACAAGGATACCGTGATCCTGTCCTACGACAGTGACGGCGCGGGAACCAAGGCAGCCATAAGGGCAATAGGGATACTTAAGGAAGCCGGCCTGAAGGGAAAGGTTTTGGACCTCAGACCCCACAAGGACCCGGACGAGTTCATTAAGAACGAGGGAAAAGAGGCTTTCGAGGAACGGGTAAGAAATGCCGAGAACACCTTCTTCTTTGAAGTAAGGGTGATGGAATCCAGGTATGATATGTCGGATCCCGTGTCCAAGACAGAATTCCAGAGAGAACTTGCAGGAAAGCTTTGTGAGTTCGAGGAAGCTTTAGAGAGAGAAAACTACATTGAGGCTGTAGCAGCCAGATTTAATATACCACTTGATGATCTAAGGAAGCTCGTAACAGCTACAGCAGCCAGGGGATTGCCCCAAAAAGCTCTTGAAAGACCTAAATCAGGGATACAGCAAAAGAAGACCCCCGAGGAAGGCTCAAGGAAGAATCAGAGGCTGCTTTTGACATGGCTGACAGATGAGCCACAGATCTTTTCCAGGGTTACAAGGTGGGTGGAACCGGAAGATTTTGCAGACGACCTATACAGGACCGTGGCAAAAGAGCTGTTTGCAGGAATGGAGAGCGGTAGCTTTTCACCGGCAGCGGTTCTGGATGGCTTTTCCGACCCGGAGGAACATCGGCAGGTGGCTGAGATGTTCAATACTAACCTGGTGGAGATCGATACTCCCGAACAGAGGCGCAAGGCCTTTCATGATATTATCGTGGCTGTCAAGCAATCAGGCTACGACAGACGTAAGAAGGAGCTTAAGCTCGATGACCCTGAATATCTTTCAAAGACTATTCAGTGGAAGAAGGATCTGGAGAAAATGGCCCACGCCAATATATCTCCTGATGACTGATCATTAACTAAAACACTACCAAATACTTATAGAAAAGGAAAAACTAAAATGGCAACTAAGAAGGAAACAGTAAAAGAGACAGAGAAGAAGACCAAGGCAGCTGCAGCAAAGAAGGAAGCACCTGCCAAGAAGGAAACTGCTAAGAAAGAAACAGCCAAGAAGGAGGCAGCAGCCAAGAAAGAGGCAGCTCCTAAGAAGGAAGCAGCCAAGAAAGAGGCAGCTCCTAAGAAGGAAGCAGCTAAGAAAGAGGCGGCTCCAAAGAAGGAGGCAGCAGCCAAGAAGGAGGCAGCTCCTAAGAAGGAGACAACAAAGAAAGAGGCAGCTCCTAAGGAAGCAGCTGAGAAGGCACCTAAGAAGGGCTCCAAGAAGGCAGCAGCTGAGACTGAAAGCAAGGCGCCTGTAAATGAGGGCGAACTTGATGAGGCTACAAAAGAGCTCTTTGCCCAGAAGGTAAAAGAAATCCTTGCCCTTGCCAAGAAGAAGAAAAATGTCCTTGAGTATGCCGAGATCAGTGATTTCTTTGCAGAACTGGGACTTAATGAGGAACAGATGGACAACGTTCTTGAGGTACTTGAGAACTCAGGAATTGATGTCCTTAGAGTTTCAGATACAGATGATGATGTTATTCCTGATGATGACGATATGGTCCTCACTGACGAGGATGAGGTTGATATGGAGAATATTGACCTGTCAGTTCCTGATGGAATCAGCATCGAAGACCCTGTAAGAATGTACCTTAAGGAAATCGGTAAGGTGCCCCTTCTTACAGCTGATCAGGAGATTGAGCTTGCCAAGCAGATGGAGGCTGGCCTTGAGGCAGAAAAGACTCTTGCCGAGGATACAAAGCTTTCAGAGGCTAAGAAAAAAGAGCTCAACCAGATCATCTACGAGGGAAATGAGGCTAAGAAGCGCCTTGCAGAGGCAAACCTTCGTCTCGTTGTAAGTATTGCCAAGAGATATGTTGGAAGAGGAATGCTGTTCCTTGACCTTATCCAGGAGGGTAACCTTGGTCTTATCAAGGCTGTTGAGAAGTTTGATTTCCGTAAGGGATTTAAGTTCTCTACTTATGCAACATGGTGGATCAGACAGGCTATTACAAGAGCTATTGCTGATCAGGCAAGAACTATCCGTATTCCTGTTCACATGGTTGAGACTATCAACAAGCTCATCCGTGTAAGCCGTCAGCTTCTTCAGGAGCTTGGAAGAGAGCCACTTCCTGAGGAGGTTGCAAAAGAGATGAACCTTCCTGTAGAGCGTGTTCGTGAGATTCTTAAGATCTCCCAGGAGCCTGTATCCTTAGAGACACCTATCGGTGAAGAGGAAGACAGCCATCTTGGTGATTTCATTCAGGACGATAACGTTCCTGTACCTGCTGATGCAGCAGCTTTCACACTCCTTAAGGAACAGCTGGTTGAGGTTCTTGATACTCTTACAGAGCGTGAGCAGAAGGTACTTCGTCTTCGTTTCGGTCTTGATGATGGAAGAGCACGTACTCTTGAGGAAGTAGGAAAAGAGTTTAACGTAACCCGTGAGCGTATCCGTCAGATTGAGGCTAAGGCACTGAGAAAGCTTCGTCATCCTAGCCGTAGCCGTAAGCTCAAGGATTACCTTGATTGATATGGGTAAGACACAGGAAGAATTGCAGGGTAAGGCTTCGGATGCACCTGTTGCTGTAAGGATGTCTGAAAGACTTGTGACAGATGCAGAAATGCTGGGAGGTATGAGCTTCGAGGTGGCTAGCACCTCAGGCACGGCCTGTGTTGGGACTTTGGATAAGTTCAGGTGCGTTGCTGATGTGGGCTGTGACCATGGATATGTGTCCATTTATCTGGTTCAGCGTGGTATTGCGGAATCTGCAATTGCCATGGATGTCCGGAAAGGACCACTGTCCATGGCAGAGAGCAACATTGCAGAGTTCGGCCTTCAGGGAAAAGCACAGGTGAGACTCTCAGACGGACTATCAGAGCTTAACGAGGGGGAAGCAGATGCCCTTGTTATCGCCGGAATGGGCGGAAAGCTCATGATAAGTATCCTGGAGAAAAAGGATTTAAGGGCCCTTGGAATCAGAGTTGCGGTTCTTCAGCCTCAGTCAGATATACCGGAGTTCAGGCAGTACCTTCGTGATAAAGACTATGTAATCCTGGACGAGCGCATTGTGTACGAAGATGGGAAGTATTATTTCCCCATGCGGGTGCAGATTGCAGGACCTGAGACAGGGGATGAGCAGGCGGCAGTGGCTGTCCCGGCCAGTGGCCTGGAGATGGTTCGACAGCTCTTTTCACAGGTGGATGACGAGTCGATTCTGAGAATATGCAACCGATACGGGGAACATAATATTCTGAGAAAGGATCCGCTCTTAAAGGATTTCCAGGCTCATGGAAAAGAAGTGGCCCAATCTATCTTGAAGAGCCTTGATGAGGATATTCACGTAGAGAGAATTTCTGCCATCAGGCAGGAAATTAGTGATATCGATATGGTTTTAGCATTATACAAACAACAGTGAGGACAGAATATGCCAGTTGTTACTATCAATGGAACCAGTAAGGAATATGAAAAGGGTACTTCCTTCGAGGTTATTGCTAAGGAGTACCAGAATCAGTATAGTTCAAGGATAGCTGCCGTTATTTATAATGGCAAGATCAGGGAGCTTATGAAGTCTGTGAAGAAGGATGGAGAGTTGTCCTTTGTAACCTACGCAGACAATATTGGTCACAAGACCATGAGAAGGACTGCCATCATGATCCTTATCAAGGCTATTCATGATGTGGTGGGACCTGAGGCTATGTCCAGGACTAAGGTGGAGTTTGCTATTGGAAATGGTATTTACTGCACCATTAGAGAGACTTCCGTGACCAAGGATATGGTCAGAAAGGTGGCGGACAGATTTACTGAGATCGTGGTAGAGGGTATTCCGATTACCAAGAAGGTTTATCCTTTGGACGAAGCCATTGAGATCTTTAAGACGCAGGGTATGCTTGATAAGGTTTCACTTCTCCGCTACAGAAGAAGTTCTGAGATCAATATCTATAAGATGGACGATATTTACGACTATTATTATGGATATATGCTGCCTAATACTTCATATATTGAGAAGGCTCAGATCGAGAAATACCATGACGGTATCCTCATCACACTGCCAACAAGGGCTAATCCAGGAAGACTTATAGTTTCTGAGCCAAGAGAGAAGCTCTATAAGACCATGATGCAAGCCAGTGACTGGGGAAGCATGATGGGAATTGAAAACGTGGGCGATCTTAACAATATAACCTGCCAGGGCAGAATGAACGAGATGATCCTTGTTCAGGAAGCTCTTCAGGAGAGTAGGATCGCTGACATAGCAAGAAAGATATTTAAGAGGGTGGAAGTTAAGTTTGTAATGATAGCTGGCCCCAGCTCTTCAGGAAAGACCAGTTTTGCCAACAGGCTTTCAATCCAGTTACGTTCCTATGGACTTACTCCTCACCCCATAAGTTTGGACAACTACTTCGTAAACAGAGTAGATACTCCTCTTAATGAGGATGGCAGCTACAACTTTGAGTGCCTTGAGGCTATTGATGTTGAGCGGTTTAACAGCGATATGAAACGTCTCCTTAATGGTGAGAGAGTTGAGATGCCGGAGTTTAACTTTATTACTGGTAAGCGCGAGATGAACGGGGATTTCCTGCAGCTTGGCAAGAACGATGTCCTTGTAATTGAGGGAATCCACGGACTTAACGAGAAGATGAGTTATGCTCTTCCTGCAGAGTCCAAGTTCAAGATTTACATTAGTGCCCTTACAACTCTTAACATTGATAACCACAACAGAATTGCTACAACTGACGGCCGTCTTCTTCGTAGGATCGTCAGAGATGCCAGAACCCGTGGTGCTTCTGCCAAGAAAACCATCAGTATGTGGTCATCAGTAAGAGCCGGCGAAGAAGCTAACATCTTCCCATTCCAGGAAGGGGCAGATGAGATGTTCAATTCAGCTCAGATCTATGAGCTTGCGGTAATAAAGCCCTTTGCTGAGCCACTTCTTTTCTCCATCAATAAGGATGAACCGGAGTATTACGAGGCTAAGCGCCTCTTGAAATTCCTGGATTATTTTGTTACCGTAGACAGCTCCATGCTCCCACGCAATTCCATTTGCAGAGAATTCATCGGCGGAAGCTGCTTCAAGGTATAAAAACGAGCGTTATTTTTTATGGTGCAGGGAAGGAATTTAAAGAATTTCATTATTATAGCCCTTTTTATCTTTTTGGCGATCGGGGCAGTCCTGGGAATTGACAGGAAAAACAAGCTATCTGATGAAACGCCCGTAACAGAGCCTGTGATAAAGGCTTCAAATGTGGCCGTTGACTGTGGCGATCTGTCCGGATGCGGGAATATTATTAAGAAAAGTAACAAGGCTCTGATAATAGTTACTGCAGGGCATATATTAGATGGCAGTACTGATTCAGCTGCGCCCGACCTACGAGTTACCTTCTATGACGGGGCTAAGGCCAAAGCTAAGGTCTTAAAGGAATCCAAGGAGCTTGATGTGGCTCTTTTAGAAGTCAGGACACGAGACCTTCCCGGTAAAGGAAAGGGCTATCCAGCAGCTTTGGGCGAAAATTCTGCCAATGGAAATGGCTCTGGGGGCGTAGGATCTGAAATGGCTATGGGCCCGAATGTGCAGCTCGTTCCTGATATGAATATCTTCCTTCGAAATGCTCTTGAGGACCAGGTTTATGCAGGAGTGGTGGAACTTCCTTCAGTTTACTCAGAGGATTTTGGAAGGGAGATGATAGTGTGCTACTGCAGCGTCGATCCCGGGATGTCCGGAACAGGCCTTTTTGACGAGGCTGGGAATTACCTTGGGATGCTTTTAGGAACTACAGACGAAGGCGAAGCTGTGTGTCTTGAAAGCGGCATTATAGAAGGCTTCCTGGCGGATTGATCACGTATGGTTCAGTGGGAAACTGGGTTAAAAATGTTTATAAGAATTCCTTTGTTATTACACAGGCTCAGATTCCTCAGTTTCTTAGACCATTAATTTTGTGATTAACAACAGATGAGCCATTTGAATTTGAGCCATTTCCGCCTGATTTATCTTTTATATTGCTATTGCCGCCGTCTTCATTTTTCACTGTTTGGGGAGGCTCTGTGCCGCCGCTAACCTTTGAAAGCGCTATATCATCAAGAACCTTCTTATCTTCATTTTTAAGCATTTGAAAACCTCCTTACGTATGTTCATACACATTTTTCTGTTATAATTATATACGATTTAAAAAATAATATGGCAGATTGAAATAGTTAAAAGAATCTAAAAAGGATTATTTCACATTGATGAAAGAGGACAGAAAAAGAAAAAAATCTCTAAAAAGTGAAGCTTTAGTCGCTATTTTTCTATGTATGTTCTTTATGCTCATAGTTACTCTTATTATGAGTTTCCGTTTTTATGTCTATTCCAATATAAGGAATTATAAAGCTGATCTTACAGCACTTGCTGATTTTACCTTTGCCCAGATGGACCAGGAGTACCTTGAGAAAGTTTTTGCCGCTACAAAGGACCTCTACAACAACATGCCAGAGGAAATAAAGAGAGATCCATTCTCGGATGAGTTCAGGAAATACAGCTTCCCCCTTTTGGATGACAAATATTATGAAGCCAGAGAGCTTTTGATAAAGTGCAGGGAAACTACGAATATCTCCAATATTTACCTGGGATTCTATGATGAGGAGAATTCAAGGCTTGTTCTTGTTCTTGATGGTGATATTGATGAGTATTTTTATATCCCCGGTCAGTATATAGAGGATCATGGCGCTAATCTTGAGAGCTGGGATAAGATAGTGCAGATCATGGAATCAAACTGGTATATGTCCCTGGCTTATTCCTCTATGCTGGGATTTACAGCCACGGATTATCACCCGGTTTATGACAAAACAGGCACTCTAATGGGAGTATTGGCCATTGATACCAGTGTTCAGAAATTCTATGACGAGATAATTATGTTTAATGCCATTTTCCTGCCGGCACTTTTGCTAACCTTTATTTTGATTGCACTGATCATTTCCCGCATAATTGAAAAGCACGTAATAAAACCGGTCAAAGGTCTTGCAAGTGCAGCCCAGTCCTATACAGCAAGAGATAAGGTCAATGAATCCGAGGAAACAGGCTATTTTGAAAAAGTAGAAATGAAGTTTGCCAATGAACTTGCAGATCTACGGGATACAATGGCTTACATGGAGCATGATATTGCAAGATCCATGAGGGAGATACGTCGTGTCAGTGCGGAAAAAGAGCGTATGACTGCGGAGCTTGATATTGCTTCGGAAATCCAGCAATCAGCTCTTTCTGCGGACTTCCCTGAGAGTGACAGATTCGACCTTTATGCATCCATGCATCCTGCAAAGCTCATAGGCGGTGACTTCTACGACTTCTTCATGATCGATGATGACCATCTGGCCCTTGTTATTGCTGATGTGTCCGGTAAAGGTGTGCCGGCAGCTCTTTTCATGATGAAGGGAAAAGAGATAATAAAACAGCGTTCAATGTCGGGAGGAACCCCTTCACAGATTCTGGAGTATACCAATAACCAGCTGGTAATAGATAATGAAAAAGCCATGTTCATCACTATCTGGCTTGGAATTCTGGAGATAAGTTCAGGCATTATCACTGCCTCCAGTGCCGGCCATGAGTACCCTTTCATATCTGACAGCGAAGGCAATTATACGAAGCTTGAGGATCCACATGGAGTTATGTGCGGAGCTATGGAGGATATGCAGTATGAGGACTATACCATAACTGTCCCCAAGGGCGGTGGAATCTTCGTCTACACAGACGGAATTGCTGAGGCCCAGAATAGTTCTGAAGAGTTCTTTGGACTTGAGAGGATTGAAAAGAGCCTTAACAGCCATAAAGGTGTTTCGGCAAAAGAACTTGCGGAACTTGTGAAAAAAGATGTGGATGATTTTGTGGCTGAAGCAGAGCAGTTTGACGATATTACAATGCTTTGTCTGCAGATGAAATAGGTAAAACTGATAACTATATTCTGAAATTTTGTGCCGGGTCCCAAATCGGGATCCGGTATTTTTGTTTCAAAATACACAGAGTTTTCACAATTTTTTAAAAGAAACCGATTTACAAATAACGGTTTCCGAGTAAAATAGTTTTTGGTTTTAGGGAATAAAAAGGAGACGTGAAAAATGGATAGAACAGAGATGATCAATTCACTAGCTGAGGCAATGGGCCTCAAGTCAAACGTTAAGGCAGATAAAGAGTTTTCAAAAAAGTATAATACAAGCACAGGTACAATTTACTGTAACAGAACAACAGGCGATAATTCAGCAGTAGCTGTATTCCCTGTAAAAAGACTTGCTATGTAATTGGTAGTACCTTTCATTTTTTTTCATATATTTTTTTAGGAAAATCACACTGATTGGTGTGGTTTTCTTTTTTTGCAAAAAAAAATTTGATATCTTGCAACATTTCTTTTCCCCCAACTGTATATAAGGTAGAACGGCAGATAAAGCCACATATATTGGAGGGAAAAATTATGAAAAAGAACTTTAGAAGCGTATCAATGTTAACCTGCACCGCACTTCTTGCAGGAGCTCTTACGGGATGTGGGGGAGCAAGAGAAGCTACAAGTGCTACAAGCGACGCTGCTGAGCTTACTTCACCTTCACCGTCAATTGTAGGCCACAGCTATGAAACAGAAGCAGCCTGTGAAGCGGTTTGTGAAGCACCTGAAGCGGCGCCTGCCGATGGTATGGCCAATTCAGTTACTTCATGGTTTGCATCAGGCAGCAGCAAAACTGCAGATCAGGCTGCCTACTGCTACGATGATTCACAGTGGGTGATTCCGGAGGTCAACTCTGAGTCCTATGAAAAGCCGGAGGAAAACGGTTTCTACTTATCAAAGTCACAGCCGCTTTCAACCTTTGCTGCTGATGTGGATACTGCATCCTACGCAAACATAAGGAGGATGATAGAAAACGGATATGGCCCGGAGGAAATAGCTTATGAGGCAGTTAGACCTGAGGAATTCCTTAACTATTTCTCATATGATCTTAAGAACCCAAGAAAGGGCGAGAAATTCGGGGTGACAACAGAGCTTTCCGGATGCCCATGGAATGATGACCACGATCTTTTATTTGTCGGTGTTAAGGCTGAGGATGTTATGCACGGGGAGATTCCCGACAGCAACCTGGTTTTCCTTATTGATGTATCAGGTTCCATGGCAAGCCAGAACAAGCTTCCTCTTCTTCAGGACGCTTTCACTGATCTGGTTGATAATCTTCCCGGTGAAGGAACTGTTTCCATCGTTACCTATTCAAGTTATGAAGAGGTGGTTCTGGACGGAGAGTACATGAGCCACAAAAGAGCTATTAAAAAAGCTATCAATTCTCTTTCTGCAGGTGGATGCACCAATGGCGAAAGAGGTATGGAAATGGCCTATGAGGTTGCTATGGACCACTTCATTGAAGGCGGCAACAACCGCGTGATCATGGCTACTGACGGTGATCTTAACGTTGGCATCTCTGATCCTGACGAGCTTGAGAAGTTCATCGAGAAGAAGAAAGAGAGTGGCATCTTCCTTTCAGTACTTGGCTTTGGTGATGGCAACTACAAGGATGACAGGCTTGAAAGACTGGCTGATTGCGGAAATGGCAACTATTCCTATATTGATTCAAAGACAGAGGCCCACAAGGTTCTTGTTGATGAGATGAGCTCAACACTTGTAACAGTTGCCAAGGACGTTAAATTCCAGGTGGAGTTCAATCCTGCAACAGTTAACGCCTACAGACTTATCGGCTATGAAAACAGACAGATGGATGCTGTGGATTTCAACGATGATACCAAGGATGGCGGAGAGATTGGTTCAGGTCACACAGTAGTAGCTCTTTACGAGATCATTCCTGCAGACAGCAAGGCAGCCATTGACCTTAAATATCAGAGTGTTGATAAAAACAACTCATCTGACGAGTTTGCTACAATCAAGATCCGCTACAAAGAGCCTGATGAGGACGAGTCAAAGCTTCTTACTTTTGTTGCAGATGAGAGTGATTACAACGTAAGACCTAGTGAGAACCTTGCTTTTGCAGAGCTGGTATCTGAGTTTGCAATGCTGATCGGTGACAGCGACTATGCAGGAACCATTACTTATAAGGATATCCTGGCAGGATACAGAAAGCTTGATAACACTGATGATTACAAGGATGAGTTCTACAATCTGGTAAGAATGGTAGAAAAGAGAAGCTGATATTTGATATACTGTCTCTCGGGAGATGCGTGGAATAAGGCGTTTTCGCAATTTTATCTCCCGGGGGACTTTTTTTATGAATGATATGGAAAGGGCAGGGCTTTTGATAGACCAGTATGGCAATGCTATTCTGCGACTGGCCTATTCGTACCTGCACAGTATGGAGGATGCAGAAGATATCCTGCAGGATACTCTTTTGCAGTACATAAAGACGAAGCCCCAGCTGGAGAGTCCGGACCACGAGAAGGCCTGGCTACTGCGGGTGGCGGCGAATCTAAGTAAGAACAAGATTCAATACAACAAGATCAGAGAGACTGATGAACTGGCGGAAGAGCTGGTTGGAAAAGAGGAAGAGGACCTGGCTTTTGTGTGGGATGCGGTAAAAAAGCTTCCCGAAAAGTACAGGGAGGTGGTCCATCTCTTTTACCAGGAAGGTTATTCCACTAAAGAAATATCCGGTATCCTGGGCCGGAAGGAAGCCACGGTCCGATCGGACCTGCTGCGAGGGCGAGAGCAGCTCAAAAAAATTTTGAAGGAGGATTACGACTTTGAGTAAATATAATGAAGCCATGGATAAAATTGAAGTCTCAGCTGAAATGAAAAGCCGTATCCTTCAGAATCTGGCAAAAGAGCTGTCTGAGGAAGCAGCTGCTCCTTCGGAGAGCGCAGATGCGTCGAATTCTGAAAAAGTCCTCAATAAGGATGATGCTGTGGATGAGCTTGTTGCTAAGAAAACAGTAGCACAGGTAGAAGAGAAAACATTAGCACCTGAGAATGATAGTATCGATAGGGTAGAGAATAAGAGTAAAGTGATTCAAGAAAATGAAGAATCTGAATGGGAGCAGGCTTCAAGGAAGAGGAAGAACCTCATAGCCTTTAGGCGCTATGGTGCTCTGGCAGCTACCTTCGCTGTTCTTTTCCTTGGAGTGACAGCTCTTATGAGAGCCCAGGGCGGAAAACTCAGTAGTACAGCACCATCCTACAGCGCAGAAATGGCAGTAGACAGCGCTGTGATGAGCGAAGCGCCGGCCTACGAAGAGGCTGCGACAGAGGCAGCAGTAATGAGCGAAGCTCCGGCAGAAGCCCCAGTAATGAGCGAAGCTCCGGCAGAAGCCCCAGAAATGAGCGAGGCTACGCAGGAGGCTGCAAAAGTTACTGCAGGCGCTGCATATGAAAAAGCTGCAGGTACAACGCAAGACGCCGCTTATGCCACAGAAAGTGCAGCAGAGGTTGAGGAAGCTACAGATTCAGATGCAGATGAGACTGCGGAAGCGGCTCCTATCAGCGGCCCGGGTGCTGCAAGGGTCCTGGTGCTTCTTTTGGGATCAATCCTTATGCTTGCCCTGTTTGCCGGAGCAATTGTGGGAATTATATTTCTCATCAGGTTTATAGTACAGAAGGTTAAAAAGCGATATAAACCATAATCAATTCCCGCTTTATAGATTTTAACAATCCCCAGATATCTATCAATGACCTTTTGCGGCATAAAGCCTTGCGCCCCCATTCATTGGATAAAATGCTTTTAAGCAACACTCCCCGGGCGCTTCGATTTATTCCACGGTGTCATTGACAGCTATCCGGGGGTTGTTATTTGGTCTGTAAGCGGGTATTGATTAAGTGGTGCCCTACCGTCCCAAAGCACGTTTAAGGCATCTTTGTACATCTCCGGGTGACTATCCCAAGAGCCGATTTTTACGGCTTTATTTACATTTTCCTCAAAAAAGATGTCAATAAAAAAATGGAGTACGGCTTATTTTTCATTTTCTTTAAAAAAGCTGTAGGAATTACTCTCTATCAGGTGATTTTTCGTCCAAAGTACGGCTAGAATAGCAATATCAAAATTAAGACGTAACGATTTTGCCGTAAGCCCACGAAAATAGCAGTTTTTATACTGCTGGAAAAACAAAAATGAAATTTTAGCAGTAGCGGAAAGACTATCTATACATCTGAATTATCAAAAACCATGAAAAAGACGTAAATAGGATCTTATATGGCCATGCGATCCTTAATCAATACCCGCTTACTGACCGAACAACCATCATTAGATATCTGTCAATGGAACCGTGGAATAAACCGAAGCGCCGGGGGAGATGCTTGAACGCATTATATTAAGGAGGTGAGGGGCGAGGATTTATGCCGCGAAAGTCCATTGATAGGTATCTGGGGATGGTTATAATAATTAAAGCGGATATTGATTATATCTGTGGGTGCGGTTTTGTTCAATAAAAAATGACTACTTCCGGGAATCCAGAAGTAGTCATTTTTTAATGAGCAGAACTATAAGCCGGGTTATGTCGTGGACGATCATCTATCTAGGACTGCTGTCGCCAACAGCCTCAAGCGACCCACCTGAGAGCGAACCGGGCAAGTTCATGGCTCTCTTTTCGGTCTTGCTTCGAATGGGGTTTACATGGCTACTGATGTTACCACCAGCACGGTAGTCTCTTACACTGCCTTTCCACCCTTACGCTAGCGAGGCAGGCTGGCGTACTCGGAATGCAAGCATTCCTCGTTACGCGGCATTCGCCGCATGCCCGTAATGCTCCGTGCCATATTTCACGCAAGCGTGAATATGTCCGGTCCCATCACGGTCGCCCGCCTCATTGCTAACGCGGTATATCTCTGTTGCACTATCCTGGGAGTTGCCTCCACCAGACGTTATCTGGCATCCTGCCCTGTGAAGCCCGGACTTTCCTCTCCTGTGCCCTTTCGTCTGCACAGCAGCGATCATCCATCCTGCTCATGGAAATCCATTGTACCATTAATTTGAAAAAAGTAAATTGATTATCCCTCGTTTTTTCGATATCATATTATTGGTGCGTTATAAAAACGCCGCTTCTTCGCTATTGGGGGCGAAAATATAAGAAAAAGTATGAGGGGTTATATGTCAAAGAAATTCTTTTCAGCACTTTCTTTAGCAGCATTAACAGCTGCGATGATACTAAGTGTCTTTTATCTTGCGCCTGTTCGTGCAAGGGCAGAAGGGCTTGGAGCAGTAAATATCAATTCCGTATCTATTACGGGAGAGAATGTAGTTATAAATGTATCTGCTTCAGATCTTCCATCCAGCGACGATGGAGTTTACTATCTGTTTGCTGAGAAACCCTACCAGGGAAAACCTGCAGGTAATCCTATAGCGCAGCTTCCTGTTTCCGGAAGTGCGGTTTTCACAGTTCCATTGGGATATCAGACTGCTAATTGCCATTTGTATGATAAATTCCAGGTTGCCGTAAAGCAGGGTGGATCTTTTGTTGGCGTGGCAGGAGCAAAGTACATCACAAATCCTGAAGCTTTGGCAGGTGGTTCTCCTGCAAGGAAGAATAACGGCAAGAAGGGCCTTATTCTGGACGGAGCCAAGATCGGTAACGGCAATACAGAGGCTCAGCAGCTGGGCGTTCAGCAGGGAGCTTACAACATAAACCTTACTGATGTTATCGGCGGAAACAAGGCAATCGAGTACGGCTATAACGGAAAGACCTATTATTTTGATTCTGCTTACATGGGTCAGTATGATCACTGTGTCCGCACCAGCACAAGTCAGGGAATGGGCATGACCATGGTTCTTCTTAACCCTTATTCAAAGGGAGAGGAGTTCATGATCTCACCTACTGCAAGGGGCGGAATCGGAAGATCAAATTATTACCTGATGAACACTTCAGAGGATAAGGGCCTTGAGTACCTTGAGGCAGTAGTGTCCTTCCTGGCACAGAGATATAACGGAAAGAATGGTCAGGGACAGGTTGATAACTGGGTTATTGCCAATGAAGTAAATGCCAAGAATGTCTGGAATTACTCAAATGTTGCAGATGAGATGTCTTATGCTCAGCTTTATGCTGATTCAGTGAGGGTGTGCTACAACGCCATTAAGAGCAGAAATGCCAATGCCTATGTTTGCATAAGTCTTGATCATAACTGGACCCACACACATAACACATCCTATTACTCTGCAAGGAGTATGCTGGAGGCAGTAAATGCCTGCATTTCAGCTCAGGGAAACATTGGCTGGGGCCTGGCGGAGCATCCATATAACTATCCTATGACCTGGACCAGCTTTTGGACTCCAAAGAATCCGGAAATGATCGTTCACACTATTGACACACCGTATCTTTCAATGGAAAATATAGAGCAGCTGACAGATTATATGTGCCAGCCGGCTATGCGTATGCCAAACGGAGGAGTCAGACCTATACTTCTTACTGAGATTGGATATTCTTCAACACAGGGAGAAGAGGCTCAGGCAGCTGCCATTGTTTACGCATACCAGCGCTGTGTAACAAATCAGCACATCAAGCTCATTGCATTTAACAGACAGACCGATTTCCCTCTGGAGGTAAGACAGGGACTTTCCGTAGGCCTTACCAGACAGGATGGCTCAAGGAAGCTAGCTTTCGAGTTCTATCAGGGAATGAACGGTGGAAATGCCGGCTCCTACATTAACAGGGCAGCATCCTACATGGGAATCACCGACTGGAACGGTGCAATGCATGCCAGATAACGAAAGATATACTAACCGGGAAGTAATAATATGCGCATAATTGATTATTATAATTATATAGCTACGGCTGCCTACATCCTTTTGGGTGTGGCAGCCTTATGTTTTTCTTTGAAGAGGCAAAAGAAAGGCGGGAAGTATTTAAGCGATTCCATGACGGCTGTTTTTTTTATAGTCATCATGCTTCTTGCAGCTTTCCTTCGCCTGTATAAGCTTGGAGAAGTGCCCTATGGACTTCAACAGGACGAAGCTTCTATCGGCTACGATGCCTATACACTGGCGAAATTCGGTATCGACAGAAATGGCTACCACTGGCCAATCTACCCCATTACCTGGGGTTGTGGTGGTGGAAGTCCGCTCCTTATCTATCTGAACGTCATCAGCATCTCCCTGTTTGGCACCGGGATCTTTAAGCTTCGCCTTATCCCTGCCATCTGCGGAATCCTGACAGTTGCACTGTTTTACGCATCTTTGAGGCTCATCTTTGGACAAAAAGCCTATAGGAACGAAGTATCACTTCTTGGCGCATGTTTCCTGGCTATATGCCCCTGGCATGTGATCCTTTCAAGGTGGAGCCTTGATTGCAACATCATGCCCTTTAACATGATGCTTGCAGTGTATCTGTTTTTGCTGGCTGTGAAAAAGAGGAGTACTCTTGTTTACTGCTTAAGCGCCGCAGCTTTTTCAATCTGTATGTACAGCTACGGAGCAGCAACCATCGTTGTTCCCATATTTCTTTTGCTGATCTGTCTGTATTGCCTTTGGATCAGTGTGCTTGATGTTAAGCAGCTCATCCTTTCAGGAGTAACATTCCTGGTGGTATTCTTACCCCTCCTGATATTCTACGGAGTAAACTATCTGGGGCTTCCGGAAATAGTAACAGATGTTATATGTTTCAATAAATTCACTGCAGCAAGGACTGGAGAGGCTTTTATCTCCTTTGGAAATGGCTTTGGAGCTACAGCGCTGTCAAATCTTAAGTCAATGCTTCTTGCAGTCTCCATCGGTGATGACAGGCATACACTTGCCCATTATTACCCAGGATATGCTACTTTGTTTGAGTTCACGTTCCCTGTCACCTTCATAGGCTTTATCAGTGCTCTGGTAACCTTCTTTAAAGGGAAAAGAGCTAAGGATGCAGATAAGGTCTATCTTGTAGGAAACGGAATATTTCTTTTCATAACACTTGCTTGTGCAGTGCTGGAAATCGTTATCCTTCCTGATATCAGCAGAATGGTAATGCTGTTTATACCGGTTATTTACTTCTTCGTGAAGGGAGCAGCAGCTATCCTTCAGGGCGGAAAGGCATTCTTTATTGCGGTAGCAGCTCTTTTGCTGGTGGGCGGAGCTTCCTTTGCAAAGGACTACTTCACGGATTTCAACCAGTGGTCTATAAGTATCTTCATGCCGGGCTATGGAGATGCTATTAAGAGAGCTTACGAGATAGCAGGGGATGAGAGACAGATCTATTCCACTTATGAGGGACTTTCTTCGCCCTTTATGCTGGCTCTTTATTACAACGAGTATGACCCTTACAAATTCTATACAACAGTAGAGTATAAGGATGATAAGGCAGAATTCAGAATTGCCAGGTCCTTTGGGAACTTTACCTTTGAGCTGCCGGAAAATGTCAGCAGCAAAGCGGATGAAGGGGATGTATTTGTGGTTTCTACCAGTGAGGAAGGACTATTCGAAAATATAGAGTCTCTCAGCGTAGAAAATTACGGTGGTTATCTTGTGATTTACAGATGATTACTGGGGTTGCAGCTCTTTCGATAACAGGAGTTTCTAAACAGTTTGTAACTTTCTTAAAAGACAATTAAATGTCACTTCAGGGTATGGAAATGCAACATTATTTCTACCATAATAGTTGTACAGCACATCTGAAGCTGAATTATATTGTTGGAGGGAAAGGTCATGAAGAGACGAATTTTTTCTGTGATAATTACTATGGTAATGGTACTGAGTCTCTTTATTTATCTGGGCTCCGGCGATAATTTCCCCGCATCAACCGTATATGCAGAAAGCAGCCTCACACAGGGAATTACTATTGATGAAGAGTATCTTATTCCCGACAGTATTGGCTGGTGCACCTATTATGTTATCGTTGCAACGAATAACACCGGATCTGATATCAGCATAAGTGCTGATTTCTACGCAAAGGACAGAGCCGGAAAGGTGATCAAGAAAGTTAACGATTATTCGGAGGCAGTCAAGAAGGATCAGCAGTTCATTCTCTATGGACAGTTCCTGAATGAGGAGGCAAGAGGTGCTTCTGCTTACGACTACAAGTACATAGTGACTCCTACCGATAAATGTGCTTATACATCAGTTGCACTGGATACCAAATCAATCGGCAAATGCGTTGAAGTGTCAGCCACCAACTATTCAAAGTTTGACATTCAAAGTGTCGGTGTAAGAACTGTGTTTATGAAAAATGGAAGAGCAGTTGCTTTCGATACTGTGAACATCGCAGACAGTGGGATCATCTTCCACGGTGGAAGCACAAACTCCCAGATTATCGGATATCAGGCAGGAGATTATGATAACTACGTTCTGACCTACACATCAGTAGGCACACAGGCTTATAAGGGAGACCTGTAATCCTGCAACTTCAATATGAACTTATTTGGGCCGCCTGGGCATTAAAATAAATGCTGCAGGCGGCTTTTTCGTGGTAAAATTAGTTGATGTTTTGAAAGGACTTTGAAAATGAGAAAAGGTATTGTTATGGAGGGCGGAGCCATGCGGGGGATGTTTACCTGCGGTGTTTTGGACGTCCTTATGGAAAATGATATTTCTTTTGACGGAGCTGTAGGTGTTTCTGCAGGTGCTACCTTCGGTTGCAACCTAAAGTCCCATCAGATTGGCAGAGCTGTGCGTTATAACAAGAAATACTGCAAGGATAAGCGCTATCACAGCATCAGTTCGCTGCTTTTTACCGGTGATATTTATAATGTACCCTTTTGCTACGATGAGCTTCCTTACAAGTTGGACAAGTGGGATACTGCGGCTTTTGAGGAAAGCCCAATGGAGTTCTACTGCGTGGCAACGGATATAAACACCGGAAAACCTGTGTACCACAAGTGCGCTAACGGACAAAAGGAGGATATCACCTGGATCCAGGCTTCGGCTTCTATGCCACTGGTTTCAAGGCCCGTAAAAATAGACGGCGGTCTTTATCTGGACGGAGGCCCATCGGATTCCATTCCTCTTAAATTCATGGAGGATAAGGGCTACGACAGGATCCTGGTCATTGAGACTCAGCCAAAGGACTACGTCAAAGGTCCACAGAAATTCATGCCCCTGGTAAAGCTAATGCTCAGGAAATACCCTGAGATGATCCACTGCATGGAAATAAGGCACCTTATGTATAACCAGGAAAAGAGATACATCCGGGAGAAAGAGAATAATAATGAAGTGCTGGTCATAAGACCCAAGGCACCACTTAACATAAGTCCCATAGAAAGTAACCCTGATGAGCTTGAGAGAGTATATCAGCTGGGAAGAGAAGCGGGACAGGAGAAATTAAAAGAGCTTTCAGAGTTCTTTTCATAAGAAAATAAGACGTTGGGAGATTTGAATATCATGGAAAAGAGGCTTGAACCCTTATTTACACCATGGAAGATAGGAAATTGTGAGATCAAGAACAGGATCGTTCTTACATCCATGGGAGGAACAGATCTTTTTGGATGGATGGAGAAGAACCACTTCGACAAGGAGGGGGCAAATTTCATCCTTAAGGTGGCTCAGAACAATGCGGGACTTGTGCTTCCCGGATGCCAGCCTGTATATAATCCCATGTTCGGACAATGGCTCTACAAGAACACCAAGATGTATCAGGACCTGGCTGAATGGATGCCTGAGTTTCATAAGACAGGGGCCAAGCTCTTTGTTCAGCTCACAGCAGGCTTTGGAAGAAGCTTTACCGTCAGCACAATGATGGAGAAGCTCTACAATAACGGCGCGCTGAAGGTTCTTAGTAAGCCTTTCATGGACCTTGATAAGATAACAGCTTCTGCCAGCCCATCCCCTAACAGATGGTCAGATAAGCTTCCCTCAAGGGAGATGACCAAGGAGGAAATCCACCAGTTTGTAGTGGCGTTTGGAAAAAGTGCCAAGCTTCTTAAGGATGCTGGAGTTGACGGCGTTGAGGTTCATGCTGTCCATGAGGGATATCTTCTTGATCAGTTCACACTTCCTTACGTGAACAAAAGAACTGATGAATACGGCGGAAGTTTTGAGAACAGATATCGTTTCGCCGTTGAGATAGTAAAAGAGATTAAGGAAAAATGCGGGAGAGACTATCCGGTTTCTCTTCGCTACAGTGTTGTTTCAAAGACAAAGGGCATGAGGCAGGGAGCACTTCCGGGCGAGGATTATGTTGAGGCAGGAAGAGACTTCGAGGAGTCCAAGAGGGCTGCGAAATACCTTCAGGACGCAGGCTACGACATGCTCAACTGCGACAATGGTACCTACGATGCCTGGTACTGGGCACATCCACCTATCTACATGCCTGAGAACTGCAACCTTCAGGATGTGGTGGAGCTGAAGAAATATGTGGACATTCCTGTTGTTTGCGCAGGAAGACTTGACCCAAGAGTTGCAGCCGACACTATAGCTGCAGGAGACTTGGACGGAGCAGGTTTTGCAAGACCTTTCCTTGCGGATACCCAGTGGGTTACAAAGCTCATGGAAGGTAGGGAAGAGGATATCAGACCATGTATCCTCTGCCACAACGGCTGCTTTAACATGTGCCATTATAAGGGCGTTCCCAATGACCAGGCTCTTTCTGATTCACTGCACCTTGCCCGCTGCGCAGTAAATGCAGAGACCATGCAGACCGACAAGCACTTCATCAAAAAGACCAAACACCCCAAGACCATCCACATTGTTGGTGGCGGTATTGGAGGTATGGAGACAGCCAGGGTCCTTAAGCTTAGGGGACATTTCCCTGTTATTTATGAAAAGAGCGATGTGCTGGGCGGAACCTTTATCCCTGCCAGCGCAGAGTCCTATAAGGGAAAGCTTCGTGAACTCCTTACCTGGTACAGAAGGCAGATGGATATCCTGGGTATCGAGGTTCACCTTAATACATACATCGATGATCCAAGGAAATTTGGCAGAAAGAGCGATATCATCATTGCTACAGGTTCAAAGCCAAGGCTCCTTAGAGGCGTTCCCGGCTACGAGAAGATGATCGAAGCCTGCGAATTCCTTAATGGAAAAGAGGTTGGAGAGACCGTTGCAGTTATTGGCGGAGGACTGACAGGTTCTGAGATTGCCTATGAACTGGCCCTTCAGGGAAAGAAGCCCATTATCGTTGAGATGAAGGACGACCTGGTTTCCCAGACAGGCGTTTGCCTTGCCAACAGTTCGTACCTTCGTGAATGGTTTGAACTCCACAAGGTGCCTGTATATCTTGAGACTAAGCTTAAGGAAGTAAAGGACGGTTCCATCATCTGCACAGACAAAGACGGCAAGGAAATAGAGATTTCCTGTGACAGCGTTATCAGCTCAGCCGGTTACATCCCGGATCCTGTCACCAAGGAAAACGACAGGACCAGCAACATGGACTATGTGGGAGACTGTCAGAAGATAGGAAACCTTAGAAGTGTTATCTGGCGTGCCTATGAGGTGGCCATGAGACTGTAAGAGGATATGTGTTTATGGAGAAGGCGCATAATCTTAAGGAACAGCTTGACAGATACATTGAAAATGCCATCGAAATAAGAAATCTTTCTATGGCACATACTGAAGGGATAGGAAGCTCCAAGGGATACTACCGTGATATCAAAAAGAGATTTCAGAAGGTCACTGAGCTCTCGAAGGAGAACAAAAAAATCCTTAAGGAAGAGCTTTACCCTATCTTGAATTCACAGGATGTTATTTTGGAAGACCAGATAGAAATACTTACCGGTTTTTCCACATCCCTTCAAAACCAATGGCCCGTTGAGGATCTGGATCTCACCCTTGTTTTTATGGTGACGAACCGGCTCTTTAATAATGCGCTTCTTCGGGGAGAGGATGAGGATATAGTCAGACAGGCCAATCTCCTTATTTATGCTGCTTACAACAACATGAACCGTGTTAACCGCATAAAAAGACCTGAGAACAGACTGATAGCCTATTACCGTGAAGAGGGCTTAAAGGCTGCGGAGGTGGTTCTTTCCTATCTTGAACACGATAGGTTCCTTAGGCTTACCAGTATAGACAGGAGAAAAGAGGTACTGGGCCAGGCCAGATTCTATGCGGCTTTATATGATACCTATGACTCCACCGATGAGACTGTAAATAACAAGAGGATCGATGCCCTTGTAAAGACACTGGATATAGCAGATGATTCTTTTTACACCCAGAATACCCCTGGTATGGACTGGGACAGATACCGGTTAAGATCCCTTGAGCACATGGGGCAGCTTACGGAAAACGGAAATGCCTGGAAGATGACAAGGCACCAGTGCTTAAAGATCTATAACTATGTTCAGCTCCTTGAAAAGATCTGGAACAAGGACCCTGAGAAGTCAAAAGAGCTGCTTCCTAAAATGCACCTTGAACTGATAGTAGCAAGGAATGCCTTTTTTGCCGGGGAGGAGTCCCTGGAGGATTACAGAAAAAATCTTATTTCTATATACGAAAACTATGCCACTGCCGAATATGACATGTATTCGACAATGGCTAATATTTATGTGCCTGTAGAGTATCTTGCTACGGTGACTGAGGACAATGCTTATCTTGTGGCGGACGTATTATCCATGTTCTACACAAGAGTTAAGGCCTATATCCTTAGGGCTACCGGACAGGGTGCTTTTTCTTTTTTCATGGAATATATTGTCACCTTCCTGGACAGATTTATCGAGCTTCAGGGTGGTATGAGTTTTGAGAATATGTGCCTTAGCTGCATGGCAGCCCTTCATCCGCCGGTATTTGTAGACAGTCTTCTGACTGCGGATCTTTCAATGTATATAGTAAAAGAGCTATTGAAGAATGAGAGAAGCTCCCTGGAGGGATGCAGTCTTGACGGTGAGTTTTATGATAAGCTCTACCACTGTGGCCTTTGCTACGATGTAGGAAAGCTGTATGTGATGGATACTTTGATCAATTTGGGAAGGACTCCTACAAAAGATGAGGAGTTTCTTGTCGGCCTCCATCCACTGGCAGCCTATTCCCTTCTTAGAAGGCATGAATCCACAGAAAAATATGCTCATATAGTTTTGGAGCATTATAAAGACACTGCTGAAGAATCCGACTATTTTGGCGATATAGCAAGAAAGCTGACTTCTGATGACAAGGTAATCTTTGCCATCATAGACATTGCTAAAGGCTTTATGACCAAGGACTTTTCTGCATGCGACGATAGTTTTTTAAGTATCCTTAAACAATCCGGCAGCACAGAGGGAATTAAAAACTTTATTAAAAAGAGAAGGCCTGAGCTTTATAAGACTGTTTACGAGCTTCTTATGGATATACGTAAGAGCGCTCCTTCAGACTTTAATATCATCCTGGATGAGTATGTTAAGAGAACTGCCAGAATAAGGGTGCTGTCCAGTCCAAGGATATCGGATGTAACAAATGCCAGCTCCTACGAGGAGATCCTTACAGAGAACTTCATGGAGATAAGGGAGCTTTCCCTTGAAAACAGGGACTTCTTGGAGAACATGCTATTTCCAATGCTAACATCTTCATCGCCTCTTAGTGAAAACGAGGAGGAGAGTCTTTTTGAATTCTGCAGGGAACTAATTAACGGTCAGCAGCTTGGAGATCTGGACTGTCAGCTCCTTCATATGATCACAAAAAGACTCCTTGAAGAAGCAGAAAAAAAGGATGATGATGCAGAAAAGATCCGCCATCTGGATATGCACTTCATTGCCTGCTATGAGCTTGCCCATCAGTCAAAAAGAATGAAGTCTGCAGTGAGTCTCCTTGATGGTTACAGGATTGAAGGCCTTGAAGTAGCAAGGCGTATGGCCGAGTATCTAAAGCCGGAGAACTTTAAGAGTCTCAAGGATCCAAAATCCAAAAAGCTTATCCTGATGCATTCCAGGTACGATACCGTTATGTACGAGATAAGGGGCCTTGATAAGTATCTCAATGAGGAAAGCCTTAGTACATTAAGGCGTTCTCTTGAGTTTTCAAAGGATCCTCTTTATGCAGACAGTATCTCCAAGGAGGACTGGAATTATCACTGCTTAAGAGCTCTGGAGTATATTGGACAGGAAACTGAGTGTGGCAATATCCGAGGCTTTGCGGGTGAAGACCTTGGGATCATCGCTGACCACATGGACAGGCTGGAGAATCTCTGGAACATGGATAAGAAGGGGAACAGCGAGATCCTTACCATGGATGGATTAGAGATACTTCTGGCCCGTAACAGATATCTGGCTGGAAGGCTTGGGCTTTCGGAGTATAGAACATGGCTCCTGGAAATATATAAAAGAGCTGATGACAATGATTTCGAGTTCTACAGCGTACTTGCCAATGTTCTTGTGCCTCTGGAATATATCACTACCTTAGGAAATCAGGAAGATGAGCTTGATGCAAAGGAACGGTTAGTCCTTCTTGATATGTACGAGAATCTCCTTGCCTATGCACTTCACGCAACAGGTGTTGATAATTACAGCCTGATGCTGGAATACTTTGCGGAAATACTATATAACTTCCGGGAATTTAAAGGTGGGCTTTCCTTTGAGGAGATGGGCCTAAGAAGTCTTGCGGCTCTTCATCCGCCTACCTATGTGCACAGCAGGATGGTGGCTGATATCAGCAGGCTTATATGTCAAGCTATGCTGGATAATAGTCCCTCTTTCTTTAGGGGAGCATTATATGAGGGTAAGAACAGAGCAATCCTTTCTTACGTCTATCACGCTGCTATTTGCCATGATTTTGGAAAGCTCCCAATGATCGACACGATCTCTGTCTATGGAAGAAAGCTTTTTGACTCTGAATTTGCTCTTTTAAAGCATCATCCACAGGTTGGATATGAGCTTTTGCTGTCCCATGACTCCACAAAGAGTTATGCCAAGGCAGCTCTCTGTCACCATGTGTGGTTTGATGAGAGCAGAGGCTATCCTGATCTGCCGGAAAAGATAGAGCCAAATGTCAAAGCTTATATCGATATAATATCCATTGCTGATTCCATTGATGCAGCCACTGATACCATTGGAAGAAGCTATACAACGGGTAAGAGCCTTGAGGAAATCCTTGGGGAGATTGCCTTTGACTCAGGAAGCCGTTACAGCGACCGGATAAGCAAAGTCATCATGCTTCCTGACGTAAAAGAAAAGCTGACAAAGCTTCTAAAGAGTGGCAGGAGAAAGAACTATAAGAATGCTTTTGTCATGATGAAAAATAAGCTTGACAGTAAAATCACGTAGTGGTAATATTTCAATAATTTAATACTTCAAACCGTTGAAGTGGAGATAAAGGTAATAAGGCCTACACAGAGAGCTAGGGATGGTGAGAACCTGGCAAGAAACCAGTTATCAAATGGACCACAGAGGGCGCAGCGTAACGGCTTATATCTGCCTAGTATGTTGCGACGTGAAGGCATACGTCAGTTGCCTGGGATATAAAGGTATCCTGTAAGAGCACGGGTCAAACCGTGAATTCAAGGTGGCACCGCGGATTAAGTATATTCGTCCTTGACAGAAATAGGAATAGTTTCTGTCAGGGACTTTTCTTTTACTCAGAAAGCTAAAGTCCGGCAGAGACGCAAGTCACTAAGGAGGAGAGCAAAATGGTCAAAGAAGCAATCGTAAAAATCGTAAACAAAGAGGACCTTACCTATGATGAGGCCTACAGCGTAATGAATGAAATTATGAGCGGCGAAACAAGCCAGACTCAGAACGCAGCATTTCTGGCAGCCCTTTCTACAAAGAGTGCAAGGGCAGAGACCACCGACGAGATCGCAGGTTGTGCAGCAGCCATGAGAGATCACGCCACAAAGGTAGACACAGGAATGGATATTTTCGAGATAGTTGGAACAGGCGGAGATGGCTCCCACAGCTTCAATATCTCAACAACCTCAGCTCTTGTTGCAGCAGCAGGCGGAATGAAGGTTGCAAAGCATGGTAACAGGGCAGCTTCCAGTAAGTGCGGAACAGCTGATTGCTTGGAGGCTCTTGGAGTTAACATCCAGCAGGAACCTGAAAAGTGCATAGAGCTCCTCAAGGAGGCAGGAATGTGCTTCTTCTTTGCACAGAAGTACCACAGCTCCATGAAGTATGTAGGAGCCATCAGAAAGGAGCTGGGCTTCAGGACAGTATTCAACATCCTTGGACCACTTACAAATCCCGGATCTCCTTCAATGCAGCTTCTTGGTGTATATGATGATTATCTTGTAGAGCCACTGGCGCAGGTTCTTGTAAGCCTTGGAGTTAAGAGAGGCATGGTAGTTTACGGAATGGATAAGCTTGATGAGATCTCATTAAGCTCAGAGACTAAGGCCTGCGAGATCAAGGACGGATGGTACAAGACCTACATGATAAAGCCTGAGGATTTCGGCCTTACAAGATGTAAGAAGGAAGACCTGGTTGGTGGAAGCCCTGAGGAGAACGCCCAGATCACAAAAGACATTTTGGGTGGAGCAAAGGGTCCAAAGAGGGATGCAGTTCTTTTGAATGCAGGTGCGTCACTGTACATCGGCGGAAAAGCAGAGAGTTTTGCAGAGGGCGTTAAGCTGGCAGGAGAGATCATTGATTCGGGAAAAGCCCTTGAGACACTTAACAAGGTTATCGAGGTTTCAAACAGGTAAGAACAGACACATTGCTGGCAGGGCCGATTGGACCGTGCTATAGAGGATACAGAGTATGACCATTTTGGATGAGATAGCTACATATACCAGGGAGAGGATCGCAGCAGCAAAAGAGACTACGCCCCTTCGCGAAGTTAAGGACAGGGCTTTTACCCTCCCAAAAGGAGATTTCTCCTTTGAAAAAGCCCTTAATAAGTCCGATATCTCTTTTATCTGCGAATGCAAGAAGGCCTCTCCCTCAAAGGGCCTGATAGCCCCGGATTTTCCTTATCTTGAAATAGCTAAGGAATATGAAGCTGCTGGAGCTGATTGCATCTCGGTATTGACAGAACCCAAGTGGTTTTTGGGAAGAGATGATTATTTAAAAGAGATAACGCAGGCGGTAAAGATACCCTGCCTTCGAAAAGACTTTACGGTAGATGAGTACATGATCTACGAGGCAAAGGTTTTAGGAGCCTCTGCAGTTCTTCTTATCTGCTCCATTCTGGAAAAGAGCCAGATGAAGGAATACATGGGGATCTGTGATGAACTGGGACTTTCAGCCCTGGTTGAGACCCATGATGAAAGAGAAGTTGAGATGGCCCTGGATATTGGAGCAAGAGTCCTCGGAGTCAACAACAGGAACCTGAAGGACTTTACCGTAGATACAGAGAACAGCAAGCGCCTTCGTGCCCTGATCCCACAGGACGTGATATTCGTTTCAGAAAGTGGCGTAAAGAGCGCAGAAGATGTTAAGGCCCTTCGCGAGATCGGAGCCGACGCAGTTCTTGTTGGGGAAACCCTCATGAGAGCCCAGGACAAGAAAGCGAAGCTGGCAGAGCTTAAGGGATTTGGCAAGTAAGGCGTTAAGAAAGAATGAATGTGAGTTTTGGCGTGGATAAAAGCAGACTTGGAAAACAGAATACCTTTATAAAGTTCTGTGGACTTACAAGGCCGGAAGATGTCCAGGTGGTCAACGAGCTTAAGCCGGAATTTGTGGGATTCGTGTTCTGGGGAAAGAGTAAGCGAAACGTCACAAGGCAGCAGGCCCTGGAACTTAAAAAGGCGCTTTCGCCGGAGATAAAGGCTGTGGGCGTGTTCGTGGACGAGGAACCGGAGACAATAGCTTCGCTTATATCAGATGGCATCATTGATATAGCCCAGCTTCATGGCAGTGAGGCCGAGGCATATATAGGAAGGCTCCGGGAGTTGATCGGAGGCAAGCCGATTATAAAGGCTTTCGTAGTCGATACCGCAGCCACCATCCGGAGAATCAAGGCCTCAAGCGCCGATTACCTGCTTCTGGATTCCGGAAAGGGCACAGGCCAGACCTTTAACTGGGAACTCATTAAGGAGGCGGGAATCGAGAAGCCCTTCTTCCTGGCTGGAGGTCTTGATCCGGAAAATGTGGCAGCTGCCATAGAAGCCCTGCACCCCTTCGCAGTGGATGTGAGTTCCGGCATAGAGACTGAGAGCCACAAGGACCCGACGAAGATGAAACAATTTGCAGAAAATGCCAGAAGGACATGATGCAGATCAAATATGTGAAGACAAAATGAGTACCGCTGATAAATGAAATTGTAGCATGCTGCGCATGATGCGCTGGCAACAAGCAAGAGGAGAAACATTATGAGCAACAAAAACGGAAGATTTGGAATACATGGAGGTCAGTACATTCCTGAGACTCTGATGAATGCAGTGATCGAACTGGAAGAGGCCTACAATCACTATAAGAATGACCCGGAATTTAACAAGGAGCTGGAAACTCTTTTCAATGAATATGCCGGTCGTCCTTCAAGGCTGTACTACGCTGAGAAGATGACAAAGGACCTGGGTGGCGCCAAGATTTACCTTAAGAGAGAGGACCTCAATCACACAGGAGCCCACAAGATAAACAACGTACTTGGTCAGGCCCTTCTTGCCAAGAAGATGGGAAAGACAAGGCTCATAGCTGAGACCGGAGCCGGTCAGCACGGTGTTGCAACAGCCACAGCAGCAGCTCTTATGGGTATGGAGTGCGTGGTTTTCATGGGAGAAGAGGACACCAAGAGACAGGCCCTGAATGTATATAAAATGAGACTTCTTGGAGCTGAAGTAATTCCTGTAACAACCGGTACAGCAACCCTTAAGGATGCGGTTTCCGAGGCCATGAGAGAGTGGACCAGCAGGATCAGCGATACCCACTACTGCCTTGGCTCTGTTATGGGACCTCACCCTTTCCCAACCATCGTAAGGGACTTCCAGGCAGTTATATCAAAGGAGATCAAGGAGCAGATCCTTGAAAAGGAGGGAAGACTTCCTGATGCAGTTCTTGCCTGCGTTGGCGGAGGATCAAATGCCATCGGAACTTTCTATAACTTCATTGAGGATGAGGGAGTTAAGCTCATCGGCTGTGAGGCAGCAGGCAGAGGCGTTGATACCTTTGAGACAGCAGCAACCATCGCAACAGGACGCCTTGGAATCTTCCACGGAATGAAGTCCTATTTCTGCCAGGATAAGTATGGACAGATTGCTCCTGTTTACTCAATTTCCGCCGGCCTTGACTATCCGGGAATCGGACCTGAGCATGCTTACCTTCACGATATCGGAAGAGCTGAGTACGTACCTGTTACAGACAATGAGGCAGTTGAAGCTTTCGAGTACCTTTCAAGAACAGAGGGCATCATTCCTGCAATCGAGTCATCCCATGCCCTTGCTCACGCCATGAAGATCGCACCAACCATGGGCAAGGACCAGATAATCGTGATCACAATTTCCGGCAGAGGCGACAAGGATTGCGCTGCCATTGCAAGATACAGAGGAGAGGATATCAATGAGTAATATAAAGAATGCATTTGCAAACGGAAAAGCTTTTATTGCTTTTATAACCTGTGGTGATCCTGACCTGGAGACCACTAAGAACACGGTAAAAGAGATGGTGGCAAACGGCGCAGACCTTATTGAGCTGGGAATCCCTTTTTCTGATCCAACAGCAGAAGGTCCTGTGATCCAGGGAGCCAACCTTCGTGCCCTGACAGGTGGGACCACCACCGACAAGATCTTTGACATGGTAAAAGAGCTTAGGGAAGACGTAAAGGTTCCCATGGTATTCATGACCTATGCCAACGTTGTCTTTTCCTATGATGCAGACAAGTTCATCAAGACCTGCAGCGAGATTGGAATTGACGGTCTTATTCTTCCGGATCTTCCCTTTGAGGAGAAAGAGGAGTTTTTGTCAATCTGCAACAAGTACGGTGTGGACCTGGTTTCCCTCATTGCGCCAACTTCCGAGAACAGGATCGCTGAGATTGCCAAGAATGCAGAAGGCTTCATCTATGTAGTTTCTAGCCTTGGTGTTACCGGTATGAGAAGCGAGATCAAGACAGATCTGACCTCAATCGTTGATGCCATAAGGCAGAATACAGATGTTCCCTGTGCAATCGGTTTTGGTATTTCAAAGCCCGAGCAGGCAAAGAAAATGGCAGATATTTCCGACGGAGCAATCGTAGGATCTGCCATAATAAAGATCATTGAAAAGTATGGAAAGGATGCTCCTAAGTACGTAGGTGAGTACGTAAAGAGCATGAAGGAAGCTATCGCGTAAGTTACGAGATATTGTTGGCGATTCCTACGCTGACATAGTGGTCAAGGATAGCCCTAAGATCGGTTCCTTCGGCTGCTTCCCAGTTCCTGATACCATCAACCATATAGGACATACGTCCATCAGAAATTTTAGTCTCCTTGTAGCGGTCTTTATAAAAGCCGTCATGGGAGACTTTTCTGTTGTAAGCAATCCCCTTACATTCCTCCAAGGTACAGCCCGGGAAATTAACGTTCCAGATCTGATAGTTTGAAAGAGGCTTATCCACCAGTTCCTTCATGATCTGGGAGAGATATTTGTCTGTGACTTCGTGGATCTCGATGGCGCCCTCTGAAAAGGCTATGGAGTGAACACCCTGAAAAGAGCCTTCAAAGGCAGCCCCAACGGTAGCAGAGTACTGGAGATCAGCAGCCACGTTGTAGCCATAGTTAATGCCGGAGAAAACCAGATCAGGCCTTCCGGGAACGATATTAAGGACTCCAACTCTTACACAGTCTGAAGGCTTTCCGTCGCAGGCATAGGCCTTTACGCCTTCAACAGGAAAGGGCACTTCCCATACTTCCACAGGCTTTCTTAAGGTTACGCTGTGGGACATGGCGCTTCGCTCTGAGTCCGGAGCAACTACCCAAACTTCCCCAATTTCTGACGCTGCCCGTGCAAGGCGTGCAAGTCCCTCTGAATTTATTCCATCATCATTTGTTATAAGTATTTTTCTCATAGTAAATACTTTAACGCAAAATTCCTAATTTTTCCATTTTAATGTTATTCTAGTAAGTAGAGAATATGCGGAGGGTGTGGTGAAGAAAAGTAAAAGTTAATGTTGACAAATGCAGATGAGTAGCCTATCGTAAAAAATGTAACTGAAACAAATATGACGAAAGGAGGTAAACATGATGATTAAGACTAGAAAAACAATTTTACTTGATAGAAGGATTATGGTTACCTCGCCGGAGTTTGCTTATTTGGTATAAGCAGGACTTTCGCTTGTGATATAGGCGGCAGGATTTCCATATCCTGCCGCTTTTTTTGTTGATTAAAAAGGATGTGATGTTATGAAGAAATATATTATCAGGAACTGGTGGAGGTATCTGATCGGCGGTATCTGCCTTGTGTGCAGTACAGCCATAGATATACTTGTTCCGTTTATAACTCTCTCCATGGTGGACGATGTCATCGTGGGAAGAAATATGGATATTTTTAGAAGAGACATATTGCTGTATGTGGCAGCAGGACTTGGAAGAGCCTTCTTCCAGTTTGTAAAGGAATTCCTTTGCGACATGTCAGGCTGCAGAGTGGCCTCCGGTCTTAGAAAAGACATGATGAAGCATATCTTTTCTCTCCACAAGGGGTACTTTGATAAGACCAACACGGGCGAACTTATGGCAAGAGTCAGAGAAGATGCAGGTGCGGTCTGGGACCTTACAGGATTTGTTGGAATGCTGATGACAGAGGCCACCATATATTTCATAGGAGTAGTGGTCTGCATGCTTAAGCTCAATTGGAAGCTCAGCATTGTTCCACTGGTATTCATGCCTCCGCTGGCCTTTATTGCCCTTACCCTGGAAAAGAAACTTGGAAAAGACTACGACGATATCAGCGAAAAGAATGCTGCCCTGACCAAGGTCATTGAGGAGAACATCACAGGAGTAAGGACTGTAAAAGCTTTTTCTGCTGAGAGCTTCGAGATGCAGAAGTTTGATGAAAAGAACCAGGCCTACGGTGATGCCAACAAGACCTTTGCTACAGACCTTGCGGATACGGATCCCCTTCTTGGTACAATCCCCAAGATCATGCAGGTTTTTGTGGTGGCTATCGGCGGTTATGCGGCAATTAAGGGGTCCATCACTTATGGAACACTGGTTGCCTTTGTGTCCTACTCCATAAGCATAGTATGGCCTATCGAAAACCTTGGCTGGATGTTGTCTCTGATCTCTCAGGGCGTTGCAGGATACAAGAAGATATCAAAGGTTCTTGATACAAAGTCAGAGATCTGCGATCCCAAGGATGCTGAGGAGGAGCCTGGTGAGGTCGTTTCTACAGACCACATCGGCGAGATCTCTTTTGACGGAGTTGACTTTGAGATGGATGGAAAGAAGATCCTGGAGGATATCTCTTTTACCATAAAAAAAGGCAATACTCTTGGAATAATGGGAGCTACAGGCGCCGGTAAGAGCACCATCGTAAATCTGATAGAGAGATTCTATGATGTCACAGCCGGTACCATAAGGATCGGGGGAAAAGATATAAGACAGATGCCCCTAATTGACATAAGGGCTTTTTCATCTGTGGTAGCTCAGGATGTATTTCTTTTCTCTGATACCATCACTGAAAATGTTAGACTGGGCAGCAAGTCCAGCATGGATGAAAGAACTGTGAAGAGCGCCATAAAAAGTGCCCATGCAAAAGAGTTTGTTGAAAAGATCACGGATAGCTATGATGCGATCATAGGTGAGCGAGGAATAGGCCTTTCCGGCGGACAGAAGCAGAGGCTTTCTATAGCAAGGGCCCTGGCTAAAAAGGCTGACCTTCTCATACTTGACGATTCCACATCAGCTCTTGATATGGAAACTGAGGCTGCTATACAGGATGAACTTCGTCAAAAGAAAGATATGAGCAAGATCATAATAGGTCACAGGATTTCTTCTGTTAAAGATGCTGATGAGATCATTGTTCTTCAGGACGGAAAGGTAAAGGAAAGAGGCACTCATCTTGAACTGATAAAAAAGAGAGGCCTATATTACAGCACTTATGAGGCTCAGTACGGCGACTACAAGAAGGCACTTGCTGTAGGAAATCTGTAAAAAGACATAATGACCAAGACATAATTTAAAAGTAAGGAGGTGCTAAAAAATGGCTATAAACAGCACCAGAGAAGATGAAGATTTAAAGGAGACCCTGAAACTGGATGTCCTCAGAAGGCTCCTTCTAAATCTTTTGGAATACAAAGGGAAGATAGTTGTTGTTACATTGCTGATCTTTTTGACGGTTGCAATAACTACTGTTTATCCCCTTCTGATTGAAAAAATAATAGACGACGAGATAATTGCAGGAAATGTGGAAGGACTGCTGGTGATGTCAGGGATAATGATAGCTCTTGCTCTTGTCAGCTACGCAGCTACCAGGATCTGGAGACGAATGATGGCTGACATCTCCAACGACCTGATCCTGAACATCAGAAGAAAGCTCTATGTTCATATTCAGAAGCTTGGAGTGGATTTCTTTGATCAGAGACCCTCAGGAAAGATCCTGGCAAGGGTTACGGGAGATGTAAATGCACTTAAGGATGTGCTTTCAAGCACTGTTACAACCCTCGCTCCCGACGTTGTGACTGTAATTGTGATAGTGATAATAATGATAGTAAAAAGTCCATTACTTTCACTATCTGCTGCGGTAGCTGTTCCCATTATTTTATGTGGATTATACTTTTGTGAGATCCTTGCTCATAAGAGATGGCAAAAGTGGAAAAAGAAAGATTCTAACATGGCTGCTGCTATCCATGAGGGAATTGAGGGAACAATTGTTATTCAGAGCTTTAATGCTCAGGAGGAAGCATCCAGGGACTTTAATGAAATAGTAGATGAGGATATAGATGCCTTCAGATCTGCGGTGGTGATCACTGATCTATACAGCCCTACAATTGAGATTGCCGGTGGACTTGGAACGGCTACATTGTATTATCTTGCAGTAACAAAGCTAGGGGTAAGGGCCGAGTCCATTGGTACTTTGTCAGCATTTGTTCTGTATCTTGGAATGTTTTTCAGTCCCATAAGGAATCTGGCAAACTACTACAATAAGCTCATAACCAACCTTTCTTCAGCTGAGAGAGTATATGAGATCATGGATATGGATCCTCTTGTTAAGGATGGAAGCGAAGCTGTTGATATTCCTGATATTAAGGGAGACGTGGAATTCAGGGACGTTACCTTTGCATATCCTGACGAACCTGATGTGGACATACTAAAGGATGTGAGTTTTAAAGCTGAAAGAGGAAAGACTATTGCACTGGTTGGACCTACAGGGGCAGGAAAGACAACAATTGTAAGCCTGCTTGCCAGATTCTATAATGTGAAGTCTGGAACAATACTCATAGACGGCTATGACATTAGTAAGGTTACTATCCAGTCCCTCAGAAGCCAGCTGGGAATAATGACACAGGACAACTATCTCTTTTCAGGGACCATAAGGGATAACCTGAAATACGGAAGACCTGATGCTACTGACGAAGAGATGCTCACAGCCTCCAAGGCAGTACACGCCCACGATTTCATTGTAAACTTAAAGGATGGGTATGATACTGTGATAACCGAAAGGGGCGGTGGACTTTCAAACGGACAGAGGCAGCTTATTGCTTTTGCGAGAACTCTTTTGACTGATCCAAGGATACTGATACTGGATGAGGCAACTTCCAATATTGACACAGGAACCGAGATCCTTGTGCAGAAGGGTATTGAGGAGCTTTTGAAAAAGAGAACTTCCTTCATCGTTGCCCACAGACTCTCAACCATCAGAAATGCAGACTGTATCTTCGTCATAGATGATGGTGGAATCATTGAGAGTGGAGACCACGACAGTCTCATTGCAAAGAGGGGAGCATACTACGACTTGTACTCCTCAATGCTTCTGGATTCCTGGGAAGAGTGATCTGCAAACTAATCAAAAGAAAAGGACAGCCTTTTGCTCGAGAGGCTGCCCTTGTTTTTTTATACCTCTGTGGAAAGAGGATTTTCCATAAGCTCAGGATTTTCAACCAGCTTTTTGATCATCTTAAGAGACCGTGCATAATAGAAACCATCAGAAATTCTTTCATCGATAGTGAAAGCCAGATCCAATTCTCTTTTCATGGTGACGTTTCCTGCCTGGTCAAAGTGCGGAGTGTTCTTCTTGGTTCCGACGATGATGAATACTGAGTTTGTACCCCAGTTCATAAGGTGATGGTAACCAATGTCCATTCCAATGGAGCCAAGATTTGTGAGAACTACCGAGCACTGGTAAGGGTCTGTTGCTATCACTGACTTTGGCATCCAGCCATGTTTGTCAAGAAATCTGGCAATGGCACCAATAAGGTGCTTTCCGGGAATCTTCATGATAAAGTTCATGGCCTCTGTAGATTCATCATCCTGTGTCTTACAAAGAGCTATCTGATCCCTTACCTTGCGGCTGATACTCTCCAGGGTGTCAGAATCCTCGCTTGTGATCCTTGCAAGGGTCTCATCCCCGTCATCCCTGAATTCTTTTTTGACTGTAAATGCAGCTGTGACATCGTTTCTCTGGTAGAGAGTCTGGTTTGCAATAAACCTGTTCATCTGTGGTCGCAGCCTTAATGTTTTAAGGGCGGCACAGATAACAACATCAAAGATAGCAATCTTTTTATCCGGATGAGCTTTATTGTATTCCTTTATATATTCCTCAGTGTGGGAGATATCTATGGCAAGCTTCATGTATGCCTCATTATCACATCTGTTCGGATACATGAGTGGCATGACATAGTGCATTGCATCTATATCTCTGATCAGTTTTCCGTCTGACCGATCTCCCCATTTTCTGTTTCCCATTTAAAAATCCTCCCGTAAAGCAGCACTTCAAGAAAAACATATAACACACAAGCAGCCATTACATCGACAAAGGAGTGCTGCTTAACAAAGCATACTGAAATGCATATCATAAATCCCCAAACTGACATAAATACTTTCTTCCATACCTTTATATCTTTCATAAGAAAAAGGGCAGAAAGTACAGCCAGCGTATATCCAACATGAAGTGAGGGGCACACGCCTGTTGGTGTATCTATTTTATAGAGTATTCCCATCATCCAGGTGCAGAAGTTTTCGTGTTCAAAATGCTCCGGACGCATATTCTGGACTGATGGCCATACAATATATGTGATCATAGCTATTACCTGCATTCCGATGATGAGCTTTTGTGCTTTTTCAAAGGCCTTTATATCATAAAGAGCAAAATACAAAAGGGAACCCACCATAAACAGGTACCAGGAGACATAGAAAATGGCGAAATACTCATTGAAGGGTATCAGGTCATCTACTACACTGTGTACCACGTGGCATTTGCTCTCGGGGATGAACCTTTCTGTAACTACGTACATGATCAGGTACCCAACCCATCCAAGGAGCAGCAATAAATGCTTATATTCTTTGCTTGTAATATTTGAAAGTCTCAGCTTTCTGTAATCAACAACAGGTTTCTTCATTTCTTTAATTCTTTCTTTCATTATATGGATAGTGTTTTCTTGACACATTTGGATATGGAACCACCCTGTGTCTGGGCAGGCTGTAGGCAATTTCTGAGATGGAATCCTGAAGATAGGAGCAGATCCGCTCGCATTCTTCATCGATCTTTGCCTTGGGGTCATACATTATGGGCTTTCCAAAAACCAGCTTTCCAAGCTTTGGACACACGTACATCGGCACAAAAGGTAAAGCTTCTCCAGTCTGTCTGTAGTAATACTTTGCAACATGGACAAATCCGTGTTGGAATTTGTGGACGATGTTGTTATGCTCGGTGTAATCCTCCGGGAAGATCACAATGTCTACGTTTTCTTTCAGCTTTTCTGTGGAGAGCTGGAAGGTCTTCATAAGGCGTTTATCCCTATAGACCGGTGTAGTCTCTGCATTTGTTAGGGCAATAGACGCAACTGTGGGAAGAAGCCTTGAAAGCAGCCATAAAAGTGGCCTTAAGGGAAGTGGTTTTTTTGACCAGAAGTCCTTGTAGGCGTAATCAGCCACCTTTTCCTTCTCCATCATCTCCGAAATGCACCAGGTACTGTGAGCTCTTGGATAGTAAACTTCAGCTGCTACAGGTCCGTAGGCCTGGGAATGATTTCCAACAATTATTGCCGGTCCCTGGGGGAGATTCTCAGTTCCTTCCACCTTAAACTCAGGCATCAATATGGTTGCAGCCTTTCTGAATATTCGATAAACCGGGTGCTTCAAAACTAACCTCCAAACAAAACTCATTCTTACCCAAGGTTATAGTATACAATAAAATTTATATTTTTTTAATCCTTTAATTAATCCTTGCGTTACCATTCACGGTTTGGGGAAGCGATGCCCACAGGGAAGGGGAGAGTCTGGGAAAGCTTCCCGCAACAAAAAAACCAAAATCTTCCCGGACCGGCTCGCTGGAATTCATGGTCGTAAGTCTTAGCATCTTCCATCCTACGGACCGACGGCTCATTGGCTTTTGAAGCTGCTTGTTTTCATTTCCGAGTCCTCCAAATAGCAAACGCCAGTTTCTTAGCATTCCAATGCAGTTTTTAACTCGCATGCGAGAGATGTCCGAAGCAGGGCTGTTCATATACGTATATTAAAATGGTCATGGGTGCAATGCACCCCAATGACCATTTGAGGCATGCAACATTATAAAGCCCTGCAAGCGAGCATGCGTAATATTATAAAAACTGCAGGAATGCTAAAGAAACGTTTCGTTTGCGTACGGTGAGGAAATGGAAATAACAGCTGAGAAAACTCAGGAGCCGTCCTGGGGTCCGTGGGCAGGCTGGAAGGTGCTAATGCTTATGGCACATGAATTCTTCAGCTTGCTGCTACGCTCAGATTTTGTGTTTTTAGTTGTTGCTCGCGGCTTTCCCAGACTCTCCCCTTCCCTGTGGGCATCGCTTCCCCAAACCGTGAATGGTAACATCCTTGCCAAAGATAAGTGTGTTATGCTCGATATATAGCGAAAAATTATGGAGAATTACGCTTTGTTCCGATAGTCCCTGGGGCTGCAGCCGTAGACTCTTTTAAAGAGGCGATGGAAAAAGCTTGTGTTTTCGTAGCCCACAGATTCTGCTATATCAGCAATTGAAACTTTTGAACGTGTAAGAAGAGTACAGGCTCTTTCAAGGCGCTTCTCCTGCAGGAGTTCCTTGAAGGTGTGACCTGTCTCTTTTTTTATTATACGGCTCACGGTGTATTCATCAGCTTTTTCGGTCTCAGCAAAGCGTTTGAGAGAAGCTGTTTTGTAGGAAGTGTCAATGTATGATAGAGCCTTTAAAGTTATTTCCTGATCATAGGAGTTTGATGGAACATGGATCAGCTCTGAATGATTTGTGAGATTAAGGAATAAAAGACCTACAGTCGCCTGATTTATAGTGCGGCTGTTTTTTTCTGCATCGAGCATGTTCCAGATAAGGTTTTCCATAAGGTTCTGGATGGGCAGGATTTCTGAGACACTAAAATACAGGTAGTTGCTGGGCATGTCTTTTTTTGTAAGACAGCTGATTATGAAGTCGCGAAGAGCACTGGGCTGGGCACCCATTATGGGAAGGACCACATCAAAAAACTCCGGAAGTATCATGAAATTCACAGCGATGTCTTTTTCGCCTGCAGGGTAGATCTCCTGGGTGGCGTGCTGGTTGAGAAAGAGAAGGTCTCCCTCATGTAAGGTGATCTCCTGACCGTCAACGATGTGTCTTGTGCTTCCGCTGCACATGTATATGAACTCCACGTAGTTGTGAGTATGCTTCGGAAAGTGAATAAATCGTACGTGTGGGCGCATATCGATAAGACGTCCGTTTTTTAATACTCTGGCAGAGTCAATTTCATCTGTGGATTTGGACGCTTCAGGACTATAATATAAAGCTCTGTTTATGACTTTGTTGCCATCTAAAATTGATTGTTCTTCCTCTGTAATAACGCTGAGTTTATCGAGAAGTACCTGGTTCATAATTCACCTCTTTTTCTTTGTGACCACAACATATCACATTTTTATATTGCCTGCAAGAAAGGACGCTTTTTTATTCGGATTACGACCTTAATTATTTATAGCCAAGGCCTTATCATAAGATAAAGCAATTAAAAAGGACGCTTTAACACTTTTAAAATATGGAAGGGACGGTTACAAAAATGACAGTAAAAGAGAGATATGAAGCAGCAAAAGAGCGCTATGCAAAGCTTGGAGTTGATACAGATAAGGCTATAGAGGAGCTTTCAAAGATCAGCCTTTCAATGCACTGCTGGCAGGGAGATGACGTAGTTGGCTTTGATCAGAAGGGACCTCTTTCCGGGGGAATCCAGACAACAGGAAATTATCCATACAGAGCTACGACACCTGAGCAGCTGATGCAGGACATAGATGAGGTGTTCAGCCTCGTTCCCGGAAAACACAAATTAAACCTTCACGCCTCCTATGCAGTTTTTGAAGAAGGCGAGTGGGTAGACAGAGATAAGCTGGAGCCAAAGCACTTTAAGGCTTGGGTGGATTTTGCCAAAAAGCACGGCATTGGACTTGATTTTAACCCAACAATGTTCTCACATCCCAAAGCAGCTGATGCAACTTTATCATCTGAGGATGAGGAAATCAGAAAGTTCTGGATCGATCACTGCATCGCATGTCTTAAGATTTCTGAGTACTTCGCAGAAGAGACCGGAATGCCATGCATGATGAACATCTGGATCCCTGATGGATTTAAGGACGTTATCCCTGATCGCATTTCACCAAGAAAGCGCCTCAAGGATTCCCTGGATCAGATCCTTGCAACACCTTATGACAGGAGCAAGGTTTATGTTGCTGTTGAGTCCAAGGTTTTCGGAATCGGAATGGAGTCCATGACTGTTGGATCACAGGAGTTCTATCTTAACTACGCAGCCAAGAACGACATCATGTGCCTCATAGACTCAGGCCATTTCCATCCTACAGAGAACGTAGCAGATAAGCTTTCATCAATGCTTCTTTTCTATGATAAGATGGCTCTTCACGTTACAAGACCTGTACGTTGGGATTCTGACCACGTAGTTATCTATAATGACGATGCAAAAGAGATTGCTCAGGAGATCGTAAAGAACGGACCGGACAGATTCTTTATCGGAATGGACTACTTTGATGCCAGCATAAACAGAGTGTCAGCATGGACCAACGGAATGAGAAACTTCCTTAAAGCTCTTTTAAATGCAGAGCTGCAGCCTAATGATAAGCTTTGCAAACTTCAGAACGAGCGCAATTTCACTGAGCTCATGTCACTTCAGGAGCGCATTAAGATGGAGCCTATCGGTGATGTATGGGATTACTACTGCGAATTAAAGGGTGTTCCTACAGAGGATGAGTGGTTTGAGGTTTGCAGGAAGTACGAGACAGATGTTCTCAGCAAAAGAGCTTGATGTGAGTATATAAGATTTATGACAGGGAAAGGACAAGAATAATGAGAGTTTTAGATTCAGAGTTTGCTAAAGGCTTTTGCCGTATGTGCGTTGATGGATTTTACCAGGGATGGCACGAAAGAAACGGTGGAAACTTAAGCTATCGTATAAAGGATGAAGAAATCGCTTCTGTAAAAGAGGAACTTAAAGAAGACGGTGAGTGGAAGGAAATTGGCACCTCAGTACCTGCTCTTGCCGGGGAGTTCTTCATGGTTACAGGCTCCGGCAAGTATTTCAGAAACGTTGAGATCGATCCTGCAGCTAATATCTGCATCATCAAGGTTGATGAAAAGGGTGAGAAATATCAGATCCAGTGGGGACTTGTAAATGGCGGAAGACCAACCTCTGAGCTTCCTTCACACCTTATGAATCTGGAGGTCTGCAAGAAGAGAAATGAAGAGATAAGGGTTGTTTACCACTGTCATCCTGCAAATACTATTGCTCTGACCTATGTACTTCCTCTTGACGGAGAAGTATTTACAAGAGAGATCTGGGAGATGGCAACAGAGTGTCCTGTTGTATTCCCTGACGGAATCGGTGTTGTGCCCTGGATGGTTCCTGGCGGAAGAGATATCGCCGTTGCTACTTCTGAGATCATGAAGAAGCAGGATGTTGCAATCTGGGCTCACCACGGCATGTTTGCCTGCGGAACAGATTTTGATATCACCTTCGGCCTTATGCACACAGTAGAAAAGGCTGCTGAGGTTCTTGTAAAGGTTATGTCCATGACAGACAGAAAGCGCCAGACAATCGAGCCTGAAATGTTCAGAGCATTGAACGGTCCTTTCGGAATCAAGGTTAACGAAGACTGTCTCTATGAGAAGAAGAGTGACAGGATTGGAGAGCGTTAAGGGCGACTAAGCCAGAGCGCTATGCAAATACACAGCATTTTGTTATGGAGAGCGACATGAAATACTACTTAGCAGTTGATATCGGTGCATCTTCCGGACGCCACATCCTTTCGTGGTTTGAGGACGGAAAGATACAGTACGAAGAAATACACAGATTTTATAATGGTATGGATGAAGAAGATGGTCACAAGGTCTGGGATACCAAAAGGCTTTTTGATGAGGTTGTCGCCGGCATGAAAAAATGTGTCGACCTTGGCAAGATTCCTGTTTCCATGGGTATCGACACCTGGGGCGTTGATTACGCCCTTCTTGGTGAGCATGATGATGTGGTTGGAAAAACTTACGCCTACCGCGATAGTCGCACCGAGGGCATGGAAGAGGAAGTCTACAGGATCATTCCGGAAAAAGAGCTCTATAAAAAGACCGGAATTCAGAAGGCAATCTTCAACACAGTCTATCAGCTGATGGCAGCAAAGAAACAGGAGCCGGGAACCCTTGATGAGGCGAAAGCTCTTTTGATGATCCCTGATTATCTGCATTTCCTTCTGACAGGTGTTAAGAAGCAGGAGTACACTAACGCCACAACAACAGGCCTGGTGGATCCAAATACCAATCAGTGGGACTATGACCTTATAGAGAAGCTTGGATATCCGAAGAGGCTCTTTACTGAGCTCTCTATGCCGGGAACTTTTGTGGGGAATCTCACAAAAGAGATTCAGGAGAAAGTGGGCTTTGAATGCAGGGTTGTACTTCCTGCGACCCATGATACGGGAGCAGCAGTTATGAGTGTTCCGAATACCTCAGATGATGTTCTTTACATTTCTTCCGGAACCTGGTCACTTTTTGGCTGCGAGCTTGAAAAGGCAAACTGTTCTGAAAAAGCCGAAGAGGCTAACTTCACTAATGAAGGCGGATATGACCATAGATACAGATTCCTTAAGAACATTATGGGGCTTTGGATGATCCAGTCCGTGAAGAAGGAATTTGAAGCAGGATACGATTATCCAGGCAAGAAAGCTTCCGACGATTACTCTTTTGCAAACCTTTGTGCAAAGGCGGAGGAGGAGACAATTACATCAATCGTTGATGCAAACTCCGAAGTCTTTCTTGCACCGGAGTCTATGATAGATGCAGTAAAGAAAGCTTGCGAGGAAAATGGCGAGCAGATCCCTGTAACTCCCTGGGAAATCGCCAGGGTTATCTACAGATCTCTTGCAGTATGCTACGGAAGAGCAGCTGTTGAGATTGAGGATATTACAGGAAAGAAGTTCCCCAGCATAAACATCGTAGGCGGAGGCTCCAACGCAGAATACCTCAACAAGCTCACTGCCCAGGTGACAGGAAGAACTGTCCTGGCTGGCCCTTCCGAGGCAACAGCTATCGGCAACATCGGTGCCCAGATGATGGCAGATGGCTTATTCACAGGTTTGCAGGAATTCAGAAAGTGTGTCTATAGCTCTTTTGAAGTAAGGACCTATCACTGAGCCACATTGTTGCAGCAGTGGTATATCAGTTCAGCCAGCTCTTTTCGTCCAGGTTTTTTTTCAATGATATGCGGATTTTATGTTCATAAAACTGATATAATAATAACGGAAGGTTGACTATGATGCTTTAGGATAAAGAGTATAAGTATGAACAATTCAGTATCTGAAAAAAGAGAAGATAAGAAGACTGGTAAGCTTTCTAAGAAGGTAATGCTCAGCAGTATTCTGCACAGTGGTGTCTTAGGAACAGTAGTTCTTTTGATCAGTGTTGGTATATTTTTGTACAGCATTTTAAGCAGCAATTATGGAGATACGGTCAACATCGCAAGGACCATTTCTGCAGTTCTTCAGAAAAGTGGTGATGTTCCGGGACTGGTGGATGCAGTGCTTGCTCAGGAGAGGGAAAATCAGAATTTTGAGGAAGAATTCGAGAAGAATAATCCTGCAGATACTGAGGGACAGCTCCTTAATTATCGCTGGTATACAGAAGAAAACCCTCCGCTGGCAAAGAGACAGGATTATCAAAGAGTTATGGACATCATTGCTACCTTTAACGGCAACAATCCTGATCTGAACGGAACATGCCTTATGGTGTTTGATAAAGAAACCCATATTGCATCTCTTCTTTGTGATGTTGAAAAGTTTGGCGGAGATGAGTCTGTCATAGTAGATGATGTTTTGTGGCGTCGGTTCGAAGACATAGAGCTGGATCATATTGAAGAGGAGCGCTGGTCCCTTCTGAAAAACCTGATCCGCTACATGAAGATAGATCCAAGATATGTAGTTTTTGCCTGGTATGAACCATTCCCATACCCAGATGAGAACGTCATCGTATTTATTGAGGCAGACGCTTTCTATACTAATGTGTGGTCCAATGTCCTGTCTTTCATTTTGATATTCCTGTTTTTGATACTGGTAGTGGTGCTTATTATGGGAGCAATTTACAGATCTAAGATGCAGAAGATGATCGTAAATCCCATAAACTCAGTTGCTGATGCAGCCCGAAGCTATGCCCTGGACAGGAAAAATGATGTAAAGAAGACTAAGTATTTCTCATCACTGAACCTTGGTACGGGAGATGAGATTGAATCTCTTTCAGATATCATGGCGGATATGGAAAAAGAGATTGAGATCTATGAGGAAAATCTGACAAGAGTAACCTCGGAGAAAGAAAGGCTTTCAGCAGAGCTGGATGTGGCTTCTACCATACAAAGAGATATGCTGCCTCAGATATTCCCTGTGTACCCGGAACGGTCTGAATTTGAAGTCTTTGCGAACATGGACCCTGCAAAGGAAGTAGGCGGTGACTTCTACGATATCTTTATGATTGATGATGACCACCTGGCCCTGGTTATGGCGGACGTATCCGGCAAGGGTATTCCTGCAGCTCTTTTCATGGTCATAAGTAAGACCCTGATAAAGAACAGGGCAATGATGGGCGGAAATCCTGCCGAAATATTTGAGGATGTGAATAACAGACTTTGTGAGGGAAATAAGTCATTTATGTTTGTGACAGTCTGGCTTGGAATTCTCACTATCTCAACAGGAGAAGTTGTGGAGGCTAATGCCGGTCATGAGGATCCGTTCCTGCTTAAGAAGGATGGGGCAGGCTATGAAGAACTGACAGTTGATCATGATCTGGTTCTGGGTGCCATGAAGAATACAAAGTATAATAGTGACAGCTTCGTTATGAAGCCGGGAGAAAAGCTCTTTATTTACACAGATGGTGTACCGGAAGCTACCAATTCCGACGGACTTCGCTACGAGATGCCGAGGCTTTCAAAGGTGCTTAATGATAATATTGATGCAGAGCCCAAGGAGCTTTTGAAAAAGGTCCGGGAGGATGTGGACTCCTTTGTGGGAGATGCGGACCAGTTTGATGATCTTACAATGCTTGCATTTAAATATAACGGAAAACAAGGGCCCCTATGAGCCCTTGTATTTATGTTGATCAGTTTATTGCTGTACCGTTTACGTATAATGTGTAACCATTACTTACTATGTTAGAAACATCTCCGTCGAAGGAAGTGATGTAGGTATCTGCTGTAAGAGTCCAGGTGCTGTTCTTGTCGAGAGTTACATTGACCTCACCCACTTCGGTAGAAACTGAATCACCCTTGGCGTTTGTTATCTTGCCACTGATGGAGCCTGTAAAGCTGGAACCATCTGTAAGGTTAAGGGTAAGTGTGGAGTTGCTGCCAACAAGGATAGTTCCCTCGAGAGTCTGGTTTACTGCATTTAAAGTTGCGATATTGTCTGCACCATTCCAGCCGTCATCACATACGGAGAGCAGGATATTTTCGGAGTCCTTGTTAGTGATCTTAACATTGTTCAGATTGATCACAGCGTTAGTGTTTGTGACATGGAATACGTGTCCGTTTTCACTTGTGAGGCTACCGCCTGTCATATCAAAAGTTGAGGTACCGCTGTTTGCATCACCTGACATTGACTGATAGATCATGATGGAGTCAAGGAAGGTGGCGTTACCGTTCATCTTTGTGTTGTTGGCTGTCATGTCACAGTTTTTAAGTGTAATGGAGTTCATTCCTTCAATACAAACTGCTTCTGAAAGGTTAGAAACAAGTGTTGCGTTGGAAACAGTGATGTCAGCAGTTGAGTAGATTGAAGGTGATCCAAGACCGTTAGTTGTGTAGGTTCCGCCATCAACGGTAACTGTTCCGCCACCACGGTCTGTGCGGATTGCAGCTGAGGACTGTCCGCTGGTCTCAACTGTGAGGTTTGAGGCCTTTGTAACTCCACCACCGGTTGTCATGATACCACCGGAGCCGTCCCCTGTAGTTGTGATAGTTGAATCAGAGATGATTACAGTTGTTCCGTCTCCTGAAGCACCATTCTGGCCGCCATTTCCGCCGTAAGAGAATACACCGTTTGCTCCGTCTGCATCAGAGGTGATTGTTGCACCGGAAATTGTGGTTGTGGATCCGTCCTTTACCAGGACAGTAGCGTTAAGTCCATAGAAGTTACAGTTGTCACCACCATCAGAATCACCGGTCTTACTTACTGTTGCGTTTGAAATTGTCACATCGTCGGAGGTGGAGATCAAAAGTGCACTCTCATCTGCAGTAGTGCTTTTGTAGGTCTGGCCATCCTGAGAATCGCCGCTGGTGATCTCAACAGCCCCGGAATAATCTATGTCAGCGCTGCTCATTCCGCCTCCGCCAAAGCCGCCGCCAGGAGCATCTCCGGGAGCACCGTCTGGCTTTTCTCCACTAGGTGGTTCTCCGGGAGCCTCACCGTCAGGAGCTTCGCCATCAGGTTTTTCAGGGGCTTCGCCCTGAGTTTGTTCTTCTGCCACAACTGCAGTATCTTCTTTAGCTGAACTTGCAGAAGATGCGTTCTGACCACAAGCTGTTACCGACATACACATAAGCATTATAGATACAAAAGGTAATAATTTCTTTACTTCGATTCTTTTCATTATGATATTCTCCTCATTTCATAAGCGTTTTGTTTTTGATGAGAGAAGATTATCATGTATAACTTAAAAATAACTAAAAGGCAAAATAAATATGCTACAATCGAAAATGTAAAAGAACTTCATAGCTTTTTATCGGAGGAAGCATTAAGACATGAGTAAAAAGATACTTATCATAAATACCGGCGGAACACTTTCTGCTGTCATGAAGAAAAACGGCCTTATTCCAGGTCTTTCAATACACGATATGCAAAAAGAGCTGCAGATGGTATCAGGGGATACTGACATTGAGATTGAGGATTTCTGCTCCCTGGACAGTGCCAATATCTTTCCTGAGGACTGGAGCGCTCTGGCCCGTAGGATAAGTGATTGCAGAAATGATTATGACGGAATAGTGGTCATACACGGCACAGATACGCTGGCCTACACATCCTCCATGCTCTCTTTTATGCTCAGGAACATTGGAATTCCCGTGGTGATCACAGGTTCCCAGCTTTCCATAACAGACCCTGTGGCAGACGCTATGGAGAACTGCAGATGCGCCATACATATGGCAGCCAGCCAGATTCCGGGAGTGTTTGTTGCCTTCAACAGAAAAGTAATGCTGGGCTGCAGAGCCTCAAAAGTAAGGTCCTTAAGCTTTGATGCCTTCGAGAGCATTAACTATCCCAATATCGCTACCATCAGTTCCCTTGGCATGAAGATTGACACCGCAGCTGTTCCTGATAGAACAGGCATTTTCAAGCTTACGGACACCTATTCTGACAAGGTCTGCATGATAAAGATGTTCCCAGGAATACACAGAAACTTTATTGAATCCATAGCAGAGCTTGGCTACAAAGGACTCTATATTGAGGCCTACGGAATTGGTGGAATGCCCTTCGTGAAGCACGATTTTATCGGTGCTCTTGAAAAGCTGATAAAGGGCGGAATGACCGTTGTTGTTGGAACCCAGTGCAGATATGAAGGCACCAAGATGGATGTCTATGAAACAGGTAAAAGAGCTATCGAGATAGGTGCCCTTGAAGCCCACGACATGACGGGCGAAGCAGCTCTCACAAAGCTTATGTGGATCCTTGGAATGACTGATGATATTACAGAGATCAGGGATTATTACTCAATAAATATTGCAGGAGAAATGAAGTTATAAGATATGAAAGTCAAGGTTACAGATTCTTACTATGATGAGGCACTAAAGATTACTGCCCATAACATACTTAAGCTTGATGCAGACAGGCTACTGGCCGGCTTCAGAGAGACTGCAGCTATCATAAAGGGCCTGAGCTTTCAGGAGCAAAAGACCTTTATGAAAGATAAGAAGCGCTATCCCGGAGGCTGGGAAGACGGAATGATAGGGGGACATACCCTTGGTCACTATGTCACAGCCCTGTCCCAGGCTGCAGTTAACCCGGGACTTGATGATGGAGCCCAAAAAGAAACACGAATGCGCCTTGAATATGTGGTAGATAGTCTCCTTGAGTGCCAGGAAATGACTATGGAAACAGATTATGAGGGCTATGTGTTTGGTGCAACACTCCCATCAAAAGAGTTTGTTACTAACCCAACTCTTCAATTTGATAATGTTGAGGAGGGAAAGAGTAATCCATTTACAGAGGCCTGGGTGCCCTGGTATACCATGCATAAGATCCTGTCAGGATTAAACGCTGCTTATGCTATCGCAGGAAATACAAACGCCCTGAAAGTCGCAAACAGACTTGGGCTCTGGATTGCAAAAAGGGCCAATGACTGGAGCCCTGAAACCAGGCAGACAGTCCTTAGCATTGAGTATGGAGGTATGAACGAATGCCTTTATGAACTTTACAGGATCAACCGAGATCTGGAGGGCGCCGAAAGCTCTTTTGCCATATCTGATCCGGACATTCTTTTCAAGGCTGCTCATCAGTTTGATGAGACCAAGCTTTTTGAGGCTGCCCTTGCCGGAACAAAAGACCATTTGAAGGACGTTCACGCTAACACCACAATCCCCAAGTTTATCGGCGCACTGGCCAGGTATGAGGCTGATAACAGCGAAAGTATATACCTTGAATACGCCAAGGCCTTCTGGGATATGGTTATCGAAAAACACACCTATGTAACAGGCGGCAACAGTGAGGATGAGCACTTCGGAGCAGACTACGTTCTGGACAGCGAGAGAACCAACGTCAACAATGAAACCTGTAACACCTACAACATGCTTAAATTCTCCCGAAGACTCTTTTTGGCAACCGGCGATGTGAAATACCTGGACTACGCTGAGCGGACTTTGATAAATGCCATCATGGCGTCCCAGGATCATGATACAGGCTTTACCACGTATTTTCAGCCAATGGCTACAGGTTACCATAAGGTATTCAATACTTTTGATGGCAATTTCTGGTGCTGCACCGGAACAGGCTACGAGAATTTCACCAAGCTTCAGGAGGGAATTTACTATCGTGAAAAGAGTAAGCTCCTGGTGGCATTATATCTGGATTCCCAGCTGGAAACTGAGGACTATTCTATCTGGCAGGAATGCGACTTCACAAAGTCTGACAAGGTTAAAATGATTATCAGTACAAAATCTGGGAAAGCGTTCTGTGATGACTTATACCTCAGGAAACCCGAGTGGCTTTGTGGCAATCCGGAGATAGAAATTGATGGATTACGATGTAACATACAAGACAAAGATGGCTTTTACAACCTGTCAAAAGATCTATTACAGGATGGTAGTGTTATAACCCTTCGCTGGCCTATGGGGCTTCACTACGAGAATCTTCCTGATGGAGAAAATACCTATGCCTTCATGTACGGTCCTTATGTGCTGTCTGCCATGCTGGGAACTACGAAGATCAGCACAAAGCCACATGGCATAGCAGTGGTTGTGTCCGGGACGAAGGCAGTTGATTCAGATGTATTGCGTATAACTGATGAACTATCCGTGGAAGATTTCCTTCGCAACCTTGATAAACATCTTATTAAAGAGCCGGGGACCATGGATTTCAGGCTGGAGGGTGTGGATACTCCGCTTCTTTTCACCACGCACTACAATCAGTACAGGCAGAGCTACGGAATTTACTGGAAACTTACAAAGGGAGAATCTCATGGGTAAGGATAAAGAAAAGATAGTTGCAAAGCGCCCGCCAATGGGGTGGAACAGTTGGGACTGCTATGGCGCAAGTGTCAATGAAGAAGCGCTTCTTGGAAATGCGAAATACATGAAGGAGCACCTGAAGGAGTTCGGCTGGAAGTATGTTGTCTGTGATATCCAGTGGTATGAGCCTTTGGCAGATTCCCATGAATACCATAAATTCACTGAGCTTGAAATGGATGAGTATTCAAGGCTTATGCCTGCTCCAAACAGATTCCCTTCTGCAGCGAAAGAAAAAGGCTTTAAACCTATTGCAGACCAGATCCATGGCATGGGGCTTAAGTTTGGAATCCATATCATGCGTGGAATTCCAAGACAGGCTGTCCATGGGAACTGTAAGATACTTGGCAGCAACCAGACTGCCAGAGATATAGCACACCCAGCTTCCATCTGCATGTGGAACACAGACATGTACGGCGTTGATGCGTCAAAAGAGGGAGCCCAGGAATATTATGATTCTATTTTCAGACTCTATGCTGAATGGGGAGTGGACTTTGTTAAGGTCGATGATATAGCAAGGATAGACTGTGGACCGGAGGCTCCGGGAGCAGGTTTTTCCGAGATTGCTCTCATAAGAAATGCCATTGAAAGAAGCGGACGAAAAATGGTCCTTTCTTTGTCTCCCGGCCCCGCCAGAGTGGAGCAGAAGGACTTCCTTTTAGAAAATGCCAACATGTGGCGAATGACTGATGATTTTTGGGACAAGTGGGAGCTCCTTTATGGAATGTTTGAAAGATGTCATGCCTGGGAAGGCGTTGGCTGCAAGGGTCACTGGCCAGACTGCGATATGCTTCCTGTGGGACACCTTTGTGTCTGCAATGATGAAGGGGGAGGTCCCGGTCACTACAGCCACTTTACTGAAGACGAGCAGAAGATCATGATGAGCCTATGGTGCATCTTCAGGTCACCTCTTTTCATAGGAGGAGAGCTAAGGGATAATGATGAATTCACCCTGAAACTTCTATCAAACACCAGGCTCCTTGACATGCACAGTTATGGCAGAAAAGCCCATCAGGTCATGAGAAAGGACGATATAGTCATTTGGCAGAGCAGGACTAAGGATGGAAAAACATACATAGCTCTTTTCAATATAGGAGAGAGCAAAGGAACCGCCAAGCTTAAATTTGAGGATCTTGGACTTACGGATTCAGACACAGTCACAGCCACAGAAATATGGGATGACCAAAAAGAAATCCTTAAGAATAAGCAGAAGATCCAGCTAAAGCCCCACACAGTAAAGTGCTATGAAATACCGTGACAATGCTTTTACAAATCCGCCCAAGGAGTCACGGGGACGGTTCTTTTGACTCCACGAAAAAGGGAGTCAAAAGAACCGTCCCAGTGACTCCCCGTGACTCCCCAACATATTTTTTACAAAATGGTCCTGACATGGTAATATATATTCGCCGTGTTAGGGCTATTTTTACGACAATAATTGTTTTAAAGGAGATATATACCATGAAATTGGGAATCGAAAGACTTCTCCTTAATCACGTATAATTACATAAGGTCACGCGAGCCGTTATTTCGCGATTGTTTGGAAACTTAAATTACACGTTTCGCTACATAAATTCACATTAGAAAATGGCAGTTGGTGTAGGCCTGGTGTAGATACTGTTAACCGGACATCATCACGCAGGATATTTGAATATGGATTTTACATAAAGGGTAGTTGTTCTTAAAGAGAATGACTGCTTTTTTCTACGCCCAAAATCGGGCACGACCATTATTCAATTCATAGGATACATGATGAATTACGAAGAGTTTAAGGAAAATCTTGCAAATGATGTAAAAGAGCAGATGGAGTCAAAATATGGCTCTGAGGTCACAGTTGAAACCAGAACAGTTGAGAAGATGAATGAGACTTAAGATGCGCTCACAGTAAAACCTGAGGATAGCATTATCGGAGTGAATCTCAATACAAAATACTCATTTCTTTTTATTTGCCTGCCATTTCGCCAAAAGATTGTACTCTGTCATCGGCAGAATGGAGATTACGGACATATTTCATATCCACGGTGTAAAGATAAAGCTTTTCTTGATTCATATTCCTCCAAAATATAAGAAGGCTGCAACAAGTGCAGCCCTCATTCGCTTCCACTTAACGGTAGGATTCACCGCTTTAATAGCTCCCACTCACAGTAGGGTTCACTGCTAAGTTAAGATTATCATAAATCATATTTAAGTCAATATGACTTTGGGAAATTTCATAGACTTCACTGATTTTTTACATAGGGCAGCAAAATGGCTGATGGAGAACAAACTGGAGTTTTAGAGGGGAGTCAAAAGAACCGTCCCCGTGACTCCCCAACATATTTTTTACAAAATGGTCCTGACATGGTAATATATATTCGTCATGTTAGGGCTATTTTTACGACAATAATTGTTTTAAAGGAGATATATACCATGAAATTGGGCATTGTTATTTGAACGCCTTTTTCATATATCTCCATATAAAACATTAAATCTATTCAAAACCGCATAAATACTTCATTTGCGGAAATCCCAACTCTGATATAACTTGATAAAGATTCATATATTTTATAAAAAAATGGCACTCGTGTTGCACTCGATTTTTGGGAGACCGAGAAAAAATATCAACATTATTTCATTTTGTAACAAGCTATATTGAGACCCAAGTTAGCAGATAAAAATAACAGCATCGGATAGTCATATGTCCGGTGCTGTTTTTTTAATGCCATGCTTCTATTAGCCAAAAACGAAAAAAAATTGAAAATGGCTAATAGACAAGATGCAAATATAATCCATATCAATTTTTACCTGCCGGAGTTTGAAGAACTGCTCACTTTTCGAGCGCTGTATGAACATATAAACTCTTTGTATAAAGAGAATATGCAGAACTTTGTTTTGATAGGTGAAGTTCAAATGTGTGAGGATTTTGAAAAGGCCATCAATGGACTGCATGCATCCGAAAAGTATGATATATATAACCGGTTCAAATGCTTTTTTGCCTAGTTCAGATCTTGCCACACTTTTTACTGGACGAACATTTGAAATAAAAGTTTTTCCATTTTCCTTCAAGGAATATGTCAGGTATTTTGATTTGAGCGACAGATATGAGACCCTATCATCATATATTAAAGAAGGTGGAATGGCAGGCTCTTATCTATATAAAGATCCTGAAGCAAAGTATGATTACATTGCAGATGTATTTGACACTCTGATTGTAAGGGATATCAGACAGAAATATAAAATAAGAAAAACTCAGTTGATGGGCAGAATTGTAGATTTTCTTATGGATAACATTTCAAATCTTTCATCGGCCAGGAATATTACAAATGTCCTTGGCAGCATGAATGAGAAAATCCACCATACAACGGTAGGCTCGTACATGCAATACCTATGCAATGCATTTGCGTTTTATAAAATCCGTTGAGTATCAACATCGTATTACATATAATTGAAAGTAAGGATTTACCGTCATAATGAGAGCGGTTCAGACGACGAAACAGAAGACAGATCTGAAAATGAGGCATCGGATACCGCAATCACTGCGGATACGGAAGCACATGACGTGCATCTTAACAGCAAGGCAACAAGAGGTGCGGGATATATTTCGGTAAATGAAACTTTTACGGATCAAAAGGGAAATCAGTATAATCTTTTCATGAACGGGCTCAAGGAGGAAAACACCGCTGACAAAGGGTTTGATAGCTGATTGCGAAGTCTACAGGATAGCCGATCAGAACACTTTCATTGCTTCAACGGTCAAAAATGAAGACATGAGGGACGGAGGAACTTCATACACCAGAAAGGACGGAATTGAATCTGTTTTGAAGGAGTTTACTAAGAAGCGGTAAAACGGAGGTTAGGATATGATTTTTCATCAGTCTATGGTTAAAATTATTGCCGTGATACTGGCAATTATAGGTCTGTGCGTTGGTGTGAATGTTACCTTTTTTCAGACACGGGGTTTTGTGGAAACAACAGCCGTGATTACAGACCTTACAGAGGAAGGGAGCGGCGATGATACAACCTATCGGCCCACTGTGGAGTATGAGGTTGACGGCGAAACTTATATCGTTAAGCTTGATAATTCCGTTAAAGCCGATAGTGTAGGCAATACGATCACTGTTTTATACGATCCGTCAAACCCGGAGCTTGCCTATGGCAAAAACGGGATGGGCATTTATCTGCTGATCGTCTGCCCGCTTATTCTGGCATTTGTTTTAATCTCTATTTTCAAGGGAAGAAGGGAAAGGCAGGAGACCAAGGAACGTCAGGAATTAAGTGGATATACAGGTTATGCTCCGCATGTTGCGGGAGGGGAAAGAGAACTCTATTTCCTTACTGACCTTGGCACCCCCAAGGCGGGTCATCGAATTGAAGATGAAAACAGAAGAGTGCTTTATGAGGCAAAAATGACAAAATTCGGTGTGGCTGTTGACTATAAATTTGATTTCATAGACCATGAACATGGAAAGACTGTTCCACATCTCGTAGGACAGGTGCTTGAGAGCACCTGGGGTACTCTTCTTGCCGATGTTCATGATACATTTGAATTTGACGGCGTGGATATATGGAAGCATTTGAAGCAAAATGGCATAAGTGTCGAGTCATCTGTCACAGCGGGTGAGGGTGCGCTTGTAGGAATGGAATATCGCATTTTGCGGGACGGAGAAGAAATTGCACACGCTGTGCAGACAAGTCAGTTCCCGCATGAAGAAGATACAGACGCACATAAAGTGGAAGGCAAGATACCTATTCCGGGCTTTTATCGTATTTGGACGACAGAGGTATATCTTGATCTGCTGTTTGTTACGCTTATGGCCTTCGCCAGAAGCGGAGCTGGTGATGACAAGGGCGGCACCTACGGAGCTATACTTGGAACACTTGATAAAATGAAAAATAATGAAGGAAATATATGATAAGAGGATAATACTGATAGCAGAGTATATAGGAATTATATCAAATACACCGTTGACGGACAGGAATATGAAGGGTCAATTGACAGCGGAGATAATATGAAGATAGGTTCCACGGTTACGTTTGACTATAATCCCGATGATCCGACGGATGTGGGGGCATGGACCGGTCTGCGGCTTCCCATACTGCTGATATCACTTGGCGCGACGGCAGTTATAGCCGGATGCGTCAGTATCGTTATTGTCAAAAGGAACGGGTTTTTTGACATGTAAAAAATACGGATCTCCTGATGTATTAGGGATAATCTGATATGATGACCGAACAAAGATAAAAGGAATATAAAAAGGATATGAAATTAAAGGAGTCACGGGGACGGTTCTTTTGACTCCATGAAAAAGGGAGTCAAAAGAACCGTCCCCGTGACTCCCCGTGACTCCCCAACATATTTTTTACAAAATGGTCCTGACATGGTAATATATATTCGCCATGTTAGGGCTATTTTTATGGAAATTTAAAGGAGATACATCACATGAAACTCGGCATTGTCGGTCTTCCAAACGTTGGAAAGAGTACACTTTTTAATTCACTTACAAACGCAGGAGCACTTGCTGCAAACTATCCTTTTGCAACAATTGATCCTAACGTTGGAGTTGTAGCAGTACCTGATAAGAGGCTCAAACTCCTTGGAGATCTGTATAACTCCAAGAAGGTTACTCCTGCTACAATAGAATTCGTTGATATTGCAGGTCTTGTAAAGGGTGCTTCAAAGGGTGAAGGCCTTGGAAACCAGTTCCTTGCAAATATCCGTGAGACAGATGCTATTGTTCACGTAGTAAGATGCTTTGAGGATCCTAACGTTGTTCACGTTGACGGCTCTGTAGATCCTGCAAGAGATATAGAGACAATCAACCTTGAGCTTATCTTTGCTGACCTTGAGGTTTTGGAGAGAAGGATCGCAAAGGTTTCCAAGCTTGCACGTATGGATAAGGCAGCAGCAAAAGAGCTTGAGATCCTCGAGAAGATAAAGGCCACTCTTGAAGCTAACAAGATGGCAAGTGAGCTTGAGATTGAGGATGATGACGACAGAGCATTTGTTAACAGTCTTGATCTTCTTACCTGGAAACCTGTTATCTACGCAGCAAATGTTAAGGATGATGATCTTGCAGATGACGGCGCATCAAACCAGTATGTTGCAGCAGTAAGAGAGCTGGCTTCAAAGAGTGGCAGCGAAGTATTTGTTATCAGTGCCCAGATTGAAGCTGAGATCTCAGAGCTTGACGAGGATGAGAAGGCAGAGTTCCTTGAGAGCCTTGGCCTTGCAGAGTCAGGCCTTGATAAGCTCATTGCAGCAAGCTACAAGACTCTTGGACTTATGAGCTTCCTTACATCAGGTGAGGACGAGACAAGAGCATGGACCATCAAGATCGGAACAAAGGCACCTCAGGCAGCAGGTAAGATTCACACTGACTTTGAGAGAGGTTTCATCAAGGCTGAGGTTATCAACTATGAAGATCTTCTTCGTGAAGGCTCCATCGCAGCAGCTAAGGAAAAGGGCCTAGTTCGTATGGAAGGCAAGGAGTACGTGGTTCAGGACGGAGATGTAATTCTTTTCCGTTTCAACGTCTGATAAAGCAATTTCGAGTCTGCAATGTCAGACTGCATAGATTTGGGAGGACAACATGCCAGATATAATGGGGAAGATGGATATCGCGTTTCCGCACCTTGGTATCTATCTTGAAAATGTTCCGAAGAACTTTACCGTATTTGGATTTACGGTAGCTATGTACGGAGTCATCATTGGCCTTGGCTTTTTAGTAGCTCTTTTGATCATTTCAAGGGTCGCCAAATGGACAGGTCAGTCACAGGATGACTACTGGGATGTGGCAATATACATAATCATTTTTTCAATCCTTGGAGCCAGGGCATATTACGTTTTCTTCGCCTGGGACTACTACAAGGACGACCTTTTAAGCGTATTTAATATAAGGAACGGCGGACTTGCCATCTACGGCGGAGTAATTGCCGGATTCCTTACCCTTTTTATCTACACAAGGATAAGGAAAAAGAGCTTTCTTCTGTTCGGGGATACCATCATGTATGGACTGGTTTTTGGCCAGGTTATGGGCAGATGGGGAAACTTCACCAACAGAGAGGCCTTTGGAGAATACACAGATAATCTCTTTGCCATGAGACTTCCTGTGGAGGCAGTAAGAGCCGGTGAGATCACAGAACTCATGAAGGCGAATATGGTTGAAGGCGCCAATTATATTCAGGTAAGCCCCACCTTCCTTTATGAGAGCATGTGGAATCTTTGCCTGTTCGTTATAATGCTTCTTTATTGCAAGCACAAGAAATTTGACGGAGAGATAGTTCTTTTGTACCTGGGTGGCTATGGCCTTGGAAGAGCCTGGATCGAGAACCTTCGTACAGATCAGCTGATCATGCACACCACGGGACTTCCTGTATCACAGATGCTGGCTATCTGCCTTGTTATCTTTGCAGTAGTAACAGATATCGTGGTAAGGATGAAGCTTAAGAAGAAAGCGGAAGGCTAAAGGGAGATCGCTATGGCGAATTACACTGACGGTAACACCTTAGTTTGCGGAATAATCGGAAACCCTGTAAGGCACACCATGTCGCCTCTTATTCATAACACTCTGGCACAGCAGACAGATACAAACCTTGTCTATGTGCCCTTTGAGGTTCCTGAGGATGGCTTGAAGGCTGCTGTAAAGGGTGCCTTTGAACTTGGAATTCGCGGTCTTAATGTGACAGTGCCCTATAAGAGCGACGTGATCCCCTACCTTAAATACGTGGATCCCATGGCAGAGGCTGTAGGGGCTGTAAATACCCTGGTAAGGGATGAGGCTCTTAAGGGATATCGCGGATATAACACAGATATGACAGGTCTTTTCAGGGCTATGCAGGAAGAGGGCATAGAGCTTGAAGGAGAGACCGTAGTGATATTAGGAGCAGGTGGTGTAGCAAGACCAACTGCTCATTTGTGCGTTAATAAGGGAGCTTCAAAGGTATACATTTTGAACCGCACCTTTGAAAAGGCAGTGGAGATCGCCGAGGACGTTGGGGACGAGAGAGTGATCCCCATGGACATCGCCGATTACAAAAAGGTAGTCGAAAGCGAAAAGAGATATTTCGTAGTGCAGTGCACATCAGTAGGTCTTTTCCCTGATGTAAACAGTGCTGTTATCGAGGATAAAGAGTTCTACAAATACGCTTATGCTGCTCTGGATGTGGTCTACAGGCCTCTTGAGACCAAGTTCCTTAAGCTTGCCAAGGAGGCGGGAGCAAAGACTTTCTCAGGGCTTAAGATGCTCCTGTACCAGGGAGTTGACGCATACGAGCTTTGGAATGCTGACAGGAATGTGAAGATCACGAAAGAACAGGCAGATGAGATCTACAAGAGCCTGATGCTGGAAGTGAACGGCGCCAGAAACATTATCCTTGAGGGCTTTATGGGGAGTGGCAAGACCACTGTTTCGAAGCTCCTTGCTGACAGACTTGAGCTGGAGCTGATGGATACGGATGAGGCCATTGAAGAGGCTGAAGGCCGCATCATTAGCGATATATTTAAGACTGATGGAGAGGAAGCTTTCCGTCAGATGGAGACAGATCTTTTAGAGACAATAGTAGGGGAACACTGGAGAGACATGGTGATTTCTCTTGGAGGCGGACTTCCCCTTCGGGAGGAGAACCGAAAGCTCCTTGAAAAGGCCGGAAAAGTTATCTACTTAAAGGCCACCCCTGAGACAGTCTATGAAAGAGTAAAGGGAGACACCACAAGGCCACTTCTTCAGACTGAAGATCCCTTAGCCAGGATAAAAGAGCTGCTATCTGACCGCTCAGAAAAGTACGACGCAGCAGCGGAACTTGTTATTGATACAGATGGCAAGACTCCTGAAGAGATAGTGGATGAGATTATAAACGGACTTGGAATATGAACAAGAGGAATTATTCAAAAGAGCTTGATGAGCGTATAAACGCCTTTCAAAAGGATGGGATTTATCCGAAACTTCTTTTGCATGCCTGTTGTGCGCCCTGTTCCTCCTACTGTCTGGAGTTTCTACGACAGTACTTTGATGTGACCGTATTCTTTTTTAACCCAAACATCACTGATGGTGAGGAATACAGGAAAAGAGTCATCGAGGAAAAGAGGCTTATAGAGGAATACAACAAGCAGGTGGAACTTCAGGACTTTGTAGGAATGCACTCCGATGAGAGGGCAAGGAAGATCGAGATAATAGAGGGTGACTATGACCCCAAGGTCTTCTACGAAGCAGCAAGAGGGTATGAGACCTGTAAGGAAGGTGGCGAAAGGTGCAGGAAGTGCTTTGAACTGCGACTTGGTGAAACTGCCAGGGTAGCTAAGGAAAAGGGCTTTGACTACATGACAACTACCCTGACCATCAGCCCACTTAAAAACGCCCAGGTATTGAATGAAGTTGGCGAAGAGGCTGCTGCTAGAGAAGGGATAGCTTTTTTACCCTCTGACTTCAAGAAAAAAGAGGGCTACAAGCGCTCAATAGAGCTGTCCCAGAAATTTGGTCTATACAGGCAGAACTTTTGTGGGTGCAGTTTTTCAAAAAATAATATATAATATAGTGCACTTTATTCAGAATCAATTAACAACAATTATAGAAAGAGGATGAAAATTTGGAAAAGGTACTTGAGCTTATTTCAAAGGAAGTTGGAAATGCTTTTGAGGCAGCAGGATATGACCGTGAGCTTGGAAGGGCAACAATCTCCAACAGACCTGATCTTTGCGAATATCAGTGTAACGGAGCCATGGCAGGAGCCAAGAAATACGGAAAAGCTCCTTTCATTATTGCAGATGACGTGGCAGCAAGACTTCAGGATAACGACATGTTTGAAAAGGTGGAGTCTGTTAAGCCGGGATTTCTTAATATCACAGTAAGCGGAGATTTCGTAAGAAGCTACGTGGTTAAGATGCTTCACGAGAAGCACATGGGTGTAACAATGCCGGGCCATGCGCCAACTATCATTTTGGACTACGGCGGAGCAAACGTGGCTAAGCCTTTGCACGTTGGACACCTTCGTCCAGCTGTAATCGGTGAGGCAGTTAAGAGAATCCTTAAGTATGCCGGAAACAACGTTATCGGCGACATCCATATGGGCGACTGGGGACTTCAGATGGGACTTATCATCACAGAGCTTAAGTGCCGTCATCCTGAGCTTCCATATTTTGATCCTGACTTTAAGGGACCTTTCCCCAAAGAGCCACCTTTCACAATCCAGGAACTGGCTGAGATCTACCCTGTTGCCAGCGGAAAGACCAAGGTAGCTGATGATGCATCAGAGGAAGAAAAGAAGGCTGCAGCAGAGTATAAGGCTGAGGCTCTTGAAGCAACAAAGCGTATGCAGGACGGAGACAAGGCTTACAGAGCTATATGGCATCACATCATGAACGTTTCTATTCCTGATCTTAAAAAGAACTATGACAGCCTTGATGTTCACTTTGACCTTTGGAAGGGTGAGTCAGATGTACACGACATTATCCCCGGAATGGTTGATTACATGAAGCAGCACGACTATGCTCATGAGAGCCAGGGTGCTCTTGTTGTTGATGTTGCAGAGGAGTCAGATACAAAAGAAATGCCTCCATGCATGATCCTTAAGTCTGACGGAGCAGCTCTTTATGCTACAACCGACCTGGCAACTATACAGGAGCGTATGAAGGAGTACCGCCCTGAGGCTATCTACTACTTCACAGATAAGAGACAGTCTCTTCACTTTGAGCAGGTATTCCGTGCAGCTAAGAAGACTAAGCTGGCTCTTCCTGAGACAGATCTTAGATTCGTTGGAAACGGAACCATGAACGGTCCTGACGGAAAGCCTTTCAAGACAAGAGAAGGCGGCGTAATGCACCTTGAGAGCCTGGTTCAGGAGATCAACGAGAAGATGTACAACAGGATCAAGGAAAGCAATCCTGACATCGATGAGGAAGAGGCAAGGAGCACAGCCAAGAAGGTTGCTCTTTCAGCCCTTAAGTACGGTGATCTTTCTAATCAGCCTGCTAAGGACTATATCTTCGATATTGATAAATTCACTTCCTTCGAGGGAGATACAGGTCCATACATCCTTTACACCATCGTACGTATCAAGTCTATTCTTAAGAAGTACGAGGCAGAGGGCGGAAATGTCAAGGAAGCTAAGCTTGGCAACCCTGACAGCGCTGCAATGAAGGAACTTATGCTGAACCTTACAAGATTTGCTGATGCAGTAGAGAGCGCAGCAAGGGATCTTGCTCCTAACAGGATCTGCGGATATATCTACGAACTCAGTAACGCCTTCAACAGCTTCTACCACGGTACAAAGATCCTCACCGAGGCAGACCCTGACAAGAAGGAGAGCTACATTGCACTTCTTGCAATTACACTTAAGGTCCTTGAGACCGGTATTGATCTTCTCGGATTTAGTGCTCCTGAGAGGATGTGAGCGATAGGTGGATTCGAAGTAACAAGCTCCTGTGCTTGCACAAAGGAGGTTGTTACCTCGAAGACACAACGTACATGAGGAAAAAAGATACACGAGGAACGAGTGGATCGATTTCCGAATGGACGTAGGATTGCGAGAGCGTAAGCGGAGCAATCCGTATATCGCGGGAGAAATAATATGGACACAAAACATCTTTTCAGCAACAGGAAACTTTTCCTGTTGCTGATTCCTATTATAGCTGAACAATTTTTAAACTCCCTTATGGGCATGGCGGACTCCATGATGGTCAGTAACGTGGGGGCAGCAGCTCTTTCGGGAGTTTCTCTTGTGGACTCCATCAATAACCTGGTAGTGCAGGCCTTTGCTGCCATGGCTACAGGAGGCGTTATCATATGTTCCACCTACTTTGGTCAGAAGGAAATGAAAAGAGCTAATGAAGCTGCAGCCCAGGTTGTTCTTGTATCAGGCGCCCTATCTGCCATCATTGTTGTGGTATGTCTTATCTTCAGGGGAAGTCTCTTGTCGTTGATATTTGGAAGGATAGAGGCTGACGTTATGAAAGCTGCCAGCACCTATTTTCTCTTGAGTATCCTTTCATATCCGGGGATAGCTCTTTCTGCTGCTGGCGGAGCCATATTCAGAGCTCAGTCCAACACTAAGCTTCCAATGAATGTGGCTATTGTCTCCAATATTCTTAACGTAGCAGGAAATGCACTTTTTATCTTTGGTTTTCACATGGGAGTTCTTGGAGCAGCCCTGGCGACGCTCCTGTCAAGGTTATTCTCAGCAGCAGTTCTTTTGACTCTGTTAAGCAATAAAGAGAGGGAGATAAGCATCAGTTCTATCCGGAGCTTAAAGCCTGATTTTGGCAAGATAAAAAGGATCCTGGCCATGGGAATTCCAAACGGTATCGAGAATTCCATGTTCCAGTTCGGTAAGCTGGCGATCCAGTCTTCTGTATCAATCCTTGGAACTACAGCCATAGCAGCTCAGGCCATGACCAACATTTTCGAGAACGTGAACGGCGTTGCAGGATGTGGCGTGGGAATCGGCCTTATGACAGTTGTGGGCCAGTGCCTTGGTGCAGGAAGAAAGGACGAGGCAGTCTACTATGTCAAGAAGATGATAGGCTGGGGATACATTGTGGTTCTTGCAAGTTGTCTTTTCACCTATGGGATCTCAAGGCCGGTGGTGGCTCTTGCAGGAATGGAGAAGGAGAGCGCAGCCCTTTGCATCTACATGCTTGGCTGGATCACCATTGTTAAGCCACTTTTGTGGTCGCCATCCTTCATAATAGCTTACGGTATGAGAGCCGCAGGAGATGTGAAGTTCTCAATGCTGGTAGCTACGCTGACCATGTGGCTTTGCAGGGTTTCTTTGGCAACATACCTTATCCGTGTGGCAGGCCTTGGACCTATGGGCGTCTGGATCGGTATGTTCAGTGATTGGGGAATGCGTGGTATCATATTTAGCATAAGATTTCTTAAGGGCAAGTGGATACACAAGGTGGTCTGATTTCTGCTTGTCAAAAAATGAGGATATGTTAGTTAAATAAATGAAGAAAAATGATTTCATTCTTATTGCTATGATACTGGTGGTTACTCTTTTTACCATCGCAGGCATAAGAATCTGGCAAAAGAATAATACAGGGGATGGGGCAGTTGCTGTTGTGACAATCGATGGCGCAGTTTACGGTTCATACCCTCTTTCAGAGGATGCTAGTGAGAGAATAGAGCTTGCAGACGGTTCCTACAATATCCTTACCATTTCCGAAGGATATGCGGATGTTGTGGAGGCTTCCTGTCCGGACCAGATCTGTGTTCACCACAACCGGATAAAGTATTCCGGAGAATCCATCGTCTGCCTGCCCAACAAGCTGATAGTGCAGATTAAAGGCGGAGAGGACAACGACATAGACGGATCAACCTACTGATCTAAGCTTGGAGTGATATTGATGAAGAATAAAAGGATAGCCTTTTTAGGGCTTTTTGTTGCACTGGCTTTTGTGCTTTCATATATTGAATTTATGCTGCCCATAAATATAGGAATACCGGGAGCTAAGATTGGTCTGGCCAATCTGGCGGTCATGGTGGCTCTCTATACCGTGGGAGAAAGAGATGCCATCGCCCTTTCCATCATAAGAGTAGTGCTGGTGGGGCTTACCTTTGGAAATCTGTCCATGATGATGTATTCACTGGCAGGAGCAGCACTTTCTTTATTTGTGATGCTGATCGCCAAGAGATTCGGGAAATTTTCCATGACGGGAGTGAGTATCCTTGGAGGCGTATTCCATAACGTGGGCCAGATCATAGTTGCAATGCTGGTTTTGGAAACCGGAAGTCTTATCTATTACCTTCCTTTCCTTATCGTAATTGGAACCATTACAGGTGTTATTATTGGAGTTATAGCAAACCTCATTACTGTGAGGGTGAAAAGAGCTTTTGTTATGTGACAGTGTAGTTTAGGAGTTGTTTTTGTAAGATCATCGCAGGGAGAATGCCATGGTTGGAATCAGGGAAATAGCTTTAAAGGCCGGTGTGTCAATGACCACGGTTTCAAATGTTCTTAACAAGAAAAAGAATGTGGGAGCGGGGACTCGTGAAAAGATCCTTAAGATCGCTGATGAACTGGGATATATTCACAAGGAACAAAACGGAATAGACGGAAAGAGGCGGACCATTATCGTCAGCTTTAGTGATTTTGATACACTCTTTTACCTGGATATACTTCATGGAGTTAGTGATTACGTGGGCAAACAGGGATATCATATTCTTATTTGCAACGGCGATGACCTTGCCCATTATTCCGATCCGGATGAGGTCTGTGGATGCATAATCTTAAGCTCACAGATACTGGATTCCCAGGTTCTTGCTGTGGCAGACAAGGGACTTCCGGTAATAACCCTGGACAGGGAACTGGATCATCCCAATGTGAAGGCCATGATCGTCAATAACTACGAGGGCGAGAGACAGCTTATACAAAAGCTTGTGGATGAGGGATATAAGTCCTTTGCCTTTCTTTCGGGGCAGAACACAGCTGACAATAAGGAACGCTATAACGCCTTCAGGGATGTCCTTAAGACCAACAAGATCTCTTTTAACAGAAATGATCTGTACGAGGGGGACTGGAGAGAAAAGAGCGGAGTTCAGGCAGCAAGGCTTATCATGCTTCAGGATAAGATGCCATCAGTCCTGGTCTGTGCCAACGATATGATGGCCATTGGAGCGATCCGCTATTTTACAGAGAATGGCATTAGAGTGCCTGAGGACATTTCGGTATGCGGCTTTGACGATATAATTATTTCCCGCTATATGGGACTGACTACGGTAAGTGTTCCGGATTATGAGAGAGGCTTTCTGGCGGGACAGGCTCTTTTGAGTATACTGGATGGATCCGGAGATTATGAGACCTACAGGATCGGAGCCAGGGTGAAATGGAGGAAGACAGCACAGCTTTCCCATAAGTGATAACCTGATATTTAACCGGTTTTTACTAAAATAGTAAAGGATTTTAGTAAAATATATCTGAGTTTAGTAAAATTACAAACCTTCCATGTGTGAAAATTACATATGGAAGGCCTTTTTTTATATCAAACAACCAAAAATAACATGCATTATTGCGGATTATTTAGTGAATTGCTTAGTATATAAGCATCAGAGCGAACGAAGCATTTTTCATAATAAAGGAGGAGAACATGAAGAAGAAAGCATTAGCACTTTTGCTCGCAGCAACATCAACAATTACATTTGCACTGGCAGGCTGTGGAGTTACCACTACAGGTAACACAGAGACTACAGGCAGCACATCATCTGACGCAACTACACAGAAAGCCACAACGGCTCAGACACCTGCAGCAACAGCTGATGATGCTGAAGGAACAACAATCAGACTGGTTAATAACAAGGCTGAGATACAGGAAGGCCTGGCTATCCTTGCAGACACTTATAAGGAGCAGACCGGTGTAACAGTTTCCATCGATACAATTGGTGGTGGACAGGATACACAGGCAATCCTTAAGAACTACTATCAGGCAGGCAATATGCCGGATATCTTCGTATTTGAAGGTGATACACACTATGAGACCTGGAAAGACCTTCTTGCTGATCTTTCAGATGAAGCATGGACCAAGGATACAGAGGCTGAGTATGTAGCTGCTGATGGTCATGTATATGGTTTTCCAACAACGACAGAGGCAATTGGACTGTCATACAACAAGTCAATCCTCGACAAGGCAGGAATTGATCCTAAGTCTATCACAGGTCCTGAGAGCATGAGAGCAGCTTTTGAAAAGCTTGATTCCATGAAGGATGAGCTTGGCCTCACAGCAGTTGTTGGTTATTATACAGAGTCCGCAAATCTCTGGTGGACAGCTGGACAGCACCTGTTTGGAACATACCTTGATTCCGGACTTGCGCGTAACGATACAACATATCTTGATCTCATCAATGATGGCGGAAAGCTTGATATGGACCGTGCTAAGCCTTTCGCAGAGATGGTAGCTCTTTTCAATGAGTACACAGACCCTAAGGGTATTTCAGGATCCTATGATGATCAGGTTCTTGGCTTTGCAAGCGGAAAGTACGCTTTCGTAACTCAGGGATCTTGGATTGGTGCATCTATGACAACAACCTATGCTGATCAGTACGCTGAGGCAGGAAACTTTGAAGTAGGAATGATCCCTTATGCATTCATCGAGGGTCAGGACACAATACAGACAAATTCACCTAACTGGTGGGGACTTTACAGTGATGGAAACGTTGAAGCATCCAAGGCATTTATCCAGTGGTGCTCAGAAAACGAAGGGGGACAGCAGATCCTTGCTGAGAAGTGCGGCTGCGTTTCACCTTTCACTTCATCAAAGTATGCTCCTGAAGATCCTTATGCAGCAACAATCGGTGAGTATACAGCAGCAGGAAAGACTTCAGCTTGGCACTGGCAGGGCTGGAAAGCAGGACTTGCCCAGAATGTAACATCCGTAGTATTCCAGGATTTTGCAAAGGGCTCAATTAAAGATACAGATCAGTTCCTTGATACACTTCAGAAAGCAATAGAGGCATATTATGCACAACAGTAATCGTGTCATTATACGAGACGAGAACTACGACAACAAAACACTTAGATTAAATGAAACATTGTTTTCAAATGCCAATGGGTACATTGGAGTCAGGGGCACACTTGAAGAAGGTGTGCCCGATGACTTTAATACCATGCGAGGGATGTACCTGGCGGGGGTCTATGAGATCATTCCCATGAAGCAGGCTGAGAGTCTGTGCAATCTGGTTGAACAAAAGCAGACAATGCTAAATGTGGCGGATACACAGTCCATAGATCTTTACATCTGTGGAGAGCGCTTTGACCTGGGAACCGGGGAAATCATCTCCAACAAGAGGATCCTGGACATGGACAATGGCTTCACCTCCAGGCAGATCCTTTGGAAGAGCCCCCTTGGCAATACGGTAAAGATAGTTACAAAAAGGATGACTCACTTTGACATCCCCCAGCTCTTCACTATTGAATACAGTGTTACTTCCATGGACTTTGATGGTGAGATAGTTTTTGATTCCTGGCACATAGGTAATGTCACAAACTATTCGGATCCAACAGATCCAAGACTTGCAGCAGAAAGTCCATCTTACCTTACGGTCAATTGTGCTGAGGCTATTGACAATTCCATCTTTTGTGTGAGCAGTACAAAGGTAAGTAACATAAGTATTGCTTCAGCCACTTCCAACATCCTGATAGGCGAGGACGATTATATCGATGTGTATGACAATACCGATGATAGGCGGGTATGCACTTATATCAAAGGGCATATTTCAGAGGGACAGGAAATACGCCTCGTAAAGTTCTCTTCTTTTTCTGACTCACTGAAGAGTGAAGATCCGGCAAAAGACGCTATGGCGGTCCTACAGGATGCCCTGGAAGAGGTGGGATCTGATGGAAGCGGTCTTGAGCACTTATACGATAGACAGACAAAGATCCTTAAAAGTTTTTGGGATCAGTCAGCAGTGGAGATCTACGGCGATGACGACCTGGATCTTGCCATGAGCTTCAATATGTATCAGTTATTCTGCTCAGCTCCAAGGACACCCGGATACAGCATGGCTGCAAAGGGGCTTACAGGAGAGGGCTACGAAGGTCATTATTTCTGGGATACAGAGATGTATGCACTTCCTTTCTTTACCCTGACTGATGCAAAGCTTACAAGAAATATACTACATTTCAGATATAAGACCCTTCAGAAGGCTAAGGAAAACGCCGGCCTTCTTGGGCACAAAAAGGGTGCACTCTATCCTTGGCGTACCATAACCGGCGAAGAGTGCTCTGGATATTTCCCCAGCGGAACAGCTGCGTACCATATCAATGGCGCTGTTTCCTATGCAATCGTTCAGTACTTTCTTGCAACCGGAGATGAGAGCTTCATCCTGAAGGAAGGAGCGGAGATACTTGTTGAGATAGCAAGACTGTGGCTGGATACAGGAAACTACGATCGCAAGGGCCGCTTTGTTATTAACGAAGTTACAGGTCCTGACGAGTACACCTGCATGGTGGACAACAATTTCTATACCAACTGTGCAGCAGCCCATGGAATGAAATGGACCATAAAGCTTTTAGAAAAATTTGCCAACACTCCTGAGATCATAGCGCTCAAGCAAAAGCTTGCTCTCACTGATAAGGAGATCCTTGATATTTCAAAGGCGGCAGAGAGCATTTACATTCCCTATGATGAAGAACTTGGAATAAATCCTCAGGATGATTCGTTCCTTCAAAAGCCCGTCTGGGATCTTGCTTCGACCCCAAAGGAGGAGTTCCCACTGCTTCTTCATTATCATCCTTTGCACCTTTACAGATATCAGGTCTGCAAACAGGCGGATACGGTTCTGGCTCATTTTCTTTTCCCTGACAGCGCAAGCGTCGAGACCATGGAAAAGAGCTTTAGGTACTACGAGAAGATAACGACTCACGATTCGTCCCTGTCCACCTGCGTGTTCTCAATGCAGGCATCAAGACTTGGATTATATGACAAAGCAGCTGAGTATTTCGGAGATTCTGCAAAGCTGGATCTTTTAAACCTTCATGGAAACAGTGCAGATGGAGTACATACAGCCAATATGGGTGGCTCCTACATGGCATTTATCTATGGCTTTGGCGGCATAAGAATTGACGAGGAGGGCCTTTCCATCAATCCTTTCCTGCCGGGAACACTTAAGGGGTATTCTTTCAAATTTGGGTATCATGGCAGACTGATCAAAGTTTCTGTAGATGCTAAAGAGACTTTGGTGGAACTTGTAAGCGGGGAAGATCTTGAATTCAGCCATGGAAAAGAGCGTTATAGGCTTACCGGGGGAGAAAAATGCAATATAAAGCAATAATATTTGATCTTGATGGAGTACTTGTTTTTACCGACAAGTATCACTACCTGGCATGGAAAAAGCTTGCCGACAGATTAGGAATAGACTTTACTGAGAAAGACAACGACAGATTAAGGGGAGTCAGCAGAGAAGAGAGCTTTGACATCATTCTTGAAAAATATCAGGGTGACCCGATCCCAGAGGATAAGAAAAAAGAGTATCTGGAGGAGAAGAATGACATCTACAGGGAAAGCCTTGGAGAAATGACAAAGGATGATGTGACAGACGAAGTTCGAAAGACTCTTCTTGGGCTTAGGGAAGCCGGATACAGACTTGCTATAGGTTCTTCCAGCAAGAACACAGCATATATCCTTGAGAGATGCGAACTGACGGATGCCTTTGACAAGGTGGCTGACGGAACAATGATTACCAGATCAAAACCGGACCCTGAGGTGTTCCTTAAGGCAGCTCAGTTCCTTGGAGAAAACCCATCTGACTGTCTTGTGGTAGAGGATGCAGATGCAGGAATTACTGCCGCTCATGCAGCGGGAATGGATGCTGTAGCCATAGGCGCAGCAGGAAGCGGACGAGCTGACTACAACATAAGTTCTTTTAAAGAACTTTTGGATATTTTATGTGAATGAAAAATGTGTATAGCCTTGAAAAAAGGGAACTGTCTGACAGTTCCCTTTTGTGATAAGATTTTTTTACCGGAGGGCATAATTATGATCAGAAAGTACAGGATTGGAGAGCCGATCCCAACGGATTCGGTGGTAAAAGAAATTGAGATAACAGAGGGCAGCATTCCCTATTTTTCAATGGATACTGAGGGAAAAGAGCTGTCTCTTCTGCTTGAAAAAAATGACAAGGTCTTTGGACTTGGTGAAACTGTAAGGGGAATAAATAAGAGGGGATGGCTGTACAGCAGCAATAATTCGGATGATCCCAATCATACCGAGAATAAGCACTCCCTCTATGCATCACAGAATTTCTTTGTGGTGTTCTCTAAGAAAAGACAATTTGGCGTATATGTGGATACTCCCGGAAAGGTGAACTTTGACATTGGATATTCAAAGCTTGATAAGCTGACTGTGGCTTTTGAAGATTTCGATGCTGACATATATATCGTTGATGGCGACAGCGTTTTGGACATCGTCAGTCAGTTCAGACAGATCATTGGCAGGAGCTATATTCCCCCAAGGTGGGCCTTTGGATTTGGCCAGAGCAGATGGAGCTATATGACTGCGGATGAAGTCCGGGAGGTGGCTGATAAGTACCAGGAAGCTGGAATCCCGCTGGACATGATCTATCTTGATATTGATTACATGGAGAGGTACAAGGACTTTACAGTAGATGATAGCTCTTTTCCTGAGTTCCCGAAGTTTGTAGAGGAGATGAGAGCAAGGGGCATCCATCTTGTGCCTATCATTGATGCCGGCGTCAAGATCGAAGAGGGGTACGATGTATACGAGGAAGGCGTTGAAAAGGGATATTTTGTAAAAAAAGATAATGGCGAAAACCTGGTGGCTGCTGTCTGGCCGGGAAAGGTGCATTTTCCTGACTTTTTGAATGAGGAGGCCAGAGCCTGGTTTGGAAATAAGTATAAGGTTTTGATGGACCAGGGAATTGACGGATTCTGGAATGACATGAATGAGCCGGCCATATTCTATATCCAGGATCATCTGGAGGAAGTTTTTGAGCAGATAGAGGATTATAAGGGCAAGAACCTGGATGTGCAGTCGTTCTTTGACTTTAAGGATCTGGTTGGCTCCATTGATAATAATCCGGAGGATTACAAGCGCTTTTATCATGAATATAAGGGCAGGAGGATCAGGCACGACAAGGTTCATAATCTCTTTGGCTATAACATGACAAGGGCAGCAGGGGAGGCTTTTGAAAAGCTTTCTCCGGATAAAAGGATATTGATGTTCTCAAGGTCTTCATATATCGGAATGCATCGCTATGGCGGTATCTGGCACGGCGACAACCATTCCTGGTGGTCACATCTGCTTTTGAATATCCAGCAGATGCCGGCTGTTAATATGTGTGGATTCTTGTACACTGGCGCTGATATTGGCGGCTTCGGAAGTGATACCACAGAGGACCTGGTGCTTAGATGGACAGCCTTTGGCATATTCACACCTCTTTTCAGAAATCACTCTGCAAGATACACCAGAAGGCAGGAACTGTATCGCTTTGATAATGTGCCGGTGCTCAGGGATTTTATAAGGCTAAGATATGCGCTGATCCCTTATCTGTACTCGGAATTTATGAAGGCTGCGCTAAATGACAGGATGCTCTTTAAGCCCCTGTGCTTTGAGTATGATGACGACAGAAGCGCACTTGTGGAGGATCAGCTTCTTCTTGGTGAGAGCATAATGCTGGCTCCGGTTTATACCCAGAATGCGCAGGGAAGATATGTTTATCTGCCTGAGGAGATGAAACTTGTGAGATTCAGGGCATTTGATGACTATGATGAAGATGTTATGAGTGCCGGGGACCATTATGTCAGGGCAGAGCTTAATGAGATCCTTGTGTTTGTTCGAAAGGGCCATGTATTGCCTCTGGCAAAACCTGAAAAGAGCATGGGAAAAGTGGGCGTTTCAGATCTGACATTTATTTGTCATGGCGCAGAGCCAGGCTCCTATGATCTCTATTCTGATGATGGTGAAAGCAGAGTTGTTTGAGTAGTTGAAATAAAGATATAATGTTATCATTAAATTGGCGGCGGAAAACGGCGATTCAGGTAAGGAGATTTTTATGGAGAAGGCAAAAGTATTTTTTACGGATTTCAGGACCCAGCTGGATGTTCCACAGACAGCAAAACTGCAGCGCCTCATAAGAAGAGCAGGGATCGATAGCATCGATTTTGAGGGGAAGTTTGTTGCCATCAAGATGCATTTCGGAGAACTGGGCAACATGTCCTATTTAAGACCCGGCTACGTGAAGGCTGTGGCTGACCTTGTCAAGGAACTTGGAGGAAAGCCCTTCCTTACAGACTGCAACACACTGTATCCCGGAAGCCGTAAGAATGCGGTAGATCACCTCTACAATGCGGAGGTAAACGGCTTTAACAGTGTTACTACAGGATGCTACGTTATCATTGCCGATGGCCTTAAGGGCACAGATGAAGCAGTAGTACCTGTACCGAACGGAGAGTATTGCAAGGAAGCTCAGATTGGAAGAGCTCTTTATGATGCTGATATTATCATCTCCCTTTCTCATTTCAAGGGACATGAGATGACAGGCTTTGGCGGAGCCATCAAGAACATTGGAATGGGCGGCGGAAGCAGAGCCGGCAAGATGCAGCAGCACAACGACGGAAAGCCCATAGTTGACCCTGAGCTTTGCAGATCCTGCCATATCTGTGCAAGAGAGTGCGGATCAGATGCTATTTCCTATGAATCTGGAAAAGCCTTTATTAACCAGGATCTCTGCAAGGGCTGCGGAAGATGTATCGGAGCCTGCGCATTTGACGCCATCAGCGCCCAGCAGGACAGTGCGAAAGAGGCCCTTTGCTGCAAGATGGCAGAGTACACAGCTGCAATCTGCAATGGCAAGCCAACCTTCCATATCAGTCTTATTATGGACGTTTCTCCTAACTGCGACTGCCATGGAGAGAATGATGCTCCAATCCTTCCAAACATCGGAATGTTGGCATCCTTTGACCCTGTAGCTCTGGATCAGGCCTGCGCAGATCTTTGCCTTGCAGCTGAGCCTGTTCGCAACAGTCAGCTTGGAGACCACCTTGCTCAGGAAGGCTGGCACCATCACCACGACCACTTCCTTGACTCCAACCCAAATGTTAAGTGGAAAGAGACCTTAGAGCACGGCGAAAAGATCGGACTTGGAACAAGAGAGTATGAACTTATTAAGATGTGAGTATAAAGGAAAAACCGGGAACATCAAGGTGATGTTTCCGGTTTTTATTATGCGCGCTTAGCGCCACACGTTTCTTAGCGATAATGATTGTTCATGATAGAAACAATCTCTTTGGGATTATAAAGCGTTGTTTCAGCTGCGTCATCCGGATTTACTGACAGGGGATAATCGGGAGTTATGCCTCCATCAACTGAAATACCATGGGAATCAGTCATGGCTATGTTAGAGGAAATGCGATAGTAGTTACATTCATTTGGCAGTGCCAGCATGTTAACGAGACACCCTCCTCCTCCGGAAGTTTCCCCGATCAAAGGAATGCCTCGCTCCTTTGCCAGTGTGGGCGCATAATTTCCGCAGGAATATGAATATCTTGATATCATGATAGCGTAGTTGAAACCGTTTTTTACGTCCGCATCTTTTTCATCTATGGAACCATCCAGATTTTTATCTGCGTTGAAAATACCTTTTTTCCATGCCCCAGTATTTACATTATAGTGGTAGAAGAAAGCATTATCCTCATAGATCATACTGAGGATGTAGCCCATGGTCTGATCACTTCCGCCTCCGTTAGTGGAAAGATCCAGAACAAAGTTATCGCACTTGTTTTCTTTTGCATATTCTAAAGCTTCCACAAAGGGCCTTACTCCGGAATCCTGGATGATCACATCATCATCAAATTCATCAAACTGGAAGATTGCTGTATTGTTAAAAAGATAAATAGAAGCAATTTCTTGCTCATCTTCATTTTCCCAAGTCCTGGAGGGTTCTCCGAATCCTTCCAGGCGCTGGGCAGTCAGTCTGTTGGCCGTAACAAAAACTTTTTCCCAAAGGTCTAAAACCTTGTTGGCCGCTTCTTTGGAAGCGGAATCTTCATCAAGGAGCCTTCGGAAGTCTTTGCTCACTTCAAGGTCTTGGTTATTAATAAGCCTGAAAATAAAAGAACTACTGAAGAAGGAATGGCCTCCATCAAACAGCAGATCATCCAGCATGATAAGTCCCTGTGCGTATTCTGCTTTGTTTGTGGAAGAAAGATAGGTCTTCATCTGTTTAAGGTCAATTCCATTTAGCGTCCCGCCTTCTTCCAGGGTTTTATCAAGTCCAAGGGTGCTTAGTTTCTCCACAAATTCCGGAGACAGGGCCCGTCCCGGTCTTCCGTAGAGGTTATCAAGTGCAAAGCACAGCTCACGATACGCGTAGGCAGCCACATCCTGTTCTCTGGTCAGAGTTTCAAAAAACTCATTCTCTTTAGCCGCAATATTATCCGCTGCATCTGCTCCGGAGGAATCTTCCCTGATAAAATAGATCGCTCCATCGATATAATCAGAATAGGTCAGGCTCTGATCTAATATATCCGACCAGGTGGAGAGTGGGAGGAAAACCTGTCCGTTCTGGGCATGGATATCTATTCCATATCCTGACAGATCATAGGTTACCTTTGGGTCGCCTTCCCGGGACACAAGAGTTGTGCTTACATAATCTACCATGGTCCCATCTGCTTTTCCGACTACAAATTCCTCAAAATCTTCAAAGGTCAGCGTTTCTTTTTGGGTATTGATCTTTAACTTACTGCCGGTCTTTCCGGTATTCTTATTTTTCCCGATGACCGTATAATGATTTCCCCATCCTGTCAGCGTATAATCGGAATCCTCGCCATAGACAAGATCCAGATATTGTTCCAGATTGACATAGGGAACATTAGGCATATCGTCGTTAAACACACAGGTGATTTCAGATTGCTCAGTGGCATCTTTTTCGTATACGGTTACCTGTTTCTGGGTAAAAGAGCTATTGGCGTCTTGAGAGCCAGTTCCAGCTCCGCAGCCATATAGAAGCATACCAGCTATCAGGGTACCACAAACAACAATTTGCCTTTTCCTCATTAGTTTTTCTCCATTCAATAAATGTAGAAACGCCGAAAAAAGGCCCTCTTGTGATATTTCATCATAGAAGGCCTCTATCACCAGCATTCATGAATAACGCTGTCTTTATACTACGAATTCTTTAAAATCTTGACAATGCTCCGTCAGACTTAAGGCTGCTCAAACGTCCTTTCTTTCCATTGCTTGCAATACCTGCTTCACTTGCAATACCTGCATTGCTTGCAACACCAGCCACGCCAGCAACACCAGCTACGCCAGCCACGCCAGCCACACCTGCTTTCACGCCGCCTGAAACGTTCTCAAGCTCATTATCATTAAGAATTGCTTTGTTCTCGTTTTTCTGCTCCATCACATTTCCTCCTTCTTTTTAGGAATCATTTGACCCAGTTATTTATGTATACGAATGAAAACCGGGTAGGGCAATAAAAAATGAAGATTTTCTTTTTTTATTATAAATTACCATGGGAGATATATGTGTGAGCGTAATGATGTTTATAAAAGTTTTATAATTGCGTAGAGATAAATAAAAAAGGAAAGCAACGAATGCTTTCCTTTTTTTAGTAGCGAGAGGGGGACTTGAAGAGTCTTGAGCTCTGCAATCCCTGTATTTATGCGGATTTCAAACGTCATCCACCAATTTGTTTTCATTTTGTTTTCACTTTTCAATCGATTGTCAGAGTAAAAAAGCTGCCCATAGGACAGCTTTCACCATTTTTGGTTTTGCTGATTTTTCCGTTGTCTGCCAACTTGTTGCCCAACATGTGCAACTGAATTGTCAGGTTTTTCCGTTGCCTGCCAACTTGCTGCCCAACATGTGCAGCTGAGATATCAGATTTTATAGGTGTCAGCGCACCTAAAGCTTTGCTTCTATCAAAATAATAGCAAAATACATCAAAATTATAAAGCAGAAATGTGAAAAGACTACTGTTTTGGATCAACTATTGTATTTTGTCAAATAGAAGAGGATGTAAACAAGCGATAAAAACAAGCGATAATATCAAAGGCTTGATTTTGTTAGTCTTGTCAAAAAAAGAAGGCTACAACAAAGTGCAGCCTTCAGTAGTTTCCACTTAACGGTAGGATTCACCGCTTTTATAGTTCCCACTCACAGTAGGGTTCACTGATTAAGTATAGAATAACATAAATCTATTTATAGTCAATATTACGTTAGAACGTTACAAAAGCTGTGCGTCCACAAGCTTTAGCTTGTGGATATCATTTCGAAGTAAATATTCATCACCATACAGCCGGGTGAAATTGCTGATGACTTTATTGGGAGTTATTCCATCTTGTTTCAAAGAAGAGGAGAGAACCTCCGTATCTTGTATGTCTTTTGGCCTGAAGGATACCAACTTCATGCAGTATAAATCAAGGTCATCAACAAGAAAAACATCAAGAATGCTACGATATGTCTTAAATAGCTTAGCATTGTCAAATAGTGCAAATGAAAACGAATCAGAGTGCATGACATCCGCATTCATCCAATCATCAGGAAGATTGTTTTCTTTTGCAACTGACTGGCAGCATGAGTAAAGATTGTTTTGTTCTCTGTAACAGATATCTATATCAACAGTGGATCTCCCATCATGATATTTAAGTGCCATGGCTGCGCCACCAACTATTAGAATTGTATGTTTTCCAATGCCTGTTTCAATGATCTTTTGAGCTAGTGCATCGAGATATTCTTCAATGTTTGATTTGGATAGGTATTCTTCACTTGTTAGATGGGACATTTACTGCCTCCTGAACATTTGTTATTAGTAAACCTCTGCACAAGAAGGCAGGAATAGCTCGTTGGAGCTCTTCGTTTAGAACGTCTTTTTGATCATATTTAAAATACATAAGATAGGTATACGGATCCAGGACAAGATCGTTGGTTTTTCTGGTTATAGGTCTTTCAATATCACAAATATAATCCAGATAGCCAGCGAGATATCGTTTATTTATACCCCTGTATTTAGTAATATCATATTTTTTTAAGAATTCTTCCTGACTCATGGACTTGTGATCATGTGCCACAGTAGACATGAATAGAGTGTACTTTTCATAATCTACATCCTTCACAGGACGATATGACCTATGTATTCCAAGGAGTTTTGCATACATAGTAAGCCTGTTTTCAATTTCTTGAGCCTGTTTTTCCAAATCTTTCCGTGTTTCTAATTCAAGTTGAAGTTTGCTGACATCATCTGATTTGATATAACGGCTCTTAACGTGTTTGCCTTCTCGGTATTGGAGATAATGGTATTCTTTGCCTTTTATCATACGCTTTCGAATGTTACCTTTGGGGTAATGCGTAAGATCTTCCTGAATACAGGATAGTTCCTTATTCAATTGATCATATTCATTTTGAAAAGTATTCATACGCTTCTAAACTAAAAAATATTTTATTATTGTAGGGTAATTATATCAGATTATATTTGAAGATACAATAGTATTATAAATGTAATGCAAGACACTTGCATTTTATGAAGAAAAATGGACCACAAACCCCGTCTCCTATGACCATCCGGGGGCTCTGGACAACAAAAAAGGAAAGCAATGAATGCTTTCCTATTTTTAGTAGCGAGAGGGGGACTTGAACCCTCGACACCGCGGGTATGAACCGCGTGCTCTAGCCTCAGATCTGCAAAAGATAAGAGGTATAGCCTGGAATTTCAAGTCCGCCGCCAAAGTCGATGTCTGCTCCTGTGATCAGATCTTTTGCCCTTCCTGCTCTTGCGTCAAAATGGGCATGATAAGGGTTTTCATCTGCGTTTATAACTACCAGGACTCTGTCGTCGGCAGTTTCTCTTTCAAAGATACACTGGCGATTTGTAAGTACCAGGGACTTAAATCCGCCGTAGTTAAGAGCATTGGATCCTTTCTGTCCTTTGCACAGGGCTGCTATATGGTCCGTAAGCTCATTCCACTCGGGCTTCTCGAAGCAGGGGCGAAGAGCAGGATCACCTTCTTTTTTATCAGCCTTGGTTCCCCATTCACTTCCGTAGTAGATTGTAGGGATTCCTGGCATTCCAAACATAAGGGTATAGATAAGCTTTAAATGGTTTGGATTAACCAAAGTGCTGGCAATCCTGCTGACATCATGGTTGTCAACGAATGATAACAGGTGCTTTCCTTTGTATAGAGTCCAATTCTCCGGGCCAAACTGTCTGAGCAATGAATGCACGATCTCAAAAAGGTTCATGCTGTTCATTGCAGAGAACATGCCCTTATAACACTCATAATTGGTGGCGCTGTGGCAAAGGTCATCACCCATGATCCTGTTGTAGTCGCCCCCGATCATCTCACCCATCAGGAAGAAATCCTGTTTCCAGCCTTCCGTCTCATGTCTGAGCCTTCTAAGGAAGTCGCTCTCAACACAGTAAGCCACATCAAGACGAAGACCATCAATTCCAAACTCATCGATCCAGAATTTAACACTCTCTAACAGGTAGTCCACGACCTGTGGATTTCTAAGGTTAAGCTTTACCAGGTCAAAGTTGCCTTCCCAGCCCTCATACCACAGTCCGTCATTATAATTGCTGTTGCCATCAAAGCTTATATGGAACCAATCCTTATACTGGGAGTCCCATCTCTTTTCCAGAACATCGGTAAAACCAAAGAAGCCTCTTCCTGCATGATTAAACACTCCATCAAGTACTACCTTGATCCCCTTTTTATGAAGTGCGTCACATACTTTCTTGAAGTCCTCGTTTGTGCCAAGCCTTGTATCAATCTTTCTGTAATCCCTGGTGTTGTAGCCATGGGTATCTGACTCAAACACCGGATTGAAAAGAACTGCTCCTATCCCAAGCTTTTCCAGATGAGGTATCCAGTCTATGACCTTAAGTATTCTGTGCTCCAGCTTTCCATCATTTTCAAAGGGAGCCCCACAGAATCCCAATGGATATATCTGGTAAAAAGACGTTTCGTAAGCCCACATTTCTTTTGCCTCCTACATTATGTTATGAATTAATTATACATTGGTTTACACTAAAACGATAATAAACTCTTTTTTACAAAATATCTTGAAAATATGCTTGACAACATAGTTTCATCGCGGTATATTATACAAGTCGCTTGTGATTGACGGCGACAGATCATAGAGATGGCGAGGTAGCTCAGCTGGCTAGAGCACGCGGTTCATACCCGCGGTGTCGAGGGTTCAAGTCCCCCTCTCGCTACTATAATAAACAAGATGGAAGCTAGTAAATATCTGGCTTCCATTTTTTATTGCGTAATCCATACGCCTTCTTAAAATTAGTTGTTGCACCGGGGAATTTGTAATATAATTTATTTATGGAAATACGCACACCTTTTATTGCAATTTTGGTACTAGCAGTACTGATCATTATCTACCTGAGGAGGTCGATGCCTCAGGTCTTTTCTTCACGCGTGTTCTTCGCATTCCTTGTGGCAGCATGCGTCAATACTGTGTGCGATATATTGGAGTGTGCTGTTTTTGTTTATCTTGATGATTCCTTCTATGTTTTGAAAAGGGCGTCCCAGGGATTATATATTGAAACCCTTATGATATGTGCCTATCTGATGTGCAATTATGTGTATGCAAAGGTCATCAGAGGCAAAATGGTCAATAAGCTTGTTGTGGCGATCATGGCAGTCCCGGTGGCTGTTGGTATCGTCGCGGTATTTACCGGGACTATTTATTACAGCAGGACAAACGCAGGATATTACTACAATTACGGACCTACTGTACAGTTTTGCTACTTTGTAGGATTTGTTTACATTTTTGGAACACTTATTATGGCGGTATTCAGAAGAGGAAAGCTCCGCAAGGAAGAGGCAATTGGTATAATTATTGGCCTCTTTATCTGGACAGCTCTTTGCTCATTCCAGTTTCTGGTCCATGGATATCAGGTCAGCAGTGTAGCAATGATGCTTATGTCCCTTATCCTGTTTCTTTCTGCTGAAAACCCCAAAGAGTATTACGAGAAGAATATCAGCAATGTAAGGAACAAGGATGCTTTCCACATGATGCTGATCGACAAGTTCGGATATAAGAGGCATTTTTTCATAGCATCAGTTATATTTACAGGCAAATCCACTGTTCTCACGGGAGAGGACAGGGACATGCTTGGAAATCTCCAGTTCAGGATCGCCAGGCTGGCCGAGGATGTAATTGGAGAAGCTGCATATCTTTCTGAGTGGAATACCCTTTCCTTTGCCATAAGGAGTCCGGAAAAGGTTGAGAGGCTCATGTCCCTCATCAACAACTATAAGGACGAGAATAGCAACTATAAGCTTACCTACTCAGTTCTTGAGGTTCCTAAATGCACAGATGACCTGGATGAAGCACTTCAGATCCTGAGCTTCGTTTCCGGAGAATATGTCTATACCCAGTCGTCACCTAATCTGGTGGTAAATGACAGGATTGTGGACAAGATGACCTACAGAAACAATGTAGAGACCATCGTTAGGAAGGCCATTAAGGATAAGGCTTTCGATGTTTACTACCAGCCGATCCTATGTGTTGCGGATGGAAAGTTTACATCCACAGAGGCTCTTGTGCGACTTAGAAAAGCTGAAAGTGAGAATTATATTTCCCCTGAGGATTTCATTCCTGTAGCTGAAAAGTGTGGCCTTATCCGTGAAATTGATGATCTGGTATTTGAAAAGGTTTGCTCCTTCATAGCTAGGGAGAATCTTTCAAGCTATGGCCTTAAGACAGTGGAAGTTAACCTTTCTGGAAATGAAGTAGTGGACAGACAGACCTACTCAAGGCTCATGAGCAAGATGGAGAAATATCACATTCCTCCTAAATTCATCAATTTCGAGATCACAGAGACGGCCTATATTAACAATGATGAGATGTTCAAGGAGAACGTCCAGAAGTTAAAAGAGCTGGGAAGCACCTTTTCAATGGATGACTTCGGCTCGGGCTATTCCAACCTCTTAGAGCTTTTAAAAATGGATTACGCTCTGGTTAAGATGGACAAGGAATTCATCTGGAACTGCCTTGATTCAGGAAAACCTGAAAACATGAGGATGTTGGAATACTCCATAAACTTTCTTAAGGATTATGGACTTCACGTTCTTGCAGAAGGTGTGGAGACCATTGAACAGGCACAGCTTTTGATTGATAAAGGTGTTGAATACCTTCAGGGCTTTTATTATTCAAGGCCCATACCTGAAGACGAATATATTGAGTTTCTTAAAGCACAGAAAGGAGAAAGGCTATGAACGAGGCTCTTTATAATGCAGTATTTTGTTACGGTGAGAACAAGGTGGATCCATTTGCAGCCTGCTGCGTGGATTTTGACAGGATCATTGGTGATATGAAACTGGTAGGGTATGAGCTTACCCCTTTTAACATCGCCCATCATATCTTTTTGGAGAAGGTTGATGAGCTCATAAAGGCCAAAAATAAGATTATCGCGGAGACTATGGACCTGCCCAATAAGGATGATTATTGCAGAGAAAAGTATGGGATTTCCTTCAAGGATATCGATGCCCTTGACCCGAGAAACGACCTGGAATTTGATATTAAGAGCGGACAGGTTATTTTTTACCTGACTAATGATGCGCTTCATATGCAGCAAGAGTATAACCTCGTTTTCAAGAAGGAATTAGATCAGTTTGTGGAAGAGACGGGATTTAAGTTCGTTAGTCTGTAAGGCGGGGAAAATGGTACTGGAAACTGAGCGATTGATACTCAGAGGCTGGAGAGATGCAGATGCTTCCAGCCTCTTTAAATATGCAAAGGATGAAAGAGTGGGGCCGCCGGCAGGCTGGGCTCCTCATACTGATGAAAATTATTCAAAAGCTGTGATCCGGACTATCCTGGCTAAGGATGAGACCTATGCCATATGCTTAAAGGGCACGGACGAGCCAATTGGCAGCATAGGCCTGATGTTCAGGGACTCTGGTGAGCGCGGTATTCCTGACAATACCGCGGAACTTGGCTACTGGCTTGGGGTTCCTTTCTGGGGTAAAGGCATAGCTTTTGAGGCAGCAAAAGAGATATTGAGACACGGCTTTGAGGACCTAAAATTAGACACTATTTACTGTGGTTATTTTGAAGGTAATGAACGCTCAAAAAAATTGCAACAAAAGTGTGGTTTTAAGTACCATCACACCAATTCAAAAACACATGTTATTATGCTGAACGAAATCCGTACAGAGCATATAAACACTATATCTAGAGCCGATTGGAGGAGTGACCACTAGACACAAAAATAACACACTTTTTAGTGATTTTAAATGTTACAAAAGGCGTAATATTATGTTATAATTGACATGCTGAGGCGCTCATAATTGAGTTAACAGTTGTGTGCTTTTACATATAAGGAGGAACGGGATGCTAAATGTTGGTGAGTGCGTAATTTATGGCAGTCACGGCCTCTGCAGCGTACGTGATATTCTGATTCCGTCTTTTCTTGAGAGAGGAAAAGAGAAAGAGTATTATCAGATGATCTCAGCAGTTGACGCCGGAAGTGTTCTCTATGTGCCTGTAGATGGCGCTGAGGACAAGGTGAGGGATGTTATTGCTGCAGATGAAGCAGAGGATCTGATCGATGAGATCGAGTTTGCTCCGGATCTTGAATTGCCGGAAGGGAAGAAGGCAGAACCGGCCATTATGGAAGTTATCAAGCGTAACATGGCCGAGGAGATGATGAGCCTGGTTAAAGCCCTTCGCAGGAACAAGGCTATCCGCGAAGCAGAAGGCAAGAGATTTGCCAGCCTGAACGAGAAGTACCTTAATATCGCTGAGAAGCTCCTTTATACGGAGCTGGCGTTCTCACTTAAGGCAGAAAAGGATGACATAAAGAGAAGAGTATTAGAGGAACTTTCCCAGCTACCATTAGAGACTGCATGATGCAGTCTCTTTTTGCGTGTAAAGCAGAGTCATGTAGATTTATCTGCATTGCATGCTTGCATGCAAATGAAGGTAAATCTATATGACGAGCCACACGAACGAGAAAATGCTTGTCATTTTCGAGTTCGTGTCTGCTTTACATGCAGGTAGACTTTGTACTGTTAAGTCTCGCTGTAATGTGATAAAATGTGTTCTATGGTTAAGACAAGAGAACTTTATTATGAAGATGCATACACATACAAATTTGATGCCATGGTTCTTTCCTGCACAGAAGGGAAGGGTGGCACTTTTTTTGTGATTCTGGACCAGACAGCCTTTTTCCCGGAGCAGGGTGGACAAAGCTCTGACGTAGGCGTTATAGAGGATGAAAATGGAACCAGTATCAAGGTGACACACACTTCTATAAAGGATGGAATCATAACCCACGTGACAGATGCGTCTCTACAGGAAGGCACAAAGGTTACCGGCAGGATCGACTGGGGACACAGGTTTTCCAATATGCAGCAGCACACCGGAGAACATATCTTTTCCGGGATCGTGCACTCTGAGTTTGGCTACGACAATGTGGGTTTCCATTTAAGCGATTCCGAGGTCACCATGGACTACAGCGGCCCTCTAAATGCAGATGATATCAAGGCTCTGGAGCTTAAGGTCAACAGGGCTATCTGGGAGGATATTGAGGTTCAGTGTACTTTCCCGTCAAAAGAGGAACTGGACAAGCTGGAATACAGAAGCAAGAAGGAACTGACCGGCGATGTGAGGATCGTCACCATTCCGGGCTATGACGTTTGCGCCTGCTGTGCACCACATGTAAGCACAACTGCGGAGATAGGATTCCTTAAGGTTGTTTCCTTCCAGGCCTACAAGGGCGGAGTAAGGGTCAGCATCCTCTGTGGCAAAAGAGCTTTAGGCTATATTCAGGATGAACACGATATCCTGTCAGAGATTTCCAGAAGCCTTACAACCTCAGCAGATAAAGTCATGGATTCTGTGACTAAGATGAGAGAAGAAAACCATGAGCTTAAGGGAAAACTTATTGAAGCTCAGGAAAAGCTCTTGGAATATGAGCTTCAGGCCATAGATAAGGTCCAGGCAGATGTTTTTCTTGTAAAGGATTCCAGAATGGACGGAAATCTTATGAGAAAGACTGTAAATGCCCTGGCAGCAGAGCATGGCGGATACTGCGGCGTATTCTCCGGAACTGATGAGTCGGGCTACAAGTACATTGTTGCGACCGGAGCTGAAGGCAAGGAGCTTAAAGCACTTCAGGAGGTACTGAGGGAGAAGTTCGGTGCTAAGGGCGGCGGAAACGTTGCTATGATACAGGGGAGCATTGGACCGGTTGTGATGGGAGACGTGCTTTCGGAATTAGGAAAGCTTTAAGTAGTTGGGAAGAGAAGTATGAAAAGTAGTGCAGGTAGTTTTGAGGAATTTCAGAGGGGCTGTAAAAATGCCATCCCCATCTGTCTTGGATATATAGCAGTTTCTTTTGCCTTTGGAATTGAGGCCTCCAAGATCGGGATGACAACCTTTCAGGCAGCTATGACATCTCTTTTAAATGTCACAAGTGCAGGGCAGTTCTCAGCCCTGGAGCTTATAGCCAGAAACGGTAGCTTTGTGGAGCTGGCTATATTGCAGTTCATTATCAATCTGAGGTACATGCTCATGAGCTGTGCCCTCTCACAAAAGCTTGATACAAGTGTTTCAACGGGCCACAGACTGGGAATTTCCTATGGTGTGACCGATGAGATCTTTGCCCTCAGCGTACTTCAAAAGGGTAAGCTCTATCCTGCCTATTCCTACGGCCTTATAGTCACTTCCGTATTTGGATGGGTGTTTGGAACCACCCTTGGAGCCATCTCCGGACAGATCATGCCACAGCGCCTTATAAGTTGCCTTGGACTGGCGATTTATGGTATGTTTATTGCGATCATTATTCCTGATACAAGGATCAACAAGGCTGTACTTGCTGTAGTGGTTTCAGCCATGGGACTGAGCACGGTGTTCACCTTTGCGCCTTTCCTTAAGGACCACATTTCCGGCGGTTTCAGGATCATTATAATAACAATTGTTGCTTCTGCTTTGGCGGCTGTTTTTGCCCCTATAAAGCATGAAGATAAAGAGGCAGGAGGTAAAGAGGCATGAGCAGAGTTTACCTTTACATCCTGTTGATGGCAGTAGTAACCTATCTTATCAGGTCACTGCCACTGACTCTTATAAGAAAAGAGATAAAGAGCAATTTTATCAGGTCCTTCCTGTATTACGTGCCCTATGCCACACTGGCTGCCATGACATTTCCTGCTATTTTGGGAGCGACCAATTATGTTTGGTCATCGCTTGTAGGGTTTGCAGTAGCTCTTTTCCTGGCCTTTAATAAAAAGAGCCTTCTAACTGTTGCAGGGTTTGCCTGCGGAGCAGCGTTTATAGTTGAACTTATCATAGATTTTATCTGATATAGAAAGGAACTGGATTTATGCGTATTGGAATGGGATACGATGTACATAAACTGGTAGAGGGAAGAGATCTCATTATGGGAGGCGTTAAGATCCCTTATGAAAAGGGACTTCTGGGCCACTCAGATGCTGACGTACTCCTCCACGCCATAATGGATGCCCTTCTTGGAGCAGCAGCTTTGGGAGATATCGGAAAGCACTTCCCGGACACTGATCCTAAGTACAAGGGAGCTGATTCAATAGCTCTTTTAAAAGAAGTGGGCACCATGCTTGATAAGAATCATTTCGTCATCGAGAACATTGATGCGACCATCATTGCACAGGCTCCTAAAATGAGGCCTTTCATCGATGAGATGAGGATAAACATAGCTCAGGCACTGAGAATTGAGATGTCTCAGGTTAATGTCAAGGCTACAACCGAGGAGGGGCTTGGCTTTACAGGCTCTGGGGAAGGAATTTCATCACAGGCGATATGTCTTTTGACAAATCCGATGGACGCTTATAGCTCAGTGATGAATGCTGGCGGTTGCGAACGATGTCAGGGCTGTGACAGAGGATGAAAAGAGCTTTAGGAAAGGATTTTTGGGAAATTAACTATGGCAGAGAAGTTTGAGTTTTACAATTCACTTACTAGAAAGATCGATGAGTTCGTGCCAAACGAACCTGGAAAGGTCTCCATGTACACTTGCGGACCTACCGTTTATCATTTTGCTCATATTGGAAATATCAGAACCTACATCATGCAGGATGCGCTTATAAAGGCTTTGGAGTACGCAGGCTATGAAGTTAAGCGTGTCATGAACATCACTGATGTGGGACATCTTTCTTCTGATGCAGATACCGGAGAGGACAAGATGCTTGCCGGTGCAAAGAGAGAGCACAAGAGCGTAATGGAGATCGCGAAGTTCTATACAGATGCTTTCTTCAAGGATTTTGAGGCTGTTGGCAATAAAAAACCAGATGTTATAGAACCGGCAACTAACTGCATCCCTGAGTTTATTCACATGATCGAGGTGCTTCTCGAAAAGGGATATGCTTATCAGGCCGGCGGAAATGTGTACTTTGACACAAGTAAGCTTGATGACTACTATGTATTCTCTTCAGCAATCGAGAAGGAGCAGCTTGAGGTTGGCGTAAGAGATGACGTTGAGGAAGATGTGAACAAGAAGAACAAGACAGACTTCGTTCTCTGGTTCACCAAGTCAAAGTTTGAGGACCAGGCTCTTAAGTGGGACAGCCCATGGGGCGTTGGATACCCAGGCTGGCACATTGAGTGCTCATGCATTTCCATGAAGCATCTTGGAGAGAAGCTTGATATCCACTGCGGCGGAGTTGACAATATGTTCCCTCATCACACCAATGAGATTGCCCAGTCTGAGAGCTATCTTGGACACAAGTGGTGCGGATACTGGTTCCACTCCAATCACCTTAACGACAGGGCTGGAAAGATGTCCAAGTCAAAGGGAGCAGTGCTTACTGTTTCTGTCCTTAAGGAAAAAGGCTATGATCCTCTTGTTTACAGGTTCTTCTGCCTTCAGTCCCACTACAGGAAGCCTCTTGAGTTCTCCTTTGAGGTTCTTGATAATACAGCAGCAGTTTACAACAAGCTGGTCAAGAGAGTGGCTGAGCTTAAGGCTGAGGGAGCAGTTGACGAGAAGGTTAAGGCAGAGTTTGAGGCTAAGTTCAGGGAAGCTGTTTCTGACGACCTGAATACTTCAATGGCTATTACAATCCTTTACGATGCCCTTAAGGCTGACACTAACGATGCTACAAAGCTTGCTCTGGTTGAGAGCTTTGACAGAGTGCTTTCTCTTGATCTTATCGGACATGCCAAGGCACTTTCAGAGGAAGCGCCCGTTGATCCTGAGCTTTTGGAGTTCATCAATTCCAAGATACAGGAGAGGGCTGAGGCTAAGAAGGCAAAGGATTTTGCAACTGCTGATGCTATAAGACAGGAGCTTCTTGATAAGGGCGTAGAGATCAAGGATACCCGTGAGGGAGTTAAATGGCAGCTGATTTAAACGAATATATAAACGAGAAATTTGATGTGGAGTCCAAGGACATCAGGACCTATTCGCCTCTGACATTTGCGTATATCGGGGATGCAGTCTTTGACCTGGTGGTCCGCTCCGTTCTCGTTAATAAAGGAAATACAGCGGTAAATAATCTCCATAAAAAAGCAAGCGCTATTGTTAAAGCGCCCACCCAGGCGGCTTTAGCAGCTGCTATTATGGATGATCTCACCGATGAGGAAAAAGACATTTTCAGGCGCGGACGTAACTCAAAGCCCCACACCAAAGCCAAGAATGCATCTACCATGGAGTACCTGGAAGCAACTGGCTTTGAGGCTGTTATAGGTTTTTTGTATCTGTCAGGAGACATGGACAGGGCACTGAACCTGGTGAAAAAGGGCTGCGAGAAGCTTGGAGTATTGGTGAACTGATTGCTGCGATGTATCAGGCACTGAATAAGAGGATTTAGATGGATAAGGAAAAAGAAATTACCGGAATAAATGAAGAGAAAATAGAGGGCAGAAATGCCGTAATAGAGGCTTTTAGGTCAGGAAAGACCATCGACAAGATCTACATTCTTGATGGCTGCCAGGATGGACCTGTATCCACCATCAGACGTGAAGCCAAGAAGCAGGGCTGCCTTATAAAGTTTGTAAACCGTGACAGACTTGATCAGATGTCTGACACAGGGAAACACCAGGGCGTCATTGCTATTGCTGCAGCTTATAAGTACTCAGAAATGGAGGATATCTTTGAGCTGGCAAGTGCAAGGAATGAAGATCCCTTCGTGTTTATTCTTGATGAAATCGAAGATCCACATAACCTTGGGGCTATCATCAGAACGGCCAATCTTTCCGGAGCCCATGGAGTTATCATTCCAAAGAACAGGGCAGTAGGACTTACAGCTACTGTGGCTAAGGCTTCTGCCGGAGCTCTTAACTATACTCCTGTTGTAAAGGTTACTAACATAGCAAATACCATTGAGGACCTTAAAAAGAGAGGCTTATGGTTTGCCTGTGCTGATATGGGCGGAGAGACCATGTACAAGCTTAACTTAAAGGGTGCGATCGGACTTGTTATTGGAAATGAAGGAAGCGGAGTTTCAAGACTTGTAAGAGAAAAGTGCGACATGATAGCATCAATTCCTATGAAGGGTGACATTGATTCACTGAATGCATCTGTTGCTGCCGGAATCCTTGCTTTCGAAGTAGTAAGACAGAGAATGATGTAAAATAAGGGCTGGCGCCTCAATTTTGGGACGTCAGCCTGATTTTTTAGTGCTTGAGATATTTTTTTAGTTTGGAGCGAACTCTCTGCATGGCGTTGTCAGTGGATTTTTCATCCCTGCCAAGGACTGCAGAGATTTTTTTTACGCTCATTCCTGTGATATAAAGGTCAAGGACCTGCCTCTCCAGGTCACTTAGTTCTTTTTCAATCTCATCTTCAAGGGTCCGCAAACTCTCCTGGTCGATAACGTATTGCTCGGGGACAAAGTTGGGGTCTGCCTCCAACATATCCTCTAAGGGAATATCCATTCCTGCATCCAGGTCTTCGCGGCTTGCATAGATGGAGATGTAGCTGTTTAATGGGCCGTGCTTTTTCCTTGCCTGGGACTTGATGGCAGAGTACATCTGCCTTGAAATGCAAAGGTCAGCAAAAGTAGAGAAGCTGGCATCCCGACCACAGTCATAGTCGCGGATGGCCTTGAAAAGACCTATCATGCCTTCCTGGATAAGGTCATCCTTATCAGCTCCAAGGATATACATTGAATTGGCCTTTTTTCGAACCAGCTCCTTATATTTGTTCATTATGTAATCTACAATAGCAGGCTCATCGCCGTCGTGAATACGGACGATGAGCTGCTCGTCATCAATATCACTATATTTGCTCATGTTTCAATGATACCATACTTTTTATCTTAGAGTTTAAGCGAAAATATCAATACCCATGGAGGGGGCTCCGGAACCATAAGCGCTAGGGATGGTTACTGTTACAGGTGATATTCCTCCGGATAATGCATTACCCGGCAAAAATGCTCCGCTTCCGGATGTTATGTTAATTCCTGCGATGCCTTTTTTCTCATACTTATCCATGATGGACTTAAGATATTCACCGTCAGCCTTGGCGATTTCCTTCATCTCCTTGGTGCGGTGCTTAAGCTTAAGCATCTTAAGATCGGACTCTGACATGTTGGGATCAGGAGCAGCAATGGTGTTTGCCAGATCATCAAGGTTAAGGTCCTCAAGCATTTCCTTCATGCCTTCCGAAAGCTCATTCATCAGCTGATCCATGGAAGTCATTGAGCTTTCCTGTATTTCGTCCATTTGATCCTGCATCTGGACTGCCAGCTCTTCCATACGAAAGGCTATGGCATCCTGGGCATCCTGGACTAATTCATGCAAGCTAAGTTCAAATTCTTCAGGGTAGTAGACATCGGGATCAAGGCCTTCGTCCCCGTTCATTTCTTCCTCGGAAAGTTCATCTTCAGATTTTTCTAGTTCCTCGTCCTGATTCTGCTCATCCTCAGTTTTCTCTTTTTCTTCAAGGCCTCCCATTGCGGATTTATGACCTCGTTCTATCATTTCCTCCTGCTCTAAGTGAGCGAGTTTTTTCTTTGCTATGCGCTCCATGGACTTGGCGTGATCAATGGAGATCTGGATCTCTTCATCGTCATACTCGCCGCTGGCCTGGAGCTTTTTAAGCCGCAGCACCTCACGTCTGGCAGCGGTGACAGCCATTCTTGCACTGTTAGAGTTTTTGCTGGTGATGATCTGGGAGGAGATCTTTTTGAAGTTATACTGGAGCTTTTTCTTTTGCAGAGAAGCTTCTTTTGCCTTGGATCTGGACACCCTTAAAGAATCAGCGTAGCTTATACTCTGATTTACAACACTGTCTTCTTTTTTGTCCTGAACTCGCTGCTGATGCTCAAAGGCGCGCATAGAAGAACCGGTAGTTCCGGATAAATCATTACGGGCGCTATCGGCCCATTTATCCGCCTGGTTCTGGTTTCTGTCTCTGATAGAAGCGTATATTAAATTGGCATTCATGCCTACGCTCATGATCGTCCTCCGTGACGTTAAAGATTCCCTCAATCCGTTATGGGAATAGTTATGGCTTTCTAACCTTTATTTCGGCATTTTTCAAGTAAACTTTATACCTGGCGATATTATTTTTTGTCGCCACCCTGGCTTCCCATGAAGTACATTTTTCCTCTCATACCAAGGCCGTTGGGATTGTAGAGACTCTGGAGCAGTTCTTTCTTCATGTCTTCAAAGCTGTCCTCATCCTTTTTGGTGTAGGAGTTGATCTCATCGCTAAGAGCCATGATCTGATGCTGCATGATCGCCATGGTATGAGCCATGTTCTTCATGATCTGGAGAGCACTGGAGTGGTTTTCCTGGATGAAATTGCCCATGCGATCTTCTGTGACCCTTATGGCATAGACATCAGAGTAGGCTATAACTGTATAGATTGACGGAGCTTTTAATAAAAGGCCCAGCTCACCAAAGCAGGTTCCGGGGCCTACAATTCCAAGAAGAACCTCCTTGTCTGTTCCGTAGCCTACATACATTTCAGCCTTTCCCTGTATTATCTTGAACATATCGGGATTGACGTCACCTTCCTTCAGGATAAGTGATTCCGCAGGAAAAGAAACTATGGCCTTTCCGGCAAAAGAATTGTCGCTGATAGTACTCTTTTGATCTATATCACCCATGAAGCACCTCCTAATAGAAAGAATGATGACCTTTTGTCTTGTCTTCTTAAATTATACAATATTTATACGTGATTTCGAAAAAAAGAATAGAAATATGATACAATATAGTTCACAGCAACTGATGATTATTTTTGTTGGAAAAAGCTGATGGACAAGAATTCAAAGGAAATTCAATACAGGCTGGATATTGATGCTCATGTTGATAACCTTCCCAAGGTGATAGATTTTATTGACAGGATAATCAGCAGTCTGAAGGTTTCACAGATAGAGCTTTCCCATATCTTTATTGTGGTGGAGGAACTGTTTGTGAACATAGCCAGCTATGCCTACAAGGATAAGGGTAAAGTTGGCAGAGCATCCCTGATCGCAAAGCTATTCCCCAAGGATAATTCCATAGAGATCACCTTCATTGACTCCGGAGTGCCGTACAATCCATTGGAAAAGCCAGATCCCGATATAACCCTTGACGCCTGCAAGAGAAAACAAGGAGGACTGGGAATCTTTTTCGTTAAGAAAAAAGTCGACGAAATGCTCTATAACTTTGAGAATGGCCAGAACATCCTTACCATCAGAAAGAAATTTGAAGTACCTTCAGAGGATGAAGACGAATAATCCTAGTTGGCTCCAAGCTATTTTATGCGTTTGTCGGCTACAGCGATATGCTGATCATCATTCAGGCCGATTTTTTCTGGTCTAAAAGCTCTCTCTAACTCTTAATTGTCGGCTTAAAGAATTATCATAAGTTTATAAAGCCGAAATACTACCCCAAAAACAGCTCAACCAAGCTAAAATATGCTTAAAATATCGGCCGGGCATTAAACCAATATTGTTCTAGGCCGAAACCAATAACTTTTTGGGGATTTTTGGAGTAGCAATCCATGTTTCTTGGAATCTTTATGAATTTGTTTACAGCTTGAAGCAGCCGGTGAAGTGATTATTGATGATAGCACTGATGAAACAGGCGGAAATTCTGATAACACTAATAATCCAGTAAATACCGATAATTCAAACGCTTCTTCAGGTGGAACAACGCCTCCTCCAAATACCGATAATTCAAACGCTTCTTCAGGTGGAACAACGCCTCCTTCAAATAACGATAATTCAGTGCCTCCTTCGCCCGTCAGGATCATAACCGGGGGATCAGATAATGGTTCTTCAGGAAATGAGACAGCGGAGCCATCAAGGGTATTGTACCTGAATATCGCTGGCCTGACTCCTGCCCAGATGAAACAGGCAATCATTGATAATATCAGGTTGACTCCATCCGGTGGAGTTCTTAGAATTGTATCAGATATGATGTCCTGCTTTGACAGGCAGATCCTGGAAGCCTTTGATGAAAAGGGAGATATAGATATAGAACTGTTCTTCCCTGAAAGCAACGCCGCTGACAGCAGACAGATGCGTGCATTCATCCCTCGTGGTGTTGACATCGAAGTACTGCTGGATGAAAAGGGCTATTGCGGTTTCTTAAGACTGGCAAGTATACTGAATTAAAAAGTCCTTGCCATATAAAAAAGAGTGTGCTATAGTTATATAGCTGTTGTGAAACAGTAACCGTGAACAATTTTATGTCAGGTACGAAAAGTACTGACAACGTCTGTCGGAAACAGATGAAGTATTGAAGATATAGTGAGGTGAGAAAGAAATGAGACAGGACATTCAGCCAGAATTCCATCAGGCAACTGTTACATGCAACTGCGGTAACACATTTACAGTAGGATCAACAAAGAGCGATATCCACGTAGAAATTTGCTCAAAGTGCCATCCTTTCTATACTGGCCAGCAGAAGGCTACAGCTGCTCGTGGACGTATTGATAAGTTCAACAAGAAGTACGGCATGGACAACAAGTAATTTTAGATTGGAAATGACAAGTAGGAGGTTGAGGCAAGTAGCCTCGACCTCTTTTTCTTTGATAGAATAGTAAGATAATAAATTAGTTTTGGGTGGTTACGGTATGAACAGACGTAAGAGAAAGATCAGACACTACTCAGGAATAGGCGGACAGGCAGTTCTTGAGGGAGTAATGATGAAGAACAAGGACATGTATGCTGTGGCAGTTCGTAAGCCCGATGGCGAAGTTGCTGTTGAGGTGGATGAATACCATGGTCTGGCCTATGGAAGCAAGCTCCTTAACATTCCTTTTGTAAGGGGGGTGTTCGTATTTTTAGATTCACTTATTCTTGGGCTTAAGTCCCTTAATTTCTCCTCTTCCTTCTATGAGGAGACCAAGGAAAAGCCAAGTAAGCTGGACGAAGGCATTGAGCAGGTATCAAACGGACACGAAGATACCTTCCTTATGGTGTTTACAACACTTATTTCTTTTGCCTTTGCAATAGCTCTTTTCATGATTCTTCCATATGCTCTTTCAGAGGTTATCTCCAAGTATGCCAGAAATGACTCTTTGGTGGCTATTATTGAGGGTGTATTAAGGATATTGATATTTATCCTCTATATACTGCTAATTTCAACGATCAAGGATATTAAGAGGCTTTTCATGTATCATGGTGCCGAGCATAAGTGCATCAACTGTATCGAAAAGGGAAGACCCCTTACTGTCCACAACGTTAAAAAGAGCTCCAGACTTCACAAGAGATGCGGAAGCAGTTTTATTCTCTTTGTAATGCTCATAAGTATCGTACTTTTCTTCTTCATCAGGATTGATTCCTACGTGTGGCGCGTGGTGATAAGGCTCCTTCTTATCCCTGTCATCTCCGGAATCTCCTACGAGCTCATAAGACTTGCAGGAAGGACCAATTTCTTCCTGGTTAGATGGATCTCAGCACCGGGATTATGGCTTCAGAGACTCACAACAAAAGAGCCTGATGAGGATATGATAGAAGTTGCCATCAGATCTGTAGAGGCAGTATTTGACTGGAAGGAGTTCCTTAAGGATTCCTTCGGCTATGAGATTGATGAGAGCTGGCTTCAGGACGAGGAAAATGAAGTATAAGGATTGTTTTGAAAACGCAACAGAAATATTAGAGAGAGCCGGAATTGCAGAAGCTAAGCTTGATGCCCGGCTCCTTTTAGAATACGTATGTGAAACGGACCACAGTGCGCTTATTGCCCATCCCGACAGAGAACTTACGGAAAAAGAAAAGTCGGCCTACGACGAGTTCATCAAAAGAAGAGCAGACAGGGAGCCGGTTGCCTATATCCTTGGCAGCTGGGATTTCATGGGGATTAACTTTAAGGTAACAAGTGATGTGCTTATCCCTGAGCAGGACAGCGAGTTCCTGGCCGAGGAAGCCCTTCGCTACATGGAGGACGGCTTCAAGGTTTTAGACCTTTGCACCGGATCAGGATGTATCGGCCTTACCATTTTGAACTTCACAAACTACACTACAGCCGTGTGTACAGATATTTCTGAGACGGCTCTGGCTGTAGCTAAGGAGAACGCAGAAAGGCTTGGACTATCAGATCGAGTTGAGTTTCTTCACACCGACCTCTTCCCCGAATCCATGGAGAAGAAAGCCGATATCATAGTCTCCAACCCGCCTTACATCAAAACATCTGTTATTGAAACCCTCGCTCCTGAGGTAAAGGACTACGAACCCCGCTTAGCTCTTGACGGATCCGAAGACGGCCTCGTATTCTACCGTCGTATCATAGAAAAGGCACCAGACTACCTTTTCACCAGTGGCTACCTGATTATGGAGATCGGCTTCGACCAGGCAGATGAAGTTAAGGCACTTCTTGAAAGCGCCGGCTGTTATCATGACATTGAGGTTGTTAAGGACTTCTCAGGAAATGACAGAGTAATCAAAGCATGCTATTATTAGTTGCCTTCGATGTACATATGCTAATGATATGAACTTAGATAAGGCAATTTTTTTTGAATAAATGTAGTGTTGGTCTACGATACAGGTCTGCAGAAAAAGTATGCTGCAGATTCGATTGTAGCTCTACGGAGATAAGACTGGCTCCCAGCCAGGCTTATCGGAGTGTTCAGAGCTATGAGAATCAAAGCATATTTTTCTGCAGGCCTGACAGTAACTTAGAACACACATGAACACAAGGAGAAATCCATGTTTGATAAATTAGAAGACATTTTAAGACGGTATGAGGACATCACCATGATGCTGGGCGATCCATCGGTGGTTTCAGACCAGGAGAGGTTCAGGGCCCTGATGAAGGAGCAGAAGAACCTGGAGCCTTTGGTGGAGTGCTACAACAGATATAAGAAGTGCAAAGAAACCATAGAAGAGAGCCTTTCCATGCTGGACGAGGAAAATGACCCTGAAATGAAGGAGATGCTCAAGGAAGAGCTATCTGACGCCAAGGATCAGCTCCCGGCACTGGAAGAGGAGCTTAAGATTCTTTTGCTCCCTAAGGATCCTAACGATGAGAAGAACGTTATCGTGGAGATCAGAGCAGGTGTTGGCGGAGATGAGGCAGCTCTTTTTGCAGCAGATATGTACAGGGTCTACACAAGATATGCTGAGAGACAGGCATGGCGTGTTGAGACCATGAGCGTTGAGGATATCGGCATCGGTGGTATTAAGACCGTAAGCTTTATGATAAAGGGAAATGGCGCATACTCCAGACTTAAATTTGAGAGTGGAGTACACAGAGTTCAGAGAATACCTGCCACAGAATCTGGCGGAAGAATCCATACTTCAGCCATAACAGTTGCTATTATGCCTGAGGTAGAGGACGTGGAAGTGGAGATTGACATGAACGACTGTAAGTTCGATGTGTTCCGTGCTTCCGGAAACGGCGGACAGTGCGTCAATACAACGGACTCCGCTGTAAGACTGACCCATTTGCCTACAGGAATCGTTATTTCCTGTCAGGATGAAAAGAGTCAGCAGCAGAATAAAGCAAAAGCCCTTAAAGTACTTCGTGCCAAGCTCTTTGAGATGGAGAGTGCAAAGCAGCACAATGACGAGGCAGAGCTTCGAAGGAGCCAGGTTGGATCAGGAGACCGTTCCGAGAAGATAAGAACCTACAACTTCCATCAGGGAAGAGTTACTGATCACCGTATCGGACTTACTCTCTATAAGATAGATCAGATCATGGACGGAGATCTGGATGAGATAATCGATTCCCTTATTGCAGCTGATCAGGCAGAGAAGCTTGTGGCAATGGGAGAACAAGTCTAAAAATATAATAAAAAGAACTTCTATCCGTTGCTGAGAAAAATGAATTGTTGTAAAATCTATTTATAGTATAAATATTACTCGGTTTTTCGATATTCTTTTAATCGGACGGAGGCTTATGGACGCTAATTTCAAGGCTGAGTTAATTGAGTGGGGCGTAGACTGGAATGAGATTCTCGACAGATTCATGGGAAATGAGGATCTGATCGCCAAGTTTATGTTCAAATTCTTGAACGACCAGAGCATGAGTGATCTTACCCAATATCTGGCAGAGGGGAATGTTTCTGAGGCCTTCAAGGCTGTGCATACTCTTAAGGGAGTAGGCGCCAACCTGGGACTTAAGGGATTCCTTACACCTGTGTGTGAACTGACAGAGATACTTCGTGCCGGTTCCATGGACGGGTACAAGGAAAAGTATGATCAGATCAAGCCAAAGTATGATCAGCTGATCGCAATATTACAGAAATATCAGACATAGTGCTACATTAAATCTGTTTCTATACCATTTGATTCTAAGAAGCTTGGGATGAATTCATCCCAGGCTTTTTCTGCGCTTTTATCCATAGTGAAGATGTTAGTGGACATTCCTGTGGTGATTATTATCTGTCCCTGGCTGAGTTTTATATTTATACCTAAATTCAGCTGATCCGGAGAAATATCCATATCTACTCCTGCAAGAAGCTTTTCCTTAGCTTCCTGTCCCAGGTGAAGAACAAACTTAAAACCAAGGGGAGTCTGTTTACCTTTTATGAGATCAAGGCATATTGGGCGAATTTTGCCCCAACTTGAGAAGTCACCTGAAGGTATCTGCTCAGGATCTAAAGATGTATCTTTATAAAAGTCTTTATGGATCCTGCCATCAATTGTGAAGGTATTAAAGGTTTCGATAATAGCTTCCTCCACCAGATAAGCATCAAACATATCTGTAGTAAGGAACTTTGCCATGAAGTTTTTCTGCTGTGTGATTTTAATCGCTATCATAAGTTAATTATAGATTAATAGTTTTTTTGCTGCATTAATAATTTTATGTATTTTTATTCAATGAAATAGGATATAATACTAATAGCAGCGTCAACCAGCTTGTAGGAGTTTCATATGGCAAAGAGTGTAAGGCTAAAAGACATTGCTGACAGAATTGGCGTCAGTACAGTAACTGTTTCTAAGGCTCTGTCGGGGCAAAAGGGCATGAGCGAAGCCTTAAGGGAAAGAATTCATTCCCTTGCCGGTGAGATGGGGTACGTTCCTTCAGTGTCAAGGAAGGCGGAAGCAGGCACTAAGAATTACATCATAGGGCTGATAATTTCAGAGCAGTATGTGGATGATTACAGCTCTTTTTATTCAAGACTCCATCAGCAGGTATCTCAGCTGGCTATGGAAAAGGGATGCTATTCCATGCTTGAGATTCTAAGCACGGAGGCAGAAGAAGAGTGCAGGATTCCAAAGCTTATCAGTGATAAGAAGGTTGAGGGACTTATGATAATCGGGAAACTGAGTGAAAAGTACCTTGAAACCTTGAAGACCCAGTGCGAGATTCCAATGATCTATCTGGATTTCTGTTATCATACAGGCAATGAAGATGCAGTTGTGGCTGACAGCTATAACGGAGCCTATTGCCTGACTAACTACCTCTATGAAATGGGGCACAGGAATATTGCCTTTGTGGGCACTGTCCTGTCATCGGGGACCATTACAGACAGGTATTTTGGTTACAGGAAGTCTCTTTTGGAGCATGGAATTGACTTTAAAGAGGAATGGCTTATTCCTGACAGGTGTGAGGCGGATAAGGTCACTGATGGAAGCAAGTTCATTAAGCTTCCTGAGAAGATGCCAACTGCCTTTGTTTGCAGCTGTGATCTCACTGCCACAGTTCTTATAAAGAAACTTGCAGAAAAAGGCTTAAAGGTTCCTGAAGATATTTCCATAGTTAGCTTTGACAGATACATTTATCCAAGACTTGGGGATATTAAGCTTACAACCTATGGAGTAGACTCCTACGAAATGGGAAGAAACGCAGTTCTTAATCTTATCAGAAAGATAAGTAAGGAGAGATATCGCCAGGGTGTCCTTATTCTTGAAGGACACATGGTTGAAGGAGAGAGTGTAAAGAAAATAGGGTGAAAAGAAAGAGTTCATCATTTGTTGATGAACTCTTTTGTTTTCTTAATAGCATTCCTGTAGGTGAAGGCCACGGGAAGTGTTTCTCCGTTATCCATTTCCACCTTTCCAAAGGATGTCTTTTTTACGTGATTTACATTTATGAAGGTGTTGTCGTTGACGGGACACATCTGATCGAAGATAGCTCCGCATTCATCGTAGAAATTAAGGATATCTGCCAAGATGGCAACGATCTGTCCGTCTGTCAGGTAAACGTGGAGCTCATTCTTAGCTCTTTTAACAAAAATGATGTCGTCCCCCTTGGCGTAAACTGTACCCTCGCGGCTTCTGAGCTCTATTTCAGGCTCGCCCTCAACTGTCTGTTCCTTGATCATGTCCACCATGGCGGTTATCTCAGCTACCTTGATGGGCTTGTCCAGAAAATAGATATTAGGGGCATCTATATTTGCTTCCTCCATAAGGAGTTTGTAGTCGATGGAGGAGGTGCACATTATGATAGGGCGGTAGATGCCGGCTTCAAGGAGCTTTTTCATGACTTCAAAGCCGTTTATGGGGCTTCCAACCATATCTACGAAAAGTCCATGATACATCTGGGGATTGTGAAGAAATGCCTCCACGTTCCCAAAGGAGTCAATGTAGATGCGCTCTCCGGTCTCTTTGAAGATACGGTCAGATTGTCTTCCGAGAAGCCTTTCTGTCTGCTTTCTGTCAGCTATATTGTCGTCGCATACTGCTAAGTGCATACCCTGTACCCCATTACATAAATTTAAAATCAAGCGGACTGAGAATCAAAAGAACGGCTAGTGCCACCTGTAATACTAATATTATAGGCATTCCCAGCTTAAAATACCAATGTTTTGTCTTATGTCTGAACAGGTACATACCAAGGACACTGCCAAGGCTTCCGCCCATGATTGCAATCGTAAAAAGGGTCGCCTCGGGGATTCGATAGGCGCTACGCTGAGCTTTCCTTTTATCAATTCCCATCAAGGCGAACCCTAAGATGTTCATTACTATAAAATATCCGGCAAAAAAGAAGATGGACTTCATCTAATATTATTTGTTCTTCTCAACTTCCTGCATCTTCATAGCGCGAACCTTTGATGAAAGTCCGAAGAGATTGATGAAGCCTTCAGCATCGTGGTGATCGTAGAGGTCTCCGGTCTTGAATGATGCGATGCTCTCGTTGTAGAGAGAGTATGGAGACTTTGTACCTGCCTTGATGATGTTGCCCTTGTAGAGCTTGAAGGTAACTTCACCGGTAACGTACTTCTGTGTTGATTCGATAAATGCCTGCTGTGCTTCGCGAAGAGGAGTGAACCATTTCCCTTCATATACTAGATCGGCAAACTTGTTGCCCATATCTTTTTTCATTGTATAGGTATCACGGTCTAAAATCAACTCTTCAAGCTGCTGATGTGCCTCGTAGAGGATAGTTCCTCCGGGAGTCTCATAAACGCCACGGCTCTTCATGCCTACTACACGGTTCTCAACGATATCAACAATTCCGATTCCGTTCTCGCCGCCCAGCTTATTCAGGGTACGAATGATATCGGACACCTTCATCTCTTTTCCGTTAACGGACTTTGGAATTCCGCCTTCGAAGGTCATTGTAACGGTTGTTGGTGTGTCAGGAGCTTCTTCCGGAGTCTTGCCAAGAACAAGGAGATGCTTGTAGTTGGGCTCAAGGGAAGGATCTTCAAGCTCCAGGCCCTCATGGGAAATATGCCAAAGGTTTCTGTCACGGCTATAGCTTGAGTCAGCTGAGAATGGAAGATTGATTCCATGCTGACGGCAATACTCGATCTCTGACTCACGGGAATCCATTGTCCACTTGTCATTTCTCCAGGCTGCGATGATCTTGATGTCCGGTGCCAGAGCCTTGATACCAAGCTCGAAACGGATCTGGTCATTTCCCTTACCTGTAGCACCATGGCAGATAGCAACAGCGCCTTCTTTTCTGGCAATCTCAACCAGCTTCTTTGCGATAAGAGGACGAGCCATTGATGTACCAAGAAGATACTTGTTCTCATAAACAGCATGAGCCATTACGCAGGGAACGATGTATTCGTCGCAGAACTCATCAACTACATCTAATATGTAGAGCTTACTTGCGCCGCAACTCTTAGCTCTTTCGTCAAGACCGTCAAGCTCTTCTTCCTGACCGCAGTCGATACATACACAAACAACTTCGTAATCAAAGTTCTCTTTAAGCCATGGAATGATAGCTGTAGTATCAAGTCCACCTGAGTAAGCGAGTATTACTTTTTCTTTAGCCATAATAGATTTCCTTCTTTCTTTTTTGCTTCATTTTTCAATGTTGGCTCTAATATAAACCTAAAATGTATAAAATGCAATAGTAATTTGCATAAATATTTAAATATTGACAAATATTTGCATATTTATTTAGGAAAGCTATTGCATTATTCATTTAGCGGACGTATACTTAAACAAATTTGTTGCATCAGACAGTTAATGAAAGGACCGGGAATACTATGATAAAGGTAGGAATCATCGGAGCTACAGGCTATGCAGGAGCGGAGATCGTAAGACTTATTCAGGGACATCCTAAGGCGCAGGTTGTGTGGTACGGCTCCAGAAGTTATATAGATGAAAAGTACAGCAGCATTTACGGAAATCTCTTTAAATTAGTAGATGCCAAGTGCCTGGACGATAACATGGACGAGCTGTCAAAAGAGTGCGACGTCATTTTTACAGCTACTCCCCAGGGCCTGTGCGCATCTCTTGTTAATGATGAGATCCTTAATAAGGTAAAGATTATTGATCTTTCTGCTGACTTCAGATTAAAGGATGTTTCCGTATACGAGAAGTGGTACAAGATAGAGCACAAGGCTCCACAGTATATAGAAGAAGCTGTGTACGGTCTTTGCGAGATCAACAGGGACAAGATAAAGGGGGCAAGGCTTTTAGCCAATCCCGGATGCTACACCACCTGCTCGATCCTCACGGCCTATCCTCTGGTAAAAGAGGGACTGATCGATCCGGACACTCTTATTATAGATGCACTTTCCGGTGTTTCCGGTGCCGGTCGTGGAGCGAAGGTCGCAAACCTCTACTGCGAAGTCAATGAGTCAGCAAAGCCCTATGGTGTTGCCAACCACAGACACACTCCCGAGATCGAGGAGCAGCTTGGCTACGCCGCAGGAAAAGAGCTACTTCTTAACTTCACACCTCATCTTGCTCCTATGAACAGGGGAATCCTTGCAACTGAGTATGCAACTCTTATAAAGAAGGACGGCGATCTTCCTACAAAAGCAGAAGTTAGGGCAGCATACGAAAAATACTATGGAAAAGAGCACTTCATAAGACTTCTGGATGATGGAATCTATCCTGAGACCAGATGGGTTGAAGGTAGCAATTTTGTCGATATTGGGTTTAAAATTGATGAGAGAACAGGTCGTATCATAATGATGGGCGCAATTGACAATCTTGTGAAAGGTGCAGCAGGACAGGCAGTTCAGAATATGAACATAATGTTTGGACTTGAGGAAAACACAGGCCTTGACCTGGTTCCATTATTCCCATAAAGAGGTGATAGCTTTGGTTCGTGTAATGACATGTGAAGATTACGATAATGTGTATGCCCTTTGGAAATCTATTCATGGATTTGGAATGCGCTCCATGGATGATTCCAGGGAAGGCGTTGAGAGATTTTTGAAAAGAAATCCTACCACCAGTGCAGTGTACGAGAAGGATGGAAAGATAGTGGGTGCTATTTTATGTGGCCATGACGGCAGAAGAGCCTGCTTATATCACGTATGTGTTAGTGAAGAGTACAGAATGCACGGAATAGGCAGAAAGATGGTGGAGTTCTGCTGCAAGCAGCTTGAAAAGGAGCAGATCAACAAGGTCTGCCTAAATGCTTTTGTTACCAACGTGGTAGGTAATAAGTTCTGGCAGAAGATGGGCTGGACTCTCAGAGAAGACCTTAACTACTATGATTTTGCACTGAATGAGGGAAACCTCACAGTATTTAATAAGTGATTGGAGGGAACATGAAGCAGATAGAAGGCGGTGTTACAGCTGCAAAGGGATTTCAGGCCAGCAGCTGCGAAGCAAACATAAAGTATCAGGGAAGGACAGACATGGCCTTTGTCTTTTCCCAAACTCCCTGTGTAAGCGCAGGAACTTTTACTTCAAACGTGGTTAAGGCAGCCTGTGTCCAGTGGGATATGAAGATAGTAAAATCCGGAGAGCCCATGCATGCAGTGGTTGTTAATTCAGGAATTGCCAATGCCTGCACCGGTAAGGAAGGCTTTGATGCCTGCGAGGCAACAGCCAAGGCTGTGGAAGCAGCTCTTTCGGTTCCATTTGAGTCTGTTGCTGTGGCTTCTACCGGAGTTATCGGAATGCAGCTTCCTGTGGATAAGCTGGTAAATGGTGTAAATACCATGAGTAAGACTTTAGATGGAAGCCTTGAGGCCGGAACAGCTGCTTCAAAGGCTATCATGACCACAGATACTGTTAATAAGGAAGTGGCTGTAAGTTTTGAGATTGGCGGAAAGGAAGTTACCCTTGGTGGAATGAGCAAGGGCTCAGGCATGATCCACCCCAATATGTGTACAATGCTTGCGTTCCTTACAACAGATCTTTTCATAAAGAAGGACCTGCTTCAGGAAGCACTTTCAGAGGTGGTAAAAGACTCTTTTAACATGATAACAGTTGACGGAGATACCTCCACAAATGACACCTTACTGATAATGGCTAACGGAGAGGCTGGGAACCCTGAGATCAGTTCAAAGGGAAGCGACTTTGAGACCTTTAAAGAGGCCCTGGACTTTGTTTGCAAGTTCCTGGCAAAGAAGATGGCTGCTGACGGCGAAGGTGCTAGTAAGCTCTTTGAGGCAACGGTTGTCGGGGCTAAGAGCAAGGAGGATGCAAGGACTCTTTCAAGGGCAATTGTTGGCTCAAACCTTTCAAAGGCTGCTATTTACGGCTGTGATGCCAACTTCGGAAGGTTCCTGTGTGCTATGGGCTATTCAGGAGCACAGTTTGATCAGAATGATGTGGAGCTGTACTTTGAGAGCGTCAATGGAAAGCTGAAGGTCTTTGATAAGGGAACACCTATCGTATTTGATGAGGATGAGGCCCTGAAGATAATGAAGGCTGACGCTGTTACTGTTTTTGTAAACATGAATGAGGGAGATCAGGAGGCTACAGCCTGGGGATGTGATCTCACTTATGATTATGTAAAGATTAACGCAGATTACAGATCTTAATGCCTGTTGCAATGTAGGAGCGCAGATTGAAGGAGGAGAGTGACATGGACAAGGATATGCAGGAAGTACTGAAGAAAGCGGAGGTGCTGGTTGAGGCCCTTCCTTATATACAGAAGTTTAATCGCAAGATCATCGTTGTGAAGTACGGCGGAAGTGCCATGAGCAACGAGGAGCTGCAAAAGAATGTCATTACGGATGTGACTCTTTTGAAACTGGTTGGCTTTAAGCCTATCATCGTACATGGTGGCGGAAAGGCTATCAGTTCCTGGGTTAACAAGGTTGGCAAGGAGGCGGAGTTCGTCAACGGCCTTCGTGTCACAGACTCTGAGACCATGGAGATTGCAGAGATGGTTCTTTCAAGAGTCAACAAGCAGCTAGTGACCATGGTTCAGGAGCTGGGAGTTAAGGCCATCGGTATAAGCGGTAAGGACTCAGGACTTTTGCATGTTACCAAGAAGTTTTCCGGCGGACAGGACATAGGCTTTGTTGGGGAAATTGACAAGGTGGATCCAAAGGTTTTATATGACCTTCTTGATAATGACTACCTTCCGATCATTGCTCCTATCGGCCTTGACGACAACTTTGATACCTTCAATATCAACGCTGACGATGCAGCCTGCGCTATAGCCAAGGCAGTTGGTGCTGACAAGCTGGCATTCCTTACAGATATCGAGGGCGTTTACAAGGATATAAAAGACCCTTCTACCTTTATTTCAAGGCTTACCTGCTCTGAGGCAGATGCCCTGATCGCCAGTGGAAACATAGGCGGAGGCATGCTTCCTAAGCTTGGCAACTGTACGGATGCAGTAAAAGGCGGTGTAAACAGAGTCCACATCCTGGATGGTAGAATCCCACACTGCCTGCTTCTTGAGATCTTTACTAATAAGGGTATCGGAACCATGTTCATGCCTGACGGTGATGAGCTGGCTGGTTGATGTGAACTTTGATCTTAGGGCCTGATTCTTAGACATAGATAGGAGAATTGTGATGAGTGAATTGATGAAGCAGTACATTGACGAGGCTGAGAAAGCTCTTTTGCATACATATAATCGTTATCAGATCGTGCTGGACAGAGGCGAGGGAGTTTACCTCTATGATCTGGAGGGCAAGAAATATCTGGATTTTGTGTCCGGTATCGCAGTATTTGCGCTGGGTTATCACTACAAGGACTATGATGATGCACTGAAAGCCCAGATTGACAAGCTTCTTCACACATCCAATTACTACTACAATGTTCCGGCGGTTGAGGCAGCAAAGAAGATAAAAGAAGTGTCCGGAATGGACAGGGTGTTCTTTACCAACAGCGGAGCAGAGGCTGTGGAGGGTGCGCTTAAGGCTGCAAGGAAGTATGCTTTCCTAAAGGACGGCAAGAATGATCACGAGATCATTGCCATGAACCACTCCTTCCACGGAAGGACCTTTGGAGCGCTTTCAGTTACTGGAAATCCTCATTACCGAGAGGCTTTTGAGCCTATGATCGGCAATATCAAGTTTGCAGATATGAATGATTTTGACAGTGTCCTTGCCTGCGTGAACGACAAGACCTGTGCGATCATAATGGAGACAGTGCAGGGCGAGGGCGGAATTTTCCCTGCTACTAAGGAGTTCCTTGAGAATGTCAGGAAGCTCTGCGATGAAAAAGACATCTTGCTGATCCTGGACGAGATCCAGTGCGGAATGGGAAGAACAGGCTATATGTTCGCATGGCAGAAGTACGGCGTTAAACCTGACATTATGACAACAGCCAAGGCTCTTGGATGCGGAGTTCCTGTGGGAGCATTTCTTTTGACAGAAAAAGTAGGCGCAAATTCACTGGTTGCCGGGGATCACGGGACAACCTACGGGGGCAATCCTTTCGCCTGTGCGGCAATTAACAAAGTCCTTGATTTATTCAAGCAGGACAATATAATAGAGAATGTGAATGCGGTGGCTCCATATCTTGAGAAGCGCCTGGACGAGCTGAAGGACAAATATGACTTCATTATTGACAGGCGAGGCGCAGGACTTATGCAGGGGCTGGTGTTTAACAGACCTGTTGCTGAGGTGATAAACATGGCTCTTTCCAAGGGGCTTATCCTTATCAATGCCGGAGCTGAGATTATCAGATTTGTTCCGCCGCTGGTGATTACTAAGGAGAATGTTGATGACATGATCAATATACTTGATTCATGTCTGGAGTCTATATGAATTTAAGAATCAGGATCATTTCTTTAATACTGGTAGCTTGTGCGCTGGCGGGCACTATTGTTTATGCCCGCTCAGACAGGAGCATTTTTGAGGATTATTCTATCTTTACCAGGAATAAGACTACAGTCAGGCTGTGGTATACAGATGATTCCCTGACCCCATATCTGCAGAGCAAGGCTGTTGCCTACTCTGAGTCTAATGGCAAGGTTCGTGTAGAGCCTGTGCTGGTTTCTGGCCTTGAGTATCTTGAGGCTGTCAATAAAGCTTCTATCGATGAAGATAATTATCCGGATCTGTATATAATAACAAATGATTCTCTTGAGAAGGCCTATCTTGCTGGGCTTGCCATGGAGATCGAGGATGGAGATGCTTACCTTAAGGACAGCGTTTTTCCTGCTGCTGCAATTGATTCCATAACCTATAAGGGGAAGAAGATTGCTTATCCTTTTTATTTTGAGACCAGCTCTCTGATCTACAACAAGACTTATCTTGAGAACATGGCAGTTGAGACTATGCAGTCAGAGATTGACCAGGCTGAGGGCGAAGCTGCCCAGGCTGAGGCTGATGGGGCATCTGCAGGGAATTCGGAGGATACAGATTCCGAAGGCTCCCAGGATGAGATGGACGCTGAGGCTTCTGAGGACGCCGGTTCTGAGATCACCCAGGGTATGATTGATGAGGTTGTAGCTGAGAATCTTCCTCTTAACATCTCTGATATCCTTAAGTTTGCTGAGAGTTACAATGCTCCTGAGCAGGTAGAAGCTGTCTTTGAGTGGGATGTTACTGATATCTTCTACAATTATTTCTTTGTTGGAAACTATATGAATGTTGGTGGTCAGGCGGGAGATGACGTCAACCAGATCGACATCTATAACACTGATACTATCAGCTGCATGAAGATTTATCAGCAGCTGAACCAGTTCTTCGCTATCGATGCGGATTCCATAAACTACGATAACGTGGTTCAGGATTTCGTAGATGGCAAGGTAGTATTTACCATTGCTACAACGGATATTATTAAGAAGATCAATGATGCCAAGGCTCAGGGCGAGTGCGACTTTGATTTTGCAGTTGCTGATATGCCTGGACTTACTGATGATTTTGGGTCAAGAACTATGTCTGTTACCAACTGTCTTGTGGTAAACGGACTTTCAGAGCACGCAACTGAGGCCAATGAAGTGGCAAAGTTCCTCTGCAGTGACAATTCTGGAGATATTTACAAGCTCAGTAACAAGGTGGCTGCCCACTACGGCGTTTCCTATGACGACAGCAACCTGGCAACCTTTGTTGCTGTATATGCAGATTCAGTGCCAATGCCAAAAACTATTGAGACCAGCAACCTTTGGATGGAGCTTGAGATCGCCTTTACCAAGATCTGGAACGGTGAGGATTGTAACTCAACTCTTAAGCAGGTTTCTGAGAGCATTATGACTCAGGTAACCGGTTCTCCTTATACTGAGGAGACGCTTCCTGACCCGGATGACGACACTATCACCGCCGGGCTAACGGAAGATAATGATTGAATTAATTAGCTTAATCGAATAGAATAGTAAAGCATGGATGGGGTCCTCTGTTTTGGAGGAAACATGCGAAAAAAGATAATAATTATGGCGTGCCTTATGGCTTTGCTTACAGGCTGCGCCTCAAAAAACAGTGAGATTGTACTGGAAGGTGTGGCTTCTGGGACCGCTTCGGAAGGAACCACGGAAGAAGCTGGTGCAGGTGGAAACGCCGCAACAACTGATTTGGCAGGTACGGATGAACAAATTGTTTTGGACGGATCCGGAACTAGCGCAGATGTTGGAAATTCAGGAAAAGAAATGCCGGTGCCTGAGCAGCAGATTGCCGTATTTATCTGCGGCGCTGTGAGAAAGCCCGGTGTCTATGAACTTGCCGAGGAAAGCCGCATTATCGATGCAGTGGAAGCAGCCGGTGGTTTTTCTGAAGAAGCTGACGATAGCTTTATTAATCTGGCAGCGAAACTTACGGATGGGATGAAGCTTAAGGTTCCAACGAAGTCGGAAGTTGAGGAACTTACGACAAGAGCTGAGAGTGTTTGTGAAGGATTGGCTGGCCATGGAACTGACACTGGAAATGACTCGATAGATTCATCTGAATATGTGTCTTTGGGAATAACATCTATAGATATCAGTGCTGAATCTGATCCAAATGGCGCCAGTGCAGGGAATGCGGACAGCAACGGCCTTGTGAATATAAACACGGCTTCTGCAGAGCAGCTTAAGAACCTTCCCGGAATTGGGGATGGGATAGCAGGCAAGATCATAAAATATCGCGAGGAAAACGGAGCTTTTAAGACTAAAGAGGATATCATGAAGGTATCTGGGATCAAGGAAAAGCTCTTTTCCAAGATAAAGGACAGTATAACGGTTTAAAAATTTGGAAATGGTGAAGGAATGAGCAAGAAAGCGCTTGTTGTTGACGACGAGAAAGCAATCGTAAAGGGAATAAAGTTTAGTCTTGAACAGGACGACATTGTTGTGGATTGTGCATACGATGGCCAGGAAGCTCTTGATATGGCAAGGGCAAATGACTACGACATAATCCTTCTTGACGTTATGCTTCCGGGTCTCACTGGGTTCGAGGTTTGTCAGCAGATCAGGGAGTTTTCAAATGTGCCTATCATTATGCTCACTGCCAAGGGCGATGACATGGATAAGATCCTGGGCCTTGAGTATGGCGCAGATGACTACATCACCAAGCCTTTCAACATTCTTGAGGTTAAGGCAAGGATCAAGGCCATCATCAGAAGGACAGGCAGAGGCGCTGAGCCTGATAAGGTAATGACTTTTGGCGACCTTAAGCTTAATGAGGAATATAGAAGAGTCTTTGTTAAGGATAGAGAGATCAATGTGACCAGCAGGGAATATGAGCTTTTGGAGCTTCTTGCTTCAACTCCCGGTAAGACTTATACCAGGGAAGAGCTTCTTGAGACCATCTGGGGCAGTGATTATCCCGGAGATGAAAGAACTGTTGATGTTCACATCAGAAGGCTTCGCGAGAAGCTTGAGAGCAATCCAAGCGAGCCAAAATACGTAAGGACTAAATGGGGCGCTGGATATTACTTCCAGGCATAAATATGGATAAGAACTTTAGGATCAGTGATATACTAAAAAGTTTACGAGTAAGATTCTTTATAATTGTCTTTATCACCGGGCTTGTGTCATGCCTGGTGATGCATTCTGTCATTCTTTCCAGCTATGAGGACCGCGCTGTGAACGTGAAGTCCACGGAGGTCCAGAGGCAGCTGCGAATTCTGGCTAATCACCTTATTGTTTTAAACTATTTACAGGATACCTCTTCTGAGGTCATAAATGCTGAGATCGATATGCTGGCTAATCTTTACGATGGCCGTGTTATCGTTATCAATGATGACCTGAAGGTGGTAAAAGATACCTACAATATTTCTCAGGGAAAGACCATCATTTCTGAGGAAGTGGTCAATTGCTTGAAGACCGGTTCCAAGGGAACTGTGTCAAAGTACGATAGCGCCAACGGATATATTGAGGTTGTTACGCCTATCATTGAAAGTGAAGTCATTGAAGAGGAGGATGTATCTGTATCCGGCAAAACAAGTGAAGTGGTGCGAGGAGTTCTTTTAACCAGTGTATCTACGGACACTATTGCCACAACCCTTGAGATCCTCAGCAGAAGAGCAAATCTTCTTGAGGTTGTGATCATCCTGATTATCCTGATGTTTGCAGCATTGGTTTCAATCCTGCTGCTGAAGCCTTTTGACAGAATAACAGCTGCTATCAATGACGTTAAGGCGGGCTACACTGATGAGCCTATCGTTGGACCTAATTATATCGAGACAGAGCAGATCATTAACGCCTTCAACGCGCTTCTTAAGCGAATGAAGGTTCTGGACGATTCCCGTCAGGAGTTTGTTTCTAACGTGTCTCATGAGCTTAAGACGCCGATTACTTCCATGAAGGTTTTGGCAGATTCTCTTTTGGCTCAGGAGGATGTTCCAAATGAAGTCTACAGAGAGTTTATGGTGGACATTGGAGCGGAGGTTGATCGAGAGGACAAGATCATAAACGATCTCTTGGCGCTTGTCAGGATGGACAAGAAGGCTTCAGGACTTTCCATCTCTTCAGTAGATGTGGTGGCTCTTACAGAGGTTGTCCTTAAAAGGCTCCGCCCCATTGCAAGGAAGCACAATATTGAACTTACCCTTGAGAGCAAAAGAGCTATTACTGCGGAGATCGATGAGGTCAAGATTTCACTTGTAATCATGAATCTGGTGGAGAATGCCATCAAGTACAACAAGGATGAGGGCTGGGTTAAGGTTGAGCTTGACGCGGATCATCAGTATTTCTATGTGAAGGTCATTGATTCCGGTATGGGAATTCCTGCGGATGCTATTGATCATATTTACGAGAGGTTCTACAGGGTGGATAAGTCCAGGTCCAGAGAGATTGGTGGAACAGGACTTGGCCTTTCTATTGCCAGAAATGCAGTTCTTATGCACAGGGGAACCATTGACGTGGAGAGTACGCTTGGTGAGGGAACTACTTTCACTTTAAAGATACCGCTGATCAACAGTACCGGTACAGCTACAAAGTAGGCCGTTTGGGGATTGGATAAATGTTTGGAATTGGAAAAAGGTTGAAAAACAGAATAGCTCTTTTCCTGGTGATGGCTCTTGGCCTGATGACGGTTGGATGTTCTCCTAAGGCTGTTGATCCGGAGGCTTTCAAGCTCTTTTACGTGAACAACAATGAGACAGGAATTGTGGCGGTGGAATATGAGCCGGAAAATGAACTGTCTGATGTGGACGCTGTTATTTCTGAGCTTATCGAGCAGCTAGGGAAGATGCCTGAAAGGCTTCAGTACGAGGCTCCTTTGACGGGAGATGTAAAGCTTATTGGTCATTCGCTTTCGGACAATCTTTTGACTTTGAATTTTGGAATTGAGTATATGGATATCGGAAGGACTGTGGAGATTCTGGACAGAGCAGCAATTGTCAGGACCTTTACCCAGCTTCCAGCGGTTGATTATGTGACCTTCCAGGTGGAGGGGACGCCTCTTGCGGATCACTACGGGAATATTATTGGTAACATGTCTGCAGATACCTTTATTTTCAACGTTGGTAACGAGATCAACACCTACGAGAAGATTGAGCTTAAGCTGTACTTTGCAAATGAGGCGGGAGACAAGCTTGTGCCTGTCTACAGGTCCGTTGTTTACAACAGTAATATTTCCATGGAGAGACTTGCTGTTGAGCAGATCATAAAGGGGCCTAACACGGATATCTGTTATCCAACAATTTCCAAGGATGCTAAGATCAACAGCGTTAATGTAAGGGACGGTGTCTGCTACGTGGACTTTGACCAGGCATTTCTGACTGAGCCTTATAAAGTGAGCGCAGAGGTTGCGCTGTATTCCATCGTGAACACCATTGCGGAGTTTTCCGATGTTAACAAGGTGGCATTTTCCGTAAACGGAGAGGCGACCTTTACCTTCATGGACTTTGAGATTTCAGGGCCCTATGAGAGGAATCTTGATATTATTGAGTAAGTAATATGGCGCGCCAAAGCGCCGGAAGTTTTTGGTTTAGGAGTAATATATGAAACGGCCGTTAAGCCTTCTGGCTTTAATTCTTACGACGGCTGTCTTGATCTATCTACAGTTTTGTTTATCTGATATTACGGGAAGGGAGCCTGGTTGCGGCGATGGTGATTTGATCACTATAGTCGGGCAGGTTCAAGGAAAAGAGTTTCGAAAGAGCTTTTCCGGCGAGATCCTTCCTGTGATCTACCTATTTCCAAAGGAACAGAATATTTCGGATGATCATCTGATCCAGTGCTATCTGGATTCTGCAGATTCTTTGCCTTCTATCGGGCAGTATGTCCGTGTTAGCGGAAAGGTAAAGGCCTTTCAGGCCCCTACAAATCCAGGGGAATTCGACAGTCGTTTGTATTATTCAACTTTAAAAATTTCATACAGATTAAGTGGGAGCAAGGTTCTTGCCTGCGGAGGAGATCCGGACAATTACAGGGAATCTCTTTTCAGGATTAGGATGTTTTTTGAGCATGTCCTTGATGAGTGTCTTTCTTCCGAGGATTCCGCCATCATGAAGGCTATGCTCCTTGGTGACAAAGCTTACATGGATTCCGAGATCAAGGATATGTACAAGGACAGTGGGATCATCCATATCCTGGCTGTCAGTGGCCTCCACATTTCCATAATTGGTATGGGTATCTATGAACTGCTAAGAAGGTTCAGCCTGTGGGCAGCTTCGCGGGTGGAGAGAGCGGCTTGGCGCCGTACTGTGGCTAGGACGCATACAGTTATCCGTAAGCCTAAAGCTGCCCGAAATACAGCAGATGTATGTACGAACATAGTTCCGACGGTGGTTGCAATTGCCTTCATGTACTCCTACGGAATTATGTGCGGAATGGGAACGTCTTCCTTCCGTGCTATATGCATGTTCACCATCCGACTCATGGCGCCTGTGGTTGGCAGGACCTATGATATCTTAAGCGCACTTTCCCTGGCGGAAATACTGCTTTTGCTGGATCAGCCCTTGTACCTTTATAACAGCGGATTTCTTTTTTCCTTCGGAGCAGTACTTGGAATCACAGTCATAAAGCCTTTGTTTGTTCCCTCCAGGAGGTTGGCAGGTTGCGAGGACATGCAGATGAAGTTCGTTGAGGATGAGGATTGCAAGGGGGTGCTATGGGCGTGGCTGAAGGAGAGAAGGGCAACGAGTGCTAACAGTACTGACAATAGCGGAGGGAAATGGTGGCTCGAGGTTCTTGGTCGCTTCGTGGAAAGTGACGTCTACAGGACCGTTGTTGATGTGTTTGATATTCATGGTAGAGTGCTTGGTCTTCTAGACGGCGCAGTTTCCTGCCTTGCTGTCACAATCGTTACGCTGCCCGTATACGCGTGTTTTTACTATGCGTTTCCACTTCATTCTATGGTGCTGAACCTTGTGGTTATCCCGGTGATGGGCATTCTCATGCTGGCAGGCCTCGTGTGCATGCTACTTGGGGCAGGATTTCTTTTGCTAGGAGTTGCTATAAGCCCTGGTGTTGGATTGCCATTGTTGGCAAACACTTCCGATGTAGGCGCTGGTACAATACTGAGCTCGAGGGTGCCAGGTGCGGATTTTTCTATGCCCTTACTGATAAAACTTCCTGGAGGTGTGGTGCATGGGATTCTGGCGATTTACAGATGGCTGTGCTCTGGAAGCTCCGTGCGAAGCACTTTCACCTGGTACATGGGGCATTCTGACAAGTGGCAGGTGGCTCTATACGTGACGCTGATCGTTATCTTCATTCTGGTATCCAAGAGTCTTCAGTGGGAGGTCGTAAGAGAACACATCAACAATATGTTTTTAGCGGATGTTATACGGGGAGTTGTTCTGGTGATAGCGCTAGTTGTGCTTACATATCATCGCGTACCTGACCTAGAGATTAGCATGATCGATGTAGGACAGGGGGATGGGATAGTTATATCCTCAGCAGGCAATAACATTTTGATTGATGGGGGAAGCACCTCTAAGAAGAATGTGGGCAAGTATCAGATCATTCCATTTCTGAAATACAAGGGAATAGAAAAGCTTGATGCTGTAGTAGTGACTCATGAAGATGAGGATCACATCAGCGGAATCTTCGAGATTATGGATGACATGGAAAAGGGCGGAATCAGGATAAAGCAGCTCATCCTTCCTGAAGTGGCAGATAGTTCCAGAGGAGACAACTATCATGAACTTGAGCAAAGGGCTAGGAACCTGGGGATTTCTATAGCTTACATTAACGAGGGAGAATCCTTTGGCCTGGGAAAGGTGCAATTTACCTGCCTGAACCCTGAACTTGGAATGACATCGGATGGAGCTAACGCCTATTCCACAGTTCTTTTTATGGAGTATATGGTTGGAGATAGGAAATGGTCAAATTGCACCCATGCTGATGCATTTTCTGGAGGTGGGAAGAATTCACAGCGATTCACAGCTCTTTTCACTGGGGACGTTGAAGGCGCAGGGCAGGATTACCTTAAGAGTGTGATAAGAAGTGACCCTGAGAAATACGCCAATTTATCCCTGCTCAAGGTAGCTCACCATGGCTCCCAGTACACTACCGATGAAGAGTTCCTGGACCTTACGAAGCCCTTATTTGCAATCATAAGCTGCGGCCGAGACAACTCCTACGGCCATCCTCACGAAGCACTCCTTGAAAGACTTTATGAGGTTGGAACAACAGTCTACAGAACTGATAAAGGGGGATGCATCAGCATTGCTGTGCAAGGAAAGAAAAAGCTGATGACTTGCTTCGTTCCATAGGGAAATCGTATCCCAAGGAGAACACATTCATCAGCTTCAATGGTAATGGAATATAAGACTTTGATAATTATATTATAACGTGCTAATGTCATGATAAGAGGTATGCTTTACAGAGATTGTATATGAGAATGTACTAAGCCTCTTGCATGAAGGAGCGTAACACCTATGGATTACAATGTGAATATGAATGGGATTGAGGTTAATGCCCGTTATAGTAGAAAATCGGTGGATGAGATCTTTTTGCCACTGCTTTACAGACTAACGGATATGCAGAAAGAAAAGGGCAGCAGGCTGTTGGTGCTTTTGGCGGCGCCTCCGGGGTCGGGAAAGAGTACGCTGGCAAGCTTTCTGCAGAAGTTATCAGAAGAAAATGAGGATCTGACTGATGTCCAGGCCATAGGGATGGATGGCTTCCACAGGCGGCAGGAGTATCTTCTTACCCATACAGCATTCAGAGACGGGGAAGAAGTGCGGATGGTAGATATTAAGGGGGCTCCTATTACGTTTGACCTTAACCTATTTAAAAAGAGGATAGAGGAAGTCCTCATAAAGTCGGTGGTTGGGTGGCCATCATACGACAGGCATCTTCACAATCCGGTGGAGGATGCTATAACTGTAGAAAAAGACATTGTGATCCTTGAAGGCAACTACTTGCTTCTTGATGAAGATGGCTGGCGAGACCTCAGAACCTATGCGGATTATACCATTTTCATAAGAGCTGAGGAGGAGATGTTAAGGCACCGCCTCATAGACAGGAAGATAAAAAGTGGCAATTCAAAAGAGAAAGCTGAGAAGTTTGTGGATTACAGTGACATGGCAAATGTGAGACTGTGCCTAAAAAAGAGTACCGGTGCAGATCTGACACTTTCAGTCGGTGATGACGGCGAATATAATAAAAATGTAATGTAGGAGAAAACTGATGAATTATATTGCTGATATGAGAAAGTCTGTGGGCCATGACCTGGTCATGACTGTTGGATGCGGAGTGCTAATAGAAAATGACAAGGGACAGGTTCTTTTGCAGAAAAGAAGTGATACCGGAGAGTGGTGCGTTCCAGGTGGTGCAATGGAGCCTGGGGAGACATTCGTTGAAGCGGCAACGAGAGAGCTTTATGAGGAAGTCGGCATAAGAGTATCGGACCTAAAGCTCTTTGGCCTATACTCAGGAACTGACAGGGAAATACACTATCCCAATGGAGATGTGGTCTACTCTTTATCCGTAATCTTCATTACCAAGAGCTATTCTGGAGAAATATCTGATTCAGACTCGGAGGTTCTTGAACACAGGTTCTTTGACAGAAATGAAATTCCAAAAGACCTCTTCACACCTGATGCAAGACCCATACTTGACTGGGCGGCTGGCATTAGAGAAGTTGAAGTAAAGTGAGAATGGCTGATGGGGAGACATTTCCATCGGGGAAACGGACAGGATGATTACAAATGAGAAAAGCACGTACAGAAAAAGAGAATGCGATCAGGGAGAAGATGATCGCTGAATTATATTCAAATGAGTACAACAAGTTTATCGGATTTGAGATTCTGGAACTGAGTCCTACTTACAGTAAGTCCAGGATAAAATGTGATTCAAGACTTCATAATACCTATGGAAGCATTCATGGTGGGGCGCTGCTGTCTTTTGTGGATGCAATGGCTGGGGCTACAGGTAGTATGAGTGGATATTATGTTACGACGGTATCCGCCAATCTGAATTTCCTTCTACCGGCAGTGAACACAGAGTACATTTACTGCGAGTGCATGAAACTTAAGACAGGTAAGCACATCCTGGTCTTTGATATCAGAGTTACTGATGATGAAGGGAATTTATTAGACAGTGGAGAGTTCTCATTTTTTGCAAGCAAGGTCCCGGTACTGGGAGACAACTTGAGATTCTGAACAATCGAGTAGGCTGACTCCTACTCGATTTCGCACACGAACATTCCGCATTTCATGCTCCATGTTCTTACGACCGGCAAATGAATTTGTATGCAAGCATCCATTCGCTTGCCGGTCTTGTGCTACAAAAAGACCATCCAACCCTTGGTCAGATGGCCTCTTCAAACATTCTTTGATCGTTGTGTGAATGCTTCTGCATTTTCTTAAACTGGAGATACATTAAAAGACCTGTGGAAACATTTTTTACTTCGCATCCGACAGCGTCCAGATCTCCAACCTTGAATTTCCTGATGATCTTGGAAACGAAGGTGATATGTTTCAAAGTCTCTTCGTTGACAAGATCGATCTCAATCTCGTCGCCGATATTAAAATTATCTGAATACTTACCAACAAGAAGTGAGATTCCTCTTACGGAAAGATCGTTGATTATAAGCCTTACGGATTTCTTGCCCTTAATAGTGACGGTGGCTTCGCGCTGTATCTTGAACCTCTCAGCCTTTCTGTTGTCTACAGAAAGAGTGATCTCTCTTCCACGTATCACATGGAAATCGGAACCGGCGAAATCAACCCTGCTCATGTCCTCGATGTAGAATCTGCGTTTGATTCCAGTAATAGGATTCACTATCTCAAAAGTAGCATCTGAGCAGTACTCAATGATCTTCCCGGCAAAATAAACGGGAGTTATGAGAGCTCCGTCGCCATAGCTGCTGATAACAAAAGAGCTGGTATCAAAAGACATATCTCTGTAAGTCAGATGAATATTCAATTTTGTTCCCGGAGTAATCGAATTTATCCTCATGCTAGCAAGTATATAATGATATTTTGATAGACTTGTGATTACTTTGTGAAAATATTGTGTCTGAAAAATGATTACATATCTACTAAATAAAGTCTGAACATTATTTCAGTTAATTCCCCGATGTGATAACATAATATGTAGTAAACCCACTAAGTATGCATATAAAAAGAGGTGACAAACTATGCCAGTTGTTGGTGCATTTATGGTTCCTCATCCACCTATCATCCTTCCGGAGGTTGGAAAGGGAGAGGAAAAGAAAATTATCGAAACCACCAGAGCTTACGAGGAAGTTGCTGTTCAGATAGCTGCCCTTAAGCCGGAGACCATCATAATCTCCAGCCCCCACAGCATAATGTACTCTGATTATTTCCACATTTCTCCGGGCAGCAGAGCTAGAGGAGATATGGGAAGGTTCGGTGCAGGAAGCGTAACCTTTGACGAAACCTACGATACAGATCTGGTAAAAGAGATATGTCACATCGCTACTGACTCGGCCATATCTGAAATCCAGGAATTTCCTGCAGGAACCATGGGAGAAAGAGATGCATCCCTGGACCACGGCACCATGATACCTCTTTACTTTATCAGAAAGAAATATCAGGACTTTAAGCTCGTAAGGATCGGGCTTTCAGGCCTGTCTCTTCCTATGCACTACGAGATGGGACAGATCATCCAAAAGGCGATCGAAAACACCGGAAGAAGAGTGGTTTTCGTTGCCAGCGGAGACCTTTCCCACAAGCAAAAAGACGACGGCCCTTACGGTTTTGTTAAGGAAGGCCCTGAATATGATGAAAAGATAATGGAGGTTTGCGGAAGCGGAGACTTCATAAAGCTCTTTGAATTCAGCGAGGACTTCTGTGATAAGGCTGCTGAGTGTGGACACAGGTCCTTTGTCATCATGGCAGGAGTCCTGGACGGACTATCCGTCAGGGCAAAAGAGCTATCCCACGAAGCTACCTTTGGTGTTGGTTACGGAATCTGTACCTTTGAGATTGGAAATCCTGATGAAAACAGGCACTTCCTTGAAAAATGGCGCACAAAAAGACTATCTGAGCTAAATGAAAAACGCAAAAAAGAAGACCCATATGTAAGACTTGCCAGATACTCTCTGGAGAGCTTTATCACCACAGGTAAGAGAATAACAAGAAAAGATATAGACACCCCTGCCTGGGATGACCTTCCGAAAGAAATTTTTGACCAGAGGGCCGGAGCCTTTGTTTCAATACATAAGGATGGGGCACTTAGAGGCTGTATCGGAACCATTCTTCCCACCTGCAGCTGCATTGCAGATGAGATACTTCAGAATGCCATAAGCGCTGGCACCAGTGATCCAAGATTCCCAATGATCCGTGAGGATGAGCTGGAATTCCTTGAGATGAGCGTGGATGTTCTTGATAAGCCGGAACCGATCAGTTCTCCAGAGGAGCTGGATGTAAAGAGATATGGCGTAATAGTTACCCACGGAGGAAAGAGGGGACTTCTTCTTCCAAACCTTGACGGGGTAGACAGCATAGAGCAGCAGATAGATATAGCCCGTCAGAAGGCTGGAATATCAGAGTTTGAAGATTACAGCCTGGAGCGTTTTGAAGTCATCCGCCATGAGTAAGGAAGCGAAAAACTATGCCAATATGCGATGTTTGCCATAACCACTGTAATTTAACTGAAGGGGCCACGGGCCTATGTAAAGCGCGAATCTGTAAAGGAAACACCATAATCAGCAAAAGCTTTGGTCTTGTCACTTCCATAGCCCTTGATCCAATCGAGAAGAAGCCTCTAAATCTCTTTTACCCGGACTCAAACATTATCTCGGTGGGGAGCTTTGGCTGTAATCTTCGCTGCCCATTTTGCCAGAATCATGAGATTTCCTATGGTTTTGACAAAGAATATGAATATGGTGTAAAACACATAGCCCCGGATGAATTGGCAGAGATTGCTGAAAGCTACAAGCCTCAGGGCAATATTGGTGTGGCATTTACCTACAATGAGCCCCTTATAGGCTATGAGTACGTCATTGACGCAGCAAAAGAGGTACACAAGAGGGGCATGAAGACTGTCCTTGTATCCAATGGCTGTGTCACGGAAACAATTGCCAGTCAGGTCATCCCCCACATCGATGCCATGAACATAGACCTTAAGGGCTTTACGGACAGCTATTACAGGGACGTTCTTGGTGGCGACAGGGGCCTTGTAATGGACTTTATTAAAAGAGCTGTCTCTTCCTCCCACGTTGAAGTTACAACCCTTATTATTCCCGGTTATAATGACAGCGATGAGGAGATGAGAAAGCTTTCCAAATGGATATCCGATCTTAATGATGGAGAGGGCAGACACAGCGTTCCGCTCCATATCAGTCGTTATTTTCCAAGATTTAAAATGAATATTCCTGCAACAGAGGTTGAGAGCATTTACCACCTGCGAGACGTTGCAAGAGAAATGCTTGATCACGTCTTCACAGGTAACTGTTAGTACCCACTAAACCAAAATTTATCGTAATTTTATACATTATATAGCCGATTTATTGGTACAATTATGGTGGACCTATAAAAATGGGGGAACTATGCATGTATGAAGACGCCGAAAGTATAAATATTGATATTGTTGAACTTGATACAGACACTGCTGAACAGTACAGGGGATACATTACCCCGGATGTGGCTGAGAATATAGGAAGAACCTATTTTCGTGGCCTGATTGCTGCGGATGATGATGAAGAGCCACTAGCCGGCATTGTCTGGGAGGTCAGGCATATTGATACCGATGAAGACAATGAAGCCAACATAATATGGCTCAAGATTGATCACGATGATGCAGCTTCTCTGCTTTTCGATAAATATAAAGAATTGCTGGCTGAGGATGAGGTGGTCACGTCTACTTATTCTCTTTCTGCAAGGAACATGATCAGAGAAAAAGCTGCACTGAAGGACCAGGGATTTACGGTGGGACTCATGGAAGGTGACCTGATAAAGACCAGACTTTCAGAGATAGAAAGATTGCCTTTTATGAACAACGCTAAGATGGACGAGAATATACAGCCTCTTGCAAATATGACTCAGAGAGGGTTTAATGCTGGGATAAAACAGTTTGTGATGCTGGGATTTCACGGCGTATATGAGGATTTATCCGAACTTCCCAGGTTATACTTCGAAAATGAAGTATCATGTTTTTCCCAAAGCGATGGAAAGGTCAATGGAATGCTTCTTTTTCATCTGGTACCTTCAGGAGCCTTAAGAGTAGTTATCATGGCGGCAATCGGGAGCGATTACGGAAAGGTGCTCACAAGGCTGATGCGATATGCACTTAAGAATGCTTTAGAAAACTATGAACCGGAAACTGAGGTCTGGATCGATCGCCACAACTATCCGACACTGGCTCTTTCGGAAAAACTTTTCCCCAGGAGCTTTGGAGTAGCTGTTTACATGGGAAGCAGGAAGGAGAATCAATAACATGACCATAAAAAAAGAAAAAGAGGGAGAAGTACTTGTTGTATCCATTGAAGGAACTCTGGACATAAACACAGCTCCACAACTGACCGATGCTCTTGAAGGTGAGCTGAATGATGTGAATGAGGTGCATTTCGATCTTGCAAAGACAGACTACACCTCATCTGCAGGCCTTCGTGTGTTCCTTCGGACCTTCCAGATACTTGATAAGAAAGATGGCAGAATGGTCATAGAGAATGTAAATGAGACATTTTATGACATTCTTAAACTAAGTGGTTTTACAGATTTTCTTGAGATAACAAAGGCATGAATCAGGGTGATATTATGAATAATCTGAAGGAACTGTGGCCCAAGGGCCTTGCAGGTAAACTCATAAGGTTCGCTGTCATATTTGTCGCTATTCTCGGCTTTGTTTTCATGACAATGAGCCGAGTTCAGGTTGCCATTCTGAAAAATGTGGTTCAGACCGAAGGAGAGAATCAGACGGATCTGGTCCAAAGTGAATATATGAGCTCCATGTCATCTCTCACAGAGGATTCTCTGCTGCAGCTGATAGCCTGGGCTGCAGATAAGACAGACGATGAATTCTGGATTTTGGATCATGATATGCGCATCATGAGAGACCAGGTTGAAGATGTTTTCAGGCATCCTGAGAATTATGCAAGAAAAGAGGTGCTTCCGCCACGTAAGGAAAATGCCGGAGTATACACCTTGCAGCTTCTTTGCCCTAACGGAGTAGAAAATATTGATCCTAAGAGCATGGAGATGCTGGAGCGGCTTGCCAATCTGGCACCCACCATGAAAGAGATCGTAAAAGGAAATGTTGGTTACACTTTCGATTGTTACGTTGCTCTGCCTGATGGTTCAACAATAGCCATGGATGATCTGTCTGACAGAAAGTTTGATGAGAATGGTAAAGTTAATGATTACGATCCCAGAGTAAGGCCCTGGTATGTGGGTGCAGTAAAGAAAGGTGATGTTTTCTTTTCAAATGCTGTAGCAAGCGCATTCTATGACTTTAAGGTAATTGTCTTTGGCGTTCCGGTCTATGTAGATGGAGAACTGGTGGCAGTTATTGAAGGCGCTACAGAGCTGGAAATACTTCAAAAAAAAATAACAGAGCGTAATATCGGAAAAGAGGGCTTTTCTATACTGATAAGTGATTCTGGACAGCTTATATGCTCCCCAAGAAAAGAGGGTGAGCTGAAGGTGAGTGATGATCCTGACGCAGATATAAGAACATCAGTTAATCCTGAGCTGATTGAACTTGTTGAGTGTGCTCTATCCGGAAAAACCGGCACAGATATAGTAACGGTTGATGGAGAGAAGTACTATGCAGCCCACGCACCGCTTGCAACAATTGGATGGACTCAGATAGCATTTGTATCGGAAGATGAGATAATGGAGCCCACCAACAAGCTGGTCCAGCAAATGGAGAGCCTTAAAGATGATATGCTGGATAGGATTGGCAATGAATTCAGCAGACACCGGTTATTACTGGTTCTGATACTGTTAGTATTTATGCAGATTACTATTATAATGGTTTCTTTTTTAGCCAAGAGAAGTGTTGAACCTATCAATCACATGACCAAGGCTGTTACAGGCTTTGTAGGTGAGGATATGGCCTTTGAGATGGAGGATCTCTACAAGACCGGTGACGAGATAGAAGAACTGGCAGTATCCTTTGAGACCATGTCCCGGAGGATGAAGGAATATGTTAATGAGATTGTAGAAAACGCCGCGGAAAAAGAGAAACTCCAGACGGAGATGAAGGCAGCCACTCAGATTCAGGAAAAGATGCTTCCCAGAATTTATCCTGACTTCTACGATAAACCGGGATATGAAATCTATGCAAAGATGGTTCCAGCCAAGAACGTTGGAGGTGACCTGTATGATTTCTTCTATCTGGATGAAGATCGCCTTGCTTTCATGATAGGAGATGTATCAGGTAAGGGTATCACAGCAGCTCTTTTCATGGTTCTGTGTAAGCAGATGATAAAATCTCAGGTTCTCTTTTACGGAGGTGACCTGGTGAATGCAATTAAGGAAGCAAACGTAAGGCTTTGTGAGGAAAGTGCCGATTCAATGTTCGTTACTGTGTGGATCGGGATAATTACTCTTTCCACCGGAGAATTGAATTTTATCAATGCCGGTCATGTTTATGCAGCAGTTAAAAAAGCTAATGGCGACTTTGAAATTGTGGAAGATAACCACAGCCTGCTGATGGGAGCTCTGGACTTTGCAGAATTTAGTCTTAATACTGTTACTCTGAGCAAGGGAGATGTGATCTATCTCTACACAGACGGCGTTACAGAAGCTCATAACATCAATTGTGAGCTGTTCGGAGATGAGAGGCTTGCGAGTGCTTTAAATGAGGGCAAGGGACTGCCGCCTGATGAACTGGATGATCTGGTAAGACGCAAGTTAGCCGAGTATTCAAAAGGTCAGGAACAGTATGATGATATTACTACAGTAGTATTTAAGTACAACGGAATAGATTGATTAGTGCATATAAAATGACTCCCAGCCTAAATGAGGCTGGGAGTCATTTTATTTAGGAGACGACGTGATGGCTAGCTATTCACGCGTTATGAACCGATAGTTATGATACCTGTGAGTTCTGGATCCAGGACTTAATGTCCGAAACTCCGAGAACCTTTTCAAATTTATCACCGGAAGCGATAACCAGTGTTGGAGCCTGCATGATTCCGAACTTCTCAACAAGATCAGGATTCTCATTTGCATCAAGTATCTTGTACTCAACACCAGCCTTATCAAGAAGGTTTCCTGCGATCTTGCAGTTAGGGCAGGTCTGGGTCTTGAAGAGCATTACTGTGTTATCGTTGATGTTATCAATGCTGTTTTTAGCATCTGTGTTGGACTTCTTAACAGCTGCTTCTACAAAGCTTACTTCCTTTGGACCTTCATGTGTGAGCTTGGAAGTACCGATGTTGTAAACCTTTCTATCCTTGTACTCCTGAGCCTTTCCATCATTCCAGTTAGCAACAGGGCGGTAGTAGCCTGTGATACGGCTGTAAACCTCAGTCTTAGCTCCGCAGTGAGGGCAAACAGCCTGCTCGCCTGTAAGGTATCCGTGCTCCTTACATACTGAGTAAGTAGGAGAGATTGTGTAGTATGGAAGCTTGTAGTTTTCAGCAATCTTTCTAACTAAAGTAGCTGCAGCCTTCCAGTCAGGAAGCTTCTCACCAAGGAATGCATGGAATACAGTTCCTGATGTATAAAGAGTCTGAAGCTCGTCCTGAATATCAAGAGCGGAGAAGATATCCTCAGTGTAACCAACAGGAAGGTGAGATGAGTTGGTGTAGTAAGGAGTTCCGTTCATGTTAGCTGTGATGATATCAGGGTAAAGTTCTTTATCATGCTTAGCAAATCTGTAGGTTGTGGACTCAGCAGGAGTAGCCTCAAGGTTGAACAGCTCTCCATCATACATAACCTGATACTCACCAAGACGCTCTCTCATGTGGTTAAGAACGTCCTTGGAGAATTCCTGAGTTCTCTTGTCTGTCATGTCTGCCTGGATCCAGTTTGCATTAAGTCCCACTTCGTTCATGCCGATAAGGCCGATAGTTGAGAAGTGGTTTGAGAAGGAACCAAGGTATCTCTTGGTGTAAGGGTAAAGACCCTGATCAAGGAGCTTGGTGATAACCTGTCTCTTTGTATGAAGACTTCTTGCAGCGATATCCATAAGGTGATCAAGTCTCTTGTAGAAGTCATCAGCATCCTTTGAAAGATATGCGATACGAGGCATATCAATGGTAACAACACCGATTGATCCTGTTGACTCGCCGGAACCGAAGAATCCGCCGGATTTCTTTCTAAGTTCTCTAAGGTCAAGACGAAGTCTGCAGCACATGGAACGAACATCTGAAGGTTCCATATCTGAGTTGATGTAATTTGAGAAGTATGGAGTACCATACTTAGCTGTCATTTCGAACAGGAGCTTGTTGTTCTCTGTCTCGCTCCAATCAAAATCGTTTGTTATTGAATATGTAGGGATAGGATACTGGAAGCCACGTCCATTGGCATCACCCTCGATCATGATCTCGATGAATGCCTTGTTGACCATATCCATCTCGTGCTGACAATCACCATAAGTGAAGTCGAGCTCTTTTCCGCCTACAATACAGTTAAGGTTCTTAAGGTCGTTTGGTACAGTCCAGTCTAAAGTGATGTTTGAGAATGGAGCCTGTGTACCCCAACGGCTAGGAGTATTTACGCCATAAACAAAGGACTGAATGCACTGCTTAACTTCCTTATAGGAAAGATTATCTACTCTTACGAAAGGAGCAAGATATGTGTCAAAGGATGAGAAAGCCTGAGCGCCTGCCCACTCGTTCTGCATGATTCCAAGGAAGTTTACCATCTGGTTGCAGAGAGTAGAGAGGTGGCTTGCAGGAGATGATGTGATCTTGCCTGGGATTCCACCAAGACCCTCCTGGATAAGCTGTTTAAGACTCCATCCAGCGCAGTAACCTGTCAGCATTGAAAGGTCATGGATGTGGATAGCAGCGCTTCTGTGAGCGTTTGCAATCTCGTCGTCATAAACCTCTGAAAGCCAGTAATTAGCTGTGATAGCTCCTGAATTGGAAAGGATAAGTCCGCCAACGGAGTAGGTTACTGTTGAATTCTCCTTAACTCTCCAGTCGTTGATCTTAAGATAGTCGTCAACGATATCCTTATAATTAAGGAGAGCAGAGTTTACGTTACGAACCTTCTCACGCTGCTTACGATAAAGAATATATGCCTTGGAGACATCTGTGTATCCAGCTTCGGAAAGTACCTTCTCAACACTGTCCTGAATCTCTTCTACAGTGATCTTGCCATCCTTTACCTTACTCTCGAAATCTGAAGCTACCCTCAGAGCGATAAGATCAATAACACTAGAATGGTAATCCTTCTCTAAAGCTACGAACGCCTTAGTGATCGCAGAAGAAATCTTGGAAATGTTGAACTCAGCAACAGTTCCGTCACGTTTTACTACCTGATACATATGTAATCCCCCTTCAAAATACTTTATAAGTTAAAACAAGAGCTGCGCTTGGCAGCTCAAAAAGGTTTTGTTCGGTGTAAATAAAGAATAGCATAGCAAAAGCTAAATGTCAATATATAGATAAACGAAAAAACAAAAACACAATATGTAGTGGTTTCACAGCTAAATTACAATCCCCGGATCTGGGCATTTTTAACATGGATCCTGGCAGCCTGAAGGAAAAGCTCCATATCTTCGGCACTTGGAGCGCTTAAGGAACAATCAGGTACTGTATCTCTTTCTACAAATTGTTGCAGAAAGTATCTTTTGGCACCACAAATTGTGGCCCCTATCTTTTCGAAATCATCTTTTTCGTGAAACTCTTTAATTACAGTTGTTCTGAATTCGTAATCCACGCCACTGCCCATAATGAGAGAAATGCTATCTTTTATAAGAGAAATGTTGATATCCGATAAACCGATAGTTGTCGGATATTTCTCTAAAGAGTTCTTTATATCCATGGCGATGTAATCCAGCAGGTTTTCTTCCAAAAGCTCTTTTAACCGGTCGGGATGATAGCCGTTGGTGTCAAGCTTTATGAGGTAGCCCATTTCCCGTATCTTCTTGATAAATGAAGCAAGATCAGGGCGCATCAGAGGCTCTCCGCCGGTGATGGCAACTCCGTCTAAGAGGCCGTGGCGCTTATCAAGGAAACCAAAGAATTCATCTTCGCTCATAATGGGACTTGCACTGCCATCTACCAGTTCAAAATTATGGCAGTAGGGGCATCTGAAATCGCAGCCTGAAAGGAATACGGTACAGGCCACATGCTCCGGATAGTCCAAAAGCGTCATTTTCTGAAGTCCATGAATCAACATTTTGTGTTTCTCCCCATCTGAAAGTTAATAATTGAAGCTCATTTAGTATATCAAAAAAACTTAAAGATATGTTAACATAGAAGGCGAGGTGAGTTATAAATGGCAGCTAAGACCAGCGATTTTCCCGCTAAACAAAGGCAACTTAATGAGGATGTGGCATCAGGTAATTTTAAGCCCTGCTACCTGATATACGGAGATGAGGCGTATCTTAGGCTCCAGAACAGGGACAAGCTCGTTAAGGCCCTTGGCGGAAGCGCTAATTCAATGAATTTTAATAAGTATGAGGGAGACAATATTTCTCCCACTGAAGTGATAGATATGGCGGAGACCATGCCATTTTTGTCGGATAGAAGGGTGATCCTTGTGGAGAACAGCGGCTTTTTCAAGGCCGGATGTCCGGAACTGGCGGATTATCTTAAAGCGCCTTCCGAGACTACGCTTTTTATCTTTGTGGAGAAAGAGGTTGATAAGAGAAAAGACATCTACAAGGCTCTTTTAAAGATCGGTTTCGAGATGGAGTGTTCTGCTCAGGACGAGGAACTTCTAAAGAAGTGGATCAGGTCCAGGGTGGCATCCGAGGGAAAAGACATTTCGCCGAGAGCACAGGCTGTTCTCATAGACCGTGTAGGCACCGATATGTCAAACATAGCAACTGAAATTGAAAAGCTTATTTGCTATTGCATAGCCAGAAATGCCATAACCGAGGAGGATATTGATGCTGTCTGCGCCAATTACCTTACCGGTAGGATATTTGCCATGACAGATGCTATTTCTTCCCAGGACCAGACAAAGGCCATGGAGCTGTATTATGATCTTCTGGCACTTAAGGAACCTCCTGCCAAGATACTGGCGCTGATCACAAGGCAGTTTAACATCATGCTCCAGATAAAAGAGATGACTGATAATCGCCGCAGCAGTGCAGAGATAGCAAGTGCCCTGAAGATAGCACCATTCCTTGTGGGAAAGTACCAGGGCTGGGCAAGAAAGTATTCCTTTGAACAGCTAAGGGGAGCTTTAGAGCTGTGTGCCTCCAACGATGAAGCTGTTAAGAAGGGCAAGCTTGACTATATCATCAGTGTAGAGATGGTAATAATCGGTTGTACCAGCGTTGGCAAGGCAGGATGAGAGCCGGTAATACAGAATTGAAAACATTGGTGCGTTAGCATATACTATAGAAATGTGTGACCTGACCATCGGTCATAAAAAGAGGGGAATAATCTATGAGAGAAAAACCAAGACCACAGGAACTGTACAGACATTTTAAGGGGAATCTGTACCAGATCATTACAACCGCCATCGATTCCGAGACCAGGGAAGAAAAGGTAGTTTATCAGGCACTTTACGGAGATTACAAGACTTACGTAAGGCCATTAGACATGTTTATGTCTGAGGTGGACAGGACCAAGTATCCTGATGCCCCACAGAAGATGAGATTCGAGAAGGTAGAGAGTGGCCTGGAGGCAGGAAATGCTGTCGGAGAAGCAAAGAAATTTGATCCGCAGGAAAGAGCAGATGATTCCAGAACTGTGATGCCCCAGAAGGCAGACGACTCCAGGATTGTAAGACCTGAGAAGCGCCCAGCAAATGATAACCAGGTGAAATCTGAGAAGACCTCTTCAATCCTTGCAGGCTTTAAACTTGATAAGACACCTCCAAAACAGTCAGCTGTCATGAGCAAGACTGTGGATGAGGAAGCACAGGAGCTTAATTTAAATCCACTTGTTATTGAGTTTATGGATGCGGATCTTGCTGTGGATAAGAATGACATTTTATCCAAGCTCCGTCCTGTGATAACAAATGATATGATTGATATTATGGCCATGGACCTTGGGGTTGTTATAAACGAAGGGGATGTTTACGACAGATTCAACGACCTTCGCAATTGCCTCACCACTATGGAAAAGTACGAGAGTACCAGATTAAGATAATTAAAAGAAGTTAAGGAGTTAAGTGTAATGAAATTACTGTCAATTGCCGTACCATGCTACAATTCCCAGGATTATATGTCAAAATGTATCGATTCACTGCTTGTGGGTGGTGAAGAGGTCGAGATCCTCATCGTAGATGATGGTTCAAAGGATAATACTGCAAAGATTGCTGATGAGTACGCTCAGAAGTACCCAACTATATGCAAAGCAATCCATAAGCCCAACGGAGGCCACGGTTCAGCTGTCAATGCAGGTATAGAGAATGCAACAGGTCTTTTCTTCAAGGTCGTTGACTCTGACGACTGGGTAAAGGAAATCGCCTACAGAAAGATCCTCAGCACGCTGAGTGAGCTGGCTGGCGGAGAAAAACAGCTGGATCTTCTTATCAGCAACTTCGTTTACAACAAGGTTGGCGAGAAGCGTCACAAGGTTATGCGCTACAACACCATGTTCCCAATTGAGCAGCTTTTCACCTGGAAGGATGTAAAGAGAACTCCTAAGGGACACTATCTTCTTATGCATTCTGCCATCTACAGGACCAAACTCCTTAGACAGTGCGGACTTAAGCTACCTGAGCACACCTTCTACGTTGATAATATCTATGTTTTTAACCCACTTCCTTTTGTTAAGAACATGTATTATCTGGATGTTAACTTTTACTATTATTACATTGGAAGAGAAGACCAGTCAGTTAACCAGAAGATCATGCTTTCCCGCATTGATCAGCAGCTGAAGGTCAACAAGCTGATGGTAGACTACTATGTAGAGAACTATGGTATGATCCGCTCACAGCGCGAGCGCCATAAGTATATGTTCAACTACCTGGAGATCATCACAGCTATTTCCTCTGTTCTCCTTATCACTGAGGACACCAAGGAGAATCTGGAGAAGAGAAAGGCCCTTCTCAACTACATTAAGGAAAAGAACTATCTGCTGTATATCAAGATCAGATACAGTATTGAGGGAACATATATTTACCTTCCCGGAAAAGGTGGCAGGAAGATCACTCTTGCAGGCTACAAGCTGCTTCAGAAGATTTTCCACTTTAATTGATAATTTTTTTATGTTTTTTTAATAAATCAGTGTAAAATGCCATCAAATCCGTGTATTATCACAAATAATCCTCATAAAAGTGTCAGAATATGTAAATGTTGAATATTTACATGTGTTTTTGAAGTGCTAGAATAAGTTTTGATTGTTAGACTAGACAACTTGTTTTGGCATAAGTTATGAGGATTTGTTATGAAAAAGATTTATGAAAAATGGACGGGAAGAGAAGTAAACCGTGACCTGTTCAGAGATCTTCTGACCCTGGCTACACCGATCATGATTTACGCACCTATTTATTTTATATGGTTTATTGCTCTTGAGAAGCATACCTTTTCTCATTACTCAATAATCCATACCAGGGTTGATGACCTTATCCCATTCAATGAGATATTTGTTATCCCGTACTACATGTGGTTTTTATATGTTTCGGTCACATTGTTGTTCCTTCTGTTTTCTTTTGATGTGGAGGACTATTACAAGAACTTCTTCTTCCTGGCTGCAGGAATGACAGTTTTCCTTGTGGTTTCAACACTGTTTCCGAACATGCACCTTTTAAGGCCTGCAGTTTTCCCGAGAGATAACGTTTTTACAAGTCTTGTAGGTATTATTTACAGCCGCGATACTTCTACGAACCTTTGGCCAAGCATTCATGTTTACAACTCTATCGGAACCATGATCGCTATCCATCGCAGTAAGAGATTTAATCGTGTTGGCAAGGTGATAAGTGATTTCATTGGGATCTCCATTATCCTTTCAACACTGTTCATTAAGCAGCACTCAGTATACGACGTTATTACGGCCTTCATAATGGCTATTATCTTCTACATTGTTTTCTATCACACAACTATTCTGGAGGGCTTTTGTGTTCGCCAGGAAGCGAGAGTGGCAGTTCGTTACAACTGATAAAAATAATTGCCATAAGTGATGTTTCTTTCGTATAAATAGTTACGATAAGTAAAATGAAAGGAGCTGAAGCAATGAACAAAGATCCTAAGATTGAAAAAGAAATACTTAGCCCAGAGGAACTTGATGAGGTCGCAGGTGGAAGAAGAGAGCCCTTTGACATGGAAGCCATGCAGAAATATATGGAAGACATTATGAGCCAGAAAATGACCATTAAGGAAGCTTTAGAGATGCCTCATAAGAAAAGAGAGACGGGAAAGCTTAAGAAATAAATAACCAACTCCGTATCGTTAGATACGGAGTCTTTTTTTGCCCAAAAGGATGTCTTTGTACCATTAAACAGGTATAATTGAAGGTGAGATAGTTTACGTATTGAAGATAATATTTTTACGAGGAATAGAATGGGATATAAAAAAGACCAAGAAGAGAGATATGTTTCGCTCCAAACAAAGGCCTTTAGGATCATTCTGGTCTGGTCACTGATCATTATACTGGTTGGAAGTACAGTTGGGATTTTATTGCACACTTATTCCTCACTGCGCCATTATAAGGAAGAGGCTGATCATCTCCTTGACAGTATGATGGCGCTTCAGGACAGCGCGTATATAGAGAAGATCTTTCGGGAGACTCAAAGAATATATTATAGCCTTCCTGAGAAAGTCCTTGAAGACCAAAGCTCTGATGAATTTGACAATGCTTTCAGACCTCTGGTGGATGATGATTTCGATGCTGCCAGGGATATACTGGTTAAATTCCGTGAGAATTCGAAACGGCGAAATGTGTTTTTGATGTTCCAGGATATAGAAAATAGCCGTGTGGTATATGTTGTAGATGGAGACGAGGATGAATGGGCATATTTGCCGGGACAGTGGACAGACGTTGATGTTCATGAGACTGAAATAATAGTGAATTCCCAATGGCGTCTTGCAATCACCCATGATGATGTTTACGGGTGGATTGGGTCAGATGCAGAGGCAATCTACGGTCAGAATGGAGAATTTCTTGGATATGCGGTGGTGGACCTGGATATGAATGATTTTCTTCAGACGATGCTAAGTTTTCTTTTGATCCTGATACCACTTGCGGTTTTGTTGGTAGTGCTGTTCGCTGTCTTGTTTGCAAAGATGCTTAAGAAGGATATCATCACCCATCTTATTTCATTGTCTACGGCTGCAAGGGAATATACACAGATGGATAAAGTGAATCTGGCAAAAGAGACACCTTCTGTGTATGAGCCTCTCAGAATCGAAACTGCTGATGAGATAGAAGATCTGTGGAAGAGCATGACGGTGATGGAGGCAGATATAAAGGATTCCATCATAAAGATGAGGGAGATCACTGCTGTACAGGAGCGGATGGATGCAGAGCTTTCCATTGCTACCAGAATACAGATGGGCATGCTTCCGGATGAATTTCCAGATAGGACGGAATATGACCTGTATGCTTCCATGGAACCAGCACTTGAGGTAGGCGGAGACCTTTATGATTTCTTTATGGTAGATGATACTCACCTGGCTATGGTGATCGCCGATGTTTCAGACAAAGGAGTTTCTGCAGCGCTCTTTATGGTGGTCACCAAGACCATGATCAGGAGCCAGACAGAGCAGGGGCTTCAGGATCCTGCAGTGATTTTTGATGTGGTGAACAGAAAACTGATGGAGGTGAACCGGGCCTACATGTTTGTTACTGCGTGGCTTGGAATTCTTGACCTGGAGTCCGGAAGACTTGTTTATGTCAATGCCGGTCATGAATATCCGGTCATCAGAAGAGCCGGAGGTCTATTTGAGCTTTATAAGGATGAACATTCAGTGCCACTTGCAGCCAGAGAGGATGTTGAATTCGTATCAGGAGAATTTACAGTTGGCCGGGGAGATACGCTGTTTCTCTATACAGACGGCGTTCCGGAGGCTAATAACGAAAAAGAAGAGCTGCTTGGTGCAGATAGGATGATAGAGATTTTGAATCGCGAACCTGATGCTGCTCCTAAGGAAGTAATTGAAAATGTAAAGGATGGCATTTCAGAGTTTGTAAAGGGAGCAGAGCAGTTTGATGATACTACAATGCTTTGCCTTAAGTTCAACGGGATACAGTGATAAAGACAAAAATATTCCAGGAGGGGTGTTCATGGAAATAAGACGAGAAAAAGAAGGTTCTAAGCTTACCATTGCAGTCGAAGGGAAGATAAATGCTGTAACTGCCAGGGATTTGGAAATAGTTGTAGACAGTGAGCTTTCTGGTATAACAGAACTAATTTTTGATCTTAAGGACCTGGAGTATACATCCTCTGCGGGACTCAGGCAGTTTCTGGCTGCGCAGCAGATCATGGATAAACAGGGAACCATGGTGATCAGGAATGCTAATGAAACAGTAATGGAAATATTTAATGAGACCCGATTTACCGACCTCTTAAATATTCAGCAGTAATTATAGCCTATACATCTGAGTAGTCTGATTCGGAGGGTGATAACGATGGCCAGCAGACAACATGTGCAGACAAATCAAATGATATCAAAGCTGTATTTTAATATTCTGCCTGTTCAGATCATGATCATTGCAATGGGAGCTGTTAATACCATTGTGGACGGAGTAATGGCCGGCCGTTTTATCGGTGCGTCAGCAGTAGGAGTTGTGGGACTGTATTATCCTATTGTTAATATCATTGATGCATCCGGATCAGTTCTTCTTGGTGGGTCTGCGGTACTTTGTGGAAAATTTATGGGCAGGGGTGACATCGGAAAGACAGAAGGCGTTTTTTCGTTGGATATGGCGCTGACTTTTATAGCAGGTGCATTTCTTGCTCTTGTTAGCCTTATCTTTCCGGGACAGGTTGCTTCGCTTCTTGGAGCAACTGATCTGTTACAACATGACCTTACTACTTATATTTTCGGGTATGCTTTTGGTATCCTTCCTATGCTCTTTGCCCAGCAGATTGCCATGTTTTTGCAGCTCGAGAGACAGGACAGACGAGGCTATGCAGGTATTGTCGGAATGATACTTTCGAATATCCTTCTGGATATTCTGCTGGTGGGGATACTCAATTATGGGATTTTCGGACTTGCCCTTGCCACATCATTGAGTAACATCATATATTTCCTTATACTCGCGCCTTTCTATTGCACCAGGAAGGCACAGCTTCATTTTGGGATAAAGAAGATCCTATGGAATCTTACAGGAAATCTTCTGAAAATTGGTTTTCCCGGAGCACTGGTAATATTTTGTATCGCTGTCCGTGGGCTTGTGATAAACAGGATATTACTTCATTATTCAGGAAGTGATGCGCTTTCTGCAATGTCAGCCTATAACATTATCAGTGGTGTTCTTCTGGCTTTTTGTATTGGCAATGGCGCAGTGGTCCGTATGCTTGTCAGTGTATTTGCAGGAGAAGAGGACAGGGATTCCATACGACAGCTCTTTCGTATCCTGGCCACTAAGGTCATGGCACTTTCAGTTATCATCACTCTTGTCATACTGATTATTTCGCCGTTTCTTGCAGCTCTTTTCTTCCCTGACAGGAATGCGGGAGTTTATCATATGGCTTGTCAGCTCTTTGTGATCTACTCGCTGTGTATTCCATTCATACTTATATGTAAGGTTGAATCCAACTATCTTCAGGCCATGGGGCATAACATGATCGTCAACGTCCTGTCTGTCTCTTATGGGCTTATCGGCGTTGTGGTCCCTGCTTTGATACTGGCTCCGCTAATGGGAGCTCTTGGGGTATGGATTTCTATCCCTATAGGGACGATAATTACAATCTTTCTTGTGCCGATATATCGTTTGATGCAATTAAAGCGCCTTCCGGGATCAATGGACGATTTCCTGTTCTTTGATCCTGACTTTGGAGTATCACCGGAGGATTCGCTATGGATTCCTGTCCATGATAATGAAGAACTGGCAATTGCTTCATCAATGGTTCAGGAGTTTTGTGACGGCCATAATATTGAGAGAAGAGCTTCATACTATTCTGCCCTGTGTCTTGAGGAAATTGCAGGAAAGATCATGGAATGCGGATTTGAGGAAGATAAAAAGAAGCATACCATCAGTGCCCTTATACTGTGTACTGACGAAGGGATAGTGCTTAGGATTAAAGCTGATAGCAGGCCTTTAGATCCCAAAGAGCTTGCTCAGATAGCGGGGGAAAGTGAAGACCCCTTCGACAATATAGAGATCCGGACAGTTTACAATGTTGCAGATGACGTGAACTACCAGTACATTCTTGGGCTTAATGTCCTTACCATAACTATTCTGGAAAGCAACCTGGGCCAGCTTGAAGAGACGGATTTTATTCTTGAAAAGACTCTGGCGCAGCAGGATACGGTGCTCCATAAAAGTTTTCGAGACGCAGTCTATCTTCTTCAGAGGATTTTGCCCAGGTATCAGGAGTTATATCCGGGCTTTACCGACCATACGGTTCTTCACAGCATGACGTTACTTGATAGTTGCAACCGCCTTATAGGAACGAAACAGCTGGAGAAACTTAACAGGGATGAGATATACATCCTTCTTATGGCCGCCTATCTGCATGATGTTGGTATGTCCATCAGAGATGAAGATTATGAAGTGTTTAAGGACCAACTTGATTCCGATGAATATTTTAAAAAGCATCCGAAGGCGGAAAAGAGTGATTTTATAAGAGATTTCCATAATGAGCTAAGCGGTTTGTATATAGACAAATATGCCGAGCTTTATGATCTTCCCTCTCCGGAGTATGCCTTTGCCATCAAACAGATTGCCAGAGGACATCGCAAGACAGACCTGTACGATGAAAAAGAATACCCTGCAGCTTATAAGCTTCCTAACGGCAATACAGTATGTCTTCCGTATCTTGCGGCTCTCTTACGAATCGCTGATGAGATAGATGTTGTAGCAAGTCGAAATCCGGTTATTCTTTATGACTTGGATATGTCTGTAACGGAAAAAGACTTCAGGGAGAACAAAAAGCTCTATGCTGTAAAATCCATGAAGACCACCTCTAAAGCATTTGTTTTGTCCGCTGTAACTGAGGAAGAAGAGGTTAGAGAGGGACTTAAAGAAATGGTTGGTAAGATGCAAAAGACCCTGGATTACTGCAGGGATGTGGTTGAAAAGAGAACAGAGTTTGTCCTGTCACAAAAGAAAGTAATCCTTAATATTGAAACATAATTATCGATTAATCAATACCTCTTTTAATTGTATAATGAAAATGGAAGTCTGCAAATAAGAAGGAGTAAGCTCATAGTGAAGGTTTATACCAAGTGTTCTAATTATGCATCTGAAACCTGTCCCTGTGTCCTGGCAGAAAGCGGACATTGCATTGTGTGCTCCATGTGCAGTGGAGAGGACTTTTGTAACTGCTCGGATACAGTAAGTTTTTGCGTCCTTCAGGAACTTAAGAATAATGGTGGCAGAGCAAAAGATCAGCACCACATCATGAAGTGTACCGTAACATATGAGACGATTTATGATGATGTAACCAAACTCATAAGGGTCAGTATTCCCGACGGACATGTTAAAGACTTCGTAAATCTGGGCTCTTTCGTGTTTGTCAGGGTTTATGAAAATACATTTTATGATGTCCCTATATCAGTTTTGTATGAGGATATATATCACGATTCCATTGAGCTGATGATACAGCTTCAGGGAGTTAAGACAAAGTGCTTCAGGGACCTGAAAGCAGGGGATACCATATTTCTTCGAGGGCCATATCTAAACGGCATTCAGGGGCTTGGACCGATATCCCGCCTACGGGATGGCAAGGCTCTTGTCATATGCCGTGGAATCGGATTATTCCCGTCACTTCACGCTATTTTTGAGCTTAAAAAGAATAACAACCAGGTGGAAATTTATCTCGACGGAGGATCATTTAGCAGGAATCTTATTCGGGTGGCAAAGGATCTGTATGAGCTGGATGCCAATGAGATATCCTTTTTGGATCCTGAAGGGAACATTTCTCCGAAACTTTGCCGGGTCATAGATGATGCAATCAAGGATGATGTGGGCCTGATCCATTTGGGAGTCTCGGACTATCTGTTGAAAAAAATTATAGGCCACATAGAAACTTCCAGCGAGAGAAAAGTGGCCCTTTCCTGCATAAACAACACCCATATGTGCTGCGGTGAAGGAATCTGCGGAGCCTGCACCAGAAATGCAGATGCAAAGCGAATTGTTCATTTGTGCAAAGAGCAGATGGACGTATATGAATACAGTAAGATACTTGTTTGATCAAGAAAAAAGGAGTCATGGCGGATATGAGCAAAGTCGTTGTTATAGGTGCCGGATGGGCCGGAGTATCAGCAGCTGTTTGCGCGAAAAAAGCCGGGGCAGAGGTTACTCTAATCGAGAAAACAGATCTGATCCTGGGGGCAGGAAATGCAGGCGGGATTTTCAGGAATAACGGAAGATACACTGCTTTAGAGGAAATGAAAGCCTTAGGAGCAGGGGAGCTTTTTGATGCCATGGATAAATGTGCTCAGCACACAAACGTGGAGTTTCCCGGTCATTCACATGCTTCCCTGTACAACGTAAATAAGATTGAGCCCTGTGTCAGGAAGGTTGTCCAGGATTTTGAAATAGAGCTTATGACAGAGTCTCATGTGGATGATGCCCAGTGCAAAGATGGTGTGCTTCTGTCTGTTACTCTTCATGATGGGACCAGAATAGACGGCGATGCATTTGTAGATGCCACAGGTTCATCAGGTCCAATGGGCAACTGCCTTAAGTACGGAAATGGTTGCTCAATGTGCATCCAGAGATGTCCCACCTTTGGCCCAAGAGTCAGCATCACAGCCAAGGCAGGCATTAAGGACCTTGTTGGCAAAAGAGCTGACGGCACTCCGGGAGTTTTTTCAGGTGCCTGTAAGATACACAAAAGTTCACTAAGTGAAGACATCCGGAAGCAATTAGATAGCACCGGTGTTGCTATAGTAAAGGTTCCATCAGAAGATATTAACTACGACAAGCTGGGGCAGAAGGCATGTAAACAGTATGCCCTTAAGGAATACAGCGAAAATATAATTTTGCTTGATACTGGCAGCGCAAAGCTCATGACTAGCTATTATCCTTTGGAGAAACTAAGGAAGATCCCGGGCATGGAGAAGGCAGAATATATTGATCCTTACTCAGCAGGTCGTGGTAATTCCATAAGGTATCTTGCTGTTGCACCCTGCGATGATACAATGCTTGCCCAGGGAGCGAGAAATCTCTTTTGCGGAGGCGAAAAGGGAGCACCCCTTATTGGACATACTGAGGCTGTTGTTACGGGAGCACTTGCTGGACACAATGCAGTCAGATGTGCTAAAGGACTTGAACTTGTTACCCTGCCTGAGAGCCTGGCAGTGGGCCTTATCATAGCACATTCTCACAATCAGTTCGTCAATAAAAAGGAATATAAGGACAGATTTACTTTTGCCGGAGGCGCTTTCTTTGAGATGATGAAGGAAAGAAATCTGTATACCACAGATGTTGCAGAAATTCAGAACCGTGTTGAGAAAGCCGGACTTGCTAACTTCTATGAACAGTTGGTTTGAGGTACCGCTTTCAATAATAGCAGAGAGGGAAAGATGAATCAGAAGTTCTTTCTAGGTGGCATGACACCTTCAGGCTTTACTACAGCGCTTCGTAAGGTGGTGGATGACCCTAAATACTTTACATATATACTAAAAGGCGGACCGGGAACGGGGAAATCTTCTCTTATGAGAAAGGTGGCAGAGCACTTTTCCAAGAGGGAGAAGGTAATAGAGTATTACTGTTCTTCAGATCCGGATTCTTTTGATGCAGTTCAGCTTTGCGAATCTAAGATAATAATTGTGGATGGCACTGCGCCCCATGTTTTTGAGCCTAAATATCCGGGAGCCTGCCAAAAGATAATAAACCTGGGGCAGTTCTGGGATGAATCTGTGATGGCGAAGGACCGGGAGAAGATTATTGCTGCCACGGACCTATACAAGTCCTGTGCTGAGAACGTCAGGATAAGGAACAATGCCCTTGGGGAACTATGTGCAGAGGTGTATAGCTGCGCAAAGCGCTTTCTGGATAAGGAAAAGGTTGAAGATAGCGCCAGGGCGTTTTGCGAAAAGGTCTTTTCTGCCGGAACACCCAAAGAGGGTAAAGAGAGCATAAGACAACTTTCAGCCATGACAAGAAATGGCTACATGACCATGTATGATACCATTGGCCTCTATTCCAAAGTCTTCCTATTGGAGGATCCGTACTTCGCAGCTGCAGATCTTTTTATCAGTATTGTCGTAAAAGAAGCCACCAGAAATGGAATGGATGTAAAAATGTCTCCATGTCTTTTGTTTGGAGACACGGTCAGAGAGCATCTGCTTATTGAAGAGATCAGCACGGCCATTATCTCATATAATCCTCTGACCCATTCAAAATACGAAAATGTCTCGTCTATCAGATGCGAAGACTTTTATAACGGGATGGAGAAACAAGCATACGAGCAGCTACTTCGCGCTAATGTCTCTCGTATAGAAGAGCTCTATGAAGAATCCAGACAGATGCTACTTCGTGCAAAAGAAAAACACGATGACCTAGAACGGCACTACATCCGTGCCATGGATTTTGATGCTCTTGGAAAACTTGGTAATGATCTGATTGAAGAGATAGAGAAAAGAGCTTTAGGTTTGTATATTGCGGTTTAACGTTTAAAATTATACAATTAATCTGTTAAGGGCAGAGCATCGCACGGAGGTAGATTATGCTGCATATAACTAAGAAACATATCGGTGATCATCTGACAGTAATTCTCCAGGGACGCCTTGACAGAAATGCGGCTCCTGAGCTGGAGGAAAAGCTTTTAAAGTCATTAGACGGAGTAAACAAGCTGACCTTTGATTTCAGTGAGCTGGAGTATATCTCATCAGCCGGCCTACGAGTGCTTTTGGCTGCACAAAAGATAATGAAAAAGGATAACGCGGTGGTTATTAAAGGGGCTTCTACAGAGATTAAGGATATATTTAATGTCACTGGTTTTTCAAAGATCCTGACAATAAGCTGGATCTGATTTGTCAGGTCATGAGTCTTAATTTTCCCTGCAAGCACTCCCATGTAATATCGTCTGACTTGACGGAAACTTCACCATCAGTGTGTACCCACATGGGAACGTCGGTCTTGATGTTGATCTTTTTAGCCACGTGATGTCCGATTCCCTTGATCCAGAAGTAGTGACCAATAAAGGAGCAGGGGAGAGCAAGGAGCATTCTTGCTGAAGGCATATCTCCTGCATAGACCAGATCAAACATACCATCGGTAAGGTCGGCTTTAGGTGCAAACTTAAAGCCGCCGCCTTCGAAATGATGGATCATGGCAGCGATGAAGATGAAACGATTAAAGTGAATGGGCTCCCCATCATCTACTGTAATATCGCAGGGAACTCTTTCTGCTCCAAGAAGCTGTCTTATGGCAATAGAACCGTAGGTGAGCTTTCCTAGACCGATCTTATTAAAGAAATTCTTAGTGCCTGAAGAAAGGGCCTCTTCGCAGACAGCTGCGTCAAAACCAATTCCGGAACTTACATCAAATATCCTGGTATTTGAAATGGTTTCATCATGAAGCCTGGACATAGGCTTTGTCATATTATTATAAGTAAGCTTCCCAAGGTCCAGAGCGCGAACTTCCTTGCCCTCTATAATCTTGTGAAGGATGTCATCAACCTTTTTTGGATAGGAAAGATCTCTGGCAAAATCATTAGAGGATCCGATGGGCACATAACCTACCAGTGCATTATCAAAATCGGCGATTCCGTTCATTACTTCATTTAAAGTGCCATCGCCACCCAGCACAACAATTTTAAAAGGAAGTTCTTCCTTATTTACTTCTTTTGTGGTGATGGATCTGGCAAGCTCAGTAGCATGTCCGGGGCCTTTTGTGAAAACCGCCCTGAATTCAAGACCTGACTCCTTGAATTTCTCCTCCAGTTTCATCCATATTTCTTTTCCCTTGCCTGAACGGGCAGAGGGGTTAACGATGCAGTAGTACATTCTGAACCTCCCCATAATAGACGACAAAGCGCCTGTAGTTCACATGGAACAGTATAGCACAAATGACATATAAAATTTGTAAAAAACGGGGTAGAAATTTAAAGGAGAGTATGATACTATAACCCCAATGTTGCTTTAACACATTAAATTGTGAAATGCGAAAAAGGTTTGTTGATCAGGAGGATGGGAAATGTATTCTTTAGAAGAAGTCAGGAAAGTTGACCCGGAAATTGCTTCCCTTATTGAGGAAGAGGTAGCTCGTCAGAACGACCACATCGAGCTCATTGCATCAGAGAACTGGACCAGCAAGGCAGTTATGTCTGCAATGGGAAGTCCACTCACCAACAAGTATGCAGAGGGCCTTCCGGGTAAAAGATATTACGGCGGTTGCTACGTAGTAGACAAGGTAGAGAACATTGCAAGAGACAGGGCAAAAGAGCTTTTCCACTGCGACTACGCTAACGTTCAGCCACATTCAGGCGCTCAGGCAAATCTTGCAGTACAGTTTGCACTTCTTCAGCCCGGAGATACTATCATGGGTATGGATCTTGAGCAGGGCGGACATTTAACACACGGCAGTTCAGCCAACATCTCAGGTACATACTACAACATCGTTCCTTACGGTGTAGATGAGAACGGAATCCTTGATTATGACAATATGTTAAAGCTGGCAAAGGAGCATAAGCCTAAGCTCATCATTGCCGGAGCATCTGCTTACTGCAGAACCATCGACTTTGCGAAGTTCAGAGAAGCAGCTGATGCATGTGGCGCAGTTCTTATGGTAGATATGGCTCATATCGCAGGTCTTGTAGCAGCAGGCCTTCACCCAAGCCCATTCCCATATGCAGATGTTGTAACCACAACAACTCACAAGACCCTTCGCGGACCAAGAGGAGGACTTATCCTCTGGAATCAGGCAGCTCAGGATAAGTACAAGTTCAATAAGGCAGTATTCCCTGGAATACAGGGTGGCCCTTTGGAGCACGTTGTTGCAGCTAAGGCTATCTGCTTTAAGGAAGCTCTTTCTCCTGACTTCAAGGTATATGCCCAGAACATCGTTGACAATGCAAAGGCTCTTTGCGAAGGACTTATGAACCGTGGCATCAAGATCGTATCCGGCGGAACAGACAACCACCTGATGCTGATCGACCTTACAAACTTCGGTCTTACAGGAAAAGAAGTAGAGGCATGGCTTGACGATGCTCACATCACAGCCAACAAGAACACCATTCCTAACGAGCAGCAGTCTCCATTCGTAACCAGTGGAATCCGTCTTGGAACACCTGCTGTTACTACAAGAGGCATGAACACTGAGGATATGGACAAGATCGCTGAGGCTATCGCCATCGTTATCAAGAACAAGGGTGAGAAGAACGACGAAGCTCGCGCCATCATAAAAGAGCTTACAGATAAGTATCCACTTGATTGATTTTTTGAAACAATTTAATAAATTGGGAATTATTATGGGGCTGTCCTAACTGTGACAGCCCCTATTTTACTGGAAAAATAATTGCCGTAATTGTGTGAAATGAATATACAATTAGAATAAATAACAGAAAATAATACAATTATGACACTATAATCAAAATAATTAATTATTTTTTTAAAAATGTATTGACAAATTATATGGCCATGAATATAATGAAAACATCAAGAGATACTTATAAGATATCCAATTACTTCTCCAGTCGGTATATAGAACAAACAGAGCCGGGGAGAAAGAAAGGCAGGTACACTCCAAAGGGATAGGTAATTAAAATATTCAGGGAAAGGATGGTACGGACCACCAGCATACTAAATTTTTAGATTTATAAAGAAAAGTATTAAAAGAAGTAATTAAGTTCTAAGTTCAAAAGAAAGAGAAAGAAAAGAAATACAGATCGAATAACGAAGATCTGAATATTACGAAGTTAGAAAGAATTACGAAACAGAACGACAGCACTTCCGGTACATGATCAAAGTGGTTATGACAATATCAACAACTTGCAACCACAGCATCTGAATGCAAAAGGTGAATGGAAAGATGAGGCTGAGAATTGGAGGTAGGTCCCTTGGACGGAATAGTAATAGAATTTGATGAGTACTCGGCATAAGGGCAGAAGCAGGTAATGTGGATGAAGCTTCTGCCCTAATTGTTTGTCTTTTTTTAGTTTGCCTTATCGATATTAGCCGGAATAAATATAGTAGCCTTTGTGCCGCCCTGATCACCTTTGGCAATGGTAAGTGTTCCGTTGCAGATGGACCCTAGGCGGTATCTTACGTTCTTAAGGCCAATATGGCCTTTCTGGTCAGTTGAAGGCGCGGATTCATCGTAGCCCGGACCATTATCCTCAACAACAATATAATAACCTCTCGGATTCTTGAAGGTCTTTATGAGAAGATGCATGGGATTAAGCTCAGGATCCACTCCGTGCTTAACAGCATTTTCCACTATTGGCTGAAGAGTCAGAGGTGGAAGAGCAAAGCTATGACAGGTTATGTCGTAGTCCACAAACAGGAGCTTCTCATATCTGACTTTTTCTACTGCAAGATATGCCTTTGTATGCTCGAGCTCCTGATCAAAATCTATGAGACCCTCCTGGGCAACAAGAGTGAAATTCTGCCTCAGGTATGAAGTGAAATTCTCGATGGTGTCCTGGGCTTTGGCAGGATCTGATCCGATGATGTAGTAGATACTGGTCAGGGTATTGAAAATGAAATGTGGCCTCATCTGCAAAGTCATTATTGAGATCTGCTGTCTTGCAACTTTTTCAGTCTCTTTTTCAAATTTCTCTTTCTGATCCTGAATCTGATAGAGCAGCATTAAATAGCCGCAAAGTGCGCTTCCCAAAAGGATCACAGGAATATGCTCATAGATCATCTGAAGCCCTGCGCATGCAATGGGAATCAGAGAGCTGCATGCAAAGATCCATAGCTCTTTTCCGGAAAGGAGCTTTTTCTTATTAATAACGGCAATGAAGTTCACCAAAGATATGAGCAGGATCGGAACAAGAAGGGCAGGGTAGAGCGCACCCCTATCAAAGTGATTATTTGAGTCTACTGAATAGAAAAGTATCGTAAACTGGGCCATTGCAAGCAGAAGCACATAAGCAGACCACAGACCTATTGATATAGGAAGATACAGCTCAGATTTTTCTTCGTTCTTGAAGTGAGTCACAAGAAATAGTGTAAACAGCAAAGGTGTAACGGAGGACAGGAGATATTCCAAAAACAATGCCCCCATGGAAAAGAGCCTTAAGCCCTCAGGCGGTAATCCCAAAAGAATCCCGGTTGTAAGCCCGAACGCTCCGTATAAAATAAGAGCTATATAGTAGTATTTGAAAAATCTTTTGAACCTTGCAGAGGTTCTGTGCATGAACAGGGAAAAGGTCAGCCCTGTTATACCCATAACTATTCCGCATACTGATATTGCTATTCCAAAGATTGCCATAAAAATTGTCATTGTACTGATACCTTCTCCAAAACTTTCTTGGCTGAATCAACTTTAAGTGGCTTAAGAATAAAGGATACTGCCTCTGTGTCCCAGGCGCTTAAAGCATAGTCCGGGAAACTGGTCAGAAAGATAAGCTTAGTTTTGGGACTTATTTCGTGTAGGGTCTCGCTTAGCTTAAGTCCGCTGTTGGTTCCTATCTCGATGTCAAGAAAGGCCACAGAAACAGATTCGGCATTCTGTTTTACAAAGGCGATAGCGTCAGATATCCTGCTAAAGCCTCTTATCTCTGAGTTGGGGGCTACCGTTAGAAGAACGGACATTGCACCCTTTAACGCTATCTCCTCATCATCAACCACTATGATGATATCCCTTCCGGTATTCGGAGAAGCGGTTAAAAGAGCTGACACCTCAGTCTCTAAGATTTCCGCAAGAAGTCCAAGATCCGAATAGGAAGGTGTTCTGTCTCCGTTTTCCCAGTGAGCTATGGTAGAACGATCTACATTCATTCTTTCAGCCAGCTCTCTTTGGGATATTCCCTGCATTTGCCTGTAATATTTTAGATTTTCTGTAAACGATTTTTCCAAAACTTTTACCCTTTTTATAAAATTTTTATAAAATGTTACACAACGTCACCCACTAGGTACACATTCACCCTTATACTTATTATAGACGCTATTCTGATAAAATTGGAATAAATATAATTTCATATTTTATTTTCATACTTTACAGGGGGTATCAAAATGGCCAGCAGTCAGGTTTATCCATTCGAGAGAAATCGCTACTATCCAGGGAAAATGCTTACTACAGCAGATTTCCAAGCAGAGCAGAGCTACCACATCAACAAGTTGCGCTTCATGAATTCACTCATGTATGGAGCTGGTATTGTGTGCGGATGTGGAGTTGTCAATCTGGATGATCTGTCAATCCTCATTGAAAGTGGTGTAGCGATTGATGGAAGCGGAAGGGAGATCATAATTGATTCTTCCTTAGTTAAAAAGCTTTCTGCAATTGAGGGCTTTGATCAGCTTACAAGCGACAAAGTCTGTCTTTGCGTCCGTTTCAAGGAGACGGATATACATTCTGTATATGCCGTAAGTCACAAGGAATCCGACCAGGAATATGAGTTTAACCGTATAAGCGAAGGCTTTGAGGTGTTCCTGGTAGACAAAGAAGAATATGATGAAGGCTTCGAGCTGGAAACTGAATTCATTCAGAGGGAGACACTCTTTAGAGGCGCAAACTTTGAAGGAACTCTTGTAATGCCTACAACTGTCTGCAAGGGAAGAAATGTAAAGGCTAAGGTTGAGATCAGAAAGATCGGAACTGAAGACGTTAAGCTTTCCTATCAGGGCATCCTTGATATACCCGGATTCTCAGCTCCTGACGGTTCTCAGCAGATTGAGATCGCAATTGATGATATCCAGCTGGATACAGATGGAATTTATGAAAAAGACCTGTGGATGAAGGTCCAGAATCAGGCCGGAATAGAGTCTAATATTATCCTTAGAAGTGGATCAGCTTCAGGATTTGAGGATGACAAGGCTATTTCAGTTGAAAGCAGCTTTGCTCTTAAGGTGCGCTTATCAGAAGAATCTCCTACATCACTTATCAGACGTGAGACAGGAAAACTCTCACTGGAGATGAGACAGGCAGTTAACGAGCAGTCCATTAAGCTTGCCGACATCGACCTGATGAGAACAGACAGCGCCTACGTTATTGAGAATGTAAAAGAAGTTAAGAAGAACCCTTACATTGAGCTTCCCGGCCAGAATGGCATCAAGAATGAATATATGGAATTCTTCCACAAGGAAGCTGATATTGAGGATAAGAAGGGTGACGCAGCAGTGAGAGCTGATGCAGCTCCAATTGTTGAGCCTACCTACGCAGAACTTAAGAATGTAGCAACAGGCGTTCTTGAAATCCCTCTTGGAAGAGATGCAAGAACCGGTGATATCAGATATTCAGGTGAGATCACCCATGGTCTTGGTTCCGGAAATGTATATGTATCCATCGGCTATGAGTATCTTTCACAGGACCAGGCCCTTGGAGCAAGTGCAAAGAGTACTGTTTACGGTAATCCTGAGCTGTTCTCAAGACAGGCACAGCAGCTGGTTGATGCAGAGACAGCAGTTAGAGTTTTGAACGACAAGGGAAGCTTTGTTGTAGCAGCAAGACTTCTTCGTGACGTTGACTTCCTGGTACTTACCTACAGATGGGTAGCTATCAAGTTCCCTTCAGGAGAGGAACTGGAAGCAGCAGATTACTACGGCAAGTCAATTACAGCCAAGACTCCTACCGTTGTTATGAGACCGAGAGAGAACTACTACTTCGGTGTGCAGTTTAACAACATGGATGCCTGCAGCATAACCTACGAGCTTACAGCTCCCGGAAGTGGCGAAGTCACCACGGATGGTGTTTACACAGCTCCTTCCAAGGAAGGTGTATATGAGATCCGTATTTACTGCTCAGATATGCCTATGGTTTGCACTTATGCTTATGCAATCGTTAAGTCTACTGCAACATCAGAAGATGCAGGAAGCATAGAAGAACAGGAAAAGGAACCTATCGTTAAGATGCCGGAAATCAACCTTTGAGAGGATTAGTAAATGATCTACGAATCCGACAAAATGCAGCTTCTGCCGGTTGCTACCAAAAGTATAGGAGAGGTCAATGACTGCTATATCTGCAGAGACCTGGCTTCTTCAGGGGGAATATTATACACGGTAATAGTAGTTCATCAGCACGAGGTGGTTCGAAAGGTCTTAGAGCTTTTTAAGCTTTCGAACAGGCGCGGGGAAGAGAGCCTTGTTGATGATTTTGCAGTAGCCGACAAGCATGTTTTGGTTTTCCCTTATCACAAGGAAAGACCTTTAGCCGATTTTTATGAGGGGGAGTCTCTGACACTTTCTCAGTGTGAAGATATATGCATAAATGTAATTCTTTCATGCATAACGTCAGACCTCCCATATCCAATTTTATATTTGCTCCTTAACAGGGGAATGCTGAATCTGTCTAATGATGGTTCGGTCTTTTTGGGGTATGAAATGGACCTTAAGGATCTGGATCCAAATATCAGCGAGGCTGAGTGTACAGATATCTGTGCAAAGATCCTATTAGAGCTCCTTAGACCAAAGTCAGGACAGAAAGCTACCAGCTTTTATCTTCTTGATAAGAAGATCGCAAATGGCAGTTATCACAGATTCACAGACCTTTACAGGGACATCACAATTGCCGCGGTTACCAAGAAAAAGATCACACCATGGTTTTTGATCAAGCTGTGGATCAAAAGAAATGCAGACGCAATCATAGGTGTTCTTTTCTGGATAAGCCTGATACTGGCAGTGTTTGCACTAAGTATCATATTATCAAGATTCTTATTTGGAGGTAATTCCTGGTTCAGACTCTTATTTAACACCTTTAAGCAGATTGGAACGGAAAGTTTGTTGCAGTAGAAGTAGAGCAGGGGGCTTTAGAAGATGGCTCAGATGAGTTTACAAAGAAGAATAACCATTATTCTATACATACTTAGTTTTACCATTTCTCTGTTTATTTTTTCTGTTCTGATGAACAGGGTATCCATAAATATTGAGTGCACCAGCTATTCTCAGTACGTAGTAGATGGCAGCGATATCTATTACGGTCAGAATATTAAGGGCCAGGGAATCCTGTTTAAGATGAACAGCAAGGGAAATGTGTCACGCATGTTTACCTCCAAGAGCCTTGGGGATACAAGAATCATCGGACTATCCGTGTATGAAGGAAATGTATATGCAGTTCTCTCAGGTTTTGCTGAGGTGAAAAACGCAAAGAGCAATGATGAAGATGCCATAGTAAGCGTTCCTACTTACAGGATCATAAAGCTGGATACAAAGCTGAACCTTCTTTCCACCACCAATAAGTTCGCCAGTCAGGAAGAAGAAGTACTTGGAGGCTTTTCAGCAGAGGGAACTGGTCTTTTCATGACCCTTCTTGCTAAGGATGGAAGCTATGTGAAGGTTAACTGTATAGCCTATGATGAGCTGAGAGACCCGGATGCAACCAATGATGACAACGTTAAGGCTGAGATGGTTCGTTCAAAGACAGCCAGCAACGGAAGATTCTACTCAGATGCTCTTTATAAGGAAGGCCAGCTTTACCTTCGTTCCGATGCAGATGAACCCACCGGAGTTTTCAAGGTGGATTCCTATATCAAGTCTCTGGTTACAGATATGAAGCTCACAGTGGGACAGCTCTTTACACTGTACTCCACATACATTATCTGGTACATTGCCTGCCTTCTTATCTGGTTCATCCTTCTTTACTGGATCATCAGGGTATTTGAGAACAGGGACAGATCTTTTTACTACCTGCTCATTGCTGAGGGACTGCTACTTGTTATCACTATTGGTGGAGTCGTTACAATAGCTGAGCACTACTTTAATTCAAGAGCTACGGAGCACTCAAGATTTGCATCCATTTCCCTTATTGGACTTGCTGATGAAGCAGGGTTAAGTGGAAACACTGATTATTCAGATTCGTCATTCTACGATTCTGAAACATATATGGAAGCAAAGAACGTTATGTGCGAATTTGCACGTCGTGAAGGAAATAATGACATTTTCTATGACGTATTCGTATATAGACTTAGAGATAATTTGATCTGCATGAGCAGCAGCGGAAGAAACCGTCAGAGCGGACCTGATGTTTACGGTCAGGATATTACAAATATCCCTACCAAGATCTTTAAGGGTCAGAAGTACACAGCCCAGGACCTGACAATTGAGGGGCAGGATTACAGAGCAGTTGCCATTACTGAAGGGGTTACGGTTCCGGAATATGCACTGGTTGGTATCATCAATTCCACAACTACAGATGGTTCGGTATTTGTTGATAACAGGGCAGTATTTCTTTTGTTCGTATTAGTGTTTGCACTGGCAAGCGCGCTTGTTGTCATTGTTTGGAGATTCCATATGGCAGACCTTGCAGTACTTGAGGATGCCCTTTCAATCACAGCCCTTGGAGGTGAACTTCCGAACAGACCGGTAACTCTTGGAAGAGATGTAAAAGACATGTGGGATTCCATTACGGAGATCCACAAGAGAATAGATGAGATAGAGTACATTAAGCTGCGAACCCTGGAAGTTTATTACAGATTTGCTCCTAAGAATGTGGAAAGACTCCTGGGCCTTAACTCCATCATGGAGGTTGAGGGCAGCGTCCAGACTCATCTCTATGGAACAGTAGCAGTTGTTTCACTTGACCTTGCCTTTGGTCAGAAGCTCAAGAGAGTGGATACAGTTATCGAAAGCATAGGAGAATTCCAAAAGGATCACCAGTGTATCGTTGTTGGAAAGGTTCCGGATCTGTCCGGATTCCAGATGCTCTTTGGAGATCAGGAAAAAGATACAGTCAGATTCTTTACGGATCTCTTCAACAGAAATATTAAGACTACTGATAAGAGCATTATCACCACAGTTCTTTATCAGGATGAATGTGACTTCGGAGTAATGGGAAATGAGGATGAGGCTACAACTTATCTTCACTCCAATGACCAGGATCTTATCCAGCGCATAAGCAAGTTTGTAACAGATAAGAAGCTTGGACTTATTATCACAGGCAGGGTAAGAGAGAGCGAAAACGTTCAGGGACCTTTGAGATTCATCGGCTACGCAGGACAGGCTGTTACAGGTGAGAATGTAAAGCTTTACGAAGTACTTGACGCATATCCTGCAAGAACAAGAAGTGAAAGACTCCAGACTCTGCAGAGGTACAACGAGGCTTTGGATGCCTTCTATGAGAAGGACTTCTACATCGCAAGGACCAAGTTCTCAGAGCTGCTTAAGGATACACCTGATGACAACCTGATCAAGTGGTACGTATTTGAAAGTGACAGATTCCTCAATGAGTTTGTAGAGGATGACAGCTACAAGATTCTTCACCTTTGATTTGTGAGAGGAAATATAGATGGGTAGTGGAAATGGCCTTCTTGGTATTCTGATTCAGACTATCAAGTCCAAAATGACCGGACTTGTTACCAAGTTTAAGCTCTACACCAACTGGAACTTCATAAAGACCAAGATAGTAGCAAGGATCCGTGATTTCTTTGCCGGACTACTTGGAGTTAAGCCTAGAAGTAAAGAGGATTACTTTACTGTCGGAAGGTGGATGATCTCGAAGAGGCTTATGTATGCCATCGTTATCATCGTAGGTGTTGTAAGTATCTGGTACATCACCACTGAGACCACCATCTTCAAGCGCTTTTCACAGGAAGGAATTCCTACTTATAAGTATAATTCCTTGAGACTTCGAACAGCCAAGGGCCACGTTAAGATCACCGGAAAGAGCGGATATCTTGCCTATGATGGCCAGGTTGAACAAGGGTATGTAACAGGAATGGGAACCCTTTATAACCCGGCTGGAAATGTGGTCTACACCGGAACCTTTGATCGGAACATGTACGAAGGAAATGGAGAGCAGAACTTCCCTGAGGGAAACACCCTCTATAAGGGAACCTTCCACGAGAATCTCTTTGAGGGCCAGGGAACTCTTTACAGAGAAGATGGCACAAGGGAGTACATAGGAGATTTCTCCAAGGGCAAGAAGAACGGTCAGGGAGTTCTTTATGACAGCGGTGAGAACGAGCTGTATTCTGGAAGTTTTGCCAGCGACTCGATTGTTTATAGTGAGCTTCTTGGAAAGAGCGTTACTGAGGTGGCTGACCACTACAAGGGCCATTCAGAACTCTACACAGCAAATCGCGAATCAGTGATCATCATGGATGGTATAGGAGCTCTGTATCATGCCCAGAGCGATACGGACGCCCTTGATGACGACGAGAAGGTAGATTCCGTATATGTTCTTACAGATGCCTTTAAGATCGGTAATGAAGCAGTAGACACACTGGAAGGACTTTCAGAGATCTTTGGAGATCCTGTATATCAGGGTAATTCAGGAGTTATCCTTCCGGAAGCTATAGCTATAAATAAGCTCAATGAGAAAAGGCCAAGCAAAAAGGGATATATCTCAATGGACCTTGAGCAGACCTTTACAGATGTAGCTGAGGTAAAGAGCTACAGCAGAGATTATGTGGTTTACATCCACTCCTACAGAAGAGGAGACATCATCTATTCCTTCGTAAGTGAGGAAGAGGATGACAATACATTTGAGTTTTACTATGTAACAGGTGCTGAGGATGAGAGTGCTTAATTCTTTCGGGAAACTGAATCGGGCGAAAAGAGCTTTGGCGCTGACCATGACTGTAATCTGGACAGCCTCGCTTTTAATGCCGATAATCCCGGGATCTCAGGCTCAGGCAGCCGGAGCACTTCCGGTCCAAAAGACCCTTACCATGAAGGGCGCCAGAAGCCTGGCAATAGAAAACTCAGACGCCTATGACAGTGCTGAGACAGCAGTAGAATCCAAAAAAGCTAATTATGAATCAGCAGTAAAGGCCATCAATCTTAAAGAAAAATCCATGAAGCAGTTCAGATGGTCGCCGCTTCTAAGCTTTAAATTTCCGGAAACTCCTGATTTTTCAGAGGCTTCGGAATTCCAGTATAAGCCTGTAGCTCTGCAGTATGAGATAAGTGTAGCTGAGCACAAGCTGCAGGATAAGACCTTTGAGATATCAGAAAAGGTCAACAATCTCTTCGTTGAGATAGTAGTTCTTCAAAAGCAGATAGCTTTTAATGAATCCAGACTTACCACCTACGAGGAAGGACTTGCAAAGAATCAGGCAAAGCTCCATCTTGGTCAGGCCAATCAGGCAGATGTTGATAAGCTGGAAAAGAAGGTTGAATCCACCAAAAACAAGGTGGCTTCTGACAGAAGAACTCTCGAGGCAGACCTTAAGAAGATGACGGATATGATTAAGATCGACGTCACTACAGGCTATAATTTCCAGAAGCCCTTTGTTGAAGCAACTATTGACAGAGACAGCTTAGATGCTCTCATGAAGTACACGGAGGATAGGGACGAGGGTTACTACGAGGCCTGCACAGCTGAATCATCAGCCAGGGCAGAGCTCAACACAAATGCCAAGCTTATGAGAAATAAGTACGGCGGAGATTATAACAGGATTGCCTCCTACGTTAATACAGCACTTAATGGAGACTCAATCAACAAGAAAGCATTTAAAAAGGACTACAAGTCTTTCCTTGATAAGATCGACAGTTACTGGAATGGAAAGAAGAGAATTCTTTTCATAAAGATCCCAAGATTATGGTTCAAGGGAAACATGGATGGTACCAGATATATAGATGATGATCCATATGTTCTTTACCAGAACGTTCTGGACTATGCAAGTGCCTATAAAGATAAGGTTGCAGCAAAAAAAGATATAGACAGCAGTGTAGAGGAAGCCTTCAATAATTACATTTCTGTTCGTAATTCGTATAAACAATATCAGAAGGATGTTGATGAGGCAGAAGCGAATCTGAAAAAGGATGAGCTCAGGAACAGATTGGGACAGCTTTCCTTTGATGAATATGACTCAGAGATGGACAGCTTTGAAGAACTTCAAAACAGCATGCTGGATGCAATGAAGCTCTATACCACAACACTTTACACCTTTGACAGACTTACCTGCGGCGGAATAAGCGCCATTTTAGCTGGAACAGATGCAGATATGCAGACAGCAGTTGTTGGTGAGAGCTATGTTGAGAAAAACACCGCAGATGCGCAGTACACATTAAAGCCTATTATTCAGAACCAGGAATTTGAACTTACCATAATCATTCCTGATGATTTTGAGATCGAGATATCGGATTACGAGCTTTGGGTCAACAACGTTCAGGTTGGAGACAGGCTTCCGGTAGACAAGAAGCTAAGGCATCTGATGCTATCCTTCGACACCGTCAGTGAGGCAAAGATAAGAATCTACAACGGAGAGGAATTCATAGATGACTGTATCATTGATCCGACTGTAGAATCCGGACCACTGACTATCACAACCGGTTATGACATCAAGCGAAGGGATCCAAACCAGATTGGAACCTATGAGATTACAGTGAATGAAACCACCGGCCTTGTGGAGATCAAGTTCAAGATGGATGAGGACAAGGAAGACATCAAGTCCTTCAAAGTTCTCACACAGGAAGGCAAGGCTCTTGGAGGAGATAAGGTCATAGAGATCGACAAGTCCCTCAAGTATATCTCAATAGTAAAACAGTCTCTGGATGATCTAAAGATAGAGTTCTACGATTCCGGGGAATCAGTTTTATACAAGGCAAGGTTTGATACGGCAAATGGTGCTGTTTTGAAAGAGGATGATAGTGAATGAAAAGCAGTTTCAGATTACCGGACAAGTTAATAAAAAGAGCTGTTTCCATAGTTCTGGTAGCAGTGCTGCTGGCTGTGGTATTTGGAAGGAGCTTTGATTCCGAGGCGATATTTGACCCGGATAAAGCCATAACCTACCAAAATTTTGCAGCTAAGGTTTCCGTTGAGGACTCAGTTCTTTTCATAGGAACCTATGTTATCCATAAGGATGCCCTTACGGATCAGCTCTATGAAAAGGCTAAGGACTCCGCTTCTGAATCAGGTCAGAACGAAGTCTACTATAAGTCAGAGCTCTCTGACGGACAGTGGTTCAACGTTGGTGATATCGAGAACGGCGTTAAGGGTATTTCAGAGGATGGAAGACCGGAGAATGTTGAAACCATCAATCCTTTGTATGTTACCTACTACGTTGGTTCCGACGGAATCCTCCGGGATGCCAAGACCATGGCAGCCATGAATCCTTTCGATATACCGGACCCATACGACCTGTCAGGTCTGCCTGAACTGGAACCCATAAGAACCCAGTACACCCAGTCCCAGTCAGCTACCAGTATTTCACAGAGTGATTATCTGGATGCTAAGGGATCGAAGGATTCAGGAAACCTTCGAAGCGATGTATACACCTATCAGCTTCTTAGCACTTTCTTTTCACTGAATCTGAGGGATGCCCAGACAGATAAGTGCGATCAGCAGCTCCAGGGTCTTAACACTATTTACATAGCATACAAGGCTGATGGAAAAGAGGAAGAAGCCAAGCTTGTTTACGACCTTATGGAAAAGGTAGATGCCACCAGAAGAGCCCTGATCATGGAGAGGCTGGCAGAGCTGGATGATAATCTTTTGAATACTCTGTACACCTTAACTTCAGGAAGCTACTACACTCCATACGGTTCATTTAAGGATTCCAGCAGTGAGAGTAATGCTTCCATTGGAGCTCCTTACAACAAGGAACTTAAGGACTCCTTAAAGCATGACTTTACAGGCTTTAATACAGCTGATCCATTTATCCTAAGTTTCCTTCGTTCCCTTGGAATTGTAAGTTCCTCATCAGGCTGGTGGACAGTACTTGATGATTACGACAGCGATGAGCAGAAAAGAGCTGAGGAAGCCAATTCAGATAACGATGATTACGTGTACGATAAGACCCCTAAGGAGAAGCCCTTTAATGCAGATTCAGCTCTTCTGGACGCGATAGGAACATCGATTTCCAACTGTTCAGATAGTTATACAAAGTACCTTTCAAAGGCATTAGTTGATACAGATGATATTTTAGGACATGCGATCTACGACTATTCATCTCAGGTAATAGACCAGAGCACTGGTGGATCTCTTGGAGGTCCTGTTGATTACCTTAAGCATGCCACCAATATCAGGGACAACAATATCAGTGATAAGGCCGGTGAGCTTAGTCTTCTAAAGAGCAGTCTCCTTAATCTGGCAAGTAACAAGTACTCAGCTTCAGCAACAGCAGGAACCGGTGGAGATTACGGGTCACTTGCTTCAGCAGGAGCAAAGACCAGTTACTTAGAGGACCGGAAGGGAGTAGAGGAAGCAGACAGATCAATGCTTCAGTTCCTGATAGAAGCCATGAGGCAGAGGGATGAAGCAGAAAATGCTCTTGAGTATGTCTACCAGAGAATTGACTGGACAGAGAACCTTCTGACTACAATTCCGGGAGATGATTATAAGACCTATTCCACATCTTCAGTTCAGGCCCATCTGGCATGGCTGAAGGAAGAGGCCCAGAAGATCATAGATTCAGATGCGAACCTGAGATCCAAGCTGGATGCCTTAAAGGCCAAGAAAGCAGAACTCCAGAAAAAGAGAGATGCCTGCCTCGATAATAACGACCTGGCAGGAGCCAAGGCCTACGATGCCAAGATTGCTGCAGTGGATCAGGACATCAACAAGGAGACCGGCGGTAAAGGCGATGCCGGAAATATGGCAGACAAACTTGTAAACAAGGCAATGAGTGCTCTTGCAGATAACGCAAATGCCGATCTTGCAGGTGTTGCAGCAGCTCTTGCAGAGGTTGGAGATAAGGATGCAGTAGATGCACTGGCTGACAAGGCCAAGGAAAGTGGAGCTTCAGCAGATACCCTGGCTGGCATAAATGATGCTAACGGCGATGGGGATGGTTCCGGTGATGGAAGCGGAGAGAAGGATGCGGATGCACTTTTAGCCCAGCTGGAATCTCTTTTTGGAAAGAGTCTTGATGAGATGAGTGACGACGAGCTGGCAATAGCCGGAGCAACCTTCTCCAAGCTTTCAAGGTCCGGTATCACACCTGCTGATTCACTTACAAAGATGGTAGTAAATAAGCTGGTTGACACCAACAACAAGTACAACTACAGGCAGTACGACGGCAGTAAGACAGAAGAATTTATCAGTCTTGATACCTTATCTGACTGCACGGCTTACAGATACTTTTATGATGATTCCAAGGCAACCGGTACCATGACCAAGGGTTCAAACGTATATATCTTTAAGCGCGGAAGTGATGAGATGCATAAACAGACTCCATCTTCAGATGCAGAACAGATGGATGAGAAGATTGTTTACAGCGGAACACTTTTCATAGGTGAGGATGATGCCAAGGATTACTTCAAGTGCATCACAGAATACGCCAACAATACCGATTATGCAATCTGTCTCACATCACCGATGCAGACAAAGGTTGATAAGTACACAGAAACACTTACAGAATTCTTCAAGGACGAATAAAGGGGTTATTTAGATGGCTGATTATCCTATTATTTCGGATGTAAGTTCATATATCGTAAAAACTCTGAGGGAAAAGATGTGTCCTGAACCAATCCCTTCCCCAAACAACATCGAGATATCATCACCATCATCTCAGGATGTTGACTACCTGGTTGGACTTTACCTTTACGACATCAAAGAGGATGTGGAGGTTACCACCAACAGGTACATTCAAAAGGGTAAGGCACAGATAACCAAACCGCCAAGACCATATGCTCTGTACTATATGGTCTTCATCAACGGATCCGGCCAGATGGGCCTTAAGGATTCGGATATGCAAAAGATAGTCGGGAAGATAGCGCAGATCGTAAACGATAACAGTTCGGTCCTTCCCAATCAGCTACAAACCTGGCTCGACACGCAGGAACCTCCCATAGTACTGTCTCAGGCGAAGATAAGTCTGGAGGAGAAGGTAAGGGTGTGGCAGGCGATCAATAAGCCTTATCAGCTTAGCCTGTTCTACAAGGCGGCACCCGTTTACCTGTCAAGTGGTGAGACTATTGATACACCACGTGTAACAGATGCGACGTTCGAACTTGGTATTACCGGCGAAGAAAGGGGGTAGAGAATTAAGTGACAACTGTGATTACAGCGAAATTATCACTGGCTGTAAGGCTCCTTGATACCACTAATGGAAAAGAAATCTCGGAGCCGGATGTCCGTTTCGCCATCAATGGGTTAAGTACAACTCCCATGAAGAAAGGCGAAGGGGTCTACGTATTCGTAAACATCGGCAGAGAAGACTTTCTCATGCAGGTTAATGTTCGCGGATTCGACCAGACGGATGTGAATGTGATGTATGAAAAGCTGGATCCCGGACTTCCCATGATTGATCTTTTCCTGATGCCATCAGAGAAAAATCGTCAGGGAGGGGAAGTGCTTGAAATTAACGGAACCCTTTCGGATCTGGAGTATATCGAAGCGATCAACTTAGATCGTCCGGTATGTTATTTCCAAAGTGATGCCAGCAAGAAGACGGATTACAAGATCAATCTTCTTCCGCTGACAGCAGGAGGTGGTGTAGTACTTGATACTATCAGGTACGCCTTAATGGATGAAGCAGAAGAGCGCTACGACTCCTTCACCGTAAAGGATCAGAAAGCACCACTAAGTGTCAGTTTGACGGAGCCCATTGCCAATGAGCACAAGTTAAACGACAAGATCTTTCGTATCATCTACGGAAGGGCCGGTCCTGATGGACGGTTTGTTTTGAAGGTCAGAGATGATAAGGCAGATCTTCCCCATCTCATTCATTTCAAGGTTGGAGATGAAGAGTATTTCAGGAAGGCAGACCTTCATGAACTGGCCGGAGAGACAGATCTGATGGAAGGAGCGGTTTCCGCAAACGCTTTGACCAGAAAGGAGGAAGAACAGGATGAGCGAACTAGTGACGGCGACGGGAACGTGCCTGTGCACGATGGGAACGGCACCGGCTCCCCTTAAAGTAACTAGTCAGGCTACAGTACTTGCATCCGGGAAACCCTGTGGAACCATACAGGACGCGCAAGGATTTGCAAATGTTGGCCCCTTTGGAATGTGTATGTCTCTGGCTAATCCCGCTGTTGCTTCTGCTACGGCAGCTGCACTGGGAGTGTTGACCCCCCAGCCTTGTACTCCGGTACCCGCCGGATGCTGGATTCCAACAAAGCCAAAGATTCTGATCGGCGGAAAACCCTGTCTTGCCAGTGATTGTAAGATGATGTGTGCCTATGCAGGCAGCATCTCAGTCACGTTCCCGGGTCAGGTCAAGGTAACGGCTTAAAAATAATGAAAAAGTGAGGTAGAAAGTATATGGCAGAGTATTTATCACCAGGCGTATACGTTGAAGAATATGATAATTCTCCACGAAGTATCGAAGGCGTTGGTACAAGTACAGCTGGCTTTATCGGACTTGCGGAGAAAGGCCCCATTGAAGGAGCACCACTTCTCGTAACCAGCATGAAGAGCTTTAAGCAGCAGTTTGGCGGCTTCCTTTCAGAGTTTGGCTACGGCGAGTACAGGTTCCTGGCTAACAGCGTAGAGCAGTTCTTTGATAACGGCGGAACAAGATGCTATGTAATGCGTGTTGCTCCCAGAGACGCAAAGCCTGCTTCAGCCAAGAAGGGCCTCATTAACGTAACCGCATCAAGCCCCGGAGCATGGGGAAATAAGATCCAGGTAATGCTTTCAACCAATAAGAAGAGAAAACTTCAGCTTATTGAGAAGACAGATGCCGGATTCATTGCAAAGAGTACAGAAGGCTTCAGAGAGGGCGATCTTGTAGAGTTCGAAGGAACCTTTACAACAATCAAGACAATCTTTGACAGAGAGATTTCTTTTGCAGATGATCTTCCAGATTCAGCAGTAGATACAGACATCGTTCCAAAGGCAGTTGTATATCTTGTAACAATGGATATGTCAGTTCGCTATGGCGATGATGTTGAGAACTACTCAGAGCTTTCTGTTAATACACAGTCTCCAAGATTCATCGGATCAAGACTTGCAAGCAGCGATATCATCAAGGTTGACTTCAATCCTCAGAAGACTCCGGGAAATCCTGTTGCAGACATCATCGGAGAGGACGTAACAGATGGTGTGTTCTTCCTTGATGGTGGATCAGACGGATCAGTTGCTAAGGTTGATCCTTCCACATACCTTGGTGAGGACAACGGCCCTGGCAAGCGTACAGGTCTTGAGGCATTTGTTGAGAACAACGTTGTCAGCATGCTGGCAATTCCCGGCATCACAATGCCTGAAGTAGTAGTTGGTCTTGTAGGCCACTGCGAGAGACTTAGAAGCCGCTTCGCAGTTCTGGATATGCCTAGAGAGATGTACAAGACAGCTGATCTTATCGGATACAGACAGATGGTTGATTCTACATACTGTGCTATGTATCATCCATGGATCCAGGTATTCGACAGATCTTCCAATAAGTCAGATTACATCCCGCCTTCAGGCGCTGTAATGGGCGTATATTCAAGAACAGATATCGACAGAGGTGTTCATAAGGCACCTGCTAACGAAGTTGTATTCTGTACAGGTCTTTCAGTTAACTATACCAAGGATGAGCAGGATATCCTTAACCCTGAAGGAATCAACCTTATCAGGACCCTTCCGGGACAGGGTATCAGGATCTGGGGCGCAAGAACCGCTTCCAGCAACTCCGCATTCAAGTATGTCAACGTTAGAAGACTCTTCATCTTCGTTGAGGAGAGTATCAAGGCAAATACCAACTGGGTTGTATTTGAGCCTAACGATCCTACATTGTGGCAGAGAGTTAATCTTACAATATCTAACTTCCTTGATGGACTTTGGAGAAACGGTATGCTGGCAGGCGAATCTGCAGCTGACAGCTACTTCGTAGAGATCGGACCTTCCACAATGACAAGGGACGACATCATGAACGGCAGACTTATCTGTAATATCGGTATAGCACCATCCCGTCCTGCTGAATTCGTAATCTTCAGAGTAACTCAGCATACTTCTGAAGCCGGCGGCGGAGGAGAGGAATAATACGGGACTAAACTAAAAGAAAGGAGTCATAGAATATGGCTACTGGAGCATATGATAACGGTAAAGGGTCATCATACCCCTTAACCAAAATGAACTTCCTGGTGACAGTTGATTCTATCGCAGGAACGGCAGCATTCTCAGAGGTTACAGGCATCGAGTCTACAGTTGATGTTATTGAATTCCGTCAGGGCAATTCAGGATCCCTTGCACCTGTAAAGGTTCCCGGACTTGTAAAGCACGGAAACGTTACTCTGAAGATGGGTTACATTGTATCAAGCCCATTCAAGACATGGGTAATGGAGTGTGTCAGCGAGATGCGTGGACAGATCCCTCGTCAGAACGTAACAATCGAGCTCATCGACATCAACTCCGGTGCGCCTAATGCAGCAGTTACATCCTCTGTTGGAGCAAGACAGTGGACACTGACAAACGCATGGGTAACCAAGTATACAGCTCCTGATCTGGACGCTAAGAACAGTGATATCGCAATTGAAACAGTAGAGATTGCATACGAGGAGCTTGTTATTCCAAATTAAACCCTGCGGCTTTAATTTGGTGCCGGGACAACATGAGAATTTGCTACGCAAATGGGTTGTCCCTCTCGTGTCACTTTGGCACGAAATTTGCAGCAGAGTGCAAATTTCTGCACTTTACTAGCTTTACGGTCACAGGAGCTGCGGCTCCTGTGACCAATAAAGCTAATAAAGAAAAATGAACATTTAGGAGGCGTGTATGGAAACAATTTATGAGTTCACATTACCTAAGGGCTATATGGATTCACAGGGGGAATTACACAGAAGAGGCAGAATGAGACTTGCAACTGCCGGAGATGAGATATCAGCTACCAGGGACCCCAGAGTTTTATCAAATCCCTCTTATCTGACAATAGTTATCCTGAGCAAGGTAGTAACAGAGCTTGAAGGTCTTGAATCTGTTACAGCAACCACAATAGAGCAGCTCTTCACAGCTGACCTGGCCTTCCTTCAGGATATGTATCAGAGGATAAATGATGTTGAAGCTCCTGTAATGCAGTGCATATGTCCCGATTGCGGAAGAACCTTCGAGGTGCCTCTAAATTTTACACAGGAGGGCTAAGGCTTTATCCCAAGGATGATCTCTACAGGGAGATGAGCTTTATTTCCTACTACTTCCACTGGCCTCAGGATGAAGTCCTAAATATGGACCATGCCACAAGGCGAAGGTGGTGCAGTGAGATATCCTCCATTAACAAGAGCCTTAATCCCTCTGACAAAAAGAAGGAAAAGAGCATTTTGGACATGAAGCCAAGCAGGTAGTTAAAAGGCTTCTAAGAAAGGCAAGTAGATGGCTAGAAAGTATATTACAACGAAAAATGGTTCAGTTGAATTTAAGGACGCCGGTGGCGCCTTTGATAGTGGCGAATCTCTAGTACTTGGAAATACTGACTTTGACGCTATTTATAATCCGGCGCCGGCCTTTAACTTCGTTCTGGAGGTTGAGGCTGTATACTTCCTGCCACTTAAGTCGGTAAGAGCATTTACCAAGGAAAATGAATACGAGTATATAAGAGAAGGCGGAGTAAACGACTATATCCACTTAAAGCGTAAGCCTATTTCCAAGCCCTTTACCTTCCAGATTGAAAGGTATGTGGGAACAGAGAGATTCCTTGATCCTTTGGCAAATGGAACAGAGCTTATACTTCCGCTTATTTTGTATGTATTCAGACATAAATCAATTCAGGGCTTTACATCCGGACCACCGGCAGGACCTGCCAGAATCTACACCTTCACAGGCTGTACGGTAATGAGTAAGGAGTACGGAGAATTGAACGCTGAGAGAAGCGGACTTCTTACTGAAACCACCACAATAGCCTACAGAGAGCTTATAGCCATCACCAATCCCTTCCAGTCAACCTCAGAGCTTGATGAGTGGACGGCAGAGAAGGATTCCAAGGGCAGACTTAAATATAAATATGCTGCAAGGAATCCTAATGATGACACATCAGCCAGCACCTATCAGTATGAGTGGGACAACAATGGCAGCATGAAGATGAAGGCCAGCATGACCACTCCGGTGAACAAGCCTATGTGGGACGGCCATGAAGCGAAGCCTAAGTATGCAAAAGAAGCTGCTCCTGATAAAGCGAATGCTACCTACGAGATGGGGGAAATTGAAGGTAAGCCTGCCATGAAACGAAAGGATACCTCAGATTTCAACAAGCCTCAGTATGATATTAAGACTGATAAAGAAAAGCAGAAGTATTCAAAGGTTGCCACTATCGATCAGAATGCCGGCGGAAAGATCTATGATCAGGTTCCGGGAAAAGACGGAAAACCGCATACAAAGAGGATTGACAAGGAAGACATCAACAAGCCTATGTGGGATGGCAGTAAGAAATACAAGACCCAGTGGGCATCCCAGGCAGCTCCTGATAAAGCCGACGCAACCTACACGGTCAAGGAGGAAAAGGGCGTAAGCACCGTCACCAGAAAAGATAACGGACAGTTTAACAGACCTCAGTACGAACTTGGCAAGGATAAAGAGAAGCAGAAATACTCACAGGTAGCCACTGTTGATAAGAAT
>NZ_JNLF01000002.1:0-429285 GCF_000702965.1 Butyrivibrio sp. AE2032 | reverse complement strand
CCGTGAGCGTTACTGGGGTACACCTCTTCCGGTATGGGAGTGCGAGTGCGGCCACAGACACTGCATCGGTTCCATCGAGGAACTCAAGTCCATGTCTGACGATTGTCCGGATGACATCGAACTTCACAAGCCTTATGTTGATAACGTTCACATCAAGTGCCCCGAGTGCGGCGGCCAGATGAAGAGAGTTACTGAGGTTATCGACTGCTGGTTCGACTCCGGTTCAATGCCTTTTGCCCAGTATCACTATCCTTTCGAGAACAAGGAATTCTTCGATACACACTATCCCTGCCAGTTCATTTCTGAGGGTATCGACCAGACAAGAGGATGGTTCTATTCACTCATTGCCATCTCCACGGTTCTATTCGGAAGAGCTCCTTTCGAGAACTGTATCGTAATGGGTATCGTTCAGGATAAGGACGGTATCAAGATGAGTAAGCATTTAGGCAACGTTGTAGATCCCTGGGATGTTCTCGATTCACAGGGCGCTGACGCTGCAAGATGGTATTTCTACACGGCTAACCAGCCCTGGCTTCCTTCAAGATTCTCCAAGGAAGCTGTTAACGACGGCATCAAGAAGTTCATCGGTACATTCTGGAATACATATGCATTCTATGTAATGTATGCTGACATCGATAATTTCGATCCTACAAAGCACACTCTCGATAAGGCTACTTTGGGCGCTATGGACAGATGGGTACTTTCCCGTCTTAATACGCTCATCAAGGTCGTTAACGAGAAGATGGACAATTACGACATCGCCCAGTCCGCAAGACTCATTCAGGACTTCACTGAAGAGCTCTCCAACTGGTACGTAAGACGCTGCCGTGACAGATACTGGGGTGCTGACGAGACACAGGACAAGGTCAATGCATATATGACTCTCTATACTGTTCTCGACAACCTCACAAGACTCTGCGCTCCTTTCGTTCCTTTCATGACTGAAGAGATCTATCAGAACATCGTATGTTCAGTAGATAAGGAAGCTCCCATCTCAGTTCACCTCGCTAAGTACCCGGTAGCTGATGAGAGCTTGATAGACAGCAAGCTCGAAGAAGAGATGGAACTCGTACAGCAGATCGTAACATTAGGCCACAGCTGCCGTGAGTCCGCATCCATCAAGAACCGTCAGCCTCTGTCTGAGATCTACGTTGTTTCCGAGATCGGTCTTGACGACGAATACAAGCCGATCGTTCTTGACGAGCTCAACATCAGAAAGATGGAAGTATTGAGCGACGCTTCGTCTCTCGTTGATTACAGCTTCAAGCCGCAGCTCAGGACTTGCGGAAGAAAGTTCGGTAAGAACTTAAACGATGCCAAGGATGTCATCGCTGCTCTTCCGGGCAAGGAGACGTATGAGGCTCTTAAGAATAACGGTTCCGTTAAGCTTACTGTAAACGGCGAAGAATATGAGATGACGGAAGAGGATTTCCTCATCGAGACGACACAGCCCGAAGGTTTCTCCACACAGAGCGCAGGAGGTCTGACGGTATCCATCTCCACAGTTCTTACTGAGGAGCTTATCGAAGACGGTCTCGTAAGAGAGATGATCTCCAAGATCCAGACTCACCGTAAGGAGACTGAAGGTCTTACCGTTACCGACCGTATCGTTCTCAAGTACGACGGCAATGACAAGCTCGCGGCTGTCATCGAGAAGAAGAAGGATTATCTTGCTTCCGAAGTACTTGCCGTAGAGATCTCAAACGGTACCGGCGACAATTCCAAGGAGTGGAACGTCAACGGCGAGAAGATCACATTCTCCATAGTAAAAGTTTGAGGTAATCTATGATAATCGACCTGTTCAGACAAGGATTAAGCCCGCAGCAGATAATCTATTATCTGATAATCTTTCTGTTTGCGCTCACGCTCTCATTCTCGGTCCACGAGTTCATGCATGCCGCTGTGGCTGTATGGCTCGGAGACGAGACACCGAGAAACATGGGAAGACTGACGCTTAATCCTATAGCCCACGTCGATCCGGTCGGCACCATACTCTTGCTGGTCGCAGGATTCGGCTGGGGTAAGCCCGTAATGTATAACCCTAACAGGTTAAGCAGGTTCAAGAGCCACCGTGCGATGAACATAATGGTCCATCTTGCGGGTGTTACGGGCAATTTCATACTTGCGCTGATCTCGAACATCCTGTTCATCCTTTTCAGCAGCCTGGCTCTGAAGTTTACCGGCGCGCAGATCGCGCTGAACACCGTCGCTGAGGCATTCAACTACACTTATGCTTTCTCGATGATGCTCCTCGCATTCAACCTTCTGCCGATCCCGCCTCTCGACGGATTCCACGTCCTTGAGGAGCTTCTTCCTTATAAGGTCAGAAGCACGGAGGGATACAGAAAGTTCCAGCGTTTCTCGCCGATGATCATTTGGATAGTTTTTATTGCAGGTACTTTTACCAATATCTCGATCCTCGGCTATGCGGTCAATATCATTGAGACGCCCTTTGCCTGGCTGATCAATATCATCTGCATGCCGTTCTATCTTCTTTTCCAGTTCATGGGATTGTGATCTATGCGTGAGCAGGCGGTGAAACCGGAGATCAAACTGAGACAATTCGAAGGTCCGCTGGACCTTCTGTTGCATCTTATCGAAAAGAACGATGTCGACATCTACGATATCCCGATAAGCACGATCACCGCCCAGTACATGCAGTATATCGAGTCCATGAAGGAATTCGACATGGAGATCGCATCTGACTTTCTCGTAATGGGCGCGACGCTCGTATCGATCAAGTCAAGAATGATGCTTCCCGGCATGCAGGCTGCTTTGAATCCGGGTGACGATTCCGTGGATCCGAGGGAAGAACTCGTTATCTCGCTCATGAGATACAAGAGATGCCGCGTTTTCGCGCAGGATCTCAAAGAGAGAAGGGAAAAGTTCGACGGCGCGAGATTCCGTTATGCTTCTACCGCAAAGCAGCTGGGTATCACTATAGCTCCTGTTGAACAGGCTTTCTCAGTTGAAGAATTCAACGATGCTGTCGATCTCATAAACGAACGCAACGAACAGCGTTTTACGGATATATCCGCAAAGATCACGCACATCCTTCAGAGGGATAAGCGTTCCGTAAAAGAGAGGATCAAGTCCATCTGGCGCAGCATCACCGGCAAGGGCAAGATCCTTTTCAGCAGTCTTTTCGGCAAGAAGACCGATAAGATGGACAAGGTCGTAAGTTTCCTCGCCATCCTGGAACTCGTAAGAGACAACAAGATAAATGTTGAACAGGAAAGGAACTTCGGCGATATCTCGATCGAGGAGAAGAAGGTCTGATATATGGAAGATGATTTTAAGATAACTTCGCAGGAACTTCCTGCAGCCATAGAGTCGATACTGTTCGTATCGGGCGATCCGGTCTCGGTCGATAAGATGGCCGATATTCTTAATTGCTCCAAGAATGCCGTAAACGAGGCGCTCAAGGCGCTGATCGACCGCTATGCCGGAAACCCGTGGGGCGGACTCGAGATCAGAAAGACCGAAGATTCATATGCAATAATGACGAGACCTTCGCAGAAGAAGATACTCGACAGGATGTTCGGACCGAGGCAGTCACCGCCGCTTTCGCAGGCATCCTATGAGACTCTGGCCGTAATCGCTTACAACCAGCCTTGTACGAGAGCTCAGGTCGAGCTCGTCAGGGGCGTTTCATCCGATTCCATCATCTCAAGGCTCCTCGACAGGGGCTGGATCGAGGAAGCGGGAAACCTTGATGCGCCCGGAAGGCCGTCACTTTTCAAGACATCGAGAAAGTTCCTCACCGAATTCGGCATCGAGTCGGTAAGAGATCTCCCGCCTTTGGAACTCATGAGTTATCAGACTATTAGAGATATGGAAGATTCGCTCAAGGAAGCTGCAGGCGGCGAGGATAAGCAGATATCGATCGAGAGCCTGATGGCTCCCAAGAAGGAAGATGACGAGGAAGGTGAGAACGATGACGGGGACGCTTGAACTTATCGAGAGAGAAGTCTCGAAGATGAGCAAAGGCCATAAGGCGATAGGAAACTTCATCCTGGAGTCTTATGACAAAGCCGCATACATGACCGCCGCAAAGCTCGGAGAGGAAGTCGGCGTATCGGAATCAACAGTCGTAAGATTCACGACGGAACTTGGTTTTGCCGGATATCCCGAATTCCAGAAGGCCCTGCAGGAGGACTTAAAGTCCAAACTCACTTCTGTACAGAGACTGGGGCTTACCGAGAAGTTCGAGAGCGACAGCGAGGCTCTGAGATCGGTCGTCACCCAGGATATCGCGAACTTAAGGGATTCTCTTAATTCGATAGACGAAAAGGAATTCGACAATGCGGTCCAGTCTATTTTGGGCGCGCGTAAGATATATATTATGGGCATCAGGGCGTCGGCGCCTTTATCCGAGTTCATGCACTTCTACATGACGCTCCTGTTCGATGACGTCGTGCTCGTAAGGAGTACCTGCACGAATGAGCTTTTCGAGCAGATAATGCCTATCGGGGAAGGCGATGTCATGATCGGCATCTCGTTCCCGAGGTATTCGGCGAGGACCATCAACTCGATGGGATATGCAAAGAAAAAGGGCGCCACGATCATCGCCATTACCGACAAGGACGACACTGCCATGACCGAATATGCCGACATCAAGCTTTTCGCTAAGTCTTCGATGGCTTCATTCGTGGATTCGCTCACGGCACCGCTGTCTTTGATAAACGCATTGCTCGTGTCATTGGGCATGCACAGGAAAGAACACATCCAGTCCTCTCTGGAATCTCTTGAGACATTGTGGTCACAGTACCGCGTATACGATCAGGGCAGGGACAGGAAGACTGACGACGGAGATATATTATAAAGGAGAAATAATTATGGGAATCTATCAGATTGCTATCGACGGACCTTCAGGATCGGGCAAGAGCACGCTCGCAAAAGGCATCGCCAAGGAATTGGGCATCATGTACCTTGATACCGGCGCCATGTACCGCACATGCGCAGTCGCTTCCATCAGAAAGGGTGTTGATCCCAAGGATGCCGAAGCTGTAAAGAAGATGATGGATGAAGTGAAGATCGAAGTAAAGTTCGTAGATGGAGTCCAGCACATGATACTTGACGGTGAGGATGTGACAGGTGATCTGAGGACACCACAGACATCGATCGCCGCTTCCGATATCTCCGCTCTTCCTTTCGTAAGGACTGCCATGGTATCCCTTCAGAGGGAGATAGCAAAGAACCAGACATTCGTCCTCGACGGCAGAGACATTGCGTCTGTCGTCCTTCCGGATGCGAAATACAAATTCTTCGTAGTCTGTGCTCCTGAAGTAAGAGCCGAGAGAAGACTTGCTGAGCTTCAGGCTGCCGGAGACAATTCCCAGACTTTCGAAGAAGTATTAAGGGATATTAATTACAGGGACGAGCAGGATTCCAAGAGAGCCGCTTCGCCTCTCATCCAGGTACCCGAGGCTGTCGTCATAGATACAGGCAAATACGATATCGAAGGAACAAGAGCTTTCCTTCTGTCACATCTGGACGAAGAAGATAAATGAACGTAACAGTCGCCAAGTCTTCAGGTTTCTGCTTCGGCGTAAAGAACGCCGTATCGGCCGCGCAGGAAGCGGTCGGTAATGTTGCTGACGGCAAAAGACTCGTCATGCTCGGTGAGATCGTCCACAACAGATATGTCGTCGATGAACTGGTAAAAGGCGGATTTGAGATCTGTGAGACTGCTTCCGACTGTCCTGAAGGTTCCGTGGTTATAGTCAGGGCACACGGAGTTACGCCTTCCGAGATAGGGATCCTGCAGTCGAAAAACTGTGAGATCCGCGACATGACATGTCCCTTCGTATCGAAGATCCATAAGATCGTAAGGGAGAATGCGCTCAAAGGAATGAATATAATAATAGCAGGCACCAAGGGTCACCCCGAAGTGACGGGCATTCTTGGCGAAGCGGAAGGCACGGGCGTGAAATGCGCTGTAATAAAGGATCCTGAGGATCTTGAGACGCTGGATTTTCCCTTGTCAGGAGCGATCCTGATATCCCAAACGACGTTCTCAAGTGCCGCGTTTAAAAAAATCTGCGATATAGTTAAAAATAAAATTGAAAAATACAATGTTTTTGATACAATATGTATTACGACTGAAAGTAGGCAAAAGGAAGCCGCTTCGCTCTCTGAGATTTCAGATTCGATGATAGTCATCGGTTCTGCTCACAGTTCGAACACCACTAAGCTTTTGGAAATCTGCAAAGGTCGTTGTGCAAGAACATTCCTCGTGAATTCAGGCACTGAAGTGAGAAGTCTCATCTCGGAAGGGAAGATACTTCCTGCGGATAAAGTCGGGATCACGGCGGGTGCATCTACACCGGAAGCTATTATTTTGGAGGTTGTTCAACAAATGAACGAAGAAGAGAAGATCACTAATCAGGGCTTTGACACAGAGTTTGCCAATGCTGTCGATTCAATTGCGCAGGTAAGAAGAGGTGCCGTTGTAAAGGGTACGATCACATCTGCAGATGACGACTATGTATACGTAGACGTACACGACAAGTCCGAAGGAAGAATTTCACGTAAGGAGTTTGATTCGGATCCTGAGTTCGATCTTGACAAGGCAATTGCCGAGCACGTTGAAGTCACCGTTAAGGTCAGAAGCATCAAGAATTCCGATCAGGGCAAGGAGATCATCCTTTCTAAGAATGATGTAGAGTCCGAGAAGGGCAGAGCCGAGATCGAGGAAGCTTACAAGAACAAGACTCCTATCGAAGTTAAGATCACACGCACTGTTAAGGACGGCGTTATCGGTACTTACAAGGGCGTTGATATCTATATCCACAGAACACAGATCAAGACCGGCGACGTTAAGGACCTCGAGTCTTATGTAGGTCAGGTTCTTGAGATCCAGGTTACAAAGTTCGACACAGAGAAGGGCCGTCTCAGGATCTCCGGCAGCCACAGGATCATCGTATCCGAAGAGCGCCGCAAGAAGTCTGCTGAGATCTGGGACAACATCGAGGAAGGCAAGCACTATACAGGTGTTGTAAGAAGCCTCGTTGATTTCGGTGCTTTCATCGACATCGGCGGTGTTGACGGACTCGTTCACGTTTCCGAGCTCTCATGGAGCCGCAACGCTAAGCCTGCTGACGTTCTCAAGGTCGGCCAGGAGATCGACGTTTACGTTAAGTCTTTCGACAAAGAGACAAAGAAGATCTCTTTGGGCTACAAGAAGCTCGAGGATGATCCTTACTATGCAATCGAAGAGAGAATGCCTGTTGGCTGCGTTGTACAGGGGACAGTCGTACGTCTCACAAAGTTCGGTGCTTTCGTACAGCTCGAGCCCGACCTCGACGCTCTCTGCCACGTATCTCAGATCTCTTCCAGAAGACTTGAGAAGCCTGAGGATGCACTCACGGTTGGTCAGGTTGTTCAGGCTAAGGTCATCAAGATCGAACCCGATGCAAGAAGGATCTCCATCTCCATCAAGGAAGTTAATCCCATTGATCCCGAGATCGACGAGCCTGTTGCTGAAGATACAGCTGCAGAAGACGTTCCCGCTGAGGAAGCTGCTGAGTCCGGCGACGAAGCATAAGTTTTTATCAAAACTTGATTTCAAGAGCTGTCACTTGTTGTGGCAGCTCTTTTATTTGTGTGGTTTTTTATGTTATTGTAGGTTTGGCTGGTAAGCGAATCAGTATAAGGTTAAGCATGATGCCCTTTATGCGCATTTATTTTTTTGTATGCAAATCAGTACCAAAATGAGCTTGTATTGGCACCGTATTCGATAAAGTACGTGATCTGGTACCAAAAGTGCCGTGAAACGGTACTGTTTTGCGCCCGTAAATATTCAATAAAGTACGTGAGCTGGTACCAAAACTACCTTGAAACGGTACTGGTTTGCGTAAATATTCGATAAAGTACGTGATCTGGTACCAAAACTACCTTGAAACGGTACTGTTTTACGTACTACTGAACTCTTTCGCATTTTGATGACTTTGCAGAAGTTCCGAATTGCTTATATGTAAGTGAATTCTACCAGTCTTTATCTCATTCATGAACTGTTTTTACTTTGTCGGTTTTGTCGGATTTTGTATGATTTTGTCGAGAAAAACGGCTGTGATTCATTTTATAATGCATATATGGATTTGTCAGGATCATATGTACCAAGAGAGTACCTTTCTCTGAAGATAAATTATTGCCGGCAACAGCTTTCTGTATTGCCGGTGGTTAAGCTGCAAAGAAAAAATAAGGAAGATGACAGTATCCTTAGAGTCTGTGTGGGTGCTCACAAATATAGCACTAATTCTGACGATGGCAGAAAATACTTATCTTTGATGCATCAGCGTGAAAGTGTTGAGCAGGAACTTCAATTATATAGGGCTATATGGTCATGCTATTTCAAAGGTGAGCCTTCTTCTGATTGTGTTCCAATAACAGCTAACCGGACTATCTGGGTAGATACGAATAAGCCTGTATTTTTGAATAAAACATATTTTGACAGCTTGAAGAATGATGCCAATACCAAGTATCCGAAGCCAAAGATCTATAAATTCAACGGAATATTCTACCGTTCTGCTGCAGAACGCGAAATAGCGGTGTTCTATACAGAAATGGGGATACCATTCAAGTATGAACCTGAAGTAATGATAAAAGGTTTGGTCAGACCTATCTATCCTGATTTTGTTGCCTATTTCAAAGAAATCGATAACTGCAAGTTCCATGAACACTTTGGAATGAGTGATTATGCGGATTATCTTAAAAGCGGGAAGATTAAATTCAGTAACTTTGCCGATGCCGGTTTGCTTCAGGATCTAGACTTGCTGTTTACTCACAGTAATGATGATTCTCTATTTGATCCCAGGCATCTGTGTGCAAAACTGAACTCTGCTATATACGGAACCATTTGTTTATGCAAGACTGATATCCAATCTATTAAGCCTTTTCAAGCTGATGCCGGCTGATTTTTAAATAACCTTCAATTTGAACTTGCATATTTTAATCTGTTGTAATAATATTATTAGGCTTGTTAGAGGAAACCTCATCGGGGTGTGGCTCAGGTGGTAGAGTGCCTGCTTCGGGAGCAGGAGGCCGTGGGTTCAAGTCCCGCCACTCCGACCAATTTTTTCTTTAACACCAGCGTGATCATCGGGGTGTAGCTCAGGTGGCTAGAGTGCTTGCTTAGGGAGCAAGAGGTCGTGGGTTCAAGTCCCGTCACTCCGACCATTACCAAAAAGATAACCTTCGTACTCAGTGCGGAGGTTATTTTTTTCTCTGAATGACATTGATCATCATGTTGGGATAGAAAATCGATTGGTTTCAAAATATCTGCTTGACGTATATACGCGTTGCAGATACACTGTATTTATGATTAAGAGCTTTGCTGATAAAGAAACAGAAAAGATATTTAATCAGGAGTTTTCAAAAAAGCTGCCTCATTCTATTCAAGGGGTTGCCTTGCGAAAACTTATTATGATGAATAATGCTGAAGTTATTGAAGATTTAAGAGTTCCTCCTGCTAATCGATTGGAACAGTTAAAAGGGGACAGAAAAGGACAATATAGCATTCGCATCAACGATCAATATAGGATTTGTTTTAGATTTATTGATCATAACTGTTATGAAGTTGAGATAGTTGATTATCATTAAGGAGACATGATAACTATGGATAATAAGATAAAGACACCGACAATAGGACAGATCCTCAAAGAAGAATTCTTGGATCCTCTTGATATTACTGCATACAGATTGGCCAAGGATATCGGAGTCCCGTCTTCCAGAGTTTTGGAGATACTGCATGACAGACGAAAGATTACACCAGATACTTCATTGAGGCTGGCTAAGTATTTTGGTTTATCAGACAAGTATTTCCTGAATCTTCAAAACGATATAGATATTAGGATTTTGAAGGAAAGCCAAAAAGAGGAATTCGATAAGATAATTCCTTATTCTGCTTAATCTTAAACTTAGATTTTATTGAAACCATGCACGGCTGTTGCATGGTTTTTATATGCTATAATCGAACCATTCCAGAAAAGGCGGTGGATTCCATGAGTCGTGCAGATGATATTTTCGATGAGAACATTAGAACCATACTTAATTCAGGCTATTCAACCATTAACGATAAGGTAAGGCCGCACTGGGCTGACGACGGAGCTCCTGCATACACTTATAAGGCTTTTGCTATCGTTAACCGCTATAATCTTGCAGAGGAATTTCCGATGTTCACACAGCGCTGGATCAATTTCAAGGCTGCAGTGGATGAACTTCTCTGGATATGGCAGAAGAAGTCTAATAACGTAAACGATCTTAATTCCCACATCTGGGATGCATGGGCTGATGAGACGGGCTCTATCGGCAAGGCTTACGGCTATCAGCTGGGTGTTAAGCATAAGTATAAGGAAGGCGAGTTCGACCAGGTAGACCGCGTTCTTTACGACCTTAAGAACAATCCGTCTTCAAGGCGCATCATGACAAATATCTACGTTCATCAGGACCTTTCCGAGATGCACCTTTATCCCTGCGCTTATTCGATGACTTTTAACGTCACAGGCAACAAACTCAATGCGATCCTCAATCAGAGGAGTAACGACATGCTCGTCGCAAACGCGTGGAACGTTTGCCAGTATGCTGTTCTTGTTCATCTAATGGCAAGATGCTCAGGTCTTGAGGTCGGCGAGTTTGTTCACGTTATCGCTGACGCACATATTTATGACAGACATGTCGATATCGTAAAAGAGCTTATAGAGATGCCTAAGTATCCCGCGCCCAAGCTCGTTCTCGATGAAGGCATAACTGATTTCTATCAGTTCACGACAGATAACATCAGGCTCGAAGGCTATGAGGCTGGTCCAAAGATCAAGGGTATACCGGTAGCAGTCTGATAAGAACGGAAAAAACTGAATGAAGCTTATATTTATAAGGCACGGGGATCCCGATTATGAGAAGGATTCCTTAACGGAGAAGGGCTGGCGCGAGGCAGAGATCCTGGCAAAGCGCGTGGCCACATGGGACATCAAGCAGATTTACTGTTCGCCTTTGGGCAGAGCCAAGGATACATGCTCCGTATCGCTTAAAGAGACGGGAAGAGAAGCCATAACCTGTGACTGGCTTAAAGAGTTCTATTACAGGATATGGGACGAGAAGGAAGGCGAGTGGACCATTGCGTGGGATTTTTATCCCAGAGACTTTAACCACCGTGACGATTTCCATGATAAGGATCAGTGGTATGAGACAGAGATCATGAAGTCCGGAAACATCAAAGAGCACGCACAGGAAGTCTATGCAGGCTTTGATGCCCTTCTCGAAAAGCACGGCTATAAGAGAAACGACAGAGGTTTCTACGATGTGATCGAGCATAATGATGACAATATCGTATTCTTCTGTCACTTCGGCGTTACTGCGCTTCTTATGGGTCATCTGATAGGCGTTGCCGCTCCTTCGATCTGGCAGGGCATGATGATGGCTCCGACATCGATCACGGTAATGGGTTCGGAAGAAAGGATCCCGGGCGAAGCAAGCTTCAGAGTCCAGACTTTCGCTGATTCAAGACATCTTCTGGAGGCGGGCGAACCGATCTCGCAGTCAGGATATTTTACTAAAATATTTGAGGGGTGATAACTATGATAGCTATCTCGGCAGTTGATAAGAATTGGGCGATCGGAAATCAGGGACATCTCCTGATATCTCTGCCTGAAGACCAGAAAGGCGTATTCAGGAAGTATACATCCGGACATACCGTGGTATACGGCAGAAAGACCCTTGAGACATTCCCCGGCCAGAGACTTCTGCCCAACAGGGTAAATGTCATCATGTCCAGGAGCTTCGACTATGAGAAGGAAGGCGCTATGGTGCTCCATTCGGTATCCGAGCTCGAGGATTTCCTGGCGCTCACTTCAGACGAAGTGTATCTGATTGGCGGTGCTTCGCTTTACAACTCCCTTATCGAACTCTGCGATAAGGCGATAATCACATGCATCCGTTCAGAGTTTGAGGCTGACTGCTGGTTCCCGAACCTTGATGAGGATCCCTCTTGGGAGCTCGAAGAGGAAGAAGAACCCGTCATGAGCGAGAAGGGCGTTGAATTCACCGTAAGGCATTATAAGAGAAAATAAATTATTTAATTTCTTGAGTGTTCAGATACGAAAAATGCAATGCTAACAGCACTCACGAGTTATTTTCGAAGAAAATGCTGTTCGAAGTGAGGATGTTATTGCATTGCATTTACCTTTTTGTTAGAATACTCGAGCATAAAAATCACGCATACATTCCGACTGTGGCCAATTTGAGCTGAATATTACCTGATGTATGCGGAAGAAAACAGGAGGAAAAATTTTATGCCAGTTATTTTAATGAAGCAGCTTCTTGAAGCAGGCGTACACTTCGGTCACCAGACACGTCGTTGGAACCCTAAGATGTCCGAGTACATCTTCACGGAGCGTAACTCAATCCACATCATCGATTTGCAGAAGACAGTCAAGAAGGTCGACGAGGCCTATGACGCTATGCGCGAGCTCGCTGAGAAGGGTGATATCCTTTTCGTTGGTACAAAGAAGCAGGCTCAGGATTCCATCAAGGAAGAAGCTCAGCGTTGCGGACAGTTCTATGTTAACTATCGTTGGCTCGGCGGTACTCTCACAAACTTCGTAACTATCAAGAAGAGAGTAGCAAGACTTGAAGAACTCAGAAGGATGGAAGCTGACGGTTCTTTCGATCTCAGAACAAAGAAGGAAGTTGCTAAGCTCAAGCTCGAGATGACAAAGCTCGATCAGAACCTCGGCGGTATCGTCGGCATGGTTAAGCTCCCTGCAGCACTCTTCATCGTTGATACAAAGAAAGAGCACAATGCAGTTGCAGAAGCAAAGAGACTCGGTATCCCGATCATTGCTATCGTTGATACAAACTGCGATCCTGATGAAGTTGACTATGTAATCCCGGGTAACGACGATGCTATCCGTGCAGTCAAGCTCATCACAGCTAAGATGGCTGATGCAGTTATCGAAGCTCACCAGGGTGAGGATGCTACATCTGAGGGTATGGATCTTGATTCCGCAGAAGCACAGGCTGCTACAGCTGAAGTTGCTGAAGAGCAGGCTGCTGAGGATGCAGGCGAGAAGTCCATCGAAGAGATCGCTTCCGAGTCTTGATAAATTTCTAAACTAAAAATCGTAAAGGAGAACATATATGGCAATTACAGCACAACAGGTTAAAGAACTTCGTGATCTTACAGATTGCGGCATTATGGACTGCAAGAAGGCTCTTACAGAGTGCGACGGTGATATCGAGAAGGCTAAGGCTTGGCTCCGTGAAAAGGGTATGGCTAAGGCTGAGAAGAAGTCCGCCAGAATCGCTGCAGAGGGTGCTGTTGTAGCTAAGATCGCTGATGACAAGAAGTCCGGCGTTTTAGTTGAGATCAACATCGAGACAGACTTTGCTGCTAATACAGATAAGTTCAAGGCTTTCGCTGAGACAATCGCTACACATATCCTCACAAAGAAGCCTGCTGATATCGAAGAACTCATGGCTCAGAATCTTTACAATGATGATTCTAAGACAATCGAGATCTATCAGAAGGAGACAATCGCTGATATCGGTGAGAATACATCGATCAGAAGATTTGTTATCTATGAGGTAGAGGGCAACGGCGCTGTTGCTTCTTACATCCACATGGGCGGTAAGGTAGGCGTTTTCGTTGAAGTTACAACAGATGACGATTCCGTAATCACAAAGCCTGAGTTTGCTGATTTCGCAAAGAACATCGGCATGCAGGTTGCTTCCATGAGACCTAACTGGGTTTCCGAAGAGGAAGTTCCCCAGGAAGAACTCGACAAGGAAGTTGAGATCATCAAGAACAAGGCTCTCGAAGAGGGCAAGCCTGAGAAGATCGTTATGGAGCGTATCGTTCCCGGACAGATCAAGAACTTCTACAAGCTCAACTGCCTCGTTGATCAGGAGTTCTTCAGAGATGACGATCTCACGATCTCCCAGTACATCGATCAGTCCATCAAGGCTATCGGCGCTAATGTTTCCGTAGTCCGTTTCACAAGATTCGGTCTTGGCGAAGGCATCGAGAAGAAGGTTGACGATTTCGCTGAGGAAGTTAGAAAGCAGGCCGGACTCTAATAAGTTCTGACTGATATTTCAGTAAGTATCAACAGGGCTGTCTTTGAGTGAGTAATCACTTTGAAGGCAGCCCTTTAGTTTTTCCGCCGGAATTCTTAATAACCTCTAATCTGCCGAGCCTTTGTATATTTATTCTTTTAATATGCAGATATTATTGATAAAATCTATTGAAAGAAATTTTCGCGGAGGAAAAAACCTTTATGGGTGATACAAAGTATAAGCGTATTCTTTTGAAGATATCCGGTGAGGCTTTGGCAGGAGATGCCAAGATGGGTATCAACGACGAAGTTCTTAAAGAAATCTCAGCAAGCATCAAAGCAGTTTCTGATCTCGGTGTTCAGGTTGCCGTAGTCGTTGGCGGCGGTAACTTCTGGAGAGGAAGATCTTCTGAGAAGATGGACAGAGTTACTGCAGACCACATGGGAATGCTTGCAACTCTTATGAACTCTCTTGCTCTTTCTGACGCTTTGGAGCAGATGGGTGCAGTTACGAGAGTCTTGTCTGCGATCGAAGTAAGACAGATGGCAGAGCCTTATATCAGAAAGAGAGCTGTAAGACACTTGGAAAAGGGTCGTATCGTAATTTTCGCATGCGGAACAGGTAACCCTTATTTCTCAACAGATTCAGGTGCTGCTTTAAGAGCAACCGAGATCGGTGCTGATGTATTGCTTAAGGCTACAATGGTTGACGGCGTATATGACAAGGATCCTAAGAAGCACCCTGATGCTGTCAAGTACGAGAAGGTTACTTACGATGAAGTCCTTAAGAATGACCTCAAGGTAATGGATGCCACAGCTGCAGCTCACTGCCGTGATAACCATACCAAGATGCTTGTTTTCTCTATGGAAGATCCCGAAAACATCGTCAGGATCGTAAAGGGCGAAAACCTCGGAACACTCGTTGTAAAAGAATAAATTAAAATATTGAGGAGGCTACAATTATGGCAATGATCGAGATCACAAAGAAAGATTACGATGACATCGAAGCAAAAATGCAGAAGTGCATCGATAACCTTCAGGAGAACCTCAACACGATCCGTGCAGGCCGTGCCAATCCGCATGTCCTGGACAAGATCACCGTTGATTACTACGGTGCGCCGTCTCCTCTTAATGCTGTAGCGAACATCCAGGTTCCCGAAGCCAGGATGATCACGCTCACACCTTGGGATCCCAAGATGCTCAGAGAGATCGAGCATGCCATCCAGGCTTCAGATCTCGGCATCAATCCTACAAACGACGGTAAGATGATCAGACTCGTTTTCCCTATGCTCACAGAGGAAAGACGTAAGGATCTCGTTAAGCAGGTTAAGGTCTACGGCGACGAGACAAAGGTCGTTATCCGTAACGTACGCCGTGACTCCATCGACAAGATGCGTGCAGCCAACAAGAAGAAGGAACTCACCGACGATTCCCTCAAGGAATTCGAAGAGAAGATCCAGAAGATCACCGATAAGTTCACCGCAGAGGTCGACAAGGTCTGCGAGGCTAAAGACAAGGAACTTATGGAAATCTGATAAATGGCCATACTCGGTAATAAACAGGAAAAGACTTATGATACGGGAGACCTTAAGGTCCCCGTATCTTTGGGTGTGATAATGGACGGCAACGGAAGGTGGGCCACAAAAAGACACCTTCCCAGAAGCGCCGGACACAGGGCGGGTGCGGAGAACCTAAAAGAGCTTTGCCGCAACTGCGGAAGATACGGAGTTAAGTATCTGACGGTCTATGCGTTCTCCACCGAGAACTGGTCGAGACCTGAAGGTGAGGTCGACCAGCTCATGAAGCTTTTCGTTGAGTTCTTTGACCGTTATGATCCCGAGCTCGCCGAAGAAGGCATCAGGGTAAGGTTCACCGGAGATATAGAAGCGCTTCCCGAGAAGATCAGGGAAGTCTGCAGGACAGGCGAGGAGAGATCCAAGGACCGTCCGAAGATGCAGCTCATCGTTGCGTTCAATTACGGCGGAAGAAGAGAGATCGTATCGAGCTGCCGTAAGATAGCTGAGCAGGTAAAGGCCGGAACGGTCGACCCCGCAGACATCACCGAGCAGATGATCGCCGACAATCTTTATCTTCCAGACGTACCCGATCCTGAGCTCATAATCAGACCGTCGGGAGAACAGAGGATATCGAATTTCCTTTTGTGGGAATGCGCATATTCCGAATTCTGGGTATCAGACGTCCTGTGGCCTGACTTCGGGTATGAGGAACTCACCCAGGCTTTCAGGGATTATGCATTGAGGGACAGACGTTTCGGCGGCCTGTCAAAGAAGGAAAGCAAGAAATAAATTGAGACAGAGGATCATTACAGGCATTATATTTACGGTCTTGGTGCTGTCATTTTTCTTGCCGGCGTATTTTTGGCCTGTAACTGCCGTTGTAATGTCCGTGATTATCGGCGTTTGTGTGTGCATCGAGATGTACAGAGCCCTTAAGCACGGCGGATACAGACCTTCAAGGTCGCTCCTTTGCATCGGCATGGGACTTGCCACACTCGTGATGGTATGCGGACTCGTATTTAACCTCAAGGTCGAGAATACGATGGCGCTCTATCTCATTATCGTATGCATGTATTCCGTCTCCTGCGGCATAAACCTTCCCCTTGTAAGACCGAATGACGACAAGTCATTCCTGAACGGCATGTTCACGGGCGGTATGGTCTTTTATATTTCATTCCCGCTTTTCTGTCTGGACTGTGCCATGCTGTTCCTGCCACACGGATGGTTCTATATGGTGATCGGTCTTTTCGCTCCCTGGGCAACAGATACTTTTGCTTACTTTACGGGTGTTGCTTTCGGCAAGCATAAGATAGTTCCTCACATATCACCAAAAAAGACGTGGGAGGGCTGCATCGGCGGATCGATCTTCTGCGCGGTTGCAGTCACTGTCTATTCATGTCTTGTAATTTATAAGGTCGACAATATCGAGATGGGGATGGTCCGGTACGGGATAATAATGTTCCTTTTGGGGATCCTGATCTCGGTAATGTCACAGCTCGGCGACTGGTTCTGCTCTGTCATCAAGAGAAGGACCGGCATTAAGGATTTCAGTAATATCTTCCCGGGACACGGCGGAATGCTCGACAGGTTCGACAGTGCTTTCTTTACGCTGCCGACGGCATTGCTCCTTGCATTGATCGCAAATAACCTGTTCTGACGGGAAATCACTTCAACGGAAATCATCACATTAGGAGAGTTAATATGCGCAGATTATCTATATTGGGTTCAACGGGGTCGATAGGAAAACAGACCCTTGAAGTCGTAAGGAACGCGCCTGAGGACTTTATGGTCGAAGCGCTTACCTGCAACAGCGATGCGGATACCCTTTATAGCCAGGTTATCGAGTTCAGACCGAAGGTCTGCTGTGTCGTTGACGAAAAGAAGGCGGCAGAGCTTTCCTCCAGACTTAAGAATGAAGGAATCGATACAGAAGTCCTTTCCGGCAGGGAAGGCAATATCACCGCGGCAACTCTTGATTCCTGCGATACGCTGGTCGGCGCCATCGTAGGTTTTGCAGGCTTAGAGCCCGTATATCACGCCGTGCTGAGCGGCAAGGATATCGCACTTGCAAATAAAGAGACACTGGTCGCGGGCGGAGACATCATAATGCCGCTTATCAGGGAGAAAGGCGTAAAGATGCTCCCCATAGACAGCGAGCATTCGGCGATCTGGCAGTGCCTGAAAGGTGAGAAGAGAGATGATCTAGACAGGATCATGATCACAGCATCAGGCGGACCTTTCAGAGGAATGACAAGAGACAAGCTCGAGAACGTTACCCGTGAGAACGCTCTTCAGCATCCCACATGGAACATGGGCGGAAAGATCACCATCGATTCCTCGACCATGATGAACAAGGGACTTGAGATAATCGAGGCGCATCACCTTTTCGGCATATCGGTTGACAATATCGATGTCGTCATTCATCCGCAGAGCGTCATACATTCGATGATAAAGATGAAGGACGGTTCAGTCCTGGCTCAGATGGGAAGACCTTCGATGATACTTCCCATTGAAGTTGCACTTTATTATCCCGAGAGGGGAACCGCGATAGTCGAAGAATTCGATCCTTTCGATGCGGCTCTGTCGAATCTTACTTTCGAACGCTGCGACACTGATGTCTTCAGGCTGGTCGGACTCGCATATGAGGCCGGACGCAGGGGAGGACTTGTTCCGACAGTCATGAATGCAGCCAACGAGTCTGCAGTCAGGGCTTTCCTTGCCGGCAGGATAGGTTTCCTCGACATCGAGAGGACCGTTTTTGAGACCGTCGAAAAGATGGATGCGGTTATTGGAAACACCGAACTTACGATTGATTCTGTTGAGCAGGCCGATACGGATGCCAGAGCATATGCCGATGAGCTGATAGACGGGAAGAGCTGCTCATGAATATAGTCCGCAGTATCATCTTCGTTGTCCTTATGCTCGGAGTGCTCGCCACTCTGCATGAACTCGGTCATTTCTGGGTAGCAAAACTCCTTAAGATAAAAGTCTATGAAGTGTCGATATTTGTCGGCCCCAAGCTCCTTAAATGGAGACATAAGGACGTAGACTTCACGATAAGGCTCATCCCCATAGGAGCTTATGTCCGTTTCAACCAGATAGATGAGGAAGGATATGTCGTTGAGAGCGACGATCCGGAACTCCTGGTTAATCAGCCGAGATTCAAAAGACTCATGGTCTCGCTTGCGGGTCCCATAATGAACCTGATACTCGGTATCTCCATATTCTGCGGCATCTTCTGCGTAACGGGATTTGTCAGCACTGATATCGGCAAGCCCATTGAAGGCGCTCAGACGGGTGTCGTCTCTGCTCAGTACGCGGCTGGAGACACGATAAAGGCCGTAAACGGTCACAAGGTATATTCCGCCTACGATCTTTACTACGAGTTTGACGCAGACGATCCGGCTTCCGTAATGACGCTGACGCTCAAGTCAAAAGAGAACGGCTCGACATACGATCTGACACTTACTCCTGTCATCAGGACAAGACCCATGCTGCTTATCACGGTTGAATCGATGTCCACCGAGAATGAGCATAAAGGATGGCTCGTCCATTCCGTAGAGGAAGAGCAGAATAACGGCAACCCCGTGCTAAAGGAAGGCGACTATGTCACGCATATCAACGGCGTTTCCGTTGCCGAGGACGGTTTTGACGAATATCTCTACAGCCTGACGGACGAGGTCCTTACCATAACATATGTAAGAGACGGTAGATCCGAAGATGTCGAGCTCGCACCGAAATATGTCGAATACGCCACATCGAGAGGCATCTCGCTTATCCCTTATTACGTAAATTCTCCCGCAAGATTTTTCGCTGCGTTAGCATATGCGGCCAAAATGCCGGCTTCGATCGGGAATATTACCTTGAGAGGCATCAAAGATATTATCGCCGGAAAGGTAAAAGCATATAATTTGGTATCGGGTCCCATTGGTATTACCACCATGGTCAACGATGTCGTCAGCGAAGAGAAGGACACTGTAGGCGAGAAGATCTATATGCTCATAATGCTGAGCGCTATTATCTCCATCGCACTGGCATTTTCAAATCTTCTTCCCATCCCGGGTCTTGACGGCATACAGATCATCCTGGTAGTCGTCGAGATGGTCATCGGAAGGAAACTGTCCGAGAAAGCCGAAGGCAGGCTCACCGTGGTCGGATTCGTCCTGATCATACTGCTCCTGTTATTCGCATTTGTTTCGGATATACTGAGGATCATTTTCGGTTACTGACCGTAGTTTTAGGAGAACAATTATGACGAAGAAAGTCTTGATCGGCAATGTTGAAGTAGGCGGCGGGTCTTCTGTTAAGATCCAGTCGATGAACAATACTGACACCAGAGATGCGAAGGCTACTCTTGCCCAGATCAGAGAGCTTGCCGATCACGGCTGTGATATCACGAGAGTCGCCATTCCCGATATGGAGGCGGCTGAAGCTCTGAAGATTATCACTTCGGAATCTCCGATCCCCGTTGTTGCGGACATCCATTTCGACTACAGACTGGCACTCGCGGCTGCCGGGAACGGTGCTGCGAAGATCAGGATCAATCCCGGTAATATCGGCGGTCCCGAGAAAGTAAAGGCAGTTGCGGATAAATGTAAGGAACGGGGCATCCCGATCCGCGTCGGAGTCAATTCCGGCTCCATATCCCGCGAGATCCTTGCAAAGTACGGAGAGGTCAATGCTGATGCCATGACCGAGAGTGCTTTGGGTGCGGTAAAGCTTTTGGAAGATCAGGATTTTGACGATATCGTAATATCGATCAAGTCCTCGTCACCCAGACTTACCATCGACACCTACAGGATCCTTGCGAGAACATGCGACTATCCTCTTCATGTCGGCGTTACCGAAGCCGGTACGGTGCGTGAAGGAGCGATCAAGTCGGCGGTCGGAATCGGCGCTCTTCTTGCAGAAGGTATAGGAGACACCATAAGGGTGTCACTTACCGGCAATCCCGTGGACGAAGTGATCACAGCTAAACAGATCCTTAAAGCATTGGATCTCAGAGACGGCGGAATAACTTTTATATCCTGTCCCACTTGCGGAAGGACACAGGTCCCTCTCATAGAACTCGCGGGGCAGATCGAAGCCAAAGTAACCAATCTCCCTTATAACCTTAAGGTTGCCGTAATGGGTTGTGTAGTCAACGGTCCCGGAGAAGCAAGAGAATGCGATATCGGCATCGCAGGCGGGAAGGATGAATTCGTCCTGTTCGAGAAGGGCGAGCCGGTAAGGAAGATCCCGGCATCCACAGCGGTCGAAGAATTTGTAAGGGAAGTGATCAGAGTTGGAGAAGAAAAGAGTAAAGCTACTTGAGCTTTTTAATGTAGATCAGGAGAAGTATAAGGACCTTTGTGATCTTTTTGTCGTAAAGGTAGACATCTATAAGGCAAAATCCGCGATCAACCTGATAATCGAAGGTGCGGATTCACTGACTTCAAATAACAGTCTCGTCGTATTCGTCGAAGAGCTCGAGCGTGATTTCGGTACAAAGGTAAACCTGACCTTTGCAGGACTGGATTATGTTAATCTCCCTGATATCTGCGAGTTTGTAAATAATCTTGTCTGCTATTACATTGAACGCGACAATACCGGCGGAGTAGCAGATACTGTCGGGTTCATAAGCATTCAGACCGACATCGATTATGACAAGGGCGACATCCTTGCATATCTTACGCATGTCAATATCCCGTCCGGCCTTGAGATGATGCTCAACGACATTGACAGAGAGCAGCTCACGGCTGCAGTAAAGGGCGCAATGGCCATATGTCTCGGCAGCGATATCGGCGGAACCGTAGAGATCACTTCCGTAGAACCTGAATATGCCGGAAATGATATGTCTCCGGAAGATATCGTCAGGCTTGCTATTGACGAGGGCAGGCTCGAGACTTTCGAAGAATACGTTTCCGAAGATAAGAAGAGCAAGAGAAAAAAGAAGAATGACAAGGATTCTTCTGATGAAAAGGATACAGAGGCCGGCAAGGATTCCTGGGCTTTTAAGGCCCAGCAGATGAGAAAGGAAGCCCGTCAGGAGGACAAGCAGTCTTTCTACAGGAGACAGGAGAATGCCGAGAACCAGCTCTTCGGCCGCGTTAAAAAAGATGCGGTATTCATGAACATCGCCGATCTGACGATTGGAGATGTCGACGTAAACATCGCCGGCGATATCACTTTCACTGATGATTTCAAGCTTGCAAAGTCAGGCAAGACCGTCATCATAAAGTTTAACTGTCTCGATGCTACAGACGGTATATCCTGCGTTGCATTCCTTAAGCCCGAGGAAGCCGATCAGTTCCAGAAGGAATACGGCAAGGGCGGGTTTATCGGTATCCAGGGCAACTGTGAAAATGATTCATATAGCGGCGACAAAGGCATAAAGGTTTCCGGTTTCTTCAAGGCTGAGCGTCCGCCTAAGAGAAAGGACAAGGCCGAGAGGAAGAGAGTCGAACTGCACGTTCACACCAAGATGAGCGAGAGCGACGCGACGACGGATCCTGCCGATCTCATAAAGCTTGCGGCTTCATTTGGCCACAGTGCCTGCGCTGTCACCGATCACGGCGTCGTACAGGCTTTCCCGCATGTCTTTGAAAAAGCAAAGGAGATCAACAAATCACGCAAGGACAGCGGAGAAGAGCCCATCAAGTGCATACTCGGATGCGAGGGCTATCTTGTTGAAGACGGTCCGACCGTTTTTTACAATCTTCCTTACGATGTCAAGAATGACAAGATCAAGCCTTCTGATGTCGATGATGACGCTTCACTGAATTTCATTCAGAAGCCGAAAGCTGTAGGTTCATTTGTTTCCATCGTAATTAAGCGGAATGGTGACGATGCCCTTAAGGACACGTTTACCACTGTATGCGCATCCAAGTTTAGACTTAAGGGATACAAGGCCGTTAAGCCTGAAGAAGAGGGCGAATCCGATCAGGATGCAATGGAGTTCGCATCTCACGATATCGATAAGTCGCTTTGGGCTCCCGAAGAGATACCGGACAGCCTGAGCGATGAGAACATTGCCGTCAAGCCCAGAGATCCACATGCACTTCTCGGTAAGGCCGTAAATGTCGATCTCGACATTACCGGTGAATATGCAGACGGTGAAGACGAGGTCATTCCCGAGAAACTGATCTTTGAGCATGTTGCCGATTTCCATGCCGAATTCGACGACGTCATCTATCCGGGTTCCGGTGAGCCCTGCGATTCTTATTTCGCAATGGGAGAGCTACTGGAATTCATCGGTGATTCCTATGTTACAGGTCCGGATATCTTTACCACGCTTGCATTTCTCAGAAGAGCCGGCTACGGGATCAACATCGAAGATCACGTCTACTACAGACATAAGTTCCTCATGCCTGCAACATCTGATGAAGATATTCTGGAGACATTCTATAAGGGCGAATTTAAGAGTGTTGATGAAGCATTGGGAAGCAAGGGTGCTGATTTCACATATGAGCCTCAGGGCGGAGAGTTTGACGATATGTTCTCCGCATGCTACAAGTCGGCATCTCTGCTAGTATCCTGCCTTAAGGATGCAGGCTCTGTTGATGCGCTTAAGATCAATTATTCCGTCGGTCACTATACGCCCGAACGGATAAAATCGACAAAGAAGATAGGCGAGATGCCGGAATCGCCTATGTATCACATTATCTATCTTGCGCGTTCGAATATGGGTCTTTATAACCTTTACCGCATCGTATCCGAATCGCAGATCCACTATTATTCCAGAAGACCGAGGACTCCCAAGAGCCTTCTGAAGTATTTCAAGTCCGGCATCATCGTAGGCGGTGCCTGCGAAAGAGGCGAGATCTACCGCTATGTGATCTCTTCATATAAGAAACTCGGCAAGGACAGGAATGCGACAAGGGAATTCCTTAAGACAGACACAGAGTTCCAAAAGATACTGAATCTCTACGATTATGTGGAGATCCAGCCGCTCTGCAACAACATGTTCATTACAAGACAGGATCCTGCCAAATCTGACACCGGTCCGGTCGCGATGAACGAAGCTGACATTCAGGTCATCAATGAACTTCTGGTCGAGACGGCTGACGATCACGGCATGATGTGCTGTGCCACTACAGACTCCCATTTCCTTAATAAGGAAGACGGTATCTACAGAAAATACCTTCTCATGAGCATGGGATTCGACGATGCTGAGATGCAGAGCGATCTGTATTTCAGGACTACTGATGAGATGCTCGCCGAGTTCTCGTATCTCGGTAAGGAAAAAGCCGAAGAAGTCGTCATCGACAATACGAATAAGGTAGCCGATCTTATCGAGTTCGGCATCAAGCCTTTCCCTGACGGATCTTATCCTCCGCAGATCGCGAGGGCAGCTGCCGACGTAAGAGACATTGCTTATACAAGAGCTAACAGGATGTACCGCCATAACGGCGTTCTTAACGAAGTCGTTAAGGCGAGACTCGACAGAGAGCTTGAATCCATAATCGGTAACGGTTATGCGATCATGTACTACATCGCATACAGACTCGTTAAGAAATCCAATAATGACGGATACGTAGTAGGTTCGAGAGGATCGGTAGGTTCTTCATTTGCCGCCACCATGTGCGGTATCTCTGAAGTTAATCCGCTGCCTCCGCATTACAGATGTCCTAAGTGTAATTATGCCGAGTTCGATAACACGGGCGTATACGGATCAGGTTACGATCTGCCCCCGAAGAATTGTCCGGAGTGCGGCGAGAAGCTCATTCCGGACGGACAGGATATTCCTTTCGAGACATTCCTCGGATTCAAGGGTGATAAGCAGCCTGATATCGACCTTAACTTCTCGGGCGAATACCAGCCGAGAGCTCATGCATATGTCGGCGTGCTCTTCGGCGGAACGCACACGTTCAAGGCGGGTACGATCGGAGCTTATCAGGACAAGAATGCTTACGGCATCTGCCGCAAGATACTTGATGAGCGCGGAGAGAAGTACACCCAGGCGCATCTTGCATACATGTCCAGAGACATCATCGGCGTAAAGAGGACCACATCTCAACACCCCGGCGGAATCGTCGTTATCGCGAAGGAAATGGACATTTACGAGTTTACTCCGATCCAGTTTCCGGCAAACAAGACAGACTGCGGCATCATAACGACGCACTTCGACTTCCGTGCGATGCATGACACTATCCTCAAGCTCGACATCCTGGGTCATGCCGATCCTACGGTGTTGAGAATGTTAAGTGACATCACGGGAGTAACCATAACCGACATACCGATCCCTGATGAGAAGGTTATGAGCCTTCTTGTAGGTACGGATGCCCTGGGATTCCCGATAGAGGCTACCGATGCAGGATCAGCCACCTTGGGACTTTCGGAGCTCGGCACTAACATGGCAAGAGGCATGATCAAGGAAACAAAGCCGACAAGGTTCTACGATCTTGTACAGCTCATGGGTCTCTCGCATGGTACCGACGTATGGACCGGCAATGCCCAGGATCTTATCAGGAACGGTATATGTGACCTTAATTCGGTAATCGGATGCCGTGACTCCATCATGACAAGCCTGATCTACTGGGGTCTTCCGAATAAAGATGCCTTCGATATCATGGAAGGTGTACGTAAGGGTAAAGTAGCCGCAGGAAAGATCGCTAAATGGCCTGAGTATGTACAGGAGATGAAAGACTGCGGAGTTCCTGACTGGTATATCGAATCCTGCCAGAAGATCAAGTACATGTTCCCGAAGGCACATGCTGCAGCGTATGCGATATCGACATTGAGAGTAGCCTGGTTTAAGGTCTACTATCCTGAGGAATACTATTGTTCATTCTTTACCAACAGAGGTGAAGGTCTGTTCGATGCCGAGCAGATGTGTAACGGCCCGGAGAGGGTAAAGAAGAGACGTATAGAACTTGCCGATGAGATGCATGAGAAGGGTGATCCCAATACCAAGCTCAAATACTATTTCTACGAGCTTATCGAGGAGATGTATGCGAGAGGCATAACCTTTGCGCCCATTACTCTCGAGGATTCACTCGGCACGAAGTTCGCGAAGGCCGGTCCCAAGAAGATCAGACCTCCGTTCTGTGCCATCAGCAGCGTATCGCCCGCCAACGGTGAAGCGATCGAGAAGGCTAGAAAAGACGGTCCGTTCAAGAACCGTGACGAGTTCATGAGAAGGACAGGCGTCGGACAGTCCGTAACGCAGAAACTCCTGGATTACGGCGGCATACTTGATGATCTGCCCGAAAGTGCTCAGATCGATCTCTTTGACCTGCTCGGCGGCAACGACGGCAATAAAGACGATGGAAATAACGGCGGCAACGGCGGCGGTTTCGGAGGGTAATGCATGTATTGCGGAGTTATCCTCAGAGGTGCCGTAAGGCAGACTGACAGACTCTATACCTATCATGTTCCCGAAGAACTGGAAGGTTCCGTTCTTCCGGGATCGATGGTATCCGTTCCTTTCGGAATGGGGGATACTCAGAAGACCGCAGTTGTAATCGAACTCAAGGATTCATTTGACGGTGATTTAGCGAAGATTAAGGACATCGGTTCGCTGATGTCCTCTCTTCCCGTGCTTAACGGTGATCAGATCGCCATGATCGGCAATATCAGCGAGAGGTTTAACTGCACCAGAGGCGAAGTGGTAGAACTCATGGTGCCTTCATGTGTCGTTAATCATAAAGATCCCATGGAGGTTTTTGTTGAGCTCATTTCAGAGCAGACAGCAAATGACGTTCTCGACAGTGAGAAGCTCAGATCAGCCGCGCATATAAATATTCTCGAGTATCTTCTCGAACGCGGCAAGTGTACGAGAAAGGAACTCATGACTTCATTGTCATGTTCTGCAGCTCAGGTAAAAGCACTTGAGGACAAAGGTCTTGTAAGACTCGTGAAGGAGACGGCGGAAGAAGATGCATCGGCTGTGGCAGAAGATGAGGTCCTGCAGGATAAGTTTACCGAAGAATATGATCTTGCTCCCGAGCAGCAGGAAGCGGTCGATGAGATTTGCAATGGCATTGACAGCAGGACTGCCGGTACTTTTCTGCTCTTCGGCATCACCGGAAGCGGAAAGACCGAAGTTTATCTCAATTGTGCGAAGAAGGTAATAGCTGACGGCGGAAGCGTCATATATCTTGTGCCCGAGATATCACTGACACCACAGACCATCAGCTGGATAAAGGGAAGACTCGGTGACAGTGTTGCGGTGCTCCACAGCAGGCTGACCGACAAACAGCGCTACGAGCAGTGGAACAACATCAGGACGGGCAGAGCAAAGGTTATAGTCGGCCCAAGGAGCGGAGTCTTTGCTCCGGCGGTAGATCTCAGGCTGATAATACTGGACGAGGAACACGACAGTTCATATAAGTCCGAATCGCATCCAAGGTATTCCGCAAAGGATATCGCAAGGCTCAGGTCCCAGAAGACCGGATGTACGGTTGTCCTGGGTTCCGCCACACCTTCCGTTGAGAGTTTCTATGCCGCCCAGAAAAATGCTTATAAATTACTTGAACTTAAGAACAGGGCAAGGCAGGAAGCAGTTCTGCCCGAGATAATACCTGTCGACATGAAAGAACAGATAAAACTCGGAAGTGGGGATATGCTGTCTCTTCCTTTGAGGCAGGCGATGTCTGTCGCATTTTCCGAGAACAAGCAGGCCATACTGCTGCTCAACAGGAGGGGCTTTTCGAGAACTCTCATATGTGAAGACTGCGGTGAGCCGGTCACCTGCAAGAACTGCTCCGTTGCCATGACACTGCACAACAGCAGGCGCAACGGCACGCAGAGCCTTATATGTCATTACTGCGGATATACGCTTCCGTCCTATGAGGCGAGGTGCTCTTACTGTGGCGGCAATCATTTTACGAAGGCGGGATTCGGTACCCAGCAGCTCGAGGAGTTCCTCCATCAGGTGTTCCCGCATGAGAAGGTCTTAAGGATGGACCAGGATTCCACCATGACTCCCGGCGCGCACAAGGAGATAATCGAGAAGTTTGCGAATAAAGAGGCTTCGATACTTATAGGCACCCAGATGATCGCCAAGGGTCTGGATTTCCCTGACTGCACGGTGGTAGGTGTTTTAGGTGCCGATCTGATGCTGGCCTCATCGTCATTTAAGGCTTCGGAAAGAGCGTTCCAGCTGATAACGCAGGCTGCGGGAAGAGCCGGCAGGGGAGATCATCCGGGTATAGTTTTCATTCAGAGCTACAGGCCGGATCAGCCTTTGTTCAGATTCGCATGCTCTCAGGATTACAGGGCTTTCTACGATCAGGAGATAGAGTACAGGAAAAAGCTCAATCTTCCTCCGTTTAAAGCGGTGGGTGAGATAGTGCTCTCGCTTACCGATGAGGACAAGCTCATCCAGCGGGCTAATATACTTGCCAAGTATCTTAACGATTTTCTTTCGTTTCAGGACCCGAAATACCAGTTTGAAGTGTACGGACCGATACCCTGTGTTATTTACGAGCTGAGGGGACGGTACAGAATGTCGTTTGTTATCAAGTCGGTAAACAAATCCGCCATAAACAGCGTGTTCAAAAGACTCATTGCTGACTTTGACCACGTGAAGTATCCGATGTCCTTCGATAACGATCCACAGGAAGGTTAAATTCCTTTGATTGTGCGCTGTGGAAGTACAATTGTGCACCCCAGAAGTATAAATTGACTATTAATAATATTAGGTGTTAAAATCCATTAGTCAAAATAGGTTTTAGGGTTAAAACTCGTATTTTTGTTAATCTTTCACTAGGAGGCATATATATGTCCAAGCCTGTATTTGTAGGTGCCGGTGTTGCCATCGTTACTCCTTTCTTTGAGGATGGCGGGATCAATTTCGATGAACTCGGACGCCTTATCGAATTCCAGATAGCGCAGGGCATCGATTCCATAATCATCTGTGGTTCGACCGGCGAAGCTGCCACCATGACAGAAGAAGAGCACGTTGAAGCTATCAAGTTTGCTGTTGATACAGTTGCCGGAAGAGTTCCCGTTATCGCAGGAACAGGTTCCAACGATACCGCATTCGGCGTTTCTCTTACTAAAAAGGCATATGAGCTCGGCGCTGATGCTGCATTACTCGTAACGCCTTATTACAACAAGTGCACCCAGGAAGGACTTTTCCGTCACTACGCAAAGATCGCAGAGGCGGTTCCCGAGCTTCCCATCATACTTTATAACGTTCCTTCAAGAACAAACGTAAACATCGGACCTGAACTCCTCAAGAGACTTTCCGTTTACGAGAATATCGTAGGCGTCAAGGAGTGCAATTTCGGTCAGGTTCCCGAGATCTACAGCCTGTGCGGAGACAGATATGCGCTCTATTCAGGAGAGGACGGACTTGCTGTTCCGATGCTCTCACTCGGCGCAAAGGGTGTTATCTCAGTTATCGCCAACATCATGCCTAAGGAAACATCCAAGATGATCCACGATTACATCGACGGAAACACCGAAGATGCAAGAAATGCCCAGATCGGTTTCATTCCGCTCGTTAAGGCTATGTTCTGCGAAGTAAACCCGATCCCCGTCAAGGAAGCAATGAATATCCTCGGCTGGAATGCAGGTCCCTGCAGACTTCCTCTCTGTGAGATGAGCAAGGCAAATCACGATAAGGTCGTTGAGGTGCTCAAGCAGTATGACACTTCAGCCATGGCAGATTTTCTCGCAAAGTAAGAACGATAAGGAACAGGAGTGGAAAAATGGTCAATATCTTTCTAAACGGTTGTTGCGGCAGAATGGGCAAAGCCATTGCCGAGCTCTGTTATAACAATCCTGATTACAGGATCGTTGCCGGCGGAGACATTATCTCCAATGACAGCTACGATTTCCCGGTCTATACGAGCCTTAACGAATGTACAGAGGATTTCGATGTTATCATCGACTTTTCTAATGCAAAAGCGGTTCCCACGATCCTTGAGTTTGCTTTAACACGCAATAAGCCTTTTATATGCTGCACAACGGCGCTTTCTGACGAGACTGTCGCAAGCATCCTTGAAGCTTCGGAGAAGATCGCTGTATTCAAGTCCGCAAACATGAGCCTCGGCATCAACCTTATGGTCGAGCTCTGCAAGAAGGCTACGAAGATCCTTTATCCCGAATTTGACATCGAGATCGTTGAAGCTCATCACAACAGAAAGCTCGACGCACCTTCAGGAACTGCAATGATGATAGCATCCGCCATCGATCAGGAGATCCCCGACACTGTCGAATATGTCTATGACAGACACAGTGTCAACAAGGCCAGAGCAAAGAATGAGATCGGCATCTCTTCCATCAGGGGTGGCAATATCGTCGGTGAGCACAGTGCAATGTTCATCAGTGATGAGGAGATCCTCACGATCAGCCACAGCGCACAGACAAGAGAAGTCTTCGCCAAGGGCGCTCTTACTGCCGCAAAGTTCATGGCAGGCAAAGAGAAGGGCTATTTCACGATGTCTGATGTAATAGCTCAATATACAGATATTTAATTTTGGAGGAAATATAAATGTTTTATTTTGATGATGCAGGAACCATGAGTATGTTCGGAGCTCCGGGCGAGATGATGGGATCTGTTGCTTCCTTAGGTCTTCTTTTGATCATGTTCGTGGTCTTTTACTTTGTGCTTATCAGACCTCAGCGTAAAAAGGACAAGGAACTCAAGGAACAGATGAGCAAGCTCTCTGTCGGCGATAAGGTAGTTACTATCGGCGGTCTTGTCGGTTTTGTGGCCAATATCAAGGGAGATGAGGTCACTATCTCGACTTCGGCCGCAAATTCTCTTGTAACTTTCACGAAAAGTGCTATACAAACAGTAATCAAGCGTGACCAGCTCAATCCTGACGGATCCATCAAGAAGGTTGAGCAGCCTGAGAAGACCGGCCTTTTCGGCAAGAAGAAGGATAAGAAAGAAGACTGAGCTTTTTTATCGGCTATCACTAAAGGCCCGGATAATCACCGGGCTTTTATTTTAATCAGAGGCGAACATGGGACTGATACCTGAAAGTGTTATAGATGAAGTGCTTACCAGGGCAGATATCGAATCTGTCGTAGGCCGCTATGTGCAGCTCAAGCGTTCCGGCTCAAATCTCTGGGGACTCTGTCCTTTCCATTCTGAGAAGACGCCGTCTTTCTCAGTCCATCCCGGAAAGAGCATCTATCACTGTTTCGGATGCGGCAAGGGCGGTAATGCCATCAACTTCATCATGGAGATAGAGCATCTGAGCTATCCCGAAGCCATCAGGCATCTGGCAGGCATCTACGGTGTCGATATCCCGGAGACGGGATATTCCGGCGAGAGCATCCAAAAGGAAGAAAAGAACAGGGTAAAGGATATCCTTAAGGAAGCCGCGAAGTTCTACTATAAGTCTTTCAACGATCCTCAGATCGGTGTTCCCGCCAGGGAATATGCCGCAAAGCGGGGCCTTTCCAAACAGACCCTGGATAACTTCGGTATAGGTTATTCGCCCATGGCCAGATCGGCCCTCTACGATCTTCTTAAACAGAAGGGCTATAAGGACGAGGAACTCCTGAAGTCAGGCATCTTTGCCGTATCACCCAAAAACAACAAACCTTATGATCTTTTCCGCGGAAGGCTGATGTTTCCGATATTCGATACTTTCGGTACGATAATAGCTTTCGGTGGAAGAGCTTTGGGTGATGAGAAACCCAAGTACATCAATTCGCCCGATTCACTCGTTTACAATAAACAGAACCATCTCTATGCGATGAACTTCGCCAGGAAGGAGCAGTCCAAGCAACTCATCGTGGTTGAAGGTTATATGGACGCCATCGCGATGCATGCGGCAGGATTCAGGAATACCGTGGCCGCTCTCGGAACGTCATTTACAGACAGCCAGCTCAAGCTCTGCAGCAGATTCGCCGAGGAAGTCGTCTTCTTTTTCGATGCCGACAATGCCGGACAGAAGGCTGCTCTGAGAGCCGTCAAGATGATGATGGAATACTTAAGAAAACTTACGGGGATCAATATCCGCATCAGGATAGCAAAGGTCCCTGACGGTAAAGACCCGGATGAATACATTAGGACAAACGGCGCCGACAAGTTCAAGGAAGTCGTCAAAAATGCCCTTTATGTCGAAGACTATCTTTTGGAGAGAGCCAAAAACGACAATACCGATCCCGAGACGGGCATTCTCGACAGAGGCAGGTATCAGGAGGATATCTGTCTTTACGGTTCATGGATGAACGATGACATCAAACGCTCCAGGATGGCCGGTATTGCGGCTCCGCTGCTCGGCGCATCTCCGGATGCTGTCATCAGCCAGATGCAGAAATACAGCATGATCGAAGACAAGAAGCAGCAGCTTGCAACTTCCAGGGCGCTTGAACGCGAGAGAAGGGAAGACATGAGCAGGAGGAACAGCGCTCAGGATTTCGAGACTGATCCCGATATGCCCGAACCTCCCCCGGAACAAAATGAAGAAACATCTCCCGATGAGCAGCCTGCCTTCAAGAAGGTAAATGATACCGCCACAAAAGAAGAGATAGATCTTTTCGCATATGCGCTTTCTTTGGGTACGGCACTGGCAAAGAGCGAGAAGATCGAGAAGACTGATATCATAAGACCTGACGATTTCTCGGGTGATACCTTAAGGGAACTGGTCAGGATATTCCTCAATATCTACGACGGTAAGAACGAGAAGATATTTGCCAGGATGAACGATTATTTCACGAGGCTCACGATAAACGGTCTGCCTGCCGAGAGCGTTATGCTGAAGGCTGTCGAAAATGCCGACAGGAGTGCCAATGTCCTCATCAAGACCGATATGTATCTTATGCTCCTGTTCAAGGTCAGGTCATCCGTTCTCTCCAGAGAAGAGGAAAGACTCATGGATATGCGTGCTTCTGCCGGACCTGAGGAAAAGAAGAAGATCGATCAGGCCATAAGAAAGCTGATCGAATACAAGGATTCATTAAGAAAGAGGATCGGAGAACTCTGATGCAGGAACTTACCGTCAGACTCGAGATGGTCTATGAGCAGGTAAGATCTGCCGTAAGCGAGCCCGGTTCCACGAGGGTGATAGACGTCGGTTCGGATCACGGTTATCTCGCGCTCAGATGTCTTGATTCATCCCTTGTCAGCTCTGCCGTATGCACGGAGATACATAAAGCCCCTGCCAAACGATCGGAGACAGCACTTATCCTGGCCGGATATAAGGAAAGGTCCGAAGTTTTTGTTACTGACGGCCTTAACGGTGTCCCGTTAAAGGAAGGCGATATAGTCGTCATAGCCGGAATGGGCGGTCTTAACATAATCGATATCGTTACAAGAGCGCTCAAGGATAACGGATCTGAGGTTATGAAGAAGGTAACTTTCGTTCTCCAGCCCCAGAAATCTAATGATACAGTCAGGAAATTCCTTGCGGAGACCGGTTTTACATATCAGGATGAAAGTGTTTGTTGCGACAGGGATATATTCTATAATTGCATGCGGGTAACGTATAAGGGTGAGAGTTATTCCTTAACGGATGAAGAAGCCTGTTACGGGCCCGTGCTCCTGGAAAGATATAATGAAGGGGATAAAGAGGTGATCGCTTATTTCGCGCATCTCGATGATATATTCGAGATCAGGCAGAGAAGCAATCCCGTTGTAAAGTCTGCATTGGAGGCAAGAAAGAAAAATGAACGTAAATGATATCGAGATGTTCCTTAATGAGGTTTTCCCGAAAGAGAATGCAATGAGTTACGACAACACAGGGCTTATCGCAGGCGACAGGGAAAAGATAGTATCGGCAGTGGTCCTGTCATTAGACCTTACGGACAAGGCTATAGAGACCGCCAGGAATGCCGGAGCAAACCTGATAGTCACTCATCACCCGATAATTTTTGGTGGCATAAAGACTCTTACATTGGACGATGCCACCGGCAGGACGCTTGCAAACCTGATCAGATCCGGCATCTCGGTGATCAGCTGCCACACGAACCTCGACATGACAAATGAATTCGGTAATCTCGCCATAGCCGATAAGCTCGAAGCGGAAAATCCCAAGTCCGTTGAAGGCGTTGAGTGCGGTGTTGTATACGATATAGTCACGATAGATCTAATGACACTAAGGAAATACTGCAGGTTTGTTGCAGAAAAGCTCGGCTCGAGCGGCATTATCACGATCAATAATCCCGAAAACATTGTCAGGCGGGTATTTGTTCAGGGAGGTGCCTTTGACGAGGATTCCATCCCGGGCGTGATCAAGTGCGGAGCTGATACTGTCGTATCCGGCGAGATAAAGCATCATGTATGTGTTGCATTGGAACAGATGGGGATCAATACCGTCATAGCCGGACATTCGGCAACGGAGCAGGCATATCTTCCCAAGTTAAGGCAATTGCTCTCGGAAAAGTATCCGGGCATAGAATTTACTGTGAATTATAACAACGAAGTTCCGTCTATACTTTAAACGCTTTTATTATTAAAATAATGATGTTTTTCGGGCAGACCGAGACGATCGCGGGCGCCAGGTGAGCGAAAGCTCGGCGCATGAGGAAAGTCCGGGCTCCACAGGACAGGATGCCGGGCAGTTCCCGGTGAAGGCAACTTTAAGGAAAGTGCAACAGAAAAGAAAACCGCCCCACAAGGGTAAGGATGAAAAGGCGAGGTAAGAGCTCACCGGCGATGTGGAGACATATCGGCCTTGTAAACCCCATCCGGAGCAACGTCGTGGAAAGGTGATAACCGCGGTCCGCGGGCCTTAGGAGACGGCTTGAACGTTTTAGAGATATTACGTCTAGATAGATGATCGTCACATACAGAACCCGGCTTACCGGCCTGCACGAGAAACATAACTGATGAGATCAAATAACCGGAGGATAAAAACATGTCAGCAGAATCTTATTTGAGCAGAGGCGTATCTCCCACAAAGGATGACGTAAAGGCAGCAGTAAAGAACCAGTCCAAGGGAGTTTTCCCGGGAGCTTTCTGCAAGCTTATCGAAGATCTCGCAGGAGATCCCGAATACTGCACTGCGATCCACGCTGACGGCGCCGGCACAAAATCTTCCGTCGCTTACTTAATGTATAAGGAAACAGGCAATTACGACTGGTTCAAGGGCCTGGCTCAGGATTCACTCGTAATGAATACGGACGACCTCGCCTGCTGCGGCGTCACAGAGAACCTCATGCTGTCCAACACTATCGGCCGTAACGCTCACAGAGTTGACGGCAAGGCTATCGCTAAGGTTATCGAAGGTTATGACGAGATCATCGCAAAACTCGCAGGACAGGACATCAACATCACGATGTGCGGCGGTGAGACAGCTGATGTCGGCGACCTCGTAAGAACGCTCATCGTTGACTCGACTCTTGTGGCAAGGGCTAAGAGATCTGACGTCATCAACGCTGCAAACATCAAGCCCGGCAACGTAATAGTTGGTCTTGCTTCCTTCGGTCAGGCAACATACGAGGACAGATACAATTCAGGCATGTCCTCCAACGGACTTACGGCTGCGCGCCACATGCTCCTGAATAAGTATTACTACGAAAACTATAAGGAATCCTTCTCGGATACGCTTGGAGAGGATAAGGCATACTGCGGAAAGTACAGACTCTCCGATAATCTCCCCGGAACTGACATCACGGTAGGTGAGGCGATCCTCGCTCCCACGAGAACATTCCTTCCGGTCATCTCCAAGGTGCTCGCTTCTTACAGAGAGAATGTTTACGGCATCATCCACTGCACGGGCGGCGGACAGGCAAAGTGCCGTGACTTCGGTACCGGCGTCAGATACGTCAAGGACAATATGTTCGAACTCCCGCCGCTCTTCCAGGCTATCTATGAATCCGGTGAGATTCCGATGAAGGAACTCTATCAGGTATTCAACTGCGGACACAGGATCGAATTCTATGTTGACGAGGCTGCTGCTTCCGGCATCATCGATATCGCCAGGACATTCAACATCGATGCCAAGGTCATCGGCCATGTCGAAATGTCTTCAAACGGTAACACAAATGAAGTAATTATCAAATCTAATGGCGAGGAATATGTTTATAATTGAGTAAGAGCAGGCGATACCTGCTCAAATAAATAAAGGCAGGTGTTGTTATGGACTCACTTAAGAAGTATGTCGCCGAGTTTATCGGTACGTTCACCCTTGTTCTTGTAGGTTGCGGTACTGCTATGCTGGTAGGATGTGACGCTGCTAACGGCTGCGGATATATCCTTACTGCTTTTGCATTCGGTCTTGTTATTGTCGGAATGGCATATTGTGTAGGCAATATTTCAGGTTGCCATATCAATCCTGCCGTTTCACTGGCTTGCCTCATCGCAGGCAGAATGAATGCCAAGGATTTCTTCCTTTATTTCCTCAGCCAGACTTTGGGCGCTCTCTTCGGAGCAGCTTGCCTCAAGATCATCTTCGCTTTGGGCAATGTGGAAGATAAGACAGGCGCACTCGGATCAAACGGTCTTGCCGGCGTTAATGAGAGCTGGCTTGCAGGTCTCTTTGTAGAGTTGCTCCTTACTTTCATCTTCGTATTCGTAATCCTCGGTGTTACTGATTCCGAGTTCAAGCACGGTTCCTTCGGCGGCGTCGTTATCGGTTTCTCACTCGTTATGGTCCATATCCTCGGTATCGGCCTTACAGGTACATCCGTTAACCCTGCACGTTCCATCGGACCTGCAATCCTCGCAGGATTTGATTCACTTTCCTGCCTCTGGGTATTTGTCGTAGGACCTTTCCTCGGTGCAGCTCTTGCAGCATTCCTCTACAAGTTCATCGCATCAAACAAGAAGGCTTAATAAGCACATACTGATTCATTATTAACCCGACCGGGTATACGAAAGAGCTGTCTCATACGGGGCAGCTCTTTTGTATGGCGTAAAAAGACTGCCTCACGGGCATTTGCTCAATGAGGCAGTCGGTGGTTTTTCTTTTGAAGATCTGATCAGATCTGGTTATCGCAGTATGTCTTGTATTTGTTCTTGAGCTCGTTCATTGCGTTCTTCATTGCACGCTGATACTCGGAAGTCTTTTCCCAGTCGCCGGACTTGACCGCAGCCTTGATCCTTGTAAAGATCGAAGCCTGAACATCTGTGTCCTTTGCGAGGAGGAGCTTGAGATCCTCGATGTCGTTCCAGAGTCTGTCGTCGTAGCCGACTGAACCGTCATCGGATCTTGTGATGCTCCTGATAAGTGAGAGGTTTGCGGGGATGATCTTCTCCATGAGTTCCATCTCCCAGCGTACGAGCATTGCCTGATAGTAGGATGCGATGAGCTTGTCGTCAAAGACATTGCCTCTGCAGAGGATCTCCGCAACATTGCTGTTCTTGAGTGTCGAAAGGGACTCGAAGACAGTTGCTGCAGGTGTGCCGAAAAGTCTGTCTCTCTCATTGGAATCCATGTCTTCGAAGATGTCGTCCTCGCAGCGGTAGAGCCTGTCCTTTTCAAGGTAGTTGCTCTCCTGACCGTAAGGCTTGGTGAACTCTGCCTCGAGTTCCTTTGTATTCTTTCCGGAATCGAGCGCATAAGCGATACCGTCGAGCATTGCCTGATATACGGAAGCAAGGCAGAGGTATGTGTTTGTATGCGGGTTCGGAGCACGGAGCTCGAATCTTGTCGCATATTTTGTATCTTCGCTCCTTACGAGACCTAAGAGAACGGATCTGTTGCGCGAAGGTGTGTTTACATCCATGCCGATGGAGGCTACCGTATGTGTCGGAGCTTCGAACCCGGGTGTCAGACGCTCGAATGCGTCAGTCGTAGCAGATACGAAGGGATTGATGACATTGCTGTAGTGCTTCATGATGCCCATGAGTGAGCCCCAGCCGAATCTGCTTAGGAAGTCTGCCTTCGTGTCTTCGGGTGCGAAGAGATTGATCTTTTTTCCGTCCTTAAGGTAAGCGACAGCATTAACATGTGTGTGTTCGCCTGAACCTGCAACACCCGGAAGAGGCTTTGCATTGAAGCTGACGTCAAGACCATGGAGTCTGAAGATCTCCTTGATGATGATCCTGGCGATGAGCTCGTAATCTGCCCCCTGAAGTGCATCCGAATATTTCCAGTCGACTTCGAGCTGCTCCATGATGAAGTGGAATTCGCCCGAAGAATTGAGAGATGCCTTAACGCCGCCGACTTCCTTGTGACCCATCTCGGGATTGAAGCCGTAATGGTCGAGGATAAGGATGACCTGCTCAAGAGCCGTTCTTACGACGCCCTTTGTGCGCTTCCAATAGGATTCCTTGAGTTCCTGAGAAATGGAGAGCTGCTCCGTGCTGATGATCTCGTCGGGTGAGTTTACCCAGAACTCGAGTTCCGTAGCCGTGATGAGCGTGATCCTGTCGAGCTCGTCAGGTGAAAATCCGTAATCTGCGCAGAGTGTAGGATCGTTAAGGAAACGCTCCTTAATAGTGGACTCAAAGTATTCTGCGCTCTTGCGGAGGATCGACCTGGAGCAGACCTCTTCGTTGTTGTGCTTGAGGAAAGAAGGGATCCTCAGGGTTCCGACGGGCTTTCCGGTCTCGAAATCAATATGTTCGTAGTTATAATCGATATACCAGATAACGTTGGCATCAGGTATAAGATCGACTTTACCGTCGTTAAGAGTTGCGATGCCCGGAAGAACAACCGAGGAACCGTCGGTCTGAACGGCCTTTCCGTCCAGGTAGTTCTCAATGTTGTCCATGAAGTCCGAGATCGGGATCTTCTCGTCCGTGTCGTTTCCCATAAGGTCAACAGCGGCGAAAGATACGAACTTTATCTCGGGATGTGAACTTAAGATGTTCCTGATATCCTGGGCCGAGTGGTTTTCGGCAGGGATAACATAGAGCAGATCAGGTATAACATGGAATTCGATCATAATAGATTATGTCCTTCTAATAAATTTAACAGAGAGATTGTATCACAAGTATTACTTTATGCGTTAATCACATAAGGTAATAATGCCCCAATTTTCTAATAAGATTTGTTTTCAATTTTGAGCCGATTATCGTAAAATATTCCGTATTGAGAGATTTGAGGTGTACGGATGTTTCTGTCTTTGCTAAAGAGCATTTTTGATATAGACAATGTCGGTAAGAGGTGGGGAGTAAGGATCCTTTATCTGGTAACCGTCGTCCTGAACGCCGCTATATATTTCAATCCGTTTGCAGATACCGATTTCACGCCTCTCCAGAACTGGATAATGACGTTTTATAACATGAACGAGTATGATCCCGAGGTCTACGATGCTCTTTTCATGACATTCCCGTTGTCAAAGGGTAATATGATATATCTCGCGACACTGATCCTGGGTGACCTTATCCTTTTGACGAGCACATATATTTATACGGCTATGTTCATCAGGAATTTCAGGCTCGAAAAGATACAGTCCATCAAGGAAAACGATCCGGAAGCCTACGATTATGCGGTGCAGAGGATGCCCGACAAGCCGATCGAGATCAAAAAACTTATCGGAAGACTTTTTATCCTCGTGCTCGTGTCGGTCATAATCGCCATTCCCGTGGTATCGATCTCGCTGTATTTCATGTTCCTCGCGGTTTTGGGCCTGCCGTTCATCTTTGCGGCTCCTGCTGCTTATCTGTCCGGAGATGCTGGCCTTTTTAAGTCACTCCCTTATTCGGTAAGGCTTGCGAGGAAATATTACTTTATCAACATGAGGAGCATAGCCGTAATCATCCTGACTGCGCTGGTTCTCGATTTCCTGCTGCCGCTCCTCGCGAATGTTTCCATGACGGCGTTTTATATCCTTGATTCCGCGCTTACGGCCTGGATCTGCCTGTCCTTTGGCAGACTTATGGGCCTTGCTTACTGCACGATGAAGGATTTCCCGATAAAGGGCGGAAGAAGGCCTCTCGCCATCTGACGGTCAGGGTTTTCGCCAAGGTCTGTTAAAAATGCCAATAAATAGACAGATTTGATTAAAAAATCTTATATCCCCGCGATTGTTTTTGCATTTAATTATTTATATTATTAGTGCGTTAAGAATAAAATTTGGAGGTTCAACATTATGGACAATAACGAGAAGGCTATTATGATGCATGAGAAGTGGGGCGGTAAGATCGAAGTTATCGCTACCGCTCCCGTAGGTTCCAAGGAAGAACTTGCTATCGCTTACACACCCGGCGTTGCAGCTCCTTGTCTTGAGATACAGAAGGACGTTGACCTCTCATATAAATATACAAGAAGACATAACCTCGTTGCTGTCGTTACAGACGGTACCGCAGTTCTCGGCTTGGGCGACATCGGACCTGAGGCAGGTATGCCCGTTATGGAAGGTAAGTGCGCTCTTTTCAAGGCTTTCGGTGACGTAGACGCTTTCCCTCTCTGCATCCGTTCAAAGGATGTTGACGAGATCGTTAATACAGTAGCTCTCCTCGCAGGCTCTTTCGGCGGCGTTAACCTTGAGGATATCTCCGCTCCCAGATGCTTCGAGATCGAGAAGAAGCTCAAGGAGAGATGTGACATCCCGATCTTCCACGATGACCAGCACGGTACGGCTGTCATCACACTTGCAGGTCTTACAAATGCTCTTAAGATCGTCGGCAAGAAGATGGAAGACATCCACGTAGTAGTAAACGGCGCTGGCGCTGCTGCTACTGCTATCACAAAGCTCCTCATCTCCAGAGGTCTTAAGAACGTTATCCTCTGCGACCGTAAGGGCGCTATCTATGAGGGCAGAGAAGGCCTCAACTCCGCTAAGGAAGAGATGGCTAAGATCACAAATCCCGAAAAGAAGGCCGGTTCACTTGCTGACGTTATCGTAGGCGCTGACGTATTCATCGGCGTTTCCGCTCCCGGCGTTCTCACAGCTGACATGGTTGCCACAATGGCTAAGGATCCTGTCGTATTTGCTTGTGCTAACCCCACACCTGAGATCCTTCCCGACGAGGCTAAGAAGGCAGGCGTTGCAGTCATGGCTACTGGCCGTTCCGACTTCCCGAACCAGGTCAACAATGTTCTCGCATTCCCCGGCATCTTCCGCGGCGCTCTCGATGTAAGAGCTTCCGACATCAACGATGAGATGAAGATCGCTGCAGCTAACGCTATCGCAGGCATCGTTTCCGACGAAGAGCTCAATCCTGAGTACATCCTTCCTGATGCATTTGATGCAAGAGTAGGTAAGGCAGTTGCAGCTGCTGTTGCTCAGGCAGCCCGTGATACAGGTGTAGCAAGAATCTGAATATACTGAATTAAAGCAACAATCTCCCGCAATTTTGTTGCGGGAGATTTTGCAATTTATAGAAAAGGAGTTTCCACATGATAGACGATTTAGAGCTTTTAAGACTTATTGAGAACAACGCCAGACTGTCGGCCGATGAGATTGCCGTAATGCTTGGTGTAAACGCCGATGATGTGGAAGCCGAGATCAAGCGTCTTAAGGATGAGAACATCATCTTAGGCTACAATACCGTGATCAACTGGGAGAAGATGGCACCAGACAACTGCATCGGCATGATCGAAGTAAGGATCACTCCGGTTAAGAATAAGGGTTATGACCATATTGCCCAGATATTGAGCAAGTACGATAAGGTTACCGCATGCTATCTCATGAGCGGCGGTTTTGACCTCATGATTATCTATGAAGACAGGACGCTTCGTGATATCGCCACATTCGTTACCGAGAAGATCGCAACTATGGAAGGCGTTCTTTCCACAACGACACACTTTATCCTTAAGAAATATAAGGCTAATGGTATAATCTACGATAATCCGAATTCCGACGACAGGCAGGCTATCATCTTATGAGTTTCGATTACGAATCAAAGATATCCAAGGCTGTTGCTGCAGTACCGCCTTCAGCCATAAGGAAATTCTTCGACCTTGCAAATGAGATGCAGGGCCATGTTATTTCGCTTTCCATAGGTGAGCCTGACTTCGATACTCCCTGGTCGATCAGGGAAGCAGCGATCAATTCGCTTATCGACGGCTATACGCATTATTCGCCCAACTCCGGATACATCGATTCCAGAAAAGCGATTGTAGATTATCTTGGCAGAAGTTATGGCCTGACATACGATCCCGCGTCGGAGATCCTCATCACGGTAGGCGGCAGTGAAGGTCTTGATCTTGCCGCACGTGCTCTTATTAATCCCGGTGATGAGGTAATAATCGTTGAGCCCTGTTTCGTTGCATATAAGGCTACCGTCGAATTCGCTCACGGTGTACCCGTGATCGTTGAGACCAAGCCTGAGAACGATTACAAACTCATGCCTGAGGAACTCGAGAGTGCCATTACGGATAAGACCAAGTACATAATCGTCGGCTATCCGAACAATCCTACAGGCGCTCTCATGACAAAGGATGACTGGGCTAAGATCAGAGATGTCCTCATAAAATATCCTGAGATCATCGTTCTTTCAGATGAACTTTACTGTGAGCTCAATTATCTTGACGGAAAGCCGGCTTCGCTCGCGCAGTTCCCTGAACTCAGGGAGAGGGTGGTCATGGTTAACGGTTTCTCCAAATCCTATGCCATGACAGGTTTCAGAGTAGGATATCTCGCCGGCCCCAAAGAGCTTATCGCTCCGATGGTAAAGATACATCAGTACTGCATTATGTGCGCTCCTTCAACAGCCCAGTTTGCTGTCGTCGAGGCTGCCATGAATGCCGATAACGAGATCGCCAAGATGCGCGATGAGTATAATCACAGAAGAAGAGTCATAATCCAGGGCCTTAAGGATGCCGGCCTTGACTGCTTTACTCCTTACGGTGCTTTCTATGCATTCCCCTGTATCAAGAGTACAGGAATGACATCCGAGGAATTCTGTGAGAAGCTCCTGCTCGAAAAGCACGTTGCCATCGTTCCCGGAAACGCTTTCGGCAAGTGCGGTGAGGGCTTTGTCCGTATCAGTTATGCTGCTTCTTTGGAAGACATCAAGGAAGCTATGAAGCTTGTAAAAGAATTCGTTGAAGAACACAAGGGGTAATCAATGCTTGAATTTGACAACATAAGACTCGAACTTGAATCCTATGAGGAACCTATAGCCCAGCTTAAGGATGCTCTTCATATCGACCATGTCGCTGATCAGATAAGCGAATATGAGAACCGCATGCAGGAGCCCGATTTCTGGAACAATGTCGATAAGGCAACAGAGATCCAGCAGACACTGGGAAGACTTAAGAAAAGAGTAGACAGCTATAAGTCTCTCGTTTCCGAGCGTGAGGATCTTCTTGCTCTCTGCGAGCTCGCAAATGAGGAAGAGGATCTGGATTCCCTTGAGGAACTTAAGGCTTCAACGGCATCTTTCAAGGAAGATTTCGAGAAGATGCGTCTTGAGACTCTCCTCACAGGTCCTTACGATGCTAACAACGCCACGATCACGCTTCATGCAGGCGCGGGCGGAACGGAAGCCATGGACTGGTGCTCCATGCTCTACAGAATGTACACCAGATGGGCCGAAAGCCATGATTTCACTGTTGAGGAACTCGATTTTGTCGACGGTGATACGGCAGGCATACAGTCTGTATCCTTCATGGTCAAGGGCGAGAACGCATATGGCTTTTTAAGATCTGAATTAGGCGTCCACCGTCTTGTCCGTATCTCTCCGTTTGATTCCGCAGGCAGAAGACACACATCATTTGCTTCATGCGAAGTCATCCCTGAGCTCGACCAGAAGACTGAAGATGACATCAAGATCGACATGGGTGATGTCCGTATCGACCTCTACCGTGCTACCGGTAAGGGCGGTCAGCACATCAATAAGACTGATACTGCTGTCCGTATGACACATAACCCGACAGGTATCGTCGTTTCCTGCCAGGCAGAAAGATCACAGCTCCAGAACAAGGAAACCTGCTTGAGAATGCTCAAGGCAAAGCTCTTTGCACTTGCAAGGGCGTCCGAGATGGAGAAGATCGAAGACCTGAAGGGCAACCAGATGGAGATTGCCTGGGGTTCGCAGATCAGATCCTACGTTTTCTGTCCCTACACACTTGTTAAGGACAACAGAACAGGATATGAGGAAGTCGATGTTGATGCTGTCATGGACGGTAATATCGACGGTTTTATCAATGCGTTCCTGTCTGGAATGAAGAACGAGAAGTAATTCCATATTTGATTTGGTTAACAGGAGTTGTCCTGAAAGTGAGAGCATCACTTCAGGGCAACTTTTTTACTGTCGTAGTAGTCGTTAAAACATCTTCATTTGTTGAATTGCTTCAGACATTGGGCTAATATGACTTTATAAGGGTTCTATGTACGGTGGGTTTTGAGGAGGTCTTATGCATTTAAGAATGAGAACAAAATCCGTAGTTGTTTTATTGGTTATCATCATGACAATGAGCATTTTCTCAGGCAGTGTCTTTGCTGACACAGGCTGGAAATGCGACTCTAACGGCTGGTGGTATTCGACCGGTGATTCATACTACAAGAATCAGTGGGCCGAGATAGACGGAGAGTGGTACTACTTTGACGCTAAAGGCTATATGGAACGCGACTGCTATCGCGGCGGCTACTGGCTCAAGAGCAACGGCGCCTGGGATAAGAATTACAGCCACGGCAAATGGAAGAGTGATGAAAAGGGCTGGTGGTATGAGGATAACGGCTGGTATCCCAGGAATAAATGGCTGCAGATCGACGGTCAGCGTTATTACTTTGATTCCAAGGGCTACATGGAGCACGAGTGTTACCGTAACGGATGCTGGCTTAAGAAAAACGGTGCATGTGACAAGAATCATATCCAGGCAGCCTGGAAGAAGGATGATAAGGGATGGTGGTTCAGCGATAACGGCTGGTATCCTAAGTTTCAGTGGCTTTGGATCGATGGCAAGAAGTATTTCTTTGATAATGACGGGTATATGGAATCCGGATGCTACCGTTTCGGTTATTGGCTTACTGACAGCGGAGCGTGGGATGGACGTACTACTGTTGCAAAGTGGCTTTATGACAGCAACGGACAATGGTATGACGATAACGGATGGATTCCTAAGTCATGTTTGCTGAAAGTTGATGGAGGATTGTATTGGTTCGATGATTCCGGTTACTCACATTATCCCGGCCGTAATCCCAGGATTCCTGACGATGCAACTAAATACTCTTATGAGATCATACCTCTCACAGGAGGGTTGAGGACTGCTGTTTACATTAAGACGGATAATCCTGATCCTGACTCCTTCAGATTTATAGATCCGTCATCGAAATACAGCGATGCTTCATCTGCGTATCCTTTGATAACGGTTGAGAAGGAAAGATATGTTGATGTTGTATATGAGGATTCCTCGAAATACCGTGTTAAGGGCGGTTATATTGCTTTCCCATACGCTAATGTTGACGGCGGTGAAATGATACTGCAGACACTTTATATCGCAGGCTGTGACTATTACGGTATTTACTATAATTTCAAAAATACGGATGTAACTGTTCAAATGCCTGAACTTTATGACGATGTTGATTATCTGATCGAAACGTACGGTGATCCGAAGAAAAGCTTTTTCGATAATATGGATGCGATCCAGGACGGACTTTCTGATATCTGTCTTTATTCCGGAGTCGCTGTCAGAGGGGAATTTATGAAAGCTCAGGCCAGAATTTATGAAGGCTCGGAATATACAGAAGGAGAATGTTTCTGCGGACTTTCCACATCTCCTCATACGGACCAGACCTTCTATCTGCGTTCTCCTTATGCAAGGGTCGAAGGCAAGCGTATGTTATTGAACAGCCTTTATCCTTACCGTTTGGATTCTTGGGGTTTTCCTTCGATGATGGCAGCTGTGGCCCAAAGGCTTGATCCCAGCGCAACATATCAGTGGGATTGGTATTACCATAGTAAAATTCATGTCACATATAACGGTGAGACCAGAGAATATGGCGGTCAGGGACATGGCGGAGGCCAGCTGATCGATAAAGAAAATATCCGTAATTACTTTAAGTTTGACGGTTCTGCTGATGATGCAGTCAATAGAACTTCTTTTAAGACACTTAGTGACGACATCAAGTATTACGGAACTATTGAAATAAAGCCTGATTTAGTAGATGACGGCATTAAATGGCAGGATGTGCGTTCTGCGGTAGGGACCGGAGGGAGCTATGTCAGGTTAAATACTGCCACGAGCAGTACATTTGAGGCAGAGTATGATTCTGAAAGGAATAAGCACTATACCGCTTGCTATATGGATGTAGGCAGAGCGTTTACTTTCCTTTATGATAACGGTTCAACGTTCGAAGAAACCAATATTTTTACCATTGGTTATTTTTCCAATGTCTGGTATGACGGCAGATATTTTAATTATCAGGAAATAATCTATCCCGGAGCCACTTTTGAAGATTCATACGCAAGTCTGCAACCGACGCTTGTTTTTAAAGATTGTGTCATAAGGATTCCCGATAATGATAAATATACATATATCGGAGACAAGCTAAGCGATTGCGGATATGATGCAAAAAGTAAAGTTTGGTCCGGTTTTACGGAATACCGTTATGATGAAGCAACAAACACCTGGAAGAATTTATTGATAGATTGGATCTATTATTATGATTCAAATCTTAATCAGTACGTCTATCTTAAGGATGATCCCACATACGGACCTGCATTTGTCGATGACTGCACGATAACCGTTGAAGAAGCGCTTGCAATGCATCTTGATGCGAATACGAATGTTGATCCTTCCGAGTATTATGTTTTCGACATGACCGAAGAACCCGGAACTTACCATAAGGCAGGATGATATGAGCCCGTTTCAAATGTAAATTTGATAAACGATGTGTTAACTATATTTGAGAAAACGCAAATCAATTTCGATAAAGTGTTAGAATCATAGTGTATTTCCAAAAAGGGGGACACTTCTATGCGTACTTCGAGGCACCTTTTTGTTACAGGATTTGCGACTGCTGCAGTCGTTTCTTTACTCTCAACGGCTGCTGCTGCGGATGTGGCTTTTGATTCACAACCTTTTATCGGTTTGCCCGTGCCAGGTATCACGGGATATGAAGATGTTATTACTGATGATCCCTGCGGTGCTCCGGATCCTTCTCCTGCTTTGCAGGGATGGGTCAATGAGGACGGAGTCTGGCGTTATTATGTCGATCCTGGGGTAATGGCTTCAGGCTTTTATTATATTGACGGCAGGTTATATTATTTTGATCCCGAGACCGGTGCCAGATATGAAGGTCGCCATACCATTGATGGTGAAGAATACTATTTCGATGAAGAAGACGGCTATATCCCGATGGGATGGTATTATGACCTCGGGCGTGTAAGTTACTACAATGACCACGGTTTTCCTGTTACAGGCTGGATCTATGACGGTGAAGACACGTATTATCTCCCACCTGAATCAGATAATGTTGCAACTGGATGGCAGGAAATAAATGGAGATATCTATTATTTCTATAGCGACGGCAGGATGGCGATTGGCTGGGGAACAGGTGATGCATATGGCTCTTACTTTGGCGAGGACGGCTGTCTCCATACAGGATGGGTCTCGGACAACGATCATTTTTATTATATAGATCCCGAGACAAAGGTCTTTGTAACCGGGGTCCAGACAATTGAAAACAGAAATTATTACTTTGATAATTACGGCTGTATGCTCACTGGCTGGCAAAATATTGGCGGAAAGTATTATTTCTTTGCGGAAAACGGCCCGATGGTTACAGGATGGATAAATGACGGTGATGCAACATACTATTTCGATCCTGAGAAGGAAGAATTGGTTTATGGCTGGAAAACGATCGAAGAATGCGATTACTACTTCGATCTTAACAGCGGCCGCATGAAGACCGGCTGGGCTGTGATAGACGGCAAAGATTATTATTTCGATGTATCAGGCGTCAAGTGCACAGGACTTACCGTTATAGGCAATGCCACATATTATCTCGATCCCGAGTCTGGTATCATGCTCACCGGCTGGCAGACTATTGGTGAAGACAGATACTATTTTTACAGTAACGGAAAGATGGCAAAAGGCTGGGGATACAATGAGGCTTCCGACTGGTATTTCGGCGATGACGGTGTCTTCAGGACCGGCTGGTTTGATGCCGAGAACTACAGATATTATTTTGATACCGTTTCCAATGCTCTTTACATGGGTGATTGGTTTGAAATAGGTGAAGACTATTACTATTTTGACTGGAGCGGACACCTGAAGTATGAGTGGATCAATGTCGGCAGCGATTATTTTTATTCCGATCCGCAGACAGGCAAACGGATGACCGGACTTGTGGATTTCGGTACCAAGAAGAGCTATTTTGACACTGAAACGGGTGTTATGTTCCGTGACGGCTGGAAGACTGTTGATGAGAAGCAGTATTACTTCGGAAACGACGGTTATACGAAGACCGGATGGCAGACGGTTAACAAGAGATTTTATTACTTAGGAGATGAGGGATACAAGATCACCGGATGGGTTGAGTATTCAGGATACAAGATCTACATTAATCCGGAAACGGATCTTTGGTGGTCCGGCTGGCTCGATTATGAGGGAGAGACCTATTATTTCTATCCCGGTACAGGTTATATGGTAACGGGAATAAGAGATATAAGAGGGTATCGTTATTACTTTGATGATAACGGCAGTATGCAGACCGGTTTGCAGAAAATAGGCGATTCTTATTACTATTTCAGTGAAGCGGGCATAATGCAGACAGGAATAATCCAGATCGGAGATAAATACTACTTCTTTAATTCCAACGGCGTCCGTACTAACGGATTACAGGAATATGAGGATTACTGGTACTATTTTTCACCGAGCTCTAATGACATGCAGTTCGGGTGGCAGACTGTTAACGGTGAAAAGAATTATTTTGACAAATCAGGTAAAAGAGTCTCAGGCTTCAATTGCATTGACGGAGACTGCTATATCTTTACCGAATATGGAACTATCCAAAAGGGATGGCTGATAGATGATGACGGCTATAGATACTATGCCGATCCGACTACAGGCATCCTTACAACCGGCTGGTTTACCAACGGCCAGTATAAGCATTATTTCGATCCCGGTACCTGCACAATGCATAAGGGCTGGCTGCAGGACAACGGTAAATGGTATTTCTTTGATATTGCCGGAAGCATGAGAAAAGACTGGCAGTATATCAAGAACGGTTGGTATTACTTCAAAGAAAACGGCGAAATGCTTACCGGATGGTTTAAGTATGGTAGAAACTGGTTCTATCTGATCCCGGGATCCGGTGTTACGGCTACAGGCTGGAGATCGATCGGCGGCAAGTGGTATTACTTTGACGATGTCGGAAGAATGCAGACCGGTTGGAAGGGCATAGGCGGAAAATGGTATTATTTCGATCCTTCAAACGGTGATATGGCTTCAGGCTGGAAGAAGATCAGCAACAATTGGTACTATTTCAACCCTAAAAACGGCAATATGAGTACCGGTTGGGTTCAGATCGGAAACAATTGGTATTACATGAAGAGTTCCGGAGAGATGGTAACCGGAAAATATTCCATCGGCGGAAAAACTCACTATTTCGACAATAGTGGCATTTGGCAAGGCTCGGTTTGATCTAGGTTTGATTTGCACGGAGGAAATAATATGCGCGGAAGTAAAATATTAAGCTCGATCTTTGTTTCTGCAATGATCCTGGGTTGTTTTTCTAATGTAGCTCTTGCGGGAAATTATATCGCCGATGAATCTGGTCTTAAGGATGTTAAGATCGATTCGACTGCATTTCCGGACAAGACTTTCAGGGATTTTGTCAGTAAACAGTATGATACAAATAAAGACGGTACATTATCTGTCAGCGAGTATTCCTACGTCAGGGAGATGGATGTATCCAATAAAGGCATTTCGGATCTTAAGGGAATCGAATATTTCCAGGGGCTGTTTACTTTGAAATGCAATAATAATTCTTTGAAGAAGTTGGATATTACATTGAATTTCAATCTTCAGTGTCTTAATTGTTCCAATAACTCGATTTCAACTTTGGAGATAGGAACGATACCGCTTTTGAAAAGAGCTTACCCCAATGGTTCTAAGAGTGAATCAAACGGTGTGATGACATATTCCTCTTATTATGGTCCTAAGGATTCCACTGATGACGGTAATATCTATATCACTTTTGACAAGTCTACCGAGATCACGATCGATACAGACACCGGATGGCTTATGGGCTCAAAGGGCTGGTGGTTTAGAAAGAGCGATGGAAGCTGCTTGAAAAACTGCGGTAAGCAGGTCGGCGGCGAATGGTATTACTTTGATAAAGACGGATTCCTTGTACAGGATCAGTGGGTCAAGTCGGGTGGAAGATGGTTCTATTTTGAAGGCGATTCCATGGTTGCCAGCGGATGGATGAATAAAGACGGCAAATGGTATTACTTCAGCAGTAAGGACTGGAAAGAATCCGGCACACAGACTGACAGTGGAATGCAGACCGGTCTTCAGTACATTTATTCGAATGGCTGGAAGCTCTATTACTTCAATGAAGACGGCTCTATGCATAAGGGCTGGAAATGTATAAATAACAAATGGTATTACTTCGGCAGTAAAGGTGTCATTTTGACCGGTTGGCAGAAGATTTCAGGTCAGTGGTATTATCTGCTTCCTCCTGAAAAAGGTGATGTTGATCCTCAGAAGAACGGCTACATGATGACCGGCTGGAGCAAGATCAATAACAACTGGTACTATTTTAAGAGTAACGGTGCGATGGCTACCGGCTGGGAAAAGGCAGGCGGCAAGTGGTATCTGTTCGATAAGAATAACGGTGTAATGCTTACCGGATGGAGACTCGTAGATGGTGAATGGTACTATTTGAAAGAAAGCGGCGAGATGGCAACAGGATGGTTCCAGTTGAGCGGCAAGTGGTATCACACACGCAGCAACGGTATCATGGATACCGAATGGGTCAAGATAGGAGGAAAGATATACTATTTCAATCCTGAGACCGGTGCTATGTATGCAGGCAGAGATTATTTCATATTGGGCGGCTATTTTTCATTCGATAATGACGGAGTTTGTCTTAATCCCCCGGAATATTTGTTATAATCTAATAGTTTGATTTAAAGATTTGAAAGACAGATAAAGGCGTTTTTTGCTGCCTGATGGCTTGATCGGGATTGGCCGGGTAAAGCTTTACGGCATTTGGTATTATACTAACCTCAGTGGTATAATGCTGTCCGGCCGATTTCATTGCCGTTTTCGGTGCTAACTGAAAATGCTTTTATCTTAAGGGGATCAGTGTGGAGCACTATGATAAGATAATAATAGGTGCCGGTCTGTATGGCTTGTATTCTGCTCTTTATTGTTGCCGTAAAGGTCAGCATGTTATTGTCCTCGAATGTGATGATGCCCCTTTTAAAAGAGCTACCTATATAAATCAGGCCAGGGTTCATCAAGGGTATCACTATCCGCGCTCCATATCGACTGCATTGAAATCTGCCGGCTATTTCGAGAGATTCAATAAAGACTACTCTTTTTGCATAAACAAGGAATTTGAACAGATATATGCCACGTCAAGTCAGTATTCCTGGTCTGACGGTAAGCAGTTTAAAGCTTTCTGCAAGGCTGCAGGCATCTTATGCGAGGAGTTGAGTACTGAGAATTATTTCAAGAAAGGCATGTGCGACGGGGCTTTCAGGACAAGAGAATATACTTATGATGCGATGATCCTTAAGGATTATTTCCTTAACGAGCTTGAAAAGTTCGGCAGTGCGGTTTCAATAGTCTATGGCGCAAAGATCACCGCGATCAATAAGACGGACAGTTCTTTTGTTGTTACAACTGAAGCAGGAACAGATTATGAAGCCGGTTTTGTGCTAAATTCGACTTATGCCGGCACTAATCAGATCCTTGAACTGGCCGGATTTGAAAAGTTTAATATCAAGTATGAGCTTTGTGAGATCATTCTCTGTAATGTTAACGATAAACTGAAGAATATCGGTTTTACGGTCATGGATGGCCCGTTCTTTTCGATCATGCCGTTTGGCAAGACAGGTTATCATTCTCTGACGTCTGTGACATTTACACCTCATACAACAAGTTTTGATCCTGTTCCGACGTTTTCCTGCCAGGAAACGAGCAACGGATTCTGTACAAAGGCCAGACTCGGAAACTGCAATGATTGTCCTTCAAAACCGGAAACAGCTTTCCCTTATATGTCCAGTCTTGCCAGAAAATATATGTTAGACGAATATGAATTCGAATACTGCAGTTCATTATTCTCCATGAAACCGATTCTCATGAGTTCCGAGATAGACGATTCCCGGCCGACCGTGATCAGGATGTATTCCAAGAATCCTACTTTTGTAGGTGTCCTGTCAGGTAAGATTAATACTGTTTATGATTTGGACGAGGTTTTAGACGATGCTGAATAAAGAAAAGACTTTTGTCTCCGCCGTTATCTATGTGCATAATGCCGAGAAAAGGATCGGGAGTTTTCTTGATGCCGTAATAAGCACAATGGAGAATAACTTTGAACACTCTGAGATCATCTGTGTCAATGATTGTTCAGATGACCGCAGCATTGAAATGATCAAAAAGGCATCTTCAAAAGCCGGCAATACGAGCATTTCGGTTATCAACATGAGTTATTTTCACGGCCTGGAACTCGCAATGGATGCAGGCATGGATCTTGCGATAGGCGATTTTGTTTTCGAGTTCGATAATACGGTCCTTGATTTTGATCCTGCAGTGATAATGAATGTGTATTTTCACGCTCTTAAAGGCTACGATATCGTAAGCGCTTCTCCTAACAAAAAGGTCAAGTTTACTTCGAGGGTGTTCTATTCCACATTTGACAGGTTTACACCGCTTACTTACAAGATGACAACGGAGAGCTTCAGGATATTAAGCCGCAGGGTCATCAACCGTATCAGTTCGATGAATAAGACCGTTCCATACAGAAAAGCAATCTATGCAGGAAGCGGACTTAAGACGGACAATCTCAAATACGATGTTTGCAGTAATGATAAGCCTGATATCGATCCCAGGGAGAAAAAGTACAGGGTCAGACTTGCGACCGATACCTTGATACTGTTTACGGAATTCGGATACCGTTTTTCATTCGGTATGACTTCGCTGATGATGCTTGTCTCGGTCTTTATGATCATATACACGCTCATAATCTATTTTATCGGTCATCCTATCGAAGGCTGGACAACGACCGTGCTGTTCCTCTCAGTTGCCTTTTTAGGCTTGTTCGGTATCCTTACCATCATTGTCAAATATCTGAGTATTATCGTGGATCTGGTCTTCAAGCGTAAACACTATAACTTTGAAAGCATTGAGAAACTCACAAAATAGGAGGGCAGGCGAGTGAACGCTGTTGTTGGATATACAGGTTTTGTAGGCAGTAATATATATGCGTCCGGGGCTTTTGATGCTGCATATAATTCCAAAAACATTAATGATGCATTTGGCACAAAACCGGAACTTCTTGTATATGCGGGTCTCCGTGCTGAAAAGTACCTTGCAAACAACGCTCCCGAAAAGGATCTTGAACTGATATCTCAGGCTGAGGAAAACATCAGCAGGATCGATCCGAAAAAACTTGTCCTGATCTCAACCGTTGATGTGTTTAAAAAGCCTGTGGATGTTGACGAAAACTCGGTAATTGATACAGAAGGTCTTCACCCGTACGGCTATAACCGCTTTCTTCTTGAGCAGTGGGTAAGGGAAAGATATCCTGATGCACTGATCATAAGACTCCCGGGTCTTTTCGGCAAAAACATAAAGAAGAATTTCATATTTGATTTTATTAACGTTATCCCTTCGATGCTGAAAGCTTCAAAGTTCGATGAGCTTTCACTTAAGGATGAGACATTAAGAGATTGCTATTCTCTTCAGGATAATGGTTTTTACAAATTGAATGCTGACGGTTTTGACAGGAAAGAACTCAAGGAAAGATTCCTTAAGTTAGGTTTTTCCGCTCTTAACTTTACTGACAGCAGGAGTATTTACCAGTTTTATAACCTCGGCAGATTGTGGGACGATATATCCAAAGCTTTGGATGCGGGAATTACTTTATGGCATCCTGCAACGGCTCCTGTATCTGCAGGCGAAGTATATAAATGGATCACGGGTGAGGAGTTTATCAATGAACTTAATTCCGCACCTGCTCTTTATGATTATAAGACCGTTTATGCTGAGCTTTTTGGCGGTAAGGACGGGTATATCTGCGACCGGACTCAAGTATTAGATGAGATTAAGGAGTTTGTTTTAAAGTGTCAGACAAATTGACGGGAATATTTGGCAACAGGAAACTGATGACCGTTATAAAGGCTGCTATTTGCCTTGCGGTCATTGCCATTCTTTTTGGATTGAGGTTCTCTGAAGTCTTTAATTCATATGTGAGCATTAATTCCGAATGGTTATTTGTTTTTGCCAGAAATGCGTTCTTTACGGTCCTGGCCGGGATAGCTCTTTGCTTTGCCGTTTTAAGATTCGAAGATTTGTTTAAGGAATTCAAAGCAGGGAAGAAGAAAGGCTTTTTTTATGCACTTTATTTTTCTGTTTCCCTGCTCTTGTCATACAACCCGATAGATACTGATAATACTGAAGTTTCCTCCTTTAAGAGGGTAATGGGCGCTGCATTTAACGAGAATATAGATGTCGCCAAAAGAGTCAATAATTTCAATATCTGGTTTATATCTTTTGCTGTGGTCTTTGTCTTGTTCTACATGCTTGCAAATCATTTCATCAGCGAAGAAGCTAATGAAAACCGGAAAAACCTCGTAAAGTTTCTAGACGGATACATGGTCTTTGCCAATTGTTCCTTGCTCCTGAACTGCATATCTTTCTTTACGGATTCAGCTGATGTGGTTCAAGCATTTTCTTTTTCGCAGAACATGGTCCTGCTGGTTGCCGTTGTATCTGTCTGCTATCTTGTTTTGTCTTTTGACAGATTTGTTCCTGTTGAGACTTTTGAGATGCTGTCTGTCATCTCATTTGGAATTGCTTTTACTGCAAGCATATTTGTTGGAAAGAGATTTGGAACAGGAAAACTTGTATTTGCTTTGTGCATTATCCTTTCCGTAATCGTTTTCGCTGCCGGAAGGTTATTCTCGAATAAACTCAAGACCGGTCCTGCCGCAAGTCCCATTGCGCTCTTTGCCATCGTCTTTTCCGCGATCCCGCTGGCGACATCCCTTTATATCGAAGCGGTAAACATCTTAAATCAGCGTAATGTTTTTGTTGCTCATCCTGCAAAATACTATAAGATCCTCGTTTTGGCCGGAATAGTATTAGCTTGCGTAGTTATCTTTGTTCTGGCGAAAAGGAAGTTCGACGTCAGTAAATGGAAAGATTTCTCTTTCCCGCTTATTGTTGCAGGAACGACAGCTCTAAGCATTCAGATCCCGCTCTCCGCAAATTATTATCCGCATATCTATGAAGGTGCGAATTCGAGCATCCTTATGAGCGGGTTCCTGAATTATGGTGAGATACCGCTGGTCGAAAATTACGGCGCCCATATGATGACTGCGGTCTGGGAAGGTCTCCTTTATGCGGTATTGAATAACGACTACCGTGGAATTGTTTCTCCTTATAAGAATCTGCTGCTGGTTCTGCTTGCAGTGCTATTCTATTTGCTTATATCCAAGCTTTGGAACAAGACCATGGCTCTCTTCATTTCCATCTTCATTCCTTATATGGATGTTTTCTCGTTCTACGGACTAGGAATACTTGTCTGTCTGTCCGCAATGGCATATGTAAAGAAGAATTCTTTCCCAAGGGCAGTTGCTGTATGGGGAGCATTTATATGGAGCGCTCTGTACAGGCTCGACCTTGGATTTGCCTTTGGTCTGGCCGTTATGGTCGCCTTGGTTATCTATGTTATAGCGGAAAAGAATAAGAAGGCAGTTAAGGAACTTGGTGTATCCTTACTTGGCTGGTGCGTGGTAGGCGGTGCTGCCTGGTTTGGAATCTGTATTGCCAAGGGTATCAATCCCGTTAAACGCCTTTTGGAATTTGTCGCAGTCTCCATGTCTAACCAGAACTGGGCCTTTGTAGGTATGGGCAAGACAGAGAACTTCAGTTTTGCAATCGGCTATCTGATCGTTCCGTTCGTAATGGTCCTGGCATTGCTCTATACGGTTTTCTCAAAGCAGTTCAGGGAAAAGATAGGAAATGAGAGGTGGGTCCTTTTGTTAATACTCGGAGTCTCATATTTTCAGAATTTCTCCCGCGGTATCGTCAGGCATTCACTCAGATCTGAAGCTACCGACCATGTCTTCTGGTGCGCATTCCTTTTCCTTGCTCTGTTCATTGCATTCTATAAGGACAGCATGAAATGGTTTGTTCCGGCTTTCATGTCTTTTTCCATAGCGGTTCCGCTGCTTTTCTCTCCTGCAAATTATGCTGTTACACCAATAGCAGATAATGCTTTTGGTGCTTCAGGACCGATAATCGAGAGCTGGTATCCTTCTTCCTCGGATAAGAAATTCATATCAGATGACGGCAGGGAGTTTGAGACTGAGTGGGAGCTTATCAAATACTCAAAAAAGAGGGTTCAGCGTGTAATTTTTACGGATGAACTGCAGGACTATTCAGCTGAATTCAAGATCGTGCTGGACAGTCTTCTTGATGACGGTGAGACATATGTTGATTTTATAAACAAATCTTTGCTTTATTCCGTACTGGGGTATAGAAATCCCGTTTATGTTGCTCAGTCGCCGATGCTCTTGTCAGGCGAATTCTCTCAAACTGAATTCATCAAAGAGATGGAGGGAGTCCCAGTAGTCATCATGCCGGTGGATGCTGAGAACAAGCAGTTAACGACCACTCTGGACGGCATCACAAATGCTTACAGATACTATAAGGTCTATGAATACATTTACACTAATTACGTGCCGCTTTGTAAATACGGCAATGATTATGCTGTCTGGTGCCTGCCCGAAAAGTATGAAGTATACAAGGCTGAGATCTCTGATCTTATCCGCAGCAAGGATCTTTCTCACGAGCTTCTTACCACTGAATCGCTCAATCTGAGAAATGCTGTGCTTGAAGAAAATGACGAAGGTTATGTGGTCATGAGATACACGGCAAATGATCCGATGATGATCGACCTTCAAAACCTGATCGATCTGTCGGAATATAACGGAAGATATGCCTTTATATCAGTTGAATATGAGACAGATGTTTCCGATGTGATGCAGATGTATTATACGACTGACAAGGACGAGGACTTCTCGGGTAAAAAAGTCGAGAACGTCAATATCTCCGGCGAGGGCACGGCTTTATTCAAGATACCTGTAACCCAATATACAAGACTCAGACTGGATACGCCTTGGGAGAGCACTGTCGTCATCCGTTCTTTGAACGTAGGCAATCCCATCGAATTTATCGATTATGGTTATGACGGTCCCTTTAAAACAACTGATTCATCCGGCAACGTCAAATATGATTATCTCAGTTCTTTCCATTATTCTTCGATAGGTGATCTTGCAAGGATCTGGGCTGAATATGACAAGCAGAAGGCGGTTGATAATCCTGAGATCTTCAGCCTTGCTTATGAGGACGGATATTATACCTTTGACAAGAACCAGATCCCTGATACGAAGAACGGAAACTATCTGAAGATATCTGCTCTATACGACGGAACAGACGGGCAGGGGTTCGAAAAAGACGATGATGAGAAGGTGAAAGCCGATATCTATTTCGGGCTCTGGGACGGTAATGAATATATCGAGAAGTATTGCTATACGATATATTTTGATGAAGGCAGCCATAACTATCTGATAAGATGCAGCACAGATTATTACTGGGGCCTTAAAGATGTTAATGCTGTCTGGATCGATACTGACAGTGAACTTAAAGACGTTTCTATGTGTGTAATTGATGGTGACTGATATGAATCTTAGTATTTCCAATATCGCGTGGTCTGCTGAAAATGACCGTTTAGTATATTCGATCATGAAAGAGCATGGTTTTGCCGGGCTTGAGATAGCTCCTACAAGGATTTTCCCCGAATCTCCTTATGACAGGCTTGATGAAGCTTCAAAATGGGCTGTGGATCTGAAGCAGGAATACGGATTTGTTATTCCTTCGATGCAGTCTATCTGGTATGGAAAAAGTGAAAAGCTTTTCGGAACAGATGACGAGAGGAAAGAACTGGTCCGGTATACAAAAAAGGCGATAGATTTTGCTGAGACCATAGGGTGCCATAATCTTGTTTTCGGGTGTCCGAGGAACAGGAATATGCCTGAAAATGCTGACTTAAGCACTGCCATATCTTTCTTCAAAGAGATAGGTGATTATGCGGCTTTGCATAATACCGTTGTAGGCATGGAGGCTAATCCGCCGATCTATAACACTAATTTTATAAATGATACAAGATCAGCATTAGCTCTCATCTGTGAGGTCGCATCTGACGGGTTCAAGCTTAATCTTGATGTTGGAACCATGATAGCAAATGATGAAGATGTGTCGGTTCTTTCAGGCCGTGAGTATCTGATCAATCATGTGCATATAAGCGAGCCCATGCTGAAACCTGTTGAGGAAAGAGGACTTCACAAGGAACTTGCTTCGCTTCTTGCTGCAAATGATTACCGGGGGTATGTTTCGATAGAGACAGGGAAGCAGGATGATATCTCATTGCTCGAGCGTATGATGGATTATGTCCGCGGGATATTCTGATCTTTGATGTTTTGAAAAGTGAAGGGAATATATGATATACGAGAAACAACCCGGTGTTCCGAAGTTTGAATGTACGGAGTATTCAGCGAAAACAAAAGATTATGTGTTGCTTATTCCGATCATAAATGAAGGAACAAGGATACATAACGAGCTTCAAAGAGCAAAGGACAACAATATATCGTCATATGTTGATATTGTCATCTGCGACGGCGGATCAAAAGACGGTTGTACAGCTGAAGATAAACTCCGCTCTCTGGATGTCAATACACTTCTTGTTAAACAGGATGCCGGTAAACAGGGTGCCCAGCTCAGGATGGGCATCTGGTGGGCTCTGAAGCGAGGTTACAAGGGCATAATCACCATCGACGGAAACGATAAGGACAGTATTGAGGATGTGCCGAAGTTTATCGAAAAACTCGAAGAAGGATATGACCTGATCCAGGGTTCAAGGTTCGTTAAAGGCGGACATGCCGTAAATACGCCTTTTATAAGGCTAGTTTCAGTAAAGCTCATACATGCGCCGATAATATCGCTTACGGCACATCAGAGGTTTACCGATACGACTAATGCTTACAGGGCGTATTCGAGAAGATATCTTGAAGATGAGAGAGTGCTTCCGTTAAGGGATATCTTCATGACATATGAATTGCTTGCTTATCTGTCTGTGCGCGCTACCCAGCTTGGCATGAAGGCCTGTGAGGTCCCGGTTACAAGGGCATATCCTAAGACCGGAAAGACGCCAACCAAGATCAGCTTTTTCAAAGGCAACAGTGAACTGATGAAGATACTCCTGAAAAATGCTTTCGGTGCGTATAAGCCGGAAAAGGGAAAAGCATGAATCTCGTAAAGTCCATACAGGCGAACAAAAAGGGTATCCTGCTGATGCTGGTGTCATCAGTATGTGTCTGCATAGGCCAGCTCCTGTGGAAATTATCCGCCGAATACGGATTGCTTATGATGCTCTTGGGCTTTGTGTTTTACGGCATCGGCGCTCTAGTAATGCTTGTTGCATATAAGTTCGGCAAACTTTCTGTCCTTCAGCCTCTGCTCAGCATGAATTATGTTGTAAGCATCGTTCTTGCCGCACTTGTCCTGAAAGAACAGATAACGCTCCTGAAATGTATCGGTGTGCTGATCATAATAGCCGGAGTCATCTTTATTGCCGGGGGCGATGAAGAATGATTGTATACGCAGTTCTTTTGGTCATGACATTTATGGGAAGCGTAGCATCCCTGTTCCTAAAAAAAGCATCCGGAACACAGGGCATTCTGGGAATGCTCCGTAATGTGAACCTGTATTTGGGCGGCGGCCTTTATGTATTGTCAGCGCTGCTGAATATCTGGGTATTAAGATACCTGGATTATTCCGTTGTATTGCCGCTCACTTCTTTGACCTACATGTGGACTATGTTCCTGTCCCGTGCATTTTTGAAGGAAAAGATCACGGTCCGGAAGATCATAGGCGTGGTATTGATCATTGCCGGAGCAGTTTTGGTATCGATGAAGATCTGATTATTGCTTACAGGCTCTCGAAATAAGGCTTCCTGTCCTTGAAATAGACCGTCTCTGTAAATCCGAGCGACTTTAAGTATTCTGTAGCCTCGTCAAAACAGACTGCGAATGTGCCGTCGAAATGAGAGTCTGAGCCAAGGCATATCATCTTTCCGCCCATGTCCCTGTATCTGTTGAGGATGGCTGCGTCCGGAAGGTGCCTTGTAAAGCCTCTTTCTTTGTGTTTCTGGATGGATTTGGTGTTAATCTCCAGTGCTTTTTCCTTTGAGATTATCGCTTCGAAGAATCTGTCAAACTCTTTGGGGCATTCATCGTATGTGACGAAATCAGAGAGTTTGTCCGTATATCTGTTGATGTAGTCGTAATGCGCTGCCACGTCGTAGTTTTCGCAGTTCTCGCACATTTCAGCCATCATGGCCATATATTCGGTGTGAAGTTCCTTGGCGGGCATCTTGTAGCACTCACGGTCGGCATAGAAGTCCTTGCCCCTGAAAAGGTGCACGCTTAAAAGGACGACATCGAGTGGGATGAGTCCAGCTATCCTGTCGATCTCTTTGGCAACATGAGGCTGATAGCCGAATTCTATGCCTTTTAAGAGTTCCAGATCAGGTGCTGCTTTGACACGCCATTCTTCGAATGCCTTGTCATATTCTTCGAGATCGAAAGTCCAGTCAAGCCCGTCATCGGGGAAGAAGACCTCATAGTGTTCAGTTATTCCTATCCTGGAAAAACCTTTGGAACGTGCCTGGCTTATAAGCTCATCTATCGTCTGTCCTGCATCAACTGAAAAGTGTTTTGTATGATTATGACCGTCAGTGACCATATTTGTCCTCATATTTAAAAGATTTTATTTAAACTTATGGTATCATAAGTTGATTAGAAAAGAGGTGGTATTATGCCCAAGAAAAAAGAAACAAAAAAGATCAAGACCGGCGAGCTTTTCGCTGAGTTTCCCAACCTTTACGAGACAGCGTCGGAAGACGATATGACAGCGACTTTCGAATTTGCCGAAGAATACAAGGCTTTCCTCGACAATTCAAAGACTGAGCGCGAGTTTGCAGCCAATGCCATACAGGCAGCTGAGGAACTCGGTTTTGTGGATATCGCCACGTTAGATGTCTTAAAGCCCGGTGACAAGGTATATCAGAGCATCAAGGGAAAGGGCTTTGCTGCAGCCGTTATCGGCAAAAAGAGCCCTGCCGAGGGATTTAACATCTTAGGAGCCCATATCGATTCACCCAGACTCGACCTTAAGCCCAATCCCATCTATGAGGATAACGACACCGTATATTTCAAGACGCATTATTACGGCGGCATCAAGAAGTATCAGTGGACTACGATCCCTCTGAGCGTACACGGCGTCGTATTTACCAATGACGGTAAAGCTCATCAGATCGTTGTAGGAGAGAAGGATACCGATCCTGTCTTCTATATCACAGACCTTCTTCCGCACCTTGGTTCTGACCAGATGGCTAAGAAGGCTTCCGAATTTATCCCCGCCGAAGACCTGAATGTCATTATCGGCGGCATTCCATGCACTGAGGATAAGAAGGTCAAGGATATCTTCAAGGCAGGTGTCCTCAAGATCCTTTTCGAACAGTACGGTATCAAGGAGAAGGACTTCGTTTCCGCAGAGATCGAGATCGTTCCCGCAACAAAGGCAAGGGATGTCGGTTTTGACCGCGCGTACATCGCAGCTTACGGACATGACGACAAAGTCTGTGCATATCCTGCATTAAGAGCTCTGCTTGCTCAGGAAAAGCCGAAGAAGACCTGTGTTTGCCTTCTTACGGATAAGGAAGAGATCGGTTCTTATTCCAATTCCGGAGCTACTTCCAACCTTTATGAGAACTTCCTCATGGAAGTCTTCGCCAAGGCTGAGGGCGGTATAGACAAATTCAACACTTTGAAGTTCCGCAAGGCTCTTGCGGCAACCAAGATGCTCTCCACGGACGTTACGACTGCTTACGATCCGAAGTATTCTAATGTATTCGAGAAGAATAACACTGCATTCATGTCTCACGGTCTTAAGATCGAGAAATATACCGGCGCGAGAGGAAAGTCCGGATGCTCTGAAGCTACAGGTGACTTCATCGCTGAGATCACTGATATCTTTGAGAAGAATTCCATCCCGTGGCAGACAGGCGAACTCGGACGCATCGATGCGGGCGGCGGCGGAACGATCGCTGCAGTCATGGCTGAGCTCGGTATGGATGTTGTCGACATGGGCGTACCCGTATGGTCAATGCATGCTCCCGTTGAAGTGATCTCAAAGATCGATCTTTATTATCTCTTCCTCGGATATAAGGCGTTTATCGAGAATATCGGATAATGGCTAAGAGAACGGTAGAACATAAGACAGCGATAAGGAACAGCGTCGGAAGGATCGCCATCTTCGGTCTTTTCGTGCTGGTCCAGATCGCAGCCTTTATCGTTCTCGTCGTTCTTTTGGGTAACAAGTTCCCGCCGCTGGATATTTTGATGAGAGCCATTGCGATAATCATCGCGCTCGGTATCAATTCAAGAGACCATAACGGTGTATTCAAGCTCATCTGGGTCATCGTTATACTGGTACTGCCGATCCCGGGACTCCTTTTCTATGTGCTCAACAACTACAGCAGTTCCAAGCACAAGATAAAGAAACGTCTGGATAAGGTGGATCTGATGGTCTTCAGCCATCTGAATCATAACGATGTTATCTTCGCGGAATTTAAGCAGGAAGATCCCGCCAGAGCTTCCAATGCCAGATATCTGAGAAGCTTTAATTTCCCTATCTATGAAGGTACTTCGATAAAGTATTTCCCTGTGGCTTACGACAGCTACAAGGCACAGATCGAAGACATAAAGAAAGCGAAGAAATTCGTCTATCTTGAATATCATGCGATTGAGAACAAGGACGCATTTGAGCCTCTTCATGAAGCATTGAAGGAAAGAGCCGCGGCAGGTGTAGACTGCAGAGTCCTTTACGATGACGTCGGTTCATTCCTCTTCATCAACAGGAATTTCGTAAAGCTCTTAGAGTCAGAAGGCATCAACTGCAATGCGTTCAATCCTGCTTATCCGTTCCTGTCTCTGTTCATGAATAACAGGGACCACAGGAAGATAACCGTTATCGACGGCAAAGTGGGATATACGGGCGGATATAATATCGCCGACGAATACTTCAATATGGTCAATCCGTACGGACATTGGAAGGACAACGGCATCAGACTTGAAGGTCCCGCAGTTCAGAGCCTTACCGCGATGTTCGTCGAGATGTGGAACTTTGCCGACATCAAGCGTAAGGACGATGACCTGATGACTTTCGAGCCGATGGTGATTGAACCCGTTGCAGGTTCTTCCGGTTACTGCGTGCCTTACTGCGACAGTCCGCTGGATCTTGAGCCGATCGGTGAGAACGTATATCTCAACATGATCAATAATGCACAGGAATTCTGCTGGTTCATGTCTCCGTATCTCGTGCTTTCCGATGAGCTTGCTAGAGCTCTTCAGATCGCAGCAAAAAGAGGAGTCGACGTCAGGATAATGACTCCCGGCATTCCTGACAAGAAACTTACTTATAATGTCACGAGATCCTACTACAACATGCTCGTCACGAGCGGGGTAAGGATCTACGAATACACACCGGGATTCAATCATTCGAAAACATGTCTCTGCGATGATAAATGCGCCGTGGTCGGAACGATCAACCTGGATTTCAGGAGCCTTTACCATCATTTCGAGAATGCAGTATATATGTACAGGGCAGACTGCATTCCCGATATCAAGCAGGACTTTATAGATACGATCGCGGAATGCAGGGATGTTACTGAGAAATACAGTAAGAGACCCAATATCTTTGTGCGGTTCTTCAAGTCCATCTTAAGACTTATCGCGCCGTTGCTTTAATATTTGGAGGTAATTACATGTCTGTTCGTTTTTATAATTGCAGGATCCTGACCATGGAAGACAACAAAGTGACCGAAGGGGAGCTTTGGACCGAAAATGACAGGATAAGCTATATCGGACCTTCCGCTGATAAGGGCGATAAGGTCTTTGACCGTGAGATAGACTGCAAAGGCGGTCTCCTGATGCCGGGTCTCAAGAATGCGCATACCCATTCGGCAATGACATTCTCCAGATCCCTGGCAGATGAATACTGCCTCAACGACTGGCTCTTTAAGGCAATATTCCCGAGAGAAGCAAAGCTTACCGCCGAGAGCGTTTACTGGCTGTCTAAGCTTGCTTACGCTGAATACCTTTCAGGCGGAATAACAGCATGTTTTGATATGTATTTCGAGAAGGACGCGAATGCGAAAGCTGCAGTCGAGACCGGATTCAGACATGTATTCTGCGGTGCGGCCAATGATTTCGGCGGGATGGAAGAACTTGAAGATTTCTATGACAGGCTTAATTCATACGATCCGCTGGTTTCCTTTATCTACGGTTTCCACGCGGAATACACGACCTGTGAGGACAATCTGAAGAAGATATCCGAACTTGCCCATAAATATGAGGCTCCGGTGTTTGCACACATCTCAGAGACTAAAGCTGAAGTAGACGGCTGCATCGAAAGATACGGCTGCACGCCTGCAGTCCTTTTTGACAGACTCGGCATCTATGACTTCGGCGGCGGCGGTTTCCACTGCGTATGGTTTACCGATGAGGACCGCGATATCTTTAAGAAAAGAGGTCTCTGGTCTGTATTTAATGCCTGCTCAAATCTTAAGCTCGCAAGCGGCATTACACCTGTTTACAAGTTTATCGCCAACGACATGAAGATCGCGATAGGTACTGACGGCGCAGGCTCAAACAACAGCCTCTCGATGTTCCGTGAGATGTACCTTGATACCGTCCTTTCCAACGTTGAGACTGGAAATGCCGCTGCGGTCGATCCGTTTACCATCCTTAAGGCAGGAACAACAGGCGGAGCTCTTTGCATGGGCCTTAAAGATTCGGATGTTCTTGCTGTAGGAAAGAAGGCGGACATCATACTGATCGACATGAACAGGCCTTCCATGCAGCCTGAGAACAACATTGCCAGAAATATCGTTTACAGCGCCGATAACTCCGTTGTTAAGATGACCATGATTGACGGAAAGATCCTCTATGAGGACGGTAAGTACAGCACACTCGATCTCGATGAGGTCATCCGCGAATGTAATAAGCTGATGAAGGATCTGGCATAAGAGATCATGAAGTTCCTGATAAAGCATATCGGCAAATATAAGACTGCCTCGATCTTAAGCCCCGTGTTTAAGCTCCTCGAGGCATGCTTTGAACTGACTGTTCCTCTCATAGTTGCAAAAGTCATTGACCTGGGCATCAAGCAGGGCGACATGGCATATGTCAGGTCAAGGGTGCTCATCCTTGTCCTCTTTGCGGTAGTGGGCTTTGCCAGCGCAATAACTGCGCAGTATTTCGCGGCTTATGCTGCTACGGGCATATCCTCGGGCATCAGAAAGAGTCTGCACGACAAGCTCCAGACGCTTTCCGTGAGCGACTATGAAAAGGTCGGCAATTCAGGCATGGTCACGCTCCTGACTTCTGACGTCAATCAGATACAGACCGGCATCAATCTTTTCCTGAGACTTCTTTTGAGGTCTCCTTTTATCGTTATCGGCGCATGCATAATGGCCGCAGTCGTCAAGCCTTCGATGGCTTTGATCTTCGTTTGCTGTACGGCGCTTCTTGCCACTGTAATAGGTCTTAACATGAAGTCTTCGATCTCAAGGCATAAGGAGTCCAGGGAAGGCCTTGACGCTCTCGTTAAGAAGACATCAAACGGAATTGCCGGCCAGAGAGTCATTAGAGGTTTTAACAAGACTTCCGGCGACTATGAGAAATTCGAGTCAAAGAGCAAAGCTCTGAACGCATCTCAGATAAAGGCTGCCGATTTTGCGGCATGGCTCAATCCGCTGACATACGCCGTGGTTAATCTCGCGATATGTCTTTTGATATACAGAGGCGCCGTCCATTTCAACATCGGAGATCTTTCTGACGGACAGGTTGTCGCTCTCTATAACTACATGTCACAGATCCTTGTGGAGCTTGTTAAGCTTGCAAATCTTATAGTATCCGTATCAAGAGCTTATGCATGCCTTAAGAGGGCAGAGGGGCTCTACGGAATAAAGAGTACAGCAACTCAGGGCTCAGGAGCATTAAGCGGCAATTCCGTTTCCGTTTCCGTGAAAAATGCTTCATTCACTTATCCGGGAAACAACGAGGAATCGGTAAAGGATTTCTCCGTTGATATTAAACCGGGCGAGACCATCGGCATCATCGGAAGTACAGGCTGCGGCAAATCAACGGCTGCGGCTCTTATTGCCGGCATCTATCAGCCTCAGAAAGGCGAGGTGCTCCTGGACGGAATAAACATAAATGACATAGCAGCTTCAAGTCTGGCTTCTTCTGTTGGCATGAGTCTTCAGAAAACAAGGCTCTTTAAGGGCTCTTTAAAGGAAAACATCGCGTTGGGACGCAAGGAGCTGTCTGATGAAGATATCAGTAACGCATGCAGATTATCCTGCAGCGACGACGTTGTATCTTCAAAGAAGGAAGGTCTTGATTATGAGATCTCCGACGGCGGCGCGGGCCTCTCGGGCGGACAGAGACAAAGGATCGGCATAGCAAGAGCGCTTGCGGGAAGACCGGGCCTTATAATTCTCGACGATTCGACTTCTGCTCTGGACTGGGGAACCGAGAAAAGGCTCCTAAACAACATCGGCTCCATAGAGACAAAGCCTACGGTTATCCTTATCTCTCAGAAAGTAAGGACATGCATGAACTGCGACAGGATAATCCTGATGGATGACGGCAGGATAGAGGCGATAGCCCCGCATGAGGAACTCCTCAGGATATCCGAAAACTACAGATACATGAACTCGCTTCAGATGAAGGGAGGTGCCTCATGAACACTAAGAATATCAGGCGCCTTCTGTCTTATCTCAAGGGTTCGGGGCCTCTTGCCGTACTCTCCATTGTTATCGGCATCCTTTTCGGATGCGCAGGTGTCGCGATACCGTATTTCGCAGGAAGAGCCGTCGACTCATTGGGCGATATTGATAAGCTCGTAAAGCTGATCGTCAATATTATCGTTCTGCTTGCCGTTGCAGCCGTACTGCAGTTCGTCATGATCAAGATAAATAACCGCATCGCGTATACGATCGGATTAAATCTCAGGAATGCCGCTTATGCCAAGATGCATAAAGTAATCATGGCTTATATCGACAGGTCTTCCGTCGGAGCTCTGCAGAGTCTCATCATCAGTGACGTTGAGACCGTATCTGACGGTATGCTGTTATTCCTGAACCAGTTCGCTTCTGGCATCGCAACGATAATAATTACCCTTGCGGTAATGTTCTACATCAACTGGAAGATATCCCTCATCGTCGTTATATTCACGCCCGTTTCGATCGCAGTTTCCACCCTGATCGCCAAAGGCGCATACAAGTCCTTTGCAAAACAGGCGCAGATAAGAAGCAGACAGACTTCCTACGTCGCCGAATCCGTAAATAACTTCAGGGAGTGCAAACTTTATGACGTTACTTCGGAAAGGAGCTCCGGTTTTGATGGGATAAACGAGGAATACAAGAAGACTTCGACCAAAGCCACATTCCTCTCATCCATCAGCAATCCGTCCTCGAGATTCGTAAACGCCCTTATTTACGCAGGAGTCGTGTTTACTGGATGCATGGCGGGTATTGGCGGTGCGATAACGCTTGGATCGCTTACGACGCTACTGGCATACGCCAACCAGTTCATGAAGCCTTTCAACGACCTTTCCGCGGTATATACGGAGCTTTCCGACAGTTTTGCATGTCTTGCCAGGATCTTCGCGCATTTGGACAGTCCCGAGATACCTGAAGAAAAGATCACGGAAGCACTGCCCGATAAGAACACGAAGTTTGATATCGAGTTTAAGAATGTCAGTTTCTCGTATGTTGAGGGAAGACCCGTGCTTCAGGACATCTCGTTTAAGGTCGGCAAGGGTGAATCCTTTGCGATAGCGGGTCCCACGGGCTGCGGCAAGACGACGCTGATCAATCTTCTGATGCGTTACTATGAGCCTGATTCGGGAGATATCCTCATCAACGGCAGGTCAATAAAAGATATCCCGAGGTCGGAGCTCCGTCACTATATCGGGTTCGTTACCCAGGATACCTGGCTTTCGGATGACACGGTAATGGAAAACATCAGATTTTCGGGTTCTCACATCACCGAGGATCAGGTTTTCGCGGCCGCAAAGAAAGCCGGATGTGATTCTTTTATAAGAAAACTGCCAAAGCGGTATAATGAGATGTTGGACAATTCGAGGGATGATATCTCGGAAGGTCAGAAGCAGCTCCTTACTATAGCAAGAGCCATGGCTTCGGATCCTTCGATAATGATCCTCGATGAGGCCACGTCATCAGTAGACGTTGTTACTGAAGACCGTATTCAGAAGGCCATAAGGGAGCTTCTGAACGGAAGAACGAGCATAATAATCGCGCACAGGCTCTCGCAGATCACGAACTGTGACAAGATCGTCGTAATAGACGGCGGCAAGGTCTCGGAGATCGGATCACACGATGAACTTATCGCAAACGGCGGATTCTACAGCAGGCTTTACGCCTCGTACATATCCGATTAAAGGAGGAACTATGAGCAAATGTAAGCTCGAAGAATTCAAGACTTATATCAAAGGCAGGAAGGCTGCCGTTATCGGCATCGGCATCTCGAACACGCCGCTTATAAAGTGGCTTGTTTCGCTGGGCTGTGATGTTACGGCGTGCGATAAGATGACCGAGGAAGATCCTGTCTTAAGAAAGAATATCGATCTGCTGAAGCAGGTGTCGCCTGACATCAAATGGTCTTTGGGCGATTCTTATCTCACGCATCTGAGGGATGATCATTACGATATCGTTTTCAAGACCCCTAAGATGAGGTTTGAGACTCCCGAACTACAGGCATTAAAGGAGATGGGATCCATACTTACGACTGAGATGGAACTTTTCATGAACCTCTGTCCCGCGGAGATCTTCGCGATTACGGGTTCTGACGGAAAGACCACTACGACTACGCTTACTGCCGAGATCTTAAAGCAGGCTGGATATAAGGTATGGATCGGCGGAAATATCGGAACTCCGCTCCTCGACAGGATCGCCGAGATAGGACCTGATGACAAGGTCGTTCTCGAGTTGTCTTCTTTCCAGCTCCTTGGCATGAGTACGCCTGCCGATGTCGCGATAGTTACGAACATCACGCCTAACCATCTGGATTTCCATAAGGACTACGACGAATACATCCAGGCAAAGGTTAATGTTTTCAGAAACCAGGGGCCGGTAGGAAAGGTGATCCTCAATGCAGGATGCGATCTTACTTATGAGATGAAGGATCTCGCAAGAGGAAGAGTAAAGCTCTTCTCGGCCAACAAGGGCAAGGTAATGAGATCAGATTCGCCGCTTTACCCCAGAGCATATACGGAAGATGGCAGACTGGTCTATGAGGAACAGGGTGAGATCTTCGATATCTGCGGCGTAAACGAGATCTTTATTCCCGGCAGCCATAATGTCGAGAATTTCCTTGCCGCGACATGTGCGGTTATAGATTATGTAAAACCTGAGGATATCGCTTATGTAGCAAAGAATTTCAAGGGAGTTCCGCACAGGATCGAGTTCATCAGAGAGCTTGACGGCGTAAGGTGGTATAACTCATCCATAGATACTTCTCCGAACCGTTCGCTCAACACCATGAATGCGCTGGCATCAAGAAATGAGCACGGCGTTCTTATCTGCGGCGGTGCCGACAAGAAGTGTCTTTATGCCAAACTCGGTGACGCCATCCTGAATGTATGTGACAGGATTATAATCTACGGTTCCAATGCCGATCTTGTCACTGACATCATCGCAAAGGAAGCAAAAGGACGCAAATATGAGATTTACCGCATCCCCGATAAGGAAGGCGATGTCTATGAGTTCCCCAAAACACGCGACAATGTCGTAAATGCTTATAAAGAGGCGATCAGAAAGGCCAGGGAGTGGGCTAAGCCCGGTGAGATAGTCATTATGTCTTCCATCGGCACGTCATACGACCATTTCAGGCACTTTGAACACAGAGGAGACATGTTCAGGGATCTCGTAAACGGACTTGAATAATACTGTTGGCTCTTGGGTGGAGGAAAAAATATGGCTGACATGAATTATCAAAGATACAAGGCTCATCCGACTGTGGATCTTCCGGACCGCAAGTGGCCGGGGAACAGGATAACCAAGGCTCCCATATGGTGCTCTGTCGATCTTAGGGACGGAAACCAGGCGCTTGAAGTCCCCATGACGCTCGAAGAAAAGGTCGAGTTCTTCAAGTATCTCTGCTCCGTTGGTTTTAAGGAGATCGAGATAGGTTTTCCCGCTGCTTCCGAGACAGACTATAATTTCTGCAGATACCTGATCGATAATGACCTCATTCCTTCTGATGTGGCCATTCAGGTCCTCACCCAGTCAAGGAGCCATATCATCGATAAGACAATGAAGGCCGTAAAAGGAGCTCCTGCGGTCATAATCCACCTTTACAATGCGACCAGCACGCTCCACAGAGACGTTGTATTCGATTTCTCGTGCGAAGAATGCATCAAGCTCGCCGTTGACGGCGCAAAGATGATAATTGACAGGATCAGGGAAGATAAGAGCGGAACGAAGTTCATGCTCGAGTATTCGCCAGAGGCTTTTTCTGACACGGAACTCGATTTCGCGGTTCAGATCTGCGATTCGGTGCTTGACGTCTGGCAGCCTACGCCCGAAAACAAGGTCATAATCAATCTTCCCGAGACAGTCGAATACCAGACGGCAAATGTCTATGCCGACCAGATAGAGTATTTCACCAGACATACAAAATGGAGGGAATCCATCATCGTCTCGCTGCATACGCACAACGACAGAGGCACGGCGGTCGCCACTTCCGAATTCGGTCTGATGGCAGGAGCCGACAGGGTGGAAGGAACTCTTTTCGGTAACGGCGAGAGAACGGGAAACGTTGATATCATTACTCTTGCGATAAACATGATGATGTTGGGCATCAATCCCGGGCTCGATTTCTCAGACATGAATAAGACAATAGATATCTATGAGGAACTGACCGGAATGAAGGTCGAGCCGAGGCACCCGTGGGCCGGAAAGCTCGTATTTACGGCTTTCTCGGGCTCCCATCAGGATGCGATAAACAAGGGCAGAAAGAAGATGGAGGAGCGCGGAGAAAGCATCTGGGCAGTTCCGTATCTTCCTATCGACCCAAAAGATGTCGGAAGGGAATACGAGCCCATCATCCGCATCAATTCGCAGTCGGGCAGGGGCGGCATCGCTTATGTCATGGAGACTTATTTCGGAGTTCAGCTCCCGAAGAGATTCCAGCGTGATTTCCTGCCTGTCGTCAAGGCTGCCACTGAAGCCGGCGGTACTGAAAACGAGCTTACTCCGCAGCAGATTTTCGATCTGTTCGACGACAAGTTCATCAACGTTCTTGAGCCTTACGGCTTAAAGAACTTCTCCGAGCAGCAGGACAGCGACCAGGTATCCACCGTGGAAGCCCTTATAACATACGGCGGCGAGGAAGTCACCATAAAAGGACAGGGCAACGGTCTTTTGGATGCTTTTGTCAGTGCTTTCAGCAAATATACGGGGATCGATTTCTCCATCTCGAATTACTCTGAGCATGCAATGAAGTCGGGTTCTGACTCTGCGGCTATCACTTATATCGAGATAACCAACAAGGCAAACAGGAACACTTACATCGGAGCCGGTGTATCGAGTTCTGTCACAAAATCATCCGTCCGTGCCGTAGTTTGTGCATTTAACAGGATGATAAGTGTGTTATGATTGTCTGGTTTGAAAAAAGGAGATAATTAATCTATGGAATGGTTTTTGGATTATGTAGTTGCTTTGCTGTTCGGTATCGTGGAGGGTGTCACTGAGTGGCTCCCGGTAAGTTCGACCGGACACATGATCATATTGAACGAGTTCTTAAAACTCAACGTTTCACCTGAGTTTTATGACCTTTACCTTGTAGTCATCCAGCTCGGCGCCATCATGGCTGTTGTTGTGCTCTTCTGGAAAGACATATGGCCCTTCGGCGTAAAGGACAACGATCATCCGTTTGCAAAGACGGGCATAGGCAGCTGGATCAAGAAGGACAAGATCATTATGTGGCTCAAGATCCTTGTCGCCTGCATTCCCGCCATCATTGTCGGCGTTCCTTTTGACGACTGGCTCGATGAGCATCTTTACAACTATGTTGTAGTTGCAATAGCTCTTATCGTTTTCGGTGTGGCATTCATCGTTGTTGAGCATCTTAAGAAGGATTCGACTCCTTCCGTCAAGACCGTAAACCAGATCAACTGGGGACATGCCGTCGTTATCGGCCTTTTCCAGCTCCTTGCTGCCATTTTCCCCGGCGCTTCAAGATCCGGTTCCATCATTGTAGGTTCCATCGGTATCGGCATCAAGAGAGATGCTGCTGCGAAGTTTGCTTTCTTTCTGGCCATCCCCGTCATGTTCGGTGCAAGCCTTCTCAAGATCCTGAAGTACGACGGAAGCGTTACCGCTCATGAGGTCGGTCTTCTTCTTGTAGGCCTGATCACGGCATTCGGTGTCAGCCTGCTCATCATCAACAGGCTCATGGCTTTTATCAGGAAGCATTCGTTCACCGTATTCGGCTGGTACCGTATTGCATTGGGCGTCCTCGTCCTCATCCTCGGCGCAGTCGGAGTCATCGGCGGCAACGGCGCTTCCATGGCCTGATATTTCCGGAAAAGTTTTGCCTCAAAACATATAATATTTTTAATAAGTATATTAGCCTGTTTATGCTATAATCCATACTGATTTATTATGCAGACAGGAGAGCACTTTTGCGAAAGTACATATACAACAGCCGTGATGTGGCGGCTTACTTCAAATATTTCTCGGTCCCGAGCTATCTTGAAGTGTCATATATGCAGTATATCTTCAATCTCGGGAACAAGGTCTTAGCTGAACCTTTGACGCGCGATTTCGAGTATTTCAAGAAGGAAGTCTACAGGGAACTCTATTTCCTGTGGGCCAACGGCTTTGAGAACGAGAAGGCCGATATATCCAAGATGACTTCTGAAGGCGACCTGTCGCTTATCTGCGACCAGGAATGCATCTGTCTTGAGTCTTATATGAAGCTTATATGCCTTCATCTTATTTTTTCGGGCAATCTGCCGTATATCACTTTGAACTTTACGGGTCTCATGACCCAGCTCGGCATAAAGTGCGGAGTCGAGCTCTACGAAGCCAACTGCAAGATCATCTGCGATTCACTGCAGCTTGAGGTCAGAGATACATTCGGAAAGCCTTTCGATCTTGCATTGGGCGTTCCGGACGAGCTCCTGCGCGTTTCTTTGAGCGCTGAGTTTAAGGAAGGCCTTGATTCAAGGAACTTCAAAGAAACATTGAGGAGCGAGCAGATGAACTGGCTTAAGGATCTAAAGGACAAGTCCTTTAAGCTCTTCGGTTCCATCCCCGCACGCAAGAAATCTACAAACAAACCGCGCCAGAACGGCGCTTCACGCAAGAGCTACAGGGAAACGGGTTATCCTGCGGCTCAAAAATCGGTACAGCCCAAGGGCATGCCGAAGCAAGAAAGATAAGATAACTGGAGGTTATTGATGGACAAGGTATACAAGCTCGGTCTTGATATCGGATCTACAACGATCAAGGTGGTCCTGCTGGACGGAGAGGAGATCATCCACAGCGACTATCAGAGGCATCACTCGGACGTATCGGGTCTTTTGAATGACCTGTTCGAGGATCTTAACAAAAAGTTCCCCGGCATCAACGTCGATGTCGTAATAACAGGTTCCGGCGGACTATCCGTTGCAAACTGGCTCGGATTCAAGTTTACGCAGGAAGTTATGGCCGAGACACAGGCCATTAAGACATTTCACCCTGAGACCGATGTCATAATAGAGCTCGGCGGTGAGGATGCCAAGATCACTTACATGCACCCGGTACTTGAGCAGAGAATGAACGGTACATGCGCAGGCGGTACGGGTTCTTTCATCGACCAGATGGCTTCGCTCCTTCAGACCGATGCTGACGGTCTCAACAACTTTGCAAAAGATTACAGATCGCTCTATACGATCGCAAGCCGCTGCGGCGTTTTCGCTAAATCCGACCTGCAGCCGCTGATCAACGAAGGTGCGGCAAAAGAAGACCTCGCTGCTTCAATCTACCAGTCAGTAGTAAACCAGACTATATCTGGTCTCGCTTGCGGAAGACCTATCAAGGGCAATGTTACTTTCTTAGGAGGACCGCTGTTCTTCAATTCAGAGCTCAGGAACGCTTTCGAGCGTACTCTTGAAGGCAAGGTGGATTCATTCTGGATGCCTGAGGAAGCGCAGATATATGTTGCGCTCGGCGCGGCTCTCTCGGCAGACGGCAAGAATCCGGTTAATCTTTCAGACCTCCTTGTAAAATTAAAGAACAGGGAAGGTTTTGTACCCGACATCATCAGGATCGATCCGATCTTCAAGAGCGAGGAAGAGAAGAAAGCTTTTGATGAAAGACATAAGAAAGATCAGATCCCGGTTCTTGATTTCAAGAATCAGCACGGAGGTCTTTTCTTAGGTATAGATGCAGGTTCGACAACTACTAAAGCCGTTGTCATGAACAAAAAGGGCGAGCTTTGCTACACATACTATGCAAGCAATAAGGGCAACCCCGTCATGAGCGCGGTCAATATCATGAAGGATATCTATTCGAAGATGCCCGAAGACTGCTATCTCGTCAATTCCTGCGTTACCGGTTACGGTGAGAACATCATCAAGGCAGCTCTTAACATCGATCTTGGTGAGATCGAGACTATGGCTCACTTCCAGTCTGCCAAGTTCTTCTGCCCGAACGTCGACTTCATCATCGACATCGGCGGCCAGGACATGAAGTGCATGAAGATCAGGAATGGTGTAATCGATTCCATCATGCTCAACGAGGCTTGTTCTTCGGGATGCGGATCCTTCATCCAGACATTCGCGCAGACGTTGGGACTTACAACGCCCGAGTTTGCCGAAGCGGCATTAAGTTCGACCAAGCCTGTCGATCTCGGAACGCGCTGCACGGTATTCATGAATTCCAAGGTTAAGCAGGCTCAGAAGGAAGGCGCCTCCGTAGGCGATATCTCCGCAGGACTTTCGTATTCAGTCGTAAGAAACGCTCTCTACAAGGTTATCAAGATCCGCGATACGGAGCAGCTCGGTAAAAATATCGTTGTTCAGGGCGGTACATTCCTTAATGATGCCATCCTGAGATGTTTCGAGCTCGTATCGGGACGTGACGTAATAAGACCTAACGTAGCAGGACTGATGGGTGCTTTCGGCGCCGCTCTCATAGCACAGAAGAGGGCAAAGGATGGAGCAAGGTCAAATGTGCTCGGAAAGGATGAACTCGATTCATTCTCCATGGATACCGAGAATACACAGTGCCAGGGCTGCACGAACCACTGCCGTCTTACGATCGCAACTTTCTCCAACGGCACGAAGTTCGTATCCGGCAACCGCTGCGAGAGAGGCGAGGACCTGGCATTGGACAGGGAACCTGCAAACAACAAGAAAAAGCTCCCTAATCTTTTCGATTACAAGTATTCGAGAACATTCAGCTACTATAAGCCTCTGAAGCTTGAAGATGCTCCCAGGGGCGAGATCGGTATCCCCAGAGTACTCAACCAGTATGAGAATTATCCTTTCTGGTTTACTGTTCTCACAAAGCTCGGATTCAGGGTGCTCATCTCCGCAAGGTCTTCACATAAGATCTATGAAGGCGGCATGGAGACCATCCCTTCAGAGTCCGTATGTTATCCCGCAAAGCTCGCTCACGGTCACATCGAGAATCTCATTGAGCGCGGGATCACTACTATCTTCTATCCCGATATTCCTTACGAAAATATCGAGAACTCAAATTCGAACAACCATTATAACTGCCCGATCGTATGCTCGTATCCGGAAGTTATCAGGAACAACGTCGAGAACCTTATCGAGAAGAACATCAGATATTTAAATCCGTTCATGCCTCTTGATAATCTCGATAATGTCGCTGAGCACCTTACGGAATGTTTCGCTTATCTCGGTGTGTCCGCAGTTGAGGCGAAGAAGGCTGTCGAGGCCGGTGCTGAAGAATACTTCAAGTACAAGGAAGACATCAGGAACAAGGGTGTCGAGATATTGAAGGAGATGGAGGAAAAGGGGCTCAAGGGTATCGTCCTTGCAGGAAGACCTTACCACTGCGATCCCGAGATCAATCACGGCATCCCGCAGATGATCAATTCGCTGGGTCTTGCTGTCCTTACCGAAGACGCGGTTGCAAAGCCGGGCGTACTCAAGCGACCCATCAGAGTCATCGACCAGTGGATGTATCACACGAGACTTTATGAGGCAGCTGCTTTCGTCATCACGAGGCCTGACCTTGAACTCGTACAGCTTACGAGCTTTGGCTGCGGCCTAGACGCGGTTACTTCCGACCAGGTCCAGGAGATCCTCGAATCTTCAGGCAAACTCTATACGCTCCTTAAGATCGACGAGGTATCCAACCTCGGCGCCGCAAGGATCAGAATGAGATCACTTGTCGTTGCGATGAATGAGAGATCGGAACTCGAACAGACAGCACAGTCCAATGCTGATTCTGATGACGCTCCGTATACGGTACACAGAGTGGAGTTTACGAAGGAACACAAGAAGAATCATACGATCCTTGCGCCTCAGATGGCTCCCATTCAGTTCGAGTTTGTAGAGTCCGTATTCCATAAGCACGGATATAAGCTCAAGCTCTTAAAGCAGGCCACGAGAGAGGATATCGAATGCGGCCTTAAATACGTAAATAACGATGCATGCTTCCCGACGCTCATCGTCGTAGGTCAGATGATCAACGCGATATTGAAGGGCGACATCGATCCTGACAACACCACGCTCGCGATCACACAGACGGGCGGCGGATGCCGTGCGACAAACTACGTCGCATTCCTCCGCAAAGCGCTGAAGGAGGCAGGATACCCTCAGATTCCCGTAATCACCATCTCTGCGCAGAGGTTCGAAAAGAACGAGGGCTTTGAATACACTGTATCCTTCATTCTTGATGCAATTAAGGCTCTGTGTGCCGGAGACATGCTCTCGACACTGCTTTTGAGAGTCCGTCCTTATGAGAAGGTGCCGGGTTCTGCAAATGCCCTGTATTCTTACGTCAACAGAGTCGGAAGGAGACTATTCAACCCGAAAAATCTCAATGACCTCACCGAGAGATACGATGTCATGATGCCCAACAGTTATTTCATGAAGAGCATCGAAGAGAAGAAGGCGATCCGTGAGTGTCTGAGTTCCATCGGCGTCGATATGGATAATCCTCCGGTTATCACGAAGTATAAGGAATTCGTCAAGTTCGCAGTGGCTAAGTTTGACGCTCTGCCTCTTGCCGACATCCCGAGAAAACCGCGTGTAGGACTTGTAGGAGAGATCCTCGTTAAGTTCCAGCCTGACGCAAACAACAATGCCATTGACGTTATCGAGGCTGAAGGATGCGAAGCCGTATTGCCCGGCGTTCTGGACTTCTTCCTGTACTGTGCCTATAACCCGCTCTGGCAGGCTCAGAACCTCGGAAAAAGCAAGACGACAGGTTATCTTATGAAGACAGCCATCAGGTTCCTGGAGTCACTCAGAAAGCCGATCAACAAGGAATTTGCAAAGACAAACGGCAAGTTCATGCTGAGCGAGAGGATTCAGGAACTCGCGGAGAAGTCATCGACTGTCTTAAGCTGCGGCAACTCCTGCGGCGAAGGCTGGTTCCTGACCGCCGAGATGATCGAACTTATCCAGGACGGCGTTCCGAACATCATATGCGCACAGCCTTTTGCATGCCTTCCTAACCACGTAACCGGTAAGGGCATGATCAAGGAGCTCAGGAGACAGTATCCGAAGTCCAACATCGTTCCGATCGATTACGACCCGGGTGCATCTGAAGCCAATCAGCTCAACAGGATCAAGCTCATGATCAGCACGGCTCGTGCAGTAAGAGAGCAGGAGATCGAAGAAGAGCAGAAGCGTTCATAAGCATAAGAGGTATTGATATGAGCACACTCCTTCTGGTTGACGGAAATTCCATAATGAACAGAGCCTACTATGCCGTGATCGGCAGGGCTCCCATGACCGCACCCGACGGTACTCCGACAGGAGCCGTAAACGGTTTCTTCAATTCAGTCCTGGGCGTAATGAAGGAATATAATCCCGATCATATGTGCGTTCTCTTCGACAGGAGAGAGCCCACGTTCAGACATAAGATGAGCACGGATTACAAGGCTAACCGGAAAGGTATGCCTGACGATCTTGCAGCTCAGATGCCGGTCGTTAAAGAACTCCTTGACGCTTACGGTATAAGACGTATGGAACTTGCAGGATATGAGGCGGACGACCTTATCGGAACCCTTTCAAAGCAGGGTGAGGAACTCGGGATGGACGTCTATATCTTCAGCGGCGACCACGACGATTTCCAACTCATTTCCGACAAGGTATCGGTAATCATGCCTCAGTCGGGAAAGGGTAAGGAGCCGAGAGTCTTATTCGACCGGAGGATGTTCGAAGAAACATACGGTGTAAGACCTGAGGTCTTCGTCCAGGTTAAAGCTCTCATGGGCGATAATTCAGACAACATCAAAGGTGTCGAGAAAGTAGGAGAGAAGACCGCTTTCAAGCTCATCGCCGATTACGGTTCATGCGACGGCGTTTACGAGAATGCAGATAAATTGTCTCCGGCTCTTAAAGAGAGGATCACGGCTTCAAGAGAGCTGTTGGATCTCAACATAAAGCTCTGCACGATCGACAGGGAAAGTCCCGTCGAATTCACGGCAGGAGATTCCGTTTATCCTTCTGACACTAGAGATCTTTCTGCTATGTCCGGATTATTGAACCGTCTGGCCTTAAGGTCGCTTCTGAAAAAACTCTCTTTGGAAGACGTCAAGCCTGCAGGATTTGAACCTGCTGTTCAGGCCGATGATTTTGTAAGCGGAATTGCATCTGAGACTGAAAGTATCTTAAAGAACGGAATTACCGTAAAGAATGAGGCACCGTCTTCTTTTGATTTCGACAACCTTAACTGCGGCATCGATTTTGCTGATACGCCTTCGGGTGTAAAGGTTATCCTTCTGGACTGGAACAGCAAGACTGCTTATTCGGCGGAACCTCAGGATGTTGAAAGGCTCGCCGGCGGAAAACGGATATTCCCGGTCGCATATGAATATAAGGACAGATCGAAATATCTGAAAGAACCTTTGAAGTGTATTGATTCCGTTTTCGACTGCGAGATAGCGGGATATGTCCTTAACATCCTTTCAGGAAAGCCCGATCTTCAGAGGCTTTACGAGAGTGTCGTAATGGCCTCATTCCCCGTTGAGGAAAAGAAGGGACCCGTAAAGCAGCTCTCGCTCTTTGACGAGATCGCCCCCGATGACGGTTCTTCGAAGATAACCGAATGCGCAGAAAGACTCCTTACCGTAATGGCGATCGCCAAAGTAATGTCAAGGGACATCGAGAAGGATAAGGATCTGAAGACTCTTCTTTATGAGATAGAATATCCTCTCGTAATAACACTCGATAAGATCGAGAGGAACGGAATGCATGTATCGGGTGAAAAACTCGCCGAACTGCATGCCGAATACACAAAGCGCCTTGAAGACATCGGCGCCAGGGTCTATGACATCTGCGGCAAAGAATTCAATATCCTTTCGCCCAAGCAGTTAGGCGAGATCCTTTACGGTGAGAAGTATCTGAATCTGCCTTCAGGAAAGAAGGGCAAGAGCGGTGATTTCTCCACGGGCATAGAAGAATTAAACAGGTTAAGAAGCTATTCTCCCGCGATCGATTACATCATCAAATACAGGGAGCTCTCTAAGCTCGATTCCACCTATGCTCTGGGTCTTGCCCGCGCGATAAAGAGCGATTCGAGGATCCACACGACATTTACTCAGGCGATGACCAACACGGGAAGGCTTTCTTCGACGGAGCCCAACCTCCAGAACATCCCCGTAAGGACCGATGAGGGATCGAGGCTCCGTGAGGCGTTTACCGCTGAGGAAGGAAAGATCCTGGTAGATGCGGACTATTCGCAGATCGAGCTCAGGATCCTTGCCGCACTCAGCGGAGATGAGGTAATGTGTTCCGCATTCCTTGAGGGCGAGGATATTCATAAGAGGACTGCGGCAAAGGTTTTCGGCGTATCGGAAGACATGGTCACGCATAAGATGAGGGCTACTGCAAAAACAGTAAACTTCAGCATCATATACGGCATCTCCGATTACGGTCTTGCTCAGGATCTCGGTATCGGATATAAGGATGCGGCCGAACTGATCAAGGAGTACGGCGTTCAGTTCCCGGGTGTTACCGGATATCTCGAAAAGCTCAAGAAGCTTGGAGAGGAAAAAGGATTTGCGGTTACCGAGTATGGCAGGAAGAGGATATTGAACGAACTTAAGAGCCAGAACAGGAACATAAAGAATTTCGGCTACAGGGTGGCGATGAATACGCCGATCCAGGGAACTGCTGCGGACATAATAAAGATCGCAATGAACCGCGTAAGCAAGGCGCTCGAAGAGCGTCTGCCCGGCGCAAAACTCGTAATGCAGGTTCACGACGAACTCATTTGCGAATGCGATATCGAAGATAAGGATCTCTGTGCGGAGATATTAAAGACTGAGATGGAAGCTGCCGCTTCACTCAGCGTTCCGCTCCTTGCAGAGGTGGGATTCGGAAAGGACTGGCTGGAAGCTAAATAATGTTTGTATTGGGAATCACAGGCGGAATAGGAAGCGGAAAGAGTACTGTATCAGCTCTTCTTGCAGAAAGAGGACTTCCGGTGCTCGATGCCGATGAGATATCGAGAAGCGTAACAGGACCGATGGGCAGAGCCATGCCCGAGATCGCTTCTGTGTTCGGGAATAAGGTCGTTACATCCAATGGCGCACTGAACCGCCGTGTTATGTCTGACATAGCGTTCGGCGACAAGAAGAAACTCGATGAACTGAGCACGATAATACACAGACATGTTTTCGAACAGATAGACGAGACTCTTGCAAAAGAGAAGGAGAAGGGTACCAAGTGCGTTGTGTTGGACGTGCCGATCCCGGTCAACAAGTTCCGTGATCTGTGCGACCAGATCTGGGTCGTCACATGTGATAAGGATGTAAGGCTTGCAAGGCTCAGAAAACGCGGAATGGATAAGGAAGAGGCTGAAAGAAGGATCGCGGTCCAGATGACGGATGACGAATACTGTGAACTTGGCGATCACTCTATCGACAATTCCTGGGATCTCGACGATCTTAAGGATAAGGTCGATGTGCTGATAAGAGAACAGCTTCATGAGAGAGGTATCAGGATATGAATCTGGCGGCAGTCATTACGGCGTCGGTGTTTGTGCTTATATCTGTCGTTGCACTGATAATGCTTTTTGTAGGCAATATTCCTTTTGCATCAGGCATCTATAAGAACTTCTACCGTGCATGCTGCGGCGTATATGTGTCGGGAACCTTACTCGTTCTCGTGTTTACCCTGTTAATGAAAAACCTTCCCGTGGCTTTCGTCGTAATATCGAATGTTACGGTGCTCCTGGTGTTTGTCTTTACTGTAGGTCTCATCTATTTCATGACAAGATCTCTCACTGAGGCTGCAAAGAAGGCGGAAGAAAAGAAGAATGAAGAGTCCGAAAAATCAGAATAATAAAACCGTAAAGAAGACTACCGGAAGAAAGATCTTCGAACTTTTCGTTGTCTTTGCTCTGATCTGTCTTGCAGTTTTTCTCGTCATGCTGTGCATGAATGCTCATGTGAAAAACAGCACAAAGTCTGATCTGTACACCTGGGAAGAATTTGAGGATCCTTCTGTTTCCGGTACAACTCATTATGAAGCCGTAATCGTGCTCGGGTGCGCAGTTTGGGGCGATTATCCGAGTCCGATGCTCGCTGACAGATTAAGAACGGCGGCTCTTGTCTATAAGACCGGTTGTGCTGATTATGTGCTGGTCAGCGGTGACGGGAAAGATCCCGAGAAGTATGATGAGATAGTTCCCATGAGGGACTTTCTGATATCAGAGGGCGTTCCTGCAGATGCCATAAAGTGCGATCCCCTCGGTCTGTCGACTTATGATACTATGTTAAGGGCGGAGCGTGAGTTTGACATCAGTTCTGCCGTCGTGGTTACTACAGGATTTCATGTTGCGCGTTCTGTTTACGACAGCCGTGCGTTCGGTATCGAGTCGGTCGGTGTTGAGGCCATCAACACGGGTTATGTGATAAAACCGTACAATTACTGCAGGGAGTTTGTGGCGCGCTGCAAGGATATCTTCTACGCGCTGATCAAGCCGGGTTACTGATCGTTTATTGCTTTGAGGTGAGGTCTTCTATGAACTCCAGGAATACCAAGAGGCTCCCGACATATATCGGCGGTATATTTGCCATATTTGCCGGAGTATACTTTATCCTTTATCCTGAATTTGCTTCGGGCGTAATAGGCATCCTGTTCGGCATCGTTCTCTTCGTTGCGGGTATAACCGAAGTCATCGGCTACATCATTTCCATCAGGCAGTTCAGGGAGGAGAATTACGGTAAAGCCGCAGGTGCCGAGATAGTCCTCGTTTATTCGATCATCCTTATGGCCCTTGGCGTTATCTTCCTGCTAAAGACTGAACTTGTGCTGCAGGTTCTATCAACCATAGTCGGCATATTTTTCCTTATCGACGGTATCGTCAAGCTCAGACAGGAGATCTTTTTGTTCCGCAGGAAGGACATATACAGCTGGGTGCTTTTACTCCTTGCTGTTGCTCTGATAGTTGCAGGCATAGCTCTTCTGGTTAATCCTTTTGAGGGAACGAGGAACATAATCGTGTTTACGGGCGCCGCGTTCATAGTAAGCGGACTTGAGACATGTTTTCTGGGACTCTTCGGAAAGAATGATAAAAAATCCGCAAAGCACGGGAAGTGAACTTTGCGGATCTGAATTGTTTCTGATCTGGGTTGTTTGGTTTTATCAGACGTTGAACCTGAATACTACGACGTCGCCGTCTTTCATTACGTATTCCTTACCCTCTGACCTTACAAGACCTTTTTCCTTTGCTGCGTTATATGTTCCGCAGTTGATGAGGTCATCGTAAGCAACAACTTCCGCTCTGATGAAGCCTCTCTCGAAATCCGAGTGGATCTTTCCTGCTGCCTGGGGTGCCTTTGTGCCTTTCTTTATTGTCCAGGCACGGACTTCCTTGGGACCTGCGGTAAGGAAAGAGATGAGACCCAAAAGTGTATAGGAAGCGTTGATCATCTTGTCGAGACCTGCGCTCTCGATGCCAAGGTCTTCAAGGAACATCTCACGCTCGTCGGGGGCGAGTTCGCCCAACTCCTCTTCGATCTTTGCGGAGATAACTACAACGCCGGAACCTTCCTTGGCTGCGATTTCTTTTACTGCGTTGACGTAAGGGATGTCTTCTTCCTTTTTGATGTCGTCTTCAGCGATGTTTGCGCAGTAGAGGACAGGCTTCATTGAGATGAGCTGAAGATCTCTGGTGTATTCCTGCTCGTCATCTTCAAAATCGAGCGTTCTTGCGGATTTGCCTTCAGCGAGGCAGTTATAGATCTTTTCGTAGACAGCGAGTTCTTTTGCGAAAGCCTTGTCTCCGCCTTTCATCATCTTCTTTGTACGGTCGATCCTCTTTTCCATGATCTCCAAGTCGGAGAGGATGAGCTCGACGTCGATCGTTGCGATGTCGCCTGCGGGATCCGCATGTCCGTTTACATGGATGACGTCGGGATCGTCGAAGCATCTTACGACGTGGACTATCGCGTCACACTCTCTGATGTTCGAAAGGAATTTGTTGCCAAGACCTTCGCCTTTTGAAGCACCGGCAACAAGTCCTGCGATATCAACGAATTCGACTACTGCGGGAGTATATTTCTCGGGGTTATAGATCTCTGCGAGTTTATCAAGTCTCTTGTCGGGAACGGAGACGACGCCTACGTTGGGTTCGATCGTGCAGAACGGGTAATTGGCGGCTTCTGCGCCTGCTCTGGTGATGGCATTGAAAAGCGTGCTCTTGCCGACATTGGGAAGTCCTACGATACCAAGCTTCATAAAAACACCTCATAATTCGATTTTTGCCCCAATATTTTAGCACATTCAAATGCTATTGCTCTGTCGGTTCTTTGTCGGTTTTTGTATGGTCATTGAATGCTTCTTTGTAGGTTTTTGTAATATTCTGTCGGAATTGTCGGTTTTTGCGGGAAATCTTGTCGGAAAACGTGTCGGTTTCCTGCGATGATTTCGCCCTGATAATCCGGTTTTCAACAGTGTATCCTCACTTTATGAGGAGGTGATCAGCATGGCATCAAGACCAAATGTTGCACGGCTATATTCGTGCTTTGCCACGGGTACCGACGCGGTCCTGACACTGATAGAAGTATCGATATCTCCGGGTATCCCGACGTTCTCGGTAATAGGGCTTTGCGATTCAACAATAAGGGAATCCCAGGGAAGGCTGAGGTCTGCTTTTAAGTCAGCGGGATTTAACATGCCGAAAGGACATATCACGATAGGAATAAGTCCCGCTTACATGAGAAAAGCCGGTTCGGGCTTTGATCTTCCGATGGCTCTTGGGATACTGTTTGCTTCAGGTCAGCTCTATCTTCCTCCTGAAGCAAGGATATATGCGGAAGGTGAGCTTACCCTGGGCGGAGAACTCAAGGGAACACCGGGTTCCTGCATAAGGTTAAAGACAGTTAGGGATATGGATTTCGATTACAGGATAATACCCAACGGGGAAGCGGCGAGTGCAGGAGTCGCCGGATTTATTGGCCAGGGTGTTACGAGTCTTAATGAACTAAGCTCTATCTTTGACGGGAATCATTATATAGAGAGCAGGTTCCAGTTTTCGCGCGGAATTGGATCTGACGACCGGATCGACATCTCGATGCTCAAGGGGCAGGAGAAGACTAAACGCGCACTGCTCATCAGTGCCGCGGGGTTCCATAACATACTTCTGATGGGAAGCCCCGGCTGCGGGAAGACGATGGCGGGAAAGATCCTTTCCGGCATTCTTCCTCCGCTTAATGAGTCGGAACTTGCCGATGTTTATTCTCTGGCTGAACTTTCTGACGGGGAAACGCCTGAAGTCAGTTGTGACAGACCGGTAAGGATAATAGGACCGGGCATCACTGTCGGAAAACTTACCGGAAATCAGGTGTCATTACTGCCTGGGGAACTTGCGCTTGCAAATCACGGGATACTCTTTGCGGATGAACTTCCATTGTATAAGACGGAAGTTATAGATTTTCTTAGAAAGCCTTTGGAAGACCGTAAGATCAATCTCTTAAGACACGGTAATCTGTATTCTTATGACTGCAATTTTATATTTCTCGGTACCGGTAATCCCTGCAGATGCGGGATGCTCTATGAGAAAGGAAACAAGTGCAGGTGCTCGGGACCTGACATCAAAAGATACCTTTCGAAGATAAGCGGTCCGTTCCTTGAAAGGATAGACTTATTCAGCGAGATGCGGTCTATATCGGGAGATGACATGTCTGAGATCTACATTGGAGACAAAGGCAGTGAGAGCCTTGAATACCGCAATGCAGTTGAACGTTGCTGGCAGATGGAGCGTGAAAGATACGGCGGAGGATATCTCAACGGCACATTTCCTGACGGTGACATCAGGAATTCGATGAGGATACCATCAAGTGTAATAAGGTTTGCAACTGATATGTGCGAGAAAGGATTCTTTTCGGCAAGAGGATTCACAAAAATACTTAGAGTCGCAAGGACAGTCGCCGATCTGGATGATTCTGCTGATGTAACGGAAGCGCATGTTTCTGAAGCTGTCGCATTCAGGATGAAAGGTGTTTAGGTATTGAATATGGGAAATGCTTCTAATCAATATAACGATTGCTTTTACATAGCGGTAAAGATGAATACCGGGATCGATTACAGATGTTTTAACGATCTTATGGAGCATAAAGCTTTAAGGACATACAGGGACATTGCCGATAAAGAGATCCTTGAGAGGATTTCGAAAGAGGAAATGGAGCTGAGCCAGAATACTGTCGGCAAGGTCAGAAAACTTCTGGATTCATTCGGCGAGGTCGGACGCAAAGCCAAAGAATACTTAAAACTTGCCGAACAGAACGGTATCAGGGTCGTATCTTGCCTTGATGTTGATTATCCGTATAACTGGCGGGTTCTCGGTGGAATGCCTAAAGTCTTCTTTGCAAAGGGGCGGTATTCGCTCATAGATCAGATGACTTTGCACGGGGCAGCAGCCGTTGTAGGGTCCCGTAATCCGAGTAAGTATTCACAGTATGCGACTGACCGGATGTGCAGGGAACTTGGAGAAAAGGGCATTGCGATCGTGTCGGGAATGGCTTACGGCATCGACCGGCAGGCCCACCTGTCGTCAGTTGATACCAAGGGAGGGACCATAGCGATACTTGCAGGAGGAGCAGATAATATATATCCCCCTGCAAATAAGGATATCTATGACCTTATCAGTGCAAAGGGACTGATAATATCAGAGATGCCGCCCGGCCAGACCCCGCTCAGACAGTACTTTCCGTCACGTAACAGGCTTATCGCCGGACTTTCCGACTGCACGCTCGTCATGGAGGCTGGTACGGTATCGGGAACTTTGCATACGGCTTCATATTCCGCGGCTCAGGGCAAGGAGGTCTTTGTTCTGCCGAACAGCATCTACTATGAGAATGCCATGGGCGGACTGAAGCTCCTCGAGGACGGCGGGAATATACTTCTCGGCACGGACAATGTGATTGACAGCATTTCCCGTGCCATAATGTATAAGCGTATGGGACTTGCCTGTCCCGGTGAGATCAGATTTCACGATGACTGCAATGGGGAAGTAAGGAGCTCTGATATCGCGGTATTAAGGGAACTTGCGAAGGTCAGACCCGAAGAACTCACTGATGATAACTGGAAGTCTCTGCTTCTCGATGCGCTTACTCTGAAACCATTATGTGCGGATGAGCTTTGCAAAGCCACGATGCTCCCGTTTTATAAGGTTTCGGGCCTTTTGACCGAGCTGGAACTGAAAGGTTCGGTCTGTCAGGAGAAGGGAAAGTACTCGTTGACATTTGTATAATGATGATATATTTTTTATTAAAAATATATTAAAGGGGTACTTCATGAGTAAGAAACTGGTTATCGTTGAGTCTCCTGCCAAGTCAAAGACCATCGGCAGATATCTCGGAAGTGATTATATCATTACCGCTTCTCTGGGACACATAAGAGATCTTCCTTCAAGCAATCTCGGAGTTGACGTAAAGCATAATTACAAGCCGTTATACATAACTATGAAAGGAAAGGAGAAGGTCGTAAGAGATCTTAAGCTCATGGCTCAGGAAGCAGATGAGATACTGCTCGCGACCGACCCTGACCGCGAAGGTGAAGCTATCGCATGGCATCTTGCCAAGGTCCTGAAGATCGATCCCGATTCAAAGTGCAGGATCACATTTAACGAGATCACGAAGTCTGCAGTTCAGGAAGCCATCAAGAATCCAAGGGCCATCAATATGAATCTTGCCAACGCACAGCAGGCAAGAAGGATCCTGGACAGACTTGTCGGTTATGAGCTGAGCCCTCTGCTCTGGAAAAAGATCAGAAAGGGGCTTTCCGCAGGACGGGTACAGTCAGTTGCCACAAAGATCGTAATGGACAGGGATGCAGAGATCGATGCTTTCAATCCTGAGGAATACTGGCTCATCAAGGCTGTCGTTACACCCGGAAAGAATACCGATAAGTTCGTTCTCGGATATTACGGCACGGTTGACGGCAGCGGTAAAGTTAAGAAGGATGACTTGAAGTGTCTTGAAGACGCCCAGGTCGTTCTTGATGCTGTCGGAACAGGTCCTCTGACTGTTGATTCAATAAAGAAGGGTACAAAGGAGCGCAATCCTTATCCGCCGTTCACGACTTCCACGCTTCAGCAGGAAGCTTCAAAGAGACTCGGATTCTCTTCTAAAAAGACGATGTCCATCGCCCAGCAGCTCTACGAAGGTGTTGAGATCGCAGGTGCCGGCCAGACAGCTCTCGTTTCTTATATCAGAACAGACTCAGTACGTATCTCTGAGGAAGCCGTTGAAGCAGCAAAGAAGATCATCAAGGAAAGATTCGGCAGCGAATACTGTACATCTTTCAAGAGACAGTATAAGAACAAGAATTCAGCCCAGGATGCTCACGAAGCCATCAGGCCTACTCATTTCGATCTTGATCCCAGAGCAATCAGGTCATCACTTACGACCGATCAGTATAAGCTCTATCAGCTCATCTGGGACAGGTTTCTTGCAACACAGATGGCATCCTGCAAGCTCGACACGGTTACATGCCAGGCTTCCTGCAACGGCAGGGTTTTCAGAGCATCAGGCGAGACCGTTACTTTCAAGGGCTTCCTTGTGCTTTACGATGATGTTGCCGAAGATCAGAACAAGACAGACGATCAGGACGGCAAGGCTTCGATCCCGCCCCTCGAAGACGGCATGAAGCTCGAGCTCCTTGACATCAAGTCACTCCAGAAATTCACGACGCCTCCTCCGCATTACACGGAAGCTACGCTCATCAAGGCTCTTGAAGAATACGGAATCGGAAGACCTTCCACATATGCACCGACTATCTCAACGATACTCGAGCGTAAATACATAGAAAAGGACGGAAGACTCCTTCTGATAACCGATCTCGGAAAGATCGTTACAAACATGCTCTCCGAGAACTTCAGCGAGATCGTTGACCTGTCATTCACGGCTGAGATGGAGACAAAGCTCGACGAGGTCGAAGAAGGCAAGGAAGAGTGGGAGCATGTCCTGGACGGTTTCTATCCCGGATTCAATTCACAGGTCAAGGCTGCTCAGGAATCCATCGATAAGATCACGTTTGAGCCCGAGAAGACCGGTGAAGTATGCCCCCAGTGCGGCGGAGAACTTCTTTATAAAGAAGGAAGATACGGCAAGTTTATTGCATGCACCAATTTCCCTGAGTGCAACTACACCCAAAATATCGTTGTATATGCCAAGGGTACCTGCCCGAGATGCGGTTCCGGACTTCTTGTACACAGATCGAAGAAGTACAGAAACAAGACATTCTATACTTGCGATAAGAAAGGTGCGGATCCGAACTGCGATTTCATTTCCTGGGATCTTCCCATCGAGGGCAAGTTCTGCCCCGAGTGCGGCAGCTACATGGTATTAAAGCACTTCGGCAAGAAGGCTTATCCCAGATGTTCGAATAAGGACTGCACAACGAATGTAAGGAAGAGCAAGAAGTCTTCTTCCGGCAACAAGAAAGACAATGATGAAGAGTGATCCTGTAGTTACCATAATAGGTGCAGGTCTGGCGGGTTCGGAAGCCGCTTATATCTGTGCCAGAGCAGGCGTGTCCGTAAAGCTTTATGAGATGAAGCCGGTTAAGTACAGCCCTGCCCATCATTCGGAGAAATTTGCCGAACTTGTATGCAGCAATTCGTTAAGAGCTGCCGCCAGAGAGAATGCCATCGGACTTCTTAAAGAAGAACTGAGGCATTTAGGTTCGCTGATAATGGAATCTGCCGACAAGAGCAGCATCCCTGCAGGCGGCGCGCTTGCCGTGGACAGGGAAGAGTTCTCCGGATACATCACCGAAAAGATAAGGAATAACCCGCTGATCGAAGTCATACCCGGAGAAGTGACGAAGATACCTGAAGAGGGTATTGTCATCGTTGCCACGGGACCTCTTACCGAAGGTGAGCTTTTCGAGGATATCCTTAAGGTAACAGGCGATACTTCAGGCCTTCATTTCTTTGACAGTGCCGCACCTATCGTAACGGGCGATTCCATAGACATGACTAAAGCTTTCAGGGCTTCGAGATACGGCAAGGGCGGAGACGATTACATCAACTGTCCCATGAACAAGGAAGAGTATCTTGCATTCAGGGAAGCTCTGGTCAATGCCGAGAGGGCTGAGGTCAAGAATTTCGACAGGGAGATTGTCTTTGAAGGCTGCATGCCTATTGAAGTAATGGCACAAAGAGGCGTTGATACGATGCGTTTCGGACCTCTTAAGGGTGTCGGTCTGACCGATCCGAAGACCGGCAGGGAACCTTATGCAAATCTTCAGCTTAGACAGGATGACCGTGCCAAGACCATGTATAACCTCGTCGGTTTCCAGACCAGGCTCAAATGGCCTGAGCAAAAGCGTGTCTTCGGCATGATCCCCGGACTTGAGAATGCGGAATATACCAGATACGGCGTCATGCACCGCAATACGTTCCTAAATTCTCCTTTGTATCTTTCTTCGCATTACAGCTTAAGGGCAAAGCCTGATATCTTCTTTGCCGGTCAGATCACCGGTGTTGAAGGCTATATCGAATCGACGGCGTCCGGATTCCTGGCAGGTTTCTATGCCGCGCAGCGAGCTTTGGGAATAGACCTTTCATATGAACCCGATCCCTGCACGGTTATCGGTTCTATGGCTCTTTATGTTTCCGATCCGCACATAAAGAAATTCCAGCCGATGAATGCGAATTTCGGCATAGTAAGTCCGATCGAGGGCAGATTCAAAGGGAAGACCGGAAAGAAAGACAAGAATAACGCGATCGCGGACAGGGCTCTTGAACATCTTCAGCTTTTCGAAGCAAGCGTAAAAAGACTTACTGCCGGGTGATCTTATAAGATATGGATCCGGATAATTCAAACGTTGAGGAAATAAAAAGGCCCAGAGGTCCCGTCGCACGATTTTTCATGTCTGGCTGGACCAATATCGTAAGGCTTATGGCGGTGAACGTTCTGTTCATCGTCTTTAACATTCCTGCCATCATCATCTCATATTTCTATTCAATATTCGTGATACCGGCACTGTGGCCTTCTTTTAATCTGGGAAGCCTTCTTACCGTTACCGCCGAAGACGGCACGCAGGCTGTCTCATATCAGATGTTTATGCTGCTCATGGTGTTTTTCATAACGCTCATGGTCTCAAGTCTTTTGGTATGCGTCGGACCGTTTCAGGCAGGGTTTTCACAGGTATATAAGGATATGCGGAACGGAAGCATAGTCTCGGTTTTCTCGAGCTTTAAACAGGGACTTAAGGCTAACTGGAAAAAGGGCCTTATCGTTATGATCAACGGCATGCTCGTTTCAGCGGTAATGCTTCTGTCGATAAACTTCTATCTCCGTCTCGAACTGACGGTCGCAGTTATGATCGGCGGCCTTTTCATGCTGCTGTTAATTATGTTTATCCTTATACAGAATTATGTATACCAGCTTATGGTATCGACCGATCTCAGCGTCGGCAAACTTTATAAAAATGCCATACTGCTGGTACTGATAAAGTTCGGTAACAGCCTGGGATTTTTCATCATTATTACTTTGTTATACGTTTTAGTGCCGTTTTATCTTTTAATGTCGGCATCTTATCTGACTTTAGGCATCTTTTTGTTTTTCTATTCATTTCTCGTTATCGCGTGGGTACAGTATATGCTCTCATATTACTCCGGCTATCTTATCGATAAGTATGTTGCCGAAGATAATGCTGATCCCGAAGGACCATTTGTCCACAGGCATGACGATGAATACGAATTCTATATAGAGGATGAGAATGACTATACAAAAGAGGATAGTGCGATAGAATTAGATAGAGACAACGAAAACGATGAAGAGGATAATCCCTCAGATCCTGAACAATAACGATGTACGATTATAGTCTGTTATCCGATGAAACCGTCCGTGCACTCATCATCGCGCTGGTGCTTTTTTTGTTTGCCTTTATATCTTTCGTCGTTGTCGCTCTCTATGCGCTGATAAAGACAAACGCATACAGTAAAAAACATAAAGAGAAGTTAAAGCTCATATGTGATGTGGCATATTTCCATGAACGCGGAAAAAGAGAGAACCAGGAAGACTCACTCTACATCTCGCCTATGGACAAACTTGATGAATCAGGCCTCGTTGCAGCCTGTTCTGACGGCATGGGAGGTCTTCTTAACGGTGAGGTCGTTTCAAAGTTCGTTACCGATTCACTGAGTGAGAATTATCCGTACAGATTTGATGCCCAGCAGGAGAACAGCAGGATAATAACGGGGATATCCGATAAGATCTACGAACAATATCACCTCAGCGCTGGCGCGACTCTTGTCATGGTCCATATCTTCGATGACTACATGAATTTCTACAGCCTCGGCGACAGCAACATCATACTTATCCGCAATAACCGGGCCACCCTCCTTAATCACAAACAGAATTACATCACTCTTATGATAAAGAAACTTGCTGACGGCGGTCTTGATACCACTGATGCTTACAGGGATACAAGGGCGAAGGGGCTTATCGATTTTGTGGGGAACATCAACTGCAACGTTCAGAAGACTTCGCGTCCTATAAGGCTCATCGAGAATGATATCATTATCGTAAGTTCGGACGGCGTTACTGATTCGATGCCTTTGAACAGGATCGTAAGTCACATCCATTTCGATCAGAGTGCAACAGGTATTGCCAGGACTATTAAATACGGCGTAAAGGCCAGAAAGAATCCCAGGCAGGATAACTATTCCGCAGTCATCATCAAGATGAAGAGGAGCTACGTTTGATAGAGTATTACACATTCAAGCACAGGGGCGGTGCTGAGGAATACAGGGATGAGATCTTCTTAAGGCTTACCCCGACTCTTACTGTTGCCATATTCAGCGGCAGCAAGCTTGAATCCGCGCCGAAGAGCCAGTCGCTCCTGTTTTCGGAGATCCTGAGCAGTGAAGAGGGCAGCAAGAGCATGAACGAACTTCATTCCGTATTCGAAGAATGCCTTGATCACGAAGCCGAGTATCTGATCCTCAGGGTCGCGGGAACCGGCGTCGAATGTGTAAGACGGGGAGACGTCAGCGCCAAGATCGTATGTAACGGGCAGATAAGCCTGCTGCCGAACGGCTTTTTCGGACTGTCCCGTGAGGACTGGATAATATGCGCCACATCCAACTTCTATAAGCCGCTGTCTGATGAAGGTATCCTTGCGGATGCATTGGTCTCGAGTTCTTGCAGTGACTGGATGAACATGCTGGTAAGAAGGATCTCTGACCAGAATCAGTTAAAGTGCGGGAATCTTTCCGCTGTTACTTTGAAACTTGATGTTTAATCTTGCCTGTTCAGATGGCTTTTTAACGCAAGCCTGATTATCCTTCTGGCGCTGCGTTCGATGTCGTCTTTTGTTATCAAGCCTTTTCTGTATGCTTTCATTATCTTTGAAGGGATGGTTGGCATGCCCGGCATTATCAGGTCGGTTCCGGCTTTGCAGCAGAGTTCGTCAAGGCTCTCATGATGCCCTGTCGCGAACCAGTCTGTCATTACTATGCCGTCAAATCCCCATTCATTACGAAGGACTGATGTCTGGAGTTCGTAGCTCAGTGCGGTATATTTTCCGTTTATCTTGTTGTAGCTGCACATTACTCCTTCAGGAGTGGCCTTTTTGACGGCTATCCTGAAAGCCTTGAGATATATCTCACGGAGTGTTCTCTCGTCGAGATTGGAAGAAGATACGTTGCGCTTTGTTTCAAGGTTGTTTGCAGCGAAATGCTTCAGCGTCACAAAGCATCCTTCGTGAGACTGCACTCCAATACTTACAGCCGCTGCCATCTCTCCGGTCAGCAGGGGGTCTTCTGAATAGTATTCGTAGTTTCTTCCGCAAAGCGGGTTCCTGTGTATGTTCATTGCTGGGCCAAGCCAGAATACAACTCCGTATTCTTTCATCTCTTTGCCGATGGCATCGCCCATCTGTCTTGCGAGTTCAATGTCCCATGTCTGGGCTACAAGGGTCTCAGAAGGCCAGGAAGTGCAATACTGATAATAGAGTTCTTTTCTGGTGTCTTCCTTGAGTTCTTTTCTGACTATCTTGTGCGAGATCCTGATTGATTCAGGCATTGTGGGTATGGCAAACAGACTGTGCCACGGCTTTTTAGAGATCTTTGTAAGGTTCAGTCCCTGAGGTCCGTCAGCCATTGGCATTGAGTCTATGCCTTTTCCGAAAAGCTTTGAAGTGGTATATCCGACAGCACCGAAGACTCTGTGTCTGTAGGGACCGAAGTATGTCCTTCCCACAAGAAGTTTTGTCATGTCCTTTACTGATAATTTGGATACTATCTCATCGATACTGTCATCTCTGACCATTTCCGGCACACCGTATGAAAAGACGGTTGTATCTATGTCGGATGCGTTTATTCTGATGTGGGGAAGAACGGGGATCTCCTGTTCAGCTTTCCCGGTTATCAGGGATTCTATCTTGCGGTCTGACTTGAACAGTACTCCGGCCTTTTCTGTAACTGCGTCTGCATCGAGTTCGGCAATGAACAGGGGAGTGTCATTGAGTGCAACTGTATAGCATCCCTTTTCGAGCACGAATGAACCTGTCTCATTGTCGAATGCCGCATGATCCTTAAGATCGAATGACAAACTGACGTTGGCAGAATCACCGGGATTTATGACGGGTGTTTTTGCAAATGCGGCCAGAGCTCTTTTCTCTCTGATGAATCTGTGTTCCGGAAAAGATACGAAGAGCATAACGACCTCGCGTCCTGCAAGGTTGGCAGTGTTTTTTACGGAAGCGTTTACCGTTATGGTGGTGCCGTGTACTTCATAGCTTTCAGCGGAAGTATAAAACTCCGTATAGCTCAAGCCGTATCCGAACGGATATCTTGGGCGTATGCCTTTTTTGTCAAACCATCTGTAGCCTGTGAAGATGCCTTCTTTGTAGTCTTCCTGATACTGTTCGGGATTTCTCTCTGAAAAGGTATCTGCGCACGGATAGTCGCTGTATGAATATGCCCAGGTGTCGGTAAGTCTTCCCGAAGGATTTACTTTGCCCGAAATAACATCGACCAGGGCGTTACCGGTTTCCATGCCGCCCTGCATGAGAAGTATGACTGCGGAGAAATGTATCTCATCCAGGAAATTCAGATCTATTACCGAGCCTGTGTTGAGTACCAGGACCGTATCCTTATATCTTTCCGTAACAGAACGCATGACGGCCTTCTCGTCTTCGGTTATGTAATAATCTCCGGGGATGTCTTTTCTGTCCGCGCCTTCTCCGGCTTGTCTTGTAAGAATATAGAATGCGGTATCACAATGGATCTTTTCGTCTTTTTCGAGCACGCGTCCGGCAGGAAGGAGGAAAGGATGATCTGCCGCATAATCCATGTGCTCCATCAAGGGAACTTTCTTCAGGGCTTTGGAAAGCGAAGCGCAGTAAGCATCGTATTCTTTATAATATTGAAAGTCATAGCCGTTCAGCCATGGCTGGGAAGTGATACTGTAGCCGGCACGGAGCAGGCACAGTTCGATGTCCTGACAGTATCTGGGGTTGTTTTCTCCCGAGCCGGTTCCTCCGAAAGCCGTGTGTCTGGCGCCTGCTCCGTAAAGTCCGATCCAGGACGGCTTTAAAGGGAGGATGCCGTTGTTTTCGAGCAGGACGATGCCGTCTGCGCAGATCTTTCTTGCAAGCGCATAATGTTCTTTCTCACGTTCCGAAAACGTAGGGTCTTTTGATGCGTGGATCAAAGACTTCATGGTTTAGCCCAGGCGTTCGTAGAATTCTTTCCTGAAATCGCCGAGTCTGTCTTCGGCGATCGCCTGGCGGATCCTTTCCATGAGCATCAACAGGAAATAGATGTTGTGATACGTGCAGAGCCTTAGGCCGAACATCTCGTTTGCCTTGATGAGATGTCTTACATACGCCGCGGAGAAATTGGTGCATGCATAGCAGTCGCAATAGGGATCCATCGGACCGAAATCTTCAGCGAACTTCTTGTCTCTGATTATCTTCTTGCCGTAGTCAGTAAGGATCGTGCCGTGTCTGCCCATCCTGGTCGGGAGGACGCAGTCGAACATGTCGACGCCTCTGCAGGAACCTTCTATAAGATAATCGGGCGTACCTACGCCCATGAGATATCTGGGTTTGTCCTCGGGCATGAGGGGAACGGTGCAGTCTATCATGTCGATGAAAAGATCTTTGGGTTCGCCTACCGAGATGCCGCCTATCGCAAAGCCTGGCAGATCGAAAGACGTTATGGCATCGGCGCTTTTTTTCCTTAAGTCAGGATACATCGATCCCTGTATGATGCCGAAAAGAGCCTGCTCATCAGGTCTTTTATGGGCCTCGATGCAGCGTTCGAGCCATCTTGTGGTCTTAGCCTGTGACCTGTCGGCATAAGCGTGATCGCAAGGGTAGGGGCAGCATTCGTCGAAAGCCATTATGATGTCAGCTCCGAGATCGTTCTGGACCTGCATCGATATCTCAGGCGTAAGAAACAGTTTTCTTCCGTCGATGTGCGAGCTGAATTTTACGCCGTCTTCCTTGACGTCCTTGGGTTTGGCAAGTGAGAACACCTGGAATCCGCCGCTGTCCGTAAGTATCGCTCCGTTCCAGTTCATGAACTTGTGAAGTCCGCCGGCTTTTGCTACGATGTCGCTTCCGGGTCTAAGCCACAGATGATACGTGTTGGAGAGCATTATGCCTGCGCCCATGCCTGAGACTTCCTCAGGGCTCATGCCCTTGATAGAAGCCTGTGTGCCGACGGGCATGAATGCGGGCGTCATGAAAGTCCCGTGAGGCGTGTGTACCTTGCCGAGCCTTGCGCCCGTCTGAGCGCATGTGTGGATGTGTTCGTACCATACGGGATGATCAGCCATATCAGTTCTCCAGATCTGTGATGAACATTGCGTCACCGAAAGAGAAGAATCTGTATTCCTCTTCAACGGCGTGTTTATATGCGTTTAATACGTTTTCTCTGCCTGCTAAGGCTGATACCAGCATTATCAGTGTTGATTCAGGTAAATGGAAGTTCGTGATAAGTGAATTAACACACTTAAACTCATATCCCGGGTAGATAAAGATCTGCGTATAACCTGATGCAGGCTTCATATCAGGATCGTTAGAAGCAACGGTCTCAAGAGTTCTCGTTGAAGTGGTTCCGACAGAAATTATCCTTCTGCCTTCGCTTCTGGCTTTTCTAATGATGTCTGAAGCTTCCTTGGGGAAGTCATACCACTCGGAATGCATCTCGTGATCTTCTATTGTCTCAGCTTTAACGGGTCTGAAAGTTCCTAAACCTACATGAAGAGTAAGCTCTGCAATCTCAACGCCCATATCCTGCAATTCAGCCAGGAGTTCTTTGGTGAAATGAAGACCTGCAGTAGGAGCCGCTGCAGAACCCGCATCCTTGGAATATACGGTCTGATATCTCTCAGGATCGTCAAGTTTTTCGTGGATATATGGCGGAAGGGGAATGGTACCTGCCTTGTCCAGAACTTCCTCCCACACTCCGTTGAATTCAAATCTGATTATCCTGTTACCGCTCTCCAGAACCTGTTCGCATTCAGCTTCGAGTTCTCCGGGAATAAAGGTCATGCGCTTGCCTTCTCTGACCTTCTTGCCCGGACGTGCTAATGTCTCCCAGTGGTTGTCGTCGATCCTCTTTAAAAGAAGAAGCTCAACGGGACTCTGGGTATCAGATCTAACGCCTAAAAGTCTGGCAGGAATAACTCTGGTGTTGTTGATAACAAGAACATCTCCTTTTCTAAGGTATTTTTTGATATCAGGGAAGTGACCGTCAATTGTTCTGCCGGTCTTTTTGTCGAGTACCAAAAGGCGTGATGCCAGACGGTCCTTGGTGGGAACCTGGGCAATGAGCCTCTCGGGCAGATCGTAGTAAAAATCAGAAGTTTTCATATTCCATGCCTTATTAATTAAAATATAACGACAGAAGTTTATCACAAAATACAAGAAAATGCGGATTCACATATCGGTATTTGATATAACAAGAATCTTTAGTTTGCTAAAATTTTCGAAAATACAACATAAGGAGAATCCCTATGAGAGCATTATTCATCGGCGGAACAGGCACCATCAGCAGCGCTATTACAAGAAAACTCGCAAAAGATCCTTCATGGGAATTGTGGCTTATTAACCGCGGAAACAGGGCAGATACGGTTCCGGAGAATGTTCATCAGATCGTATGTGACATCAACGATGAGGATGCTGTCAAAAAGGCTCTTGAAGGCATGACATTTGACTGCATCGGTGAGTTTATCGGATTTACTGTAGACCAGGTCGAGCGTGACTTCAGGCTCTTTAAGGACATAACAAAGCAGTATATCTATATCAGCTCAGCTTCTGCATACCAGAAGCCTGCTGCAAGCTACATAATCACTGAAGGAACGGCTCTGTCCAATCCTTACTGGGAATACTCCAGAAACAAGATCGCATGCGAGCAATATCTGATGGAAAGATACAGGGAAGACGGATTCCCTGTAACGATCGTTAGGCCCAGTCACACATACGATGAGAGATCGATCCCTCTCGGAGTTCATGGCAAAAACGGCTCGTGGCAGGTTGTAAAGCGCATGATGGACGGAAAGCCCGTGATCATTCACGGCGACGGCGAATCCTTATGGCACCTGACATTTAACGATGATTTCGCGAATGGTTATACGGCACTTATGGGTAACCGCCATGCAATCGGTGAGGCTTTCCAGATCACGGGAGATGAGGTTCTCACATGGAATCAGATCTATCAAACCATTGCTGACGCACTTGGCGTTGAGCTTAAGGCTTATCACGTATCATCAGAGCTCCTTACAGCATTAGGACCTGATTATGACTTCGAAGGCAGCCTCACAGGCGATAAAGCTGTTTCTGTTGCTTTCGATAATTCGAAAATAAAGAGACTTGCACCTGATCTTAAGACAAATGTGCCATTTCATAAGGGTGTAAGGATCGCTTTAAACTACATTCTGGACCACAAAGAGTGCAGAAAAGAGGATCCCGAGTTCGATAAATGGTGCGACAAAGTCATCGAAAACATTGAGAATATGAAAAAGAACTTTTGAGATTGTTCGAAAACTATTGTGCAAAATAAATATATTTTGTTGTAAAATAAATCAGTTTTTTTGAAGGGAGACACAATATATGTCTGAGATTCCTTATAAGATCTATCTGTCAGAGAGCGAGATCCCCACAGCTTGGTATAACGTACGCGCTGACATGAAGAACAAGCCCGCACCGCTCCTCAATCCCGGCACAGGCGAGCCTCTCAAGGCTGAAGACCTCATGCCCATTTTCTGTGAAGAGCTCTGCAAGCAGGAGATGAACAACACCGACCATTGGATCGATATCCCCGGTGAGATCCTTGATTTCTACAAGATGTACAGACCTTCACCTTTGGTAAGGGCTTACTGCCTCGAAAAGGCATTGGATACTCCCGCTCATATATATTATAAATTCGAGGGTAACAACACCTCAGGTTCACATAAGCTCAATTCGGCGATCGCACAGGCTTATTACGCTAAGAAGCAGGGCCTCAAGGGTGTTACCACAGAGACCGGCGCAGGTCAGTGGGGAACAGCTCTTTCAATGGCTACAGCTTACTTCGGACTTGACTGCCAGGTTTACATGGTTAAAGTATCCTACGAGCAGAAGCCTTTCAGACGTGAAGTCATGAGAACATACGGTGCGACTGTTACGCCTTCTCCTTCAATGTCAACAAACATCGGTCGCAAGATCAATGAGCAGTTCCCCGGAACAGACGGTTCTTTGGGCTGCGCAATCTCTGAGGCTGTTGAAGCTGCCACATCCCAGGAAGGTTACAGATATGTATTGGGTTCAGTTCTGAACCAGGTACTGCTCCATCAGTCCGTTATCGGTCTTGAGGCAAAGGCTGCTCTCGATAAGTACGGCATCAAGGCTGACATGATCATCGGCTGCGCAGGCGGCGGATCCAACCTCGGCGGTCTTATCTCACCCTTCGTAGGTCAGATGCTCAGAGGCGAGGCAGATTATGAGATCATCGCTGTTGAGCCTGCTTCTTGTCCGTCACTTACAAGAGGTTCATATGTATACGACTTCTGCGATACAGGCCGTGTTTGCCCTCTCGCTAAGATGTACACATTGGGCAGCGACTTCATGCCTGCTCCCAACCATGCCGGCGGTCTCAGATATCACGGCATGAGCTCCATCGTTTCACAGCTCTACGATGACGGCCTCATCAAGGCAAGATCAGTTAAGCAGACAGATGTATTTGCTGCTGCTGAGCAGTTTGCAAGAGTCGAGGGAATCCTTCCCGCACCCGAGAGCTCTCACGCTATCAGAGTCGCTATCGACGAAGCGCTCAAGTGCAAGGAGACAGGCGAGGCAAAGAACATTGTATTCGGTCTTACAGGTACAGGTTACTTCGATCTCGTTGCTTACCAGAAGTACAACGACGGCGTTATGGATGACTACATCCCTACGGACGAGGACATCGCAGCGTCTCTGGCTAAGTGCCCCAAGCTCTGATAAGTCAGTATTTCGAAACCATACGGGACGTCTCAATTTTTTGGCAATGTCATTAAGTTAAGACAGTAATCCCGAAGATCCTCATACCGCAAAGGTATGGGGGTCTTTTTTTTGAGGATTTTTTTACTAAAGGGTTGACACGCACACCAAAGTGTGCGGCCTCTTTGAATCCTTATATGGAAGATTCAAAGAGGCCCTTGGAATTAGGAAAACCTGATTTCAAGGAGGTGCTACATGAAACCTAAACACGTAAAGAGACTGCTTTCATCAGCCGTAGCCGAAGTTGCCGGTACACCCGAAGCCTATTGCGTTAACCCTGATCGCGACTTTACCAGAACCCGGAAAATCTCTCTGCAAAAGCTTATTTCCGGAATAATCAACATGGAATGCAAGAGTTTGCCCAACGAACTGATCGATATGTTTAAAGGAACTTCGGATATACCGTCAGTTTCAGCATTTGTACAGCAACGGGACAAACTGAAGCCAGAAGCCTTCGAAGCAGTGTTCAACAAGTTTACTGCCAGACTTACAGTTAATTCTGGCGATATGCCGGTGCTTGCGGTAGACGGTTCTGATGTTCGTTTGCCAACCAATCCTGACGATAAGTTGACATATCTTCCGGGTTCAAGAACACAAGATCCCTATAACAGTCTGCATATCAATGCGTTATACGACCTAAACCAGCATCTTTACAGAGCCGTGGTCATCCAGAATGGTGCTCAGAGAGACGAGTGTTCAGCTCTGCAACAGTTAGTAGACCGTTCAGATATACATTTGGCACTGGTTATTGCAGATAGAGGCTATGAGTCCTACAACAATCTTGCTCATATTCAGGAGAAAGGCTGGTACTTTCTTATCCGTATAAAAGACGGTAATTATGGAATAAAGAACGGATTTGATCTTCCCAATGAGGATTGTTTTGACCAAAGCATAGTTTTGAACTTAACAAGAAAGCAAACGAATGAAGTTAAACAACTGATTAAAGACCGTAATCACTTTAGATACATTGCCAATTCCAGTCCTTTTGACTATCTCCCGCAATATTCCCGCAAGGCTGATCCGCTTGTTTTCTACACACTTAAATTCAGAATAGTCAGATTTAAGATATCTTCAAACACTTACGAAACAGTTATTACAAATCTTCCTGGAGATAAGTATCCTCCTGAAAAATTAAAGGAACTGTATGCTTCCAGATGGGGAATTGAAACATCTTTCAGGGATCTTAAGTACACAATAGGACTTCTTAAATACCATTCAAAAAAGACGGCGTGTATCCGGCAAGAGATCTTCGCACGGCTTACTCTGTACAACTTTGTTGAAGTGATTACCTCGCACGTAGCCATTTCAAAGAAACAAAGAAAGTACACTTACAAATGCAACTTTTCAGTTGCAACGCACGTATGTAGACTGTTCCTGCACGGACAAACATCGCCGCCTTATGTAGAATCCGCAATTGCCAAGTGTCTAATCCCAATAAGACCTAACCGTAAACGAAACAGGTTTGTGCTTGGTGAAGTATTGCAAAGATTCTTCTACCGCGTAGCATAGCACAGCAGACAATCGAAAGAAACCAAAAGGCAGACTCAATCTGTCTGTTTGCGCTGCCTGAAAAATGAAAAGAGACTGAAGATTTCACTTCTCCAGTCTCTTTTTTTATTTGTTTTTGTGATCTCTTTGAGTCAACGTCGTCTTAACTTAATGACATTGCTCAATTTTTTGGGGCGTCCCTTTTTTGTGGCTGATCTGCCGTTACGCATTTTAAACTGATATTGAAAACTTGCCGTATTATGTACTAAAATAAAATTTAGCGTATTGGGATAGGAGAATATACATGAGTGATTTCAATGAAAATTGGCAGTTGGTAGGCACACCGGATCCGGCAACACCTCAGGTCCAGCCTCATCAGTCACCGTTTCAGCCTGCACCTCAGGCCGCACAGCCTGTTCAACCGGTTCAGACGGCACAGCCGGTTCAGACTGCTCAGGCGGTTCCGGTTCAGTCTCAGCCTGTGCCCCAGGCTCCTGTCCAGGGATATCCCGCCAATAATCCCCAGGTTGGTGCACCTGCGGGAATGCCGGTCTATGGTCAGCCCGTTGCACAGCAGGCTGTTCCTGCATATCAGCAGCCTTTTGCTTCTCCCGCAATGCCGGCATATCAGCAGGCACCCGTATACGGACAGCCGATGCCCAATGCATACGGTTATTCTCCTGTTCAGCAGACATATCAGCAGGTAAATTACGCCACGGAGAGACAGAGAAATCTTGATGAATGCGGAAAGCTCATCAACCATTTTTCACCTAAGATTGATGTCTATCAGGCGTATGAGAAGTGCAATGCCGACATCAGGAAATTTTCAAAGACGAGCAATGCGCCTCTTATCTGGGGCATAATCGTTTCTGTTTTCAGTTTGGTTTTCGTATATGAATTTTTCTCATCGCATTCCGATGAGTCAAAACTTGCTAACGGCATTATAGCAGGCGTTCTCCTTCTCTTTGGCGCCGGACTCATCGCGCTGTTCATAATCAAGAAGAAGAGACACGCAAAGAAGATCGAGGAACTGTACGAGCAGCAGAAAGACCTGTCGGGACAGCTCAGGATAATCTATAACGGATACAGCAACTGTCCTTTGGGACCTGAATTTACCGATCCGAGGATCCTTTTCAAGATACAGTCGCTCCTGATCCAGGGAAGATGCGTTACCATTGCCACGGCAGTCAGTTCGATGCTCGCTTTTCACAACACTTATCAAATGGTGACTAATGCCAAAGCTACATTTGAAGCAGAGACTTCCGCAAGGTATGACGGAACTCCCGCATTCTTCAATGCAGTCCGTTATCTTGATCTGAGATAATCCGGAAAAGATATCAGTTCGTACTGTCGTTGTTCATCTTCGAGAGCTGTCTGCGGTAGAAAGTGACAGGGATGTTGATCTCGAAGCATGCGCCGCCCTCAGGCTTGTTATAGGCTTTGATGGATCCGCCGTGCTCTTCGGCTATGGCCTTTGCGAGTGCCAGACCGATACCGTGCTTACCGTCCGATCCCTTTGAGAATCTCTCGAAAAGATGGTCTATAACTTCAGGCGCGATGCCGGGGCCGTCATCGGATATCGTGAAGATTACATTTGAGCCGGTCTCGTCAGTCCTGCAGCCGAAGGTTACAGCTGTCTTACAGTATCTTAAGCAGTTGGAGAATATGTTTTCGAGACATCTGATAAGGTCGTTCTCATTTGCGTAGATATAAGTGCTCGAGATGTCGATGTCGTTGATTATGGATTTGTCTTCGTGTATGAAGTTTCCTCTTACTTTATCGATTATCGCGTCGCATATCTTTACGGCATCGATGTTCTGCTTCTTGACCTCAAAGGATCCGCTGCGGCTCATGTCCATCTTGGAGATGGAGAGCAGGTTTTCCACGAGGAGAGAGAGTCTCTGAGTCTCATCGATAATGACGTCTATGGCGTTATCCCTGTCTTCGTCGCTCTCGAAAACACCGTATTTCAGACCTTCCGCATAACCCTGAATGGACATTAGCGGTGTCCTTAATTCGTGCGAGGCGTTCTGGAAGAATGTCTTTTGCTCGATGTCTGATTCCTGCAGTTTATACGCCATCTGGTTCATGACGTCTCCAAGTTCCGAAAGCTCCTTACTGACGATGTGTCCGCGGACAGGTTTGAAATCTCCTTTTGCGATACGCTTCGCGAATCGGGCGAGTTTCTGAGAAGAGAAGATGATAGGGTAGGTCATTATCATACTGAGGACGCCCGCTATGATTATGGCAAGGAGAGCTGCCTGGATAAGGGCGAGCGTCATGGATGCCATGAATTTATAGTAGGAACTCGAACTGATAAAGATGCAAAGATAATAATTTGACAGATCGATGGTTTCGGTGATGGATCCTTCGGTCTGTGTATTGACCGTGTCGGTTTCCGGCCCTTCCGTATCGACCTTCCATTGGAAACCGGAGGAAAGGTAGTAGATCTTATCGCCGTCCAGATCCAAAGTCTGAGTCTTTGTCCAGTCGCTGTAACCGCCTTCTTCAACAACTCTGCCGATAACGTTGGAAGCTCTGTTTGCGTATGAAGTCGAAGTGTAGGGAGTAGGCCACAGGACCAGATATTCATTTGTCTCCGGATCCAGATAATAGAGCGCGATCGTTGCTTCGTTCGAGAGGTCTGCTGACGATGTGATGGAACTTGTCAGATAAGCTCTGATGTTCTCATCCGATCTCTCATCAGATTCATCGACCTGAAGCATGAATGCATCGGCGAATTTCTTGGTTGATTTCAGAGCTATCTGAAGACGGTCGTTGCATTCTTCCTCGATATATGTCTTGGTGATGGACTGGACATAGATGTTCATAATAAAAGCAACCAGAATGATGACCACGATCTCGACTGCATAGAAGTGCATCGAAATGGGTACTCTGATTGCCGATTTGTTCCTAAAAGACTTTTTGGCTTTATGCCTGGCCTGTTCAGGTTTTTCCGTCATTAGTCCTGATTGTCTCCGTCATCTTCATCATCATCCGAGTCTTCGGTGGTCTTGTCGACGAGCCTGAAACCGTAACCCCAGATAGTAGATATTTTAGCATTAGATTTGCTTATCTTCTTCCTTAATCTTTTTACGGTGTCGTCAGCAACCCTCGTCTCGACCTGAGTCTCGTAACCCCAGATCTTGTCCAGGAGTTCCGCTCTTGATACGGCTCTGTCCCTGTTGGAGATGAGGTAGGTGAGGAGCTGATATTCGTTGGGCGTAAGCGGCAAAGGCTTTCCGCTCATTGTAGTCTCTTTTGTCTTTCTGTTGATGATGATGTCCGCAAATTCATATACGGCGTCATTGTCGGGCTTGTCTCCGGTCTTACCGGTGATCTCTTCCTGTCTCTTAAGAATGGACTTTACTTTAGATACGAGCTTGACGGGTGAGAAGGGCTTGGTGAAATAGTCATCGCTTCCCATGTCTAGGCCCTGGATATAATCTGTGTCACTGTCTTTTGCGGTAAGCATTATTATCGGTACATTCGATGTCTTGCGGATCTCTTTAAGGATAAAGAAACCGTCGTGACCGGGCATCATTACGTCAAGGATTATAAGATCTGCAGGTGAATGTGAGAATACTTCGAAAAGCTTGTCGCCGGTTGAAAAACCTGTTACGTGAAAACCTTCGCGCTCAAGGAATGTCTTGAGAAGATTTCTTATATTGTCGTCGTCATCTGCGATGTAGATTAATTTGTTCATCAGGATCTCCAGTTTTTGCTTAAAATTTAACAGACATATTTTAACTGAAAACAGTTTGATGCTTCATTTGAAAATGGTGCAAATATGCGGAATTACTTTGAATTGTTTGAAATTCTCATTGTTTGTGGTTAAATGGTTTGCAAGATTAAATGACAGGGGAGAATATTATGTCTACAGTACTGGTAACGGGCGGTAACGGATATATTGGTTCACATACCGTTATATCATTGTTCGAGAACGGCTATGATGTTGTGGTAGTCGATAACCTTTCGAACAGTAAGATGGAAGTTCAGAACCGTCTCGAGAAGATAACAGGAAAGAGATTCAAATTCTACGATATCGACTGCTGTGATGCTGATAAGCTCAGAGTAGTATTCGAAGAAAACAAGATCGACAGCGTCATTCATTTCGCAGGACTCAAGGCGGTTGGCGAATCCGTAAGCATCCCTCTTGATTATTATTCCAATAATATCGGCAGCATGATCGCCGTATGCCGTCTCATGACCGAGTTCGGCGTCAATAATCTTGTATTCAGTTCTTCCGCGACCGTATACGGCTCGAGCGAGGATGTTCCTTTTACGGAGGAGAGCCCCCTCGGCACGTGCACCAATCCGTATGGCTGGACCAAGTGGATGATCGAGCAGATCTTAAGGGACTATGCCAAATCAGAGCCTTCAAAGAGGATCTGCCTTCTCAGGTATTTCAACCCCGTAGGCGCTCACGAGAGCGGACTTATCGGCGAAGATCCGAGAGGCATACCAAATAATCTGTTCCCGTATATTTCTAAGGTTGCAGGCGGCACTTTGGAGTGTCTTACTGTGTTTGGTGACGATTATAATACCCCTGACGGTACTTGTCTTCGTGATTATATACATGTCGTTGACCTTGCGGAAGGACATGTAAAAGCGATAAAATTCCTTGAGAAGACTGAGGATTCGGTTAGTGTATTCAATCTCGGTACGGGTAAGGGGACTTCCGTTATAGAAGCTGTCAAGGCTTTTGAGAAAGCATGCGGTCATGAGATCAAACATGTATTCGGACCGCGCAGACCGGGCGACATTGCCGTCTGCTATGCTTCGACCAAGAAGGCTGAAGAGGTTCTTGGTTTTAAGGCAAGATACGGCATCGACGAGATGTGTTCATCCTGCTGGAAATGGCAGACAATGAATCCCGAAGGTCTAAAAGACTGATAAGAGGCAAAGGATTATGGGTTTTGACGATAGTGACAACATGTATCTGTCCGTTCCGGACAAGAAAGCTCCCAGGGAGCCGTCTTCGGAATTTACCGATACATCAAAATATCCCGAAGCACGCGGAGGCATAGAAGATGTCATTGCCGATCTCGACGGAGATAATGATTCCGCGTTTGATTACGGTTTTTCCAGAAAGAAAGCGGGAGCCGCTTCACATTCAAATGCAGGCGGCATTTCAGGCGTAAAGAGGACCAGGCTCCGCATCATCCTCGGTGTTCTTGCCGGACTTTTGGGAATCTTTGTTGGAGTTGTATGTTTCGGTCTGTGGTATAAGGATTATCTCTTAAGCAAGATCACATATGAGACGACTGCATCCAATGCCGTCATTACGATCGTAAATGAGGAAGGAAACACCGTAGCTCTTACTGACGTTACTGAGTCAACACAGTATGAGATCATCCAGGATGAACCTATCAAGAACTTCCTGCTCATCGGAATCGACAGCAGATATAAGAGCTATAACTCATCCGGTACGGGCGACAGATCCGACGTTATCGTCGTAATGTCCGTGGATTCCAACAAGGGAACAATCAAGCTCCTTTCCATCGCGAGAGACTCTTATGCTTATTTCCCGGGCTATTCTAATCCTCACAAGATCAACGCCGCCATGTCCTACGGCGGACCTGATCTCCTTCAGGCCACAGTTGAGAGCTGCTTGAGGATCAAGATCGACGGATATGCTTACGTTAACTTCAGCCACATGGCTAACATCATCGATGCAGTCGGCGGCGTATACGTAAACATGACTTCCGGCGAGAAGAATGTCGCGAACAAGTACATCAGGGAAATGAATCCCAATGCCGCGCTTATCGACAGCACAGGCAACGGCACATGGCTCAACGGCATACAGGCCGTAGGTTATGCCCGTGTCAGATATGTCGGTAACGGCGACTACGAGAGAATGGAACGTCAGATAGAAGTCTTGCGCAGCGTAATGAAGCAGTATATGAGCCTTTCAGCAACCGGCAAGCTCGCTGCCATGGACGATGTGCTCGCGGCTGTCGTTACTAACATCGACAAAGCCGATATCGAGAAGTATGCGCTCGATTTCCTGCCGTCGCTGCAGAATGCCGAGATGCAGTATCTGCAGCTTCCGATCGAAGGATGCTACAACTGCGGCATGTACGGAGACGAGTGGAGCATGAGGTGTAACTGGAATGCGTTCATTCCTTATGTTCAGGAATATTTCTACGGCGAGACATGTGATTTTGACGAGGTAAAGATACCTAATCACGCGCCTTCTCTGAGCAACTGTGATACGGATATTCCGCTCGACCATCTCATTCACTGACGTTTTTGACTTTTTTTGATTTTCGCCTTGACAGGCAGGTGAATAAGAATTATATTTTGTTGTGGTTAGCACTTAGGGTATTAGAGTGCTAACCACAATTTCATTGTATTGGAGGTCTTTTTTATGACGATTAAGCCCTTAGCAGATAAGGTAGTAGTAAAGAAACTTCAGGCAGAAGAGACTACAAAGAGCGGTATCATTCTGTCCTCCGGAGCTCAGCAGAAGCCGCAGATCGCTGAGATCATTGCAGTAGGTCCCGGCGGAGTCGTTGACGGCAATGAGATCAAGATGGAAGTCCAGGTAGGTCAGAAGGTCATCATCCGCGATTATGCCGGAACAAACGTTAAGCTCGACGGCGAGGAATACATCATCGTACGTCAGGATGACATTGCTGCCATCGTTGAAGACTAATATGTAATAAATATTGGAGGCACATAATTATGGCTAAAGACATCAAGTATGCAGAAGACGCCAGAAAGTCATTGGAGACAGGCGTTAACAAGGTAGCCGATACAGTTAAGGTTACTCTTGGTCCTAAGGGAAGAAATGTTGTTCTCGACAAGAAGTACGGCGCACCCCTGATCACAAACGACGGTGTTACGATCGCTAAAGAGATAGAGCTCGAGGACCGCTATGAGAATGCAGGCGCTCAGCTCGTTAAGGAAGTAGCATCCAAGACAAACGATGTTGCAGGCGACGGTACGACAACAGCTACGCTCCTTGCTCAGGCTATCATCCGTGAAGGCATGAAGAACGTTGCAGCAGGCGCTAACCCGATCATCCTCAGAAAGGGTATCTCCAAGGCTGTTGAGACAGCAGTTTCCGAGATCCTCGCAAATGCAAAGCAGGTTGACGGTTCCAAGGATATCGCACGTGTTGCCGCTATCTCCGCAGGTGACGAGGAAGTCGGCAAGATGATCGCCGAGGCTATGGAGAAGGTTACGGCAGACGGCGTTATCACCGTTGAAGAGAGCAAGTCTATGCTCACAGAGCTTTCAGTAGTTGAAGGTATGCAGTTCGACAGAGGTTATATCTCACCTTACATGGCAACTGATACTGACAAGATGGAGACAGTATTCGATGAGCCTTATATCCTCATCACAGATAAGAAGATCTCCAACATCCAGGATATCCTTCCCGTTATCGAGCCTCTCGCACAGTCAGGCAAGCAGCTCGTTATCATCGCTGAGGACATCGAGGGTGATGCTCTTGCAACACTCATCGTAAACAAGCTCAGAGGCGTATTCACATGCGTCGGCGTTAAGGCTCCGGGCTTCGGCGACAGAAGAAAGGCTATGCTCGAAGATATCGCCATCCTTACAGGCGGTCAGGTAATCACATCCGATCTCGGACTCGAGCTCAAGGATACAACTCTTGACCAGCTCGGCCGTGCTCATCAGGTTAAGGTAAACAAGGACAATACGATCATTGTTGACGGTGAAGGTGAAGAGGGTGCTGTTAAGGCACGTGTCAACCAGATCAGGGCACAGATCGAAGAGACAAAGTCCGATTACGACCGTGAGAAGCTCCAGGAGCGTCTCGCAAAGCTTTCAGGCGGTGTTGCTGTTATCAAGGTCGGCGCAGCTACTGAGACTGAGATGAAGGAGAGAAAGCTCCGTATCGAAGATGCCCTCGCAGCAACAAGAGCTGCAGTTGAGGAAGGTATCGTTCCCGGCGGCGGCACGGCATACATCAATGCTCTTCCCGCAATCGCAAAGCTCCTCGATGAGACAGAAGGCGATGTACAGACCGGTGTTAAGATCGTTCTCCGCGCACTTGAGGAACCTATCCGCCAGATCGCTGCAAATGCTGGTCTTGACGGCAGCGTAATCTGCGAGAAGATCAAGAACTCTACTGCAGGCACAGGATATGATGCTCTGAACGACGTATATGTCGACATGTTCGAAGCAGGAATCGTTGATCCTGCAAAGGTTACACGTTCAGCACTCCAGAATGCGGCTTCCGTATCCTCAACACTCCTCACGACAGAAGCAGTTGTTACGGACATCCCTGAGAAGGAAACTCCGGCTATGCCTCAACAGCCGATGTATTAATAGACATCACTGACATAACGTAATTAACGGACTGCCTCATGAGCAAACGCTTGTGGGGCAGTCCTTTTTTCAAGTCCGTTTAAACCCGGGCACTTATCATATCAATAGTACAAGTATCCTGCTTTGTGTTACAATGTTGTTTGTTTGAGGTGAAGCATGTTACAAGACAGTTTTATTGAATCAATGGTGGTCCGCAAGAACGGCGGAAAAGGTGTGATATTTACAGTCACGGCAATTATTTTTTGCATATTTCTCGATGCCGCGATCATATACATACCGTATCTGTTCTTCGGAAAAGAGGTTTTCCCGATAACGAGTTTCATTGCGGTTGCACTTGTTTTCGGGCTGTTCTCTCTTCTTAAGTATCAGAAAAAAGAGTATGAACTCGAGATATCAAATGACCTTTTTGATTGCGCGGTCATCTCCGGTAAAGACAAGAGAAACGATCTTGTCAGCTTCTCGATAAAAGAATGTGAGTATATAGGGCCTGTTACTTCGGACCGGTATGCGGATGACAAGAAGAATGCCGATTTTGTTGTCAAACTGACCGATCTTATGGATTTTCCCATCGATGAGAAGTACTGGTACTGCTACCTGAGCCATGAAGGACGCAAGTTCGTTGTCGTCTTTATCTTTAAGCCTGAGATGTATCCTGTATTCAGGAGATACAATCCCAGAGCCACAAAAGTCATGCCCATCCCTGTAGGTGCTGCAAAGAAGGCGGACAACGATGGCTGAGACAGGCAAATATACGGAAATGGAAGTCTATTGCAAGGCTACTGAGTGCGGGATAGGAGATAAGCTCTACTGTTCCTCTCTTATCGGTGACCTTCAGGAAGCTGCCGAGCGGAGTTCCAATACCATCGGTTACGGCACGTCATTCCTGAAAGAGATAGATATCTGCTGGATAATCCTCAAGATGAGGCTGCATATCGATGAACTGCCTTCCTGGCACGAGACTTTCCGTATCAGGACATGGGCCAACAGCATCGAAAAGTTTTACTACGGACGTGATTTCGAGATATTTAATGCAGAAGGAAGACTGATAGGCCAGGCAACATCCACATGGATTCTTGCAGACTGGAATTCGCACAGGCCTGTCATTGCTAATAAGAGACCTGATCTTCCTCCGCCTGTGATACAGGATCCCAGGTTCGCGTTCGGTGAGAGCTGTCCCAAACTTGCTTTCCCCGCAAGGATCGACATAGCAGGTGAGACGGAAAAGCCCGTCATCATTAAGTATGCCGATTATAACGAACTCGACCGCAACAGGCACGTGAACAATTCTCGTTATACCGCCTGGGCTTATGATGCTCTTTTTAAGAACGGATATGATGTGTCGAAGATCGAAGATCTTGTTATCAATTACAACAGTGAGGTAAAGGCAGGGGAGAAGGTCGAGCTGTTTATCAGTTCTGATGGCCCGAAGGTAAGCGTTTTCGGGTATAAGAACATCGATACAAAGGTGTTTGCAGTTGAACTGACAATGCGTCAGTGATGACAGCGGATATCTGACTTTTGAAACTGCCCTGTCTTTGTACGCCTTTTTAACTAATATCAGCCTTTTTTGTTCTTCTTATTTTGTTATAATAATAAGTTGTACGCATTTTTCTGGAGGTTGCAATGATCGAGATTAATAATCTTGTGAAGAGATACGGCGACAAGAAGGCCGTCAATGGTATCTCATTCACGGTTAATGACGATGAAGTCCTGGGTTTTCTGGGTCCCAACGGTGCCGGCAAATCCACGACAATGAACATCATTACGGGATATCTTTCTTCCACATCAGGAACCGTTAAGGTAAACGGACATGATATCCTCGAAGAACCTGAACTCGCCAAGAAGGAGATCGGTTATCTTCCCGAGAATCCGCCTCTTTATACCGACATGACGGTTAAAGAGTATTTGGATTTTATCTGCGATCTTAAGGGCGTCTCCAAGGAGAAGCGCAAGAAGCAGCTCGACAGGATCATATCCCTCGTAAAGATCTCCGAAGTCTATGACAGACTCATCGGAAACCTCTCTAAGGGATATAAGCAGCGTGTCGGCATTGCTCAGGCAATGGTAGGCAACCCTTCGATCCTTATCCTTGACGAACCTACGGTAGGTCTCGATCCCAATCAGATCATCGAGATCAGAAAGCTCATCAAGTCACTTGCAAAATCTCATTCGATCATCATCAGCTCCCACATACTTTCCGAAATCCAGGAAGTTGCCGACAGAGTCGTTATCATAAACAAGGGAAAGGTTGCCGCGATCGACACGGTATCCGATCTTTCCAAAAGACTTTCCGGCCAGACAAAACTTCTTATGACTTTCAAAGGACCGCTTAAGGAAGGCATCGGAAAAGTCCGTACGATACCCGGTGTTCAGTCAGTCGTTCCGCGTCTGGCAGACAGTAAGTTCAGTCAGCTCGAGATCACTATCGTTTCTGACAGTTCTGCCGATATCCGTTCCGCCATCTTCTTCATGATGGCTCAGGAAAGCTGGCCTATCCTTGAGTTCCGCTCTCTTGATCCTTCGCTCGAGGAGGTGTTCCTCAGCATCACGGCACGCTGATTGGAGGATTTGATCAATGTACGCAATCTTTAAAAGAGAATTTTTATCTTACTTTAGATCTCCGGTTGGTTATGTTGCCATCTCGATATTTTCATTCCTTGCAGGATTCATCTTTTATTCGCAGTTCAGCTACGGAACTGTAAATATCGGAAGTGAAGTCATCTCGCTCCGTTCTTTCTTCGTCATCATTGTTCCGATCATTACGATGGGACTTCTTGCTGAAGACAAGAAGAGGGGAACGGACATCCTCTATTACACGACGCCCGTAAGTCTTTTCAATGTCGTTGCGGGAAAGGTGCTTGCGGCATTCGCTCTTTATGCCGTTATGTTCCTTAATGTTGTTATCCACATTATCGTAACACTTGCATGCGGCGGTCAATTCGGAGTCGGTGCCGTCGGAACGATAATCGTATTTTTCTTCATGGCATTCATGTTCATCACCATGGGAATGTTTGCATCTGCCATCACGGATAATCAGATCGTATCCGCCATCGTGGCATTCATCTTCATACTGATTACACAGCTCCTGACCATGATGTCCGAATATGCCGGGACTGCTGTTACATCATTAGCATCTACAATCGGGATCAAGTCGGAATCCGCTTCTTCTGCCGGAACAGCAGTAAAGAATTTTATCGGCTGGTTTGACCCTTTTGCCAAGACACAGGATTTCCGTCTCGGGGTGTTTTCTGTGTCGGCTTTGATCTTTCTTCTTTCGATTGGCATTCTCTTCCTTTACATGACCTACAGAGTGCTTGAAAAGAAGCGTTGGAGCCAGGCGTGACGGAGGTATGACAATTATGAGTAAAGATAATTCCAGCGAGAAGATAAACAGTGACGTAAGAGCTGACAGAATGAAGCTCTTCTCGATAGGTTCGGTTGTATTGCTTGCAGCGATAATACTTCTTGTTAATTTTCTCTTCGATAAGATCTTAGGCAAGGCGATGACATTCGATTTCTCGGATTCGTCGCAGAACTCCGTATCCAAAGAGACAATTGACTATCTTGATGCGCTGTCTCCCGATACACGCATAAGGATAGTAGGTCTTTTTAACCGTCCTGATAATGTAGCGTCAACCAAATATCAGTACATCGTGCCTTTGCTCGATGACTATGTAAAAGAGTCCAAGGGAAAAGTCACGGTGGAATATATCGATCCCACCGAGCATCCTTCGATCATAAGCCAGCTTGATCCGACAAATTCTTACGATCTTGCAAATCAGAGTGAGAATTATGTTGTTGAGTACAATGGCAAGATCAAGGTTATTTCCCCGATAGACTGTTATTCCTATGATGAGGAATACTTCAGGTCAACAAATAACTATCTTATCGTCGGAAACAATACCGAATACACGTTCACGAATGCAATGTATGTTCTGACAAACGGTTATTCTGCAAAGGCATATGTCGTAACCGGACTTAAGGAAGAAGGCAATGAATACATCACCAAGATCCTCAACTCCATGTCGATCGATGTTGAATCGCTTCCGGTTTCCGAGAACTTCGCGGTGCCTGCTGATTGCAGCCTCCTGATCCTGAACGGCCCCAATTCCGATATTTCCGAGAAGATGTATGTTGCAATGAGCGATTACATAAGCCGCGGCGGCAAACTGCTCGTTGCAGTTGATTACAGTACCGTCAATGTAAACGAGAACTTTGTAAGGCTGAATCTTCTGCTTAATCAGATGAACATCAATATCGATCCGCTTCTTATTTACGAGAACGATCCCGCATATCAGCTCAGCGGATACGCTTATGATTCAAATGTAACAGCAGTTGAGCCGTTCGATGAGTTTGCGTCTCTGCCGATCCTGCATGCCACATACTGCAGATCTGTAAGACAGGCTGATAACCCGAACTCGTCCTATAATACTTTGCCGGTTCTCGCAACCAGCGATAATGCCGCTACGCTCCAGGTTGATCCTGAAACAGGCAGGGCAGTGGACAACGGCATGATAACCACAGCTAAGTACTATGTCGGAATGTATTCATACGTCGACGGCGTTGACGCTTCCGAAGCCTTTGTTTTCGGTACTCTTAATTTCACATCCGATCTGTATATCAGCAATTACGGCCTCAACGACTACAATGTTGAATTCCTGAGGTCATGTGTTAGGGAACTTGTCGATGTCGAGATACTCGACGGTGTCAACGTACAGACAAAGATGATCGACAGCTTCTCGCTCGATACCACAAAATCAACAACATCAGCCTCTACAGCTGTTCTTGTTGTCTTCATGGTGCTGATCCCCGTCATTCTCATCGGAATGGCTGTAATCGTATATTCAAAGAGGAAGAATCTCTGATATGAAGTCTGTAAAGAACCTTCTGGTCCCGTTTATAATACTGATCGCGCTTATCATAAGCGTGATCGTGTATTTTGTTGTCGAAAATGCGACGGCTACGGATCCTGAAGAAACGTTCAGCGGTCTTATTGATGTTGTTTATATCAATTCAAATGACATCGATTCTGTCTCTGTCTATAACAGGGACACTGGCCATACTTCAATCGTGAAGTGTACTATGGACTCCAGCGGCATCGTTAATTACGAGTATCAGGGTGAGGATGCCAATCCTTCCGAGTATTATTCACAGATTGGCCTGTCAGATTACGTAGATCTGCTGTCTACGTTTTCGTGCAATTCAAAGGTTTCGGCCGTTGGCAATTATGCTGAATACGGACTTGATCACCCTAAATATACCGTCACCATCAAGGCGCTCAACGGTACCGTAACGACCGTGTTCCTTGGCAACAAGACACCTGACGGCATATATTGCTATATGTATGTTTCCGGCTCACAGGACATTTATACGGTCGCAGTCAGCAAACTCGAAATGGCTGACAAAACCGCGATCAGTTTCCTTGATACGCAGGTCCTTCAGATCGATTATTATGATCTCAAGACCGTACATTTCGACAGAAAGTCTGACGGGCTTTCTCTTGACGCGAATGTTGTTATGACTGATTCCGGCATTGCAGATTTCAAATTCTATAAGCCGTACAGCCACGGATCCAGTCCTTATTTCGGAAATATGATCGACAAGTTATCAAATCTTGAGATCTCGAAATATATTGAGATCGATTCCCAGGAACTATTGAAGTACGGACTTGACGATCCTGAGTTCCATTTTATCTTTACACTCAACAGCGGAGAGCAGAAAGAGCTGTATTTCAGCAAGAAGGTAAACGGATTCTTCTACGGTTTTCTTTCGGGAATGGACAATTATTTCATGATCTCTGAACTTCAGCTGGAAGGCATGGAGATGCCTGAGACAGTTCTCATCGATCCGTATATTGCTTATTGCTATGTTAAGGATATCTCCTCGATCACCTGCAAATACGGAGACAGATCATTCAAATTATCACTCGATGTTGCCGAAGGCAGACCTATCACAGCTGAGGAAGCCCGTGTTGAACTCGACGGCAGAAATGCCAAGATCTCTGATTCAGACGGCAGATCATATGCTTCGATCCTTTTTGAAAGCATCGCATGCATAAAGATCGGCGGTGCCGACGGAAGTGCCGTTCCCGACACATCGGCAGGTGCTGTTTTTTCATTGAGTTTTGTCGACAAGTCTTATAACACGACGCTCTACGATTTCTATACCAGGGACGATGATTCATTTTATGTGTTCAAGAACGGTGAATATATGAGCTTCTATGTATATTCAAGGGAATTATTCAATGACGGCGGAAGAGATACATACAGTTACGGTTGCTGGACTGCTTATGAGCTTTTGAGCCGCGCGATCTCAGACAATATAAACGGCATCTACGACATGCCTGCAGAAGGATAAAATGGAAAACAAGACAGACATTAACGAGAAAAAGAATACCAATATTACTGCTGATTCTTCCAAAGAGAATACAGTATCTCAGGCTGCAATCAGGAAGGGGCTTACAGTCGCTGTTACGATCTTTGCCACGATCCTTATCGTGAGCATAGCCTTGATCTTTGTAGTCTCCAAAAAGATCGATTCCATGGCGGGTGCCGATGCACAGATAAAGCTCTCGGCACAGGGAGGTTTTTCCTGCGAATATTCTGAAGCGCAGAAACTCTATCCGTACGGAGACGGTGTCATCAAGGTCACTTCAGAGAGAATCGCTTACCTGACACTCTCTGGTTCAGAAGTCTTTTCAACGACTATCTCATATCAGAATCCGCAGTGCGTTACTTACGATAAGTACGTTGCCGTATTCGACAGGGACGGCTACAGTTTCACGGTCCTCAACCAGGACGGCGTATTGTTCAGCAAACCCATGGAAAACCCCGTAAAGGCCGTTCAGATGTCTGACAGTGGGTTTATCGCGGTTATCAGCGGAAGCAGTGAATCTTACGGTGAAGTTGCTCTTTTCGACAACGAGGGAAACCAGCTTGCCGTATGGACATCTTATAACTCCGGATTCCCGGTCTGCTGCGCGTTTAATTCCGATTCCACGCTGCTCGCCGTATCGACGATCAACACGAGCGGTGCGGTCATAGTTCCTTTCGTCCGCGTGTTCTCCATAACAAAGAATGACAAGGGTTATGATGTTGTAGACAATGCGGTCTATACGACTGACGACAATGTAATCTTTGCATCAGTCTGTTATGTGGGGAAGAAGCTCTGCTGTTTTACTTCCAACGCTCTCTATGAAGTTCAGAACGACAATCTGTCCAAGATGAATTACGATTTCTCTGCCATCGGTTTCGTCAAGAATGTCGGCAACAATCTCTTTGTCACTTATTCCGACGGCATAAGCCAGCTCAATAAACTTGCGATAATTAATTCTTCGGACAGCATAATCTACAATTCCAACATCGGATCTAAGATCGTCTGCGTTGCCCAGAACGGCGGTTACTATGCGATCAGCGTTGACAGAAGAGTATTTATCTTCAACACATCGGGAATAATCACAGACGACTACTCGGTCGATGAGGACATAATCAGGATGAATTTCCTTTCGGGCAACAAATTGTGCGTTGTATCGACAGGCGGTGTACATACATTGAATTAAGGTGATCTTATGGAGTTGGAAGTTAAGCTCGGTTTTTCGGATAAGAAGAGTCTGACGAATTTCATGTCGTCGGACCGTTTCCTTAAGTACTGTCCCGAGCCCGAAAAAGCTTCCACATCACTTCTCGAAAACTCTTATCTCGATACGGCCGGTCTTACCGTAACAAAGAGAAGCGGCATGATCAGGGTAAGACATTATTCTTCAGATGATGACGACCGCTATGAATTCACGGTCAAGTACGGCGGCGGGATCTCAGCAGGGCTTCACAGACGTTATGAATGGAACGTTGACAGCGATAACGGTGTTTTTTCCATCGAAGAATTCAAAAAGGAAGCTGTATCTGAAAACGATGATTCCTCCGAACTCCTTGAAGAAGCATTTAAAGGTGTTAAAGACGGGGATCTCAGTGTAATCTGCTCGAATACTTTTACCAGGACTGTTTATACGCTGGTGTTCGGCAAAAGTACAGTTGAAGCCTGCTTTGACAGCGGTTTCATAACTGGAAGCAGCGGAACTGTCGCCGAAGAGATATGCGAACTCGAACTCGAATTGAAAGAAGGCAACATAAACGATATCAAAGCGCTTTCCGCAATTGTTATCGCGGAAGCCGACTGCGCACCTCTTGATAAGACAAAATACGGCAGGACACTGGCTTTGGCTATGGGGAACGGGGAAAACTGATGAAGAGCAATGTTTACGAATGCGTTATCATTGGCGGCGGAGCAGCGGGAATGTTCTGCGCGTCAAAACTGGCAAAATCTTTCTATCACGGTAAGAAGATCATGATCATCGAGTCCGGACCGAGAGTCGGACGGAAACTTGCGCTTACCGGAAGCGGAAGATGCAATCTTTCAAATTCCGATATCGATCCGGCGAAATACAATACTGACGATCCCGATAAACTCGCAGCCTGCCTTGAACGGTATGGTGAGACCGACACATGCGATTTTTTTGAGAATATCCTGGGCGTAGTGCTCGAGCAGAAGGGGTCTCTTATCTATCCGTCGACATATAAGAGTTCCACGGTCGTTGACGCGCTGAGATTCTATCTTGCCGACAACAACGTTGAGACCGCTTTGAAGGAACGCGTTAAGTCAGTCACCGAATCCAACCACATTTTCGAGATAAAAACGGAATCAAACAAGAAGTTCCTGGCTAAGAACATCGTCATCGCGACCGGCGGCATCACTTATCCTTCGACCGGCGCAAACGGCGATGCAGCGGGTATCCTGGAAGACCTTGTTGACGATTCATATTTCGTTCCTTTCAAGCCTGCGCTTACGTCTCTCACATCTGACATCTCCGGGATCAAAGGCCTTGCCGGGATAAGATGCAGGGGAGAAGTCAAGATCATTGATCACAAGGGCGAAGTCAAGGCGAAGTCTGAAGGCGAGATACTCTTCACCAAGGAAGGCGGTATCTCCGGTATCTGTGTAATGGATGTGTCCGATGTTGTTGTAAGGATGCTGGATAACGGCGAGGAAGATATTAAAGCCGTTCTGAACCTTACCGGTAAATCTGCGGGCGAGATATTCCAGATGATATATATCAGACGTCAGATGTATGCTCACCGCACATGCGCTGATGCCCTTTCCGGAATGCTGCTTCGTGGTATCACGGATTTCGTAATGAAGAAGATGGGCTTGAAGTGTGACAAGATGACATTAAGGGAACTGAACGATCAGCAGATAGCAGAACTCTCTAATCTCCTGTGTGCTTTCCCCGTCCCGGTAAAGGGATACGGCGATGTTGACAAGGCACAGGTGTCGTCAGGCGGATTCAAGCTCTTAAGACTTGATGACTCCATGCAGGTCAAGGATTTGCCCGGACTTTACATCATCGGAGAATCCGTTAACGTCAACGGTATCTGCGGAGGTTATAACCTGCAGTGGGCATGGACATCGGCGGCTCTTGCGGCAGAGGGGATATCCCGTAATGTTTGAGATAGCGGTAAGACCGGAAATATTCTCAGATAAAGTACAAAAAAAGACTCCTGATCCCGTCATCATCGTCAGGTATATAAAAAAGCACGGCAATAAGGCAATGAGGCAGGGGCTTCAGCGCCTTGAAGACGGTACTGCGTTACTTGATATCTCCAGGAAATTCATTGATGCCAGACACGGCAAAGTGACCGTCAATTACAGGTTTGATTTCATATCACCGGAGAAAAAGGAAGAGATCGAAAAAGAGGTCTTTGCAAATGCAATGCCTTATAAAGATGATTTTGAAAACACGGAACATTTCATGCGTCCGGTTGTTGTCGGAACGGGTCCTTCCGGACTTTATGCAGCGCTTATCCTCGCTAAGTACGGCTTGCGCCCGATAGTTCTTGAGCGCGGCGCAGAGATGGAACAGAGGATAAAGGATACCGAAGCTTTCAAAGAAGGAAAAGGGAAGATCCTTTCATCATCAAATATCCAATTCGGTGAAGGCGGTGCGGGCACATTCTCTGACGGGAAACTCTATTCAGGGATCAGTTCCGGTCTTAAGGACTTCGTGCTGAGGTCCCTTATCATTCACGGTGCGCCTTCAGACATCTTATACGATTCTCATCCCCATATCGGTACTGACAGGCTCAGAAAGGTCGTTACGGGCGTAAGAAAGGATATAGAATCGCTCGGCGGCGAAGTCAGGTTCAACACCACTTTTCTGGGATATGGCACCGAGAATGGTGCATTAAAGAACATTACTGTTCAGGACAGCACCGGGACATACGAGATCCCGTGCAATTCACTCATACTTGCAATAGGACATTCGAGCAGGGACACCTTCAGGGCGTTGAACAGGCTGGGACTCGAAATGCAGTCTAAGCCTTTCTCCGTAGGTGTCAGGATTGAACATCTCAGGTCTTCCATAGACATGTCCCAGTTCGGCTTCGATTCAGAATATTCACCTGATGTCACACCTGCGATATATAAGCTCTCATGTGATACCTCAACAGGCCGGAAACTCTATACATTCTGCATGTGTCCCGGCGGTGAAGTGGTTGCTGCCCAGTCTGACGGCCAGAGCATATGCACTAACGGCATGAGCTTCCGCGCAAGAGACATGGAAAACTCGAACAGTGCGATACTGGTCCCGGTCGATTCCAAAGACTACGGTGACGGCGTGCTCGACGGCGTAAAGTTCCAGGAAATGCTCGAGAACCTGGCTTTTATCGCCGGAGGAAGCAACGGAAATGCACCCGCTGTCAGATACGGCGATCTTATGGCGGACAGGACAACGGAAGATTTCGGCAGCGTAAAGCCTTCTTACAGACCTGGTGTTACCGGCGCCGATCTGTCTCAGGTATTTCCTGAAGAGATACTTGATACGATAAAGGAAGGTGTCGCGCTTATGGGCAGAAAGATCAAGGGGTTTGACGATCCCGATTCCGTTCTTACCGCAGTCGAAGCCAGAAGCTCTTCACCCGTAAGGCTTGTAAGAGATCCTGAGACCTGCCAGAGCATTAATGTCAAAGGCATATTTCCGTGCGGAGAAGGTGCAGGTTATGCCGGAGGCATCATGTCTTCGGCCATCGACGGTATAAAATGCGCCAATAAACTTGCCGTTTCTTTGCTCGATTCCTTAAAAGCAATATAATTAAGGCTGATTGAGTTATTATAGCTTCAGATATCAATTCTCTTTTTATAAGGAGGTTCCGCATATGAACAACGAAAAGAACACTGCTGTCGTTACAGTACTCGGCAGAGACCGCGTAGGCATCATAGCTGATGTTTCGAGGCTTCTTGCAGATTACGGTATCAACATCAAGGATATCTCGCAGACGATACTCGACGATATCTTTACGATGGTAATGATGGTTGACCTGAAGGATGTCGTTATCGAGGAATCCGACATTTCGGAAAAACTCGCAGAACTCGGTCAGAAGCTCGGCGTGCAGATCACGATCCAGCACACAGGCCTTTTCAATGCTATGCACACAATCTGATCTTTAATATTTCGAGAGGTTAATATGATCAACGATCACGAGATTATAGAGACGATGCAGATGTTCAACGACCAGCATCTCGACATCCGTACGATAACCATGGGCATATCACTCATGGACTGTGCCGCTCCGACCGTCGAAGAATCCTGCAACAGGATATACGACAAGATCTGCAGATATGCCGGAAGACTTGTCGAGACGGGCGAACTCATAAGCAAGAAATACGGCATTCCGATTATCCATAAGAGGATCTCTGTTACGCCGATATCGATAGTCGCTTCCGCCTGCGGAGCAAAGGACTACACGCCTTTCGCCCAGGTGCTCGATAAAGCGGCAAGGACATGTGGCGTCAACTTCATCGGCGGTTTTTCTGCTCTTGTCCAGAAGGGATACACAAATTCGGATAAGGTGCTTATCAATTCCATTCCTGATGCTCTTGCCGCAACCGAATTCGTATGTTCTTCGGTAAATGTCGCATCAACGAGAACAGGCATCAATATGGATGCCGTCCGTGACATGGGCGTCATCATCAAAAAGACAGCTGAAGCCACAAAGGATAACGGCGCCATCGGATGCGCAAAGCTCGTTGTCTTCGCTAATGCTCCTGAGGACAATCCGTTCATGGCCGGAGCTTTCTTAGGACCCGGAGAACCCGAATGCGTTATAAACGTAGGCATTTCAGGCCCCGGCGTCGTAAAACATGCGCTGGAAGGCGTTAAGGGAAAAGACCTTGGCGTCGTTGCAGAGACGATAAAGAAAGCCGCATTCAAGATAACCAGAGTAGGTGAGCTCGTTGCAAGGGAAGCATCAGAGAGACTTAAGGTGCCTTTCGGCATCATAGACCTTTCCCTTGCGCCGACACCTGCAGTAGGCGACTCGGTTGCACGACTTCTCGAGGAATTCGGTCTTGAAACATGCGGAACATGGGGCACGACGGCAGCGCTCGCCATGCTCAACGATGCGGTTAAAAAGGGCGGCATCATGGCATCCTCATATGTAGGCGGTCTCTCTGGCGCTTTCATTCCCGTATCTGAGGATGAGGGTATGATCGCAGCTGCAACGTCCGGCTCGTTAAAGCTCGAAAAACTCGAAGCCATGACCTGCGTATGTTCTGTCGGCCTGGACATGATCGCCATTCCGGGCGATACGACAGCCGAGACGATCTCCGGCATTATCGCGGATGAGATGGCTGTAGGAACATTCAATAACAAGACAACGGCTGTAAGGCTTATTCCTGTTCCCGGCAAGACCGTGGGAGACAGCGTGGAGTTCGGCGGACTTTTGGGAACCGCGCCCATCATGGATGTAAACCGTGCATCATGTGCGGAGTTCATCCAAAGAGGCGGAAGGATCCCGGCGCCGATCCATTCAATGCGCAACTGATCTTTTATGGGCAGACGCAAAGCGGTGATCCCGGAAGAAACTGAAGAGCTCGCTGAACAGAGCGTGCTTTCTGATGAGGAAGCACCGAAAAAGTCAAAGGCCAAAAGGTTTTGGGATTACGTAAACGACTATAAGCGCAAGACGGTAGCACTTACCCTGCCTTCGATTGCTTTCGACATAGTGTATTCCGGTTTCTGTTTCACTATGTCGCTCCTGTCCAGGTCTTTGTGGCTGTTCATAATGTCTATCTACTATTTTCTCCTGTGCATGCTCAGAGTCAACGTGCTCTACAGAGCGGGTAGGGGAGCGGTATTTAAGAGCAGAAGGTTTTCCGAGCGCGTCAATTACAGGAAGTTCTCGAGAAATCTCATCCTGCTCGATGTCGTTTTCGCTTATGCGGTGTATCTGATAGTTAAGATAAACATCATCCACGACTATCCGGGAATACTCGTATACGGATTCGCGATATATGTCTTCTATAAAGTAACGCTTGCGGTAATTAACCTGTTTAAAGCACACAGGGCAAAATCGCTTACAGCGCTGTCTTTGAGGAAGATCGGCATAGTCGAAGCAATGGTATCGACGCTTGCACTCGAGTGGGCACTGTCTCACAGGGACGAAGGCCATATTTCAGATCTTGCGAGATTATTGGAAAAATATGCGGGAATCGCAGTTGCACTGATAATATTCATCATGGGATTTGCAGGCTTTATCACCTGCATAAAGATGAAAGCTAAAGAAAAGAAAGAAAAGAAAGAAGGAAAAGCATAAATGTGGTTTGAAGAAGCGGTATTTTATCAGATCTATCCGTTGGGGTTTTGCGGAGCTCCCTTTGAGAATGACGGGGTTCCGGAATCCAGGATCCTTAAGGTGTTGGACTGGATCCCTCACATGAAGAAACTCGGTATTAACGCCATCTATTTCTCGCCCGTGTTCGAATCTGACACACACGGATACAACACCAGGGATTACGGACTTATCGATACGAGACTCGGTACTAACGAAGACTTCAAAAAGGTCGTTGACGAACTCCATAAAGAGGGAATAAAGGTTGTACTTGACGGTGTGTTCAACCATGTCGGAAGAGGCTTTTGGGCTTTTAAGGATGTTCAGGAAAAGAAGTGGGATTCGCCCTACAAGGATTGGTTCCATCTCTCTTTCGACGGCAATTCGAACTATAACGACGGCTTCTGGTACGAAGGCTGGGAAGGCAATTACGATCTCGTAAAGCTCAATCTCAGAAACCCCGCCGTCATCGACCACATCTTGGACAAGGTCAATTACTGGATCGATTATTTCGACATCGACGGATTAAGACTTGACGTTGCATACTGCCTCGACCGTGAATTCTTAAGAAGACTCCGTGAGTTCACTGACGGCAAAAAGAGTGAATTCTTCCTCCTGGGTGAAGTCCTTCACGGAGAATACGGCAGGATGCTGAACGAGATGCATCTGCATTCACTTACAAACTATCAGTGCTACAAAGGCATCTATTCGTCTTTTAATTCGAGCAATATGTTCGAGATCATGCATTCACTGATGAGACTTTTCGGTCCTGAGGACTGGACGGTATGCAGAGGTGCGCATCTGCTCTCATTTGCCGATAATCACGATGTCACGCGTATCGCGTCCATCCTTAACGATGAGAGATGCCTGCCGCTCGTATATACGCTTGTTTTCACTATGCCCGGAATCCCATGTGTATACTACGGATCCGAGTGGGGTGCAAAAGCCAGAAAGGAAGAAGGCGATCCTGCATTAAGAGCCTGCTTTGAAAAGCCTGAATGGAACGGTCTGTCCGATCACATCGCCAGACTCTCTGAAGCAAAGAAAAACTCGAGAGCACTCAATTACGGCGGATTAAGGATTGTCGTGCTCACAAACAAGCAGTGCATTTTCGAGCGCAACTGCGGCGATGAGAGAGTAATGGTTGCGATCAACATGGATTCAAATCCTTATACGGCTCACTTCGACGCCGGCTGCGGACAGGCAAAAGAACTTATCTCCGGCACTATCCATGACTTCGGCGGAGGTTCGACACTGCAGCCTTATTCATCAGAGATCTGGCTTATGGAGAGATAAGCATGCATCACAACTTCCTTTTCGATCTTGATCAGACATTGCTCGATTTTCACGCATCTGAATACATTGGTCTAAGAACCGTCGTCAATGACAACGGCTATGAGTTCAATGACGAACTTTACGGTGTTTTCAAGAAGCGGAATAAAGAACTCTGGCTTGATCTCGAAAAGGGAATCATAAGCAGGGAAGAACTGTTCAAGATGAGGTTCGGGTATCTGTTTGATCTTTGCGGTGCCGATACCGGAAAACTCGATCTTTTAAAGATCAATGACGACTTCATCAGGGCAATGGCCCAAAACGGCGTCGTCATGAAAGGTGCTATGGAGATGCTCGCTAAATTGAAGGAAAACATCCCTGACGCACGGATCTATATCGTCTCTAACGGTGTCGCTTTTAACGCAAACGGCAGGATAAATTCAACCGGGATGGACAGGTTCCTTGATGACGTTTTCGTCAGTGAAACGATAGGTGCCATAAAGCCATATACCGAATTCTTCGATCATGTTATCGGAAAGATCGGCGAGCCCGAAAGTTCATGCATCGTTATCGGTGATTCGCTTACATCCGATATGCTCGGCGCTCAGAACGCAGGTATCGATTCGTGCTGGTTCATGCCGGAAGGCGATATCGATGCCGCCGTCAAAAAGTACAACATCCGGTACACTGCTTCTGATTTTGAAGAGCTTTACGATGTGCTGAAGAACTGGGCATCTACGGTCTGATCAATTGATATCCGGGTTTTGAATATGAGCAAAAAGATATCCACGAAAACCAAAGTGCTTCTGATCGTACCGTCGGTCATAGTACTGCTCATAGCCGCTATATGGATAATCTCGATAAGTATCTATAACAGCATATTTAAGAAACGCTGCGAGTCATATGGTCCCCAAATGCTCAGGGTTGAAGACTTTGAAGGTCTTGAGAGGACAAGATATCATTTCGTGTCGGATAAAGGGCAGATGCTTACAGGCTATTTGTACAGCGCGTGTGAAGATCCTGATGCGATCATCGTATTTGCTCACGGTTACGGTGGAGGCGGTCACAACTCCTACATGAACTGCATAGACTATTTTGCTCAAAACGGATTTCTGGTCTTCGCATACGATGCTACAGGCAACGATGAGAGTCAGGGTCAGGGCGCCGGCGGCGTTCCCCAGGGCGTTATAGATCTTGATCACGCGATATCTTTTGTCGAAAACAGCGGTTATTTCCCTGAACTGCCTGTATGTCTTTTCGGGCACAGCTGGGGCGGATACAGCGTAAGCGCAGTGCTCACGTACCATCCTGAGGTAAAGGCTGTCATAGAATGCTGCGGTCCAAACAGTTCTGCCGATCTAGTCGAGAGCGGCGGCCTTACCATGGTCGGCCCCGCCGTATATGTCATGATGCCTTTTGTAAGACTGCATGAATACATCAGCTACGGTAAATATGCAACAAATACCGCCATGGACGGATTTGCAAACAGTGATGCTCGCGTCATGATCGTCCACAGCGCCGATGATAACACTATCCGGATTAGATACGGCTACGATATCTATTACGAAAAGTATAAGGATGATCCGAGATTCGAATTCATAAGGTTTGAGTCTAGAGGTCATAACAGCATATTCTTAGATCCCGATAACAATTATTCAGATGAATTCAATGCTGAATACAGTCACAGGATCGATGAAGAACTGTTTGCCGGGTTTGTGGATTTTTATTACGAAAGCCTTTGATCAGGGGAGGAGATCTTAATGGGTGATCAGTCTGCGCTCATCAAACCTGAAAGGAATTCTTCTCTGGAGCTCCTGAGGATCCTGGCGATGCTCGGGATCGTCATTCTTCACTATAATAATGACAGTTTTGGCGGTGCTCTGTTATATGTCCATTACGCAAGCGTCAACAGATACTACCTTATCCTGACTGAATGTATCAGCGTATGCTCGATCGATCTGTTTATCATGATCTCCGCATACTTCCTTTCAGCAACGAACAAGAGAAGATTATCCAAAGCAGTTGAACTATTTGTACAGGTGATACTTATCAGGTTTGCCGTGTATCTGATCCGGACTATTGCCGCCGGACGCAGCATTACCTTGATCGGGTTTATCCGTAATATATCTACGGTTTATTATTTTGTTTTTCTTTATTCCGCGCTATATCTTTTCTCGCCATTGATCAATCATCTGTTTGAAAGATTCGATGAGAAAAAGTGGGATATCATGCTTCTCATAGTTATACTCGGCTTTGCCGGCTGGTCATTTGCTGTGAATTATTCAGAAGACTTTATAAGAAACCTGCATCCTGTATATGGAAACAAGATCCTGTATGTGATCCAGTACGGCTGTACCATGTTTAACTTCCTCACAGTTTATTTCTTCGGGTCATGTATCCGTGCAACAAAGATAAAACCCGGCCTGAAAAAGTCATTATTATATTCAGTGATAATGATAACGATGCTGATTATTTTTACGCTTGTCAGTCTCAAAATAGGTTTCGGTCTTTCGATATGGAACTATAACTTTCTTTGGGTCACTTTCAGTTCTGCGGCTGTATTGCTACTGTTCCTGAATATCGATATCAGGAGCAAAGTCATCAATGAACTTGCAAAAGGAGCTTTTACCTGTTTCATTATTCAGGTTTATTTATTGGATTTTTTCTCTGTATATGAATATGCAAACAAGTCATACTATGTGCTGGCCATTCATCAGTTTATAACTGCGGGCGCTATTTATCTCATATCGTATGCAGTATATAAAGTGTATTCATTATGCACAGGCTGGCTGTTCAAAAAGATATCTCCTTTAATCGACAGACTGGATATCAGTTTATAACAATCCCGGCGGTTCATTGTGATGGAGCGAAGGAATCATCGATTTACAAAAAAGGCGTTCCCATCAAACAGGAACGCCTCTGTGATCGAATATATTAAATCTCAGGATAAGCTGTCCAGATAAGCCTTAACCGTCTCGGGTGCCGGGCCTCCGACAAGGCTCCTTCCTTCAACACATGTCTTAAGCGAGATCTCATCGTAGACGTCAACTTCAAACGCGGGAGAGAATTCCCTGAGCTTATCGAGCGGTACGTCGAGCAGAGAGATGTTATTCTCGATGCAGTAGTGTACGAGCTTGCCTGATATCGCGTGAGTCTCACGGAAGGGAAGGCCTTTCTTTACGAGATAGTCAGCGAGGTCCGTAGCATTTGTGAATCCGCCCAAAGCAGCCTTTTCCATGTTGTCCTTGCGGATCGTCATTGTCTTGATCATACCGGTGAATGGAGGAAGCACGGCCTTTACGGTCTCGATGCAGTCGAACATCGCTTCCTGAACTTCCTGCATGTCCTTGTTGTATGTGAGAGGGAGTCCTTTCATTATTACGAGCAGCGAGATAAGGTCGCCGTATACACGTCCGGTCTTGCCTCTCGTAAGTTCAGCAACATCGGGATTCTTCTTCTGGGGCATCATGGAAGAACCTGTGGAATAAGCGTCATCAAGTTCATAGAACTTAAACTCCTGTGAAGCGTAGAGGATTATCTCTTCACTCATCCTGGATAAGTGCATCATGAGTATTGAGCATGCAGAAGCGAACTCGATGGCGAAATCCCTGTCGGCAACACCGTCGAGCGAGCAGAGCGTAACGCCGTTCATTCCGAGTGCATCAGCAACTGCGGGACGGTCCAAAGGATATGTGGTTCCTGCAAGCGCACCGCTTCCGAGAGGAGAGACGTTTGCCCTGTCCTTAGCCTCGTTGATCCTGTCGATGTCTCGCTTGAACATCTCGATGTATGCCGTGAGATAGTGAGCATATGTGATGGGCTGCGCTCTCTGAAGGTGAGTGTATCCAGGCATGTATGTCGTAAGATTATCCTTGGCTATGTCTATAAGCGTATCAAGGAGCGTGTCGAGGAGCTCGATTATCTCGCCGGCCTCGTCAACGAGATAGAGGCGCTGGTCAAGTGCAACCTGGTCATTTCTGGAACGTCCGGTGTGCAGACGCTTTCCTGCGTCACCGATCCTGTTCGTGAGTTCCTCTTCGATGAACATGTGGATGTCTTCGGCATCAGAATCAAAAGTAAGCTTGCCGGATTCGATATCTTCCTTGATGGAAAGAAGTCCGCTCTTGATGTCTTCCGCATCTTTTTCAGATATAACGCCCTGCTTTGCGAGCATCTGGGAATGAGCTATAGAACCTTCGATATCCTGACTGTACATCTTGCAGTCAAAGGGAAGGGAAGAGTTGTAATCGTTTACTTCCTTGTCGGTTGCTTTTTCGAAGCGTCCGGCCCACATTTTCTTAGCCATATATTTACTCCTTTACGTAATCAGGATCTATCCTGACGAGTTCGGCAAGCGCTTTGTTCCTGTAGTTCAGATCCTCACGGAGAGTGAATCCCTGAGCTTCCCAGAATCTGTTGCCGCCTTCATTCTTTTTGAAAGCAACGAGAAGGACCTTGTTGATTCCTTCATCCTTGAGAGCATCCAGTCCGAGATCAACGAGCTTGGAGCCGATGCCGTATCTTCTGAAGTCAGGGGATACGCATGCATGCTGGATGATGCCGCGCCTGCCGTCATGACCACATAATAACACACCGACTATCTTTTCATCGCAAACGGCAACGAAAGAAGTCGTGGGATTACGCTTAAGGTATTTTTCGATTCCTTCTCTTGAATCGTCCTTGTCGTTAAGGCCGTTGCCGCACTCGATCCAGAGTGCGTATGCCTGATCGTAATCATCAATCGTCATTAGTCTGTATTGGATGTCCATGGTGAGTCTCCTTTAACTTCATTCTCAAACTATTTGCAATGCCGAAAAACAAAAGGGCTGCCTCCGCATAAGAGACAGCCCTGTAAGTTCAGATCAATTATCAGAGCAAACCGTTCTTCTGCTTCATCTTTGCATTGACTTTCATGGGGAGACCGAAGCAGTTGATGAATCCGCCTGCATCAGCCTGGTTGTAAACGTCATCAGCCTCGAAAGTAGCGATCTCGGGATCGTAGAGGGAGAAGGGTGATGTTGTGCCTGCAGGAGTGCAGTTGCCCTTGTAGAGCTTCATCTTGACTTCACCTGTAACAACTTCCTGTGTCTTGTCTACGAAAGCTGAAAGAGCTTCTCTAAGAGGGTGGAACCACTGACCGTAGTATACGAGTTCGGAGAACTTCTGTGCTACGAGATCCTTGTAGTGGATCGTGTCACGCTCAACTGTCAGGAGCTCCAATTCTCTGTGAGCTGCGAAAAGGAGTGTTCCGCCGGGAGTCTCATAAACGCCGCGGCTCTTCATACCTACGAGACGGTTCTCAACGATGTCTGCGATACCTACGCCGTTAGCTGCAGCAACCTTGTTGCAGTATCTCAAAAGGTCAGCAGGAGAGAGCTTCTGTCCGTCAACTTCTACGGGGATACCCTTCTCGAACTTGATCGTTACATATGTAGGTGTATCAGGTGCCTTCTCGGGAGATACCATGAGCTCAAGGATCTTGTCGAGGTTAGGCTCATTGGCGGGATCCTCAAGATCCATACCTTCGTGAGAAAGGTGCCAGAGGTTCTCATCCTTGGAATAGTTGTTCTCTTTTGTAACAGGAACATCGATGCCGCGTGCCTGAGCGTAGTCGATCTCTTCGTCACGTGACTTGATATCCCAGATCCTCCAGGGAGCGAGGATCTTCATGTCAGGATCAAGAGCCTTGATGGAGAGCTCGAATCTTACCTGGTCGTTACCCTTACCGGTGCAGCCGTGAACGATAGTTGTGCAGCCGTTCTCGTGAGCAGCTTCAACGAAGTGCTTAGCGATGACAGGACGTGCCATGGATGTGCCGAGGAGGTATTTGCCCTCGTAAACTGCATTAGCCTTGAGAGTAGGGAAGACGAAGTCAGAAACGAACTCCTCTGAAATGTCTTCGATGATGCACTTGATAGCTCCGCACTTAAGTGCCTTCTTCTCGAGATAGTCGTGATCGACGCCTACGCCGACCTCACCGCAGTAAGCAACTACTTCGCAGTCGTAGTGCTCGAGAAGCCACGGGATGATGATAGAAGTATCAAGTCCGCCTGAATAAGCCAGTAAGAATTTTTCTTTTGCCATAAGGCACCTCCGATTTATGAATATTTATGCAAAGTTCTGTATAAACTTGACATATCATACACTTGCTTCGAGAACAAGTCAACAACAAGATTTTAATAACGCTCCCTAATAAAAACAAGCAAGAAAAATTGAATATTTTTTGTGCATGTTTTCGTTCACTGTGTTTTGTAAAAAATTGCAAGTTTGTATACAATCATATGTGGCGTTATGCGCCTTGAATAATTCTCTGGGAGATCGAAGATAAATGGCGTACCCGTTGATGGAACATCTGAGCGGCCGCGGCTTTCTTTATTGCGGAAAATATTACAGGGTAAGCTCGGAACTGACCGAATCTCTCCAAAAACCCGTAGACATCAGGATCTATTATGAGACCATCAGAGTAAAGGAAGGAATACTTCTTTTTGCTGAGGATCATCTGGCAAGGCTCGTCAATTCCGTTAAGGGATTGGAAAACTTCCCGGTAGACACATCCAGGATACTGACCGAAGCATACAGCTTCATCGATCTTGAAGGCGTCAAGGACGGTTCGATAAGAATTGTTCTTACCAAAGAAAGTCTTCTCATTCATATTGCAGACATAGCCATTCCCGGGAGTGAACTTTTCGAAAAGGGCATAAATACGAGTCTCCTCAATTGGGAGCGCAAGACTCCCAACCTCAAGATATTCAGGGGTGATTATAAGACACGCGTGAATGAAAAGTTCAGGGAGGAAAACTCACACGGTCTTCCTTTCGAACTCGTGCTCTCCGATAATGAAGGCAGGCTCTATGAAGGTTCCATGTCTAATCTTTTTGTAATAAGAGACGGTCAGGTATATTCCGCGCCTGATGAAAAGATTCTTATAGGTATTACAAGGAAGAGGGTTATGGAGGCTTTGAAGCGTTCCGGGCTGGAACTTAAGACCGGAATGTTCAGGCCTGAAGAACTCGACACTTCAAAGGATGCGATCTTTGTCAGCAGCACTCCTTTTGACATCCTGCCTGTTAGGTATATAGATGATTACGAATTTGCATCTGCGGACAATGAAGTCCTTAAGATGATCTCGAAGATGTATCTCGGTTATACATCTGAATATATAGACGCCAACAAGCGTGCTTTGAACAGATAACTATTTGGAGGTGATATAAATGGAAGCAAAATCAGGAAAGATATCGGTTACCACCGAAAATATTTTTCCGGTTATCAGGCAATGGCTCTATGAGGATAAGGATATCTTCGTAAGAGAACTCGTATCGAACTGCGCGGATGCAATTGCAAAGCACAGAAGACTCGTCGAACTCGGCAAGGCTGAGAAAGAGCCCGACGGCGCCGAATATTCGATCAGGGTCGTTTACGATGACGATAACAAGACGATATCGTTCGAAGACAACGGTATCGGCATGACAGAGAATGAGGTCGAAAAGTACATCAACCAGATCGCATTTTCCGGCGCTCTTGATTTTGTTACCAAGTATCAGCAGGAATCAACGGACAAGACCGGCATCATCGGCCATTTCGGTCTCGGTTTCTATTCCGCATTCATGGTCGCTGATGAAGTAACCATCAATACCAAGAGTTTCATGGAAGATGCAGAGCCTGTCATCTGGAAGTCTGCAGACGGCATGGATTTTGAGATCCTGCCATCCGACAAGGAGTCCAGAGGTACGGTCATCACGCTGAAGCTCTCTGAAGATGCAATTAAGATCTTTGATTCCGCAACGCTCAGGATGACGCTCCGCAAGTACTGCTATTTTGCACCTGCCGACATTTATTTTGTCGACGTCAAGTCCGACAGACTCCACGAGGAGAGTGAGGAGAAGCGCAGGAAAGAAGCAGAGGAAAAGGGTGAGACATTCACACCTTCACCGGTTTCCTATGTGCCTGTCAACAACAAGTCGCCTCTTTGGACAAAGAAGCCTTCTGAGTGTACAGAATCTGAATATAAGCAGTTCTATCACAGCGTATTCAACGACGGCAGGGATCCTCTTTTCTGGATCCACCTCAACATGGATTATCCTTTTACTCTGCAGGGTATCCTTTATTTCCCGAAAACTGACAATGTTTACCAGTCTCTTGAGGGCCGCATCAAGATCTACAATCACCAGATCTTCGTAGCAGACAATATCGAGGAGATAATCTCTGATTTCCTGTTCCTTCTTCAGGGTTGCCTTGACTGTTCAGACCTGCCGCTCAATGTATCGCGTTCGGCACTTCAGCAGGATGAGTACGTAAAGAAGCTTTCCGGTCACATCATCAAGAAGGTATCAGACAAGCTCAACGAACTCTTCAAGAAGCAGAGAGAGGATTTTGAGAAGTACTGGTCTGACATCTCCGTATTCGTTAAGTACGGCATGATGAAGGAGGAGAAGTTCTATGAGAAGGTTGAGGGCATCTGCCTTTTCAAGACCGTCGACGGCGCTTTCAAGACCATAGAGGAACTCACTTCCGAAGAGAAGAAGACCATCAGATATACCACGGATCCCAAGGCTCAGGCAGCTTATGTCGAGATGAGCAAAAAGGACGGTTATGAAGTCGTCGTAATGGACGAAGAGATCGACAATAACTTCATGTCGTACTACGAGATGAAGAAACCCGATTACAAGTTCAAACGTGTTGACTCAGAACTTTCCGGTGAAGAATCAGACGAAGAGACAAAGGAAAAGCTCAAGGGATTCTTCAGGAGCGCGGTAGGTGATGATAAGCTCATCGTTTTCGCGCAGCAGATGGGCAAGGACAACCTGCCTGCTCTCATCAGGGAAGCAGAGCACAACAGAAGAATGAAGGAAATGCGTGCCCAGTATGAGAGAATGATGTCATCGATGGGTACGATGTCCGAAGAAGAACTTGCCGACATGTTCCCCGAGACCGAAGAGCTCGTTGTCAACACAGACAGCCCGCTCATCGTAAAGCTCCAGGCATTGGAGGACATGGGCACAAAGAAGGAAGAGGCAGACCGCCTTGCACAGCACATCTACGATCAGGCCAAGCTTGCTCACGGATCGCTCGACAGCGAAGGTCTCGAGAGATTCCTCAAATACAACACCGAACTGCTCTCAAAGAGCGCCGACAATCTGTAATTAAATTTCACAAGGAGAAACCTTATGAACGAGAATGATGTAAGACGCGTATTGTCCGAAAAGAAAGAGGGCTTCAATGTCGAAGCCGGCGGTATCCTTCATGATGTTAAGTACGATCTTAACGTATCAGGCATCGAAAAGGTCCGTGTCATCAACCGCTACGATGTTTCGGGCGTTACTGATGAAGAGTACGAAAACGCCAAGACCGTTGTCTTCAGCGAACCTCCGGTAGACATCCTTTACGACGAGACAGTTGATCTTAGTGATGCGGCTTATGTGCTCATCGTTGAGTCTTTGCCAGGTCAGTATGACCAGAGAGCTGATTCAGCTGCACAGTGCATCCAGTTCATGACAGCAAAGGAAAGACCTATCGTAAAGTGCGCACGTATCATCGCATTCTACGGTGCTGTCACTGAAGAAGAAAAGGATAAGATCAAGGGTTATCTCATTAACCCCGTTGAAGCACGTGAGGCATCGGCAGATAAGCCGGCAACACTTATCGACAAGTACGACATTCCTACAACAGTTCCCAATGTCGACGGCTTCCTTGATATGTCAGATGAGGATCTTGAAGCTTTAAGAAAGTCCATGGGACTTGCAATGAGCTTTGCTGATATCAAGTTCGTTCAGGATTTCTTCAAAGATCAGGGAAGAGTTCCTACAGTTACAGAGATCCGTGTTCTTGATACATACTGGTCAGACCACTGCCGTCACACAACATTCCTTACAAACCTTACAGATATTAAGTTTGAAGGCGATGACGAGCTTACGGCTGAGATCCGCGAAACATATAAGGATTACCTCGCAACAAGAGAAGATGTTTACGGCGAGAGGATTTCCAAGAAGCCTATCTGCCTCATGGATATCGGTACTATCGCAGGCAAGAAGCTCAAAAAAGACGGCAAGCTCGCTGACTTGGACGAATCCGAAGAGATCAACGCATGCTCGATCAAGGTAAGGATCGAAGTTGACGGTGAGCCTCAAGACTACATCTTCATGTTCAAGAATGAGACTCATAACCATCCTACGGAGATCGAACCTTTCGGTGGTGCTGCAACATGTTTGGGCGGCGCTATCAGAGACCCGCTCTCCGGAAGATCTTATGTATATCAGGCCATGCGTGTAACAGGCGCAGGCGATCCTACGGTACCTGTTGAACTTACACTCAAGGGTAAGCTCTCCCAGAAGAAGCTCTGCCGCACAGCAGCTGCAGGTTATTCTTCATACGGTAACCAGATCGGTCTCGCTACAGGTCTGGTCGATGAAGTTTACCATCCCGGTTATATCGCAAAGAGAATGGAGATCGGTGCCGTTGTAGGCGCTGCTCCTGCATCCAATATTGTCAGAGAAAGACCTCAGGCAGGCGATATTGTAGTTCTTTTGGGCGGCAGGACAGGCCGTGACGGTATCGGCGGCGCTACAGGTTCATCCAAGGCTCACGATACACAGTCAGTTGTCACATGCGGTTCAGAAGTACAGAAGGGTAATCCTCCGACGGAGAGAAAGCTCCAGAGACTTTTCAGAGATCCTGAAGTAACACGTCTCATCATCAGATGTAATGACTTCGGTGCAGGCGGCGTATCCGTTGCGATCGGTGAGCTCGCTGAAGGCCTTTCGATCAACCTCGATGCAGTTCCCAAGAAGTACGATGGTCTTGACGGTACCGAGATCGCTATCTCAGAGTCACAGGAGAGAATGGCTGTTGTAGTTCATCCCGCTGACCTTGATAAGTTCATGGCAGCTGCAGCTAAGGAAAACCTCGAAGCTACAGTAGTTGCTGAGGTTACAGCTGAGCCCATCATGAAGATGGTATGGAACGGCAATACGATCGTTGACCTCCCCAGATCTTTTATCGATACAAACGGTGCTACACAGTATGCAGAAGCTGATGTTGTACCGCAGGGAACAGGCGAGTTCCTTGATACACCTGCAAACGGCTTTGTAGCAGGAAACTTCGCCGAGAGCCTTAAGGGAACACTTAACTCTTTGGAAGGCGCTTCCAGAAAGGGCCTTATCCAGAGATTCGACTCTTCGATCGGCGCTGCCACAGTCGTATGGCCTTACGGCGGTAAGATGCAGAATTCACCTGAGGAGGGTATGGCTGCCAAGATCCCGCTCGATCACGGTACAACACACGACTGCTCAGTAATGACATATGGTTTTGATCCTTACTACATGGAATGGAACCCTTATGCTGGCGCTTACCATTCAGTAGTTGAGTCGCTTTTAAAGCTCCTCGCTATGGGCGTTGATCCTCTGAAGGCAAGACTCACATTCCAGGAATATTTCGAGAGAATGGGCAGCAACGAATCATGGGGTAAGCCTCTCGCTGCACTCTTAGGCGCTTACAAGGCTCAGCTCGATTTCGGCACAGCTGCAATCGGCGGTAAGGACTCAATGTCCGGTACTTTTAACGATATCCACGTACCTCCGACGCTCGTATCTTTCGCTGTAGGAATGTCCACAACAGATAAAGTCATCACAGCCACACTTACAGGCAAGGGCCAGAAGCTCTACCTCATCAAGTGTGCAAGAGACGGCAAGGGTTCATACAAGAAGGACCATGTCTTAAGAGTTATCAAGGCTGTAAAAGAACTCCTCGATAGGGGCGAGATCAAGAACGCAGCAGTAGTAAAGAGCGCAGGTGTTGCAGCAAGAGTTGCGCAGATGTGCTTCGGTAACAAGCTCGGTTTCGATTTCTCAGACAAGCTTACAGAAGCTGATCTCTTCTCCAAGACATTGGGTTCCATCATCGTAGCCATCCCCGCTGACGGCAATGCTGTCGATAAGGTTGAGATGGCAGGCGGTAAGTTCCTTGGTACAACTAACGATACAGGCGACTTCACATATGCAGGCGCTTCCGTATCCGGCAACGATGCTGTTGAAGCTTACGAAGGCAAGCTCGAAAGGATTTTCCCTACAGTTGCCAAGTCAGCTGAGATGCCTTTTGCAATCGACGTTTATACAGCAGGCGAGCCTAAAAAGGCTGCTCCCGGCGTTCTCAAGGGTGCCAAGCCGAAGGTAATCATTCCTGTATTCCCGGGCAATAACTGCGAGATTGACTCTGCAAGGGCTTTCGAGAGAGCAGGCGCTGATGCTGAAGTATTCGTAATCAGAAACAGAAACCAAAATGATATCAACGAGTCTTTTGCTGAACTCGCAGCAAAGATCCGTGAAGCAAACATCATGATGATCCCCGGCGGGTTCTCCGCAGGTGACGAACCTGAGGGTTCCGGTAAGTTCATTACAGCTTCCCTTAGAAACAGCGGAATCGCTGATGCCATCGCCGATCTCCTCGATAACAGGGACGGTCTTGCGCTCGGTATCTGCAACGGCTTCCAGGCTTTGATCAAGTTAGGTCTTGTTCCTTTCGGCAAGATCTGTGACATGACATCTGACAGTCCGACGCTCACTTTCAACAACATCGGCAGACATCAGAACGTTTATGCAAGAACAAAGATCATGACAAACAAGAGCCCCTGGCTCTCACTCTGCAATCCCGGCGAGATCTACGAGATCCCTCTTTCTCACGGTGAAGGTAAGTTCGTAGCTTCTGAAGAACTCGTCAGAAAGCTTGCTGCTAACGGTCAGATCGCTACATGCTACGTTGATCTTGACGGTAACTATGCATCCGATACACAGTTCAACCCCAACGGTTCCATCTGCGCCATCGAAGGCATCACATCACCTGACGGCCGTGTCCTTGGTAAGATGGGTCATACTGAAAGATACGAATCTGACCTTACAAAGAACATTCCGGGCAACAAGTACCAGAAGATCTTTGAATCAGGCGTAGCTTACTTCCTGTGATGAACAGAGAGACCATTAAAGAAATATTGCAAAACGAAGGAATTCTGCCCCAATCGAAGTTCGGGCAGAATTTCCTTTGTGATGAGGAAATAATCTCTTCCATAGTAGAGCTCTGTGAGATCGGCAGGGAAGACCGTGTGCTGGAGATAGGACCCGGATTGGGAAGCCTTACATATCCTTTGTCTGAGCTTACCTCAAATCTCACATGCGTTGAGATCGACCACGGACTTGCTGAATATCTGTCGGATAACATCACAAATGCAAGGATAATCAACGCTGACTTTATCAAGGCAAAAGATCTCGGATTTTTTGATGTCGTTGTCAGCAACATTCCTTACTATGTGATGACGGACATAATGAAGAAGCTCTTCGGTGAGTTTCCGAAAGCAAGGAAGATGGTATTTATGGTTGAGGACGAGGCCATTGCCAGGATCGACTGCGGTCCGAACACCAAACAGTATGGCCCTCTGGCGATACTCTGCAGTCTGTACGGCTCTTATACTTATGAGTTTAAGGTCCCTCACACGGCGTTTGTTCCGCAGCCGAGAACGACTTCAGCCGTTATCAGTTTCAGAAGGGAAGATACGGCTGACATATTATCTCCCGGATTCGTGAAGTTCCTGAACACATGCTTTGCAATGAGAAGGAAGATGCTCAAAAAGAATCTTTCCCAGATGTTTGCTGCAGATGTGATAGACGAAGCTTTCAGATCAGTCGGCATCAGCGAAAATGCCAGGGCAGAGGAGCTTGAACCTGAGACGTTCAGTTGTTTATATGCTGCACTGAAAAAATGATTTGAAAAGAAGTTTAATTTTTTTAGTTATCATGTATTTCTTCCGAAAAAATGCTTTGCAGGTAACTCGGGAGTTTAGTGATATACTATATTATCTTCTAATATGCGGAGGGTGATTACATGAGAAAATCCAATGCCAGTCTGCTCGGCAAATATTCTGACGGCTCTTACAAGCGTAAGGGTAAGAAGGACGCCCCCGCAATCGTCGAGTATAAGCAGCTCTATAAGGGTGAGATAAAAGCCAAGACCGTTACAGAGAAGAAGGAAATGACATTGGAAGAACGTATCCAGGCCAGAACAAAGCCTGCAACAGACCCGGATGCCAATGAGGAAAGTGCACAGATCACCATCGGCGGCGTACAGTATCTTGTCAGGAGCGGTGACGCCGGATATGAGCACATGATGAAGGTCGGAGCACTTGCCGACGAGATCTATAAAGACACAAAGAAGAATAATCCGTATATTGCCACGAACAAGACAGCGATAATGTCTCTTTTCGAAGCGTGTGACCAGATAATCTCTTTGAGAACAGAGAACAGCGCGCTCAAGACTGAGATAGCTTACTATAAGGCAAAGGAGAGGGCGGCAGCAGGTGAGAAGAAGCCTGACGTTAAGCCCACACCCATGGAAGAACTGGCTGAGAAGGTCAGTTCCGGTGGTTTATTCGACCATTTAAAGTTAAAGAGTACTGATGACGACAAAAAAGAAGATTGAACTACTGGCTCCGGCAGGCAACCTGGCGATCTTGAAGACCGCCGTTGACAGCGGAGCCGATTCCGTTTATCTCGGACTGAAAGAGTTTTCCGCCAGAGCGGGAGCTGAGAATTTCACCATTGAAGAACTTGAAGAAGGCGTTGATTATGCGCATGCCAGATCTTCAAAGGTGTTCCTCGCCGTCAACACATTGATGAGCGATATGGAATTCGAGACATTTTATCCGACCATAGCTGAAGCGGTAAATATAGGTGTGGACGGTCTGATAATCCAGGATCTGGCTGTGCTTACTAAACTTGCCAAAGATTTTCCAGATCTTACCATCAACGCGAGCACGCAGATGAATGTCTATTCGGCAGACGAGTTCAGCAATCTCGCAAAGATCGGCGTTAACCGCGTCGTACTTCCCAGGGAATTATCCTGTGATGAGATTGCTGCCAGAACAAAGATCGCTTCGGGATTTAATATCGAGACTGAAGTCTTTGCTCACGGTGCCGTATGTGTATGTGCATCAGGACTCTGTCTTTTCTCCGCAATGAACAGGAGCGGCACAAGGTCGGGAAACAGAGGATCCTGCGCCCAGCCCTGCAGGGAAGAGTATGGTCTTTATAATGACGGATTAAGACTCCGTGAAGGTCATCTTATCTCTCCCAAGGACAGGGATGTTACTGATTATCTGGCAAGCCTCATCAGGAGCGGAGTATCGAGCCTTAAGATCGAAGGCCGCATGAGGGATGCAAACTATGTCAGGTCAGCCGTTTACTGCTACAGAAGGATGATCGATGCATATTATGACGGTAAGCTCGGCAAAGACATCATCAAAGAGATAAAGAACGAACTCCTTGTTAACTTCAACAGGGGAGGTTCGTTTACTTCACAATATCTGAGCGGTAACAAGGATGATAACATCCTTTCCGGAGAATACCCGGGCAAATACGGCGTCAGGATAGGCCGTATAAGCCGTCTGGACAGTAAAACGGGAAAAGTATCGGTCGGCATAAAGCAGGGCGCCACAGAGCCTCAGAAGGGCGATTATCTGTCCATCAGAGAAAAGGACAGGGAGATCTGTTCTTTCCCGGTCGGCAAGACCAATCTCGGCCTCAACGGACTTGATATCAAGGGACTTCATCCTGACATGATCAAGAAGTTAAAGCCAGGTTATGAAGTCTTCCTGATGAATCATGAGACTGTAATTGACAGGAAGGATCTAAGAAGAACTCCTGTACGTATCACCATAATCAACAGAGGAAATGAGATTTCTGCAAAAGCTCAGATCATGCGCGGTATTGCCGCTAAGGCTGATGCGGAAGCCCGTACTGACATTCCCGAAGGATATGAGGGAAAGCCTCTTATAAAAGACCGTATAACCGAGCAGCTTGGAAAGACTCTTGATACTCCTTTTATGGTTGAATCTGTGGTCTTCGAAGGCGACGATACATTCTATTGTCCCGTCAGCGTCATCAATTCCCTGAGACGTGAACTCCTTGAGACGTTGGAGAGCAACGTCATTTCGATGTTTAAGAAAAACTACGGCATGGATTATGTCGAAGATTCAGAGTATTACGACGGATTGCCGGAGGACACGGGCGAGATCAGGAACATGTATACATATCCAGTCTTAAGGCTCAATGAGGACATCCTTGAAGAGGGCGCGGACATATATGCTTTCAGCGTTTATGACCTTGCGGTTCCCGAGCTTTATCAGAAGGCGACTGAATTCGTAATGGAACACGGTACCGAGATGGTACTGCTCCTGCCTGATTTCCATCACGACAAGCTCAATAAGGTGATCGAAAACGTAATAGCTTCATTGAAAGCCGATCTCGGCAGCGCTTTTAAAGCCGTGCTGACTTCAAGGCTCCTTACTGACAGGAAATTCATGAAGGATCTTGATCTTTTCGCATCTGCCGGGACGAACTTATACAGCAGTAAATCGCTTGCTCACGCATTAGAATATGCCGACGCGGTAATGCCTTCATATGAAGTCAACGTTGATGATCTCGTAAACAACTGCAGAGATCTTTTGGAAAAGGTTAAGTTCGAAGATAAAAGACCTGTCCTGATAGTTCATACTGAAGGTCTCATCCCGTGGATGCAGTCCGATTTCTGCGCGGCAGGGAGGAACAAGAGACCGTGTAATTTCTGCGCTTCCCAGTCCGTTTTCGAAATGAAGATGCGAAGAGACGGGGAGGGGACAGCTCTTAAGGTTATACCCCATCCGGTCGATTGTTCCTGTTCCATATACGGAAAACCGAAGAATCCCGTAGATGAGATCATCGCACAGGAGATCGCCGATCTCGGATTTGACGTCATCTGCAATTACACAATACTGCCCGGAGGACAGATAAATGGCTGAAATTTTCATCGAGAAGTGCAGGGAAGACGCAAAGCTTCCTCAATATGCCCATGACGGCGATGCCGGTATGGATCTTTATGCGGCAGAAGAAGTGGTGATAGAACCCGGCAGATCCGCACTCGTTCCTGTCGGAATTAAACTTGCAATCCCTTACGGCTATGAAGTACAGATTAGGCCCAGGAGCGGAGTGTCTCTTAAGACGCCTCTGCGCATACCGAACAGCCCCGGAACAATCGACTGCGGTTACAGGGATGAGGTCAACGTAATCGTTTACAATGCTTCTATGATGCACGAGGAAGGCATTGAAGCAGAGCCTTTGACGCTCGATCAGAAAGGCTGCGTCCACGGAACATATAAGATCCGCAAAGGCGACCGCATCGCGCAGATGGTCGTAGCAAAGGTCGAATACTGCAAGTTCGTCGAGACAGATAACGTAAAAGACATCGGCGAAGACAGAGGCGGCGGATTCGGTTCGAGCGGAGTTAACTGAATGAGCAACGGTTTTGTCAGTTTCAGCGGGAATTCTTCAGGCAAAAAGAGTTCTTTCGTAATGAGGTTCGCATTGGTATTCAGTATCCTTGCGCTCATCATCATCTCTTTTATCGCCCTTACCGTTTTCTCGTCAAACAGATTAATGAGCTTAAAAGGTTATGAAGTTACCAACGTGCCTTCAAACATCCTTCCGTCTTACAGTACGACGAGTTTCCAGTCTGCTGACGGACAGACGTCACTCCAGGGGTGGTTTTTCAAGACCAAGAATCCTATATCCACGATTATAGTCGTGCATAACGCCGGTTCCAACAGACTTCAGTTCGGCGTCGAAATGATCGACATGATCGAAGGTTGGCTTGAAAACGGCTACAACGTATTCATGTTCGATCAGCGCAACTGCGGCACATCGGGCGGCGATATCTGCACCTACGGATATCTTGAATGGCAGGATGTATTGGGCGCTATCGCGATCGTAAAGCAGATCTCCGTTACTACCGACGTTATCCTCTACGGTATTGGCACAGGCTGCACGTCATCCATCATCGCTTACACCAGTCTGCCGCCCGCAAATGCAAGCGAGCAGACGCTTTCTTCGTACAGCCAGAGGATAAGGAATCTCGGTTTCGACAGATCTTATGTTATCGGCATGATCCTTGATTCGCCCGCAAAGGAATCCGATGACTATATCAAGCCTGAAGTCATTCAGAGCGAGCCTCTTGGTTTCATCACGCAGTTTTCTGTTCCATATGCGATCAGGGTCTCTTCAAGTGCGACTAATGTCAGTCTTGCCGCAGAGATCGCCAGGCTTCCCATACCTGTTCTTATCCTTTACGGCGGACACGATACCTTTATCGGAGCAGACAAGATAGACCAGATAATCACCGAGCGCAGCAGATTAAACTCCAGCATCACGAGGAGCATAATGGTATCAGGCGCCGGTTATCTTGAGGAATACAGCATAAACAAGAATCAGTATATCGACACGGTTACTGATTTCCTTAATTCATTCTATATGGTGGATGACTGATATGGAAAACGGCAAAGACATACTTATACTCGGCATTGAGAGTTCATGCGATGAGACTGCGGCATCCGTTGTAAAGAACGGACGCGTAATATTGAGCAACTGCATCGCTTCACAGGCTGATTTCCATGAGGAGTACGGCGGTGTCGTTCCCGAACTCGCATCACGCATGCATGTCGATGCAGTCTATCCGACGGTCCAAAAAGCGCTTTCCGATGCAGGTGTGGCTCTTTCTGACATAGATGCCGTTGCTGTTACTTATGGCCCGGGTCTTGTCGGCGCATTGCTCGTAGGGCTTTCGTGCGCGAAAGGTCTTTGCGAAGTGTCAGGCAAGCCTCTTGTAGGCGTAAATCATCTGAAGGGACACATTGCGGCTAATTATCTCTGCTTTGAAGAGCTCGAGCCTCCTTTCCTGTGCCTCTGTGTCAGCGGCGGCAATTCCATGATCGTAAGAGTAGACGATTATACAGACATGACCGTTCTTGGCCGTACCAGGGATGATGCGGCAGGGGAGGCCATAGACAAGATTGCTCGTGTTATTGGACTTGGTTATCCGGGCGGTCCGAAGATGGACAAGGCAGGACAGGGAGGAGATACGTCCCGTTATGTCTTCTCGAAAACCCATATGGGCGATACGCTTGATTTCTCTTTCTCGGGTCTCAAGACATCAGCACTCAACCTGATCAACGGTTTGAGACAGAAGGGTGAAGAGATAGACATAAAGGATTTCACAGCATCTTATCAGCATGCGATCGCGGAAGCCCTGTTAAAGAATACCATGACTGCTGTTGAGCAGACGGGAATAAAGAAACTCTGCCTTGCAGGAGGCGTATCGGCCAATTCGTTCTTACGCGCCGCATTCGACAAAGAAGCTAAGAAGAAGGGTATCAAACTCTATTATCCGGCTCTTCAGTACTGCACGGACAATGCCGCCATGATCGCATCCTGCGGTTACTATGAATTCATGAATGGAAAAAGGGACACGCTCGATCTTAATGCGTATCCCTCTTTGCAGATGTGATCTGATTTAAGACTTAAAGATCAGTCTTCGAATTTGGTGAAGTCGTCACAATATGTATAGTAACTTCCTGAGACCGGTATTTCTCCGACCGCTTTATCTATAAGTTTTTGAGTGTCTTCAAAGATAGACCATGTGTCATATCTGATATCCCAGAAAACAAAAGCATTCTCAACATATCCCGTATGCTGCTTTCCTGTACCGGATTCGGTAAATACCCAATAGACATTACACCAGCCATAAGAATAAGGAACTCTTTTTGATATGCCGTCAGAACCGATCTTGCAGTTCTTTACTGTTGTGTTGGTAGCCATGGCGCCCGAAGAATAGAAGTAGTAGAATTCATCGTCGATAAACTGCCAGTCGGTAGCCATCGCGCCCTTTTTACCGAAGTAATACCATGAGCTTCCGATCTTCTTCCAGCCTGTCTGCATAGCTCCTGATGTTCCGAAATAGTACCAGGTGCTGCCGATCTTCTTCCAGTCTTTCTGCATTGCGCCCGAAGTGCCGAAATAGTACCACTTGCCGCCGATCTCTTTCCAGCCCGTCTGCATTGCTCCCGATGTTCCGAAATAATACCAGGAGCTTCCGACCTGCTGCCATCCTTTAGCCATTGATCCGTTGGCTTTAAAGTAGTACCATTTGCCGCCATCCTGCTTCCAGTCAGAAGAGAGCATGTTGCCTGAAGGCGTAAAGAAATACCAGCTGCCGCCTATCTGTTTCCAGCCTGTGGTCATCGCTCCGGAAGAAGCAAAATAATACCATTTGCCTGCCAGTTCCAACCATCCGGTTACCATCTTGCCTGTGTCCGGATCAAGATAGTACCATCTGGATCCGTCCCGGATCCAACTAGTTGCTTTTTCGTCATTCTCATAGTAGTAATAGTCGTTGCCTTCCTTTATCCATCCCTGTTTGACTGCAGGTGCAGAAGGGGCCGAGAGGATGAGCGAACCGAGAATGACTGCTGCGATTGCTTTGAGCATAAATATCCCTCCCAAAAGATTATTTGGATCTATTCCACTTTTAAAGAATATCATTATTTTTTTACTTATTGAAGCGACAAGCAGTAAGGATTCAGTTAAGATTTGCAAAAAACAAGTTTGCAGCTAAAATATACGATTATGGCAATTAAAAAAGGTATAAAGATAATAGCAGAGAACAGAAAAGCCTATCACGATTACTTCATCGAGGAGAGGTTTGAAGCCGGCGTGGCTCTGTCCGGAACTGAAGTTAAGAGCTTAAGGGCAGGGAAGGTGAACCTCAAGGATTCCTACGTACAGGTAAAAGACGGGGAGATGTGGCTCATAGGCGTTCACATCAGCCCTTATGAGAACGGCAACAGGTTCAATCTCGATCCCGAACGCAACAGAAAGCTCCTGATGCATAAGAAGGAGATAATAAGGCTTTATTCGACCGTCAAGCAGGACGGTCTTACGCTCGTGCCCACGAAATGCTATTTCAAGGACAGCAAGGTCAAGTTTGAGATAGGTCTCGCAAGGGGTAAAAAGGATTACGATAAGCGTGAAGTCATGGCAAAGAAAGAAGCAAGCCGCGACATCGACAGAGCAATGAAGAATGCCAAGAAATACGGATAAACATACAATTATTCCAAGTATTGGACTCGCGGCAACGCTTCATAAATTATATAATTAGAAAAAACAGGGGAACCAGAAGGGAAGACGATGGTAGAGAGAATCAAGGAAAGGGCACATGCAAAAGAGATATCGATCAGATATGTCTTTTTGACGATCGTATTCTGGATTCTTACGATTGGTTGGATCATTGTGATCTTTAACCTGTCAGCTGATACTGCCGCTGAATCGTCCGAACTGTCACACGCAATACTCGAATACCTTAATGAGATATTCAACACTAACGTGATGGATGATGCGATGCTCAGGAATGTGGCACATGCATCCGAGTTTGCCCTGCTTACTGTTTTATCCTATATGGCTCTGTCTTCAACTAATAAGATCTCAAACAAGACATCTTATGCAGAGAGTCCCGTTAAGCTCTTAAGATCAGACAACGAGATGAATATCATCTTTACATTATGGTTCTCGATCCTCAACTCAATCTTTGATGAATATCATCAGTTATTCGTCATCGGACGTGACGGATCCATCCAGGATGTTCTGATCGACATGATCGGAATCGTTCTCGTACTTGTAATCGTCAGAGTCGTTTTCTCGATCTATCTCAGAACCAAGGGCCGGACCGAAGTTGTCTATACCGGTTTTTCAAGCAGCGAAAAATAAGAAGAGGGTTTTCAGCCTGTCATACGTTTTTCCGTTTTTTCTTTATATCTAATTCGGTATAATTACAATTTTGGTGAATTGGGAAGAGGTTTAAAATAGGAATACGTAAGATTCATCGGTTTCAGATATTCTGATACACAGGTTTTTCCGAAAATATAATCAGTTCATATCGGATGATCAGTTTATTATTGATTCGTAATTAACATCATAAATGATCAGGCCGTCCCAAGTGATCCCGGGACGGCCTTACATTTTTTAATCAGTTTGTATCAGCTCAGCTAAAATTCGAAATTTCGCGTCCGTTCGGATTCATGCATACGCCATTCTTGTCGAAGTCATAATATTTTCCGTCGATATATTGGCTTGATAATGACAGAAAAAGATCAATCAATATGTCCCTTATATTCGAGGCAGAGCATTGTAAGATCGTCAAACTGAGGAGCATCTTTGACGAAGTCTTTTACGATCGAATCTATGTGATTGATTATCTCCTTCGGAGATCCCGTTTCCTTCATACGGAGTGAATGAACGAGCCTTTCGGTGCCGAATAATTCGTTTGCCGAATTAGTTGCTTCGGGAACGCCGTCCGTGTAAATAAAGAGTTTTGCACCCGGTTCCATCTGAAGCTCGTAGGATCTGTATTTCGAGCCTTCCATGGCGCCTAAAACGATACCATGCTTATCTTTTATCATTTCAAAGCTGCCGGCGGCTTTCTTCAGCACCGGGTATTCATGACCGGCATTGGCTGCTTCGAGGATTCCTGTCTCAAGATCCAGACAGCCATACCATACGGTGACGAACATCTCTTCATGGTTGTTTGTGCAAAGCTGATTGTTTACATATTTTAGGACATCTGCCGGTCTGTTGCCCATCATTGCGATGTTCTGGATGAGGATCTTTGAGACCATCATGAACAGCGCTGCGGGAACGCCTTTTCCTGATACATCAGCCATTACTATGCCGAGATGGGTATCGTCGAGCAGGAAGAAATCGTAGAAGTCGCCGCCGACTTCCTTTGCGGGGTTCATCGATGCGAAGATATTAAAATCATCTCGTTCAGGGAAAGCCGGAAAGATATTGGGAAGCGTCTCTGCCTGGATCCTTGTAGCCATTGAAAGTTCGGTGTCCAAACGATCTTTTTCCTTCTGCTGATTCTCGTATTTTTCGGTCTGTATCCGGATGATTACAAAATACAGATATGCAGCAGAAATGACTGTCGCAAGGATAACGAACTGTATCTGCTGGAATCCCAGCTGGAGTGCTATTGCAGCCAATGGGGACAAAAGATAGAGCCATAGAGCGGATGCCAGTTTTTTGTTTATCTTATTCCTGTATCTGATGAGCAGGAATACATTCTGTATGAGCATCAGGATGTGCATTATATTTGACATCGCATAACCGCGTGAACGGTGATAGACATTCATCTCATCGAAGTAGTAATAGAAATCCGTAAACTGATCTATTAAAAGTCCCAGAGTGTGTACAGTGATCAGTACAAGAAAGATAATGTTTATCAGCTTTCCGTTCTTCCCCGGAGCCGCGATAAAGAGGATCAGGAGTGAGAGCATGTAGATCATGAGGCCGGAGACGAAGAACTCTATGAATGTTACAGCGCGGATACTGATGGAAACTGCCGTTCCCGTATGATTTTCAAGAAGCATGCGAATGAAATGCATCGAAATGTATATGTTGATCAGGGTAAAGAAGATCTGGAAGTATTTCTTCACTTCCTTCCGGATGTGCATTCCCGAACCGACATGCAGGATGCTCAGGCTGCAGATACCGATCCCGGCTGCAATGAAGAATATATTGATCAGATTGGAAACGCTCAGATCGATACTCATAGGCACACCGTCCTTCCCTTTTGTTTATAGGAAAATAATACCAATGAATAAAAATATATTGGTTAAGGAATGATAACGTTTTTTTGAATAATCGGTCCGCCCTGAAAACCTGCTCAAGCTGTTCTGCAAAAAAAGGTGTCCCGGCAGTAATGCCTGAGACACCTTGAAAAAACGCTATTTGCCGGTAAGATCAGCCGATCTTGTCCAAAGCCTGCTTGAGGTCAGCGATGATGTCATCAGGATCTTCCATACCAACGGAGAATCTGATGAGATCGCTGGGGATGCCTGCTTCTGCGAGCTGCTCATCCGTGAGCTGTCTGTGTGTATGAGAAGCGGGATGTAAGAGCAATGTCTTGCAGTCAGCAACGTGTGTGGCTATGGTAGCGAACTCGAGTGAATCCATGAACTTGATGGATGCTTCCCTTCCTCCCTTTACACCGAAACACATAACACCGCATGTTCCCTTAGGGCAATACTTCTTAGCGAGTTCATGCTGTGAATCGCTCTCAAGTCCGGGATACTTTACCCATGCGATACGGTCGTCAGAAGCCAGGAATTCAGCAACCTTCTGTGCATTTGCGCAGTGACGTGCCATACGTACGGGAAGTGACTCAAGGCCGATCTGAATGTAGTAAGCATTCTGGGGTGACTGGATAGAACCGAAGTCTCTCATGAGCTGGGCTGTAGCCTTTGTGATGTAAGCTGCCTTACCGAACTTTGTTGCATATGTAAGACCGTGATAAGACTCATCGGGTGTGCAAAGACCGGGGAACTTGTCAGCATGAGCCATCCAGTCGAAGTTGCCTGAATCGATGATGGCGCCGCCGACAGATGAACCGTGGCCGTCGATATACTTTGTTGTTGAGTGTGTAACGATATCGCATCCGAATTCGATAGGACGGCAGTTTACGGGTGTTGCAAAAGTGTTGTCTATGATGAGCGGGATACCGTTGTTGTGTGCAAGAGCAGCGAACTTCTCGATATCGAGGATGTCGACCGTAGGATTTGTAATGGTCTCGCCGAAGATACACTTTGTATTAGGTCTGATGTATTTCTGGAGTTCTTCAAGAGGAAGTGTCTGGTCTACGAATGTGCACTCGATGCCCATCTTCTTGAATGTGACGCCGAAAAGATTATATGTGCCGCCGTAGATGTTTGCGGATGCGATGAAGTGGTCGCCAGCTTCGCAGATGTTGAATACTGCAAAGAAGTTTGCTGCCTGGCCGGAGCATGTGAGCATTCCTGCAAAACCGCCTTCCATTGCGCAGAGCTTGGAAGCTACGAAATCATTTGTGGGATTCTGAAGTCTGGTATAGAAATATCCTGAAGCCTCGAGATCGAAGAGCTTACCCATGTCTTCAGATGTTGCATATTTCCATGTCGTGCTCTGATAGATAGGTACCTGTCTCGGTTCGCCGTTGCCCGGATTGTATCCGCCGTGAAGTGCGATAGTGTCTACTGAATTTCCCATTTCCTGATCCTTCTTTCGTGATTATTCTTCTTCACCGGATATAGCCAGTGAATCAACCAATACCGACGGCGTAAAGAACTCGCCCTCGCCGGACGGCAGGTTAATTATATCATTTCCGACGGAAATAATAGATTTTATTACTTCATAGAAGTTGCCTGCCACAGTTATCTGCTCTACAGGTCTTCCCTGCTTTCCGTTTTCGATAAGATAGCCTTCGCAAAGGAGCGAGAAATCGCCGCTGATGGCGTTAACGCCTGCGTGAAGTCCCGACAGATCGGTGAGGATGATGCCTTCGCCTGCCTCTTCGAGAAGCTCTTCAAAACTCTTCTCCCCTGCTTCTACAACGAGATTTGTCGGCATCTCGGAAACTGCGCTGCCGCCGCGGAAACCGTTACCCGTTGAGGTTTTCCCTGCTTTATATGCTGACTTGAGGTCGTAGAGAGCCGTTGCGAAAACACCTTTGTCGATTATAGCTTTGGAAGTGGTAAGCACGCCTTCGTCATCGAAAGGGATCTTTGTCAAAGCCGCATCATACATAGGCTCTTCCTTTACAGTAAATACGGAAGAAGCAATGGTCTCCCCTTCTTTATCGGCAAGAAGCGAAAGGCCTCTCTGCATCGTTGTTGCGAGGAAGTTGCCGAAGAATACCATAAAGAACTGCTGGAAAGCTTCGCTCTTTAATACAACCTTGTAATTGCCTGATTTACAGGACTTGGCGCCCATCTTGCCGATCAGGTTTTCCTTGAATTTCTTAAGGAACTTATCGAGATCGAAATCATCAATGTCCCTGCCTATCCAGTAATGTCCGCCGCTCTTGACGCTCCCGTCGGCATCCGTTGCCCTGGCAGAGGCCATGATGGAGATGCCGTCGGAATCCCTGTAAGAATGAAGGCCCTTTGAATTGATTATGAGGTAAGGCCCCGTGCTGCAGCTGATGGTAAGGTAATCGACGGCGTCGATCCTCTCATCAAGAGCCAGGATAGCCTTTTCGAGCTTAAGACCGAGCTCGGAAAAGCTCTTATATGTGTTTTTCGCGTATGCTTCAGTGACCTGTGAAAAATATAGGTCCTTGTTGTTCTCGTCGCAGTAGATGAACTGGGGATCCTCGTCGTTTAAGACTTCGCAGTTCTCCATGGCGGACTTCAAAAGGAAATCGATGGATGAGTCGTCTAAGATGTTTGTCGAGCAGTATCCCATCTGGCCGTTCTTAAGACCTCTGAAAGACAATGCGCTCGTAGCGCTGTTTTCGTAGCTCGATACTTCACCGTTTAATATGTCGATGCTCATGGAGCCTTCGGTGGCATAGGATGCTTCGCATTCCTCAAAGCCGTATTCCTGACCGGCCTTGACGAGTTTTTCCATAAATAACTCAGCAGTTTTAATGTCCATATCATTGCCCTCCCTTAAGAATCTCTTCCGCCGACGAGTATCGAAGATACCCTGATCGTAGGCTGGCCGACTGTAACGGGAACGGAACCTGACATGGATCCGCACATTCCTGCGGAGAGCTTTAAGTCGTTGCCGACCATGTCGATATTCTTTAAGATCTCCTGGCCCTTACCGATGAGCGTAGCTCCTCTTACGGGCTCTGCGATCTTGCCGTCTCTTACCATGAACGCTTCGTTGACGGCGAAATTGAAATCTCCCGTCGAAGTATCAACGGAACCGCCGCCCATCTGCGTGCAGTAGAGACCGTACTCTGTGTTAGCGATGATGTCCTTGGGATCGGATTCGCCGTTGCAGATATAAGTGTTGCTCATTCTGGATGTAGGAGCGTAAGAATAATTCTGACGTCTGGAGCATCCGGTGGGAGCACAGTTCATACGTCTCGCACCGAGCTCGTCAACAAGGTAGTTCTTTAAGATGCCGTTCTCGATGAGAAGCAGATCGGAGGAACTGTTGCCCTCGTCATCAGTCGCATATGAACCCCATTCACCGTCGATCAACGCATTGTCTCTTGCGCTTACGATGGGTGATGCGATCTGCTGGCCGAGTTTATCGGTGAAGTAGGAATTCTTGATGCCAACGGAAGTTGCCTCAAGAGCATGGCCGCATGCTTCGTGGAATATAACACCGCCGAATCCGTTGCCAAGGATGACTGACATCTTTGCAGAAGGCGCATAACCGGCGTTTACCATGCGGATAGCGGTGTCGCAGCATTCCCTGGTCTTGTCGATGAGCGGATATTCGTTGATGAACTCATAGCCTCTCATTGTACCGGGAGCCACCCTGCCGCTCTGTTTCTCATTGTCTTTGGTCGCGATGGCTTCAACAGAGAGCCTGATCCTGCTGGTCGTATCCTCGGAATTCACTCCTCTGGTGTTGATGACCTTTGCCGTGCGCTTATTGCAGGCGATCGCTGATGCTGCCTGTGTAATGAGCGGACTGTATGAGAGCGCGTAATCGGAAGACTTGCGCAGGAAATCAACCATCTCCATTTTCGAAACGGACATCGGGTCGATTTCGATGGTCGACTTGGTGGTGGAACATAGTGCCTTTAAAGCCTCTATCCTTCCTTTGTCCTGTCCCTTGATGGCTGCGGCTGCCTCTCTTGCGAGCTTTAACAATACTTCGATATCGTTATCGCTCGAGTAAACATAAACCGAATTGGTTCCTGCCAGAAGTCTTATTCCCGTACCGGAATCAAAACCTGTTGCGGCTCTGATTACCTGGCCGTTCAAAAGGCTTACCGACTTTGATTCGGTAACTTCCTGGAATACTTCGGCAAAGTCTGCCGTTGTGGACATTGCTTCTTCCAATATCCTCAGGCAATCACTGTCGTTAAACATAAGCACCTCTTTCTAAAAACAAGAAAAGAGGATTTATTGGAATTCTCCTCTTTTCGTAAGAGTTATATTTCTTTGTGAGCGATTCCGCACAAGCGAAGCGCGGAGGACCCAGCGAACAAAGATATATAACTCGCAATCAATAACGTTTTATCTTCTTAGATGTGTTCTTTTCGAACTCAGTCATTCTCAATACTGTCTTCTTGATCTTCTTGTAGCTTTCAAGCTTTTCGTTTGTCTCGGCTACAACAGTCTTAAGAATGTCCATGATGACTTCTTCAGAGGGATCGGAATCAAGACCGAACTTCGACTTGATCTCATCGAGATCCGGGAAGATCGTGGCCGTGATGACGATATCGTCCTTGACCTCATCGTTGACGCCTGATACGACTGACTCTGCAACGTAAGGACTTAATGAGAGCAGATACTCGATCTCTTCAGGGAATACGTTCTTACCGTTCTTGGCGATGATGACGTTCTTCTTTCTGCCCGTGATGATGCAGAAACCGTCCTCGTCGATATAGCCCAAGTCACCTGTGTGATAGTAACCGTCCTGATCCAGTGCGAGAGCTGTATTCTCGGGATCGTTATAGTATCCGAGGAAGTTGTTGTCACCTTTCGAAATGAATTCGCCGATGCCGTCAGCGTCGGGATTAAGGATCTTAACATCGCAACCCGGGAGCGGAAGTCCTGCTGCATGGTTCTTGAAGAACTTGTCTCGGTTCAGGGCGAGGATCGGAGCGCACTCCGTAAGACCGTAGCCCTGTACGCACTTAAAACCGATGCTCTGGAAGAATGTGAGGATCTCGGGATTAACAGGCGCGCCGCCCAGGATGATGAGTCTCATCCTTCCGCCGAATACGTCATGGATCTGCTTGAAGAGCTTTCTTCTCATGCTGTTCGGAAGATGCAGAGTGTTGGCGAGCTTGATACCCTTTTCGAGCTTCTTTGCCTTCTCGGGATCGGCCTTAACGCCCTTCATGATCTTCTTGTAGAAGAGTTCGAGCATGACGGGAACCATGAGGATACATGTCGGCTTAACTTCCTGGATGTTCTGCGCGATGTACTTGAGACCTTCGCAGATGGCGACCGTCGTGCCTCTGTAGACCTGGCCTAAGAATCCGCATGTGCATTCATATGTGTGATGCAGCGGGAGTACTGAGAGCCATACGTCGGATCTGTCGATGTAGAGCATCGAGAACATGGACATGAGGTTCTTGCAGATGTTCTTCTGGCAGAGCATTACTGCCTTTGATTTGGCTGTAGTGCCTGACGTAAAGAGCAGGATCGTCATCTCTTCGGGGTCGATCGTTGCCTCTGTAAAGGTCTTGTCGCCCTGTTCGAGTTTCTTTTCGCCGATCTTGAGGCAGTCCTGATAGTAAAGGAATCTGTCGTCATCGATCTTATCCATGCAGATCCAATATTTGCAGGTCTCAACCTTGCCGTATACCTGATTGACGATGGAAAGCTTTGACTTGGAGAAAAGAAGAATGTCTACCTCTGCCCTGTTGAGCATATTGAGGACGTCATCTACCGGAAGTTCTTTATCGAGCGGAACGACGCATCCTGTGCCGTTCGTTGTTGCGAGATAGGATGTGTACCATTCGTATCTGGTCTCGGAAAAGATCGCGATCCTCGCGCCCTTCTTAACGGTGCTCATGAAATAAGTTCCGAGAGAGTCGATATCGTGATCGTACTTTTCAGTGGAGATCGGGACATACTCTCCGCCCTTATGCTCCTTTACAAGGAATACGGGGTTTTCCGGAAACTCGTGAAGTCTCTTCTTAATTACGTCTCTGAGATCATGGATCTCGGTGACTTCATATAAACCTGAATAAGGGTCTTTCATAGATCAGCAGAATCCTTTCTCTATAGCTAATTCGGCACGTTCCTTGTTCTTGCCGCCCTTTGCGATCTCATTTGCGACAAAGTCGGGGTGTGCCTTTATGAATGCAGTCATGTAATCAGCGGGAGATTCGAGGAAATGGAGGATCATCTCCTTCTGTGCCTCGTTAATGATACCATTTGCGGTCGCCTCATCAAAAAGCGCCTTGTCTATGCCGGTAAGTGCATGGAGCTCAACACCTAAGTTCTTCAGCACTTCCCTGCCGCTCTGGCATCTGTCGACGACAGCGACCGTATCAGTGATCTCTGAACCGATGCCTCTGATAACGGGTATCCAGGCTCTCTCATAAGAAGATGCTTCGGTAATGAGATCCGCGATGTGGAGCGCCTTCTTGCCTTTAAGGTCGATATCAAGTGAATCGACAGCTCCTTCTTCGATCTTTTCGGAATATACGAAATTCATGTCCTTGAAGATCGTGAGATGGGGCTTACCTAAAAGATATGCAGGCATCATGGAGAAGAAATAGTCCCTTCTCTCACCGCCGGAGATATAGTCAAAATCGAGCTTTGATGCTGCTTCGGCGAGTTTGTCCGAAACCATCTTGAAAGTGCCGCCCTTATTGTAGTAAGCGAGCATCATGTCGAAGATCTCCTCGGGAGCAGTAAGTCTGTCGGAAGCGATCGCCTGTTCGATCCTCTTGAGGACTTCGCCTGCGGCTGCTTCATTCTCCAAAAGAAAATGAGTATTGATGAAGAATGGTCCCAAACGGCCTGACGTATACCAGAAAGGCTGATCTTCAGGTGCGACCCTGATGGCGTTCGTGGCAAACAGTGCTTCGATTATGGTGTTTTCCATGCTGTCTATCTCCTTATCTTTTTATCAACATCACCAGCGCTGCAAAGTGCCGGTAAGGTCTTTTAATGCTATGTTGTTGTCTTCGCAGTACTTCTCAAGATCGGACGTGAGATCAACGGGAAGCGCGGGATGCACAAGGCATGCCGTACCGACTTCGACCGCGGAAGCTCCGGCGATCATGAACTCGATGACGTCCTTGTAGTCTGCGATACCGCCGCAGCCTACGATCGGAATATCAAGCACCTGGCTGCACTCAGCCACCATGCGGATGGCAACGGGTTTAACCGCGGGGCCGGAATATCCGCCCGTATTATTAGTAAGTACCGGTCTTCTGGTCCTGATGTCGATCCTCATACCCATGAGCGTGTTGATGAGAACAACGGCATCAGCGCCGCCTGCCTGTGCTGCAAGAGCAGTCGCCTTGATATCAGTGACATTGGGTGTCAGCTTGATCCAGATCGGCAGATCCGTAAGCTTCCTGAGTTCGGAAGTGATATATCTGATGGCAGAAGGATCGCTTCCTATGGTCATGCAGCCTTCCTTGACGTTTGGGCATGACAGGTTTATCTCCAGTGCATCGATCTTTTCTTTGTGGGGATCAAGCTTTTTGACCATTTCGATATAGTCTTCATAGCTGTGACCGGCGACGTTGACGATAACGGCCGCACCGGAATCTCTCATGAAGTCCAGGTCGTTTTCAATGAAATAATCAACTCCGGGATTCTGAAGTCCGACCGAATTGAGCATACCCGAATCGCACTCAGCGACTCTTACGCCGGGATTGCCGGCTCTGGGCTTTATGGTAAGTCCCTTGGACGAGATGCCGCCGAGTATCTTAAGGTCATAGTATTCGGAAAGTTCACGTCCGAAGTTGCAGGTTCCCGAAGCAAGTATCAGGGGGCTCTTGAGGTTTACGCTTCCGACATTAACAGATAATGCGTTCATTACCAGACCACCTCCCTGCTGTCGAAAACGGGACCTTCCTTGCAGCATCTGACATTCTTGAAGCCGTCCGGACCGTCGTCTTTGACTTTGACCGTGCAGCAGAGGCAGATGCCCGCGCCGCAGGCCATGCGCTGTTCCATAGAAACAAGGCACTTCATGTTCTTTTCGCCTGCCCATGCGCCGACAGCCTTCATCATGGGGATGGGGCCGACGCAGCAAACGAGCGTATTTGAAGGATCCTTGATCTCAAGCGTATCAAGGCCTGCTATTACCGTACCCTTGATCCCTGTGTCACCGCTGTCTGTGGTAAGCACATATCCGGGCTTATTGAGGATTACCTGTGAAGCGTTACGGAAACCTTCGCATACTGTAACGTTCTTGCCGAGAGACGTGAGAGTCTCGTAAGCGAAGTTGATCGGGAAAACACCCGTGCCGCCGCCCGTAAGGATGATGTTGTCATATCCTTCGAAATCAAAGCCGTTTCCTAAAGGTCCGAGGCAGTCGGCTGTAAGGCCGGGTTCGAATTTTGCGATCTCGGAGGTGCCTTTTCCGACGATCTTTACGCCGATATAAAAGATCCCGTTAGCTTTATCGACACTGGCAATGCCGAACGGTCTTTTAAGGAATACCGTTCCTGCCGAGATGTTTACAAACTGTCCGGGAATAGCAGAACTTGCTATCCCGGGACATTCGAACCCGAGATAACAAGTATCGCTGTTTAAATATTCTTTTGTGACTAATCTGATCTTATATTCTTGTTTCTGCGCCATTACTGTATTACATACTTACGATGCAGGATCGCCTCGTTAAGTTTATCCTTCATGTTCTCTGCTTCATATCTTGCGGCCTTGCCGAAGTCCTCAGGCTTGAAGAAATCAGGTCTTGCCTGCCATGCAGTCATGATGCTCCTGGAAGCGTTTACGATACCGCCCTTTCCGTTGGGAGTGAATCCTGCGACAGCTGCGTCAGCGCCCGCACCCTGCGCACCGTAACCGGGAACGAGGATGAATGCGTTGGGCATCTCCTTACGGAGCTGTACAGCCTGCTCGGGCCATGTGGCACCGACTACTGCGCCTACGGATGAGAAGCCTTCCTCACCGATCATTTCTTCGCCCCATTCGGAAACCTTTGAAGCGACTGCCTCATATAACTTGCGTCCGTCAGAGAGTTCAAGATCCTGGAAATCTCCTGCTGAAGGATTGGATGTTCTTACGAGGCAGAAGACGCCCTTTCCGTCGCGTTTTGCAACGTCGATAAAAGGCTTAACGCCGTCGATGCCGAGATAGCAGTTTACCGTGCAGGCATCAAATCCGCTCATTGCCATCGAATCGCCTAAGAGAAGGTCTGTCTTACCGATGACTGCCTCAGCGTAAGCGGTAGCGGTGGAACCGATGTCGTTTCTCTTGCAGTCACCTATTACGAGCATGCCCTTTCTCTGGGCATATCTTGCAGTGAGGAGCATCGTCTTGATCGAATCAACGCCGTACATCTCATAATAAGCGTATTGGAGCTTTACAGCGGGAACGATGTCACATGTCTGGTCGATTATCTCTTTGTTGAAGAGCCAGATAGCCTTGGCCGTGGCTTTTGTGGGTTCCTCCGGGAAGAGCTGCTCGGCATATTCCTTAAGATGTTGGGGAATGTAATCGAGCTTGGGATCGAGACCGATAACCGAAGGGTTCTGCATCTCATCGATCTTTCTTACCAGGCAATCAGCAAAGTTTCTCATACGTGACTTTTCCTCCCATTATTGTAAGTATGGTTTCACCATATAATTTCCAACCGTCATACGGCGTGTTTCTTGATTTGGAGAGCATCTTTTCCTTGTCGAAAACGAACTCGTTCTCAAGATCGAACACCGCGAGATCCGCATCATCTCCGACATTCATGCCGCCCCTTCCGAGCTTTAAGATATTGGAAGGACCGTAGCACATCAGTTCGATGAGGCGCTCCAGAGTTATCTCTCCTGTTTTTACAAGATAAGTGTACCCCAAAGCGAAGGCAGTCTCAAACCCTAATATACCATTCAAAGCGACAGAAAACTCGCACACTTTCTCGTCAGCATGATGAGGTGCATTATCTGTGGCGATCGCATCGATAGTTCCGTCCTTGAGGCCTTCGATGATCGCAAGCCTGTGTTCTTCTGTCCTGAGCGGCGGATGCATCTTGAAATTCGTGTCATAATCCGCGCACTTGTCATCAGTCAGTGTGAAGTAATGAGGGCATGTCTCGCATGTGACCTTTACTCCCCTGGCCTTGGCTTCCCTTATCATGCGGACGCCGCCCTTTGTGCTGACGTGGCAGATGTGTACGGGAATGTCCAGATATTCCGAGAGGATTATGTCTCTGGCAATCATTATGTCCTCAGCTGCAGTAGGAATGCCCCTGATGCCGATCGAGGTCGATACGACGCCTTCGTTCATCGCGCCTTCCGAAAGGCTCTCATCCTCGCAGTGATTGAGTACCGGAAGATCGAAGTCAGAAGAATACTCCATAACCTTTCTCATTATGCCGGCGTTCTTTATGGGGTGACCATCGTCAGATACGGCAACGATGCCTGCTTCCTTCATGAGTCCCATCTCGGAGATGAGCTCACCGTTTATGCCTTTGGTAGCGGCACCGATCGGATAGACTCTGCAGTTGTCCGCTTCCTTTGCCTTCTTGATGATTCCGCTGATTACAGCCGCATTATCTGCCGTAGGATTTGTGTTCGGCATGCAGCAGATAGAAGTATATCCGCCCTTAGCTGCACTAGCCGTACCCGTTGCTATGGTCTCTTTGTATTCTCCGCCGGGTTCTCTTAAGTGGCAGTGCATGTCGACCAGACCGGGAGTTACTGTAGCGCCCTTAAGATCGATCACTCTGTCTGCCTTATCTTCGGCGAATTCATTGGCAAACTTGCCGTCTTCTATAAATACCTTCGAAGCCTTATCGTCTCCGAAAACTTTGCAGTTAGTTAAGATGATTCTCACAGTTGGTTCCTCCTTGCCATGAGCAGGTACAGAACTGCCATTCTGACTGCGACGCCGTTAGTTACCTGTTCATTGATCACCGACTGGTCGCAGTCGTAGACTGCCGTCGGAAGCTCGACTCCGTGGTTGCACGGACCCGGGTGCATCAGGAATGCATCGGGCTTTGCGAGTGCGAGCATCTCGGGTGTGATAGCGTAGAATTTCGCATATTCCGCGATCGAGGGGAAGAGCGATTTCTGCTGTCTCTCGAGCTGGACACGGAGTCCCATTACGGCGTCAGCATCCTTGATGCAGTCTGCAACGCTGTCGGCGATCCTGACGCCCATGTTCTCGATACCTATCGGCATCATGGTCTTAGGACCGTATACGCTGACCTTCGCGCCGAGCTTTGATAAGCCGATAGCGTTGGATCTAACTACTCTCGAGTGATAGATGTCGCCGCAGATCGCGATGTTCTTGCCTTCGAACGTGTCGAATCTCTCATACATCGTGAGCATGTCCAGGAGTGCCTGTGTCGGATGCTCGTTCATGCCGTCGCCTGCGTTTACGACAGATGCCTTAAGGTAAGGTGCAATGAAATGAGGCGCGCCGGACTGGTTGTGTCTCATGATTATTATGTCCGTACCCATCATGTCTATCGTGCGTGCGGTATCAAGGAGCGATTCGCCCTTGTTTACCGAGCTGCCAGATGTCGAGATGTTCGCGGATGCCGAGCCCATGTATTTCGATGCGAGCTCGAAAGAAAGCCTCGTTCTAGTAGAGTTCTCATAGAAGAGCGTTACGACCGACTTTCCCTGAAGGTGCGATGTCTTCTTGTTTGCGGACGCGATGACGAGCTTCATCGTCTTTGCCGTGTCCAGGATCTCCATGATCTCTTCCGCGGTAAGCTGCTTCATGCCGAGGAGATCTTTGCTCTTAAGTCCCATTATCATTCCTCCTCTTTAAGCAGTATTACTCTGTCCTGACCGTCAACTTCCTTGACTTCAACGTCGATGTGCTCGGTTATCGCGGTCGGAACGTTCTTGCCGACATAGTCAGCTCTGAACGGGAGCTGTCTGTGGCCTCTGTCTATAAGGATGGCGAGCTGTATGTTTGCGGGCCTTCCCATATCGAAAATGTTCTCTATCGCGGCTCTTGTGGTCCTGCCGGTAAAGAGAACATCATCTACAGGATTATCTTTTTGTCATTTACATCGAAAGGGATGTCTGTGCCGTTAACGACCGGGTGAGCCGAGAGCATCGAGAGGTCATCCCTGTAGAAGGTGATGTCGAGGATCCCCATCGGAACCTTAACGCCCTCAATCTCTTCCAAAAGCTTGCGAAGTCTCATCGCGAGGGGTACTCCCCTCTTCTGGATCCCTATGATAGCGACATTATCAAGTCCGTCGTTGTGCTCGACGATCTCGTGGGAGATCCTGATGAGAGCACGGGACATTGCCGCTTCATCCATCAATTCGTGACCGGGAATCAATACCATAAAAAAACTCCTTCCTCGTAGAATATGGCTGTGCGCCACCGTCCGGCTAGAGAAGGAATCCGTAAATAAATCAATATTAACAGCTACTTACGGCCTCGCCGGACCGTTTAAAGTTTTGCTGTATGAATTCTATATTTTTAGTCCCCGAAAAGCAACAGCAAATGTCGAACTAATTGAGGCAAAAAAAGAGTTACGCGATGAACCCGGTCTTACTCAGAAAATCCCTGATATAACCCGTGTATTTCTCGAATCCTGCCGTATATCTGCTCATCGCATGACCTGCGCCCTCAACATATATCAGTTCTGTGTAAGCCCCGTTCATCGAAGCGGCTTCCTTGAGTTTTTCACTGTGATACGGCAGGATCAACGAATCGGCGGTTCCGTGTATAAACAGGATCGGTATGTTCTTATTCTTTTTAAGGTGCTCAACAGCACAGGTTTCCTTCATGTCGACATGATATATGAGTTTTGACGCGAGATTTATGCAGGGCACGATGAAAGCCATATGAAGGCGTCTGTAGCCGTCATAAACGACATCGTAGCATCTTGTAAAGCCGCAGTCCGCAACGATGAAATCGATCTTCGGATCAAATCTTACTACCGAACAGACAGTCGAGCTTCCCATCGATTCGCCGTGAAGTCCCAGAATCTTAAGGTCTTTGTACCTGTCGCGCGTATCTTCGATGACATATTTGAGGTCTTCGGATTCATAGTTTCCCAATGTGTATATGGTCTTCTCGTTAAGTCCGTGGGTCCTGGCATCGTAGATTATGCATGAGAAACCGAGCTTTATGTATGAATTCACGTATTTGACTGCACCGTAGCGGCACGAAGTATGGCCGTGGCAGATTATCACGTACTTCCCCGTTCCTCTGGTCACGTCATTTTCGACGAACATGGCGTGAAGTATGTAGCCGTCCTTGCCCCTGATCTCGTATTCCGTCTTGTCATAGGAATCGAAATCGAGCCACAGGCCCCTTTCTTTGTTCCACGCCATCTCTTTTTCGAGCGTCATTGTCCTTGGCTTTAAAGACAGCTTCGCATTGCGCCATGAGAATATGACAACTGATACGAGCAGGAATAAGACAATGGCTGAAACCGTAATAATCCAGGGCATCTGAAGACTCCTTAATAAAAACTATCCGTATTTTAACATCAGTCTGCCCGCAAACTGAAATCATTAACGCATGTACCGGAAGTTATGGCTGACTGTTCAGTCAAACAGTACCGGTACGATGCTCTGAGTAACAACGTCAACGACGCCTTTTGTCAGGATCCTGAGTCTCGGTATTACCGGAAGCGCCGCAAAAGAGAGCGTCATAAACGGGTCGATGCCTTCGGATACGCCAAGTTTCCTGGCCTGTACCTTCATGTTAGTAAGCATTGCGTTAACGTCATCGATCTTCGTATTTGTCATAAGACCGCCTATGGGCAGCGGCAGTACTGACAGGACTTTTCCGTCCGCCGCGATGGCGATGCCGCCTTCTATATCGCGGACGACGTTGGCGGCAAGTGCCATATCGGCGTCATTGGTTCCCGCAACTATCAGATTGTGCGAATCATGGGCGACGCTCGAAGCAATTGCGCCGTACTGAAGGCCGTATCCGTTAAGGAATCCGATGCCTATGTGTCCCGTATCCTTATGCCTCTCGATGAGAGCGACCTTGATTATGTCCTTATCGGTCTCGACACCGGGTGCTTTTACGAAATGCTTGAACTCGGCTTCTTTATTATCGAGATTTGACGGTACGATGAGTTCTTCTGTCAGAAGTTCGCCCGGGAGCAGCTTTATAACACGTTTGTTTGCGCCCTTTTCCTTAAGCGAAAAGTCTTCGGGGGTGAGTTCTTTCAGATTAAAACTGTGTAATACTCTGCCGTATTTCTCATCATCGCAGGAAACATGAGGGATCTCAACCGTAAGAGCACCGTTCTCGGCTACAAGGATGCCGCTCTTGAACACCTTTTCGACCTCAAACTTAGCAAGATCGGACACGATGATAAGATCGGCGATATATCCCGGCGCAATGGCTCCCCTGTCTCTCATGCCGAAATAAGATGCGGCATTATAACTTGCCATCTTTACGGCATTGTAAGGGCTCTTCCCCGCCTTGACGGCTTCCTTGATTATAAAGTCGATATGACCTGAATCGCAAAGTGTCTCGGGATGTATGTCATCGGTTACGAGCATGCATCTGTCAGTATATTTGTCGTCGAACAAAGGCAGCAGAGCCTGAAGATTTCTTGCCGCCGTGCCTTCCCTTATCATTATCCACTGGCCAAGAGTCAGCTTTTCGAGCGCTTCTTCAAATGTGGAACACTCATGGTCAGAAGCGACGCCTGCCGCAACATAAGCATTCAGGTCACGGCCCGTAAGTCCGGGCGCGTGTCCGTCGACGATCCTTTTATGAGTCAGAGCGCTCTCGATCTTTGAGATTATCGCGGGATCGTTCCTGATGGTCGCGTACGAATCCATCAGTTCGGCAAGACCGAGGATACGCTCGCACTTATAGAACTTGTCGAGTTCAACAGCACCTAAAGTTGCTCCGGCTTCGTCCAAAGGAGTAGAGGGAACGCATGAAGGCAGCATGTAGAACACGTCCAGAGGCAGGTTCTTGCTGCAGGTTATCATGTAGGCCAGGCCGTCTTCCCCCGCCACATTCGCTATCTCATGCGGATCTGTTACTACCGCCGTCGTGCCGTGCGGGATTACCGCTTTTGCAAACTCTTCGGGCGACAGCATCGTGCTCTCAATATGAATGTGAGCATCTATAAGACCGGGACAGATTATCTTCCCTTCCGCATCTATCACTTCCTCGCCGTCATAAGAGCCGATACCTGCAATGTATCCGTCAAATATGGCAATATCGCCGCTCATGAGTTCTTTGGTAAATACGTTTAATATCTTTCCGTTCTTTATGACAAGGTCCGCTTTTTTCTCTCCGCAGGCCACCGAGATCAGTTCATTTATCTGCTTATCCAAATCAAGATCCTCCATAAATCTGTCAAAAACACCTTATGGATTCATTATAAGGAACGGATAAAACGATTTATCAAACGCTTCGTTATATATCTGTTAACTAAAGTTAACGTTATGTTTCAAAGAAACTTGCCGAAAAAGTGATGGGGCTGTCCCGTAACCGGAACAGCCCCGTTGGCCAAAAAATTATTAAGATAGATTACTGAGGTATCTCTACGTCATAAACGACGTCAACGAAAACATCCTGAGTCATGAAATCCCTAAATACGATCTCGATCGGGCTGTCGGAACGGAGCTTGTAGTAAGCTGTGTATGTGATCGTGTCTCCGTCAGCGATCTTCTCATACTGAGGAAGCTCCTGCTGGGTCTTTCCTTCATCTTCGGAACCCTTCGGGCTGCCTGTCGTATTGAGCGAGATGCCGTCCTGGAAAACAAAGCAGCTGCCTGAAGCGACCATGAATCCGCTGTCTTCCTTGCCGGATGTGTTTGTGAATGTATAGGAAATGCCGATGACATTGTGCTCAACGATGTTGCTGTCACGGTCAAGATCGGTGCCTTTGAAGATGCCTGTAACGTCATTAACCTTGATGGAGAACTTGCCGCTGGGAGAATCACCCTCAGTAAGTCCGCCCTGGCCGAATGCCGGATTGGGAACCTTTGTTACCTCGAAATCCTCATGGCGGATGTCAGGCATCTCCCAGTTGGGATCTACGTCAAAGTACTGGTAATCGCCGCTGGAAGCGCCGACACCGACAGTAACGATGTCCTTATTGCCCTTGATAGTAGAAAAAGTAGCCATGCCGCGGAGCGTCGTGTCTTTCTGGAGATAGAGCCAGATATTGTCGTTAAAATCCATGTTGCTGAACTTGGAATTCGATGAAGGGCTGAATTTCTGCTCCTCTCCGTTCTGCGTAGCTGTCCAGTAGATGGCATTTACCTTGGTGAACCTGTCACTTAATGAAGTGAAGTCATAGTAAACATTGAGAATGTCGTAATCGTACTTGTCGCCTGTATCAAAATACTCGTAACCGATTACTTCAAGTTCGAACTTGTCGTCAAATACGAACTTTTCGGGCAGAGAAAACTTTGACCCCTCGTCAGCTGTCTCTTCCGAACTCTCTTCTGTGGCTTCTGTTGCCTCTGTGGCATCGGTCTCAGAAGCTGCTGCAGTAGTCTCGCTTGCCTCTGTCTCCTCTGCTTCAGTTGTTGTCTCTTCTGTCTTGTTGCAGGCCGTAACTGATGCGAGCATCATTGCTGCGGTCATGCCGGCACAGAGAACTTTAGTAAGATCAATCTTTTTCATAAAATCCTCCCTGATCTTTGAATCACCGTATTATATCGCTGAGTTCTTATCGCAAAGCCGGTTTTAAATTTTCCAATTTCACACAAATTGGCTCAGGGTAACTTCAAAAAGATTATTGAAACTTGCAATCTTTAATGTTTTCAGACAAATGATATACAAATTGTCTAATTATACGCAATAAAGGCAGTCGAAAAAGGTGTCAGGATGAACTCAGATAACGTTATCGGCATTGGTAAAATCCATCTTTATCAATGCTTTTCCGTTTGGAAGGTCAAATCTCTGCTTAGAGGCTTTCATATAGCCGATCTTGCCCATGTATTCGCTGAAAGTCTTCTCATCCATCTGGTGATGGACCTCATCGAGCCTGTCAAACGCATGGAGATACGGTGATTCCGATACCCAGGCCTTTTCATCGGTATTTATCTGGATAACGCACGATGCAACTTTAGGTTCAACCCTCTTAATGACTTCGCAGAAAACATCAAGGCCGATATATTCGACCAACAGGTTTGCAATGACAAGCTCGGCCTTTGGCAGTTTTTCCGCCTCATTTATTAGATCTATCTTCAGACATTTGAGAATGCCACAGAGTTCCGGATACCTTGCTTCGGTCTGCTTCAGGTAATCTTCGTTGATATCAACGCCGTATACGACATCGAAAACATCCTTACTGACATGCTCAAGGCCGTTCCCGCCTGCAACACCTAATACCATTGCTGATTTGAACGGGAAGGCCTCAAACTGTATCTTCATGATCTCATTAAGCACCTGAAGCTGCTGAACGGAGTCCAGGCTCATGTGATTCTCATAATCTGAGAGGCTGATGTCATTCCATGGGTTATCCATCTTGTATATCTCCCGCATTTTAGCGGGATTATACCATTATTATCTGTAATCCATATATGATATGCATCCGCCGACAGATCATCTTCTTTTATAAGTCTTGTTATAGACTACAGTCATCGCAGCGACGCAGATCAGCGCAATGATGCAGATATACATTACCGAAGCGGAGTTTCCGAAAGAATAACCGAACGACTTTGCGTTGAAACTGAAAGTCTCCTTCATAGCCGCGATAAACGCACCGTTATCAAGCCCGCCGATCGATGAATCGATGTTTTCGGCAAGTCCGCTTAAGAGGACATTACGGAACATTGATGTGATATGGCAAGCCGGGAAAAGATTGCAGAAGGACTGAACGCCGTCCGAAAACTGCGACAACGGAATATAAGCGCCTATAATGAATCCTGCTGCGGCACTTAATATGCCGAAGAAAGCGGTACTCGTCGAAGAAGACTTGAACATCAGCATCAAGACCATGAAAAGCGCCGTTGATGATACGCATCCGAGAAGGACTGTTCCGTATGCCGCTAAGACAGAGCCTGCACTAATATGCGGATCGCCCATAAAACTGAGAACGGCAAGTCCTGCGGTAAGAATTAATGATGTAATAATAAAAGCGCATATTGAGGATGCGGTGAAATACGAGAGCACAATCTTCCAGCGCTTCATAGGCGTAGCGCAGATGTCGCTGTCCACACCGGCTTCCTTATCCTTTACTATCGTCTGAAGGCATGTGTAAGGCACCGTGATTATCGCCGAACCCAGAATGCCCGACAGCAGTATTCCGTTTGCGAACATGTCGATGTCATTTGCAGAGACTATGTTTTCGAGACCTTTCATCGAGCCTGTTAGTGCGTCAACGAACGTGCCTTTGAGGAAAAGGATGTAGAGCAGAAAAAAGATTATCGATGTAAGGAGTGAGAATAAAACCGCCAAGAAATCTTTGAAATAAATGAGCATGTTGCGTCTTGTAAATCCAATAAAGTCCTTCATTATGCGAGCTCCTTTCCTGTAAGGTTGAGGAATACGTCATCCATCGTACCTTTGATCAATTCGTAGTCTCTTATCTCTTCCCTGTTCTCGAAAATGAATTCGGTCAGGTTGTCGTCTGTCTCAATGCTGTAATGGTCCGCATCGTATACGAAATTCCTGCTGATCCTCGTGATGAGCGCTTCAGCGTTTGCGCTTTTTGCCGTATACCAAACGAGCCTTGAATGAGCATATCTCGTCTTGAGTTCGGCTGGTGTTCCGTTTGTCACGATCCTTCCTTTGTCGAGTATCACGACGTGGTCGGCATCCCTGGTCTCTTCCATATAGTGAGTCGTAAGGAATATCGTCATGCCGTACTCTCTTCTGAGGTAATTGATGTAATCCCATACGAGCTTTCTTGACTTCGGATCAAGCCCCGTCGTCGGTTCGTCGAGGAACAGTATCTTAGGGTTGTTGATGAGCGCCCTCATGATGTCCACTCTTCTTCTTTGACCGCCTGAGAGCTTCTCGTATTTCCTGTCCCAGATATCCTTCATCTCAAAGCTCTCTGAAAAGGGTTCAAGTCTTTTCATTACTTCTTTTCGTGAAAGCCCGTAGTATGAGCCTCTGGTAAGAAGGTTTTCTTTTACGGTCAGCTTCTTATCCAGTACAGAATTCTGAAAAACGATGCCGTTGACCTTTCTGATCTCATCGTCTTCCCTTCCGAGTTCATGGCCGCATATAAATGCCGTGCCTGCAGTCTTTTGAAGGATGGTCGTCAGCATGTTTATCGTTGTTGATTTGCCGGCTCCGTTTTCTCCCAGGAAAGCGAACATCTCGCCCTCTTCGACTTCGAATGAGATACCGTCAACCGCGGTATGCTCTTTGTACTTCTTGGTCAGTTCTTTAACTTCGATTATTTTCATTGTCATTTCCTCCTGATGAGGCAACAATAACGCTTTTGATTTTCGGGAAAAAGGGCTTTGCTACCAAGTTGCGGAAATGGCTTACCAAGTTGCGGAAAAGTTTGTTTTTAGGGGAGCTCTGGGATACAACGGGCGAGCTGTACCACTTAGGTTCGAGCGATGTACGAAATAACTATGTCGGCACAAGCAATTGTGATCCACGCTTTTTAGAGGGTATAGCTCACGGCGGACCATTGACGGGTAGGTAACCAATCCACGTATATCAGAGTGGCCAAGGCCGAGAACTGATACTCCATAGCTCTTCTAAGGTGTTTTCAGATACAACTTATATCGTTTTTGATAACTTTTTCTCGAAAACGATATCTTGACCTTCCGGCTGATATCGTTTTTGATCATTATTCCCGGAAAACGATATCTTGACCTTCCGGCTGATATCGTTTTTGAAAACTTTTCCCGGAAAACGATATCTTAACCTTCCGGTTGATATCGTTTTTGATAGCTTTTTCTCGAAAACGATATTTTGGTTCTTGCAGATTATCTGAAACCAATTTCCGGCAACCTACTCCTCGTCCCTTATGTCATCCAGCGCCTTATTGATCTTGTTATCATCGCGCTTATGGAACCAGAGCGATACGGCCCAAACAAAGGCATAGACCAGGAAGAATATAACGGTTATGAAGATGAAGCCGTCTATGTGAACGTACCACTTGAATATGAAGCCGAAAATGCTGACGATAGCATAAAGACCAATGAAGTGAAGGACAAGCTTCAGCATAAAATGAGATTTCTTTCTCTCGTCCTCAGTAAAAAGGAACAGCGTCGGAACAGAGCACAACGCTCCTGTAAGAATAACCGAAAGGAGCTGAAGCCAAGTGAGATTGAAACTCGCGAGATCGTCGCCCATTACCGCATAGACAATGCCTTCGATCAGGATGCCGACAAAGATCGCAAATGATATCGTCATGGTCTGTTCAAGCCATAACTTCAATTTGTTCATCATATCCCGAGCCTCCTTTTAACTTCCTTTACATAACCTCTCGAAATAACCACGACTTCGTCGTTGAGCAGCGTCGCGTCGATGCGGCCGCTGATCTGCGACTTGACCGTGCGCACCTTCTTTAGATTAATTATCATCGACTTGGAGCAACGCATGAAATAACCGCCCAGAAGGGTCTCTAGCTCATAAAGCCTGTATTTGCAGTCGTAGCAGCCCTGTTTGGTATAGACGAAAGTCTTCTTGTCGACGGATTCTATATAGTAAACCGCAGAAGCCTTGATGATGTAGACTTTGTCATCCTTACTCACCGCAAAGCTCTTCGAGTCGCCTTCCAAAAGCTCTATGGCTCCGGAGATCTCGTCGGTGATCTCGACCGCTTTTATCACGGCCTGTTCTTCCTCTTTGCTGTTGACCTTTTCGAAAAGGACCTGCATCAAAAACTCCTGCAAATAAGTATTTCGAAATGATTATAGCAAAAATGCCGCCCCAGGGTTGAATTACAAGCGGAAAATCGATGGTACAAAAACAAAAGAATTCAAAAAAAACACCGCGATCCTATAAGAACCGCGGTGCTACATGTAACTGGTGGGGCTGGTGGGACTTGAACCCACACGATTTATGGTCGGCAGATTTTGAGTCTGCTGCGTCTGCCATTCCGCCACAACCCCGTGTGCGTTGATTATTATATTAAAGCGGTATTTCTTTGTCAATTTGGCAAAGAAAGCTATACTTCACGCACTTCTCACAAGATTACGGCAAGCCAACGCAAGAAATCATCGAATAAAACTAGGCGACCTCTTCTGTCTCGTCTATCGCTGCAATAAGATCTTCAGGGAAACCTTCAGGGTATTCGCTTTCCGCCTCTTCCGTTAAAACGCCGGCAGATTCAAGGAACGAAGAAATATGGTCACGGTATGCGTCAAGACCGGCGACCTGTCTGGAACGGGCATGCTTGGCGCCCGGAACCAGCCAGAGTTCCGTATAACAATACTTCTGAGCTTCGTTATACATGTCGAGGCTGTTATCGACATCGATCCAGTCGTCATCTTCACCGTGAACGAAAAGGATCGGTACGTTCTTACCCTTAAGAGCGTCGATACCGCTGACTTCGGCATCATCTATTCCATAAAGCAGCTTAAAACCGATATCGGCACAGGTTCCGAAAGGATAAAGATACATGTCGTTATACATGTCGTGGACCATATACTTAAGGCTCTCAAAACCGCAGTCGGCCACGATGAAATCGATCTTGTCGGTGTATCTCAATGCATTCAACGATGTCGAAGTGCCCATTGATTCGCCCTGAAGTCCAAGTATCTCAACGTCTCCGTAACGGTTGTATGTGTCTTCGATAAGGCAGTTCAGGTCCTTTGCCTCAAGACCGCCCATCGTGCAGATGGCCTTGGCATTTTCGCCGTGTGCCCTGAGATCATAAGTGATGACGGTAAATCCGAGTTCCGCGTAAGCGTCACAATATTTGGAAGCCGACATCTTGTTTGACGTATGTCCGTGCGAATAGATAACGTATTTTCCTGTGCCGACCGTCCAGGGACAGAAAACGCGGGTGACATGAAGCTCATAACCCTCGAAACCCTGAACGGTATAGTCTTCCGTCGCATAACTGCCGAAATCGTCCCAGACATTGTTCTCCTTCATCTCTGCTTCCACCTGATCGTATGTGTTGCGCTTCGGGTGGGTAATGGATGTCGATGTTCCGATAGCCGCGCCCAAAAGATTGAGCACAATGAATATTGCAAGCGATATCAGAACGATCTTAACGACTTTCTTCTTGGTAACCTTCTTCTTAGGACCTTTTTTCTTTGAACTCTTTTTGTTAGTAGCCATAAAAACACCCCATATATTTATTCGTGTGTATTATATCGGAAATAATATCAATTCATATTATAAAATTCCCGAAAAGAACTCGTTTGCCTTTTCGCGGAACTTGACCGTCTCATCGTAAACTGCATGTCCTTCCCCTTCAAAGACATACATTTCGCTGTTCTTTATAGCGGAAAGTTCCTTAGGCGTCTCTGACCCCAACACCATATCCTTATCCCCGAACATTATGAGAACAGGGCATTTGACGTCTCCAAGACGTCCGCTGACATCGTATTCGTTCATTTTTGCTGTCAGAACGGCGAGCCTTTCAAAATCAGCGTCAGTAATGCCTTTCATGGAACCGCAGATCGCATCACCATAAAGCTCAGCAAAAGACGGCGAATATACTCCGTTAACAAAAGCTTCGATAAGACCGTCCTCATCTTTGGCAGCTGCCAGGGCATTCCATTCACGGATAACAGCCCGGGAAGTATCATCGAGCCTTGAACATGTTGAGCCCAGGACCATGCATCTTATAAGGTCGGGACGCATAACAGCCGATGTCAGGGCGATCATGCCGCCCTGCGAAATGCCGTAAACTGAAATATCCTTAAGTCCCAGAGCCTCAAAGGCCTTTATCTGGTCATTGGCCATGTCCGCAACGGTATAGTCATCAGGAAGATCTGCCCGCCTGTCAAATACATACACATCAAATCCCTCTCCGAAAAGCGAGAGCGCGTCAGCGACGGCATCTTTATAGAGCAGGATGCTCTTTACCGAAAGTCCGGGGACAACCGCCAGAGGCTTTTCCCCCTTGCCGAACCTGAAATATTCCATCTCCATGCCGTCTTTTGCGATCCGTCCGGTCTCAACTGCCATTTTTCAGGGCTCCTTTTTTCGAAATATTAATAAATAATATATCAATTTGCTAAGTGAAAATCATTATGCCCTTACGCCGGCCCAAAAACGCTGCAAACAGACAAAACTCATTCAAAACTGACCCAAAAACCAAAAATATTTAAATACTATTTTCAACCCTAAGCGGTATAATTACTTTGTTAAATTTTAAGGAAAGAGGTTACCGATTATGGCAAACATTGATTTGACAAAGTACGGCATTACAGGCACGACTGAGATCGTCTACAACCCTTCTTATGAGCTTCTCTTCGAAGAAGAGACAAAGGAAGGTCTTACAGGTTATGAGGTTGGTCAGCTCACAGAGCTCGACACGATCAACGTTATGACAGGTATCTTTACAGGCCGTTCCCCTAAAGATAAGTACATCGTTATGGATGAGAACTCCAAGGATACCGTTTGGTGGACAACAGACGAGTACAAGAACGACAACCACCCTATGACAGAAGCTACATGGGCAGTTGTTAAGGACATCGCTCAGAAAGAGCTCTCTGGCAAGAGACTTTTCGTTATTGACGCTTTCTGCGGCGCTAACAAGGATTCCAGAATGGCTATCCGTTTCATCGTTGAGGTTGCTTGGCAGGCTCACTTCGTAAAGAACATGTTCATCGTTCCTTCTGACGAGGAACTCGCTTCTTTCGAACCTGACTTCGTTATCTACAACGCTTCCAAGGCTAAGATCGAGAACTTCTCAGAGCTCGGCCTCAACTCCGAGACATGCGCTGCTTTCAACATCACATCCCGTGAGCAGGTTATCATCAACACATGGTACGGCGGTGAGATGAAGAAGGGTATGTTCTCCATGATGAACTACTACCTCCCTCTCAAGGGCATCGCTTCAATGCACTGCTCCGCTAACACAGACATGGAAGGTAAGCACACAGCAATCTTCTTCGGTCTTTCCGGTACAGGTAAAACAACACTTTCCACAGATCCTAAGAGACTCCTCATCGGTGATGACGAGCACGGTTGGGACGACAACGGCGTCTTCAATTTCGAGGGCGGCTGCTATGCTAAGGTTATCAACCTCTCCAAGGAGAATGAGCCTGACATCTACAACGCAATCAAGAGAAATGCTCTTCTCGAGAATGTTACTGTAGACGCTGAAGGCAAGATCGACTTCGCAGACAAGTCAGTTACAGAGAATACACGTGTTTCCTATCCTATCGACCACATCGAGAAGATCGCTAAGAACGTTAACAAGATCTCTGCAGGTCCTGCAGCTGAGAACGTAATCTTCCTTTCTGCTGACGCTTTCGGCGTACTCCCTCCTGTTTCCATCCTCACACCTGAGCAGACAAAGTACTACTTCCTCTCAGGCTTCACAGCTAAGCTTGCTGGTACAGAGCGTGGAATCACAGAGCCTACACCTACATTCTCTGCTTGCTTCGGTCAGGCATTCCTTGAGCTCCACCCTACAAAGTATGCTGAAGAGCTCGTAAAGAAGATGGAGAAGTCCGGCGCTAAAGCTTACCTCGTTAACACAGGTTGGAACGGCACAGGCAAGAGAATCTCTATCCCTGATACACGTGGAATTATCGATGCTATCCTCGACGGCTCCATCAAGTCTGCTCCTACAAAGAAGATCCCTTACTTCGATTTCGAAGTACCTACAGAGCTTCCCGGCGTATCCACAGAGATCCTCGATCCCCGTGATACTTACGCTGATGCAGCTGAGTGGGACAAGAAGGCACAGGATCTTGCAGGCAGATTCATCAAGAACTTCAAGAAGTATGAGACAAACGAAGCCGGTAAGGCACTCGTAGAGGCTGGTCCTAAGCTCTGATACTTACTCAGTTCAGATTAGATTTATCAAGAGGTTGTCCGGTTGGGCAACCTCTTTTCTTTAATTTATATCGGATTTAAAACTTCAGGAAGATAATGAAATATTTAGTGGTATAGTATAAATATCAAGATATATTTATTTTGGGCAGGATTATGAGAAAAACAAACGACATCAGAGTCGTCAGGACTCAAAAAGCACTTTTAGAAGCACTGGACCAACTGATAAAAACCAAGAAGCTCTCTTGCGTTTCGATAACCGAACTCTGTTCAGCAGCTGATATAAACCGTAATACTTTCTATTACCACTATAACAACATTAATGATCTTATTACCGAAAACAAACAGATACTGGAAGCTGAACTTAACGAAGTGCTCGATGTAAACAATACAAGGAGCCGCACCACAATAAACGAGATATGCAAGGTATTAAAGCGTCATCCTTTATTTTTATCTATACTTGTCTCCCCTAATTGTGACGTTGATCTGTTCGAAGAGATCTTCGGTATCGCTTCTGAAAAAGCCAGGATACAGATCGACAGACATAAAGATATCACTTCTGCCAGTGACTTATATTCAACATATTATTGCAATGCCGGATGCAATGCTGTATTAAGTGCATGGATCCGCAGCGGAATGAAAGAATCGCCGGACGAAGTTGCTGAAATTATCTCTTTATCTTCAAGAAAAGGCCCGATCTCGGTTCTTTTCCCTGAAGATTGATATTTCCTTTTTTGAGACTAAAGTCTGTTCAGGTGAATCTATTTCGAGAAATTCACCTGTTTTTTAACGCGTTTTTAATTCTTTGTATCTTTAATATATTTCCGGACTTTTTAAATAAAACATGTGCTATAAATTAAGTATATTTTAGATTTAGGACAACGCTCATGAAAAGATCAACAGACGTAAGAGTCGTCAGGACACAGATCGCATTACTCGAATCACTTGAGGAACTTCTTAAGACCAAGAAGCTCTCCTGTATCACGATCACTGAGCTGTGCAGTCTGGCCAAGATAAACCGCAACACATTCTATTATCACTATAACAACATCTTTGAGCTCCTTGATGAGCACAAGATGATTATGATCGATGACATTACTTCCATACTTGAAGAAAACAAAAAGCTGGATAGAGACAGTCTCATTAAACTCTGCAAGAGCATCAGACGTCATCCCCACTTCCTCAATATCATTATCTCACCAAACTGCGATCTGGATTTTTTCAATGAGATCTTTAAATTCGCAACCCAGATAACTTCCATCTCTGCCGAAAAGACGAAAAAGGATCTGACACCGCGCGACCAGTTGCTCTGCGCATACAACAATGCCGGTGCCAATGAGATCCTCCGCGTATGGATCATGAACGGGATGAAGGAATCTCCTGAAGAAGTCGCCGATGTCATTTGGGAAGTTTCAAAGCGCGGTGTATTCACGATGCTCTTCCCCGGCGAAAGATTTAACTAGAACCTTTATTAATTGTTTCCTGCATAGATAAAGCCGGTCGTTTTCCTTCTAGCGGCCGGCTTTATTGTTTTTTAGTTTTCGAAATGAATGCCTGAAGCGGTTATCTGATATGTCTTCCCCTGACTGGTCACCTGGAAGAGTTGCCAGTGCATATTTTAGAGAAAGATCACGCGTGTCATAAAAATATCAGTCGTCGTTCCCCAATGCATTCCAGATCATCGTGACAAGGATGACAACGGCAGCAAATATCAGCATAAAGAAACCTGCGCCGTCTTCAACCTTGTATTCCATCGTAGATTTTGAGCCTAATGCATTGAGAAATGAACCAGTGATACGCAATACCGCAGCGGCGCTCTCCCTGTTGATGGCGATGTTGACCACCGTGGATATCGTGACACCGATATTGATCAGAGATGCTATGACATACCCCTTCTTCAACCCGACGATCGTAGCACCTATAACAAATAAGTCGAGTACCAGGATTGCGATGCCGTAAATCGGATAAGCACTGAAAAGCGAGATATTACCGCCCTCTACAGTCTCGTAGTTCAACTGGATAACATAGCACGGGATAAATACCGCAGCAGCCGAGCAGAGACAAGCTAAGATCAAAAAGATCCTTCTTACATTCATATAACAACCTCCCTTATTCTGCTTTATTCGTATTCCGCCGAATAAAATAAACTTGATAAAGTGTACCATTGTTTATTTGGCTTGTGAATAGAAAACACCGCATCTTTGACTTTCTCAGAAGCAGCTTCAAAACCACGGCTAAAAACACGGTACAAGCCTAGTTTTTAGCCGAGTTTTCAAATCTGCAAAAACCAGGCTAAAAGTCCGGCTACTGCCGAGGTTTTAGCCGAGGTTTACTTCATCTTTCTGAAGCCTGGCTAAGGCGCAGTTTTGCAGGTCATGCAAATGAGCAGAAAAATCGGCAATAATGCGGCGCTGCCGAATCGTTTGCCGTATTTTTCGAGCATTATGAAGGAAAAATCTTGCAAAAGTAAGGCATAGCCGAATCTTTGCCGATTTTTTCAGATGCCGCATTCATATTTCAAATATCAGATGCCGCATTCATATTTCAAAATCCGGCAGCACTTAAATTCTGATGAACAAACTATTCCAAAACAAACCTGGGCATATTCTCTTCTGCACACATAACAAAAGGTGCTGCCCCTTTTGAGACAGCACCCTGGATAATTGAATTTACTTATATCAGCAGATCAGGCCGTAACTATCTTGCTCGCGCCCTCGAGGCCGTGTCTTTCAACTGCCTCTTCCCTCATCTTGTACTTGAGGATCTTGCCTGCTGCATTCATCGGGAATGAGTCGACGAAGTCAACATATCTCGGAACCTTGTGCTTTGCCATGTGTGTCATGACATATTCCTTGATCTCCTCTTCGGAGGACTCTTCACCGGGCTTCAGGATGACGCATGCCATGATCTCTTCGCCATAGTCGGCATCAGGAACGCCGATTACCTGGACGTCCTGGATCTTGGGATGTGTATAGAGGAAGTCTTCGATCTCCTTAGGGTAGATGTTCTCGCCGCCGCGGATGATCATGTCCTTGATACGTCCGGTGATCTTGTAGTAACCGTCTTCGGGTCTTCTGAGAGCGAGGTCACCGGAGTGGAGCCAGCCTTCCTCGTCGATGGCTGCAGCTGTTGCTTCGGGCATCTTGTAGTAGCCCTTCATGATATTGTAGCCTCTTGCGCAGAACTCGCCGGGCACACCGTCAGGAAGCTCTTCGCCTGTCTCGGGATCGACGATCTTTGTCTCGACGCCGAAGATGGAAGGTCCAACGGTATTGACTCTCTGCTCGATGGTGTCAGTAGTCTTACTCATTGTCGTTGCAGGAGATGCTTCCGTCTGACCGTATGTGATAACGATCTCGGGCATGTGCATCTTCTCGATAACTTCTTCCATCGTCTTGATCGGGCAAGGTGAACCTGCCATGATGCCTGTTCTCATGTGCGAAAAGTCGGTCTTCGGGAAGTTCTCGTGACCAAGCATTGCGATGAACATCGTGGGAACGCCGTGGAAGCAGGTGATCTTCTCCTGGTTGATGCAGTTCAGACCCTTTCTGGGAGAGAATGCGGTAATAGGAGACATCGTAACTGCGTGTGTTACTGAAGCGGTCATTGCAAGTACCATGCCGAAGCAGTGGAACATCGGAACCTGGATCATCATGCGGTCGAAGGATGACAGATCCATGCAGTCACCGATTGCCTTACCGTTATTTACAACGTTGTAGTGTGTGAGCATAACGCCCTTGGGGAATCCCGTCGTGCCGGATGTGTACTGCATGTTGCAGACATCGTGCTTGTCGATCGTGCGGCGGATCTTCTCTACTTCGCTGACGTTGACATTCTCTGCGAGCGCCGGGAGATCTTCCCAGTGGAAGCATCCGGGAACACGAGATTCACATGTGATTACGTTCTTTAATACAGGAAGTCTTGCTGCTTCGAGCTTGCCGGGTTCAGTGTCCTTCAGTTCAGGGCAGATCTCGTTGATTATCTGGATGTAATCGGAATCCTTGTACTTGTCGATCATTACGAGCGTACAAGTGTCGGACTGTCTGAGCAAGTACTCGATCTCGTGGATCTTGTAAGCCGTGTTTACTGTAACGAGTACGCAGCCGATCTTTGTTGCGGCCCAGAATGTCAGGTACCACTGGGGAACGTTGGTTGCCCAGATAGCGATGTGGTCTCCCTTCTTGCAGCCCATTGCGAGGAATGCGCGTGCCAGGTTGTCGACGTCGTTCCTGAACTCGGGATATGTTCTCGTATAATCGAGTTCTGTATATCTGAAAGCATACTGGTTCGGGAAGAGTTCGCAGATCTTGTCCAAAACATCCGGGAATGTCAGGTCGATCAGAGTCTCCTTGGGCCAGGGATAGTAACCTGTTCCCCTGTTGTCCAGGTGGAGTTCCGTCTTCTGCTTAGGCTTGTATGTCTCCATGTAGCCAGCGAAATGAGGAACTACGATACCCGCGCTTACGAGGTCTTTTGACCATCTGTAGACCCACTCGAGAGAAACGTAGCCGAGATAGTCGATGGACTGGAGAGCATCGAACATCTCCTTTAACGGCATGTCGCCTGTTCCCATGAGCTTATATGAGACCTTGCCGTCAACCATGACGGAGTCCTTAACGTGAACATGCTTGATGTATTCGCCGAGATTATTGACTGTCTCAGTCGGATTCTCACCCATGAATCTGTAAGGATGATGCATGTCCCAGAGAGCAGCGACCTTGCGGTTGCCGATCGTATCGAGGAGCTTCTTGAGTCTCTTGGTGTCTGCATAAACGCCGTTTGTCTCGATGAGGAGCGTTACGTTGTATTCCTCAGCGAAAGGAATGAGCTCTCTCATGATGGAGATGACTACTTCGTCGTCGATCTCCTTTTCGGGAGCGGGGTTCCTGTCGCCCAATACTCTGATGAAAGACGTGCCGAGCTTGGAAGCGAGCACGATATATGCCTTGATCTCTGCAATGGCCTTATCCTTGGTCTCAAGATTATTGACCGGCTCACCGGATGAGAGACACGGGATCTTAAGGTTCAGCTCCTTGAGCTTGGCGACGGTCTTGGGAAGCTCTGCATCAGTAAACGGAGGAGCCTTGACCGAGAAGATATCATTGCCGAGGCCTCTGATCTCAATACCGTTGAAATTGAAGTCCTTGGCCATGGAATAGATCTCCTGCCAGGAGAAGTCGGGACATGCGAGAGTCGAAAAACAAGTTAACATTTTTATTACCTCTTTTATTAAACAACCTTTGAATTATATAGGTTTATGGTCTTTTTGTAAAACATTCGCGTGATTTTCGGCCCTCCGCGAAAAGCCGGACAGATTAATAAGGCTGACTAGCAGCCTAGCAAATTTAGCAAAATGTTAAGGGATGAGCCTGCGGCTTCAAATGGTCCGGCGAAAGTGATAGAGAGGTCAGGACATACTGACGACGCTCTATAAGCGCCGTCTGTTAAGACGTCATTAAGATTGTCCCCTCCAAAGAGGTCTAAGATGATCTTCTCCATCTTTCATCTCAAAACCTGACCTTTTTCTATTTCGCGTTTTACGAAAACGCAATAACGTAATTATATATATTTTGTCCGCCTAAGCAAGAGAAAATCTCTGCCTGGGGGCAAGATTCCTTTATTAAATCTGTCATACCGTCAGCGATGGCCTTATCATCGTTGTTTCCGGCAAACACCATGACCGATTCGCAGTCAGCTGCCGAAGGGACTGTGGGAATGAACTTTGTAAGGCATTCCTTAAGATCAGAGGATGCGCATGTGATAAAGTCGTCATCCAAAACACCGATGTAATCGCCTGTATTTACGGAGATGCCGTTATAGACGCCCGTCTTGTCTGCCTTGGCGATGAGACCTGTGTGAACGCCCGAGAGAGCTTCGTTCATGGTCTTCTCGATCTCTTCAACTGACGCGGAAGGATCGATCAGAGAAAGTGCGAGATAGCCTTCTGCCAGGGACTTTGTAGGAACGATGTGGATCTTGCAGTCCTTCATGACTTCTTTAACCTTCTCGGCCGTCATGATGATGTTCTTGTTATTGGGCAGGATTATTATGTGCTTTGCGGACGCGTCGTTGCATGTCTCGCAGAGGCTCATGACCGATACGTTGTCGGACTGTCCGCCCTTTGCGATCTCGGTTACGCCCATTTCCTTAAAAAGATCGGCAAAACCGTCTCCGTCAGCTACGGCAACGATGGCAACATCCTTTTTGCCTGCGAAAACAGTCTCGTTATGCTGTATCGTCATGTTCTCTATCTTGAGCTTAACGAACTCGCCGTATCTGTGATAGTAAGCCATAACTGACTCAGGCTTTAATGTGTGGATGTGGACCTTTACCTGGTTGCCGTCTTTTACGAGAACGAGGGAGTTACCGAAGTCTCTCATGTCGGATCTTACTAGCGTTTCGTTGAATGAATCGATCTTGTCATCGTCGATCTGGATGATCATCTCGGTGCAGTAACCGAATTCCGCAAGACCTTCACCGCCCATTCCTTCTGCGGGTGCAGCTCCGGCAGGTACCGTCGCGACTGATGCGAACTCTGAAAGGTCGATGTCAAAAGAATCATCCAGAGCTTCGAGCATACCTGTTACGAGGCATACAAAGCCCATCGCGCCGGAATCCAGAACGTTGTATTCCTTAAGAACCGGAAGAAGTTCGGGTGTGTGCTTTAAGGATTCCTTTGCGCCTTCGACGATATCCGTCATGAACTGTTCGGTGGTCGTTTCCTCATCGAGATTATCCTCGGCATTCTCCTGTGCCTCGCGGCATACTGTCAGGAATGTGCCTTCAACTGGTTCTGCAACTGAGTTATATGCACTCTCGGTTCCTGCAAGGAATCCGGCATAGAGAGTTCCCGCGTTTACTTCGTCGAAATCCTTGAACGCTCTTAGGAAACCCTTGAGCCACTGTGAAAGGATTACACCGGAATTACCCTGTGAATTCATCAGGGCGCCCGTATAGAGCTTATCGAAATCTGATGACTCCAGTTCCCTGTCGCCGATCTCGAGCAGGACCTGCAGAACGCCGCTCATCGTCTTGTCCATATTTGTGCCCGTATCACCGTCAGGGATCGGGAAGACGTTCATGTCGTTTAATTCCTGCTTGTTATCAAGTATCTTCTTGGCACCGCCAATAAGCATTTTCTTTAAGACCGATAATTCCATGTATCCTTTACTCTTCCTGTTGTTATTCGTTATATGTTCAGACCTGCTCAGTCTTCGACTTTCCGAAGTAGTTGCAGATCAGCGTGCCGGGGCCTACAGAGACACCGACGATGGGGCCTATAACGTATTTTTTGACGTTGACGCCCTTTATCTTTGACTTTATCTCCATTTCGAGCTGTTCGGCATCGAAAAAGCAGTCGGCATGACCGATCCATACTGTCTGTTTCTCAGGTGACACGATATAGTTCGAAACATGATCGGCGATCTCGGTAAATGAGGATTTTCTACCCTTCACCTTTTTGACCGCCAGGTTCTGGCCTTTTGAGTCAGATATGATGATCGGCTTGACCGCAAAGAGGTTGCCGAAGAAAGCCGACGAAGCCGTTACCCTGCCCGCTTCCTTGAGATAAGACAAAGTCTCGGTCGTTGCGCACTGGTTATAGAAGAACTTGTTGTCTTCGAGCCATTCGCCGCACTCCTCGACTGTCTTGCCCTGGTCACGCATCTTCGCGCATTCGATCGCCAGCATTCCCTGCGCCATTCCGCTGATGAGTGAATCTATGCAGATGACCTTGCGGTCAGGGAACTCCTCGCGGAGCTCGTCCCTTACGATATAAGCGGTCTTGACCGAAGACGAGAGCGCCGAAGAACATGCGATGTAGATGATATCCTTTCCTTCGCTTAAGTGTGCTCTCATCTTGTCGGTAAAGTTCTTTACAGATACCTGTGCAGTCCTGTATTTGACGTCGTTCCTCATCGTTTCGTAGAACGCGTGGGCACCGATATCATTCCAGTCGAGAGAAGCCTGATAAGTCTTCTCTTCCGTGGAAAACTCCATCTCAAAATAATCGATGGAATACTCCTGTCTCAATTCCGGAGTCAGATCTGATGTTGAATCGGTAAGAACGTCAAATGTTGCCATGTCACTATAACACCTCGTTTATGAAGTCAGTAACCGCCTTGTCGTATCCTTCAAGATTCCTGATCCTTAAGTGGGAGTGTGCTCCCTCGTCGAACCAGACCATCTTTTTATTCTTAGAACCCGATACCTCATTGATCCTGTCGAAATACTTCGGCAGAGATGAGACGTCCTGTCTTCCGCAGATCATGAGCTGCGGTACTTCAACGTTCCTGATGGCTTTTATCGGAGTGTTGCCGAAAATGTCGATCCCGGCAAGCTTCTTAAAGAGAAGTCCCATCTGGAAACATACCGGAAATGAAGGCTTTCCGAGGTTTCTTGTCCTCTGGCAGAGAACGTTGTAGAACGAGATGAAAGGTCCTTCAAGAACGATGGCGTCGACCAGCGGGTTATGTTCGGAGGCCACATAGATGGCGGCTACCGAGCCGATGCAGATGCCGTGGATGACGAAGTGGTCGATCCCAAACTGCTCGTGAACAACTTTGAGCCATGAGGCAACGTCCTTTCCTTCGAGCATTCCCGCGCCGGTGTATCTTCCTTCGCTGAGGCCTGCGGCTCTCGGATCAACGACTATGATGTTGAACTTGTTCTTTTGATAAAGATCGGCGAAATAGTAACAGTATTTGCAAGTCTCGGCTCTGCCGGCCATTATGAGGCATGCCCTGTCGTACCCGAAGTCGAAATACTCGCCCTTCATCTTAAGACCGTCAAAAGCGGTCATCTCGATCTCCTTCATGTATGCGGCATTCTCGGTGCCCCACTTCATTCCGGTATCGAACATGACCGTGTGCTCGGCATTCTCGGGCGCGCTGTTTCCTCTCGCCCACTTATCCTTTGTTTCCCTGATGAACATGTTCGTATATTGCTTTTTGGCTATCTTCATGCAGTAAATCCACATGAAGATAAACCCGCCGCCTATGATGACGACAAGAGCAATTATGATTATCAGCGGCAAAGGATTAAAACCTGAGTTAGTCATTATAACTTAGCCTTGATCTCCTCTAAGATCTTGGTCTCCTCAACGAGTCCTTCGGAGATCTCCTTACCCATGTAGAAAGCAACTACCATGCCGGGGCCGATCGAAGAACCGTTAGCCATGCAGACTGTTGTGGGGATGATCTCCTCGGGATGGAACTCCTCACGGATGAGGTCCTGAAGCTGGAGCCACTGTGCCTTACGGAATGTGTGTGAAACGAAGATCCTCTTGGGGTTGGGCTCGATGGTAGCCTTCATGTATTCGATCATGGCAGCAAAGAGCTTCTTGTAGCCTGTTACTTTGGTGATGATCTGGTTCATGCCGTCTCTGTTGAACTCAGCGATAGGCTTGATGTTGATGAGAGATCCCATGAATGCGGATACGTTGGAGCAGCGTCCCATCTTGGCGAGGAACTTGAGGTCGTCAACCGTACCTGTCTGGTGGCATCTGTGCTTGTTCTCTTCGAGCCACTGAGCAACTTCTTCAATGGACTTGCCTTCCTTCTTCATATCACCTGCGAGCGAGCAGAGAAGTCCGTCACCGCCTGAATAACGGAGAGAGTCGACAACGATGATCTTTCTGTCGGGATACTTCTCCTGAAGGTTTGAAGCAGCCTTGCGGCATGCGTCATAAGTATTTGAAAGAGCGTGGGAAAGTGAGATGTTAAGGATATCTTTTCCCTGCTTGAGATACTTCTCGAAAAAAGCCTCCTGAATCTCAATGTTCTTGATTCCCGTTGTGTACATGGAATCCTTTGACATTGAAGTATAGAAGTCCTGAGGTGAGATATTCTCCCAGTCAAGCGTGGAATCTTCTGTGTGTCCGTCCGGGAATGTGATGTTTCCGGGAAGGTAATCATCGATTCCGAATCTCTCTCTAAGATCCTTTGTAAGGTCTGTGGAGCTGTCTGTGAGAATTACATAATCAGCCATTTCTGTTTCTCCTTATATAAATAATTATTTTGAAGACTTAATCATTGTAATAACATCGCCGACGGTCCTTGGCGTGTAGTCACCGTCAACCGGCAATGTTACCTTCAGCCTGCTCTCGATGTTCATGAGCATCACCTCGGAAGAGCGATCGTCTAATCCGAGTTCGGTGAGTTCAGAATCGGGAGTGATGTATTCGAGAGGGACATCAAAAGTCCTGTTCATGGTCTTATGTGTATCCGCAATAATGGAATACAGTTCCGGGATCATATCCATCTGTCCTACTTTCCCCCTGCCCTCGCGTTACGTGCCTCTTCGATCTCGCTGGAGATCTTGGCAAGATTAGCCTTCATCTCTGCCCTGATCTTCTTGATGTAGCTGTTCATCTGAGGCTTTGTTTCCGATATAGCCTGACGCCTGAGTTCATAGAGCTTTTCACGCATTATTTCATTGGCTTTATCGTACGATTCATTATCTGTTACAAGCCCTTCTTTGTCAAATTCTATGGGGTCTCCGACAACAAAGCACGTGGGCTTAAACAACTTATATGAAGTATGGATATAAACAGGTACGACGGGACGCTTTGTATAGATCGAAAGCATCGCAGGTCCCTTCATGAAATCAAGGAACTCATCGTCGTAATTCATGTGTCCTTCCGGGAAGATAATGAAAGGTTCGTGATTCTTTAAGCCATCCATCATTGTCTTTAAGGATTCCCAGTCAAATCCGGATCTGTCGAGAAGTACGCATCCCATGGCCTTTTCAAAGAATCCCCATGACTTGTTTACTTCTGCAACGTCCTTTGCGGCAAGGCTTCTGCAGTATACCCGGCGGAAAACGTAATAAAGCAATGCAGAGTCGATCCACCATGAGTGGTTTGCGACAATGACCATTCCCTTATCCATATATCTTGTTCCGCGTGCAAGATCACCATTATATGTGATCTTTGTTCTCATAAGGATCTTGATTCCGGGCCATGCGGTCGTCTTCATAAAGTTATAAAGGAACCCTGCATACTTCGGTCGCTTGAGCTTCTTGCCGTCAGCTATCATGAAGTTTCTTAAATAGAACTGTCTGTATTCCTCTGTCCTGTCCTGAAGGTCCTTAGTGAAAGCATTTGCCCTGTCCTGCAGGTTTTCGAGATCGTCCCTGGTCATGTAGGTATCGGGATACATGTAGCTTCCGATGAACATCAGGTCGCGCTTTCCCGGACCGATCCTTCCGTTATGGAAAACGGGAACGATAGGAACTCCCGCGCTCAGGGAAATGAGCGCTGCAGCCTGCTTGTATTCCAAAAGCTTTCCTTCTGTCTCAATGTGGCCTTCCGGGAAGATCAGGATGGAATGGCCCTTGTTTATCTGCTCGACGGCCTGATTGACCGCGTCCATGTTACCCGTTACCGCATCGACCTTTATGACGCCCATCGCCTTCATGAAGAACGTGAGGACGGGGCTGTAGTTATAAAACTGCGAACCAACGAGCACGTATTTCCTTCTGCCCGGGAACGCCAAAAGCGCCTCGACATAATCAAGGAAAGCTGTGTGGTTCATTGCTATGACCACGGGTCCTTTGTATTTTTCCTTCTTGTCTTTGCGCAGATAGATCTTCTTTATCGGAAAGAGGATCAATGCAGGGATTATGCTGTTGATGTAAAGGAGCCATCTGATAAGGAACATTATTCTCTGGTCTCCTTGCTCTGCTCGATCAGGTAATCGGCGATCGCCATGGGTGTGATCAGAGGCGTTTCCGTCATGTTGATCTGTCTGCCAGTGGCTTCAGATACTTTCGAGAGAAGCTCGACATACTGCATCGAATCTCCGCCGAGAGAAATGAAATTAGATGTATCAGTAATCTCGGAACGGTCTTTGTTCAGGACTTCAGCGAAAACGTCGCACACTTTGCCGATGAGCTCGGTATACTCAGCGCTTCTCGTACGTGAGACCTCCTCGTCAGTAGGTCTCGTGCATTCGGTTGCAAAGAGCTCAGATTTCTCGAGCTTCTCAGCAAGAACCTTACGGTCAATGCCCTTAAAGTTCTCGGGCATGTTGCCGATGAGATTTAATACCCTGACCGGTCTTTCTGACATCGTGAGAGTATCTATCGAATTGAATACGGCTTTAAGCGAGGATGCCTTCTCGAAAGCGCCCATCGTGCCGTCGTCAGCGAGAACGAGACACATGATCTTCTCTTCGCATCCGGGGAGCTTTGCGTTGATCATGGCTTCCTGAGTGAATGCTCCCTTGTCGATCCTGGACTCGATCTCTTCAGGTGAGATATTCTCGCCGTTGGGTCCGATGATGACGTCGTCCAGACGGCCTATTATGTGAAGTCTTCCCGTCTCGTCGATATTAACGAGGTCGTTCGTTGGATAGTAATCTTCATTGAACTCCGTAAACTTTCCATCTACATAGATGCCGTTCATCGTGTGATCCTTCGGGATCAGGAGCTCGCCTTCATCGCTGATCTTATAAGCGACATTGCTGAAGATCTTACCTGTGCTCGTGCCGTTCCTGAACTGGGCTTTTCTTGAGAGTTCGACGCTTAAGACGCCGCACTCGGTAAGGCCGTAGCCTGCATAGATGGAATAACCCAGACCGTTAAGGACTTCCAGAGTCCTGGGCGAGATGAATCCGCCGCCGGAGATAAGGAATGTAGCCCTCTCTCCCAAAAGCTGTCTTCTAACTTTCTTGAAAATGACCTTACGTACAAAGACAGGTCCTAAGAGCGGGAAAATGTTCTGAAGCTTATTCGAAAACTTTATAGCCTTGTTGAACTTCTCTGTCTTACCCTGCTTTGCTACTTCCCTCTCAAGCGATGCTACTGTCTTGTTCCAGACAAGCGGGATCGCGAAGAAATGCGTGACGCCGATGCGCTTACAGACGTACTGGATGCTCTGGGCGTCGTATTTCGGAAGGAAAACAAATCCTCTTCCGAAGAACATGAACCACATCAAAGTCGCGATGAGACCGAAGATGTGATAGAAAGGCAGGAATGCCAGATTATGTATGTCGAGCTTGGCATTATACTGTATCGACTGGTTTGTCTTAACGATATCGCCGCTCATCTCGACCTGAAGGCAGATCGTCTTTCCACTGTGCGATATGATCTTCGGCTTTGATGTAGAGCCTGAAGTGATGAGAATTATCTCATCTGCCCAGTTGACCATGGACTTGTCGAACTTCACGCCCTTGCCTGCTTCGAGGAGTTCCTTTACGGAAACTGCGCGGTTTACTCTAACGTCTTCCGAGACGACGAAAACGGGATCCATGTCCTTGATGATGTCGTTCGTGATGCCGATGTTATGTCTTGTGTTAAGAAGGATCGGCCTGAAGCCTGCCTGCAAAAGTCCCCAGAAAAGAGCGACCCAGTCAGCGGAGTTTTCGAGAAATATGCCGACGAAATTATTGTTTCCGCCCTTGCCGTACGTGACGGCTGCCTTTGTGAACTCATCGACTCTCTCGTAAAGTTCGTAATAAGACATCTGACGGATCTGTCCGTCTTCGAGCCACTCTCCGAATCTCTCGCTCGTAAATCTGTTCTTGATTATCGTGTATATCGACTCAAACGTCTGCGGCGCGTTTTTCAGCGCTTCTATGTTTTCAGTAACAATTGAAGAGACCATTATCCCTTATATTCCCCAAACCTTTCTTACTTGATCGCACATCTCGAGTATCGACGCCTGTGCCTGAGGCAGGATGCCGAAATAATCGAGGAAAGCGTGTGAGACACCCATGTATCTGATGTGCTCATTAGGAACTCCGGCTTTGTCCAAAAGTGTTGAATAGTATTCGGCCTGGATGCGGAGTCCGTCATATTCTGCCGTAAACACGCCCGTATAAGGCATTACACTCAGATCGGCATATATCGGACTGATGTCGGGATTGCGCTTAACTTCCTCATATCTTCCGCCTGAATAAGCCATGAGGATATTAGCCATGAGCTCGTTGTTTCCTTTGCCGTCGGCACGTCCCAGCTGCAGACGGGACTCGATAAGTTCCCTCTGCTCGTCAGCGATGTTGTACATGTCGAGACTCCAGTCGTAGAGAGCATCCTGTGAGTAAAGATCAACACAGGGATAGAAGAGGCCTGCATAGCTGATCTTTGCTTCCGACTTGTTATCGAGGATAGCCGCGAGCGCGAGATTTGCTCCTGCGGAGTCGCCGAAAAGTCCAATCTTTTCTCTATCTATGTTCAGCGCATCGGCGTTCTCATAGACGTATGCAATAACGCCGCAGATGTCTTCGATGGCAGCAGGATAAACATTCTCGGGAGCGAGGCTGTATTCGACGTTAAATACCATGCATCCGAGGTTTTCTGCCGTATATCTGCAGGGTTCCTTGTAGAACTCCGCTTTTGAAGCCATAAAAGAACCGCCGTGTATGTATATCATGACGGGCAGTTTTCCCGTTAACTCAGCAAGCTTATAAGAAAAGACCTTGATGTTCCTGCCGTTGACTTCTACTTCAAAGGAATCCTCATCGATAGCCTTAGTGCACATATCCTGACAGTAAGTCTTTGTCGTCTGACGGAGTCCCTCGACCGAGAACTTCATGGGGATGGATTTCTGGAAAGCATAGATCGCGCTCCTGATGAAGAACTCCCTCGGATCCATCTTCCCTTCAAAGTCACCCGCATCCGGAACGGGATGCGCTACGACATCGCGGCCGTATGCTTCTACAAGACCGCCCGATGTCACTATGCTCTCAACCAGTTCAAATTTGCATTTTTCCATAGATCAAACCTTTCCCAGTATTCCTGATCTGCCAAACACATAGCTTAGCACTAAAATAACGATTAGAGACAAGACGCCGCCCAGGAACATAAACCATCCCTGATAGTAGAACAGAAGCATGATCAGCGTCGCGATGCAGTACTTGATGGAACAAGTGATGTAGTAGATGACGCTGATCTTCTGCCTGTGCCTGATACCGGCCGAAAAAACGTTTAGCACGGCGTGCATCGCCGTTACCCAAACGTATATGCCTATGAGCCAATAGTAAAAGTGCGGAATGCCGAACCATACTATGACCGAAACAGTAAGCGTATAGAGCGTATAAAGCAGCGCCGAGATAAGACCATAAGCCCATAAAGATTTCTGTATCCTTATGGTATCCTTTATCGGTCTGAAATGAGTATTCTTGTTGTTGTTCTCGTAAATGGTCTTTATGTCGATGCCGGTGACCTTCATGCCCTCTTTGTGAGCGGTCGCGAGAACGTTGAGCTCATACTCGTATTTGTTGCCCGGAATGTCCTGGAGCCACATGCAGAGCCTTGTAGGAAACCCTCTGAGACCTGACTGGTTATCTCTCAGATAAACGCCCGTAACGATCGTATAAACGATCTTGGACATGTCGTTGCCGATCCTGGACTTGATCGGGATCTTTTCCGAAAGGTCCCTCATGCCGAGAACGATACCGTCGGTCTTCCTCGTCAGATGTGCCACACGCTCGATATCCTCGATCGCATGCTGTCCGTCTGAGTCAGCCGTGACGATATAATCGACCTCGTCGCTCAAATTGTTGCCGATATACTCAAATCCGCGCTTAAGGGCATAACCCTTGCCCTTGTTGATCTTGTATCCGATGACGTCGGCATAGACAGCCGCACGCTTAAAGAATTCGTCGCATCTTTCAAGGCTTCCGTCATTAACGGCAACGACCTTGAATCCTCGGCGGTTGAGTTCCTCCACGAGGCGCAGGAACTTCGCGTCAGGATTATAAACAGGCAAAAGCACAGCAGTCTTCATCTGGCAGAAACTTCCTTACACCTTCCTCTTAAACCCGAAGCACATATGGGTCCAAGCATAAACTAACAGCATATTCTACTATATTTATTTAAATTAATAAATAAAAATGCACGTTCTGTATATTAAAGCTACACTTCATCTCAGAAAAACATTCAATCAGAGAAGAATAATTAACGTTCTTTTTCCTGCTGACAAAAACAAAGGACCTCTTATAAGATCCTTTGCAAGAATAATCATTTTGTATATACAGTTTATGCTGTCTGCGCTTCTGCAAGTTCCCTTACTTTATCGAGAGGGAGACCTAAAAATTCTGCTATATCTTCAAGAGAAAGCTTTCCAGACTCGATCATCTTTTTAGCATACTCAATCGTCGCTTCCGAGACGGCTTCGTTCCTCATATCTTCTAAAGAATCAAACATACGCTCAACTCCTTTCTCAGACTCCTTGAAGTATCTGACTTTTTCAGATAATTCCTTGTAGTTCATGTCTTTTGCTTCCGTGCAGAAGAAGTCGCTCATGAGCTTGGCTAGTGCCGTGTCAGATCCTTTCATCGCACCGTTCACATATATGATATGCTCTCCATCATTGAAAGGCAATTCGAAGTCAGATTCAAAACAAAGGACCTCTGACGAGATCCTTTGAATGTAATCGTTTATTTGTAGTTAGTGCTTATGCGGTTTTTGCTTCTGCAAGCTCTTTTACTTTATCGAGGGGGAGCCCGGAATAAGAAGCAATGTCCTCCAAAGAAAGTTTTCCGCCTGCGATCATCTTAAGAGCAGTTTGAGTATTTGCTTCTAGTATAGCCTGGTTTCTCAAATCTTCTAATGAATCAAACATACGCTCAACTCCTTTCTCAGATTCCTTAAAGTATCTGACCTTTTCAGATAAAGCCGCATAGTTCATGTCTTTTGCTTCCGTGCAGAAGAAATCACTCATGAGCTTGGCTAGTGCCGTGTCAGATCCTTTCATTGCACCGTTCACATATATGATATGCTCTCCGTCATTGAAAGGCAAATAATCGCCTTCGACTATATGTCTCTCTATGTGATAAATTGGCTTGTTCAAACCTAAGACATCATTCTCCGTAATGAAGATAACATAGCTCTCACGAATGCCCTGCCAAGACTCGCCTTGTGCCAGCATATTTGAATCGAGCATGCTCGAGTGGTATCGTGCGCGCTTTCTGTCTGCTCCAGCGTCTGCACGCTGGACTTCAACGTTGTAAAGTGCTCCTTCTTTGTCTGTTGCAAGTATGTCGAGCCAGACATCGCGTCCCTTAAGGTTCTTCATTATCTTCTGAGCCTTAACCTCTGTTACCGTGAGGTCGTCCCTGTCGAGTATGATGCTCAAGAGGAGCTGTGCGCCCTCGATGTTGCCGTCGAAGCAGACAGTCATGAAGACGTCGTCGATGAGCCTCAAACCTCTGATCCTCTGCATGATCTCCTGGTAGTGCTGATCATTGTAATCTGTCATAAAAGAAACCTCCTTAAACATTTGATTTTCAAGAGCATAACATAGAGACACTTCCAATAATGGGACTATCATAATTAGAACAAACAAAATTGCGCGCTATGATAAAACACAAAAACGGATTGGCCGCAAAAGTGAACTTTGAGGTAGCACCTGCAGGCCTGTCAGTAAAGGCGCGGCTTGACGCCTTGGCTTGCGCCAGCCTTGACTGCCAAGCCTTATGCAGGTGCTTTAAAAGTTTACAAGAGGCGGTGCCGCCTCCTGCATCAAAGATGCCTTGTCGGATCTTGCAAATAGATTTTTCTGTTTCTCGGCGACAAAGTACGACAAGGAACCGACATGAAAACACTAAAGTTTCCTTACAAAAACCGACAATACCGACACAGTATTACGTAAACCGGCAGGGAATCATACAAACAAACGACAAAAAATCTGAAATAACCGACACGCAAATAGGGGCCGGAACATAGTCTATTTGCTGTGAAAATCTATCCTCTGATTGCAGATATTTAAGGCTGCCGGACGGTGTGTGATTATGAGCACCGTTCTGTCAGTCATAGCCTTGAGATTATCCAGGAGCATGCTCTCGGTCGATTCATCCAGTGCGCTCGTCGATTCGTCGAGCATGAGTATCGGGCGGTTGCTGCAGATGGCTCGTGCGATGGCGATCCTCTGCATCTGCCCTTCAGACAGGCCGGAACCTCTTTCGCCAAGCGGAGTATCAAGGCCTTTAGGCAGTTCTTTAACGAAGTCTTCGGCGCAGGCAATGCGCAGAGAATTCCAGATGGCTTCGTCATCAAAAGACTTATCGCCGAAGGATACAACTTCACGTATGGTACCACTGAACAGCAGGTTTTCCTGGGGAACGTAAGCAAAGAGCGAGCGCCATTCAGGCGTGAGTGGCGTTTTCGAGCCGTTCTTGCCAACAATGGATACCTCACCTTTATCGAGTTTGTAAAGCCCCATCAGGATGTTCATGCAGGTACTCTTTCCGCATCCGGATTCGCCCGTGAATGCGACATAATCGCCTTTATTTATCGTCAGTGAGAAATCATCAAGCACGTTGTCGTCGTCATCGTAATGGAAATATGCATTCTCGATGCAGATGGCGGTCATGTCCTCGTGATAGTAACGGTTTGCTTCAGTAGCGGGAACAGCCTCGCCCTGAAGATCGGGTTCGAACTTCTCGATCTCCATCATACGCTCGGCACTGGCGACCATATTGAAGAACTGAGGAAGTCCGTGTGACACTTCTGCCATCGGATAATCGACCTGGCGCACGAGCTGCAGGATAGCGAGCATGGTACCGTATGTCATAAGTCCGTCGTAGATCCTTATGCCGCAGATCAAGACTGCAATGTAATAACCGACGCGGACGATGCCGTAGATCCCTGTGGCGCATGTTGCGACGAATCTGGCTCTCCTTAACCGCGCCGATACGATCTTATCGAGCTTTTTGTCTGCAATCGCGGTCATCTCATTTTCTTTGGTAAACGTCCTGATGACAGGCATTCCGCTCAATGACTCCGTGAAGAAACTGTAAGCCTCACCTTCGTAGCCCTGTACTTCCTTGTGATAGTTCTTGAGCCTCGTCCTCAGGAACAAAGACAATCCGACCATGAAAGCGCCAAGCGGAACTATTATCCATGCGACGCCCGGCATTATGAGGAACAGTGATACGACGGCGCAGACGAGCTGTACGATGAGGCCGGCAGTGCTCGGGATTATCGTGGTGATAGCATTGGCAATGACCGCAGAATCGGAATTGATCCTGGTCATCCACTCACCCGTATGCACCTTTACGACGTCAGGATAAGAGCGGCGCAAAAGTTCGCCGAACGCGCGCTCCCTTAAATGCTTGGTTATCTTTGCTGTAGGTTTCTCGACGAAGTACTGAGCGCACCAGTAGAGCACAATGGCAAGAACGATGAGGCAGCAGACAAACACAGCGCTCGTAACGAGCTTATCCATATCGTGCGCTACTGCGGCATCGACGATATTGCGCAGAAGGAACGCGAAAACCACGCCTTCGGCGCCCTGAAGGATCTTAACTATGAACAGAAATAAAAGATCGCCCATGGCGGATCTGGACCTTTGGAAGATCCATTTAAGAGTAGATTTTTTAACCTTCTTCTCTTTCATCCTTCAAATCCGCCTTTAAGAACCGTATTTCTTGAGTATCGCAGCGATATCGCAGATCCCGTCGGGACCTTTTGCAGCGATATCCTTCATCAAAAAACGCCTGAGCATTCCTGCTTTTGCGGGAGTCTCGAGCGCGGGCTGTTTAACGTGTTCCCTGTCAGTCTCAAGTATAACAGCACTTTCCTTCATCGAAAGGATCATCTGATATGATCTGGCAGAACCCGTTATAACTAGCGATGTTCCCCTGCCGTCGGCAAGTTCGGGGAAGGCTTTTTCGACGCCCCAGAAATCGCCTATGACAAAATCGAAAGTCTTGTCTATCGTCGCATAAGGACACTGATAGCATGAAGGCCTCAATGACAGTTCTTTTGCATATATCCTGCTGAAAGGATCTGACAGATACTGAACGGCCGTTTCGCTGCCGCCGACAGTGTAAGCGACCGTGTGCGCGTCGTCTGCTCTGCGCTTGTCACGTGAGCAATAAGACGTCAGAGGTCCGTTCTTTTCGAGGAACTTCACATAGTCTTTCCAGAGCGCGGGAGATCCTACACCTCTGCAAACCAATGCCGCATAGTATATGGATGAATCTTCACCGAAAAAGCTGCGCACGGCATCGCACTGGCACGGAGTTCCCGTGAACAGGACGGGACGCCCGTCTTTAACAGCCGAAGAGATCTGATCGTAGCAGTTACCCAGAGAACTCTGTACATACTTTGGTTTTCTCATCGGAGCAATGTCTTCGGATACGATGTGAACGACATTAAAATCCTCATCGTAAACAGCTCCGCAGACAACACCGCCAATCTTAAGGATAGCGTCAGCAATGAGCGAGAACGCGCCTCCAGAAGTACTCTTGTAAAGAACATCTTCAGACAAGGTCCGCACTGCGAAGAAATGCTGCTCACACGGAGAAACGCTTTTTCGAGCGGGACAGACATCTACACAGTTTCCGCATTCCGTGCAGAGGGAAGCGTCGATAACAGGATATGCAAAACCTTCCGCATCGGCCACCATCTTTATGGCACCCGAAGGACAACAGGCGCTGCAGGCTTCACAGCCGAAGCATTTCGATCTGTCGGAAAACAGTTCAGGCATTTTCGATAATATCCTTAAGATAATCCATGGAAGACTTTCTGGAATCACAGATGCGCGATTCAAATTCATCGGAAGGACAAGCCTGGAGTTCACCTGCAAGAGACTTGTCCATGCCGAACTTCCATAAAAGGTCTTCTATCCTGCCGTTACGTTTCCCCAGCTCATCTTGGAGCATGTTGATGCACAAAGGCCTTCCGAATATGAGCGAGAACGCACATCCGTGGAACGAATTGGTGAACGTTCCCGATGAATGTGAAACGAGTGATACCCAGTCGTTTACGGTGACACCGCTCCAGGCCGGGAACCCGAGCTGAGGCATGAATGCAGCCGTGATGACCTTAAGTTCCTTTCCGTCTGCGGCTGCAGCATCTTTCGCTTTCTTATGAAGTCCTGCATCGTACTTAACGAGGAACAGGAGATAGTAATCTTCAGCAGGCGCGGGCGATGCGACCTCAAGCCAATCCCCGCGTGACAACAATAATGTCGGATCCAGTGACACGACGGCATCTTCCCTGCCGCATAAAGATTTCACGATATCAAGTCCGGAAGCTTCGCGGACGGATATCTTATTGAACTTCGACAGAGCCTTGCCGGCATAATCCCTGACCTTCTCCGGGAACTCTTCGGCTCCGAAACTGGCGGCATATGAATTCATCTGCGAAGGCTCGGCAAAAGGCAGAAAATAACGCTCGTCGACTTCGGGTATCCTCAGATTCCATATCTGGTCGGAACCTGCGATAAAGCAGTCGAAGTCTGACGCGATGGTCTTGTAATCATCTTTGGTATAGGGCTTTGAGCACGTAAGGTACTGCTCCCTGAAAGCCTTGAAATGGGCGGATCTCACTTCTCCCTCAGCAACTATCTTTTTCGCGAACACGGCCGCGGGACCTGTCAGCGGATAGCTGTTCTGCTTAAGTGTCTGAGGGAGCGAAACGAACTCGCTGTCGGCACCTAAAGAGAAAAGCGTCTGCTGCAGCGCATATGCCTGCAGGACCGCACCGAAATTATCGGATTCATGAAATGTTACTATTCCTGCTTTCAAGACTCGCCCATCTCCTTTTTGACTCTCATTACCATAGAATACCTTAATTGCTCGATATTTTTCTTCTTTATTTCTTCTATCACCTGTTTGTACTTTTCCTGATCGACATCGCAGTATGGAAGTATCCTTAAGAACAGGTCGTTAAAGCCGTTGATGCGTTCCAGAGTCTGGGTATAACTCCTGCTCTGGCTCGAATGACCTGCTTTTCTCTGATAATAGTGATGAAGGACTTCGGGAACAAAACCGCAAACAGACCTTGAGGCCGGAGGCAATAAAAGCTGAAGGTTCTGGCCTTCGGCTGACAAAGGTATCCCGCGGTCAGGATAGCATGAATCGAAAAGAGACATCCTGATCATATAGCATCCCGCAAAACAGTAAGTCGTCTGCCATAGAAGCTGATCGAATATATCCTGTTCCTTGCGGTCCTCTTCCTTTGTGCTGCTCCTTATTACGGTCTCATTATCACCGTCATATACAAGTCCGTCGTTGCGCACCATGCCGGCATAAGGGTGTTCTTTTAACCAGAGCACCTTCTTTTCGATGTTTCCGGGAAACATGTAATCGTCGGAATCGCACCAGGTCAGGTATTCGCCTTTCGTAAGTTTAAGGGCATCGTTTATTGCCGATGCCTGGCCTTTATGTTCAGAAGCAATGAGCGACACAGAAATACCGCGCTCTTCAAACCTGTCCATATAAGACTTTATGACCTCAACAGAACCGTCAGAAGAACCGTCGTCACAAAGGATCAGCTCCAAATGCTCCCAGGTCTGCGCAAGAACGCTTTCAAGAAAACGCGGCAGATACTTTTCCGAGTTATAGACAGGAACGAGGAGCGAGACGAGATCTGTCATTTATTGCCCATCCTCTTGCGAAGGAGAGCCGCATAGTTCTTCATCTCTTCCCTGCGGTCGGTCCTGCCCGTGTTGGTCATGTGAATGCGGCGCCTTAAGACAGTATCTACTATCTGAACGGTCTTCATGCCGCTCGAGCGGAGTCTTACCATCCAGTCGACGGTCTCGCCGCTCGTCATGGAAGAATCGAAAAGTCCGACCTCGTCAAATACGGAACGCGCAATCAGAGATGCGCCCGGCAGGATGCCAGCGTAAGGTTCAGTGCGGATCTTGATCTTTACACGTTCTTCTTCGGGCATGTCGGGCGAATAGAAATCAACCGTCATTCCGAATGAGGCAATGACGGAATCATCGGATATAAAAGGCTCAAGGAGTTTTGCAAGCGACCCTGCGGCGCTGACGTCATCGGCATCGAGCATGAAGATAAGATCTCCGGAAGCTTCCTTTATGCCTCTGTTCCTTGCATTTGCCGCTCTCAGTCTGTCCTGGTGCAGCACCTTGCAGCCGAGGCTTTCCGCTATCTCACACGAACGGTCTGTCGAACCGTCGTCTATTACTATGATCTCGACTTCCCCGTCCCAGCCCTGTTCAAGAACAGAGCCGACGGCTTCTGCGATATATTTCTCCGCATTATAAACGGGTATTACAACTGACAGTTTCTTACTCATTCTTATCTCCAAGTCCGCTCTTTATCTGATTGGCTTTCCTGATGGCGTCGGCCATAAGGGACAACATCTCCTTCTGTCCGGGAGTCTGATGGGACAGCGTGATGTTGGCGCCGTGTATCCGTCTTCTATATAGTACCTCAGGGATCTCATGTGACAAGTCGAGACCCGCAAACTGAAGGCGTTTCAACCACTCGGTGTCTTCGCCGTATGTATATTTCTCATCGAAAAGTCCGTATTTTTCAAAAACATTCCTGCTGATCAGAGCGCTCGCCAGATACGGATAAGACAGGTTTTCCATTACCTTCTTTTGCCTTTCAGTAAGTGAATCTAAAGGTATATCCGTAAAGTTCTCATAGTGCGAGAAAACTATCTGACAGTTTTCGTTGTCACTTATATAACGCACCTGCTTTTCGAGCTTTGAAGGAACCCAGATATCATCAGCATCAAGGAATGCCACATAATCGCCCTTTGCTTCCTTAACCGCAAGATTGCGCGCGGAAGCTATGCCTTTATGCTCCGAAGCAACACAACGGACAGAAGAAAAAGATGATACGATCTCACCGGTCTTATCAGTCGAACCGTCGTTGACGACAATGATCTCAAACGGAGAATAAGTCTGCGCCAAAACGCTCCCTACAGTCTCTTTTATGAACTCTTCGGCCTGGTAGGCAACGATCAGAACTGAAACTCTGATACCGTTCATGAATCTTCTTCTCCTGATTGCTTCAGAAGTTCATCCCTGTGCTTTTCAGCCACAGTGCGCGCAGCCGATATCATCGCACCGATCTGCTCGGCGCGCTTGGTGATCAGTCCTTTTTCCTTAAGCAGCACATAGCATTCACCGCAGTATTCGTGTTTATTCTCGGCAATCGTCCTGCCGATGTATGTGTCCGTGTTCTTATGGAAATCATCAAGATCAAAGACCGCACCGAAACCATCGAGCTTACCCAGCGCATATAGTGCGGTAATCGTGGGAAGACACTTTCCGCATGTACCGCAGTTGGTGCTCCTTCTGGCATAGATGCAAGGATGCAGATGCTTTCTTGCATTCCCGGAATCAGCCAGGTAGGACAGCTTTTCGATACGGGTGAGCTGCGCTCCCGATGAATGGAACCTTGTCCTGTCCAGATCGAAACATTTCAAAAGGAACGGTTCGTAGTATTCACAGACCTCAGCGGTGTACGAAAAGTTGACATACTCGATCGACGAGGAAAGACAGAATACTCCGAAGAGTTTCTGCAAAGAGACAACCGAAGCAACCAATCTGTATACGACAACCGAGACATAGACTTCTTCAGGTAATATCTTATCGAGATTCGTATCGATGCAAACGACGGGAATGCCGGTATCTTTACCTATTCCGTTCTCTATACGTGAAGCCATCATCTTCAGGGTCTTACTGTTATCGTCGCTCTCGAGCGTTCCGCAGTTGGCGACCATAAGATGTGTCAGCCTGTGGCCGTCGATGTCCGTCTTCAGCAGCTTTTCAATGGTGTACATGCTGTCCACGCCGCATGTGCAGCCTGTCGTGACGGCACCGGCGTTTTCCTTTATATCGGCAATTTTGTCGGCGAAGATCTCAACAAACTTAAAGCTGTCCATGTTCGAAGAGCATGCGGGGATAAGAAATCTCCTGATCTGGTAAAGAAGCCTTTTCGAGACAGGAGCTTGGCATACGATGTTGCGTCCTTCCCTCATCGCTTTAGGAAGGAAAGCTATGACAAAAGGATCAAGCCTGTCATCAGCTAAGTAATCTCCATACTCATCAGACACTTCGAACCAAACGGGTTTGACGACCCTATCGATCTTAACGTAAGCTTTAAGCCTCGTTTTTCCGTCAGATCTTAAGATGAAAGGCTTACCGATAAGTATGTCCCGTGACGACTTTTCGGGTGCGGGACCTGCTTTGAAGCTCTCACCGGGATCCAGATAAAAGACCGTCTGCTCAGTGCGAAAACTGCCCGTAGCAAGTATAGCGAACCACTCTTCCCTGTTGACATTGAAGGTCGAATCCCACCCTCCGGAAAAAGGGATCAGTTCCCTGTGAAAACTGAAAGAACCTGTCACTTTCTGCAATATAAGGACGGAAGATAAGAACCTTAAATATTCCGTGTGCGGATCGGATTCCGGGAACAGTTCATCGATGTTCGAATCGATGAAAGCATACATAGTTTCCCTGCTTTCGCAGTCAGCGCAGACTTTTTCGAAAGTCTCCCTGTCCTTATATTTTCCGAACCTGGATATGATGTAAAAATCAGCGAAACGGGCTTTATCATTTAACGAATATGAACATGAACTGGCACTTGAATGAGGAAAGTACTCATAATCATGTACAGACGGGATATCGATGCTTATCTCCTGAAAACCGTCAAATGCCATGCTCATGGTGGGAATGAGATGTTCTCTGAACTGATATAAAAGAGATGCAGATATGGGAGTTTCCGAAGTAATGGACAAACCACGCTTCATTGCTTCAGGCAAAAGGACGCCTGCAAAAGCGTCGCAGCGTTCCGTAAGCAAAAAGCCTCCCGGAAGTCCGGTTAACGAGAACCAGAGCTTGAACGAACGGTCACCGAACCTGATATCGGAACAAAGACGGCTGTCAGAAGAACCTCTCTCGATATAGGGCCGGCCGATCGTGATGTCCAAGGAAATATCCCCCTGATTATTTATTGTCGTCGCCTTCACCCATTACAGGCCAGCCCGCATCAACGTCAACGTCGTGGATCGGGTCAGCCAGGAGAAGGTCCTGAACCTCGGAGAATTCATTGAGCGTAAGACCAAAGCCGTCAGCAAGAGAAGCAGCATCAAAGCTGATCTCAACCTCTTCGGATGAACCGCTCTCTACGACGATTCCCTTTGCGATAAGCTCGTCAATAAAAGCCTTGAAAGCTGCGTCGATGTCAGCGGGGCACCCGTCAAGCGCCTTTATCGCAGCCAGCACCTTATCGGGATCGGCATTCTTCATAAGGAGATCCAGTACTGCGGATGCCAGGCTGCTGGTGCCGTAGTACATACCGGTCTCGAAATTAATGACGACGGCCTGACCGTCAGCCATGTCATAGAACATCTTCTCTTCATTGAGCTTATACATTTCAAAGTTCCTCACTTATAAATTTTCTTAACGCTTCGCGGTTCTTCTCGAGATCGCGCGAAAGAAGTATCTCATACACGGGAATACCGATAAGCCGCCGGGACATTATACGATAAGGTTCGGGATCACGGAAGACTCCGAGCTGGCTCGCCGTCGAATCGATAAGTTTCACGAGGACGGGCCCGGGAGAAGTCTTTCTGATCTCAGGCTCACCGATATCAGATACCCTGGGGCATATTATAGCATTGACGGGCAGTTCATTGGCATAGGAATATCCTGAAGCATCGAGCATAAGTTTGTCGTTTCTGTCGTGATCAACCCTTACGATGTCCATTCCGGGCTTTAAAAGAGCTGACATGTCCTGATTAAGGCTCACGGTCCTGTATAAAGGCAAAGCCTTCAGAGGTCCTTCGCTGTTAACGAGAACATAGTCGTCAGCAACAAAATCGAACCCGCCCAAGAGGCAGGATACCGCCAAAGTTGACTTTCCGCCGCCGCCCCTGGCCGACAGGAGCACGCCTTTGCCGTCAACACCTACGCATGCGCTGTGCAGGAGCATCAGTCCGTTGTGCTTTGCCCATTGCCCGAAAGCCACGATCATGGCATGTCCGTAGAGCATCGACTCGGGATTGCTCTTCGGCTCCCTGCAGAAATAATATGTGTTTCTCGTATAGTCGACGCCGACCATGCCGTATCCAGGTGTGACCCTTATATATCCTGTCTCATCCTTACTCTGCCAGACCGCAGTTTCCGAAGAAGCCTGAGGCGGTTCATAGACTTTTATGTCCTCAGTCCAGTAATAAAAGACCGCATCGGGCTCTGCATTCTCATCCGCAAGGATGCCGACCATGTATTTCATTACGCTTTCGGCATGTGCCTTAAGCGTGAATCTCTGCTCGATTATCTGTCCTGCGACCGAGATCTTAAAGGACGTCATGCCCTCTTCCCTCTGGTCCGCTATTCTCTTATCCACATAGCGGAAATAATCTGTCAGTGTATGCTTACCCATGAACTTCCCTGCTCTTTTCCATGAATCTCAATACCTTTTCCCTGGCGCTCTTTATCTGCGCCTTCTTAAGAAGCGCCGAAGGACTCTTCGAAGTTATCCTGCCGCCCGGCGCGGGACCGTCTTTTCTCACGTTGCAGAAATCAGTCATGAGGTTTAAGTATTCTTCGTAAGAATCGTCAGCTGCAAAATGCTCTGACCAAACCTCATCGGGTATCAGCCCCGGAACGCAAACATTGATAAGACATAAGTAATACCTTAACGTGTCGTAAGCGCCTGACATCGAAGCAACATTTGCCAGATATCCGTAATCAAAGTCTTTATCGGCCATCAGGATCGCGCAGGCATCGGTCACACGTCTCGTCCTGAGGTTGATATCCTCTTCCAAAACCCACGGACCGTAAGGCACGCACAAAAGGTATATGAGCATGTCTTCTTTTGACGGAACATAGACCTCGTGGCCGAGATATTCAAACTTGGAAGCCCTTGTCCAGAGCGAACGTTCTATAGTGAATCTCTTGTCGGGAACACCTTCAAAGAGCCTTATCACCGTGATGTCCTGCATCGTCCTGTCGAAATTGCTGTCTTTATCGGCATTCTTAACGGCATCCCTTAAAAGCACAAGCGCTTCGTCGTACTTCTCGGATACGACCGTCAGACCATATTGTGAGAACATTCTCGGATTATCGGGCGAATAGTAAGCCCTCATGGCGGTATCGCCTGTAAGCATTACGGGGATCCCGGCTTTTCCCAACCTGTCCAACTGGTTGCGGAACCAGGGCATACCTGCGCCGTTCCTGACCTGATAGTATCTATGAAGGCCCTGAAGCCGCGGCACGGCATTTTCTGGAAACATATCAAAACCCGTGCGGTAACCCAATAAGCTCAAAGAAAGCATGTATATGAGACTCTCGTTATCGGGATCAAGACCTTCCGTGAGCGCATCTATGTCTGTGACTCTGCCCGAACCCATTGAAGATATAAGAGCAAGATCCCTCCTGCCGAAGAGCATGTCCGTGAGTTTCTTTTCCGAAGCAGAGTGGTCCGTCATCTCAGATCCACCCGTTCGACCCACTCCTCGAGACCGAGCTTTTCCATCTCTTCGACATAGGCCCTGACCTGGTCGGGAGATTCTTTATATTCCTTCATGAAGACGTTCACGAGCTTGTGCTTGAAGAAAACGCCTTCAAAAGCCCTGTGTATCCAGCAGAAAGGCAGGAGCACGGGAGCTTTCCTCAGTACCGGATACTTGTACTTCATTATCAGCACCGGCGGAAAGAGCCTGTAAATAAGCGTCTTATTCTTAGATTTGGAACTTAATTCGGACCCGCCCTTGTTCATGCTCGCAGCGATGAAGAAATATTTTCTCTTCTCGTTGAACTCCGCGGAATTTGTGAGCGTGCGGTTTAAGATCATGAGACAGTTCTCATCGAAAGGCCTGTCATTAAGCAAGCAGTCAACTGCCTTTACAGCATATGAATAAAGCTTTTTAAGCCTCAGCCCGTCGAGCATCTCATCGAGCTTCTTCTGATCGACCTTCGGATCTTTGGAAAGGTAGTACATGTCCAAAAGGTTCCTGACATTAGGGCAGATCGACATGTAATGCTTGGTGAAATGCGCCGTCGCATAAACCAGCTGGTCCGTAGCGCCGAACCTGTAACGGTGGGTGTTCCCCACTCTTTCGGCCATCTCAAACCCGTCCTTAAATCTCGAAATGTATATCTGATAAGACGGATCTGTCATGACCTTGTGGAGCTCTAGCTTTAATACTCCCGGTTTTTCCCAGATGTATTCGTGATCTGACTCGCAGTCGAAGACGAAGCCCCTTGCTTCAAGTATCTTCGATATCTCCTGATACTGCTCTTTGCGGAAATATATGTCGGCGTCTGCCATCCACCTGTACTCGGGCTTCGGATAGAGAGCCTTGTAATCAATGCCCTTCAAAGGCAGATAATCAATTTCCTTTGCTTCGAACTCGCCGAACAGAGCATTTATCTCATTTATCTGAAGCCTGTCAGATCTTATAGTAGCAAGCGATTCCGCCTGAAATGTCCTGAGGATCTCTGAAGGCACTGAAATGCCTGACGACTTGATGGCGTTATAGACGACACACATCATGCCCTGATCCAAAGCAATCTGGTGTATCTGGCTCCAATCGGGATCAGCCGGCAACGTACATGCGTTACCGGTCAGGCCTGCCTTAAAAAGGGCAAGCGCAGCCTTTTGTACAGATGACAGCTCATTTCCCACCGGTCCGAAGCACTCCAGATCTTTAAGGCCCCACATAAAACAGAGCCTCGGATTTCCGCACTATATTATAATAATTTATGCTTTACCGCAAATGCGGGCGGTTAATTTTCCGATACGGGTGGTTAAACTTCCGATTCAGGCAGTCAATCGATTGGCGGTATAAAAGAAAGTCCCCAAACAACGTTCGGGGACAAATTCTCATTCATATCATCAATTCACATTATCACGGATTAGTGCATACGCCGTTCGAATCGAAGGTATATTCCCTGTTGCCGATCTTAGCAGTTATCGAACTTACCATTATGCCCGTTGCCGTGCTCAGGTAATACCAGTTGCCGTCTGACTTGACCCATCCGGTCTGCATCACGCCGGACTTGTCGAAATAGTACCATTTACCGCCGGTCTTGGCCCAGCCTGTAGCCATCTCGCCAGAGGACCTGAGGAAATACCACTTGCCGCCGTCTTTGAACCATCCGGTCTTCATGTCACCGTCTTTGGTGAAGTAATACCATTTTCCGGAGATCTCCTTCCAGCCCGTTACCATCGAACCCGAGTTTTCGAAGAAGTACCACTTGCCTGAAACCTTCTTCCAGCCTGTTACCATCGCACCGGAGTCTTCAAAGTAATACCACTTGCCTGAGATCTTCTTCCAGCCTGTACGCATCGAACCGACAGGTCTGATAAATAAGGCGTCACCATCAACATCGTATGACTCTTCTTCGTCAAAGTAGTACCATTTGCCGGAGATCTTCTGCCAGCCTGTTACGATCTGGCCATCCTCATCATAATACATCCAGACATAATCCCTGTTTATCCAGCCGGTCTGAAGCGTGCCGTCAGGTCTGATGTAATAATCTCTGCCGCCGGAAGAGATCCAGATATCCTTTTCCATCCAACCCGTTTCAAAGTAATACCAGTATTTACCGATCTTTAACCATCCGTCAGCAGCTTCTCCGGATTCCTTAAAGTAATACCATTCTCCGTCACGTTTTACCCATCCTGTCATCATCTTTCCGGATGCGGGATCAAAATAATAATGCTTTCCGCGTATATACTGAAAACCTAAGTAACATACGCCATATTTCAAATAGTAGTAGTCATTGCCGAAAAGATGCCATCCGTCCGTCATCTCCGAATTTGGCTTGAATTCGAATTCCACGACTACCTTACTCTTTTTGACAATAACACTGATATCATAAGTTTCAGATACATTTCTCGTTTCTATGAGATGCATCTGGCCATCAACTTTCCAATCGAACAATTTATAACCTTTATTCTGGATAACATCGATACCGAGATTTGTTCCGTACGGCACGGTAATTTTATCAGTACTTGTAAAACCCGGCATATAAACCATTTGACAAGTGGCCTGCGAGTGATCATATACGAGTTCAACTTCGCAGTCGACACCGATAAGCCCTATGTATATGACAACATCCTTGTCAGGCATAATGAACTTCGTATCAGTGGTCTCCACATCGTTTATAAGGATACCACGGACTTTATACCATTCATCCATCGTGATGAATATCTCGACCTCGTCACCATATCCGGCTTTATCCGTTGACAGTGTCGCAGTGCCGTGATCGAAATTCATGACCGTTATCGAGTGCAGGATCTTTTTAAAGGTCACTTCAACCGTTACATCCTCATCAGGCATTTCAAACGACATTCCTTCGATAACATTTCCGTTGACCTTAATGCAGTCAAGTTCATAGTACTTATCCTGTGTGCATGTGACAGTGATCAAATCACCTGTATTGGCATAGAGCGTATTGACTTCGAAAATGCCGTTTGCAGATTCTGCCAATGTTATCTTATGCTCTGCAGGTACGAAACTGACTTCCACGGTAACGTTACCGTTGGGCATGTTAAACTTATTACCTGTTATCTCCTCGCCGTTGACTTTGATATAGTCGAGTTTATACCAGTCATCGGGAACCGCCGTAATAGTGACTTCATCTCCAATACCGGCCGTATCAGCGGAAAAGGTTACGGTGCCGTTCTCGACATCCGCAAGTTCGATGGTATATTGGATCTTCAAAAATACGACCCTGACTACTGCAGCGCCCTTGGGCATTGCGAACGTGTTGCCGGTTATTGCCTGGCCGTTGACGGTGATGGCATTAAGTTCGTAACCTTCATTCGGTGTTGCTGTCACGGTCACTTCTTCGCCTTCATCGGCATACTTGTGCGAAAGCGTAGCGCTTCCGTTGTATACGCCTCCAAGTATGACCTCGTTCTTTCCTTCCGGATTCTCATAAACATAATCGGTTTCCGAAAGCGTCAGCGCTTCTTCACCGTAGAGTGCCGGCATATCGCTGCCGATCTCAAAAAGATGACCTCTTATCGTATATCCTTCGCTTACAGAGCCTGTGCCGCCTCTCAGGAAATAACCGGTGCCGAAATTTCCTTCGCCCTGCGGATCGCTGTTAGTGACATCGACTATATAGTTCTTGCCGTCATCCATATGAACGAAGTTCCACATGTGCGCGCCTTCGCAGCTGCCGCTCACCATGATGGAATAGATCGAATCGTCAGCAAAAGCGGTGTTGTCGCAGAGATAATTAAAGCCCTTTGCATAGCCTTCGCAAACCACTTTTGTCGAAGGATCGCCGTCGAAAAGCCAAACAATCTGCCAGGGATCTCCGTAGCTGATCGTTTCACCTTCGTAGATCTCGAAATTATAATCGGTCAGAAGACACATACGAATGTTGTATTCCAGGAGCTTATGATAATCGTCAAGCCCGGCACATTCGGCAACTATCGCTTTTGCATTTTCACCCGCTTTCTTAAGTCCCTGTCCGAAAGCAGGATCGACCGTAAAGTTGTCATTACCTTTCTGATATTCGTCAACAACGGAAAAATAAAGGCGATAATACTCAACAACGACTTTGTCGCCAACAACATCGTACTTAAAGTCGGGATAGTACCCCTGTGTCTTGTCGAACCAGTAGCATTCATAAGGACAGGCATAAAGTAACACTGTGACAATATTCCTGGGATTTATAGGCATATTTTTATATACGGCAGCATACAGATCCCAACTTGTTCTATCGAGTTCTTCAAGACCTAATTCTTCTGCCGTGAATTCAATCGATAAAATATCCGATGGTATCGAAATTATGGTACTGGTTCTTTCGCCGTCTGCTATCTCGCCGATTGCCGGAACAAGATATTCGAAGATCACCCTGTCTTTACCTTCAAGGCTGTCGGCAAAAGCAAAACTGCCGTAACTCGGCTCCTTGCCGAAAGACATCTTCCGGTCGACATACTTTTCAGCCATTACTTCGTTATCGAAATCGATATCCTCCAAAACGATGGGGTTATCGGCAGACGGAATTTCATCGGTATCTTCTGCTGAATTCTGCGCTTCAGTCTGGTCTTCATTCTGTTCTTCTGTCTGTTCTTCAGTCTGCTGCTCTTCATTCTGTTCTTCAGTCTGCTGCTCTTCTTCCGCACCTGCCTCATCAGTCACATCAGCAAAAACACACATGCCGTAAGACATTACAACAGACATGACTATGCCTGCACAAAGGAGTCTGGTAAAAAACTTTTTCATGATGATTCTCCCCTAATTAATCCCTATTGATCACCATTGATCGCTTTTCAGATTATAACATTAGAGAGTGACTTTAATTGTTTATATCGAAGGGGTTGTATCAAAATGCCGGTACAGCCACTTACTTTTGCTTTTTGGCTGGCATTTGCCCAATGCCTGCTTTTCTGCCGTGTAAAAACGGCGAAAAACTGACCCCTTGAAGTGGATGTGCTAATGACCAGCCATGTCTGCCGGAAGGCCAAAGTATCGAAATGTTTAAAAAACTTCCGTTTCCGATACCTGTCGAGAGTTCAACGTATCGAAATCCGGGGAAATCCTTTGTTTTCGATACCTCGGCTGAACCGCAGATATCGTTATTGAGATTTTTCTTCCGAAAACGATACCTTTGATCTTCCACTGATATCGTTTTAGAAGTTTTTTCCTAAAAACGATATCTTTGATCTCCCGCTGATATCGTTATTGAAGACTTTTTCCTGAAAACGATATCTTTGATCTCCCGCTGATATCGTTTTTGAAGACTTTTTCCTGAAAACGATATCGTAGCTTTCCTTGCAGGCGATTTTATCCCAAACCGTGAATTATTGCCTCCGTGGGATAATTTTCAGAGGTGAATTTATCCCAAAAGCTTAAAAATGCTTCACTTGGGATAATTTGCGGTCCGAATTTTATCCCAAATCGCAAGAAACCCTCATCTTGGGATAATTTCGAGCACAAATTTTATCCCAAATCACAAGAAAACCTCATCTTGGGATAATTTCGATCTCACCTTTCAAAAGTCGAGGTATCGAAACGCAGATAATCACTTCGATTTCGATACCTGTCGAAAAGACAGGTCAGAATTCTGCAATCAACTGCAACTGCCACACTTGCTGAAACAATAAAGGCTGTCTCATTATGTTTTGAGACAGCCCTTTCAAAATTACATAATTCGCGTTTTAGAACTTCTTTTTGCGAAAAAGCAGGTCTGAAATTCAAAAAAGCAGATTTTAAACCTACTTCATCAGATACAGTACACTGGTTACAGTTTGTGCCTCCATCACATGCAGTCCAAACATTTACTTTATCCACGCGCCGTCTTCTCCGAGCTTACACCCGTCAACCGTTGTATTCGAAGCCATCGCGCCTGATGAATAGAAGTAATACCACTTGCCGCTTATTTGGACCCAGCCCGTCTGCATGACGCCCGTGCCGTCCAGATAATACCATCTGTTTCCGAGCTTGAGCCAGCCTTTCTGCATCACGCCGGCCTTAGAAAGGTAATACCAGCTGCTGCCATCCTTGATCCAGCCGGTCGCCATCGAGCCGTTATCCTTAAGGAAATACCAGCTGCCGCCGTCCTTTACCCAGCCAGTCTTCATACTGCCGTACTTCAGGTCGAAGTAATACCATTTGCCGGAGATCTCTTTCCAGCCGGTGGCCATGGCACCTGATTCATCAAGATAATACCAGCTGCCGCCTAAGTCGAGCCAACCCGTGCACATTGTGCCGTCGGACTCGAAATAGTACCACTTGCCTGAAACGATCTGCCAGCCGGTGGCCATAAAGCCCATTTCATCGAGATAGTACCATTTGCCGCTCTGATTAAGCCAGCCGGTATACATTTCGCCAGAACTCTTGAAGTAGAACCAGGTCCCGTCGATCTTCTTCCAGCCGGTGACCATCTTACAGGTGTTGTAATCCATGTAATAAGTCTTATTGCCAAGCAGGAGCCATCCTTTGTGGTATGTATAGGCGCTGATGTAGTAATAGTCGTCGCCCTTCTTGATCCATCCGTTTTTCGCTTCGCTCTTGAGCTTAAACTCAAATTCGACCGTGATCTCGGGCTTATTTACATAAACGCTGAAAGAAAATGAATTCTGGTTGTGATCTATCTGGTAACGCTGCGAGACGCCGTCAACTCTCTGATCGAGGACGACATAACCATCTTTGGGGTTTACGCTTATCCCGAGAAGCGTGCCGTACGGAACCATAAGACTCTCGGTACTCGTCTCACCGGGGCCCAGAGTCAGTTCACAGAATGCCTTTGTCTTATCGTATACGAGATTCACCTTGCAGGGCTTGCCTTCGAACGTGACGGTAACGGTCGTGTCCTTGTTCGGCATTTTGAATGTCGTTCCGGTGATCTCGCTACCGTTTACGGATATGACGGCATAATGCATATCATCGGTCGTAACGGTGACTTCGATCTGATCCCTGTAATTTGCCGTAGTCTTTGACAGAGAAGCCTTTCCGGTACCCGAGGTCTTAAGTGTGATAGTATATTCTATCTTGCGGAACGTGGCCGTGACAGTAACATCCGAAGCGGGCATCACAAACGATTCACCGCTGATCTCTTTCCCGTTTACCATAAGGCTTTCCAGTTCATAACCCGTGTACGCGTAAACACTCAGATAGACCGTGTCGCCCTCATTCGCATAATCGAGATTAGCCATTAAAAATCCGTTCTGAGCATCTTCCACGGTGATCTTATAATCTGCCGGAATGAAGACGACCTCTACCGTAACGTCTTTGTTGGGCATCTCGAAAACAGTGTCGTTCAAAACTTCGCCGTCCAGCTTTATGCAGTCCAGGATATACCAGTCGTCAGCGGCAGCAGAAACATTTACAAAGTCGCCGATCCCTGCGGTTTGTTTGGATATGCTGACATAACCGTTACCCGTCTTTACAAGAGTTATCTTGTGCTGGATCTTCTTGAAGACGACCCTGACCATCGCATCCCTGTCGGGCATTACGAAAGATGTTCCCGTGATATCCTCGCCGTTCACCTTGATGACGTCGAGTTCATATCCCTCGTTCGGCGTAACGGTGATCTCTATCTCCTCGCCTTCAGCGGCTTTTGTCTTCGACAGAGACACTTTGCCGTTATAGAGCGTGCTGATCATGATATCATGCTCGCCGCCGGGCTTGCTGTTGTCGTAATCTTCTTCTGCAAGAGAGAGGACATCATTGCCGTAGAGAGTGATCATGTCCTCGTCGTATGAATAATAGATGTCAGATAATGTATAACCTTCGCTGACGCTTCCCGATGCGCCTCTCATGAAGAGAGCAAGACTGTAATTGCCTTCTCCCTGAGGATCGGAATTCGTGATGTCTACGTGATAGTTCTTGCCGTCATCCATGTGGACGATGTTCCACATGTGGGATTCCTGGCATATACCGCTTACTGATATTGCGTAGATCTCGTCGCTAGTGAATGCCGTGTTGTCGCAAAGGTACTTGAACGCCTTTGCATAACCCTCACAGACGACATTGGTCTCCGGATCTCCGTCAAACACCCACACCATCTGGAAAGGGTCGCCGTATTTATGTGATCCGTGGCCGAAAGCCTCAAAATTATAGTCAGTAAGAAGACATATCCCCTTATGGTATTCCATGAGCTTGTGATAGTCGTCCATGCCTGCGCATTCGCTTATGATGGCCTTTGCATTGGCCGCAGCCTTTTTTAGACCGCTGCCGAAATAAGGATTGATATTAAATTCATTCCCGTTGCGGAAATCCTCATAAACAACAAAGCCCAGTGTCAGACCGCTTACATGAACGTATCCGTTCTTAATTACAGCCTCAAGATGAACACTCAGACCCTGTGTCTTGTCAAACCAATAAAGCTCGTAAGGCGAAGAATGCATAAGCGCATATACGACCTGCATTACGTGTACCGGATTATGCGACATCGAAAGCACATAGAGCTCGAAATCACCCAGCCCGTCAAGGCTTTCTACTTCAAGATCCTCGGCCGCCAGGTCAGCACTGAATACGCTGTCCGGTATCGTGATGACCGTATCGGTCCTCTTTCCATCCGCGATCTCCGCCATTATCGGCATAAGATATTCGAAAACGGGACGGTCGTAACCTTCCAGGCACTCGGCATAATCAAAGCTCGAGTTGCTTACTTCCTTGCCAAGAGACATCTTCCTCGACACATAGCCTTCAGCGAGTTCCTCGTTGGTCTTATCGTCTTCGAAAGTAAACCAGCTGCCTTCTACGTTGTCGGTGTCGGTTACTGTTGCAGTATCAGTGTCGGCATCAGTAGTTGTGGCTGCTTCGGTGTCAGTATCAGCAACAGTTTCCTCTGCTTCATCAACATCAGAACCATCTTCAGTTTCAGTTACTTCAGTATCATTTGGCACTTCAGTCTCATCGTTTTCATCGGCAAATACGCACATACCGTACGAAAGGACGACAGACATGACAATACCTGTACACAAAAGCTTGGATAACAACTTTTTCATATCAGATTCTCCCTATTGAAATCCCTAAAATTCTTTTACAGTCCTGAATCAGTATAACATTAGCGTTTTTTCTATTTGTGGCTGAAAAGCGGAACTTGAACAATCGAGTAGGGGGAATTTAATCCCCCTCTCACACCACCGTACGTGCCGTTCGGCATACGGCGGTTCAACTTAACTTCAAAGCGTGGCGCTCATTGTAGTAATCAAGGCAACTGATAAGACCTGCCCCGCCAAGCACCTCTTTTGAGATTGCCCGTGATACGCAAGTCTTGGTCACGACCCATTGGTATCTGTCTCCACAATACGATGTCAGTCTTGCTAAGTCTTTGGATACTCCGAGTTTTTGGAGTCCCCATTGTCTCTTGCTCGGCACCTTCCATTGTTTCCAGATAATGGTTCTAATCCTTGTCCTTAAATGTGCGTCAATGTCAGATATTGTTGACTTCATATCCCCTAATGCAAAGTAGTTTATCCAACCTCTCGTTACTTGGTTAATCTTCTCAATTCTCAATCCAAATCTCATTGAATTCTTTCTTTGCGTCAAGGCTTTGAGTCTGCGTTTGAACTTGGCGACAGAGTCTTGGTGTGGTCTTGCTTTCCATTCAAGTGTCTTTGGGTCTTTGTAGAATCCGAACCCGAGGTATTTGACTTTCGTCGGTCTGACAATCTTAGTCTTTTCTGCGTTGACCTTGAGTCCGAGTTTCCTTTCTATCCAAGACGTGATGGAGTACATCACACGCTTTGCACTTGCTTCGCTCTTTACTGCGATTATGCAGTCGTCAGCATATCTTGCGAAGTGCAATCCTCTGTTTTCAAGTTCTTTGTCCAGTTCATTCAGCATTATATTGCTAAGTAATGGTGAGAGGTTGCCGCCCTGCGGTGTTCCCATTTCTGTTTGCTCGTATCCTTCCGGGGTCATTACACCTGCCTTGAGATATTTGCGTATCAGAGATTCCGTGTCTCCATCGTTAATCAGTATGTGAACGTAGCTCATTAGTCTGTCTTGTGGTACGTTGTCGAAGAATTTCTCCAAGTCTATATCCACAATCCACGTGTAGTCCTCATTTAAGTATTCAAGGACTTTTCTTATTGCCATCTCACAGCTTCTGTTCGGACGAAAGCCATAACTGAACTCCGAGAAATGCGGGTCACATATCGGTCCTATCACTTGTACTATTGCCTGCTGGATTACTCTGTCCATTGCTGTAGGGATTCCAAGTTTTCTCTTTCCGCCATTAGGTTTGGGTATTTCTACTCGTCTGACGGGTTGAGGCTTGTATTCCCTTCGTAGTATCTGCTCTTTTATCGTAGGCCAATTTGCCTTGATATACTCACCAAGTTCCTCTGTACTGACACCGTCAACTCCGCCTGCGCCCTTGTTGGCACAGACCCGTTTGTAGGCTTCGTTCATATTGTCCTTATGTAAGATTTTGTCGAGCAGTTCTGACATTGCCTTGTGTGCTCTTCTCCTTTCCGCTCCCTTGGTCTTAGCCTTATGTTGTGTGTTCAGATTTCATATACGTTTCATCCTACCACTGTCGGGCATATCCTCAGGACATACATTTGCGTCGCACGGTTAAATTGTTCCACCCTTCCCGATTACTCGGTACTATGGCTTCTGCTGACTTCTCACAGTTCGTTGTTACTACGGATCGTGCTCCGTCTGTGAGACCTCACGGGATAAGCCCCGAACCTTTCCCCGTTTACTCGCCTGATTTACGCATTGAGGTTACGGTTGCCTTTGGGACTTTGATGCCACTAGCCATCTCATCCGCTCAACACGCCTTAATATCAGGTTTCTGTCCGTCAAGCCACGGTTTCGCTATTGCTTCTTCTCGCCTGCACCTCACGGTACAAACCTTGCAAGTCGCTTTAAGGTTCGTCGGCAACTACGCCCCTCAGGACTTTCACCTGAGGTTCGGGACATGCCCGTCATACTAGTAAAGGCCTCCCGAAGGAGGCCTCTAACGTTAATCATTTATCAGATACTGCAGATCAGGGATTGAGACATACGCCGTTCGAATCGAAATTGTATGTCTTGCTGCCGATCTTCTTGGAACCTGTGACCATGACGCCGGAAGATTCAAGATAGTACCACTTACCGGAGAGCTGGAGCCAGCCGGTTGCCATGGAACCGTTGCTGTTCAGGTAATACCATGAGTTGCCGTCCTTAAACCAGCCGGTCTTCATCGCGCCGGAGCTCTCGAAATAGTACCACTTGCCCGAGATCTGCTTCCAGCCTGATACCATCGCACCGGAATTCTCGAAATAATACCACTTGCTTGAGATCTGCTTCCAGCCTGTTACCATTGCGCCGGAATTCTCGAAATAGTACCACTTGCCGGAGATCTGCTGCCAGCTTGTTACCATGACGCCGTTGGACTTCAGGTAATACCACTTGCCGGAAATCTGCTCCCAGCCTGTTGCCATGACACCGGATGTATCGAGATAGTACCAGGAAGAACCGACCTTTACCCAGCCGGTCTGCATTACGCCGCTGGTGCTGAAGTAATACCAGGAACCTTCGATCTTGGTCCAGCCTGTAGCAGCCTTGTCATCAACATAGTAGTACTTGTTGCTGCCTTCGGTTATCCAGCCGTTCTTAGGAACATATACCAAAGTGGCTTCGATAGCGATCTCGATATCTTCTTCAGGCTGAGTTACCGTATATTTTCCGCCAGCAGCGGATATCTCTGTACCGTTTACCTTGACGGAAGCTATCTCATACTTATCTGCAGCTGTTACGGTGAACTCATACTTCGTGCCGACCTTGGAGCTGCCTGTTGCGGAAATACCGCTTACTGTTACGAGATTAGAATCGTAAGTAAGAGTTACTGCGAACGTATCCTTCTTGAAAGTTACCTCGACAGTTGCATCTTCAGCGGGCATCTTAAATGTCAGGCCATCGATAGCCTCGCCGTTGACCTTAACGGTATCAAGCGTATAGCCGTCAGCAGGAGTTGCGGTAACGGTGATCTCATCGCCGTAATTTGCTGTCGTTGCCGAGACAGTTGCCGTACCGTTATTTGTCGACGCAAGAGTTACGTTATAAACGCTCTTCTTGAATGTAACTTCAACAGTCATCTCGCCTGCATCCATTACGAACGTATCGCCGTCTAAAACGGAACCGTTGACCTTGATGGTATCGACTTCGTAGCCAGTGTCAGGTGTAGTGACAACTGTGATCACGTCGTCAAAACCAGCTGTTTCAGGGAGTTCGACAGTACCGTTGACTGTCTCTGCTACAGTGATCGGGAACTGGATCTTAACGAAGTATACATCTACGACAACAGATCCTGCCGGCATTGTAAATGTATTGCCGTTGATCTTTTCGCCGTTTACGCGGATGTAATCGAACTCCGCATAAGCGTCAGGCACGAGTTTTACCGTGATCTTATCACCCATGTTTGCAGGAGATTTGGAGAATCTAGCCGTACCGTTTACAAGTTCGCCGAAGGAAAGCTTATAAGCGATCTTCTTGAATACTACTTCAACTTCAGCATTTGCTGCAGGCATCTGGAACTTCTTAGCATAGAACTTCACACCGTTGACCGAGATGTAGTCGAACTCATAACCGGTCTCAGGAGTTGCCGTGATGGTGATCTCGTCGCCTACATTTGCTGTGTTGACGGATGCTGCTGCAGTACCGCCATTGCCTGCGGTTACTGTGACCGTATAATCGATCTTTCTGCAGTAAACATTAACTGTAACGTTTGCTGCGGGCATCTGGAATGTCGTAGCCGTGTACTTTGTACCGTTTACTTCGATGTAATCGAACTCATAGCCTTCAACAGGCGTAACCGTTACCGTGATCTCGTCGCCGGCATTTGCGCCTGCAACGTTCGTCTCGGCGTCGCAGTCCTTGATGATGCCCATCGTGATCGTATAGTCGATCTTCTTGCAGTAGACGTTTACTATAACGTTCTCAGCGGGCATTACGAATACCTTGGACGTGATCTTCGTGCCGTTTACTTCGAGGTAATCGAATTCATAGCCTTCAACGGGTTCAACATTGATGGTGATCTCATCGCCTTCATTTGCAATCGTTGTGTTGGGAGCAGCTTCACAGTCCTTGATGATGTTCATCGTGATCGTGTAATCGATCTTCTTGCAGACAACATCTACAACAACATCTTTTGCGGGCATAATGAATGTGTAGCCATCGATTACTGTTCCGTTGACCTTAATGTAGTCGAGTTCATAACCTTCGACGGGGTCTACGGTTACAGTGATCTCATCGCCTACATTTGCCGTATCTGTATTCAATGAAGCGTCGCAGTTCTTAACAATGTCGAGCTTGACCGTGTAATCGATCTTCTTGCAGACAACATCTACTGCGACATCGTTTGCGGGCATTGTGAATGTGTAGCCGTCGATTACGGTTCCGTTGACCTTGATGTAGTCGAGCTCATAACCTTCTACGGGTTCAACTGTTACTGTGATCTCGTCACCTACATTTGCAGTATATGAATTAAGTGATGCGTCGCAGTTCTTGATCAGATCAAGCTTTAATCTGTAATCGATCTTCTTGCAGACAACGTCTACTGCGACATCCTTTGCGGGCATAACGAATGTGTAGCCGTCGATCACTTGGTCGTTGACCTTGATGTAGTCGAGTTCATAACCTTCTACGGGGTCTACGGTTACAGTAATCTCATCGCCTACATTTGCCGTATCTGTATTCAATGACGCGTCGCAGTTCTTGACCAGGTTGAGCTTGACCGTGTAATCGATCTTCTTGCAGACAACATCTACTGCGACATCGTTTGCGGGCATTGTGAATGTGTAGCTGTCGATTACGGTTCCGTTGACCTTGATGTAGTCGAGCTCATAACCTTCGACAGGATCGACGGTCACGGTGATCTCGTCTCCGAAGTTTGCAGTAGAAGCACTGAGAGAAGCATCACAGTTCTTTAACAGATCGAGCTTTACTCTGTAATCGGTCTTCTTGCAGAATACATTTATAGTGACGTCACCTAAAGGCATTTCGAACGTGCAACCGTTTATCATGTTTCCGTTGACAGTGATGTAATCGAGTTCGTAGCCTTCGAAAGGTTCCACGGTGACAGTGACATCTTCGAATGCATTAGCAGTATTTTTCTTCACAGACGCATTGCAATTCTCAACAGTATCGAACGTGATATTGTAATTGATCTTGTCGAATTCAACTTCAACAAAAACTTCCGTTGCAGGCATTGTGAAAGAATCATTTGTGACAGTGTAAAAATTGGATTTTTCATCATATACCGAGATTCTGGTGATCTCGTATCCAGCCGGGTAATCGTATGTCAGCGTAATCGTATCGCCATAGTGAGCAGTATTTGCAGAAGCATATGCTTTGCCGCCGCCGGCATAAAATACCCAGATGCGATAATCGCTCTGCTTAAAGAGGACTTCTACTTTGACGTTATAGTAAGGCATCTCGAAAGAATTGCCCGTTATCGCAACGCCGTCGACCTTGATGCAGTCGAGTTCATAACCTGTATCAGGTATAGCCGTGACGGTAACGGTATCACCCATCTGAGCGGTTGTGGCTGAAAGCGTCGCCGTACCGTTCTGAACATCAAGGAGAGTAACGGTAAAGTCCTGCTTTTTGAAAACGAACTCAACCGTAGTATCCTTGGCAGGCATCTTAAAACTGCCGCCTTCTATAAATTCACCGTTGACCTTTATACCATCCAATAAATAACCTTCATCCAGAATAAGCATAGAATTGATCGTCTGACCGGCTCTTGCCCTTGTAGGATCGACAAAACCTGTTCCACCAACATTATTGATTACCGTGATGTTGTATTCAGCCGGAGCAGTATAAGAGTAATCCGACTTAGCGAGCGTGAGAGCGCTCTCGGGGTAGAAATTCGTTACATCAGCATAATATTGGAATTTAGCGCCGTTTACGGTGAATCCGCTGCTTACGGAACCGGTGGAAGAACCTTTGAGAAAATACTTCTGACCGGTCCTTCCGTTTCCGCCCGGATCGGAATTCGTTACGTCGACAAGATAGTTCTTGCCGTCTTCCATGTGTACGATGTTCCACATGTGACCGCCTTCAGGAATGCTTCCGTATACGCAGATCGCATAAATGGAATCACTGTCGAAAGCGGTATTATCGCAAAGATACTGGAAAGCCTTGGAATAACCTTCACAGACAACCTTTGTGGAATCGTTGCCGTCGAAAACCCAGACGAGCTGCCATGGATTGCCGTAAGCCGCACCGTTATTAACAGCATCATGGTTGTAATCAGTCATGAGACAGATCATGTCGTTGTAATAAAGGAGCTTATTGTAGTCGTCATATCCGGCGCTGTCTCTGATTATGTTGCGCACGCTGGTTGCAGCGGCGGTAAGAGCCGTACCGAAAGTGGAATTGACTTTAAACCTATCGCCATCCTGATATTCGCTTGCAACGGAATACTTAAAATGGAAATTCGTGACTTTGATAAAACTACCGGCAGATGACGTTTCGCCCAGGATGCCGTATCCCATAGAACATCCCGCAGACTTATCGTACCAATAAAGCTCGTAAGGATGGGAGAAAAGCAATGCATCTACGAGAGCATCCTGATCGACCGGCATATGCTCTTTTACCTTCTCACGAATATTAGAGTCGCTGAAACCGGTTACACCGAGTTCATCAAATGTAAAAGTGAAACATAATGATTCTTTCGGAATAGTGATATCTGTAGATGTCTGTGTACCGGCAGCAATCTCGCAGATGACGGGACTGAGGTAATTGTATGCGGCAAGGGTGCCATCATCGAGCTGCCCCGCATAATCGTACGCATAAGTCACATCTTTGCCGAGCGACATCTTCTGCCTGATATAGCCCTCAGCCATCTCATCATTGTCGTACCCGGAATCGACTACGACATTCTCTTCTACGGTAGCGATCTCGAACGATTTAGAGTCACTTTCCGTCTTTTCCGTCTCGTCAGCGCAGACGAACATGCCGTACGACAACACGATCGCCCCGGTGACAGCTGTACTCAACAGCTTGGTAAATAACTGTTTCTTCATGTGGATCTCCTTCCAATGCCCGAATAAAAGGATAATGAAATTTTGATATTTAACATTATAACGCAGAAATGTCCAAGAAACTTTTAACAATGAGTTAAAGATTGTGGCAAGAGTGTATGCAGTAAATCTGTTCTGAAGATGACTGGTCGTCTGAATTTGCCGTAAAAACACTGCCTTCCAGTCCCTATTTGCGTGTCATATTTATCAGGGCATTTGTCGATTAATTGTGTGATTCCCTGCCGGTTTACGTAATACATTGTCGGTTTTGTGGATTTTTGTAAGGAAACTTTAGTGTTTTCATGTCGGTTCCTTGTCGTACTTTATCGCCGGGAAACAGAAAAATCTATTTGCAAGATCCGACAAGGCATCTTTGATGCAGGAGGCGGGTACCGACTCTTGCAATCCAATAAAGCACCTGCATAGGGCCCGGGCAGTCAAGGCTGGCGCAAGCCAAGGCGTCAAGCCGCGCCTTTACTGACAGGCCTGCAGGTGCTACCTCAAAGTTCACTTTTGCGGCCAATCCGTTTTTGTGTTTTATCAAAATGCGTAATTTTGTTTGTTCTAAATATGATAGTCCCATTATTGGAAGTGTTTCTATGATATGCTCTTGAAAATCAAATGTTTAAGGAGGTTTCTTTTATGACAGATTACAATGATCAGCACTACCAGGAGATCATGCAGAGGATCAGAGGTTTGAGGCTCATCGACGACGTCTTCATGACTGTCTGCTTCGACGGCAACATCGAGGGCGCGCAGCTCCTCTTGAGCATCATACTCGACAGGGACGACCTCACGGTTACTGAGGTTAAGGCTCAGAAGGTAATGAAGAACCTTAAGGGACGCGATGTTTGGCTTGACATACTTGCAACAGACAAAGAAGGCGCTCTTTACAACGTTGAAGTCCAGCGGGCTGACGCCGGAGCAGACAAAAAACGCGCACGATACCACTCGAGCATGCTCGATTCAAACATGCTGGCGCATGGCGAGGAATGGGCAGATATCAGGGAGAGTTATGTTATCTTCATAACAGAGAATGATGTCCTAGGGTTAAACAAGCCTATCTACCACATTGATAGATACATCTCCGAATGTGACTATTTGCCTTTCAACGACGGAGAGCATATCATATATGTGAACGGTGCAATGAAAGGATCTGACACGGCACTAGCCAAGCTCATGAGCGACTTCTTCTGCACGGAAGCAAAAGACATGAACTACAAGGCACTGTCTGAAAAAGTCAGATACTTCAAGGAGTCCGAGAAAGGAGTTGAGCGTATGTTTGATTCTTTGGAAGATATGAGAAACGAAGTTTGGAACGAATCAAAAAATGCGACTAGAATCGAGACAGCTCTTAAGATGCTCGCAGGTGGAAAACTTTCTTTGGAGGACATTGCTTCTTATTCCGGTCTCCCTCTCGATAAGGTAAGAGAGCTTGCAGAAGCCAAAACCGCATAAGCACTAACTGCAAATAAATGATTACATTCAAAGGATCTCATCAGAGGTCCTTTGTTTTTGAATCTGAACTGTCAAATTGCCTTTCATCGACGGAGAGCATATCATATATGTGAACGGTGCGATGAAAGGATCTGACACGGCACTAGCCAAGCTCATGAGCGACTTCTTCTGCACGGAAGCAAAAGACATGAACTATAAGGCATTGTCTGAAAAGGTCAGATACTTCAAGGAGTCTGAGAAAGGAGTTGAGCGTATGTTTGATTCTTTGGAAGATATGAGAAACGAAGCTATATATGGAAACAAGATAGAGACTGCTCTTAAGATGATTGCAAGAGGAAAACTTTCCCTAGAGGAAATTGCTGAAGATACCGGACTTCCAATTGATAAAGTAAAGGAACTTGCAGAAGCCAAAACCGCATAAGCAATACCTACAATTAACTGATTACTTTCAAAGGATCTCGTCAGAGGTCCTTTGTTTTTGAATCTGACTTCGAATTGCCTTTCAATGATGGAGAGCATATCATATATGTGAATGGTGCGATGAAAGGATCTGACACGGCACTAGCCAAGCTCATGAGCGACTTCTTCTGCACGGAAGCAAAAGACATGAACTACAAGGCACTGTCTGAAAAGGTCAGATACTTCAAGGAGTCCGAGAAAGGAGTTGAGCGTATGTTTGATTCTTTGGAAGATATGAGAAACGAAGTAAGAATCGAGACTGCTCTTAAGATGATTGAATGTGGCAAATTAACGCTTGAAGAGATTTCTCACATTTCCGGTCTCCCTCTCGATAAGGTAAGAGAACTTGCAGAAGCCAAAACCGCATAAGCAATACCTACAATTAACTGATTGCTTTCAAAGGATCTCGTCGGAGGTCCTTTGTTTTTGAATCTGACTTCGAATTGCCTTTCAATGATGGAGAGCATATCATATATGTGAATGGTGCGATGAAAGGATCTGACACGGCACTAGCCAAGCTCATGAGCGACTTCTTCTGCACGGAAGCAAAAGACATGAACTATGCGGCTTTATCTGAAAAGGTCAGATACTTCAAGGAGTCTGAGAAAGGAGTTGAGCGTATGTTTGATTCATTAGAAGATTTGAGAAACCAGGCTATACTAGAAGCAAATACTCAGACTGCTCTTAAGATGATCGCAGATGGTGTTACCCTGGAAAAGATTGCAGAGTACACCGGTCTCCCTCTCGATAAGGTAAGAGAACTTGCAGAAGCCAAAACCGCATAAGCACTAACTACAATTAACTGATTGCTTTCAAAGGATCTCGTTTGAAATCCTTTGTTTTTTTCATCAATATCAAATATTGTGTTTCAGCGCCTTTTTATTTGATCCAGGCTCCGTCGTTGCCAAGCTTATACCCGTCGATCGTGGTGTTTAAAGCCATCGCACCCGATGAATAGAAGTAATACCACTTCCCGCCTGTCTCAAGCCAGCCCGTTGCCATAGAGCCGTCAGATGTCAGGTAGTACCAGGTATTCCCTTCTTTATACCAACCGGTCTTCATGGCACCTGAAGTATCAAAGACATACCATTTGCCGCCGATCTTCTTCCAGCCAGTTACCATCGAACCCGAGACTTCGAAATAATACCACTTCCCTGATATCTGCTTCCATCCACTGACCATAGTGCCTGAAGATTCGAGATAATACCACTTGCCGGAGATCTTATTCCATCCGGTCGCCATGACACCGGAAGACTTTAAGTAGTACCACTTGCCATCCAGATCAAACCATCCCGTAGCCATAACACCCGAACCGTCGAGATAGTACCAGGAAGAGCCGTCCTTTACCCAGCCGGTCTGCATGATACCGTCAGCATTAAAGAAATACCATGAACCGGCGATCCTGTACCATCCCTTGACGGGGTTGTCGTCTTCGAAATAATACTTGTTACCGTCTTCCGTGATCCAGCCGGACTTAGGAACATAGATCTCAGACAACTCAATAACGATCTCAATGTCCTCATCAGGCTGCGTTACAGTATAGATATCATCAAACGCCGATATCTCAGCACCGTTCACCTTGACTGACAAAATCTCATAGCCTTCGACAGGAGTTACTTTGAACTCATATTTGTCGCCAAACCTGGAACTGTCTGTGGCAGCTATGCCCTCAACAGCGACCAATTCCGCGTCGTATGTCAGAGTAACAGTATAAGTTATCGCCTTGAAAGCAACTTCAACAGTTACATCTGCTGCAGGCATTGTAAATGAGTTACCGCTGATCTTCATACCATTGACTTTAATCGAATCAAGCTCATAGCCTATTGCGGGACTGACTATTACAGTGATGGCATCGCCCATATTCGCAACAGACGCCGACAGCGAAGCCGTTCCGTTCTGGACTGAGGCCAGAGTTACTTTGTATTCTGCCTTAACAAATGATGCGCTTACTTCAACGTTTTCCGCTGGCATACTGAACGATTTGCCTGAAATTGCAGTTCCATTCATCTTCAGAGTATTGAGCGTATAGCCTTCATTGGGAGTGACAGTGACAGTAATTACGTCACCGAAATTAGCCGATGTTTTTGATACTCCAATCGTTCCGCCAGATGACTGTACAACCGATATTGTATATAAGATCTTCTTGAACGTGACTTCAACAGATGTGTCGGCTGCAGGCATTGTAAATGATTTACCGCTGATCTTCGTACTATTGACCTTGATCGAATCAAGCTCATATCCGGTTGCCGGGCTGACAGTTACAGTAATAGTATCGCCCATATTGGCAACCAAAGCAGACAGTGTGGCTGTTCCGTTCTGAACTTCAGACAATGTTACGTTGTAATCAGCCTTAACGAACGTAGCGCTTACCTCAACATTATCTGCCGGCATACTGAACGAATTGCCTGAGATCGTCTCACCATTCACCTTGATGGCACTAAGCTTATAACCTTCTTCAGGTGTGGTCGTAACTGTGATCGTATCACCGTAATTTGCCGATGTCTTTGATACTCCGACAGTTCCGCCGTCTGCCTGAGCAACAGTTATCGCATAACTTATCTTTTTGAATGTGACTTCAACCGTAGTATCGGAAGCAGGCATGGTGAACGTCTTGCCACTGATCTTTGTTCCGTTTACCTTGATAGAATCAAGTTCATAACCGGTTGCAGGACTGGCGGTAACAGTAACGGTATCACCCATTTGAGCAACTGAAGCAGACAGCGTGGCTGTACCATTCTGAGCCTCAGCAAGAGTAACGTTGTAATCTGCCTTAACGAAAGTAGCATAAACAGTAACATCAGATTCAGGCATGGTAAAAGCATTATTCTTAACGCTGATCGGATTGTAGTCATGATCGTAGACTGAAATACTGTCCAGTTTATAACCTTCATCAGGAATTGACGTGATGGTGACAACATCACCGGGGTTGGCTTTGTTATCAGAGGTCTCTATAGAACCAGGACCTGTAATGCCAACGTATATACTATAAGACGCCTTTTTGAACGCAACATACACATTAACATCGTGTGCAGGCATCGTGAAAGTATTTCCCGTAATGATCTCGTCATCCACTTTAATATAGTCCAACACATACCCGTTTCTCGGGATAGCATTGATCGTAGCTGTGGCTCCCTCAGGCAACTTGCCCGGATACGATACTCCACCACCGTAAGGATCAAAGTCGACACTTATCCAATATCGGATCTTTGCACAAACGACATTAATAAAGACATTTTCAGAAGGCATCGTAAATGTGTTTCCATAAATAACCGTATCGTTTACGGTTATATAATTTAATTCATATCCTTCTTTAGGAGTTACTGTTACAGTTATCTCTTCACCTTCAAGAGCAGAATCCTTGGATAAGACCGCGCTCCCGTTACTTACGGAAGAAAGCACCACGCTGTGTTTTCCGTCAGGATCGACATACACATAATCTGATGACGCAAGAGAAACGGTATCTTCTCCGTAATAATCCACCAGAGCAGGATTATACTTATACAGTTTATTGTTAACTGTATATCCTGAACTGGCAGAACCTGAAGTTGCACCCTTCAAAAAATTCTTTATACCGAAATTTCCGTCTCCGCCGGGATCACTATGGGTAACGTCTACCAGGTAATTACTCCCGTCATCCATATGGACGAGATTCCACATGTGTCCTCCATCATTACAGGAACCATATAAAGAAAGAACATATAAGGAATCGTCACGGAAAGCGGAATTGTCGCACAGATATTGGAAAGCTTTCGCATAACCTTCGCAAACGACCTTGGTGGAATCATCTCCGTCAAAAACCCAGATTAACTGCCAGGGATTGCCATAAGGAGTATCTGTGTTCTCGTATGCCGGGTAATTATAGTCTGTCAAAAGACATATCTTATTGTTATAAGCCAGGAGTTTATGGTAATCGTCAAGACCGGCATATTCATTGATTATACTCCTGACATTAGCAGCAGCACTGTTAACCGCTTCTCCAAAAACTGAATTCACAGTCTTATCGTCACCGTCCTGATATTCTTCAGAAACACAAAAAGTAACTTTATAGTTATACAAATGTATATACGATGAGCCTTTCCGAGAAAGTTTATAAGCTGTAGAACAACCCTTTGTCTTATCATACCAATACATCTCATAAGGGCATGTTTCAATAAAAGAAAGCCAAAGCTTTGTTGTATCCACCGGGAAATGATTTTTTACTGCAGCAGTTATCTCCTGATTTGTAGCTGTAGTAAGATCTTCAAGTCCAAGATCTTCTGCAGTTAGATCAATAGACAAAACATCTTCCGGAATCGTAATTACAGTACTCGTGCGTTCCCCGTTGGCGATCTCTGAAATAAACGGCAAAAGATAGTTGTACACTACAAGTTCATAACCGGAAAGATTTGCCTCATAATCGAATTTGTTATAGCAGACTGGTTTACCTAGCGAAAGTTTCTGATATATGAACCCTTCAGCCAACTCGTAATCGTCATAATCGACATCGACCGAGACGGGATCTTCAACAACAATTATATCCGAATTTTCTTCTGCGAACTCCTGATCATCTGTCTCAACGGCAAATACACACATGCCATAGGACAACACAACCGATAAAGAAATCAATGAACTCAAGGATCTGAGCAAAAATCGTTTCTTCATAAGGATCCTCCTTCGAGCAAATAGTCAAAAAGGATAACTGAAAACATTTAATATGAGTATTTTACTCCTAGACAGAAGCATAAGAACAGACAAGAAAAGTGAACAATTCTTTACCTGGCAGTAAAACATCAGGGGTTGGGCATCACACAAAACATGTCAAAACACATAAGAAAAACCATATTCTCATTAAAATATTAAGAAAATAGTAAGGTTTAAGCGTTTGCGCCATAATAACAATAATGTTAATATCTCTTTATCCTAAATATAAGTCTTATGGAGGGTAATATAATGTTTTGTACTAATTGCGGATCACAGTTTGAAGACGGCAATGTTTTCTGCCCCAACTGCGGAACAAAGGTAGAATCCGTTGCTCAACCTATCGCAGAACCCGCTCCTGTAGCTCAGCCTATCGCAGAGCCCGTACCTGTTGCAGCTCCCGTCGAGGCAGCACCCGTTGCTGCTATTCCTGTTGCAGCAGCAGCTCCCGTTGAGCCTGCTTACCAGGCAGCACCCGCTCCCGCACCTGCTCCTCAGGCAGTTCCCGTAGCTCCGGTTCAGCCGGTTTATGCTCAGCCTGCTACACCCGTTGCACCTGTCGGCATGGGCATGGGAGCAAACAATCCCGAGCTTGCAAAGAACATCCTCATCCTCGGCATCGTAGCAGTAGCTCTTGCCTGCTCATTCTACTTCAGCATCGGCGGTATCATCTGCGGCGCTATCGGTCTTTCCAAGTCCAAGAAGTTCATTGAGGAATGCGGACAGCTCTTTGGTAAAGCAAAGATCGGTAAGTATCTCTCACTCGGCGGACTCATCGGTGGCTGCGTACTCGGAGCTATCGCCGTATTCTATATCGGATTGATCGTCCTCGCTGCAATTGCAGAGGGAATCGGTTAAGCAACAAGCAAGACAAGAAAAAGTTCGGGGCTGTTCCATACGGAGCAGCCCTTATTAATTTTATGCAATTTTCCTTCCGCGCTTCGCTTGGAGCGCCGGCCGCGTCCTGAAGAGACGTTACCCTTCATGCCGCGCCCGGCATGAAAAACATCCTGATCAAAGGGATCTTAAAGACTCAGCCTATTACTTCTCTAAGGATCTGAACAGTATGAGCCAGACCTTCTTCTGTCGTGAAACACGGTTCGAAGCCCAGTGCAAAAAGCTTTTCGCCATCAAGAGAGGAATTGTTCATGGGGTTATCCTGAGCCCGCTCTTCATCAGTCGGTTCCTGATAGGATAACGATGTGCCCGCCGCCTTTGTAACAATGGCAGCCATCTCTCTTATAGATGTCGTCTCTTTGCCGCAGACATTATATGCCTCGCCTGAATTACCCTTACCGAGTATCGTAAGGAGTGCCACAGCACAGTCGATGCTGTACATGTTGGATCTTATCTGGCTCCCGGAACTTGTTAAGATGAGGGATTTTCCCCTTGCAACCTCATATGGGAAGAACGAAGATACGCGCCTGTCCTTGACGGAAGCGCCGGGGCCGAATATGTGACCCGGACGTGCGATCATTGTCCTGACGCCGTATTCTTCGGCATATGAACAGCAAAGTGTCTCTGCTGCCCTCTTTGAATTTGAATACGAAGATCTTACCTTTAAAAGGTCGACAAACCCGTAATCTGTTTCTTTATAAGGCTTTGACGTCTCTTTTACGCCGTAGACTTCACTCGATGACAGATAAAGAACACCTGAAACTTCATGGTCCTTTGCATATGACAGAAGGTTATTGATACCTTCAAAATTCATAAGCATGGTCTCCACTGCCTTATTTACATAGAGTTCGGGGCTGGCGTTGCCCGCACAGTGGATGATGTAATCGACGGGAACGTCAAAAGATATAGGCTCAAGTGCATCGTAGTATAACCACTTCACATATTCGGAACCGCCGAAACGCTCAGTTACCTTGACTTCATCTCTTGATGCAACATAAATGACAGTACCGGCTGAATTGACCTCATTGTTCATGAGGATCAGGTCAACGACTGCAGAACCGATAAGGCCCGTGCCGCCCGTGATAAGCAGCTTTTTGCCGTTAAGGAAACTGAGATCAGCGGCAGATGCAGCCTTTTTCAGGTCTTCGATGTAGATGGACGATTCCAGGATCCTCATGTCAATCCTTGATCCATTCTTCGTTCTTGGCAGCGAGAAGCGCCTTGAAGATCTCTATGTCTTCCGTGGTCGTGATCTTGATGTTCTTCTCGGAACCTTTGGAGAAATAAGTCTTCTTGCCGAGCATTGCCATGAGCTGGCAGGAAGCAGCCATGTTGGTGATGCCTCGCTTCTTTGCTTCCTCATGAGCCGCGATAAGCTCGCCAAGACGGTATGTATGCGGCGTCTGTGTCCTCCAGAGTTCTTCTCTGGGGATCGTCTTGTCGGATTCGCTGCCGTCAGGTGATACGAAAACGACTTCCGTACAAGGGATCGCAGCGACGGCGGAACCGTATTCTTTGAACTTTACGAAACTGTCGGTGATGATGTCGAGTCCCAGCATCGGACGGTTGCCGTCGTGAACAAGGACGATATCGTCATCAGCAGAATTCTCTTTGATCGCCATAAGACCGTTATAGATGGATTCCTGACCGGAATCGCCGCCTACGGTGACATATTTGAGCTTGGTGATGTTGAACTGCTTGGCATATGCCCAGAGCACTTCTTCCCAGCCCTTTAAGATGACGACGCAGATCTCGTCGACATTAGGATGCTGCTGGAACACTTCCATCGTATATATGATGATAGGCTTGTTATTAACATGCAGAAACTGCTTCGGGATATCCTGATGAGTCCTTGAACCCACACCGCCGGCAGTAAGTAAAGCTACGCTCTTCATTAATTAAAGACCTCTCAAAAGGTAATTTCACAAAAAATCTTATATCAAAAGGGATAATCTTTCAAATCTGAGGGAATAGTTCGGGTCAGGCATGCATAACGCCTATTACAAATTCAAATTCTTCCTTGTTCATACGGCACCTACAGCCTTTGTTGCAACAACAGGAATACCAGTTTCCGCACAGTCTTCGATCAGCACGTCACCGATATTTACGGGTGCTGAACATGAAGCGGCATTAACGGCTGCCATCACTTCAAATATCTTATCCTTCGGAACGGGAGACTTTGTCTTGCAGCTGACTCTGTCAGATACACCGCCTGTAACCTTGATCGTTGTGGTAACAGTCCTTACGGGAGATGTCACTTCGGCACGGGCATATATTTCACCGCGCTTGCAGGTGTTGCCTTTAACCTCAACAACTTCGGTGCCTTCCATGGAAACGGTAATCCTGCAGCCCATCGGGCAGTTTATGCATGTAAGTTCTCTGATCTCCATATCAGTTCTCCGTTATCTCAACAAGGATCTCACCGGTCGACGCGCTGAGATCGGTCTTTTTCAGGATAACCTGTTCCATCTCTCCGGGAGTTATTATCTGTTTCTTTCTGTGAAGGATACGGTTACCGTCAACCACAACATCTATATATGAATCCTTATAGACATTGCCCGATCTGAACCTTATCGTCAGATTGTCTTCCAGAAGATCTGGCCTTACGAATGAAGGCACCGTATATCTGACGCCGTTTCCGTTTCTTATCTGTATGACGGCTCCTGACGGATCAACAGAAGATCTCACAAATCTAGCTGCACTCCGCCCTGCCCTTGCCGATTCTTCGGAAACGTAATCGACCAGGTCGTGAACGTGAAGGACATTGCCGCAGGCAAAGACTCCGGGAACGGAAGTCTCAAAGGATTCATTGACGACAGGGCCGTTCGTTGCGGGATTGATCTTTACGTCACAGGCACGTGACAGTTCATTCTCAGGTATGAGGCCGCACGAGAGGAGAAGCGTATCACAGGAGATCTCTTCTTCGCTCCCCGGTATCGGCTTCAGATCTGGACCGACTTCGGCTATGACGACCGAAGTCACTCTTTCTTTGCCTTTTATATCAACTACCGTATGTGACAAAAGGAGCGGTATGCCAAAATCATCAAGACACTGGACGATGTTGCGCTTTAAGCCGCCCGAATAAGGCATAAGCTCACAGACCGCCTTTACCTTTGCACCTTCCAATGTCATGCGGCGCGCCATGATGAGGCCAATGTCGCCCGAACCCAGGATAACGACTTCCTTACCGGGCATATAACCTTCGATGTTAACCAGACGCTGGGCAGTTCCTGCCGTAAACACGCCAGCCGGCCTTAGGCCAGGAATATTAAGAGCTCCTCTCGGACGCTCACGGCAGCCCATGCAGAGCACTATTGCTCCGCACTCCACATCAAAGACCCCTTCAGTGCTGTTAACCGCTGTAACAAGATCCGATGAAACGTTTAGGACCATGGTATCCAGCATATATCTGATGTTGAGTTCCGAAAGACGCGATTCGAATCTTGCGGCATATTCCGGACCTGTTAGTTCTTCCTTGAAAGTATGCAGGCCGAAGCCGTTATGTATGCACTGATTTAGGATGCCTCCTAATTCCCTGTCACGCTCAAGTATAAGGACATCAAGTGAACTGTCTGCTTCTGCAGCGGCTATCGCAGCCGCAAGACCAGCGGGACCGCCGCCGACGATTACTATATCAGCTTTCATCTTTAGTCCTCCCCGTTACGATCTTTGAAGAACCGCCGCTCTTGGTAAGCTTATCCAGAGGAGTACCGAGTTCACGGCTTAATATCTCCATTACTCTGGGCGAACAGAATCCGCCCTGGCATCTTCCCATTCCCGCTCTCGTTCTGCGTTTTACACCGTCCAATGACCGTGCGCCCAGCGGTCGGCGGATGGCATCTATTATCTCGCCTTCGGTTATGGTCTCGCATCTGCAAATTATGCGTCCGTACTCGGGATGAGCGCTGATAAGCGCGTCTCTTTCAGCATCAGGAAGTTCAAAAGGTTTTACAACATCACGGCAGGTTCCGTACCAGGAACTCTTCAATGACAGTCCTAGTTTGGCGGATACAAGTGATGCCATGTATTCACCTATGGCAGGACATGCGGTAAGTCCCGGTGATTCTATGCCTGCGCAGTCAAAGAACCCGGGACAGTCAGATACTTCTTCAAGTATGAATTCACCGCCGTCCTCATGTGCACGCAGACCTGAAAAGCCCGTGATAACCTGTTTAATCGGAAGACCCGTGACATTCTTCATGGCCCCTGCCATGACCTTGTCTATGCCTTCAGCGGTAACCGGAGCTTCATCCTTGCTGTAATTCTCAATGGCGGTAGGCCCTGCAAGTATATTGCCGTGAACGGTGGGCGTTACGAGTATTCCCTTTCCCAAAGCTGTCGGTTGCGGGAATATGACGTGGTTTACAAAACCGGAGCACGACCGGTCCAGAAGGACGTAGTCTCCTCTTCTAGGAGTTATATGGAGTTTTTCAGATGAGACCATGTTATGGATCTCGTCGGAATGACATCCTGCAGCGTTTATAACCGCAGAACATTCATATGTAGTAATCGAAGTCTCTATAGTAAAGCCTGAATCTGAAGGCTGAACTGAAAGAACGGGACTGTCAAAGACAAAATCGACTCCGTTCTGGCAGGCGCACTCCGCAAGAGCTATGTTGAGCCTGAACGGACAGATGATGCCTGCCGTAGGAGCATAGAGCGCACAGACAATAGAATCGGAGATATTGGGTTCCAATTCGATGACTTCCTCGCGGGAGAGTATCTTCATGTCCGGCACACCGTTGGCAAGTCCTCTTTGATACAGTTCTTCAATGCCTGATCTTTGAGATTCATCGGTACATACGACGAGAGAACCTATACGTTTAAATGGAATGTCCAGGTCGGAGCAAAGATCCGTCATGAGGTCATTTCCTCTTATGTTCATCTTTGCTTTGAGAGTACCGGGCTTTGCATCGTATCCGGCATGAACTATACCGCTGTTGGCTTTGGAAGTGCCGCAGCATACGTCTTCATCCTTCTCGATGACAAGGACCCTACAGTTGAACTTTGATAGTTCACGGGCGACCGCGCATCCTGTGACGCCGGCGCCGATGATTATGATGTCATAAGATGTATTCACGGTAAGCCACCTCTGAATACAAGTATAAACTTAAGTGAGCAGTATTTCTTACAAACTGCTTAAATAATTCATGAAGTTTTGCTTATTCTCCAGAGCGGTAGTCGTAGGTCTGCCGAGATCGTCCCTTGCTCCTATGGAGCACTTAACTTCGATAAGCGAGAGACATCCGCGTGTTTTGGCGGATTCAAGCTCAGCGTCAAGAGAATCAAAAGAGTCAACGGATACCGCATAAGGATAACCGCATGCCTTCGCAACGCCTACAATGTCTATCTGCCCTGCGACCGTCGGCATTCCGCCTACAGTCTCATGTGCGCTGTTGTTGATGACGACATGGATTAGATTTGAAGGCTTGTTGGCGCCTATGACCGCCATTGAGCCCATGTGCATGAGTGCGGCGCCGTCACCGTCCACACACCAGATGCGTGTATCAGGCTTGTTGAATGCAATGCCGAGAGCTATGGAAGATGAATGCCCCATTGATCCGACGGTAAGGAAATCGTACTGATGTCCCTGTCCGTTGGCTTCCCTGATCTCGAAAAGCTCTCTTGAAGCCTTTCCGGTCGTGGATACGATAGGGTCCGAACCGGAAGCAGAGACTATATGTCTTATGATCTCTTCACGGACCATCTTATTGTCATTGCTGTAATCTACAGAAGGAGCATCGGAAAGAGCGCCCTTGCGGATAACAAAAGCCACACTCTTGCCTGCTGCGAGAACACTACGGAAATCTTCCATTGCAGAAGAAAGCTCTTCTTCTGTCGTTTCCTTGCCAACGATAAAGCTCTTTATATCCATATCTTCAAGGAGCTTAACGGTGACTTCACCCTGATAGATGTGCTGCGGTTCATCGTGGATGCCGGGCTCGCCCCTCCAGCCAACGACGAAGATGACCGGGATCGCATAGACCTTGTCGTTTAAAAGGCTCGCAACGGGATTGATTATGTTGCCCTCGCCCGAGTTCTGCATATATACGACAGGGACCTTGCCCGTTGCCAGGTGATAGCCAGCTGCAAGAGCCGTGCAGTTTCCCTCATTTGCCGCGATAACGTGATGCGCGGAATCGATGCCGTACTCGGCCATGAGATAATTGCATAAAGCCTTGAGCTGGGAATCGGGTACTCCCGTATAAAAATCAGCGCCTAATATATCTACAAAACTTTTTACCTTCATATAAAAACTCCTATAGGTCAGACATTTAATATCTTACGGTAAAGATCCTTTATCTTATCTGTATCGAGCTTAACGGGGTGATTTTTAAGCCTTACGGGATTTACGCCCGAACAGAGAATATCGATCTCTTCGGGATTTGATTCGGGAATGGCAAGCTCGAGCTTATCGAATATCTCCTTGAGTTTATTGCACGCGTCTTCAACGCTCTTTTCACCCATAGCAGCTGCTATCTCTGAAAAGACTCCCTTCAGATATTCCGTGCCTCTTGGATCGATGCACTCGAGAGAATCAATGTTCTCGACCATCCACGGGAAGAGTATCCTGTCACACAATACGGCCGCATGTCCGTGCGCTACACCGTATAGGGATGTGATCTTATAACACATAGCGTGTCCTGCTGTAGTCTGTGTTATGTTTATTGCCTTGCCGGCATCGTAAGCGGCATTGAGCATACCGGCCATACATCCGATATCACCTTTTAAGTAACCGTCGAGATTCGTTATGACGCCTTCAATCGCGGCATCGGAATAGACCTTGCTCTCGTCATTGCTGTTGACGCTCCAGAAAGACTCTATCGCATGGCACAGAGCGTCCATCGCCGTTGCTTTCTTCTGATAAGCAGGCAGAGTCATGAGGCATGAAGGATCGTGCAGTATGAACGAAGGAATAATCGACTCGCTCGTAATGCTCTGCTTTGCACCTTTATAGTATATGACCGCATATCTCGTCGCTTCCGAACCCGTGCCTGCGGTGGTCGGCATCGCAAGGAAAGGAATATCATTCGGAACAATGGTCTGGTTCAGGAATGACCCGTCTTCCCCGTCGCCTTCCATGTTCGAATAGAGCTTGATGCACTTGGCAACGTCCATGGACGAGCCTCCGCCTATGGCGAAAATCGCATCACAGCCGTTGCCGCGGAAGGCCTTCACGCCTTCAACAACACTGTCGTATACGGGATTAGGGACGAAATCAGAGAAACGGACAAAGTTGACTCCGTTCTTCTCGAGCTCCGATATCTTGGCACTTATCGAAGGCAGATACTTGATGGAATCGTCGCACACCAAAAGGATGCAGGACTTATCCTTAACCCACTCTTCGAGTTCTGAATAGTTGTCTGCAGCTGAGATTATCTTCTGTGTCATATCAAAGTTCTTCCGGTATAAGATTGATTATCTCTTTGATGCTCATGCACTTCTCATCGCACTCTTTTGCACGGTGATTCTCAAGTATAGTCCTTGCCGCATCGAGCATTGCAGGGAAACCTGTTCTGGTGAGCTGATTGGCGTAGATGATGATGTTCGCGCCCATCTCCTTCCACTCTTCCTCATAGACCGTATTGAATGAAGTCGGAACAAGTACGATGGGGGTCTTCTGATCCTTTGCCCTAAACTCTCGGATGAACTCCATGATCTCGTCAGGCTCTTTCTTGCGGCTGTGGATCATGATGGCATCGGCTCCTGCCTCGACAAAGGCAAAAGCACGCGTAAGAGCGTCTTCCATGCCGCGCTCTAATATAAGGCTCTCGATACGTGCGCAGATCATGAAGTCCTTTGTCTTCTGCGCTGCCTTTCCGGCCCTGATCTTTGCAGAGAAATTCTCGATGGTATCCTGAGTCTGCTTGACCTCGGTACCAAACAGGGAATTCTTCTTAAGACCTGTCTTATCCTCGATGATTATCATCGAGACGCCCATTCTCTCAAGAGTCCTTACCGTATATACAAAGTGTTCTGTAAGTCCGCCGGTATCGCCGTCGAAGATGATGGGCTTGGTCGTAACTTCCATTATGTCGTCTATCGTGCGGAAACGTGATGTCATGTCGACCAGTTCGATATCGGGCTTACCCTTTGCGGTCGAATCACAAAGAGACGATAACCACATACCGTCGAACTGATGCATTCCGCCGTCGGCATATACACAAGTCTTCTCGACAATAAGTCCGGTAATGCCGCTGTGGGCTTCCATGATGGTGACAAAACCCTTCATGTCAAGGAGCTTTCTGAGCCTTGACCTTCTCATGTCAGGCAGAGACAGCTGCGCCCTGAAGGATTCTTCTATCTGCTTATACTTGGGATCTGAAGCATAAGGGAACTCTATGAGTTTTCCGCCGTAAGTATCAAGAAGGCTTATTACTTCTTTACGAACGGAAGACTGTATTCCGGTTATCCAGTTATCGCCGTGAACGACAAAATCAGGCTTGTAGAGCTCGATGTTGTCCTTATAAGACAGAGTCTTCTGGTCTACAACCTTATAGACTCCCGTGATGCTCTCAAACATTGCTTTTCTCTCGGAAGCCGGGATCAGAGGATATCTCTTATAATTTGATACAGCCTCATCTGAAAGCACGCCTACGATGAGCTTTCCGAGTCTTGAAGCCTTCTTTATTAGCGCAATATGTGCACCGTGTATGATATCCGTAGAGAAACATACATATACGGTGCGTGATTCGATCTTTCTGAGCTCTTCTTTGACTCTTTCAAGATCTTCCGGATTATCGATCTCTGAGCAGAGAAGGTCCTCGACGTCCAGAGCTTCTATATTGCATGCGCCGTTCAGTTCATTAAGAGCATTTTCAGCATATACATTGGTGTTGCCCTCTGAGCAGAACTCCGATATCTTATCGAGCCAGAGTTTCCAGTCAGACTTCTGGAGCTTATAAAGTGCCTGGGCTGCCATCGCATCGTCGAAAATATCGATCCCGACCTGCATGATCTTCCCGTCAGCTATACGGGCCTTGAAGTCCTTGTCGGGCAGCGGTAGCGTTGAAGATACCGTCATGCAGCTGCCTTCGGCATTAAGCACCTTGTCAAGAACCGTGTTCTCGAATACGAGATCGCCGTGCATCAGTACGATGTCATCGTCCAAATGGTCTTTCGCGCAGAATATGCTGTAGATATAGTTAGTCGAAGCGTATAAGGGATTATTTACGAAAGTGAAAGTAATAGGAAGATCCAGAGAATTGCAGTAATCAATCAGGATCTGGTCAAAATAGCCGGTCGTCATGACGACTTCTTTGATGCCGCAGTCACTGAGCTGCTTTAACTGTCTGGAAAGGATCGTCTCCGTTGCGGAGATCTCTGTCATGCATTTAGGATGATCTGATGTAAGAACTCCCATTCGGTGGCCAAGGCCGGAATTCAAGATAAGTGCTTTCACTTTTGTCCCTCACTGTAAATAATATTTGTATATTATAATTCAAAGCGTGCTTTAAAACCAAATTTTCCGAATTCGTGTACAATTATGTTACAAAATAAGGGAAATAAACAATCGGAGGGTAAAAGGCCATAGACGGTTATCTGCTGAATGCATTGTCTAAAATAACACTTCCGGCTGTTATTGTATGGATCTGTCTGGCTCTGGCAGCCGGACTTGTGACATATGTGCTCTACAGGAACGGAAAAGCAGGCCTCAACACATTGATATCCCTTCCCCTCCTGGTGTTCTATATCTCATTCATGCTGACGATAACGCTGATAGCAAGAAACATCTCGCCTCAGGCACAATATGAACTCATACCCTTCTGGTCTTACCGTGCCATAGCAGATGGCTCAAGACCCGACCTTGTATCTGAATGCTTCTGGAACGTGATCCTCTTTATTCCTACAGGAATACTGACAACGGTACTTCTAAAAGGAAAGCGCAAATGGCTTGTTATCTTATCAGGACTGATACTTACAGTGATAATTGAGCTTTCACAGCTATTCCTTCATAGAGGTCTATTCGAGTTCGATGACATCATACATAATACGCTTGGAACAGTAATAGGACTGTTGTTGGTAATGGCGATCAGAAAAATGTTGACCAGGAAAAGATGTTATTAGGATAGTCTTGATGTAAATTATTGGTTTATATCAGAAAGCAATTGCTGAACGACATCCAATGTTTCACCAAAAGATATACCATCAGCATACGGCATCTGCTTTTGATATCCATTCCATCTTTGATTCATAACCGCGTCATTGCGTATATTCTCTAAGACAGAATAATAATCCTTAATTTTGTCATAACTGCCTCTGTGTTTTGCGGTTGCCTTAAAAGCAAGACAAAGATCAGTTTTATTGTAATCAGTTGCTGAAAGCATATAGATATCGTAGAAATCTCTTGGCCTTGTGTTTTCAACTCCTCTGCTTAATACTGTTTCTAGTTTTTCAGCTAATATCGTTTCAATTGGATACGAGAGAAGCTGTATCGTTTGATTTGGATCAAACATATCCGAAAAGCAATGTATCTTTGCATCAGGTGTTATTACATCTCCAGTAGAGATATCCATCGACATCGGAGCGTTAATTTTGCCCATAATAGCGCTGTACGAAATCCTGTATCCGCCATATTCATCATCTTCTCTTATCGGTGAGATAGAATTGAATTTGAATTGGATTCCATCTTCATCAGGAATAGAACATATCGCCAAAAACGCATCGCAAAGGTTGCTTTCTTCTAACTTCATAAATCTCAATGTTGCATCCAGATCCATAGTTGACCGCTGTTCAATTCCGATTATCGATGAAATAAGCATTCCGCCTTTAATGATAAATTTGTCTTTATAATCAGATTTGGCAAGACGGAAAAGGAATCGTCTGATCAAATAATTCTGAAGCACAGCAGAAGCTGAAACTCTTTTATCACAAGCAATATTCCTGATTTTTGCTTTCAAACTCATATCATTCATAAAAGAACCTCCAAATATCTTCTTACCTTCGGTTCCACTAACAATTGTCTTGAATATGCAATCAGTTTATTGATATCCTTTTGTTTGTCTGAAGTATACTTTTTGAATGCAAAATGAACTATCTGGATATCGTCACCTTGTCCTCTTAATACATCGCAAAGACTTCTCTCAAGATCATAGACCTTGACCTCGTTTCCATAAGGTGACAAAACAGACGTTAACCCCAAATCATAGTTAGCTTTGGATACTCTTGTAACGGTTAACAGTTCCGATTTTAATGATTTGCAGTTATAGCCGACAGGAAAAGTCATGTGCAGCAATAAAGGTACGCGATCGGAGTAACCGTGCAAATAAAGCGCTGAAGCATGAGAATATATACCTCTGCCATATCTTTTTTGAAGCATCAAATATTCATCTTCAAACTCATCCGCAAGCAAATACACGCCTCGGGAACTTGGTATCAACAAACCTTCAGATACCAACTCAGAAATAGCACTTCTGCGTATTCCGGCACTTGTTACTGCAGACGATAACAAAACTCCATTATTAGCAAGCGATAAGACCTTTTCATGCACATTAGAGCTGATGGAAAACACCTCCTATCCATTAACAAGAACACATCTTTTTATAGCAAAACAATGTGTGCTTGTCAACAAGCATAATGAGCGGAAGCAAATACAATAGGTATAGCAAAATCAAATAAATAATCCTGTATTCAACTTGTTTGTGTACTGATATTATTCTGCTTTTAGACTTGACACAACTATACTACAAAACAATAATAGTATCAATTGATACCGCTCAAAAAAACATTTACTTCAGTTATTTTTCCATATAAATAGAAAGGATTATAACTATGAAAAAAGAAAAACAAATTTGTCCATGTTGTATGGAAGAACATATCCCTCAGATCATTAAGGCTAAAGAAGAGTGCTTATTCAAGGGCGTTTTAGTCGAATATACTGCTGAATATTATTATTGTGAAAATGCAGATGAAACATATGCCGATGAAGAACAGATCAGTACCAACGATATAGCTATGAAAGATGCATATCGGAAAATGCTCGGTTTGCTTAGTTCTGATCAGATTTTAGAGATTCGAACAAGATACGGTATCAGTCAAAGTGATCTGTGCATCATTTTAGGCTGGGGACAAAAAACTGTAACCCGTTATGAAAGTCATCAGGTACAAGATAAAGCTCACGACACGATTCTCAGAAAACTTGATACAGATCCTGAATGGTTCATAGATTTATTGAAAAGTGCAAAAAACGATTTGTCAGAAACATCATATTCAAAATACCTTGAAACCTGTACTGCTCTATTTGAGAAGAATCATGACGCTTATTTACAAAGCGCCATATTTGCAATGTATGTAAGATTAAAGCAGAATTCCAAAATTACAGGAAACAAAGAACTGTCATTGGATGTTGTATCCGACATGGTCAGATATTATGCAAACTCACCTTTTGTAACAAATCTATATCTTGTTAAACTGATGAAAATGTTATGGTACGCAGATGCCCTTTCCTATAAACATTATAATCATTCCATATCCGGACTGATATATCGAGCTCTTCCAATGGGCGCCGTACCAATAGCTTATGAAACAATAATCGATCTTAGCACAATCCAATATGAAGAAATTGACATCGGGGATGGAATCGCATATAGATTCCCTTCAACAAAAAACAAGAAATACACCAATCTATCAAAAGAAGACAAAAATATATTGGATGAGATAATACTAAAATTCGGAAAATCAACAAAAAACGAGATTGTTGATGCTATGCATCGAGAAAAAGCTTATACCGAAACTGCGTTATACGATGTTATATCATTCGAATATACAAAATCATTGAGTATAGACTGAGAAGATACAATCTCAGCCTAAGAAGAAACGTTCCCTTCCGCGCTTCGCTTGGAGCGCCGGCCGCGGAATGAGGAGACGTTACCCCTCATACCGCAGCCGGCAAGGAAAGACAAAATTATAAAGACAAAAGATATTCTTCAACGTTCAGATAATGAATGTCTCCAACATCTGCTGACTCCCCACGGTATATGACATATTTGCCTGAAATATCCCCAAATCTATGAGCTGTCATCGAACATTTTTCATCGTCATCCAAGTGCCGATGTTGATCCGGAACACACTCACAGCTGTGTTTTATCTCATAGATATTACAGGTCAAATCTGAAGGATCACAGACAACCATATCAAACTCGCCGATCGGGAACTGAAGTTTAAAAACCTTTTTATCCGGATTTGCAAGTTTAGTTTCCAAAATGACTATTTCTTCCATCATCCGGCCGCGGATCTCAGTTAAGATCCTGTTCAAGATGCGTTTCCTGTCACGTGCTGACAACTGTTGCAATTTTGAATCCAAGATAATGTTTTCAACAATAGCTTCTGCCTGTGCGTATCTTAAACCCGGCTGAGTAATAACCGTTATACTTCCCTTCTTATTGACTTCAGGTAAAGACTCAAGATCTATCTCCATTATCAGATCCAGGATCTTCAGATACTCCTTTATCTGAACCATATGATCCTCTTCTATCTCAATACTCTGCTCTTCCTTATTCAGAATATCCAGCATAGACATTATACCGAAGGTAATCTTATCAATATCCATATGTTCTTTAATATTCACAGGCGCTTCTCTGTCTTTAAGAAGATTTGCAGCGGTCAATGATATATCGTGAGATTCGAAAGTTCTCTCGATTACTCCTTTGGTAAAACTGTGATTGATATTCTCCACCACTCTGTTGATAACATTAGTCAATTCGCCTCTCTCATACAGTTCAGAAAGCAGCCTGAAATGACTTCCATATTGATAGACAGAAAGCGAATGCTGTATATTTCTGGCTATCGCGGTATCAATATACTCCTCTGCATGTTTAGAATCGGAAAATGGTGCAGGTTCATTGTAGTTGACACCGCCAAGACTCATAGTACCGCCATAACGGATATATTCGTCTATGCCATGTATGCCCAAGACTTCATCAAATTCACGATATGGAATAAAAGTTGTGTGAACCGATATACATCTGTCATAGAGCTGATCTTCTCTCGTAAAAGCAAAACCTAAAGAATCCGTTCCGGACAGAACGATCTTCATGCCGCTGCTGGCATAGATATCAGAGAAAAGCGCCGCTCCTTCAACGAAATCATCGATGAGAGTTATTTCATCAATAAATACATATTTGATTCCATTCTTTTCCAAAAGTCTCATGTCCGAGTCAACATCAGCAAGAGTATCGCTATTCTTGATCTGAATAAACGCCGCCTTATTGAATTCCGATACTGAAAACTCATTAAGAATCTGTCTGATAATAGTTGTCTTTCCTGTCCTTCTTAGACCATAAAGAATCAGGACTTTATCACTGCGCGGACCAAAAACATAATCGCGAACAATATTGAAACATTCTCTTTTCTTGAAATCCTTAACAGATGAAATCTGGTTTTTTAACTGAATGCCGTACCTGACAGATGTTTTAAAAGGCATATCCATTAATCCGTCACTAGCCTCTTCGTTCTCATCTATAACAGAAAGCTTCAATTCCTTAAGAATCTTCTCCAAACCTTTCCTCTTATCGATCATATCCTTTATTACGGGCAACTCATCAAAACTTATATACTTCTCAGTACGCTTACCATTGTGAGTATTCCTGAGATAATAATATTCTTTCCCGCGGATCTTTTTTCTGGTTATGCTTCCCGCAGGCAACAACGCTATCTGACGTTCTAAATCAGAAATCTGTTCTCTCAAACTTTTATTATCCATAAATCTGTACCTCAATCTGTTGTTATACCCATTATACCCCACAGCGGTGAAATAACAAGGGTATAACTGGGTATAACAACAAAATGCACCGGCCGCGGCACAAGGAGAAGTTACCCCTTAATACCGCGGCCGGCTCTTACACGAACGACTGCTGTCGATTATCTTATCCAGTCAACTGATATCTCTTTTACATCAAGGTTATCCCTCTTTTTTTATGAATTCAGGAGCTACCTGAGGGAACATTGCACAGCTTAATATATCCTCGTCTGATCTTGCTATGGAACTGAACTGTTCCCTGATGGTATCAAGTTCAGGCTTCAAAAGATCCGCAGGACGGCAGGATACGACTTCATCGTCTCCTATGGCCATCTTACGGACTTCCTCATTTACAACACCTGGAAGTTCACCATATTCACCGCGGAGAAGTCCCTTTGATTCCTTGGTAAATGTCTTATATCGACCCATAAGGGTATTAAAGACCGCCTGTGTTCCAACGATCTGGCTCGTAGGTGTTACGAGCGGCGGGTAACCGAAATCTTCCCTGACTCTCGGCACCTCTGCAAGGACCTCATATAAACGGTTCTCGGCATTAGCCTGCTTGAGCTGGGATATAAGGTTCGAGAGCATTCCGCCGGGGACCTGATAGATGAGGGTGTTCGGATCAACACGGAGGACCTTCGAACTGATAAGTCCCTCCTTCTCCATCTTAGCGGCTACTCCTCTGAAATGAACAGCAGCATCGTTGAGCTTGTTAAGGTCAAGACCTGTGTCGCGGTCAGTTCCGGAAAGCGTAGCGACCAAAGACTCGGTTGCAGGCTGGGATGTGCCGTTAGCAAATGGTGACAGAGCACAGTCAACGATATCTACACCTGCCATGGCAGCCATGAGATATACCATCGAGCCCGTACCTGTCGTGTTATGTGTGTGGAGATGGATCGGTATTGATACCTTCTCCTTTAGTTTCTTTACAAGGCTGTATGCATCTGCAGGAAGCAGGAGATTTGCCATATCCTTGATGCAGATCGTATCTGCGCCCATCTGCTCCAAGATAACAGCCTTATCGACAAAGTAATCCTCATTATGAACGGGACTTGTCGTATAGCTCATGGCAGCTTCTACCATACCGCCGTATTTCTTAACGGCCTTGATCGATGCTTCCATGTTGCGCACGTCATTGAGCGCATCAAAGATTCGTACTACATCAATACCGTTCTCTATGGACTTGGCGCAGAAAGCGTCTACCATATCGTCAGCATAGTGACGATATCCCAGAAGGTTCTGTCCTCTAAGGAGCATCTGAAGCTTAGTATGAGGCAGCGCCTTGCGGAGAGTCCTTAATCTCTCCCACGGATCTTCGCCTAAGAAACGCATGCAGGAGTCGAAAGTGGCTCCTCCCCAGCATTCAATGGACCAGTATCCGATGCTGTCTAATATCTCACAGGCTGGAAGCATATCCTCCAGCCTCATCCTGGTCGCTGCCTGGGACTGATGCGCATCACGGAGGATAGTATCAGTTATAAGGAGCGGTTTATTTACAGAAAAAAGTTCACTCATCAAGGAAACCTCACTTAACCTCAAACAGTACATCTCCGCCTGCTACGGTGCCGCCCTCGGCACAGCCGATAGAAGCTAAGGTTCCGCTCACGGGTGCTGATATCTCATTTTCCATCTTCATTGCTTCAAGGATGAGTACTACATCACCTGCCTTTACAGCATCACCGGCAGCTTTGAGGATCTTAATGACAGTTCCGGGCATCGGTGCAACGACAGAGCCGCTTCCGGCTTCTGCCTTCGGTGCAGCAGCTGCGGGAGCTGAAGGTGCAGCGGGTGCACTTACTGCGGGAGCAGCCTTCTTAACGGGCTGCTGAACGGCTCCGTTCTCTCCGATAAGCTCGATATCCATCTCATATGTCTTGCCTTCAAGTGTTATACGATACTTACTCATTATCTTTAGTCCTCCAATTGATATTTACGGTAATTGATGTGGTTTTCCTCGATATACTGCTCAAGGCTGCTCTTCGGCACTTCCCTGAAAGATCTTACGACCACATGCTTGGGATCCACACCGGATTCTTCGGCAACGCATGCTACTGCCATCGCCAATACTTTCTCTATCTCCATCTTTTACTCCAATCTTTAAAGCGGGATATTGCCGTGCTTCTTATAAGGCAGCTCACGCTCTTTGTTCTTCAGCATCTTAAATGCGCCTGCGATCTTTGTCCTTGTCTCTTCAGGCAGTATTACCTCATCGACATAGCCGTGCTCGGCTGCGATATATGGATTCATGAACTTCTCGTTATATTCATTAAGAAGTTCTTCCCTCTTGGCTGCTGGATCTTCAGAAGCTTCGATAGCTTTCTTGCCGATAATGCTTACAGCTCCGGAAGCGCCCATAACGGCGATCTCTGCGATAGGCCATGCATAGACGATATCGGCACCCGTGCCCTTGCTGTTCATGGCGATATAGGCTCCGCCGTAAGCCTTTCTCATGATGAGACTTACCTTCGGAACAGTTGCCTCTGAATAAGCATAGAGGAGCTTAGCACCGTGGCGTATGATGCCGCCGTGCTCCTGCTGGGATCCCGGAAGGAATGCCGGAACGTCAACAAGTGTCAACAACGGTATATTGAAGCAGTCACAAAAGCGGATGAACCTTGAGCCCTTATCTGATGCATTGATCTCAAGAGATCCTGCCATGAACTGGCTCTGGTTTGCTACGATACCTATCGTCTCGCCGTCAAGACGTGCAAAGCCGATTACGATATTTCTTGCAAAATCCTTCTGGATCTCAAAAAAGCTTCCCAGATCGACAAAAGAATTGATAACGCTTCTGACATCGTAAGGTCTCTTGGAATCAACCGGAACGATATCACTCAAAGAAGCTGACTCATCTACCTTTGTTCCTTCTACTACGAGCGATTCCTCAAGATTGTTCTGAGGCAGATATCCCAAAAGCTGACGCACGCCGTTAAGGCATGAAAGATCATCGGGATATACAAAGTGAGCAACACCTGATGTCGAGCTGTGTACAGATGCACCGCCTAGGTCAGCTGATGAGATGACCTCACCAGTAACGGACTTAACGACTGCAGGGCCCGTGATATACATCTGACTGTTATTCTCGGTCATGAAGATATAGTCTGTAATAGCCGGAGAATAGCATGCGCCGCCTGCGCAAGGTCCCATAATAACAGATATCTGAGGGATAACGCCTGAAGCGATCGTATTCCTGTAGAAGATATCAGCATAGCCTGAAAGGCTGTCGATGCCTTCTTCGATCCTTGCTCCACCTGAGTCATTGATGGAAATAAAAGGAGCTTTCATCTCCATAGCCATGTCCATTGCACGGCATATCTTCATGGCATGAGCTTCACCCAAAGAGCCTCCGCCGACGGTAAAATCCTGTGAAGATGCAAATGCCAGACGTCCGTGGATATATCCGTAACCGGTAACAACACCGTCACCGGGCTTTTTCTTCTTATCCATACCGAAGTCAGAACAGCGAGAAGCTATCTGATCGTTGATCTCAACAAATGTCTCATCGTCAAAAAGAGCTTCCATTCGCTCTCTTGCCGTAAGCTTGCCCGAAGCATGCTGCTTGGCGATACGCTCCTGTCCGCCTGCGGCTGCAACAGAGGCTCTTCTGGCGTTAAGCTGATCTATGCGATCCTGCCAAATCTGATCCATAAATATTCCTCCAATAGTTCTATACGAACACAGTATACACAAAATGCTTTGATAGTCAAAGTATTTTAGAGATTTTTTATTGAAACTTTCTGTATTGCCAGTTCCTCTAAAGTGCTATTTTTGCACTTTGATCATTATCCGTTGCTCTTTGGATTGCTCTTTGTTCTATATATTGGAAAATGCGGAAATTATATAAGGGTGCCACCCGCAATCTCATCTGCTTCTTTCAAAATGGCATTTTGTGTCTTTTTCTGAAGATAGGTCGGATTCAATGAACGTTTACTATACGCCAAATAGGTATCCTTGGTATCTTCAATAAGCAATGCTGTAAAGAATTGTTCCCAACTCATATACATCCCACTTTCAACAAAATCCGAAGGATGCGCAAGAATATTCTTAAGTTCATTACCATCTATCAAGCCAGAACGTAAGATAAGCCACTCAAATGATTCCGGAAGAAAATAGACTACATTCCTTAACTTGTTCAAAAACATAGCCCGTTCTATCTCTGGTCCAAATGCAGCGCCGTCAGCTATTACCAAAATCTTATCGCCTGTAGATTCTAGAACAGACCTATATATATTTGACTTTCCGTTTGCAGTAATACAATCTATTTTCTCTTTCTTGCAAACAGATTTCCAAAACTCATATGCAGAATTGGAATCTTCAACAATTACCAGATCTGGTCTTCCGACAAAAGCGTCAGAGTTATATAAACGATACAATTCACTGTATAATCTCTTTGTCCCCTGATAGCGGTTACCAGATTTATTCCTTATTCCATATATCTCATGAATGCTGTATGGAAGACTAAACAAAGATTCACGGGTAGCAATGACATAATAATTAGTACTGTTCTTTACCATTTCGGCAAATGTTTTTGAACTCACAAAACCATTTCCCTCATCTATAAAAACAATACAATTATCAAAGTCACTCAGATCTCGCTCCCAATTACCTCGTTCCAACACGACACACCTGACATCACTCAAGATCTCCACGCCGCTTTCAGGACCATTTTTGCAATTATCATTGATCATTTCAATAAGAGTGGTCTTACCTGTAGCGCTGTCCCCTCTTAATATGGTTAAATTCCTTTGAATCGTAAACTTGTAACAAAGGCGATTATTCCTGACTACAATATCATGACTGCCCTTCATATCTTCCACCTATAAATAACCCGGCGTACTGAACATATTCACTCATGCTGTGAACAACAACTCCATTGTTGAGTATCTTTATATCAAATGCCTTGTCGCCAAAATCCATAACATGACGCAGATTGACAATAATATCTTTATCAGACCTTTGAGCAATCTTAAGTATCCATTTTGAGCAATTATCGCCACATGTGGAAGCATTAAAAATCTTTTCAGGATTGTTATATATAAGCAATAAAGTCTTAAGTCCACCGGACATCTTGGTTACAGGGATAACTCCAAGAGCCTTGCTTTCAATGGCATGATTACTAAGCACCGTAGCTTTATCAATATCCTTGATCATCTTACGTGCAAATTCATCATCAAGCCAACCATCATAATACGTATTGTCAAAATATACAGAAGTATTATAAATGGCAGTTGCTGTCTCGCCAAAAATAATGTTCAGCATTAAAGACCTCTTATATAATCTAATTTTTCAAACTAATTTTATCACACATCAAACATGATATGGGCAGCTTCATCACTTAGCGTGCGAGTAAATATTCACTGGAATTTCGACTATCAATTTGGTCACAGTTTTAGAAAATCAACCATTCTAACCTTCCGCGCTTCGCTTGGAGCGCCGGTCGCGTCATGATGAGACGTGACCCATCAAGCCGCGACCGGCATCAGTTAAGCCTGTCGTCAACACCTTTGATCTTACGGCCCAACTGATTGATGTGATATGCAAAAAACTTGGAGACACCATTATCAGACCTTGCTAGGAACAGCATCAGGTTATAGACCTTAGGATATCCTTTAACTCCGAATGTACCGTAATGAGTCTTAACAAACGATGAGACTTCAGAAGTCAGTTCATCGACAGCCGGTTTATCCACTTTTCTTAACCCGTAAGCCCAGCGCCAGGTGCGTGAGACAGCAGAGGCGCAGCCTTTGAGCAGAAGCGCTTCCACTTCCCTGTCGCCCGAATATTCGGGATAACTCATTACGTCAGTATATCTGGTATGGAAAGCGTGCCAGTAATCTATAAGGTTCTTTACAGTGTGGTCATGGCATATGGAAGAATTTCTTATAAGATGAATATATAAAGGATCGGTTATAACGACCGCCTTGTTCATACGAGCAACAAACCTGTACAGCGTTAATACATCTTCAAAATCGTATCCTTCAGGAAACAGAGCAGAAACAACATATTCCCTTCTGTATATCTTATTCCATACAGTGCCTTCTCCGAGTTTGTCATCAAGCATTGCTTTTAAGATATCCCGGTCTTTATATATACCAGCCTCTATTCGTATCGGCACGGAAACATCAGCATAAGCATCCATCCTTCCGCATGCAGCAAGATCGGCATCTTCTGAGACTGCAGCAGCTATAAGCTTCTGATACATATCAGGTTCTATCCTGTCATCACTGTCGACAAAACCGATATATTCGCCGGTTGCGACGGCGATTCCTGTATTCCTTGCTGCCGAAAGCCCGCCGTTGGCTCTATGGATCACCTTTATCCTTGGATCGGACTCTGCATATCTGTCGCATATATCTCCGCACTTATCCGGCGATCCGTCATCAACAAGTACGATCTCCAGGTTCTTATAAGTTTGAGAACAGATACTGTCCAGACAAGAAGGCAGATACTCTTCAACCTTATATATGGGAACGATTACACTGATCAGCGGTTTATCCATCTTTTATCTTCTCCTGACGAAGCTGAGCAACTTTGTACATATTTGCTTGATATTACCGAAGTTCAGGATAAAGAACAGGATCACAGCAGATATGCTGACTAAAAGGATATTCAGGTTTAAAGAGACGAACACAGAATGGACGAGCATAATAAGGCAGTTTATAACAAACCTCAGCACATCGACATCGAATCTCATCTGACGCCTGATGTCTATAACCCTTATTAGTGCAATAACCAGATAAGCCGAGACAGTTCCAAGAACGGCTCCCCATATGCCCCAGGCCTTGATGCCGAAATAATTCACGGCAAGATTAATAACCGCACTGAGCACTGCAGTCCACATGTCGTTCTTTGTCTTCTGGAGCGCCATGTACACAGAGCCTATAAAAGCAGAAATCGAGAAAAATACTGCAGCAGACAGCAGCAGCGGCGTATACTGCCATGCTTCGCGGAACTCAGCACCTACATAAACGCTCATGAAGGGCTTGATCACCGAAGTTAAGACTATACACACGCCAAAAAGAAATGTGCTGAACAGGTTAAAGACAGAAGAAAAGAACCCGGCATCCTTATCAGTCTCTATCTCTTTAATAGATGAAAGTCCCCATGCCTGATTAAAGATCCCTGTCACAACATTTATCAATGACGGTATCTTAGTAGCTGCCGTATACACGCCAAGTAACGAAGCACCGACCATAAGTTCGAGCATAAGCTTATCAGACGACTGTATTACCCACCAGGAAACCGTACTGAAAATCAGTGGGAATGAGAAACGGACCATCTCACGGAGTAATGTCCTGTCAAGCTTACCAGCCTTAAGTCCTGCGGGTATCTTTCCGGCAAAGAACGCAGCTATGGTCGTAAAAGCAAGTGCAGCGATATTTGCAAACAGATAACCGGATATACCGAGATGACAGAATGTCAGAAGGACGATATTAGTAACAGCGAGCACCAGAGTCTGGAATATGCTGATTACTGCAAAGGTCCTGTTCCTCTCCTTTACCTTCAGATAGTTCTTCTCCGTTTCCGAGATATTAGTAAGCACGATCAGAGCGTAGAAATACCACTTCCAGGGTTCCATCGGCTTATAAAGACTGATCAGGGGCACAAAGACCAGTGAGACTAAAACAGACAGAGCAAGAACAAAGAAAGATGCTTTAAGTACATCTTCGGCCCTCCTGTCCTTCTTCATGCCGAATCTGAGAACGGCCTGATTTATTACAACAGCAGCGAAAGGAACGAATAACTGGACCAGAGTGGTAACGAGATCTGAAATGCCGTACTCCTCACGTGTCAGGAAATTCGTATATAAAGGCACAAGGAAGAAGAGGATCACTTTTGATCCCAGACTTCCCAACGCGAATATCAGCGTATCCTTTGCCAGTGTCTTATACTTGCCGTTCATCTGTATTTCCTGCTCCAAACTTTATACATGATCCATCCGGCAGGATAGCTTAATATAAATAAGCCTTTTCTGCAGCACTTATCGTACAAGGAAGATACTTTAAACCCGGCGGTCTTGCCGAAGCATATATAAAGCATCATCTGTTTTAAAAGAAGTTTAGGCTTAAGCTTAGGAGCAGACATATAAAGATTTGCGGTCTCCATTCCTCCCATGGGAGATTTAATCCGCAACTTACGGCCCGAAGACGTAAGTCCACCCTCAAGATACTCACAGATATAGATCACTTTATTGATATAGACTGTCTTATACTTAAGTCCGATGTTGAACCACAGATATCCTTCACTCATGAACTTCTCACCGGGAAACTCAGGGAACGGGAACTCCACGAAGACGGTCGTCTTCTCTACCTCGCAGCAGTCCCCGGGACGGTTGCCGTTAAGCCTGTAATCTATGTGATTCGATACGACTGGCTCATCAGGGATATTCTTGACCAAAGGCTCACCTGACCTTAAACCTTTCTGGAATGAATAACACACTATTCCGGAATCTTGATCAAACTGTGAGATAAGAGACAGCATCGATTCGACAGCATCAGGCACAAGATAGTCATCACTGTCGACTATACATACATACTCACCTTTGATATAAGGATGCGAATAGTTAAGCGCAGTATGTTTGCCTCCGTTGGTCTTGTAACGGTATTCGACAGAAAAGCCTGACGGATCAAGGTCAAGGACATAATCCTTTGTGCCGTCAGTGCTGCCGTCATCAATGACGAGCCATTGGAAGCCTTTGACGGTCTGTTGAGAAAGACTGTCGAATAAACGGGGCAGCTTATCAGCCCTGTTATATGTAGGAGTAAGTATTGTTATCTTGCAGGAGGCATCACTCATATCAGAATCCCCCGTAATTATAGAAGATAAGGATCTCATAGCGCATCGTCAAAAGAGCACTTAAGCCGACAGCTGAAAGCAAAAGGACATTGTAGTTATTCTTCAGTCTGAGATTGCGAAGAACTCTTATAAAGAATATTGCTGCAGGAAGATACATAAAGTATGTAAGCCTTATCAGCCAGCTGTTATAGAACGAAGCAAGGTAGATCATCGAAATGGCTGAGCTTAAGATCAGGTAGTTATCATAATTTGCAAGTTTTGACCTGAGAGTCCCTCTCTTATACCATCCGACAAAGGTAATGATGTAAAAGGGGATTCCCTTCAATACGCTCATGGGGCCTGCCGCCTCCAGAGCAGAATTGGCTGCATCGCCGAAGTATTCATAGATCTTGACTGAAAGAGACGGAATAAAACGTGACAGGATCTGGGCAAACTTTAAGAGCAAAGGTTCAAAGAATAAGACTGATACCATCATGAGAAGGAAGAACAGAACAGTAGTCCATCTGCCCTTCTTAATACGCAGCAGGATATAAAGAGGGATAAGGAAAAATCCCGCCGGATGGAACCAAATGGCAAGACCTATCAGTATGATAGAAAAGACAGTATCCTTTATCCCTTCATTACGGAGAGCGAAGATAATGCAAAGAGAAGCAAATGCATTCGCAAAGCACTGTTTGATGCCGGTAAAGGTAAAAAAGACAAACTGGGTGGTAAGAAGGAAGAATAAAGCTTCCGGTTCGGCATCAGCACTTATCCTGTATGCAAATAATGTTATCAGGACAGTAAAGAATGTCGCAAAGCAGAATAATATCCGGTAATCGGAACAAACCAATCTTAATATGCTGATAACAACATTCAGTCCGGCGCTTGAAGACGGTCTGTATCCTGTGTAATTAAGATAGTAGTTGAGCCTGTCCCCGCCAAGTTCCTCCTTCATTAACGTTACCAACAGATTAAAAAGGCCGAACATTAAAGATATTATCAGAGCCATAACAACAGGCATCTTATATGTTGTCTTCACCGGAGCCGCATCTGAACGGTTGATCAATAACATCTTCTTAAACCGCTGATCAGCCAGTATGACCGCCACAACGACTATAAAGTTATATGAAAAGACAGCTAAGAGCATATCCATACTATCTGCTGCCTCCCGGTGGAACAGACTTATAAAAGTCAGAAAGCCAGGCAGCAGTAGACCTAATGTCATATCCTGCACGGGTTACTTCAGCAGATGCCGACGGATTGCGGACAAATTCACGGTACTCAAGGACCGCATCAGCCCATAAAGATGCAGAGTCAATATCAAGGAATCTGCAATATTCGGTTATCTTCACTTCCGAAGACACCCGGTCGCTGCAGAGCATCGGAACGCCAGCCGCCTGTACTTCTACACCGATAACGGGAAGACCTTCATACTTGGAAGGCAGCAAAAACACATTAAGGGCGGAAAGGATCCTGTCGATATCAGAACGCACGCCCAGCAGACGCACCTTGGAAGACAGTCCTCGTGAAGAGATCTCAGACTCGATCTCAGACTTCATCTCCCCTGTTCCCGCCCACAGGAACACATAATCAACACCGCGCTTATCCAGTTCAGTAAGGATATCAATGATAAACAGAGGATTCTTCTGGTCTGTCATACGTCCTACTGTACCTAAAACCAAAGCAGAAGAGTCGATCCCAAGTTCGGATAAAACAGAAGAACGTACAGAAGATGAATAAGCATACTTACCAACATCGATACCGTTCTTAAGCACTGTGCTTATTCCCGTATCAGACGCAACACGCGATCCGTAACGTGCAACCAGTGCAGCATTTGAACAACCGATAAAATAATCCGCGATATTCCTGGTCGGGTAAGAATATAGCCGATATAAAAGTCCGTGCAATCCTGCGCCCTCGCTCGCGTTATGGCTGTGGGCTATCGTATAGCAGCCGAAAGACTTTGATATCTTCAGATATATGGCTGCTGTACTGCCTATGTGTCCGTGTATTATTCGGTATTCAGGATGGGAAGAAAAGAAGTCCTTCCACCACTTCTTATATGCAAAGTGATTTGTACCCTTATACAAAGGATAATGAATAATACGTCCGCCTATGGATATGATCTCATCGTCAAAGTCACAGTGACGGGTTGCAGATACGGCAAAATCAAACTGTATCTCAGAACGGTCTATCGTACGGTAGAGATTCATCAGCATCGTCTCGGTACCGGCACGGTCCATGGCTGTAAGAACATGAAGTATCCTAATCATGAGAGCACCTCATCCATCAGGATATCGCAGCACTTTGAAGCGCCGTTCCCGTATTCAGTTACATATTTAGACTGAAACTCCGCACAACGGGCAGACAGAGCGGAACGCTCAGATGAAAAGCACATTAAAGAATCGATAAGAGAAGACTCGAAAAAATGTATCTCACACGGCAGTTCAGACTTAAGATCCAGATACATGCCTCTGTTCTTCTTATAATCGTCGTAGTCATATGCAAAGCAGTACATAGGCTTGTGCATGACGGAATAATCGAAGTATATGCTCGAATAATCAGATATCAGAGCATCCGATGCCAGCATCAATTCGTTAAGATCAGGATAGGACGATACGTCAATGAACATCGGATATCCCGATATATTCATGTGACGAGCAACTTCATAGTGGGCTCTGAAAAGGACTACGAATCTGTCACCCAGAGAAGACTGCCACTTTGAAAGTGTCATGGGAATATCCAATACTATTTCATTTGAATCCCCCTTCGTATACTCCCTGAATGTCGGAGCATAGAGCAAGACAGTCTTATCCGAAGGTATTCCAAGTGAAGAACGTATAGAAGAAACGGAAGAACATGAAGCTAGAGCATCATTACGCGGAAGTCCCGTTATCCTCAGCGAAGATACAGGAAGACAAAAGCATCGGGAGAATGTATCGACATCGTACTGTCCCTGTGCACACATGACATCAGCCCTGACAAGGACTTTGCTCTTAAAGGATTTATTGTCAGACTTGATATCTGCTCCCATTACCTTAATGGCAGTACCGTGCCAGGTATTAAGACAGAATGTCTTTTTCTTCTTGATATCAAGTCCCCTCTCCATCGAAGAGTTAGTAACCCAGACACGCGCCTTCTGAGTCATTAGGAAATACTTGAATGAATCGGAACGCACAATAGAAGCAGGACCCGGAACAGAAACTGAAGACGGAGACTGAAGCGCCCAGCAGAACCTATACCCTGCAAACCGCTCATCACGAAGCATCTCCTCATATATAGCCTTGGGACTGTCATCGTATTTCTTGCCGCCATAGCAGTTAAAGAGAATGAGCTTATCATCAATCCGTACAAACAGACCAAGAAATCTGATCAGACCTGACATCAGATAAAAATATACCGCATATAGGAATCTGGAAGTCTTGAGCAGATAACTTAACTTATTCATGATTCACGGCTTCCGTATAATATGACTTCATCAGAGCAAGTGAATTGCTGATATCAAAAGACTTGATGCGTTCAAGGTTGCGTTCAACTTCTGAACTCAAGTCAGATGAAAGCGCAAGTTCAAGCTTAGAGATTAGTCCGGCTTTATCTGATGCATCGAACAACAGAGAACTTCCTGACATCAGATCATCCGTTCCCCGGTTCTTCGAAGCAACACAAGGCAACCCGGATGCCATTGCCTCCATCAGCGCTACAGGAAGGCCCTCTCGGAACGAAGGGAAAACAAAGACGTCAGCCATACTGTAGAATGCTTCGACATCGTCACGATATCCTACAAACATCGTGCGGTTAGAAACGCCAAGACGTACAGCAAGAGCCTTCAACGATTCCATAAGTTCTCCCCTGCCGCATAAGACATAATACACAGAAGGAAGCGAAGGCAGCGCCTCGATAACCAAACGCTGATTCTTATTGGCAGTAAACTCACCTACAGATAACAAGACCTTACTGTCAGCAGGAATACCGAGAGAAGACTTCAACTCTAGCCCAACGGTTTCATCAATACCACAAAAGCGGGATGTATCAACGCCAATACCAGGCAGATATACAACCTTCCCTGCCTTGAACTTGGCAAACGCACGGACAAAGTCTTCTTTGGTAATGGTAACAAGCACATCCGTCTTCCTGGCAAAATGCTTCTCCACAGGATAGTAGACAAGCCAGTTAAGCAACGGAGCACCTTTATAAAAATGGAAACCGTGAGCCGTATAAAAGACCTTAGTTCCCTTCTTGCGTGCATCCTTTGATGCCATCCTGCCAAGCACTGCTCCCACAGGTGTATGGCAATGCACGATATCGTAGTCACCTGAATCTATAATGTTCTTAAGTGCTTTAACAGCCTTAACATTACCGAGCTTAAAAGGATTCCTCTCAAAAGCTATATCGTAGTACTTATCGCAATAAGGGATCACACAATCTTTTGGATCCTCATAATCGTTACGGGCTGCAACAGCCGTCTCCCAGCCTGCTTCTTTGAGCATCTTCAGGTAAGGTATATGGAATTCCATTATGTGCGTCTTAACTACCGTAGCTACGAATAAGATCTTCATCCTCAGCCTTCCTGCTGTTTCTGTCTGTTATCCATAGCGGTCGTCTGCCCTTCAGCTATGCCTTCTGTACTGTCGGGAGTAAATAAGATCTTGATAGTGGCAAAGCAGATCCTTATATCCTCAATGATGCTGGGATTGGCTATATACATGAGATCCATGTGAAGCTTGTCGTAAGGTGTCGTATTATACTTGCCATAGACCTGGGCATAACCTGTAAGACCGGCTTTGCACTGGAGTCTTAACTGGAACTCAGGCATAGACTTCATATATTCTTCCGCGATCTCGGGTCTCTCAGGACGTGGTCCTACCAAAGAAAGATTACCGGCCAATACATCAATGAGCTGAGGTAATTCATCAATGCGGAGTTTTCTTATTACCCTGCCGACAGGAGTAACCCTAGAATCACTGTCACCGGAAGACAGCCTTGCCACTCCGTCACCTTCAGCATCCACTCTCATACTCCTGAACTTATGGATATAGAATCTCTTGCCGTTCTTTGTAAGGCGCAGCTGCTTATAGAAAACAGGTCCCTTATCTGAAGTCTTTACAGCAATTGCAGTAACAATAAATACCGGTATCAACAGAATGAGAGCAACTAATGAGAAAACGATATCAAAACATCTCTTGATCACCAGATAAAGAGGATTGGGCGAATATCTGTTGACCCTTAGGATCGGGAGATTGAACATATGCATCGTCCTTGCAGATCTCATAAGGACATCGCCGATCCTAGGGATCATGTAGACCTGTTTATTCCTATAAAGGCAGTACTTAAGTATCACATTGCGGTCATGACTGTGGATGCCGCTTAAGAACACAACATCCATCTCATCTATTACAGAAAGATCGGCAAGGCATTCTTCAGCTGACATAGTCTTTCTTACATCGAACTTTTTTGAAAGCCCGTATTTATCGATAAGCTCACGCATACCCTTACGGACATCATATACGATTATCGATTTCTTTGCCGGAAACCACTTAAAGTAGATCCACTGCGCTATGGTAGTCCACACCATTGATATGGCCACCTGATCTGCAAAGACCAATATCAGAGGCATCGGATTAACAAGCCTCTTTGCAAGGAAGAACATAACGGCATAGAACAGTCCGTCAGAAAGGAACAAAGACAGAGCCTGGGAAGAAACAATATCAGTAGTACGGAAATGCGATATCAGGAAAGCATCATATGTCTTGCCGAAGTAAAAATAGAGTAAGGCAAAGAACACAATGATAGCTACATCGCCCTTCCAGTAATATCTTACAGCTGTAAGTCCGTCATAATATAGGAACCAAGACACGGCAAACGGAACCACCATAAGCAACAGATTAACAAGCTTAAGCAACCTTAAGCCAATCTCATGCTTAAATGTATTTATAGTCTGCTGTTCGTACATAAGACCCCAAAATGAAGCACACCGTCAAAAATGACAGCAATATAACACGAATATTAATTATAATATAAAAGAGCTTATTTGTAAGGTCAGTCTTCAGGTTTATCAGATAAATCAATATCTTTTGTCTTTAAAAGAGCCGTCTTCCTTATCTCTGTACTGCTCGTACCTTCTGTATAAAGGAAACAAGCAATCTCTATCAAAAATGTCTTATTCATTCGGCTTAAAAATTATATATGCATAAGGCTTATTATCTGGCTAGATATATTTACACCGCCTTATTATATGGCTTAATTAACTCCAGATCCTTATGCAGTTCAATTTTGAGTTCCCTCAGATCGATATCGTTCTGTATGTCTAAGAAATATTTATCGGAAACTCCAAAAAAACGAGCAAGTCTAAGAGAAGTATCTGCGGTTATCTTACGTCTGTCATGTATAATATCTTGAATCCGAGATACAGGAACATGAATCTCCCGAGCAAGCTTATATGCCGATATATCAAAAGGCTTCATAAATTCTTCTAAAAGTATTTCACCCATTTTGGGAGTCTTAATAAATGAATCCATATAACACCTACCTTTCATGCTAATGATAATCTACTATTTCAACATCCTTAAAATCAGAACCGTTCCATATAAAACAGATACGATATTGGTCATTAATACGAATACTATACTGACCTTCTCTATCACCCGTAAGGGCTTCCAATCTATTACCGGGAGGAACTTTCAAATCATCCAGACTAGCCGCATTATCTATTAAAATCAGTTTTCTTAAAGCTACATACTGAATGCTTTGAGGAAGTTTCTTAGAGAATACTTGATTAAATACTTTTTCTGTCTCTTTATCTGCAAAGTGCTTTATTATAGCAATATTATACACGCTCAACGTGTACACAGCAGCCATGCATATTTTTAGGACCTGCCCAGTCGAAAGCAAAAACACAATAAAAAGGTCAGTCTTCAGTCTTATCAGCTAAATCAATATCTTTTGTCTTTAAAAGAACCGTCTTCCTTATCTCAGTGCTGCTCGTACCTTCTGTATACGGGAAATAAACTATCTCCACACCTTTATCCTTAAAAAACTCCTCATATCGCTGAAAGCGCTCAGAGCCTTTATAATCAGATCCGACAAAGAGCTTATCAAAATGCCAGAGCGCCCAGGCATCAGAATCTTCTGTACAGGACTTAACGACTTTATCCACATATTTGCAGGCTCCTACTACAGCCATGCGTTCCTCAAACGGGATAAAGGTCTCCTTCCCTTTCCATGCCCCGCTCTCATGAACACCCACGATCAGATAATCGCACTCTGCCTTTGCCCTGCGCAGCAGATTAAGGTGACCCACATGGAACAGATCGAACGTTCCAGACAGATAACCGACCTTAACAGGACTGGTATGATTTATTCTTCCGGATGAACACTTATAATCATAACTGTGAAGACCATATTCGTGCGGATAGTCTTGATACCACTTAATTGTCTCCTTAACTTTGTAATAGTTAGGTATGAACAGAGACGAATGCGAAAACATATGTGACATGATCTCATCAGCCAACGGAGAAAGAGAGGAAAGATCATTTTCTCCCCCATAGAACTTCGAACCACTGAATGAAGTTGGTGCCACGCACAAAATACGGTTCGATGTTCCAAACACCTCTAATTCGATATCAACGCTTTCAATAAACCGGCATACAGCAGCCTTCGACGCGGCATATAAAGCACAACAAGGAGAAGATATTAATCCGGCAATAGACCCCATTACACCACAGTAGAACTCATCCTTAGAAAGTATCCGTTCATAGAAAAGACGAAGTATCTCAATAGTAGAGGTTGCGTTAACAGTCATCATATTCCTTATCTCAACAGGCAGGAAATATTCAAAATCAGCTACTCGGCCAAAACCTGCGGTGATCATTAGAACACCGACGGACGGATCTGAAGCCAACGACGAGATCATCTCATGATCAAGATCGAGCAGATTACAATACTGATACTCAAACTTACCTGAAGTTAAAGAAACTGATTCAGGCTCACATTTGTCAAGGATAACCGCATAGTATCCCTTATCTATCAGTTTATTTGCCAAGGCAAGTCCTATTCCGTTGCTTCCGCCGATAATTACCGCTTTCTTATCCATATATCAACCGTTCCAATATATTATGCTTCAAGGTTTAATGTCGATGAAACATAGTAATAATAACCCTTTTTATCACAATAGTCTTTAACATCAGCTATTAAATCTTCATCCTTGCTGTATTCGAGAAGATAGACATCTACTCCTTGTTTATGAACTTCAGAAAGATATTTCTGAAAGTATCTGCGTTCTTCGTCATCCTGAACATCAAATGTATCAGTTTCATCCCATATTATCTTAGAAAAAACTGTCTCCTGATTTACCGCATCGATCAGTTCATTTAAGGATCCGTTTCTGTCCATATACTCGGTAACGTATTCATCACCGCCATTAACAGAAACATAGAACTCAATAGATTTGAAAGATTTCAACATATAAGTTAATGAGTCAAACACTTCATCCGTATGATAATGGTAATAAACATCAACATTATCAACAAACAATCCGTCAAAACCTTTATTCTTAAGATCAGCAGCAAGATTATTAACTATGAATTCCTGCCATTCGGGAACGGTTACATCAATCCACTTCTCATCTTCCCAATCCTCATATACATCGAGAGTATATTGTTCAAAATCTGAATAATATGGCCTATACTCTTCTACAGAACCGACATTGATATAACTTATTATTGTGTGACCAGCAGCTTTAAGTTCCGATACTTCACGCTCTGAAAATGCCTGACCTTCAACGACTAATATCTCATAAGCCGCCATGCGTTCAACATCTTCGGGTTCAGCCCCGAGGAAGACACCGTATTTGTATTCAAAACCCTTGCCATTCAAAATACCGACATTATCACATCCAGCAAAAAGACAGGTAACAGCAATAAGCAAAACTGTAACACCAACGAAAATGCGTTTTATAAGAAGAATCAACTGATGTTCAGTTTCTTAAGCAATTCGTATCTTTCTTTACTTCTATCAAGATCTGACTTAAGCTGCTTCTTATTCCTTCCAGACTTAATCCCCTGCTTTGCATAACGGAATATCTGATAGAACCAACAGAATGGTTTAAGCCAATGATGCTTATGATAAGCTTTCCAATTATGTTCGCCGGCATACTGAAGCCATTTGAATAAACCTTCACGTTTAATGCTGGTACTTACTGTTTCAACAGAATTACCCTGTCCGTTCTTACGACCAAAATTGCCAGAAACAAGCAAACACTCCAGAAGTAGCTCACAAGTCTTTTCATCAGCGGACTTACACCAAGTTATAGTATCTGGAAGTCCAAGATAGATTTGACACATACGAGTAGCCGTAATGGCTAATGTATCCATACCCTTATCTTTTGCAATGGTTCTAAAACTACTATTCCAGAATTCATCATCCAGATTATGATAAACATACATCATCCAATCGATAACCTGACGAAGACCGAGACCGCTTTTAAGATGTCTTCTCATGTGATCTAATAGAACCAAGCCATTTGCCAATGGAGATAGCATCGGGAATTCATGTCCTTCAATTGAAGCTATTACCGGAGAAGATAACTCAGAGATAAGATATTCTTCAAAATCGATTTCATGACAATAGTTATGATGAGACTCAAATAAAATACCATCCTTACTAAATGCGGCATGTCTTCCGTTATCATGAGACTCAATATATCCTTTTTCTTTCAATACATTTTTGATTACAGAATATTGCTCCTGTGGAACAAGGAAATCTATATCACCCATTGAACGTTTATAAGGATCTTTATACGCAATAGCAGCAGCATTTCCTTTCAAGATAACAAAAGGGACAAAAGCATCATCCAATACTTTCTTTAATTCATCTTCGGCATGACAATATCGAATATATGAAGCTTTAGAACGGAAAATTACCTCCTGCCATTTATTATCCATATATTGAGGCGGGATTTCCGGCGCAACAAGTCCAAGCACAGATTGGATCGATGCCTCATTATATAAGACTTCCATATCTACATTGCCGAAATCAATATCCGAGAGCAATCCAAACTGGGACTTTTTTATCAGAGCCAACATAGCCATTTCTTCGTGTTTCATATTAATATATTACATTTTTGATTCTAGGATGCAAAATTTTGTTATCAATGTTAATATTAATAACAAAATCAGCAAATTCAAATGTAATTTACCAGCATGTGTTATCATCAACAGCAAGTAGTTTATGAAAGAATTGTCTTTAGAATCATTAGCTTCAATTGTTGCAGAGAAACGCAAAGAAAAGGGATTAACTCAGCTCGATGCAAGTCGTGCTACAGGAATAAATCGTGCTCTTTTATCCAGAATAGAAAATAAGCAATTCACACCATCTGTAAACCAACTTATGGCTCTTGCCACCACATTAGACTTCGATATTAATTCAGTATTTTCTGATCCTGACACGAAAAATGTCAATGTTGAAAAGAAGTATAATATAGTTGTTGCCGGGACCGGATATGTTGGTCTCTCTCTCGCAGTTTTATTAGCACAGCACAATAAGGTTACGGCTGTAGATATCATTCATGAGAAAGTAGATAAACTCAACAATTATGTCTCCCCGATTCAGGACGATTATATTGAAAAGTATCTTAATGAGGCAAAAATCGGAAAACGCAAACTTGATCTGACAGCTACTATTGATGGGTCAAAAACATATAAGGATGCTGATTTCATAATAGTTGCCACACCGACCAACTACGATCCCCAAAAGAACTTCTTTGATTGCTCAGCTGTTGAAAGCGTTCTTAAGTTAATCAAAGATACAACAAAAGGCTCCAAGAACAAGCCAACAATCGTTATAAAATCAACTATCCCCGTAGGTTATACACAATATATTAGAGAAAAACTCGGTATGGATAACATTATATTCTCACCAGAGTTCTTAAGAGAATCCAAAGCACTCTACGATAATCTCTATCCTAGTCGCATTATCGTCAGCTGTGACGATCGGACAAGCGAAAAGGCTCAGATTTTTGCCAATCTTCTCCAGCAAGGTGCGATTAAAGATGACATAGAAACACTCTATATGGGTTATACGGAAGCTGAAGCAACTAAACTCTTCGTTAATACTTATCTTGCACTCAGAATATCATACTTCAATGAACTAGATACTTACGCGGAGATAAAAGGTCTCAATACAGCTGACATAATCAAAGGTGTATGCCTTGATCCAAGAGTTGGCGATTACTACAACAACCCATCATTTGGTTATGGTGGTTACTGTTTGCCTAAAGATACTAAGCAGCTCCTAGCCAACTATCAGGATATACCTGGGAATCTTATAAAAGCAATTGTTGAGAGTAACAGTACACGCAAAGACTTTATCGCAGACAGAGTTCTTGAGATGGCAGGAATGAATAGCAACTATGAATTGTATTCAAAAAACAAAGGCAGTAAACAGAAAGAAGTCATCATCGGAGTTTTTAGATTAACTATGAAAAATAACTCCGATAACTTCCGTCAGAGTTCTATTCAAGGCATTATGAAACGCATCAAAGCAAAAGGTGCAACAGTAATCATATATGAGCCAACACTCGAAGACGGAAGCTCTTTCTTTGGTTCAAAAGTCATCAATGATATTAAGAAGTTCAAGAAAAAGTGTGGTTGTATAATTGCTAATAGATACGACCCTATCCTTGATGATGTTCAGGATAAGGTATACACAAGAGATATCTTTAAAAGAGACTAAGTCCTCAGGCGCAGAAAGGTGAAAGTGGAAAAAAAGTGGGGTAACACACTCCACTCTGTTAGTATAATAGAATCACAAATCCACATTATACAATTTACCAACGCAAGGCATCATAACAAGCTTTGATTCATTTTCTTGGAGAGTTAATATTGTGTGGTCACCAATCCATTCATTTAACTCTCCTTCCTCGGTATTTATACCCAAGCATGTAATTTGATTAGCCGTAGCGAAGCGATATTGCCCTCTTTTTCTTTCATGTTTAATCAACTCGCGTAAAGTCTGTTCTTGTTCAGAAGTTGGAATTAGTTCAACAATATCAAATAACTGAAGTTCGTATATTTGGAAATGCTCTTCAAATCTTAAATCTGTTATATATCGACCACAATAACGATAGGTGATTTTTTCCCAGTCTATTATTCCAGTTTCCAAAAGTTCCTCTTTGAATTCACGTCCTACATTATCAATACGTTCTCTATATGAAATACTTTTATTAAATCTCTGTACAAACTTTCGTAGGTATTTACTTTCAATTCGCAAACGATAATCATCACGAGAGGATTCGTCTAAAGCTATCTTATTGTCATCCTTTACATGAAATAAATTCTTCAGTTCCATCTTTTCTTTTTTTTGGAACTTATAAACGCCTCCAACTGGCTGATATTTACCAGTGTTCCGCTTATTCTTTACAAGGAGATACTTATCACCAACCTTTATTCGATAAAGATATGCAAAGGAAATACGGATAATTGTGCTATCTTTTATAAATCCTCCACGTTTTAGTTTTCTCAAAGAAGATTTCCAATTTGTATTGTCGGCTAAATCCTGAAAAGAGATAAACAAAGCCGGAACTGATATTCCAAGAATAATACCTGCAATGCTACTGCCAACAGGCCAACCCTGGATTTCAAAAACAATTATTATCACAATACATATTAACGAAAGACTTACAATACCAAGTAGTTTCAAAAATTTCATAAAAGCACTCTCACCGCCTATCTATAGGAATGCCAACTCTTGTTCTTGCAACACATACTTTATCTTTTATAATATAGCACTCAATATAGTGATAACCATAGAAACTTGTAGGCTCTTTAATAGACTTACCTCTTTCCTCAATTCTTCCTCGCAAACAATTTTTTCGTTCTGCCTCAACGCCAACGTTTTTTACTTTCCAATAAACACTGTATATACCAGGGCAATCAGTATACGTTAGTGAACACTTCACGGTAAAGTTATGAGGTATAAATCGCCTGAACTTACTAAAATAATCTCTTATCAATGTATCGGTCCATCCATCGCCACTAACTTTACAAGTGACCCTACATGAGTACTTAATGCAAACAGGAAATATATCCTCGATGAATTCTTCTGTATCATTGAAGGTGCGAACATTTGACTTCTTACCAGCAGACATGGATATATTTGAAAACACATCATTAATCTGTTCCCTCCAATAATCATGATTGAAAAATCCATACCATGCCTGAAAAGCATCTTCTTCAGAACAGCAATCTTCAAACAATATATCCAAATCCTCAATTTTACTTTTAAGTCGATTCTTCCAATTTGTAATTTTCTTAATATCAACCAACCTTGGTGTTAAATTTCTTCCATTATCAACAGGCGCAGAAACCGTTGATTCGAGATCTAGCCTTTCTATAACGGCTTTCATCGTATAATAAAAGAGTTCATCAATTCGCGAACAGTCTGCTTGCAAGTTTTCGTCACATAAAACTGTTTGAAGCAACCCACTAGGCATATTAACCCATGAATCTCTTGAATTACAAAACATCTTTGAAAGTCTGACAACCTGCCTCAGTTTTCCATCAGAATAATCATTCTGCATTTTGAACCAATCCGTAAGACCTCTTAATTCCCTCTCAGACCAATCTTTCCCAGCATGTTCATATTTCCAGCAGCAGTTATACTCATCCCATGATCTTCGATAAATAGCGAAGTCAATATGATATCCGGCAGCATATTTTACACGGACACAACTTGTCTTGACTTCTGGATCAGCATCGAACTGTTTTGTTCTTCTTCTAAGAGCATCAGCAACAATATTCCTAGCAGCTTGTGCACCAATTTCGCTAATATCAGAGAAATCAAAAACCACTGCGACATCAATATCGTAGTCATTTTCATCATTCTGTACGACTGTTGACATTGCAACACTACCTTGAACACAGGATTCAACTATGCAAAATGATGTGCCATTTTCATCGTTATATTCTTCTAGACCATCCTTTAATCGCTGTAGGTTAATATCCTTCAGTTCATATAGTTTATTCTGTTTATTTTGAGGAAGCACAACACAGGAAGAATAGAAAGCGATGAATCTACTTGACATATCATACATTCTTATTCCCCCCCTTCAAAATAGATAATCATAAGAATTATTCTCTTCTTATAATACATCATGTAACAATTATATTTTACGCACAACGCCTAAGAACACGCGGATTATTTATTATCATCTGCGGTACCTGACGACAAGGGACAACGGGAGCCTCGTATCCAGCACCATTGACTACTAAACCATGCAGATGCTGAGTAGTTCAATAGGAGCATTGACTCTTCTGGCTTCAAAAAGCCAGATAACAAAGAAAATAAACTGACACTTTATGCATTATTCTTCTCTGCCCTATACTTAGCGCAACGTATTGCATTGCTACTCTTGTGCTCAAGTTTATAGACAACACTCTCATAAGGAAGATTTACTGATACAGTAACAACACTGATTTTTAAATCTGATGCAATCTTATTAATGGCAGCGTCTCTTTGTAATCCAAGACCATGATCAGTTTTTGGTTGGATATAATTGTTAAACAGAGCTTCTATCTCACGGCTACGTTCAGTTGACCAGCACCCACCGGTAATTAGGATCTTACGGATCTTGGATGATGACAACTTAATCCCCTTGTCTTCCAATTCCTTCTGAAACGCAACAAGGCTCTTGTGATATGCTGTCTGACCCGGGACCCAATCTGCACCAGGCTCACGACATTCAATACCCGCCGTCGGCGGCTTACAGTCTTCGATACGATCATCGTAAACATCGCCATACAGACCACATATATACTCAATATATTCAACTGTCGGATCATTCTTATTCATATGAATATACTACAATGTCATTTAACACAAGTCAATTAACACAAGCGAAGACCTTTGAGCCGGTCACACCGGCTCAAAGAATGTATCAGGTCTATTAGGATTAAAAACCTCATTACAAGTCATAACAGTCACCAAATCCTCAGTCTCAGACAAATTAATTATGTTATGTGTCCATCCCGGAATCATATGAACTGCCTCGATCTTCTCCCCTGACACTTCAAACTCAACTGTCTCACCTGTATTGATATTCCTCTCCTGTATCAATCCATGACCATGAACAACAATGAACAATTCCCACTTCGAATTGTGCCAGTGCTGGCCTTTAGTTATTCCAGGACGACTAATATTAATCGATACCTGACCGCAGTCTTCCGTGTGAACAAGTTCAGTAAAGGAACCCCTGTCATCCACATTCATCTTCAATGTATACTTGAACTTCTCAGCAGGAAGATAGGACAAATACAGACTATACAGTTTCTTAGCAAAAGATCCAGCAGGCATCTTAGGCATCATCAAGGAAACAGGCTGAGCCTTAAACAACTCCAACAGATCTACGATCTCGCCCAATGTAACCTTATGAGTTACGGGTACGCAGCAGAAACGACCGTCATCTTTAAGGACAGTCTCAACACCGTCAAATTCGCAGTGCTGCTCTTTTCCTTCGAGAAGGTCATACATTCCTTCTACGAGATCATCGATATAAAGGAGCTCGAGTTCTGTCGAGCGGTCGTTTACAGTGAATTCCTCATCGTTTGCAACAGCCCAGCAGAATGTTGAAACAGCTGAATTGTACTTAGGTCTTGAGTGACCCATGAGATTAGGGAAACGGTATATCGCAACCTTAGCACCTGTCTCCTCAGAATATGAGAAGAAAAGGTCTTCTCCGGCTTTCTTGCTCCTGCCATATTCTGAATCTCCAAACCTGCCGGACAGCGTTGCCTGAATCGAAGAACTGAGCATTAATGTTGCTTTGTTATTGTTAGCCTTAAGGTTATTTAAAAGCTCACTCGCAAAACCGAAATTGCCCTTCATGAATTCTTCAGTGTCTTTGGGGCGGTTTACTCCTGCGAGGTTAAATACGAAATCGCAGTCAGCGCAGAACTTCTTAAGATCAGCAGGATCTGAATCTATATCGTATTCGTATATCTCATCGATCGTGATAGAAGGCCTGGTCTTGTTCTTGCCGTCTTTGATGTTCTTGAGATTATTAACGAGGGCAGTGCCTACCATACCCTTAGAACCTGTGATTAGAATCCTCACTTCAACTGCTCCTTTTTGCACTACATGATAATGACATAAGATTGATTTCTTATTTAATATCTCTGTATAATTCTGATTGACCTTCAAATAGTAATCCATTTGCATTGCAAATAGTCTTTATCAATTCAACATACCACGCTTCTGCTTGTGGATGAACTCTTACACCCAGAACATAATTAGCAATATTATCAATATCAACAAACAATTCTTTTGGAAATGACGATCTATAAAAATTGAATCCGTGCTTTTCCATTAAGTCCATAGCTGAATCAACGATTCCCTGAACATCATCACTTGTTTTAACGCGTTTGGCATTATTGCGTATAATCATTGAAGCAAGCTTATAGTATTCTTTACGTTCATTAGTTAGCTGGAGCATGACACGGTATTCTTTTTCATGTTGAAATTCTTTTCTTTTGTAAAAGAATGGGGCATCCGTCTTAGATCCGCTATATAAGATTTTGCTTAAATCTTTGTAATCATTACCATAATAAACTTTTCCTACTCTTACTGAAACTATATCTTTATGCTTTTCATTAATCATCTTTTTGATATCAAGAGAGGAAGAACGAATCTGTACAGCATGTCTATTATATGAGTAAATCCTCCACAATGCATCACTATCTTTTAATTGTGACCAACATTGTCCATAACAAGTAAACCTTGCACGCTGGAGCTTAACAAGATTTGAAACTGTTAAATCAATGTCATGATCAAAAAAGTCGTTGTAAAGTACTTTTGTTACTTCTTCGATTCCACTTCTGGTATCAAGTTTGTGAAGCATGTATCCTTCGTGAGTATCCTCCCAACAATCAATTGGATTAACAAATCTTTCCTTTTTTTGCATGCACAAATTTACAAATGATTCAAACGAAACAATTCTATATAGATCCACGAACTTGGCTCTAGTTACGAGGAGCTTCATGAATCCTTCCTCCAGACCATCTTATTTACTACGCCGACATAAGACTGGATGATCTTAACTACCTTGTAAGATACATTCTCGTCGACATAGTCAGGTACCGGGATACCGTTGTCACCGTTTTTAACCATCTCAACAGCTGTATCAACAGCCTGGAGAAGCCCTGTTGTATCGATGCCTGAAAGAATGAAGCAGCCTTTATCGAGCGCCTCAGGACGCTCTGTGGAAGTTCTGATGCATACTGCAGGGAAAGGATTTCCGACAGATGTAAAGAAGCTGCTCTCTTCAGGAAGCGTTCCGCTGTCAGATACAACAGCAAATGCATTCATTTGCAAACAGTTGTAATCATGGAATCCCAAAGGCTCATGCTGAATAACTCTCTTATCAAGTTCAAAACCTGATGCTTCAAGTCTCTTCTTTGATCTGGGATGGCAGGAATAAAGGATTGGCATATCGTATTTCTCAGCCATCTTATTTATTGCTGTAAACAAAGATAAGAAGTTCTTCTCTGTATCGATGTTTTCTTCTCTATGAGCAGATAAGAGAATATATCTTCCTTTCTCTAAACCAAGGCGACTATGTACATCAGAAGCCTGAATCTTTTCAAGATTCTTATGAAGAACCTCTGCCATAGGAGATCCTGTTACATAAGTTCTTTCCTTAGGAAGTCCGCAATCTGCAAGATAACGGCGTGCATGCTCTGAATAAGCAAGGTTAACGTCTGAGATGATATCAACAATACGACGGTTGGTCTCTTCCGGAAGGCACTCGTCCTTGCATCTATTGCCTGCTTCCATATGGAATATCGGGATGTGAAGTCTCTTAGCACCGATAACGGATAGGCAGGAATTCGTATCGCCAAGAACAAGCACAGCATCTGGCTTAAGGTCGACCATTGCCTTGTAGCTTTCAGCAATGATATTGCCCATCGTTTCACCGAGATCTGCACCTACCGCATTAAGATAGAGTTCAGGATCTTCAAGTTCCAAATCTTTGAAGAACACACCGTTCAAGTTATAGTCATAATTCTGACCAGTATGTACAAGAAGCGTGTCAAAATACTTTCTGCACTTCTTAATTACTGCAGCAAGTCTGATAATCTCAGGCCTTGTACCTACGATGATCATCAACTTGATCTTTCCGTTATTCTTCCATTCAGCCATATTTTCCACCTTAAGCCTCAACAATATGAGGTCTTCCCTCTAATTCTTCCTTCACATAATCAGTTGTCATAATCTTCTTAACAACTCCGTCAACATCTAAAAGATTGGTGTTATGTGATGTATAAGCCTCATCACACTCAGTTAAGACATTTCCTTCAACGTAGAACTTATCATAATTAAGGCTACGTCCATCAGGAGCAATACGGAAATAATTACCCATATCAGTAACTCTAAGCTTCTCTTCACGAGTCATAAGAGTCTCATATAACTTTTCGCCATGACGAGTACCAATAATCTTGGTTTCAGTCTCGCCAAAGATTTTCATTACACCCTTAGCAAGATCACCAATAGTTGAAGCATCAGCCTTCTGAATAAATAAATCGCCAGGTTCAGCATGTTCAAATGCAAATGCAACAAGATCAACTGCTTCATCAAGGTTCATAAGAAACCGAGTCATATTAGGATCTGTAATGGTGATAGGCGCTCCACGTTTAATTTGATCTATAAACAAAGGTATAACAGATCCGCGAGAACACATAACGTTACCATATCTTGTACAGGAAAGAACTGTTCCACCACGTTCATAGGCTTTCTGAGCACGTGCCTGTACAACCTTCTCAGCAACAGCTTTTGTCATACCCATAGTATTAATGGGGTATGCAGCCTTATCCGTAGACAAAAAAACGACACGTTCAACATTATTCTCAACTGCTGCTGTTATAACATTGTCAGTACCATTAATGTTTGTTCTGACAGCTTCCATAGGGAAAAATTCGCAAGAAGGTACTTCTTTTAATGCTGCCGCATGAAATACATAGTTTGCTCCATACATAACATCTCTAACCGAATCAATATTTCTTACATCTCCAACATAAAACTGAACTTTAGAACAATGCTCAGGATATTGAGCCTGTAATGCATGACGCATCCAGTCCTGCTTTTTCTCATCACGGCTAAAAATACGAATCTCACCAATGTCCGAAGTGAGGAAGTGCTTTAATACGGTACTTCCAAATGAACCAGTACCACCAGTAATTACTAATATTTTGTCTTGAAATGCTTCATTGATAATCATTGTTATTATCTCCTTATTTATTACATATTGTCCTAACAATTTTATATGCAATATTATAAAATAAAGTCAAATTTGTTCTTACATCATTAATTCAACAATCGAAAATTAATTCGCTGGATAACCCCATATTTATATACAATTTCATAATCATTATATAGTAAAATCGTCTTTTATTTCTAAGACTATCCTCTCATAATATTCTTCCTTATAAAAACGATTTATATGTTACTATAATTATTATTTTCTCTTTTTGACAAATCGAATCATGATAGCCCATATTCCATATATAGATTTTAGGTTATATATAATAATAAAAGTAGCAAAACAAACATCAACAAATATTGAATTAAAGATGATAGCACATGCTGACATAGCAGTAATCAATAAAATGTTAATAAGATATCTAATAATGCTAAACTTATACCAAATTGTCCTTGAAATAAACATTTTAATCAACATATATGCCATGCAACTCATTCCGGTAGAAATTGATGCTCCAACTCCTCCCATTCTTGGAACCAATATATAATTACCAATTAGATTAATTACACAAGCGGAGGCTGTTGCAACAAGATTAAAAATGGTCTTCTTCTTTAGATTTATGCCACATCCAACTACATAACTAATAGTCTCCATAGAAATAACAAATAATAAAAATGGTAAAATATTAGCAGCATGTGAATACTCTGGTTTATATATTTTGAATATGACATTTCTAAGCAATATAATCAGCGATGAAAGAACAATCAAAATAACTGTTATATAATCACCAACTTTTTCAAAATAACTAACATCTTCTCCCTCGTCATACCACTTATATGCCAATGGAGTCCAAAAAGAATTAAAAGCATTCCTTACAATAGCAAGTACTGAAACTATCGTAAATGCACTCGTATAAAACCCTATTTCATCATAAGTGCTCCAAATACGTAAGGCATACTTATCCATAGAGTTCAAAACCCATGAACAAATCAAAGCCGGCATATAGGGGACACCATATCTTAAAGCAGAAGTTATGATACTTTTATTTAACTTCCCAAAGAAACAATAATGCTCTCTTTCAAGAAATACAGCTACAATGCTTTTTGTTGCCATAGACAATGCTCTTGCAAAAATAATCGTTCTATATCCTCTTATACCCAAACAATAAAAGCCTACAATATATATAAGATATGACAGTTGTTGTATTATAGAAGCGATAGTATATTTTTTTACATTGCCATATAATCTACAAGTATAGATACTATATTCACCAATAATATCAATTGGTAATATAACGGCTAGTATCGCAATTGATAAATAGTCACTATTATCAAACAGAAGGCCGGCAATAGGCTGACGTAATAATATGATTAGTATGGATGCAACAATAGAAGTACATAATGAAACGCACAAACAATTGTACAATAATTCCTCTTTATTCTTCGAGGATGCAAATTCCCTCATGTAAGCTCTATCAAGGCCAAGATTTGAGACCAACGTAGTAAGTGTTATGGCCGTAGTGAATAATGAAACTCTTCCAAGTTCACCAGGGTCGATTAGCCATGCAGCTGTTATCGATGCAAGAAATGCAAAAAAAGCACCTCCAATCGGACCAAATGAGAAATAAATCATTTGTGATAAAAATTGAACACCGCCATATTTACGATTTGTTTCTTCCTGTTGCATAACAAAAAAAACTCCGCTTATTAATATCCTTAATTATAAAAATGAACGATTATATAACATTGATTCCATAAAAAACTGTACTTCAGAGGTCTATTACGTTTTGTCCTAGAAATCGAGCTTTAAAGCACAAACCTCACTTTAAATACGGTTACAACGAAAATACGAGATCTCCCAACTAATCAAATGCTTGCTATAAAGCATTGAACAAAACAATTATTTGATCTAACAGAACAATATTCCCAATTAATATCAATCTTATAACATATTAATTGCGCCATTCGAAAAATAACCGATGATATTATAAATCGTTCCATTTTCAACACTTCAGCTAAATAAAAATTTTGTCATAAATCTCCTATTCTCTGGTTTACTGATTCCCAAATAGATTTCTGATTAGACAATAAACTCGGATTAATATGTTTCATAACGTAGAACATAGAGAATGCATCATTATGCTTATCATACGATATTCTATTATATTCGTTTAATTGCTTTTTTTCTTCATTAGAAAGTGTACTAAGCATACTTACAATTTCATTCTTTTTGCAAGCATATCCAAAATCGAATAAAACGGGCCGGCCCTCTCTAAGCATAAAATTTTGTAATCGAATATCATTATGGGAATAATCAATCTCAATTAACCCATCTAATATTGAATTTAAAGCCTCACAAATACTCAATCTATCTTCTAATAATATATTATTTAAATCAATGTTATCGAAGCCTATTCCATCAATATATTCAAGAACAATGTAAACATAACCATCAATTTCCTTCGATACGATATACCTCGGAACATATAAACTCATTTTTGAATTTAAACTCTGTAAATAACTATAAAACTCAACTTCTCTATTCGCTAATTGTTTATTCGACAGCATTTTAATAAATAGTTTCTTATCTTTCGTTGAAGCACAAAAAAACTTGGTGCCAAAATGCCAATTTGATAGATGAATTGGGGTCAATGAGACAATATCAATAATTTGGCTTACTCGTTTAATATCACTCTTCCTTGAAAACAAAAACCATGAGATATACTTTTTACTCTTAATCAAACTAATATAGCAATTAACAAGTAGTTTACGAATATATCGAACAATCCTTTTAAGAAAATAACTCATTAATGAACACCTCACACCACAATTTTACTTATAAATCTATATATCATTTTTCTCACTCTGTAGCTTTTCGATAATTGCAAATTGGTGTTTTGAATGTTAAACCCCACAGATAAATCTTTCGGCTCAACAATTCTATAATTATTCTTAATTAAATACTCTCGAAGGAAACGGATCAAATGTTCTCTATCTTCATAATCGATAGAAAGATGAAGAAATTCTTTTCCATAAATCTCGAATTTATCAATATAATCCTCAGAGATTTTAATTTTATGAATAAGAGAATGATATAATAACGAATAAAAAAGATTAATTGAATCTGGAACATAAAAATTCCGATTATTGTATACCCGTTTACTCAATATCTCTTTTTCCCATTCTTTACAGTAATAATCATCTCCACAATTACGAATGTCACAGTAAATATTTCCTTCTACCGTCTTGATTATTTCTCGCACCCTAAATTTATAAACAGATACTGGTGTCGAATTTGCTATCAATTCAAATTGCTTTCGATCAACAGTAAGGAAATCAACATCTCCATGTTCACCAATTGTAATATTTTCTGGTAAGCCTTCAAAATTTCTTAAAACAACATATTCTATACAATTATTCAGTGTATAAAGCAATTCACCAAAAGAATTCCATGCCTTGGCTCCAATTAAATCTCTCTGCTCGACAATTCTCTTATTCTCAGAATTCACACATCTTAACTCGAAATCGCATGTATTATATCCAACCAATAATGTTAAATCATGGTTCGTCTCTAATTCTGAATTAGTAGCATGTACTTTATTTCCTCCACCAGTCCAATACCTATACATTTCTTTTCGATCAAATATATTGACATTTACGACTTTTACACCTTTTGTAGTCTTTCTTGGTCGATAAAGCGGTGAATTATCACGTACAACAATTAGTACAAATTCGCCTTTTCCGCATTCTTTGACCTTATCTGAAGAAGACGGTAAGTTTTGTCCATAAAAGCGAGTTAAGTTTTCAGAAAAAAAATCTTCACTCCAAGTAATATATCTAATAGATAATATTTCTAAATTCTTACCAATATCATCGATTATCTCTTTTTCCTGTGATCTTCCTTTTTCCCAAATAATAAAAAGATGAATTTCGCTTTTCATTTTAGCTTCACCTCACAATGCTAAATTATAATTATATGTATTTAATCCCAATTATCTATGTAGTTATCTACATTAAACTGATGTAGTGTAATCCAATATAGTAATTCACCAACAAATGATTTTTTAGCGACCAAGATAATACAAAACAATAGTTTAATTCAACAACAAGATGTCATTCGATACCGGCACAATGCGTGGAATAGACTAAACATTCACAAAACTTTACAAACATATAATAACTGTTTTTTCTATAATTCTATTGTAAATTCGATGTGCAAAATTAAACAGCTGTTAGTAACTATTATATTTTTAAAGTCTATTTAAAATAACTTTGATCTTATATTTTTTCTTAATATATTTGCTATTTAATAAATACTTTTTTGATTTTTTATCCTCTTTGTAATAAGCACACGCGGTTACAAGTCTCCTGTTTTCAGGTGTAAGAACATCAGAATAGAATTTTAAAATATACTTAGAATACTGTACTACTATACCTCTATCAACAAATAAAGCTTCTATTCTTTTTAACAAGAGAAGAATTGGTCTATATCTTGAAACGCTATTAGGCAATCTTCGATACTTAGCGACAACCATATTATTATCGTATGAAATGCTACCGAATAAGCTCGCAAGTGTAACAAGCCAAAAATCATGTGGTATATTGAATAAATCAACCGATAATCTAATTGCTAAATCTCTAAGTCTTTTATCAAAACAGAATAAAAAACCATGTGTATTAGAGGCTGTAAGTGATTCAGGAAAAGAAGGCACTCTAATCTCTGAATATAGTAAAGAATCACCTTCAAGTTTTTCATCAGTTACTATAGCATTTCCGAATGCCAAAGATGCCTGACTTTTCCTCAATAGACTTAAAGTATCAAATAATTTATTAGGATACCAATAATCATCTTGATCACAGAAACCATAATAATCACAATCTGGGGCATCCTTAAGTGCTTTCAAAAAGCTCTTTCGAAAACCTATATTATTTTCAATGCTTATCACTATATTATCATGTGATTCTGAATATTCTTTTAATATGCAAGGAGTGTTATCCGATGAACCATCATCCCTAATATATAAGAGCAAATTTACACCTTCTTGTTGAAGCAAAGAGTCAATTTGAGTAGCAAGATATTTTTCCCCATTATATGTAGACATAACGACACACACATTATATTGCATATATACCATCCCAATTTATAGTTTTGTCAATTCTCATATTTCATTTGATTATCCATGACATAATTGAGTCAACTGTCTGAAACATTGAGGATAACCATACTGGAAAAAGAAACTAATTCACCAGCAAGTTTATTTCTCGTTTATTAAGATATAAGATTCTATCAAACATAATTGCTTGTAATACGTCACATTAGATTTTACAGTTATATTACCGACGCAGAAAGACTCCACAATGCTACTCTTGTAAAACTTTTAAGATTTATAAGTCAATGAATCCTTAGCACTTGAATCACAGTTCTGACCATCCAGGATAAAAACTACGAAATTCAGAAAACGTTTCAATTAATACTAACTTAAGTCTGAACATAATAAAATTAATTACTGTTCTTTACTTTCAAGATACGAATTGCTAAACGAATTCACAACAGCAATCAGCACATAACAAGAATCAAGTGAATACAACGTATCATAACCCAAGGTTAACGCTAAAATAGACATTAATCCTACAAATGGTCCTAAAAACAATGAATAAAACATCTTCTCATTTTGTTTCTTTAAAACTCTAAAAATCGAAATGGGATATATAATGAGTATTATTATATTAAGAACAAATACGAATATTCCCTGTTGACCTAGTACTGTAAGAAGACTGGAGTGCGCAGATGAAAAGCCTCCATTTAATCTGAGAGAACCAAAGCCACCTCCGAAAAAAGGATTATCCAACCATACATTTAATGCATTCATTACATGCTCAGATCTACCATACATATTTGTCATAGTTTCACTACTAGTAGACATTTTAAATTTCAGTATGTAAATTAATTCTGAACCACTATTCATAAAATATATCACAAATCCTAGGGATAATAAGAGAACAACAGAAAATATTTTTGCAAATTTCTTGAATTCTTTCACATAAAAAAGAAAGAATAGCACTGTGCTTACCGCTAAACCCACAATCCCACTAACGCTAATCGACATAACCGTCTCGAGTATTACAAGTATAATAATACTAATATATATAACTTTATAAACTTTATCCTTAAATGTAATTAACGGTTCGGTTATTACTCGCTGTAAGGCAATAGAGAAAACACCAACAAAAAAAGTCGTCATATATGCAGGATCACCAAAACAAGAAGTAATTCTGGCATATATATTATATTTAAGTCCCAGTTTTCCTTCTGCTGAAACTAAAAATCCAAATGGTAATCCAGGAATTGAACCAGTTGATTTATATATTACCCATTGATACAGCCCTAAAAACAGTGGGAAAATAGACGATAAAATGATAGATTTAATTACACCGTCATAATCCTTTGTTTTCATAATAATCTGGCTTGCAAATAGCATCCAAATAAATCCATAGATTTGCGAAAGACAACTACTATATCCTCCTGAGATATATGGTGAATAAGAAATCTGTAACACAGAAATTAATAGAATAATGCCAATGTATTTCGTAATTGAGTAAATTTTAATTCTTCTATTAAACGCAAGCCAAGATATAATCATAAATAAGCCAGCTATTCTAAAAAGAGAAAAATTGAACCCTCCTAAAATCATGCCATAACAACGTAACGGTGAAAGGATAATTGATAGTTTTAGAAGTCTTAAAGCAGGTTCTTGCTTTATAATTCTCTTATTTGAATTCATATCTAATCACATATTTTCAAAAAATCCATTAACTGAATATGCCATATTCAATTAAATCTATTTTTAATTTTCCTAGCCGGGTTACCACCAACTATCGAATATTCTTCAACATCTCTTGTTACAACAGACCCAGCTGCAATAACGGACCCTTTTCCAATTTCGACTCCCTTTAGAATAATAGAATTTGCTCCAATCCATACATCTTCATTGATAACAATTGGACTATCATCTTCTGGCTTTTTTTCATTCTCTGAAATTGTAGACATTGGTTTTCCTTTAATATCTATTCTGTGATTTCCAGTAATAAAAACGACATTCGGTCCAGACATAAAATGATCATTTATTATAATAGGAGCTCTTGTGCATAAAAACTGATTTCCTGCACCAATATGGACATCATTTCCCATCTTTATATTATTTATACCAGCAAAAGTACAACCAACTCCAACAGATACATTTTTTCCATGGCTCTGAAAGGATGCTTTATATATAGGACTAACTATAATCATTTTAATTCTATTAAATGATTTTGAGATCAAATCGTAAATTGTCATTTTCCCCTCCATCATGTAATGAGCAAAAATACAAATACTCAGTATTACTCACAAGTTATCGTATATTCTAAACAACAAATCTAAAACAACTTTTTTTGAATACATTTCAATAACTCGATTATGATTCCACGATGACATGTTTTCCCTAGTCTTTGAATCACAGATTGTTGACAAGGCAGAAGAAACACATTTAGAATCATTATTATCTAATATAATTCCACCTTTTTCAGATATCATATCTTTATTAGCGCCAACATCTGATGCAATAATTGGTAAACCATAAAACATAGCTTCCAATAAAGAAATAGAAAAACCTTCAGAAAAACTTGGGAATAAAAAGACATCTGAATCTACCATATATTTTACAACCTCATCATGTTTTTTAGCGCCAAGCATTCTAATATTATTAGGAATCGATAAAGAAGAATAGTACTTATCTATAGGACCCACCAAAATAAAATCAATATTTGGATATTGTCGTGCGACTTCAATAATAATATCTATTCCCTTTTGCCTTATTACATGTCCAACATATAGTATCTTTTTAATTTCATGCCTTATTAATCTTTTATTACAATGTTGTCCTATATCAATAAAATTGGGCATTAGAAATAATTGCTTAGGAGCAAATCGCGCGACAAACTCTTTGGATTTATTATTTAAAACTATAACTGCATCAGAATCCCTACATATTTTTTTAAAAAAATATGATTGAAATCTATCATGAACTTGGTTTGGAACATGGCAATGACAGTGAAAAGCAACTTTAGAATTCCTCTTTTTAGCAACTCGTATAGAAATATAATCTCTAATAATTCCAAATCTCGAGCAAGATGAATTTATATGACATATTTTATAGTTGTTATTTTTATAATAATATTTTAGTTCCCTAAATATGTTTCTTGTTCGAAATAACTCATCTATATAATTCCTATTGTTATTAACCCCACTATCCCTTCTAGATCCTGTCATTGCTATATTGACCATATCAACTGAATAATTATGCGTTGAACAATAATCCAAGTATTCTAATGTCCATGTAGCTATGCCTCCCTCAGGTGGTGGACAAGCAGACAACAAAAGTAACTCTTTCTCCATATATAGTCCTTTTTACTTATTCTGCAAATTATACTCAAAAATTTTTGCATCTACTAAATAACGATACCAGTATGCCTGCATAAAACAAAAAATCTTTCCTTCTCTTCCATCTAAAAAACCCATTTGAATATAATATCTAAAAAAAAAGTAGAGGCGGGCTCTGAAAAAAGGAGGAAGTTTATAGTATATACTTCTTTTTCTTTTTTGTTTAACATTCCCCCCTGTCATATTCATCTGACTGTTATACATAGATAATTCAAGATTGCTATACCATATATGTTTTGAAAGCCATGCATCAATCCCTTTATAATCGTAATGAATTAGGTCACCTTCAAGTTTTTCAACTTTGCCATCAACAATAATATGCTCATCCATAAGCTTTTCTTCAACTTTTCCTCTTCCAAAACGAAAGAGTCTAAGAAAATAAGGTTTATGAGTTCCTCCATGTTTAATCCACTTATTCATAAAGTAAACTCTCCAGCGCATTTCAAAACCAACAACTTCAGTATTTTTAACCTTTATATTTATCTCTTGTGCCAATTCTTTTGATATTCTTTCATCTGCATCTAATCTAAATACCCAAGTTGTATTAATATCACAATTATCCAAAGCCCAATTAAACTGCTTTGCATGCCCCAACCATTCATGGAAGAACACCTCAGCACCATTTTTTTCAGCCAAAAAAGTTGTATTGTCTTCACTTCCACTATCAATAACTATAATGCGGTTAGAAATCTGTTTCGCAGAACTAATCGCAGCCTCAATATTCTTTTCTTCATTCTTAGTTAGTATAATAACCGTAATATCAGGAGTCATTCAAAACCACCCCTTAAAAAAAATATTTATCAATTTCATCCATCAATATCTTCTTATTAAAATGTTCTTCAAAGTAAATTCTAGCATTTTTCCCCATATCCGCTTTATTATAGGATATGATTTCTCTAATGCCTTTAGCAAGGGCCTTTTCATTACCTATTTCAGTACAGATTCCACATTTGGCTTCTTCTATTATCCTTTTAGTTTCTCCTGATGCCGATGCAATAATAACTTTTCCGCAAGCCATATATGATTGAAGTTTTGCCGGAATTGTGCTCTCCCAAAGAGGTGTTTTATTGAAACTAATAAAGCCTGCATCACAAACACTAAGTATCTCCGGCACCCGTTCAGCTGGAACACGAGGAATCATTATAAACATTTCTGCAACACCTAATACCTCAATCTGACGTTCAAACTCTACCTGATATCGACCGTCACCAACAATAACAAACTTGACCTTTTCATCCTTAAGCAGTTTAGCTGCTTTGGGTAGCACATCAAGACCTTGAGCGGTTCCAATATTGCCAGTAAATGCAATCTTAAAATAACCATCATTATCATCGATACCAACAATGATTTGAGGTTCCATTGGTTTATAAAAATCTTCTGCATACTGCGGCCAATAGTGAACCTTACTCTTGTCCACTGGCTTTTTTCTATTCACAATAGCATTTACAAAACTTGGACTCGTAGTAAATATAGTATCGGTCTCTCGATAAATCTTATCAACCATCTTATCAATTGGACCAATTATAACTTTGTTATGGATTCCTGTTACAGTTTCCACATTCTCAGGCCATAAATCTTGGACGTAAAGAAAAACTGGAACATTATATCGTTTGCCATACCATACTCCAATCATAGCTTGCGTCATTGGGCTAACTTCAAAAGTAAATACTATATCAGCATGAAGATCAGCTGCCTCCTTGCTTCTCACCCACTTCTTTCCGCTTTTAACAAAGCTGAAATAATTAGCTGCCATGCCAACAGCATTCATAAATTTATGACTGCTATTACCTCTAGCAATTAACGGAATTCTTATAATATTCACTCCGTTCCATATCTCTCTTGTTCTATGTTTTTTATCATAACCATCATAGAATTTCCCCATCGGATAATTCGGAATTCCAGTAAGTACAGTTACTTTATAACCCCTCTTAACCCACTCGCAAGCCATATCATTGACACGAAATGTTTCAGGATAAAAATACTGAGAAACAAGGAGAATGTGTTTCATTAACATTCAGTCCTCTCGATTGATGCTTTAAGATCAACAACATTATACGTGAATCCGTATCTACTCATATTCTGTTCATAAGACAAATTTCCAAAAGCTTTATTTGCTAGGCCTCTTGGTTTTCCAGGAATAACCCTAGCTAATCCAACAACCCAATTCCAACCTTTTGAAACATGGATCTTATGTCCAGAAGCATCAGCTATCATCTTTACCATATCAGATGTTATAGTATATTCAGCATTCTGAGGCCAAAATATACCGCCTTCTCCTCTAATCATAACCTGACATAAGAATTCACATAAATTCTCAATGTAAAGCATTGAGCGCTCATTAGGGACATTAGGAAACACTGGTAGTTTTTTAGCCATTTTAGCTAATGTAGGATAGTTACCTTTACTTCCCTTACCGTAAATCATTGGCGGTCTTAGGACTGTAACAATATAATTTTCATCCGCCAATGCTCTAACACCCTTGTCCGCCTGCCATTTACTATCACCATAAAAATTAGCAGGTTCCGGTTCTGTATCCTTAGTTATTCTCTTAGTCTTTCCATATGGGGCAGAATCACCATATACAATAGCTGAAGACATGAAAACAAATTGTTTTACACCTTCATTTTTTGCTTTTTTACATGTCTCAATAGCAAGATCTGTGTTTATAGCATAGTACTTGGCTTTTATTTCATCAGAAACATTACCAACATCAGCATGTGCAAGCCCCGCCACATGATAAACAATATCGTAAGAAGAGAAATCTTTCTGTTTCCATGTACCATCAATCATATCTACAGTATCAACAGACAATTCAGACGCGTAGTGTTCAGAAGAATACTTCTCAAAACTAGTCCCAATATAAGAATTTGCACCTGTGATTAAAACGCGTTTCATTTATTTTGCTCCTGTCGCTTCATTTCTCCGGTACCACCCTCAACTACACTCTTATCACCTTTAAAAACTCCAAGTGATCCAAAGAAGCATTTCAAATCCATACCCAAACCTAAATGATTGCAATAATATCCATCAAGTTCAGCCTTAACGGGGATCTCAAGTTCGTCCCTCCCGTTAATCTGTGCCCAACCAGTCAAACCAGGTTTAACATCATTGGCGCCATACTTATCACGTTCAGCAGTTAACAGATCCTGATTCCATAGTCCGGGTCTGGGACCTATAACAGACATATTTCCAATAAAAATATCCCAAATCTGAGGAAGCTCATCCAAACTATGTGATCGAATAAACTTACCTGATTTAGTAATATACTGTTCCGGATTTTCCAACATATGAGTTGGCTTATCATGAGGCGTAGACATCTTCATAGATCTGAACTTATGAAGCATAAAAAACTGTTTGTCTTTACCAATTCTCTTTTGAATAAAAAGAACAGGACCGGGATCATCAATCACTATCCAAAGTGATAAAAACAGAAATACCGGTGATAATATGACTAATCCAAAGAAAGAAAGGACTATATCAAAGAGTCTCTTAAACACTTTCTCATATGCTCCTGCTTTATGATTTGATTCCCCAATTGCTTCTAAATGTCCACGCACACCATCTGCATTTTGAGGCTCTGAATCAACATAAACAAACTTTACCATCTTGCCTTCCATAGGATTCTTTTCTGATGGTTTGTTTTTATAAATTGAAAAAGGCTTCTTAATGATTGCAATCAATCCTAGCACTAATCCAATAGTACAAAGAATAATCAAAATAACCAGTAATACTTTCATCTAGTCAATTTACTCCGAACCAAGAATTATTCATGTAACTCAACTGGCAGTCCATCTGGATCATAAATGAAACAAAAACGAGAACCTTGCCAATCAAATAACACTTGATCAGTCGCTGAACTTATTTCTGTAAGTGTTCGCTCGATATTATCTACTTTTAAAGCTAAATGCCTTAATCCATTGGCCTCTGGTTCAGTTTGTCTAATAGGATGATTGGGATCAATAAACAACTCTAATAAGATATCAAAATCATTATGTTTCAATAAAACAACGGTATCTGTATCTCTAACTTTACGATAGGTTTCTACAAAACCCAAATTCTGATAAAAACAAACAGTGGCTTCAGAGCTTACTATAATTGCAATATGATCTAATCCAATAATCATAATTACTTCGCTACAACACTTTCCAGTTTCTCAATAATATAAGAAACTTCTTCATCTGATAACTTAGTATGCAAAGGCAAAGTAATCAGATTATGATAGTAATCATATGTATTAGGAAAAGCCTTAATATCCCAACCATAGTTCTTATAAGCTGTCATCATAGGCAAAGGTTTATAGTGAACATTAGTAGATACACCTTGCTCAGCTAACGCGGTAATAAGCTCATTACGCTTCTCAATAGAAATATCTGGTATCCTAATAATATACAAATGGTTTGAACTATCCATATATTCAGTATGGTGAACCAAATGCTTGATTCCTAACCTATCACAGACCTCATCATATCTATTTATTATCTCTACTCTTCTGTCAAGCAGTTCAGAGTATCTGTCAAGCTGTCTTAATCCAATTGCAGCCATGATATCCGTCATATTACACTTATACCAAGGTCCGACAATATCATATTCCCAAGCACCGGCTTTAGTTTTCGCCAAAGCATCCTTGCTCTGACCGTGAAGTGACAATAACTGATACATCTTGTATATCTCAGCATTATCGACACCTTCTATAGGAGTCCACGTTGATGCTCCGCCTTCAGCTGTCGTAAAGTTCTTAACGGCATGGAAAGAGAATGATGTAAAGTCTGCAATAGCACCACAATACTTCTTCTCGCCTCTGAAGATTCTGCTTGCGCCAAGACTATGAGCACAATCGGCAATCACGATTATTCTTCCAATAGATTTTTGGATACGCGAAGAAAGAACGCCCAAAGGCTTTCCATCACTCTCCAAGGGTGTAAACAAAGATTTATTACGCTCAACTATATCAAAGATTTTATCGTAATCACAAACAACACCTGCAAGATCTACTGCAATGATTGCCTTTGTCTTACTAGTTAAGGCTTTCTCAAGAGCATCATAGTCCATCTCTGGCATATGTGTATCCGAAGCTCCATCCTTCTGAACATCAATAAATTTCACCGTTGCTCCACAATGAATAACAGCTGAAGCTGTTGCAGTATAAGTATAAGCAGGAACTATTACTTCATCCCCTTCACCTATTCCCAGAATTTTAAGATTTAATTCTTCAGCAGAAGTAGCCGAATTGAGACAGACTACTCTGTTGCTCCATCTGTCAACATCACCTTCTGTATCATAGGTGTTTTTGCCAGTCTCAATAAAAGCAGCTAAACGTCGCTCCAACAGTTTTACACGAGGTCCGGTCGTGATCCAACCGCTTTTCATTGCTTCAACAACTTCCGTTATCTCTGCATCACTAATATCCGGGGGGGAGAAAGGAATACTCTTTTTATCATCTAAATCTTGATTGCGTTGAGTAGAGATGTATTCATTGAATGAATCGTAATCGCCTTTATAGCTGAAGAATGCAGTATAATCCCTAAATTCAATTCCCTTTTCCTTACAGAATTTCATTATTTTCTTTCTGTGTTCTTTATCAATGCTCGAATCTGCAAGAAAAACAGCTTTTATACTATGCTTTGCAATTACTCTCTCAAATTCACTTCGACCATACACTGGTATACCATCAATCAGTTTACCAGCATCATTGTCATCAACACCAATAACAGCAACAGGTCTGTATCTAACACCTATATTAAGAAGCTTTATAGTCTGGCAACCATTCTCCTTAGTACCGATGACCATAGCGTTAATTGCTTTAGATTTTGTTATCTGTCGCTTTTCTAATACTGCCAATCTATAAGCAAATCGAATAAAAGCAACAGAAGCAAGTTGGATAGCAGCACCAATAACATAATAAGTTACAGGCATTCTTTGGTAGAAAAGCAATGTAGCAATTACGTGAATTGCAATAGTAATTGCATTGGCAAATAGTATCCTGTTTACATCTCCGATACCTGCATATCTCCACATTCCCCCATACAGTTTGAATAATGCAAAGACAACAATACAGATAATTGTATAGATAGGAGCAAAATAGATGACCGTATATAAATACTTGTCAATAAGAGGATCAAGCCGGTTGTTAATGGAGAATCTAAGTATAAGCGCAAGGAAATACGATGCATTAACAGCAAAAATATCTAAGAGGAATATTATAAAATCGTATTTAAAAAAACGCTTTATCTTATCCATTATCAATAATTTCCAACCTTATAGGTAGGAACGATTTCCTGAACATACTTCTTAATGTTCACATCGTCTTCTTTACTATCACGGTCAAGTTCTGCAAGTTTCTTTTTGAACCACTCATCGTCCATCTCAATAGGTTTGCCAATGAAGATCAACTTATTAGCAGTAGTCTGCATGCCTTCTTCAGCCATTAACTTTTCTTCGTAGAGTTTCTCACCTGGACGTAGACCCGTGTATTCTATCTTGATATCAACATCAGGTCTCAATCCTGAAAGTTTAATAAGGTTCCTTGCCATATCATCGATCTTTACAGGTTCTCCCATATCAAGAACAAAGATCTCTCCGCCATTGGCATAATATGAAGCTTGAAGAACAAGCGAAACAGCTTCCGGTATAGTCATAAAGAAACGGTTAATGTCTTTATGTGTAACAGTAACAGGGCCACCTTCTGCAATTTGCTTTTTGAAGAGTGGGATTACCGAACCATTCGAACCCAATACATTGCCAAATCTGACAGCAACAAAAGAAGTATTTGGAGTCTCTCTATCCATCATCTGGATTATCATCTCGCATATTCTCTTAGTTGCACCCATTATATTAGTAGGATTAACTGCCTTATCTGTTGAAATAAGCACAAACTTCTTAACACCAGCTTCAGCAGCTGCTTTAGCAGTCTTATAGGTACCCATAACGTTATTCTTTATTGCCTCGTTAGGGCTTTCTTCCATAAGAGGAACATGCTTATGAGCAGCGGCATGGAAAACGACATCCGGCTTATAAGTCTTCATAACGGACGTAATCCTGTGTGTGTTTCGTACGGAACCGATAAGAGTGACCAAGTTGAGGGTATCCTTGTATTTCCTTAAGAGTTCCTGCTGTATCTCATATGCATTATTCTCATAAATATCAAATATAATAAGTTGCTTTGGATTGTGGCTGGCTATCTGACGGCAGAGCTCAGAACCGATAGAACCACCGCCACCAGTTACTAAAATTGTCTTCCCTGACAGCATGTTAAATACTTCTTCATTATCAACGGTAATCGGATCTCTGCCCAGAAGGTCGGTCAGTTCAACGTTACGCACTCTGGACATGCTTACTTCACCATTGGCAAGCTGATAGATACCGGGGATTGTTCTTAGTTTGCATCCAGTTTCTTTTGCTATATTTAGTGTTTCTTTACGGTCATACCCCGATGCTGTCGGTATAGCATAAATGATCGTATCAATATCATATTCGGCAGCTTTAGTTATAATGTCATTTCTTCCGCCTACTACCGGAACACCGTAAAGTGATCTACCTATTTTATTGACATCGTCATCGATAACGCATACAGGAATAAGATGTGTGTGTGTAGATTGCTTTAACTCTTTAATAAGTACAGAACCAGCATCACCGCCGCCGATTATCATGGCATTCTCAACATGAGAGTTCTTTTCTTTAACTTCAGGACTTACGGCATTGGCGAACCTTCTTAAGAGTCTGTATGAGAATCTGATAGCAATATGTCCGACCGCAGAGCCAACAATACCGATAACATAAAAGGAAATTGGCATCCTTAGGTTCAATATAAGCGATGACGCAACCATCAAAGGAGCAATAAGGCAATAAGATCTGAGAACAAATAAACCTTCATCAATACTTACAAAACTCCAGATGCTGTGATAAAGACGTGCCACATAGAAAACTACGACACAGAACACGCACCATAAAGGCATCAAATAGAGATATGAATTAAAGTATCTTGAAGGGATACTTCCAAACGAAAAGTCAAATCTCAATAGCAGAGCAAGGAAAAACACAAAATATAGGCAGATGATATCTGCCAACATAACGATCAGAGCATTTCTGACCCACTTCTTATTAGTAAAACCAGCTCCGGATTCTTCCTTCTTAATGTTTTTTCCTAGTTTTTTTTGCTGTTCTTGTTTTTCCATGAAATTGCCCATTATTTCTTAAGTTTTTGATATTATCTCCAACCCGATATTAACTCTTGAAATTCTTCCGAACATATTAAGTTCGATCGTTGCTGTTCTTTTATGCCTGTTGATCATTTTTATTGCACCTTCAAGCCCCATAAGAGGACCAGACAGTATCTTAATCGTATCTCCTTCAATCATTCCGATAGAAGTACCAAGGATGCCTTCATTGTTATAAGCACTGTCAATAAGGTATGTTTCCTTCGCGTTGACTGGAGTAAAGCCAACATCTGTAGAAAGAATAGCAGTAAACACCCCTGATCTTTTAAGTCTGTCTGCAAATTCCCCTATCCTGCTCTCATCAGTCTTTACGAACATATAACCTGGGAATAACGGTTTCCTTATCGTCTTCCACTTGCCTTTTACCTTTCTGTTTTGGTCAACCATGGGCACAAAACAATCTTCATAAAGGCTGTGTTTCATATAATCGGCTATCCAGGTATTGAGCTTTCTCTCTGATCCTGTTGCCGTCCAGATTACATACCACATAGACAGGTTTCCTTTCTATACAGGCATAATTCTCTAATACCGCATATCCCGGCATCAGAGAATCCTTACGATCTTATATGTCCGGCTACGTTCACAACGCGCAAACTCAAGGCGACGATTGATCATGTGAACCTTCTTATCAGCGATATATTATATCAAAAGACTATTATATTTAACGCGATTTGGAATACAAGCAAAAAATCAGGGCAAATGTTTAATAATATGTATATATATAAAGATTTCTTTGGCATTATAGCCAAAATCCACTTATGGACAAAACAAAACATGTTTTGTATTATCAAGTTTGTTTAATTATAAGTAAGATACCGTTTGGTATCTCATCTATATAGATACACTATTTCTAAGGAGAATTGTCAATGAACGACAATAACGGTGAGACCGTCATTGATTTATTTGAACTGCTCGGTCTATTTATTAAGAAAATATGGCTTGTTGCCATTTTGACAGTTATAGGCGGTGTTATAGCATTCGGCTATTCTTTTTTCCTCATAACACCTCAATACAAGTCAAGCGCCATGCTCTACGTTAACAACTCCGATATATCAGTCGGTAATACAAGTTTCTCAATCTCAAATGCAGACCTGACCGCTGCTAAATCACTTGTAGCAACCTATACAGTTATCCTTGAATCAAGATCGGTTATTAATGAAGTTATAAGACTATCAGGCGTAAATTACTCATATGATAAGATGAAGTCTATGGTCTCCGCAGGAGCCGTTAATAATACCGAGGTGTTCAGCATTACAGTTACATCTTCTGACCCTCAAGAAGCCGAGATGCTCGCCAACCTCTATGCTGAGGTCCTTCCCAAAAAGATTACTGAGATAGTTAACGGAAGCGATGCCAAGATCGTTGACTACGCCGTTGTTGCATCTCACCGTTCTTCCCCGAGTTACACCAAAAACACAGCAATCGGAGCACTTTTAGGCTTTGTTATTGCAGCTGCAATCATTGTTATCGGTTATCTCCGTGATGATGTCATCCACTCCGAAGACTATATTACAAAGACATATCCTACTATCCCGCTCCTTACGGTTGTTCCAGACCTTATCAATTCAAGCACTGACGGATACGGATATTACAGTTCTTATGCCAAGAGGGGCAACACAAATGCTGCTAAGAGCTCTTCTGGCACATCAGCTCAGTCTGGCGAGCCTAACAGCCCGTTCGTGATCGAGCCTAAGAAAGAAACGGATGGTGAGAAGAATGGCTGATAAAAAGACAAAGAAAGCTATAAAGGCTGAAGAGAACCTTAAGAACGAGCGCCGCTATATGATAGGACCCCGCCTCAGTTTTGCTGCGGCAGAAGCATATAAGCTCTTAAGAACGAATATCATGTTCTCTTTCTCTGAAGATACTTCTGAAGATGGTAAGGTAATCGGTGTTACTTCTTCTGTTCCGGGCGAAGGTAAAAGCATGACACTTTTAAACCTTGCTTATACATTCGCAGAATCTCATAAGAAGGTTATTCTTATAGAGGGTGATATGCGTTTGCCTACTTTGGCAGGTCGTCTTAAGCTCAAGACTGCTCCTGGTCTTTCAAATCTTTTAGTAGGTCTTAACTCTATAAACGATGCTATTCAGCATTTTACAACAGGTAAGGATGCGGCTAATCCGGTAACCGTAGACGTTATCGTGGCAGGTACCATCCCCCCTAACCCTTCCGAGTTGTTGGGTTCTTCCAGACTTGAATCGCTCCTTGCAATTCTCCGCAAGAACTACGACTATATCTTTATCGACCAGCCCCCTGTCACAGTCGTTACAGATGCGCTTATTACATCAAGCAAGACAGACGGCACCATTATCGTTGTACGTAACAACCATACGAACCGCGGAGCTCTTGCAGAGACAATGAGACAGTTAAAGCTCGTTGATGCTCATGTTTTGGGCTTTGTTTACAACGGTGCTGATGATGACAGCAGGAAGTATTATAAAAAAGGTTATTATAAGAAGAAAGACTATTATTATAAGAAGAGTTAACTCTTATGATCGACTTTCACTCCCATTTTCTTCCAGGTATAGATGACGGTTCTGACAGCGTAGCCACATCTATGGCAATGTTAGATTGCTGGAAGGCTCAGGGAATATCCACTATTTGTGCTACTCCGCACTTTTATGCTGACCACAACACACCTGAAAGATTCTTATCCAGGCGTGATACTGCATTTGAGATGCTCCGTGAAGAGATGGCATTAAAGGAAATTCCCATTCCAGATATCAGATTAGGTGCCGAAGTTCGATTTTTTGACGGGATCAGCCGCTTTGACGGACTTTCAGAGCTCTGCCTTGAGGGAACTGACTTACTCCTTTTAGAGATGCCGTTCCGAACCTGGACATCCCGAATGATAGATGAAGTCGGTGTAATCGCAGCAACAACAGGACTTATGCCTGTTGCTGCACACATTGAAAGATACCTGGATCAGCCCCGTGGACTTCTAAAAGAATTCCTGAAGCTCAATATTTTTTTCCAAAGCAACGCCGAGTTCTTCCTTGAACAGGGGTTCTCCAGAAAAGGTCTTAAGATGCTGAAAAAAGGCGTTATCACCTTCTTAGGTTCAGACGCTCACAACATGGGGCACCGTCCCGTCAATCTTGGTCCGGCTTTGGAGGTAATCTCCCGTTCTTTGGGTGACCGCTTTATTACCGAACTTGAACAAAGACAGTATGATATACTTGACCAGTTCAGAACTGATGATTTCTTTTAACAGAAGGATAAAATAATGAAGAAAAAGACAGTATTAACGATTATAGGATGCGTTTTTGCATTGGGCGCGGTCGCCTGTATTGTAAGACTTGCTATGATCCTTTATCAGCCTAAAGCAGTTAAGACTGAGACAATGTCCACATCGAGCGAGACAACTGAAGAAACAGCATACACAGCTCCTGACGAAAGCCAGGCAGTCATACCTACCTATTCATCCATTGAGACCGAACCATATCAGGCAGAATACCACTGCCCTGTAGATTTTGATGCTCTTCAGGGTTTCAACGAAGATATCTATGCCTGGATAATTATCAAAGACACAAATATCAACTATCCGGTAGTACAGGCTCCTAATAATGACAAATTCTATCTGACACATAACAGCGACGAAGAATATTCTTCCGCCGGTGCTATCTTCTCAGAGCATGTGTACAATTCCAGGGATTTCAATGACCCTGTTACAATCCTTTACGGCCACCACATGCAGTCAGGCGCAATGTTCGGCAATCTTCAAAATTACTGTACAACGGATGAATTCTGGGACGGTGAGCCTGTTATAAAGATCTATCTTCCTGACAGGATGCTCAAGTATCAGGTGTTTGCAGCTGTACCCTACAGCAGATATCACATTCTGGTTTATAATGACTTCAGCAATGAAGAAGTCTATACTAAGTTTTTTGATGATATTATGTCTACGCACAGTATGGAAGCAAGGTTCCACGAAGAGTATGCTCCGGTCTTCGGAGATAAAGTAGTGATTTTGTCAACCTGCCTAATCGGAAACAACTCAAACCGATATATTGTACTCGGTAAACTGGTCTATGACAGCTCAGAACAGTGCTGATTTTGTGCAATCTGCTAAATTTTAAGTCAGTTCTTTTGTTTACAAAGCTGTTACAAATCTTAAAAAATTTGTATTTTTTTCATTGTTATTATAGAATCATTATATTCTTGAAGAAAGGAGGAGATTTGTAAGTGAAAAAGCTTTTAAGTACAGTTGCTGCTCTTGCTTTGGTTTTTACTATGGGAGCAACAGCATTCGCTGATGGACTTCCGAGCCCTACATCCGGAAAGAACATCACAGGTACAACTGAGGCTGACGGTATCGAAGTAGTTGTTGAGCAGACAACTCTTACATCTGATCAGGAGAAGACTCTTGAAGCTGCTGCTAAGGCTGCAGTAAAGGATGCAGAGATCGCTTCTGTTGAAGTAGCAGATGTTTGGATCAAGGATACTGTTACAGGTGACGATGTTTCTGACACATATGCAGGATATCCTTTGACTGTTACTTTCGCTTTTGATGGCGCAAACAACGTTGTTGGTGTTCTTTATTGGAACGAAGCTAACGGCGGTTGGGACAGTGCTGATTTCAAGATCGAGAATGGCAAGGCAGTCGTAACATTCGAGCACCTTTGTAACGTAGCTTTCCTTATCAAGCCTGTTAAGGGTGGAAATCAGGGTGGCGGTTCATCCTCAGCTCAGACTGGTTATGATGGCATTGTTTACATCGTTTCCGCTATTGCACTTGCTGCCGGAGCAGTTTTCTTCTTCAGCACAGCAAGCAAGCAGAAGACTGTAAAAGAAGTGATGTAATTTTTTGGCCAAAAAGTTATTTCAGTCTTGTGGGGTGTCCGATGAGGACACCCCATTTCTTTTGCTCCTTTACTCCCCACACTATTATTGAGCGCTTACGACGTTTATAGACAGTTATCTGTTAGTTTGTGCTAAAATCTATTAGTCATTTCTTTTTGGGGAGGTTTTTCATATGGGTATCAATAAGATCCTTGCTGCCGCTCTTACCGGCGGATTCATCATGTCCTTCTTCCCTGCTGCCGTCATGGCCGACGGAGGTTGGGAACAGGTCGGTGACACATGGTATTACCGCTTAGCCGACGGCGAATTGGTACAGGGCGATTGGGTAAACGACGGCGGCAAATGGTATTACTTCAGCCAGATGGGCGACATGATCGCAGATATGGAATATGATATCGGCAATGACACCTATCTTTTTGCCAAGAACGGAGCCATGGTACAGAACAAGTGGTACAGCTACTCCGACAACGAATGGGTATACTTCGGGTCAAACGGTGCCAAGGTCAAAGGCTGGAAGCAGATCGGTGGCAAATGGTATTACTTTGACAGCCGTACAGGCAGGATGTATATGGGCTCCGGAGAGATCGACGGCAAGACATATCTCTTCAAAGATAACGGACAACTGAAGACAGGATGGATCTTTGGCGAATTCGGAGATATTTACAATCTTTGGGTATATGCAGGTTCCGACGGAGCACTTTACTCCAATAAATGGCTGAACTACAAGGGTTCCTGGTATTATTTCGCACAGAATGGTTTTGGAATGATAGCGAAGAACGATGATCATCCTGACGGCAGATATTATATCGACGGTAAGGAATATACCTTCGATGAATCAGGCAAGTGCACGAACCCCAGCGGCAAGAAGATCTCAGGTTGGTATAAGAACCCTAATAAAACTTACATGGAAACCTGGTCTTATGTAGGTTCTGACGGTAAGCCTTACTGCGACAAGTGGCTTAAAGACGGCGGTACATGGTATTACTTCGACTATCAGGGAATTATGGTTTTCGATGATGATTTCTATCCGATCGGCGGAAAGGTATATTCATTTGACAAGAACGGCAAGTGCTTAAACCCTGACGGCAAACAGACGATAGGCTGGGTTAAAAAGTCTTTCTCCGGCGAAGATTACTGGTTCTACTTTGACAAGAACTATAATCTGTATACAGGCTGGAAACAGATAAGCGGCAAGTGGTATTATTTTGAACCCGATATCGGTTATCTTTACACAGGAATACAGGAGATCGGCGGCAAAGAATACTTCTTCGACAAAGACGGCGTCATGAAGACTGGCTGGATTTATTCTGTAGATACAAACGTCTGGTATTATGCTAACTCCAGCGGTGTTATCTTAAAGAGCAAATGGATCCAGAGCGGCGGAAGCTGGTACTATGTGGATGATTTTGGTCAAATGGTCACCGGTGTTGACGATTACATAATCAAGGGTGTTTGCTACGACTTTGATGAGAACGGCGTCTGCAAGAATCCTGACAGCGGCAGACCGGTTAGTGGATAATAAATTGATTCATTATCATATGATTTTTGAGAGGCGGGTTATCCCGCCTCTCTTTTTATGTATAATCTAAATATTCAAAATTCTTTTATTACGTACTTACCTGAACGGAGGTATTTCTTATGAGACTTAAGAAGATCCTGGCAGTCGCCATGACTTGCGGTATGCTCTTATCCTTTATCCCCTCCACTGCCATGGCCGCAACCGCAGGCTGGCAAGGCAGCGATGCATCCGGCTGGCAATACTGTACTTCCGACGGCTCATATGTAAAGAATGCATGGAAACAGATCGGCGGCAAGTGGTATTACTTCGGTGAAGACGGCTATGCTTTACTTGATACATGGGCTTTTGTTGACGGCAAGCTCTATCACTTCGGCAAGAGCGGAGCAATGGACAAAAACAAGTGGATCAGCTGCGGCGACTATAAGATATCCGAGGCACTTGAAGAATTAGCCACACGTTACGCCAAATTTGATGAAGTTCTTGATGAATTCAGAAACTTAAAGAACTGGCGCTATGTAGGATCCGACGGTGCCGCTTATACCGGTTGGAATAAAGTTGGCAACGACTGGTATTTCTTTGAAGATGGTAGATCAGACATCGACAAAGACGATCCTGAAGGCGGACTCGGCTTTATCCACTATGGAGTACTCGATTACTATGATCGTGTCACCCGTCAGGAGAACGTTTACATCTTTGACACCAGCGGCAGGATGCTGAAAAACGGCTGGCAACAGGGTTTAACCGAGGAAGATGGCATTAATTGGTATTACCTCGATTCCACAGGACGCGCACTGACAGGATGGCAGAAGATCAACGGTAAATGGTATTACCTTAATGAAAACTTCTCCAGTTTAGGTCAGATGTGTACCGGATTGCGTATTTTTAATACCGGTTCAAAATATGAAGTATATCTGTTCTCCCAAGACGGAGATATGTTAAATAACGGATGGAACAGTTATTCGGGACATTGGTATTATTGCAAATCCGATGGTCTTTGCTATAGCAACGAATGGCTTTATTCAGGTGGAAAATGGTATTACTTTAATTTCTGGGGCGAATCCATTGCCAATAAGACAGGTTATGTAATCGACGGTGTCGAATATAACTTCGATACTGACGGAGTCTGCACCGATCATGACAAGGGCAAGAATAAAGGCTGGTTCCAGGAAGAAAAATCTTCTGGCGAAACAGTTTGGTACTATGCCGGTGATGACGGTGTCACCTACAAGAACAAATGGCTCAAGAGCAACGGTTCCTGGTATTACTTTAATGAATCCGGAATCATGGTCACGGACCGTAAGTATTTTGAAATAGACCGCAGATTCTATTCCTTTGATAAGGACGGCAAGTGCACTAACCACGATTCGATGGAGACATTAAGAGGCTGGTTCAAACTTGATTATTCCTCAGGAACAGAATGGGTCTACCTGGGTTCAGACGGCAGATATGTAACGGGCTGGCAGAATATAAACAATAAATGGTATTATTTCAGTCCTGATTACGGAACTATGTATGATTACGGCCCCCTTGAGATCGACGGCAAATACTATTACTTCAAACCATCCGGGGAGATGGTAACAGGCTGGTATCAGAGAGATGGTTATTGGTGGTATTATGCCGGTTCCGACGGAGTCATATATCATGGTAAATGGCTGAATAAAGGCGGCAAATGGTATTACTTCTCTGCTGAAGACTCAGGACTCTTTGGCACGATGCTCATAAATGTCAAAGATTATGAGATAGACGGCAAGCTTTATGACTTTGATTCTTCCGGAGTCTGCCTCAATCCTTCCTCCTCCTCTGTCCGCAGGGGCTGGTTTTATGACTACGGTAATACCAGTTGGTACTACTATGATTCAGACGGAGTACAGTATAAGCAGAAATGGTTATCTTATAATGGTTATTGGTATTACTTTAATAAGAGCGGATTAATGTTAAGTGACGGCTGGTACAGTATCGGTAATAATGATTACTACTTTGACTCAGAAGGCCGCTGGATCAAGGACGCTGAGCAGTAATAATCCTCTCTTGCTTTTAATCTGTTGTTTCGCGGGATCGGCTATGCCGGTCCCGCTTCTTTCCGTACGGGCATGTTTTCACTTGTTCTTAAAATATTTTTTAGATGTGCTATCATCAAGATAACTATTCTTTATGGAGGTTCGATCTTATGAGCATTAAGAAATTCATAGCCTCTGCCCTCACCGCCGGTTTCATGCTGTCGTTCATTCCCGCAACGGCGATGGCTGATTCCACAGGCTGGCAGCAAGTTGAAAGCGGCTGGCGTTACTACACTTCAGCTTCGGATTATGTAAAGAATGCCTGGCAGGAGGATGCCGGCAAATGGTATTACTTTGACGAAGACGGATTTGCGGTAATCAATGATTGGAGGTTCATTGACGGCAAGCTTTATCATTTTAATAACAGCGGAGCCATGGAAACCAACAAATGGATTGACTGCGGTCCGTATGTTTTAAATGGGCCGACAGGTTTTGAAGATACTATTCAATACAAACAGTTTTCGAACAAGAGGAAATGGCGTTATGTAGGAAGTAACGGCGCTGCATATACAGGCTGGAAGACCATCGGCGGCAAATACTACTACTTTGATTATCAGTATTCCTCGAAGGAAGACGGAGAATATCAATATATCTCATATTACGGCGATATCAATCACTACGGCTATATGCATTATCAGTTCCTTTATGACAATGTGACCGGAGATGTTTATTATTTTGACAATAACGGTCAATATTGCCACGACTGTTTTATTGAATACGATTCATACGATGGCGATGGTATGTATCACAGAGACCGCTATTACTTCGGAAACGATGGTAAAGAATATGATGGGTGGAACAAGATAGACGGCAAATGGTACTTTTGCGGACCGGAGATATTTACAGGTGCACGTTTGGTTGAATATAAGAACGGCAATGGTGAATATGTTGCTGAAAGGTATTTCTTTGACAAAGACGGTGTGATGCAGACAGGCTGGTGCCAGAATGACAAGTTCAGTCTATGGTACTATGCCGGATCAAACGGTCTCCTGTTAAAAAATGAATGGCTGTATGACAATGGTAAATGGTATTACTTTGACAATAACAGCTGCTGGATGTTAGCTGATTGCGAGAATGTTGAGATCAACGGAAAATACTACTCCTTCGATAAGAACGGAGTATGCAAGAATCCTTCTGGAATAAGCCCAAATAAACTTAACGGCTGGTTTAAAGCCTGGGATCAAACTGAAATTAGTTATAATGAAGATAAAAATACATATTCAATCAATCAGATTTATTTCTGGTACTACTTTTTATCAGGAAATAAGGTAACTGGCTGGAAGCAGATTAGTGGAAAATGGTATTACTTTTCTAAGGATAACGGTAAGATGGCAGCTGCTCACGGCACATTAAAAAACGACAAGATCTATATAGACGGCAAGTACTACTGTTTTAATAAAAATGGTGAAATGCAGACCGGATGGAGCTTGGTTAACAGATTTGATCCCGGCCGCTGGGTTTATTCCAAATCCAACGGTGTCTGCTATCAGGAAAAATGGTTATATTCTTCCGGAGTATGGTATTACTTTGATAAATATGCCTATATGGTGTCTGATGTTTACAATGTGCTGATCGACGGAAAATACTATGACTTTGATCAGAATGGTGCCTGCATCAATCCTGAAGGAAGAGATTATCCGATAGCAAGCTGAGACCATAGTTAACAATGTCTATCGCGGGACCGGTAATGAACCGGTCCCGTTTTATTCCCTACTTCCCTGCTGAAGCAAATATTCAAAATATTTTTAGGCTTAAGGCTCAAACAATTCACCAGTAATGCTATTATTTTATTATTAAATTAAAGGAGGACTGTTTCTTATGGATATTCGAAAGACTATAGTCTGCGTTATGTCAGCCGGAATGATTATGACATGTATATCTGCAGCAGTTTTTGCGGATAACACACCCGGATGGTCAGGCAGTGATTCCGAAGGATGGCGTTATTACACCTCCGGCTCGACTTATGTAGCGAGTGACTGGCTGGAAGTCGGCGGAAAATGGTACTACTTTAATTCAGACGGATACGCAATAACAGATGACTGGTTATTTATCGACGGCAGCCTCTATCACTTCAGCAAGAGCGGTGCCATGGATACAAATAAATGGATCGACTGCGGTCCATACGGCTACGAGGACAAGATCGAGCTTAAAGATACTCCCCAATATAAGGAATATGCCAACAAGAGATTATGGCGTTATGTAGGAAACAACGGTAAGGCATATACGGGCTGGAAACAGGTCGGCGGCAAATGGTATTACTTCGACTTTGAATCAGAGAAATATGATACTCAGACCGGCAACTATTACTATTCATCTGATTATGAAGACATCGATAAATTCGCGCTGATGCATTATGGATGGCTCTACGACCGTAATAAAGGAGATTATTACTGCTTTGACGGCAACGGATTGTACTATCACGACAACTGGCTTGAGTGGCATGAATCCAGTGAGAGATCCTATACTTACTATTTCGGATCAGACGGTACCAGGGTCAGAGGCTGGAAGCAGATCGACGGGAAATGGCATTATTTCAGGCCTGAGCATATAACTGATATGATCAGAGGCTTTGAAATGGAAGATAAAGACGGAAATAGTTATATGGAGATCTATGCCTTTAATGAAAAGGGCGAGATGCAGACAGGCTGGATCCAGGATAAAAACACCAAATTCTGGTACTATGCCCGTTCGAACGGCAAATGCATCTCCAACGACTGGCTACAGCTTAACGGCAAATGGTATTTCTTCAATGATTACGGCTGGATGCTGGCAGGTATAGATAATGTGCTTATCGACGGCAAATACTACTCTTTTGATAGTAGCGGCGCATGCAAGAACCCTAACTCCGGTGTCGCCAAGCCGACAGGATGGCTCAAAGTCTGGGAATACACACATTATGACTCTGAATATAACATCTACCACGAATACTCCTGGCATTATTTTGACGATAACGGCAAGATGTGCAAGGGCTGGAAGCAGATCGATGGCAAATGGTATTTCTTTAACGAGGAAAACGGGGATATGCTCCAAGCCTTTAAAAATCAAAAATACAGGGTATCCTTCTTTGATGACGGCAACAGATATGCCTTCAACCGTAACGGCGAGATGGTAACCGGCTGGATCAATTACGATACTGTATATTTTGAGACTAGCGACAATGACTGGTGTTATGCCGGTAAGAACGGTGCCTTCTACCGTAATAAATGGCTCTACACAGGCGGAGTATGGTATTACTTCGACGATAACAACATGATGCTCCACGATACCTATAACGAATATATCAACGGCAGATACTATGACTTTGATTCGACCGGAGCTTGTATTGACCCTAACGGCAAAGACGAGTGGGAGCCTTGATCAGGAGCCCTGTCAGAGCTTTTAAACACTTATAATCCGGACTTTTCCGGTGCAGGAGGAATAACTTATGAAATTAAAAAAGCTTCTTGCAGCATTCATGGCTTGCGGTATGCTCATGTCCTTTGTACCCACTACAGCCCTGGCAGCTTCTGCAGGCTGGAAAGGCAGCGACTCAGCAGGCTGGCAATACTGCACTTCCGATGGTTCTTATGTAAAGAACGACTGGAAACAGATCAGCGGCAAATGGTATTACTTCGGCAATGACGGCTATGCCTTCCTTGATACCTGGGCTTTTATTGACGGTAAGCTCTATCACTTCGGTAAGAGCGGAGCGATGGACAAGAACAAGTGGATCATATGTGGTGACCACACAGGTTATACCGATGCTGAACAGGGGCTCAAAGATTACCGCTATGTCGGTTCAGACGGAGCTGCTTATACCGGCTGGAAGCAGATCGGCGGTAAATGGTACTACTTCTTCACCAATAAGAATTTCGATACGGCAAATAAGATCTACTATGGTCTGATGGCTTATGGAGAAGTTCAGTTCGATATGGATACCCAGTATTATTTCGACAGGTCGGGACAGATGGCAGTCAACAGCTGGTATGATACTGTTTACAGCACTAAATATGCCGGACCAGACGGCAAAGCATATTCCGGCTGGCACAAGATCGAAGACAAATGGTATTTCTTTGAGACTTTCGATACTATGCCAAACGTTCTCGTGCAAAGAGATGTTATCTTCGATCACGGCAAGGCCTATCACAAAGACGGCTCGCCTGTAACAGGATTATACGGCATGAGCAATAACCGCTATATCTACTGTGATAAGGACGGCACACAGTGGATAAACAAATGGCTGATCAAAGATGGCATCTGGTACTACTTTGACGGTCAGGGATTTATGGTAAGTAACAGAAATGACCTCTTTATAGAGGGAAAGTTCTACAACTTCGGATCAGACGGAAAGTGCACAAATTTCAACTCTTCACTATCCGCTACAGGCTGGTATCCGCAAAATAGTAATGAAGACAATCTCGGACCATACTATATTGGTTCTGACGGCAAGGCTTATTACAGTAAGTGGCTGACCTATAACGGCAGCAAATATTACTTTTCAAGCAACGGCAAGAAACTTACTGACATAGAAGACATAATCGGCGGAAAGCTCTACAGCTTTGACAGTACCGGAAAATGCATTACTCCAAACGGTGTTACTGAAAAGGGCTGGTATAACGGTGTGTACGACTGGTTCTACATCGGTTCCGACGGCAAACCCTGTTCAGGCTGGCAGAAGATAGGCGGCAAATGGTATTACTTCGATGAAAGCAACTTTGGAATGTACGCTAATAATGAGAAGCTCATCAACGGCAAGTACTACAGATTCACCTCTTCGGGAGCGATGAAGACAGGCTGGTACCAAGACGCATACACCTGGAGATACTATGGCTCCGACGGTGCCAGATACCAGAGTAAATGGGTATATTCAGGCGGTGCATGGTATTACTTCGATGAAAGTCACATGATAACGGATACTGATTTCTATATCATCGACGGCAGAGCCTATAACTTCGATGCTGAAGGCAAATGCCTTAATCCGTCCGGCAGTACATTCAAGTTCGATTGATCAGTTCGCATGACTCAGGCTGCCCCTAAATGAGGATAACCTGTCATCATATAAATAACATAACGGAGGCTTTTATGATTCTGAAAAAACTCGCAGCATCTGCCCTGACCGCAGGGATCATGCTGACTTTTGTTCCTGCAACGGCATTTGCAGACACCACAGGCTGGGTTCAGGTAGGAGATTACTGGCGCTACTACACTTCTGACAGCGAATACGTTATAAGTGACTGGGTCTCTGATGGCGGCAGATGGTACTATTTTAATGATATGGGCTACGCTCTTACCAACGAATGGGAATTCATCAACGGCGGTCTCTATCACTTCGGAAGCAGCGGAGCCATGGATACCAACAAGTGGATCGACTGCGGTGATTACAGCTATGAAACATCATATGCTCATCTTAAAGGAACTCCCCAGTATGAAGAGTTCTCCAATAAGAGATACTGGCGTTATGTAGGCAGCAACGGTAAAGCTTATACAGGCTGGAAGACCATTAACGGTCAGTGGTACTACTTCGATTACCGCGAACTTGGTGACACCTGGCTCGAAGACGAACTGCGTTATGAATATGTTTCCACATACGGTCAGGAATATTCTTACGGTATAATGCACTACGGCTGGTTGTATGAACAGGATACCGGTAAAAACTATTACTTCGACGGTAACGGTCACTATCTGAAGAATTCCTGGCTTTACTGGTCAAATGAAGCAATGACGAACACATACGAGCCGGAATACTACTATTTCGGCTCTGACGGCAATGCCTATAAAGGCTGGAAACAGATGAACGGCAAATGGCATTATTTTGATCTTGAGCAGTATGAAAACAGGAGACTCGTAACGGAACGCACTGAAAAAGACGGCAAATGGGTATGCTCCTCATACTGCTTTAACGATAAGGGCGAGATGATCACCGGCTGGTATTTTGACAAGAGCAATAACCACTGGGTCTACGGCAGGTCCAACGGACTGATCCTGAGCGGCGGCTGGTATGAGCTTAACGGAAAATGGTACTACTTCACTTACTGGGGAGACCTTTTGACTGACGTAAAGAACCTTTACATCAACGGCATCTATTATAACTTCGATAAGAATGGTGTATGCACGAACCCCAACGAGACCAAACAGAAACATACCGGCTGGCACGAAGTTTATTATGACGAACTATCAGGAGAGGACGGTTCTTCAGAATATGCCGAACACGCCTACACATGGCAGTATTACGATAATGACGGAAAACTTACTGTAGGCTGGAAAAAGATCAACGGCAAATGGTATTACTTCGACTTTGACGGCAAGATGTATCGTGCATTTTACGGTGATTCATACATGTTCGGTGTTGATGATCAGAAGTTCTGCGTCAACCGTGACGGTGCGATGATGACCGGCTGGATCAAGAGCCATGAATGGGAAGGTATCGTTTACTATTACTATGCAGGTTCCAATGGTGTCTTATATCATGACAGATGGCTTAATTCCGGCGGCAAATGGTATTACTTCGATTCTTACTGCGTTATGATACTCAATGAAAGGGATGTCGAGATCGACGGCAGATACTACGACTTTGACAAGACAGGCGCATGTACGAATCCCGAAGGAAGAGAAGCTCCCCGTTCCTGATACTTTTCGTTAAAACCGCTTACGATACTGATACATCCCTCAAACGGTCACGTTTGGGGGATAATTTTTTATGCTCTACCTCATGTATCAGCATATGACTGTTGTTTAAATATATTTTAGATGTGCTATCATCAAGATAACTATTCTTTATGGAGGTTCGATCTTATGAGCATTAAGAAATTCATTGCCTCTGCCCTCACCGCCGGTTTCATGCTGTCGTTCATTCCCGCAACTGCGATGGCTGATTCCACAGGCTGGCAGCAGGTTGAAAGCGGCTGGCGTTACTACATTTCAGCTTCGGATTATGTAAAGAATGCCTGGCAGGAAGATGCCGGCAAATGGTATTACCTTGATGAGGACGGCTATGCACTGACGGACACCTGGGCTTACATCGACGGCGGTCTCTATCACTTCAACAAGTCTGGCGCCATGGAAAAGAACAAGTGGATCGAATGCGGTGTCTACACGTTATCCGGTCAGGCTAAAGAATACATGGCAGCAAACTCCGATTATGCAAAAGTCATGGGAGAGTATGTCGGCAAAAAGCTCTGGCGATATGTCGGCTCCAACGGCAAAGCTTATACCGGGTGGAAACAGATCGGCGGGACATGGTATCACTTTAATGAAGATATAGGTTATGATTATTCCCGTCTCATCGATGTTTCCGAGCACTATCAGTATTCTTATGCGGTAATGACATATGGCTGGTTTACTGATAAAGACGGTTCTATGTACAACTTTGACGGGAACGGCAAGTACAGAACAGGCGGCTGGAAGACCGGCATTGACGAATGGGGCATTAATAACTGGTTCTACTTCGGTTCTGACGGCAGGGCTTATCAGGGCTGGAAGACGATCAACAACAAACAGTATTACTTCGGCTCCCGTTATGACGGCGGCGGAGCACCTGCAATGATCAAGGGTTATTTTGAGACCTATGACGACGGTTTTAAGCCTTATTATTTTGCTGATGACGGTCACTTGTTAACAACAGGTTGGTATGAGTTTAAATATGAAGAAGGCGGATCCAAATGGATCTATGTAGAGCCTGAAGGCACCATCTGCTTCAGTGAATGGCTCAATTACGGCGGCAAATGGTATTACTTCCGTTACGACACCATGATCTCCGACGTTGAGGACTTCGTTATCAACGGCAAGAAATACGACTTTGACAAGAACGGCGTATGTCTCAATTACGACGGCTCAAGCGACCAGGATCTTAAGGGCTGGCATTCAGTCAAGGAAGACTACGGCGAAGAGAATACCCTTTGGTACTATATAGGATCCGACGGAAAAAGACTTACCAAACAGTGGTTAAGTTACGGCGGTACCTGGTATTATTTCGATGAGCTTGGCTGGATGATCTCAGACTACGACTTCTACAGGATCGACGGAAAGCATTACTCTTTTAACAAAGACGGTAAATGCACAACACCCAACGGCATAGTCACCAAAGCAGGATGGTACTGCGATGACCAGGACGAAGCGTTTGTAAACTGGTACTACTACGGCTCTGACCTGAAGTTCTACACCGGCTGGCATCAGATAAACGGCAAATGGTATTTCTTTGAAATTGACGGAAAGATGGCAACCGGATTTGAAACGTTGTCCGACGGCAAGCGCTATTACTTCAAAGATTCAGGAGAGATGGTCACAGGCTGGTTTGTCAGATACGGTAACGAATGGTATTACGCTGACAAGAGCGGTGTGGTCTACAATAACAGATGGCTGAACTACAAAGGCGCATGGTACTATTTTGAGTACAGAATGATCTGCGACAAGACCGGTTACATGATCGACGGCAAGCTCTACGACTTCGACTCAGACGGTAAGTGCTTAAATCCCGACAGCGGAAGGATCATAGTAGCCAACTGATGCTGATTAACAAATAACCTGATATGTCCCTCAAACGTTGAAGTTTGAGGGACATATTTTTTTGTACAAAATACAGCGGTTTGAGTCCTCCCGCCCCCATTTTGATCCAGATATCCGGCCCCTATTTCCCTGTCGGTTTTTTCAGGTGTTTTGTCGATTATTTGTATGATTCCCTGACGTTCTACGTAATACTGTGTCGGTCTTGTAGTTTTTTGTATGGAATAGTTAGTGTTCTTCTGTCGATTCCTTGTCGGTCTTTGTCGCCCAGAAAAGGCAAAAACAGCCATTTGAAGAATAATAACACACTGAAAGAAACCCATTTTTCAAAACGGATTACAAGAAAATATAACTCAATCAATTAATGACGGCATCTTTGATGCATGAGGCGGGCAACGCCTCTTGCAATCCAATAAAGCACCTGCATAAGGCCGGGCAGTCAAGGCTGGCGCAAGCCAAGGCGTCAAGCCGTGCCTTTACTGACAGGCCTGCAGGTGCTACCTCAAAGTTCACTTTTGCGGCTGGTTTGCCTTTCAATGACGGAGAGCATATCATATATGTAAACGGTGCTATGAAAGGATCTGACACGGCACTTGCCAAGCTCATGAGCGACTTCTTCTGCACGGAAGCAAAAGACATGAACTATAAGGAATTATCTGAAAAAGTCAGATACTTTAAGGAGTCTGAGAAAGGAGTTGAGCGTATGTTTGATTCTTTGGAAGATATGAGAAACGAAGTAAGAATTGAGACTGCTCTTAAGATGATCGCAGGTGGAAAACTGTCTTTGGAGGACATTGCTTCTTATTCCGGTCTCCCTCTCGATAAAGTAAAAGAGCTCGCAGAAGCCAAGACCGCATAAGCCTAACTACAATTAAATGATTACATTCAAAGGATCTCGTCAGAGGTCCTTTATTTTTTACACCTGAAAAGTCAAAACACGTTTCTACGACGGATAGCGTTTTACTTGCCGTTTTAATATTTTCTGTATGTGCTATCATCAAAATAACTTTTCTTTATGGAGGTTCGATCTTATGAGCATTAAGAAACTTATAGCCTCTGCCCTCACCGCAGGATTCATACTCTCATTTATCCCCGCTGCGGCATTGGCTGATACCGCCGGCTGGCAAGGCAGCTACAGTGACGGCTGGAAATACTACACTTCCGCGGACGAATACGTTAAGAGCGACTGGAAGCAGATAGGCGGCAAATGGTACCACTTCAACGCTTCAGGCATCATGGAGACAGGCTGGATCCAGGACGGCGGCAAATGGTATTACTTAAAGAGCAACGGTCAGATGACTTCTGATTCCTGGGAGCTTTTGGGCGGCAAACTCTATCACTTCAACAAGAGCGGCGTCATGGAAACCAACAAGTGGATCGACTGCGGAGAATACTATATCTACGGTCAGGTCGCAGAAGATGCAGGCAGCAATCCGGAATTTGAAAAGATCCTTTCAGAATACCGCGGCAAGAGACTTTGGCGTTATGTCGGTTCTGACGGTGCCGCTTATGTCGGCTGGAAGAAAGTCGGCGGCGTATGGTATCACTTCAACGGATTACTGAACGGTGATTATTATATTGATACTGATGAAACCCATCAAAGTTCTTATGCCGTAATGACATACGGTATGTTTTACGACCGGGATGAAGATGCCTATTATAATTTCGACGGAAACGGAAAATACAGAAAGAACTGCTGGTTCAAATTCTTCGGTTATTATGGAGCTACTGACTGGTATTATTCAGGATCGGACGGAAAACTGTATTCCGGCTGGAAACAGATGAACGGCAAGTGGTATTACTTCGGCTCCGACGATTTTGGAACCAACTATATGTATACCGGTATCAGAGAATTCTATTCCAAGGACAAAAACGGCAAAACTGTTTATGAACAGTATTGCTTCCATAAAAACGGTTATATGATGACCGGCTGGATCCAGTTGGGCGACTACTGGTATTACGCAGGTTCCAACGGTTCCATATACATGAAGAAGTGGCTGAATCTCGGCGGTAAATGGTATTACTTCGATTACCAAGGCATAATGGCCGCCAACGCTGAAAACTTTGAGATAGACGGCAAGGGCTACGACTTCGATTCCAACGGAGTCTGCATCAATCCCAACAGCGGCAGAAAGATCACGGGATGGTATGAGAGAAAATACGACTCCCTTCACAGATACTCAGAATTAATCTGGGATTCAGATACGGAATATCACTATGATTTTAACGACTGGAACTACTTTGATTCCAACGGCAAGAAGGTCGTAAACGTTCAGAATTACCTTATCGGCGGCAAGTACTATGACTTTGATCCGTCAGGTGTTTGCAAGAATCCTTTCAGCGGAAGGGATTACGAAGCATTCAGCTGACAGAGAAATAATCTGACCTGTTCTAAGAGGGATCGGCTTCACACACATCCGGTCCCTCTAAAATTTATACGTTATCTCGATACTGTTCTGAATAATTATATCTAGGCATATAAAATGCAACAAATGCCAATTGGAATCCACAAAAAGACAAAATCAATATCAAACGAACTAAATGTTTTTCCTTCTTTTTCGCAGAAAAAATATAACCATCATAACTTCTTCTTTGCTATAAGCTTATATCGGTTTTTCATAAACTTAACAGGAGTATCAAAGAAAACTTTCTCAGACTCAGTAAACCCTCCGTGTTCAGCTTTAAGTGCTAGTAATTCCCATGTGCATATTAGATCTGCGACCTGGAAAAGCTTATAATCAGACGGTTGTACTTTACGAAACTCCACATTCGTAAACAAGATACTGAAAACAGATGTAATTATCTTATTTAGTTCATGTTGACCATTGTCATAATAGATAATCATCTTTTCAAAGGAATTAAGATATTCCTTGTTCTCATTTAATTTCTCAGATATCGCTCGCGATAATACCGAGTTCAAAGTTATAAAATCGGAACACTTGGCTTTATCAACATATGGGCAAATGTAGTGAATATCCAGTCTACGAGTGAAATGATACATTGCATTAAGCAATCTCGCACGAGCGTTTTCATCATAATTTATATAAATAGATTCCCTTCGGATAAGCGGTCCTATATGAACCGCATGTGGCGGAAATCCCAACTCCCTGATATGTCGGTCAAGAATAGAGACATCCTCAGAAATATCTGCATTTTGATCATGAAAAACCATGCTTACAATATAAAAAGGTGATATCTTGGAATAATCACCAAAGTCACCCGATTCGTCTATGAAGATACTTAATACTTTTTCCAATCACGATCCCCTATAAAGAAATGGCGGGGTATATCCCCGCCGCTTGGTGGACCAGGGTCTTACGACCAGCCCAAGAAGCATTTCTGCCTCTTTATTGAGTTTATTATAGCACAATATAAAAAAAATAAGCTGCTGTTTTCATCCGAATCTAAAAGAATAAGCATGAAGAGAAATCGGCTTGCCGGTCCCTCCTCTTTACACATCAATGATGAAATCCCCTCCCCTTTTTGCTAACATTGAAATATCAATACATTCAGGGAGGCCAAACTTATGAGCATGAAGAAGATATTGGCTGCCGTTATGTCTGCGGGCATGATCTTATCGTTCATTCCGGCTGCGGTAATGGCTGATGCGCCCGAGTGGCGCGAAGAAGACGGAGGATGGCGCTACTACACTTCCGAGACAGAATATGTTTACGGAGATTGGATGCAGATCGGCGGAAGCTGGTACTATTTCACGGATAACGGACTGGCACTCACAGACACATGGCAGTTCATCGAAGGAAAGCTATACCACTTCAAGTCGAGCGGTGCATTGGAACAGAACAAATGGATAAAGTATGAGTCCGGTGTTGATTTCGACAGAGCCTGGTGCAACAACGTCTACGAAGGAAAAGACTTCTGGAGATATGTCGGCTCTGACGGCGCTGTATGCACAGGCTGGAAGAAGATCGGCAGCGAGTGGTACTACTTCAACACAGCAAATGACGCGAAGTTCATCGATACGGAATATGCCGATGCCTATTACGGCGCGATGCGTTACGGGTGGCTTTATGGTGAAGCCGATGGTTCTGACGGCAGCTACTACTTTTTCGACGACAACGGTAAATACTTAAAGAATGCATGGCACAAATTCATCTACGACGGTGATGTAGAGCTTTGGTACTACTTTGGTTCTGACGGCCTTTTATGCACAGGCTGGAAGCAGATAAACGGTGCCTGGTACTATTTCGATAAAGAAGAAGGATACGCTACAGAAGGCGTCGTTCCGATCTATACGACTAAAGGTGATCTTGTCGTTTGCGAATACTACCTGTTCGATGAATATGGCAAGATGCTGACAGGCTGGCAGAAATCTGATGCAAACATGAATCACGTTGAATATTGGTACTATTCCGGATCTAACGGCAAACTCTTAAACGCACAGTGGAAGAATGTAGGCGGAAAATGGTATTACTTCGACGGCATGTGCAGAATGGTCAGCAACATGAAGAACTTTGAGATCGGCGGCAGGGGCTACGACTTTGACTCCAACGGCGTTTGTACAAATCCTGAGGGCCGCAAGATCACAGGCTGGTACCTTAAGCATTACCGCAGCGCAGATGAAGACATTACAGGCTGGTTCTATTACGACACTAACGGAAAGGTCTGCAAAGGCTGGAAGCAGATAAGCGGAAAGTGGTATTATTTCGACCCCGAGTTCGGATTCCTTTACACAGCCCAGATGTTCCCCACCGGCTTTGAATACAACGGTGCTTTGTACGGCATCAACAAGGATGGTCAGATGCTCACCGGCTGGTGGAAAGACATCCTTGCGGGAAACTGGCACTACTCTGCTCCCGACGGAAAGATGTACTGCAACAAGTGGCTCCACAGCGGCGGCAACTGGTATTATTTCGAGCAATACGGAGACATGATATATGGCACCTCATATGAGATAGACGGCCTGATCTATGACTTCGACGAAAACGGTGTATGCCTCAACCCTTACTCGCCATACGGGATACTCGTGCCGGTGCCTGAAGGCTGACAGCAAACTTAAAGGTCTAAACGATTAATGAATTATGGGGATCGGACTTAAAACATCCGGTTCCCTATTCTTTAATGCAACCGGCTTCAATAGTTCGGCAATAATGCGGCTATTCCGAATCGTTTGCCGTTTTTTTAAATCAAAAGACCAGAAAAATCTTGCAGAAATACGGCAGTGCCGTAACTCTGCCGGTTTTCAAAATGCTTATTCATCTGTTAATCACTTGGGGACTAAGAAAACTGTCCTAATAATCGAATGTATTTACTTCGTATATACGCTATTCTATGATTTGCTGATTTGATCCAATTTGGATTATTTGTAATCGCGTTGATTACCATCGTCACGAAAGTGATGCGAGATAAAGATTAAAGCCGCCCAGTCTGAAGCGAAGCGGCTTTAAGCTTAATCACCGAGGGCAACCGTCTATTCGGTAATGCCTCATTCTTAATTGAATTATAGTGCTTGACTGATACACCGTCAAACCGGCACTCAGTTCTGCTCAACGTAGAACAAGTCGATTACGAGAGTTCTTAACTTGGACTCGTCGACATAGAACTCCATGAACTGCTCACCTTCTACAGACTTTCCTTCGGGAGTAACGATCTTATCAAGCGTGTAGCCCGAGAACTGCTCGATATAGCTCGTGAGCTGGTCTACAGTGCAGTCGGTTACCATATAAGGAGATATCTTATCGAAGAGCTTCAGAGCGAAGTTGCTGTCATTTGCAGTCTTCTGGCCGAGCATCGGAAGGAGCGCTGACATGTATGTACGCTGTCTTCCCATTCTGTTGATGTTCGTAGGATCGTTAACTATCGACCTTCTGCTCCTGACATATGTCTCTGCCTGATCGCCGTGGAGCGTAATGGTCTCCCCTTTTACGAAATCGGGATCGATATTAGAGAAATCATCTTCAATCGTTACGGTGACACCGCCGACAGAATCGTTGATTATCGGGATCGCATCCATCGTAAGGCAGAAATAGTTGGAGATATTGATATCGTAGAGGAATCTTGAAACTGCAAACTCAGTATCCTCGCATGAATCTTCAAGACCTGACCTGTATGTGTGCGCAAGTGCGATCTGGCCGTTTATCAGGCCCTGGTAAGTGCCGAAGAAGTCGTACTTCATCATGTCCACCATGGTGTCACGGTTGATCTGCAGCAGCGAATATGTCTGGTTATCCTTATCGAAGATCGCAAGGAGGATCATGTCGGACTGTGCGGAATTGCGCGCAGGACCGCCTTCTGTCGTATAGTCAATGACTTCATCGTCATCTACGCCGATAAAGAGAAGGACCTCCAGATCGTTATTGTATGCATATGTTTTGCCGTTGTAATTGATCGTCTGAACGGCATTGGAACTGTCCAGCACAGAATTCCTGTCCTGGTTCGCCGCGTCGATCTCCGTGCGGCTCAGAGCGTTACCGGCCCCGTCAGGCCTGTCGGCATACTTGTTCTCGAGATAATTCGCGACAGCGATGCTTCCGCCTATCGCAGCAGCTATGCCGACAAGAACGGCAACCACTTTTACTGTAAATTTGTTTATCTTCATGTGTGTGATTATAACATAGTATTAACAAGATTATTTTGGTCCGTATAATTTCAGAATGTAATCTCTTGTACTGGATATATCAAAACCAGCGTCTATCATTTTACGGGCACCGTCAAGCCGTTGTTCTGCATTTTTCCGTTTAAATCCGGCCAGAGTATCCATCCATGGCTTTATTCCCTTATCAATAGGAATATGAATAACATCTGCTATATCAATATCATTGGATATGCAATCGGATAAAATGCAAGTTAAGCCATTTGCCTGAGCCTCTACAGCTCCGATCGGTAACCCTTCAGTCAAACTTGGCATTACATAAACATCCATAGCAGAGAGCCAATTTGATATTTCGGAACTTACACCATATAAAACTACACTATCAGTTATCCCTAATTCGGTTGCTATTTCATTAATCCTTTTTCGTTCTTCACCTTCACCAAAAACTACTAATTTGTAATTCAAACCAGTTGTTTTATTTAATTCATATATCAACGGTAATAAGAACGCATGATTTTTAATTTTAGTTAGCATTCCTGTTGCCCCTAATAAAATATCATCTTCTTTTAAACTCAGTTTTTGACGATATTCATCCCTGATATCAGGATCAAAGCCGTACTTATGAACATCAATGGTATTAGGTATAAAATGCCATTTATCGGAATTATTCACTTGATTTCCAAACAAATACTTTCCAGCTTCCAATGAACATCCGGCATAAACATTCGCGTCTCGACAAATGCATCTCTTCAAATACCATAAATACAGATTCTTGATTCCATTACCTAGATGCTTTCCATGTGAATGAGATATTCTTATCGGTACGTTTTCCTTTTTAGCTATCTTCAGCACCTGAGAAGAAAAGCCAATGGCAGAAGAATTTACATGAACAACGTCTATGTTATTGTTTCTGATTATGTTTTGAATATCACTAAAAATCTTTTTCCTGTTTTGGGATGAAAAATTCGTTCCATTCAGAGAAATCCCACCAAGTACAACATCAACATTTAACTCTTTATATTGATTAAAGATATCATTATCAATAATACTCTTTCGGAAATAGACAGTTATAAAACTATCACTATCGTATTTTCTTATTTCGCGCACCCAATTCAATATAAAAAGACATACACCGGAACGCTCAACACTAGCATCTGTCGCCAATAATAGATTCACGATATTTCTTCCTTTATAGATTTACGCAAGAGCTTTTCCCTTTATTCTTATACCAATATAATATGTAAAACTATAAAGTTTACGACTGATTCTAAAAAGCAAAATTCTTAGCCTTACATTAATAGGTGCTTTTTTGTTCGTAAAGGCTTTGCGCCAATTAAATTTAACCCATTTCAAAACAATAAGTTCTATCTTTAATAATTCTTCTGAAATCTCAGCACATCTGTGAATGCTTAAATATAATGACATATAATCTCGTGATTTCAAAACAGCTATATCATTCTCAAGATCCGGATAAGCATGTCCTATTTCATCAGCACACAAATTTATGGCTTCGTAATAATCCATGCACTGCTTTTCAGTAACATTAATACTTCCAGTAATAGAGCCTCCTCTCATCACATAATGATATATAGGAACATTCACAAATGCGACCAACGAAGATTTCAAATGCAATTTATATGAATTACTGAGATCTTCATATTTTTTTCCTTCAAGAAACGGAGACTCAATATACCAGTTTCTGGGAACTAATCGGTTACAAGGCCCAACGGTTATCTTTTTTCCGGTAAGCATCTCACTTAAGGCAGTTCTGCGGTCAAATAGTTCTGCTGAAAAAGCAGTTATTTCATCGTCAGGAGAGTAATTCTCCTTTACTCTGTCGGTTCTGCCACAAGACATATCAGCATTATTATCTTGTATAGCCTTTATAAGGTATTCCAAATAGTATTTTTCTATCCTATCGTCAGCGTCCACCAACGTTATATATTTGCCTCTGGCAATCTTGATACCATTATTTCTTGCATTAGATAATCCCCCGTTTTTTTGATGAAGCACTACAATTCTATTATCGATAGCTTTATACTCATCGCAAATTGCTCCGGTTTTGTCTTTCGAGCCATCATCTACTATAACGACTTCAAAATCGGTAAAACTCTGAGACAAAACATCAGATAACGTATTCTTTAGTGTGTCCTCTGCATTATATGCAGGGATAATGACACTAACCAACATTTACAATTCCTTCCTCTCTTTTGCATACTGTTGCAATCCATTTTTCCATAAAATCAGGATTTCCGAACATTACTCTTACTATTTCGCAAAAACAATTTCTGAGTCAACAATTCTTTTATGAAGTTAATGTTTATTAAAGCGCTGAATACGATTACAAAGATAAGATTTATTATATTGCCGACAAAAGCATTGAAATAATATAAAAATGTTGTAATAGAAAAAGCTATAATTAAAAAGATAACGCATAAAGTATTCAATCTTATTCTCACATGTTTTTGAATACCGAAAAATCTGAATATAAACAATACTAAAAAAGCTATCAAAGTGCTGATTGATGCTGCATGTAATCCCCAAGATTTAATACACAAAAGATTAACTGCAACATTAATTATGCCTGCCAGAATTGAAGTGAATGCAATCTCTTTTGTTTTCTTAAGAGCAACATAGATTGCACCCAACATCGAACTACCCATATTAAACACACAACTAATAACCAGCGCAGGGATAAAATCATAGGCATCTATGTATTCATCTTTGACTAATAATGAGAATACTAAAGGAACACATCCAATTACACCTAAACACAAACACGAAAAGAATCTAAGCATTTTACTGAATGTTTTAGTAATGAATGAATCTTTATCATCGTCTTTTAAATACAAAGAAGCAGATTCAGTCCAAGAAGTATTAAACACAAGGAAAGCAGTCATTATCGCAGAAGAAAATTTCTGTGAAACTGCATATACACCGTTGATCGATACGTTAAAAAAAATAGTGATTATAGTTCTGTCAGAAGCATTTATCACCCACCAGATAATACTATTAGGAACCATTGGAATCGAATAACGTAATAATTCAAATATACGGTTCTTGCTTATATCTTTGAAACCGATATAAGATACTAAACCACACCTGAAGAAAATAAACACAGAACATATAGCATTGGCTATTATTGATGACAAGAAGAATCCGGCTGGTCCTAAAGGAATAACTACTAGAAAAAGAATATTGAAAAGTATCGTACTGCCGCCGGCAAGGAAGCCTCCAATAGAATACCCTAAATTATCTCCGACCCCTCTTGCGATTTGCAGACAAATGCCAGAGACTATGGTCATAAAGATCAATACAAGAAGTAAATCTATGTATGGAATATGAATGAAGAGACTTACTATCTTGATGATAAGCAATGTTACGGCAGATAGAAAAAGAATTGCAGCAAAGATATTTGAAATGATCTCTTTTGTGCCCTTTTTGTCTTTACGAACATCGACCAAAAATCTGAACGCAGCCTGCTCTAATTGAAGAGTAATACAAGGAGCCAACAAAGTTACATATGTAGTTGCAAGGTCGACAATACCAAACTCGGATGTTTCCAATACAGACAAATATAAAGGCAAAAGAAAAAAGGAAAGAAACTGAGTACAAATCTTTCCCACAAGAATAATAAAAGTATTCTTTGCCAGTTCCTTACCTTTGGACGTTTTACTCATCTGAATTGGTCTTTCCACATATTAATATGTTCGAGATCAACATCTATATGTGTCTCAAATGACGAATTAATCCTTGATTCAAGTTCGTCGTTGATTATTTTCCGTTCTAAACACTTTAAGTTATAAGTTTTATCAATCTCCCTAGCTCTTTCATCAAGAGAAATGATTATTGATCTTTTTTTCTTAGATATAGCAAATAAACCTGCATGAAGCCTTGTACCTACATAATCTATGTCAGTTTGAAGCAGATCGATATACGATTGCAGATTAGTCTTGATAACCTTGATCGTATTAGTATTTTTCATAGCATTGAAGTATTCCAAATCATCCGAACCTTGAGGCCAGAAAAACACATTGTCATAGCATCTTAAAAGTATATCAATCATCTGCTGATCCAGAACATAGTCCTTATTATAATCAGTCAACGTAAAAACAACATTGTTCATCTTAGTTCGAGGTATAGATTCACAATGTTCTATTGTAAAACCCCACATTGTCGGACAGCCTGTATTTATCGCTTTAAAACCAAGGCTCTCAAGAAGTTCTTTTGTCTTCTCGTCTCTTGTTGAATGGATAATATCTTTTCTCAATATATGCTTATATAGATAGCGGGTATATGCATCAACGCCTTTCGATTCCAAATAAGAACCACATCCGACCGAAATACTGTTTCGGTAGAACTTTATATCAAAAAAGTTAATATTCCAATCAGGATTCGCATGAAGTAAAGAATGCTTGAAGATATTCGTACCGCCGATAAACTTATACTGAGTAGAATTCAAATACCTGAAATTGTATCCGGTCTTTATGCTTTGATATGATTTTGCTATAGGTGTATGTGTCCCGTATCTGACAACAAAACTATCCTTTAGTAAGAAATCCATCTCTTTATAAAAAGCATCCATGATGATCCAATCGCCAAGATTAAGCGTTCCCAAAGATGTATCAAAAACAGCAATATTACTCATAAATGCTAATACTCTCCTAAAAAAATATCCCTTTTTATCTTCAGTCCTTCTTACTCTTGCCGGAAGTCACTTTTCTCTTCAAAAAAGCTCCGCCCTTTTTTATCCAATTCTGCTTCTCCATGAAGACATACGGGATCTCTTTGTAAGCTATGCCGTTCTTATTTATCCATACGTCAAGGAGCCTTTCTCCGACAAACCCGAAGACTCTTGAGTCATTGGTGTTGTAAGATGAGATGTCGAGCCTCTTCTCTAATTCAAACAGGATATCGAACAGCCACTTGCAATACTCATTGAAGATCTCTTTCTTCATGATAAACATGTTGAACCTGTGGCCGGAAGTCTTTCCCATAACAGCATCAAAAGCATCAAGATAATCAGGATAAAGTTCTTCCAGTATCTTACGAGCAGTATCAAGGTCTTCTTTGTGGTGTGCGTGTATATACTGGTTGTACGTTGTCTCGATGTAGTAATATCTTTTGCGCGGAAGAATAACGTCGTGTTCTTTAAGCAGCGGTTCAAGTTCCTTGCCGGTAACGGGAAGAGTCTGCTTATCCCCGCCCTTCTTCACAGTGAAATGTCTTCTGTAATGAGCAAGGCCGATATAGTCAGCATCAAGGTTCTTCCAGGCCCAATACATCGCTGTAAGTTCGCAGTAATTACTGTTCTTGCTGCTTATGTTGTCACCGGTGTTATCTCTTTCAAATCCCAGTTCATCCGCAAACCCGACCTGAACAGGAAGATATATCTCATCTTCCGGCATCCAGTATGGCTTATGGGTCGCAACGAGGATCCTGATTTTCATGGCCTTACTCGGCTCCGTCCCTGTTTATAACCGCAAACAGGGTTCTGAAGATACAGAGGACATCAAGGTAGAAACTGCAGTTCTTTACGTAGTAGTACTCGAGTTCCAGCCTTTCACGGTACTCGATGTTGCTCCTGCCGTTGCAGCCCCACCAGCCGGTTATGCCCGGCTTTACCTTCTGATAGAGTCTCAAGCCTTCGTGAAGGGACAGTTCGTTGACGACCAGTGGACGGGGGCCTACAAAGCTCATTTCACCTTTAAGGACATTTATCATCTGCGGCATCTCATCAATGGAAGTCTTTCTTAAGAAACGTCCGATCTTAGTAATTCTCGGATCATTGGGAATCTTCTGATTCTCTTTCCACTGCCTGCGGTATTCTTCCTGCTTTAAGAGTTCCTTGAGCTTCTCGTCAGCGTTAGGCACCATGGTCCTGAACTTGTACATCTTGAACACTTTGCCGCTCTTGCCTACCCTGTTCTGGGTGAACATTATCTTTTCCTTATCGCCTGAAGCAAGATAACAGATCTTTACGATGCCGGCGATCGGAGCCAGGAATAACAGACCGATAAGAGCGAAGAACACATCCAGTATCCTTTTAATCTTTAAGTAGAGCATCTGTCCGTGCGTAAAAGAGAACCTCTTGATGCTCAGTACCGGATAAACGCCGATACTCTCAACGCTCTGATCCTCTGAAAGGAATCCGACAGATTCCTCAATCGCGAGATTTATCTCAACACCATTGACCGAAAGCCTCTCGTAGACGGCATCGGGCACTTCAGACGGTTTAACCGCAACGAGAACGCGGTCAATATCATTTTCGAGAATATAGTCGACATAATCTTCCTTTATGGTCGGGATCCCTTCAACTTCAATGTCCTTATCTACAAAATGAATGCCCTTTATCTCAAAGAGATTGAGGTCACCTGATTTGACGTTTTTCAGGGTGTTTTCAATGTGGGAAGCGCTTCCGATGATGAACAGCGGAATGACTTCGGTGCTGTAGAATATCGTCTTTCCGGTAAGCAGCAGGCTCTTCCACGCATACTTCAGGAGCAATGACAAAAGGAAGTAGAACGTGTACATCCAAACGGTCATCTCACGCGAGAAAGCGGCGCCCATCTTGAGCATGTAGAAGAATACGGCTGCAACGAGGAAGTTGAAGATCGCAAGGATCAAAGCTCTTATGACTTCCTGATAGTAGCTTCGCCGGAATATTCCTTCGTAAGGGTTCGTAAAGAAAGTGATCGTGATGTTTAGCAGGATGATGATGAGAACGTACAGGTGCCATTCCCTGTTCTGTATGAAGCTGAAATCACCGAACTTCATACGGTATGCCACAACAAAGCATACGACCAATGACAGTATGTCTACTATCATGAAGTCCAGGTGCTTAAACTGTGTATAATTCTCTTTGATCCTCATAATCTTTTATTATATAACAACCGCTCGGAAAACTCTTACCACGGCTTCATATCCCCGTTTACCATTACCTTATCCCACTCATTGAGCCTAATCCTGAAAAGAACGTATGCGCCCTGCATGCCGTATGTGTCGAACTCTTCCGTGTATACTTCTTCAAACCGTCCTTCAGGAGCGCTTATCACAGTGCACACAAAGTTCTTCGTCGAACCGGGATAAACCTTAGCAAAATCAGTGTCGGATTCCACATACTTGAAGAAATACGGTCCGTATCTGACGCACTTGTTTCCCCTTTGGACATATGTAACCTCAGATGCAGTTTTCAGAGCCTCCTCAGCTTCGGAAGCCACATCCGAGAGTGCACCCTGATATGTGATCGCATAACGGCTGTAGTCAAAGGGATCCTGAACTTCAAGGTTCTTAAGTTCATCAACATTTGTCTTATCAGAAATCCAGTTGAGATACACCAGACATGCCAGAGGATCTTCGCATGTCGACGGCAGATAGATCTTGTTGCCGCCTTCACCGAGATAATCCTCCTGCCAGTACGTGTATCCGCCGTACCTGTTCTCAAAAGTATTTACCGCGACGTAATCAGCATCCTCTCCCTGATTATCCTTAAGTGCCTGAATGTGGGAAATCCCGCCGTTTTTATACAGGTAGTCACCCTTGGCGCAGAAAGCACCGACAAAGCCGTTCTCGACGGGCTCATAGGATTCCTTCGTCCCGGGCCTTATAACCTGATAATCTGAAGGCAGCAGGCCTTCCAGATACCATCCGTTCAGTATCTCGAGCCCGTCCCTGTAGCCCTCCTGAGTCGCCCTGCAATAGCCGTGTGCGTAAAAATCCTTATCACCTATGGAAGTGTCGAGACAGGAGTCAAAAAGAGGCTTTGCGCTGACATTAGGCTCATTGTCTATAAAGAACGGGATCATATTATCTGCATCCTCACCCAGGAGGAGTTCCGCATTGTCCCTGAAGGAGATGAGACAGCTGTGGAGTTCTTCCCTGGTCGAAGGAGCTTCGAGCCCGAGCTTTTCGAGCCAGTCTGACCTGATAAATGTAACCCTGGCATCAGGAACGGCTTTCTTTGCTGTCAGATACCATATTTCGGAAGGATCGTCCGTGCAAGCATAGATATTCTCTTCGCCGAGCAGCCCTGTAAGCGATGTCAGCGAGGAAGCATACTGGTCGAGATAAGGCGCGATGTTGGTAATAGAACCCATCTTGTAGTATGTGTTGAGCGAACTGAAGTTTGTGGTAACGGAGATATCGGCTTCTGTCGACATATTGATGTTGAGTTTCTGCGACTCTATGAAGGTTACGTCGATATTGAGTTCTTTCAGGACTTCGTCGTGTATATAGCGGGCGACGCACGAAGAATCAACCGTCACATCCGTATTTACCGGAACGTAGGAATCCACAATGACTGATATGTGCCTTGTCTTAGCAAATCTGACTCCGTCAAAATCACTGTTGTCTTTTGTGCAGGAACAGAATGAGAATAAAAGAGCAGTCACAAGCAGGAGCGCCGTGAGATTTCTTAAAACCGGGATATGTCTGAAGTTCATCTTATCCATGTCTTGCACCCGAATAATATCCCTCAAGCATCAGAGCATTACGTCCGAGCCTTCCGGTCCGGTCAGACTTCCTGCCGTCATCTATGGCATAACAGCCTTCCGATTCCGCATACCAGAGGCCATAGACCTTACCCTTAACGACATCGTACTCGATGACGATGCTTCCTCCGCCTATAAGGCTCCTGACTTCATCTGTTATCATGACATCGAGCATTTTGTCTTCTACCTGATTTGAAGGTGAATAATAAAGCACATAGTAAGCGTGATCCTTCGGATCGTCGGTCATCTCATTCCAATGAGTGCCTGTTACCGCTTCAAAATCTGAAGGATGTGCCAGAAGATCGCCGTACTGATAAGAATCCAGCTCTTCCGTTACCTGCTGCCAGGTTCCGCTGCTGACTGCAGCATCGAGATTGCTCTGAACGGCCCTGCAGATCTCTCCTGCCCTGACGTCCAGCCGGTCAAGTTCTTTTACCGTCCTGTATCTTGGCAGGTTTAAGAAGACCGATACAACAAGGAATCCGGCGCATACCGCAAACGAACTGTAATTAAGTATCTTCCGCACGGGCTTCTTTGCATCGATAACGGGTGAAGTCTTCTTATCTGCTTCAAAATCGGCAAACAAAAGGAGCAGGAATAAGTTATAGCTGATCTCAGAAAGGTGATGCTCTTCTATGCACGACAAGGCGCATATGGAAAGGATCGCAACACCGTAGATATATTTCTTATGCTTTATCTGTACGGTCGTCATGATGGTCATAAAGAGCACGAACATCAGGATGCCGCCTGTGATAATTATGTCCACAAAAGAGCAATCCAGGAAATTAAAGAACCCGTCTGCAGAAGATGACATACCATAGAGGGTTACTTCTCCGGCTATCAGATGAATGCCGTTCTCCAAAAAGCCCCTGTGACCTAATCCGAGCCTCCAGTGTAGTATGTCGTTTAGTTTTCTGAATTTCGCGTTCTCGACATCATAAAACACTGTAAGAAGGATGCATGCCAGACCGATCGTGAGATAGGAAGTCTTTCCCAGAAAAGAAATGGTCTTGTCGAATACGTTGCCCTTCTTTATGCCTTCAGGCAACCTGATCTTCTTATCAAACAACTGCAAAAGCTTCAGCACAAATGCACAGATCAGTAAAAGACCGATGCAAAGGAAAGACGTATTGGAACCCGTAAGCGAATAAACGAGGACATCCAGAGCACCTAAAGCGAATATCTCGCCCCATGTGATCTTCTTTCCCCTCACCCACAGATAAGCCGCGATAACCCAGAAATAGTGAGCTGCGAAATCCGTCGATGAGCAGTTGTTCATCTTATCCAGATAGAATACGTTCGGTCCGAAATAGAATAACTTTCTGTCCTGATAGTCGTTAAATGTCAGCGTCTTGTTGTCGAACAGCGTCATGCAGATGTTGTATATGATCATGACGGCATTTCCGCCAATCCCGGCAAGCAGGACCTTATCGGCACAGACTCCGATACCGCCGACTATCGCAAAAGCAATGAATGTAAACGGCACGGTGTCTTCGTTAATACCGGAATAGACAAAACTGAAGACAATAAGAGCGATCGCCGCTACTGCTGTCTTCCAGTTCCTGAACAACGTAAAGATAATGCGGTATACGACGATCGGTAAAAGCATCATCTCAGCGATGATAAGTATCGTCGGAATAACATCCAGGATTATCCTGGATCGTGTGCATGCGACGGCGGAGATGAATACGAAAAGGGATACAAGATAGTAGATGTCGGCATACTTTTTCGTCTTATCGCCGGCATTGTTTATCTTAAGTGTTAATCCCTTTAAAGAACCTTCCATCAGCGCTTCTTATATCAGATAATTCCGCCTTCCCGTTATACCCCGAGTTCTTCCTTCATCGCAGCAAGGAGCTTGTTATTATCCTCAGTGTTGCGTACCGCAAGGCGCAGGTAGTTCTTTCCGCCTGTCTTGTTCATGAGTTCCTTTATAAGGATGTTGTGGTTTATCAGGATCTTCTTTAAGAGTTCCTTCGGATCGATACCTTCGTCGAGTTCGACCATGATGAAATTTGCCTGTGAAGGGATAACCCTTACACCCTTAATCCTGGAGAGCTCATCCTGGAATCTTGCACGCTCAGCCCTGATCTTAACTAAGGCAGCAGCATAATCCTTCTTGTACTTCTCTTCTATCTGCATGTAGAACTCGCCAAAGGAGTTGATGTTCCAGATAGCAACATCCTTCTTCATCTTTGCGATAATCTCTTCGTTGCCAGAAGCAAGGATACCAAGCCTCAAGCCAGGAACACCGTAGGACTTCGAGATGCTCTTCATTACGAAGAGGTGCGGGTTCTTTACGAGGAGCTCCTGCTCGATCAGAGTGTTGTTAAGCTCGTCAGAGAAATCGGCGAATGACTCGTCTATTACGATCGTGATGCCCTTTATTTCTGCCCAGTAAATGAGCGAGATGATGTCAGCCTTCTTGATGTAATTTCCGCTCGGATTGTCGGGATTGATGAGGATGAGGTTCTTTATTGCCTTATCCGCAAAGAACTTCATTATGTCGTCTGCCGTATAAGAGAAATCCTTATTGTCGGGAATGAAATAAACGGAATCTTCCGTATCGTAACGGTTCGGATACTCTTCGAAAGTAGGTCTGATAAATCCCGTCTTGCCGTCAAGATATCCCATGAGGCTCTTGATAAGCTCGGCAGCACCGTTTCCTACGAGTATGTTCTCCTGATGAACGCCGAAATTCTTTGCAGCTAAAAGGCTGTTAACTCTCATGCCGCTCGGATATTCCGTGAGCAGGATGTCAAAATTAGCTCTCATCTCGTCCTTCATCTTCTCGGGCGGGAAATAAGGATTTACGAGATAGCAGAAATCTAAGAGCTTCGGATATCTCCAGTATCCGCCGTATCTTCCCTGCATGAGCTTTACTCTCTCGTCGTCATCGGGCGAGAAGAGCGATTCTGCGATGTCCAGATCCTGGATGTCGTCGATCTCGTACCACTTCTGGCCTGAGAGCCTCTTTGCCCTGATCTCGGGATCTTCAAGCATCGTGATTACTCTCAATACCTGCTCGTAGTATTCGTTCTCTCCAAGAGCCGACTGATATGCCTCAAGGAAAGGAACATACTTGTTTACCGAGAAGCTCTTGCTGAACTTATAAAGGTTAACCGTCTTGTAGTATTCCTTTATCTCGTTGAACTTGAACTTCTTGCCGGGCACGAACGCCTCGATGGAATCGTCCGGACCGATCTTTACGCATGTGCCGTCCATCCAGGACTCATACTTGTCTACGAGTACCAGCGTGTTTCTGGGATCCGTGACGAGCGCGTCCAATACGGAATCCTCAAAGATCAGGTCGGACTCGAAAAGGAGCGTATCGTCCTTTACAAGCCAGTCCTTGGCGAGCGCCAGCGAATAGATATTGTTAGTCTTGTCGTAGATCGGGTTCTCGATAAATACGATAGGCGTCTTGATGTCTAATGTGCCGATGTAATCCATCAGCTTCTTGCCTTCGTATCCGACCACTATTACAATGCGGTCAAGCGAATACCTGTCTATCTGGTGGAGCATCCTGTCTATCAGGGACACGCCGTTTACCTTGACCATGCACTTGGTGTTGTTCTGAGTAAGTTCCTTAAGTCTTTTTCCCATTCCTGCTGCGAGTATTATTGCCTGCATATATCCTCCTAGAATTCAAAAATGAATTTCCATATTTATTAATTATATATTAGTTAAGCGGATTTTTATGAGGAAATTATCCGGAAATGGTTTTCGGGCGGATAGAGGCAAGAAAAGTTACTGCTCACGCGCTTTATTTTTCCCGCAATACTTCCCGCAATACTTCCCGCAATACTTCCCGCATTGCGGGAAAATGCGGGAATACGTGAATTATCCCACTGCGCCATTTTTCGGGACTTTGGGATAAATTTTGAACTCGAAATTATCCCAAGATGAGGTTTTCTTGCAGTTTGGGATAAAATCCCAGCTCAAAATTATCCCAAGTGAAGCATTTTTAAACTTTTGGGATAATTTCACCTCTGAAAATTATCCCGCGGAGGTAATAATCTAAGGTTTGGGATAAAATCGCCGCGATGGCCGTTGAGTGCAGAATATTTCTTCCGGTTGATATCGTTTTTAAAGACTTTTTCCCGAAAACGATATCTTGACCTTCCGGCTGATATCGTTTTTAAAGACTATTTCCCGAAAACGATATCTTAGCCTTCCGGCTGATATCGTTTTTGAAGACTATTTCCCGAAAACGATATCTTGACCTTCCGGTTGATATCGTTTTTAAAGACTATTTCCCGAAAACGATATCTTAACATTCTGGCTGATATCGTTTTTAAAGTTCTGGTGAAACTTCCACTATTGGGAACTAAGGGGGCTGTCTCGTTTGTTTTGAGACAGCCCCCTCTTTGGCACTTACCTTATCTTCCGGTCAGACCGCTTTGGGTCCGAACCGATTACCCGTTTTTTACTTTGGACACCAAATGCGGTCCGTCAATTATCTTAGAGCTCCGAAGGAGAATCCGTCAGTCAACTCAGATTCCCGAAGGAGGATTGGTGCAGGCACCGCCGTCGGCAAAAATACGTACAGTACCGTCAATCGTCATCTCGCCCGTAGCCATGTAACCTGCTCCCGGTACCAGATAGTAGACGCTGCCGCCTGTCCTTACCCAGCCTTCCTGCATAGCGCCGCTGCTGCCCATGTAGTACCACTTGCCGCCGGAGGCCTTCCAGCCTGTTGTCATCTCGCCGCTGCCATTGAAGATGTACCACTTGCCGGAGATCTGCTTCCAGCCTGTTGTCATCTCACCGCTGCTTCCGAAGTAATACCACTTGCCGGAGATGGACTTCCAACCTGTAGCCATGTCACCGTTTGTTGTGAAGAAATACCAGACGTTGCCGATCTTCTTCCAGCCGGTTACCATCGCACCGCCGTTGAAGTAATACCACTTGTTGCTGATCTTCTGCCAGCCTTTGGCCATATCGCCGTCTTTATTGAAGAAGTACCAATATCCGTCGATCTGCTTCCATCCTGTGACCATGTCGCCGTCAGGATTGAAGTAATACCATTTACCGCCGATCTGCTGCCATTCCGTCTTCAGGATGCCGTCAGAACCGAAGTAATACCACTTGCCGCCTATCTGCTGCCAGTTGCTGAGCATTGCGCCTGTGGTCTTGTCGAAATAGTACCAGCCTTCGCCTTCTATTTCGTACCAGCCCTTAACGAGCTTGCCTGCGTCGTTGTAGTAGACCCAGTTCTTGCCGGATCTTGCCCAGCCTGCTGCGGACATTACAGTGTATTCGACGTTATTGTAATTAACCTTTGCGGGAAGAGTTCCCGTTGCATCCTTGACAGCGATTACATTTTTCGCATCATCCATATCGCATACGATAAAGTATGTGACACCGTTGTCGACAAAATATCTGCTCGTATATTTTCTGCCGACTTCATCGTACTTGGGTACGGGGAGATATGCCTTAAGTCTTGAATCGACTGCGGAATACTTTGCATTGCCGATATCCTTACCGTCGTGATTGTAGTAACCGTAAGAGGTCATTTCTTCCTGGTTCATGTTCGTTACATCGACACAATACCAGTAGCCGTGGAGCTTTACGTAGTTCCATGCGTGAGGCTCGCTGTTTGCCGTTACGCACTCGATGCCGAGAGCATTCATTACGGCGCCGAAAAATAAAGCAAAACCTTTGCACTTTGTAGTACCCTTAACGGCACTGTAAATGCACTGGTAGTATTCCTTGTCGGCATCAGGATCAAGGTCTCTGGAAATCTCTTTACAGATCTTCAGTGCAACGATGTTTTCCTTCTCTTCAGGGAGAGTTGCGGAAGATGCCGCCTTGATGTAAGAGTCGATGCAGCTCTTGATCTCAGCCTTTACGGAAGCTCTCTTTGTTCCGTTAACGAGATCAGGATAAACATTGATCTCTATACCCTTATCGTTGTACTTATACTTGGGTTCAAGGAAGAAATACTGAGGATTGGAAACCGTGAACATCAGCTGGACCTTGTCGACCTGTTCTGCGGTAAGTCCCAGGTCTGAGCAATCAACAGAGATGCAATCACCTGGAATGTCCTCGTCGTTCAAGAGATATGCCATGCATGTCTCATCAAGTCTGTCGTAGAATATCTTCTCACCGGAAGTCATCTGCTTATAGTAGTAATCGTTCGACAAGCTCTTCCAGTAAGAACTGTCAGAAGAAGATGCGGAAACCATCATGGAAAATGCAGATATGACCAAAACAACTGTTATTAACGAACTGAATAATTTCAAACTTTTACGCATAGAGATCACCTCCATTCCGGTATCTATGCTTGGATTCTAACATCAAAAACACCGCCAGATGGCGGTGTTTCACGTATGTTAAATCAATGTTGATACTATTCGTTTTTTACTCACAGAATATTAACAAATCAGGCCTCGTTATAACGCGCGGCACGGCGTTCATCATAAAAATATAAGGATTCACCGGTTCTCGGATCTTCATAGAAAAACTCATATATATCCAGTCTTGAAGGATATATCAAAGGTCTTATATTCCCGTTGCGGTCATACATTATGATCCAATAATATGCATCCGGTGTGTAATCGACAGTATAGTATCCGTCAACTTCAGGATCACCATAGTCATCTATCTGGAGTTCTACGTGTATCTTGTCAGTCGTGAATTCATAATCATCCGGCCTGTTGAAGAAATCGTAGTAGTGAGGATTATAAGGACTCGGATACCTGTGACTTGAATAGGAATCATAATGGTAGAAAGCAACACCGGAGATTATTTTCATGGATTCCTTGTCCAATATCCATCTGCCGTTACTGTCCCTGTGGCACGGCAGCCTGTAGATGATACCTGATGTCTGTGGAGACTTGGTGCAGGTGTTCCCGTAGAACTCATCGGTATAGCAGCTGTCCCACGGCGAATTGACATGGGCATAGAGCTTTGTATCCGGCATAAAGCGGACGCTTATCTCAAGATCTTTGCTGATTATCTTCGAGGGATCGTATGCCTGTGAAAAACTCCAGCCCAAAAACTCGCTGTATTCAGCTGACGGAATAATCTTTACTTTGGCCTTCTGACCCGGAAGAACATAGAATGAGACTTCAGCATATTCTGTCTTCCCTGCTTTAAATGCCTCGAAATCAAAATCTTCGGCTTTTTCATATGTCGTTTTTCCTGCCTTATAATCATAGTGCCCGACATATGTCCACCCTGATGCTGACGAGGACACATAACTTTCATGATCAAAATCAGAGGCGGGATCAGGATAACCCAGAACATGGTATTGCTCGTAAACGCAGCCGCCCATTCGGCCGTCAAGGTTATAGCTCCCGATAAAGATCGGCGACGCATCGCCGACATTTTCGGGATCCGTAGGATCTATGTTTCCGTAAACACGTCCCGAACTCTCAAGATAAAGATGCCCGATGTATTTATCGTGCTGCATCTTATAGCCTTCAAAGTAATAGTAGCTGCCGCCGACCTTATACCAGCCTTCGACGCCTTCACCCGAACCGGGTTTGAAGTAATACCATTCCCCGCCGATATCTTTCCAGCCTGTAGCCATCGAGCCGTTCGGATTCAGATAATAAGTAACGTCACCCTCCGTGAGGAAGCCAGTCTTCATGACGCCAGAAGCATCAAGGTAATACCACTTACCGCCGTCCTGTATCCAGCCGGTCGCCATTGCGCCGCTGCTCTTTAAGAAATACCATTTGCCGCCGATCTGCTGCCAGCCGGTCTTCATGTCGCCGGAAGGACCGAGATAGTACCACTTACCGCCATCCTGCAGCCACCCCTTCTGCATAACGCCGCTCTTGTTAAAGTAGTACCACTTATTTCCTGCTTCCTTCCAGCCTGTCGCCATCGCACCCGAAGCTGTGAGATAGTACCACTTGCCGCCTTCTTCGAGCCAGCCTGTCTGCATTATCCCATCGGCATTGAAGTAATACCATCTGCTTCCAATCTGAGCCCACCCGGTCGTAAGAACGCCGTTTTCATCCGTATAGACCCAGTCGTTTCCGCTTTTGTTCCAGCCTGCGTTTTCGAAAAGCAAAGCGGGCCCTACCGAAGCCGATAGTTGCCCGCTTAAAAACTGTATAGTAGCCAGACCTGCCGCACATAAGATCTTTAACTTGCTGCTGAACATAGTATGCTCCTGAATAGAAATTGGTATCTAATAATCAGATTATACCCTCTTCTATTCTATATGTGACAGTTTAAGGATTTGTACACACTCCGTCAGATCTGAAATTATATGTCTTACCGTTGATGGTCCTTGAGCCCGTAACCATCTCGCCTGATGAAGGAACGAGATAATACCAGGATGAACCGATCTTGAGCCAGCCCGTCTTCATTGAGCCGTCAGTGTTGAAGTAATACCACTTGCCTCCAACAGCCTTCCAGCCTGTGACCATGGCGCCGGAAGATTCGAAATAATACCAGGTGCTGCCGATCTGCTTCCAGCTCGTTGCCATATCTCCGTCGGGATTAAAGTAATACCATTTGCCTGAGATAGCCTTCCAGCCTTTTACCATGTCGCCGCTTGTATTGAAGTAGTACCACTTGCCGCTTATCTGCTGCCAGCGCGTCTGCATGACGCCGCTCGTGTTGAAGTAATACCACTTGCCGTCAATCTGCTGCCAGCGTGTCTTCATGACGCCGTCAGTGCCGAGGTAATACCATGCCTTGGATATCTCCTGCCAGCCGGTAAGCATATCACCTGTGCTGTTGAAGTAATACCAGGACTTGGAGATCTCCTTCCATCCTGTAACAGCCTTGCCGTTCTCATAGTAACGCTTAACTCCGCCCTCGGTTACCCAGCCGTTCTTCGTCTGTGAACCGCCGTTGTAGTTGATCTTCGCGCTCCCGAGTCCGCTCGATGAGCTGACGCTGACTTTTTTCCACTGGGCTTCCGTACCTGCATAATTGACTGTCTTAAGCGCCGTGCAGTTCGTGAAAGCACCGGACTCGATTGTCTTGACGCTGGTAGGAATGTTTAATGTCGTAAGCGATGTGCAGTTCTCGAAAGCATCGTAAGGTATCTTATCCACATTGGATGCAAAATTGACCGTCTTGACTCCGGAACCCGTGATGCCCATCAGCTGAGCCTTAGGTACCGTGATCGTGGCGCATGCGCAGTCGACCCAATAGTATTCGAGTGTGCTCGTGGGAAGCGTGACATTCTTCAGATCTGCCATTCCCTTGAAATGGATCCTGTCCATCGTGCTGGGGAATACGACAGTCTCAAGACTGTTGCAGTTATAAGCCGCGAACTTGCTGTTAGCGGTCCTTATCGTTGCAGTCGTGATGTAATAGCAGTTGGAGAGCGTCAGGTTATTGACCGTAAGATTCTTCAGAAAGTCGATATTCTTTATCTTTACACCGTCGATCTGCAGTGTCTTGTATGTGATGTTTGAAGGAAGCGTAATGCTCTCAACATTAGGGTAAGCCGTGATCTGGAATGTCTCAACGGTTCCTGACTGAGCGCCATAGACATTGATCTTCGTTGCACCGCAGTCAAAACCTGCAAGCTTAAAGTCAAGATCGCTCATGCTAACGCCAGACATGTCGACATTGACTGTTTTTACGGACGAAAAATCCAGTTTCTCATCACCGCAGACAAAGCCGAGATTTATTGTCTTACCGTGGCATTTAAGATCCAGTGTTCCGTCGGAATATAAAGTGTAATTGAAATCCGAATCAGAACCCGAAGTGACGACACTGCCGCCGGCAGCCACTGCCATGGACAATGACGAGATGACCATCACGGCCATCAGGACTGAACATAAAAATTTGTAACGTGTACGCATCAGCATACCTCCTGAATTGAATACCCAAAGATTTTACCATCAAGAGCCTCCCGAAGGAGGCCCTTAAGTAATTTTATTTACGGATTCTGGCAGACGCCGCTCGAATTAAAGGTATAGCTCTTCCCTCCTATCGTCATGGTACCCGTTACCATCTCGCCCGATGACTTCAAGTAATACCAGGATGAACCGAGTTTGAGCCAGCCTGTCGCCATGTCGCCTGAACTGTTGAAGTAGTACCACTTTCCGCTCAATTGCTTCCAGCCGGTGACCATATCTCCGCCGCCGTTGAAGTAATACCACTTTTTGCTTATCTGCTGCCAGCCAGTGACCATGTCACCGCCGCCATTGAAGTAATACCACTTTCCGCCGATCTGCTTCCAGCCTGAGACCATATCGCCTGAGCCTGTAAAGTAATACCACTTGCTGCTTATCTGCTTCCAGCCAGTGACCATGTCACCGCCGCCATTGAAGTAATACCACTTGCCGCTTATCTGCTTCCAGCCGGTGACCATATCGCCTGAGCCGTTAAAGTAATACCACTTACCCTTGAGCTGGTTCCAGCCCTTGAGCATCGTACCTGTTGAGTCAAGATAGTACCACTTGCCGCCGTCCTTGATCCACTTGTCAACAGCCATCACGGAATCCTCGTAATAGTGCCAGACGCCGCCCTCCTGTATCCAGCCTTCAAGTCCGGTGAGCTTGGGGATGACTTCCTGGGCCACGATGACCTCGCCGCATACAGAGCAGTGCGAACCTGCCGTACGGCCTTCAGTATCCTTCGTAGGAGCGAGATAAGGATCTTCGACTATAGTATGTCTCGGTTCTATCGTTTTCTGCTCGGCGAAAACATGACCGCAAACGGAGCAGTGCCTGCCTTCGGTAAGACCTGGCTCCGTGCATGTCGGAGCATAGCCGGGATCTACGACTTCCGTATGACCGGTTGCAGCGATCTCCTGCTGTGCCTTAAGTGTTTCATGACAGACAGAGCATTCGCTTCCGTCGGAAAGACCTTTCTCGGTACATGTAGCAGCATGGCCTGCAATGACATACGGCTTATGGCCTGTCGCCTTTATCTCTTTTTGTGCCTGTATCGTTGCGTGACATACAGAGCATGCGGTGCCGTCTGTAAGGCCTTTCTCCGTGCATGTCGCAGCATGACCTGCAATGGTATATGTCTTGTGTCCGAGAGCCGCGATCTCCTGCTGGGCTTTAATGGTTACGTGACATACAGAACATTCTGTTCCGTCTGTAAGGCCCTTCTCGGTACACGTCGGTGACTTGCCTGCTATGGTGTACGGCTTATGACCCTGTGCCGCGATCTCTTTCTGAGGCGTAAGCACCTTGCTGCAGACAGAACACTTGACTCCGTCTGTAAGACCCTTTGCCGTACATGTAGCGGGAGTTCCCGGGATCAACGTCTCGGTATGGCCTTTGGCCGGTATCGTTTTTTGAGCCTTTATCTCAACATTGCATACTGAGCACTTGCTTCCGTCGGTAAGGCCTGATTTTTCGCATGTTGCATCGTAGCCTTTGACAGTAACCTCAGTATGTCCCTTGGCACGGATGACTTCCTGTTTGACTGTTATATCGCCACAGACCGTGCACTTCTTACCGTCCGTAAGGCCGTCCGTTGTACACGTGGCGGCGTAGCCTTTGACCGTAGTTTCCGTATGCCCCTTAGCAGGGATAACGGATGAAGCTGTAAATACAAAACCGCAGTTCGAGCATATTACGCCGTTTACGACACCCGGTTCGGTACATGTGGCTTCCTTGCCCTGGACAGTAACCTGGTGGTGACCCGTCTTGGGTATCACTGTCTGTTCGGTAAATACGGTATGACAGACGGAACATTCGTCTCCGTTGGTAAGTCCGTCTTCGGTACATGTGGCAGGATAGCCCTCAACCGTAACATGCTTGTGCCCGGGTGCCTTGATAGTTGTCTGGGCGACCAGAACCTCCTTGCACGTCGAACACTTAACACCGTCAGTAAGACCGTTTTTCGTGCATGTTGCCGCATAACCGGCCACCGTGACTTCTGTATGGCCCTTTGCATGTATCACCATCTGAGGTGTAAATACGGTACCGCATTTAGAGCACTTATCACCGTCAGTAAGACCGTCTTCTGTACATGTGGCTGCATAACCTTTGACCGTAACGTGATTATGGCCTGTTGCCTTTATTACTTCCTGCTGGACAGTGGTCGCGCCGCAGACCGTACACTTCTTGCCGTTCGTAAGACCGTCTTCAGTACATGTTGCGGCTCTGCCCTGTATCGTTGTCTCGGTATGACCCTTTGCGGGGATGACATCCTGCTGGACAGTGACCGTTCCGCAGACCGTGCACTTCCTGCCGTCCGTAAGGCCATCTTCAGTACATGTGGCAGCCCTACCGGAGATCTTTGTCTCTGTATGTCCCTTTGCAGGAATAACAGTCTGCGCTACAGTTATGTTTCCGCAAGTGGTGCACTTCTTACCTGCCGTAAGGCCGTCTTCGGTACATGTGGCAGCTCTGCCCGAGATCGTTGTCTCTGTATGTCCCTTTGCAGGGATAACAGTCTGCGCTACAGTAACGGTTCCGCAAGTGGTGCACTTCTTTCCGGCTGTAAGGCCTTCTTCGGTACAGGTTGCGGCCTTGCCCTGGAGCGTTGTCTCCGTGTGGCCCTTTGCAGGGATAACCGTCTGCTTTACGGTGACGGTTCCGCATGTGGTGCACTTCTTGCCTTCTGTCAGACCGTCCTCGGTACAAGTCGCTGCCTTGCCCTGGAGCGTTGTCTCCGTGTGGCCCGTTGCAGGGATCACGGTCTGCGCTACAGTGACGGTTCCGCAAACAGTGCACTTCTTTCCGCTCGTAAGGCCGTCGGCCGTACATGTTGCTGCTTTGCCCTGGAGCGTTGTCTCAGTATGCCCCTTAGCAGGGATTACCGTCTGCTGAACGGTGACCGTTCCGCATGTGGTACACTTCTTGCCTGCCGTAAGACCGTTTTCCGTGCATGTCGCTGCTTTGCCCTGGAGCGTTGTCTCAGTGTGGCCCGTTGCCGGTATTTCCGTAGCACCGAAAACCTGACCGCAAACCAGGCAGTGCGTTCCGCCGTGTCTGCCGGGCTGTGTGCAGGTGGGTTCGATATCCTCGTTCTCCAAAAGGAGGTGCTGAGCGGGAATTATCTGCTGAGCGACCAGAACCTCATTGCAGACCGAGCAGTGCTTTCCTTCGGTCTTGCCTTCGTGTGTGCAGTCAGCCGTAACGGCTTCATCGATAACTACAGTATGGCCTTTTGCGGGAACTGTCTGCTGAGCCTTGATGACTTCTTTGCAAACAGAGCAGTGGCTGCCCTGTGTAAGTCCGGTGTGGGTGCAGTCAGGCGCAACCGCATTATCGGTAACTTCCGTATGACCTGTTGCATAAACAGTCTTCTGAGGCGTAAGCACATCAAAGCACCTGGCGCAGTGGTAACCCTCGGAAAGGCCGTTCTCCGTGCATGTCGCAGGGACAGCGGGATCTAATGTCCTTATATGTCCTAAAGACGGTATGACTTCCTGCTCAACGATCCACTTGCCGCACAAAGAGCATTTGCTTCCGTCTGAAAGTCCCCAGGAGACACATGTCGGAGCATATCCTGCAACAGGAACTGCCACGTGATTGCAAGGGACCTCGTTATAGTGGATCTTGGCACTGCCCAGAGCACCTGAACCGATGCTTATCTTATTCCACTGGGTCTTTGTTCCGGGATAGTAGATATCCTTAAGTGATGTGCATCCCTCGAAAGCATATGAGTTGATCTCAGTAACGCTCACCGGGATTATGACCGTCGTAAGCGCGGTACAGTTCTCGAAAGCGTCGTAACCGATGGTAGTCGCTCCCGAAGAAATGGTAGCCGTCTTCAGTTTGCTTCCTGTAACGGCGAAAAGAGAACAGCTCGGGATCGTGATCTCTTCAAGTTCGTAATCCATGACATAGAATTCAAGACAGCTGTCAGGCCAGGTAATATCCGTCAGGTAAGACATACTTCCCTTAAGATGGACACGGTCCATGGAGCTTGGGAAAGATATCGACTCCACATAAGGGCAGTACGAGATCGCGAACTTGCTGTTTGGAGTCGTTATTGTAACGTCCTCCAGATCGTAACACATGGAAAGCGTCAGATTATTTACCGTACGATTCTTTATGAAATCAACATTCTTAATGCTTGCATAGTTTATCTGGAGCGTCTTATATGTGACTCCCTGAGGGAGGCTGATATTCTCGACCCTCGGGAAGTTCGTGATCTGGAAAGTATCGATGGAGCCGCTGCTGATGCCCGTAACATTGATAGTCGTCGCATAGCATTCGAAGCCGTCAAGCTTAAAATCGAGTTCGTTAAGGTTAACGCCCGACATATTAACGTTGACAGTCTTGATCGATCTGTAATTGAGATCTTCATTTCCGCAGGCATAGCCCAAAGCCACGGTCTTACCTGTACATGTAAGATCCAGTGTTCCGTCCGAATATAGAACGTAACGGAAATCATCCTCGGTTCCGGAGGTAACTACACTTCCTCCCGCAGAGACGGACAGGGAGAGTGCTGAGATAACCAGAAACGACATTAAGACAGTACAGAGAAGCTTCCATCGTGTACGCATACGCATACCTCCTCATTTTGATTACCATTTAATTTTATCAAATACCGCTCTGCCGAAATGCCGGATTAATTGAATTAAGTGTTTAATTATGATGAACAAAATCTGTTGGTTTTCCCTGTTGACCTCCGGGATCTTCCCAGCCCCTGACGAGGAATTCTCAATTTGCAAACAAAAAAAATCGTGGGATATCCCTCACACCTCAATACAAAGGAGTTGTATCAAAATGCCGGTATAGCCCCTTACTTTCGCTTTTTGGCTGGCATTTGCCCAATGCCTGCTTTTCTGCCGTATAAACGGCGAAAAACTGACCCCTTGAAGTGGATGTGCTAATGACCAGCCATGTCTGCCGGAAGGCCGAAGTATCGAAATGTTTAAGAAACTTCCGTTTCCGATACCTGTCGAGAGTTCAACGTATCGAAATCCGGGGAAATCCTTTGTTTTCGATACCTCGGCTGAACCGCAGATATCGTTATTGAGATTTTTCTTCCGAAAACGATACCTTTGATCTTCCACTGATATCGTTTTAGAAGTTTTTTTCCTGAAAACGATATCTTTGATCTCCCGCTGATATCGTTTTTGAAGACTTTTTCCCGAAAACGATATCTTTGATCTCCCGCTGATATCGTTTTTGAAGACTTTTTCCTGAAAACGATATCGTAGCTTTCCTTGCAGGCGATTTTATCCCAAACCGTGAATTATTGCCTCCGTGGGATAATTTTCAGAGGTGAATTTATCCCAAAAGATTAAATATGCTTCACTTGGGATAATTTGCGGTCCGAATTTTATCCCAAATCGCAAGAAACCCTCATCTTGGGATAATTTGCGGTCCAAATTTTATCCCAAATCACAAGAAAACCTCATCTTGGGATAATTTCGATCTCACCTTTCAAAAGTCGAGGTATCGAAACGCAGATAATCACTTCGATTTCGATACCTGTCGAAAAGACAGGTCAGAATTCTGCAATCAACTGCCACACTTGCTGAAACAATAAGGGCTGTCTCATTATGTTTTGAGACAGCCCTTTTGCAATTTTTTATACAAATTAAATCTATCAGGGATTGAGGCAGACACCGCTGTTATTGAAGTTGTATGTCTTGCCGCCGATTGTCTTCGTGCCGGTTACCATTTCGCCGGATGAAAGCATGTAATACCACTTGCCGCTCAGTAAGACCCAGCCGGTCTGCATTGCGCCGTCATCCTTGAAGTAATACCACTTGTTGCCGATCTGCTGCCAGCCGGTTACCATGTCGCCGCCTTTGTTGAAGTAATACCACTTGCTGCTTATCTGCTGCCAGCCGGTGACCATGTCGCCGCCATTGTTGAAGTAGTACCACTTGCCGCCTATCTCCTGCCAGCCGGTGACCATTACACCGTCAGCTTTGAAGTAGTACCACTTTCCGCCGATCTCCTGCCATGAGGTTACCATGACACCGTCGCCTCTGAAGTAATACCATTTGCCGCCGATCTGCTGCCATGAAGTAAGCATCTGGCCGCTGGTGTTGAAGTAATACCACTTATTTCCTATCTTCTGCCAGCCGGTGACCATATCGCCCGTGGTGCCGAAGTAATACCAGTTGTTGTCTATCTTCTGCCAGTCGGTCATGAGCATTCCGTTCTGATCGTAGTAATGCCACAAGCCCTTCTCCTGGACCCAGCCGCGGTTGTCGGTGAGCTTCGGGACGACCTGCTGAGCCACTATCGTGCATCCGCAAACGGAGCAGTGAGAGCCTTCAGTAAGACCTGTCGAAGTCTTTGTCGGTGCAACAGCCGGATCCTTTACTGCGGTGTGTCCTTTCGCTGCGATCGTCTTCTGGGCGACCGTCACGGTTCCGCAAACGGAGCACTTCTTTCCGTCAGTGAGACCAGTTGCCGTACAAGTCGCTGCTTTTCCTGCGACTGTCACTTCGGTATGTCCCTTCGCAGGGATCGTCTTCTGGGCGACCGTCACGGTGCCACATACAGAACACTTCTTTCCGTCAGTGAGACCAGTTGCCGTACAAGTCGCTGCTTTTCCTGCGACTGTCACTTCGGTATGTCCCTTCGCAGGGATCGTCGTCTGGGCGACGGTCACCTTGCCGCAGACAGAACACTTCTTTCCGTCAGTAAGTCCTGTCGCAGTACACGTAGCGGCTTTTCCCGCAACTTTCACTTCCGTATGTCCCTTCGCAGGGATCGTCGTCTGGGCGACGGTCACGGTGCCACATACAGAACACTTCTTTCCGTCAGTGAGACCGGTCGCAGTACACGTCGCGGCTTTTCCCGCAACTTTCACTTCCGTATGTCCCTTCGCAGGGATGGTCGTCTGGGCGACGGTCACCTTGCCGCAGACAGAACACTTCTTTCCGTCGGTAAGTCCCGAAGCGGTACATGTAGCGGCTTTTCCTGAAACGGTTACTTCAGTATGTCCCTTGGCGGGGATCGTCTGCTGGGCCTTTGTAATTACTCCGCAGACAGAGCACTTCTTTCCGTCCGTAAGTCCTGAAGCGGTACATGTAGCGGCTTTACCGGAAACGGTAACTTCAGTATGTCCCTTGGCAGGGATCGTCTGCTGGGCTTTTATTACGGCTCCGCATTTCGAGCAATGGCTGCCTTCGGTCTTACCGGCCTTTGTGCATGTGGCAGCGACTGCCGCATCGGTGACAACTGTGTGGTTGCATGTAGAACCGCCGCCATTGTAGTTTATGTTCACGTTGCCGAGACCGCTCGATGAGCTGATGCTGATCTTCTTCCACTGATCCTGTGTGCCGGCGTAGTTGACTGTCTTAAGAGCCTTGCAGTTCGTGAATGCACCCGATTCGATTTTCTTAACACTGGTCGGTATGTTTAATGTCGTAAGCGATGTGCAGTTCTCGAAAGCATCGTAAGGGATCGTTTCGACATTTGAAGCGAAATTAACCGTCTTTACTCCGGAACCGGTAATGCCCATCAGCTGTGACTTTGGTACTGTGATAGTGGAGCATGCGCAGTCTACCCAATAAAATTCAAGAGTGCTCGTCGGGAGCGTTACGTTCGTAAGGCTCGACATTCCCTTGAAATGTATCCTCTCCATCGAGCTCGGGAAAACAACAGTCTCAAGGCTGTTGCAGTTATAAGCCGCGAACTTGCTGTTTGAGGTCCTGACCGTGGCAGTCGTGATGTAATAGCAGTTTGAGAGCGCAAGGTTATAGATCGTAAGATTTTTAAGGAAATCAGTATTCTTTATCTTTGCGCCGTCGATCTGAAGCGTCTTATAAGTGATGTTTGAAGGGAGCGTGATGCTCTCGACATTAGGGTAAGCCGTTATCTGGAATGTCTCCACGGTTCCCGACTGGGCGCCATATATGTTGATCGTCTTTGCGGCACAGTCAAAACCTGCGAGCTTAAAGTCGAGTTCATTCAGGCTCACGCCGGACATGTCGACGTTGACCTTCGTTATTTTCGTGAAATCCAGTTTCTCATCGCCGCAAACGAAGCCGAGGTTTATCGTCTTGCCGTGGCATTTGAGATCCAGCGTTCCGTCGGAATAGAACGTGTAGTTGAAATCAGAATCAGATCCCGAAGTGACGACACTGCCGCCTGCATTTACGATCGCCGAGAAAGATGAGATGACAAAAAATGCTGCCAAAAGGGTTAAGAGTGTCTTGATCCGAGTACGCATCAGCATACCTCCATAAAATTATGCACTCCGTTGATATTAAAAAAAAGACGCGCCCCCTGTCAAGACAACCGGGGGTACGTCCGCTTAAAAACGACAAAAAACAAGATTAACTGATATATCCCTTCCAGACACCTGAATCGGAAAACAGGTTCATCTTTCCGTCGATCTTTACCTTTCCGGTGGCCATCTCGCCGGAAGGCTTTAAGTAATACCAGTCATTTCCCTGCTTAAGCCATCCGGTCTTCATGGCACCTGAAGACTCAAAGTAATACCACTTGCCGCCTGTCTGGAACCACCCGGTCACCATCTCGCCTGATGACTTAAAGTAATACCACTTATTGCTTATCTGCTTCCAGCCCGTGACCATACTGCCGTCAGTATTGAAGTAATACCATTTATTGCCGAGCTGCTTCCAGCCCGTGACCATGTCGCCCTTGGTGTTGAAGTAGTACCACTTGTTTGCGATCTTCTGCCAGCCTTTCTGCATAATGCCGCTGCTGTTAAAGAAATACCACTTCCCGCCGATCTTTTCCCAGCCTGTGATCATGGCGCCGTTGTCGGGATATAAATAATACCAGTTGCCGGAGAGCTCAAGCCAGCGCTTCTGCATGCGTCCCTCGCTGTCGAAATGATACCAGCCGCCCCTGAACTGCACCCAGCCGTTCTTAACGAACTCACCGTTATCATCGTGGAAATACCAGTTTCCGTCGATCTCCTTCCATCCCGAAACAAACGGATTGTCATCGCTCTTATAATTTACGAACCTGAACTTAAAGTCGCAGGATTTATACTGATCGGTAAAACCGGTAACAATATAGAGTTTCCCCGCTTCGAGCTCGATCGAGTCGTTTAAATTCTCCATTACCTTAAGCGAGTGGAAATAATTATCCTGGACATGAACAGAAGCTTTTCCCGTTCCACCCGTCTGGTATATCTGAAGATAGTATGTTCCGGTATACTCTGCCGTGAATGTGTAAGTATCGCACAGACGCTCGCCTTCCTTGAGCGATACACTAATGATCTGATTGCTGTGCAACTCCTCATCGAAGTCATATATCATTAAATCCGGGTCATCAGGATCGATCATCTTGGCTGACACCTGCCCGCCGATTGCCGCCACCGTCATGAGCGCTGCCGCGAATAATGCCTTGAACTTGTTCATTTCGAAATCCCCTTTTATTTAATGGGTAAATCTTACTATACCTTGGTAGCGAATAGCAAACAGGCACCGCAGATAAACAGCCGGCTGATATTTATATGTACACGTTAGAGCACGTTATTTTCAGAAAATCCGCACTTCGGAGTACACGTTAGAGCACGTTATTTTCAGAAAATCCGCACTTCGGTGCACGTTAGAGTACGATTTTTTTCCGAAAAACCGTACTCTGGAGTGCACATATATGCGAAAGTGTAAATTTGAGTACGGTTTTCGGCTATTTTCCGTACTCTGACAAGCACATGTCTGTTGCTGTTAAGGATTTGTGCAGTAACCCGACTTATCGAAGTTGTAGTTCTTCCCGTCGATCTTCCAGGTCTCGTTCTTTGCATACCAGCCGTTCGAGTCACCATACCACCAACCCTTGGAATCCTTCCTCCAGGTTGCTTTGTATTTGTAAGTCCACTTGCCGTCCGCATCGAGACGGTAACCGCCGCAGTATTCGTTAGCAGCCATCGCACCGTTTGACTTGAAGAAATAGTATACGCCGCCGATCTGTTTCCAGCCGGTTACCATCGCGCCTGAAGTTTCAAAATAATACCAAATGCCAGAGATCTGCTTCCATCCGGTTACCATCGCGCCTGAAGTTTCGAAATAATACCAAACGCCGGAGATCTGCTTCCAGCCTGTGACCATCGCTCCGTTGGACGCGAAATAGTACCACTTGCCGCCTACGGACTGCCAGCCGGTTGCCATCTCTCCTGACGTCTTGAAGTAATACCAGACGCCGCCGATCTGCTTCCAGCCCGTGGCCATCGATCCGTTGGATGCGAAATAATACCACTTGCCGCCGACCTGCAGCCAGCCTGTGGTCATCGCACCTGTAGAACCGAAGTAATACCATACGCCGTCTATCTGCTGCCAGCCGGTGAACGCGGTGCCGTTATCGTAGTAATACCAGATACCCGATTCCTGGACCCAGCCGGTCTTATAGTTAAAATGAATCGTGGCATTCCCGAAAATATCACTCAGAGTCTTGTCCGTAGGCTCATCTGTCGAACTGTCCAAAACCTTTATCTGCTTCCACTGTTCTTCAGAACCTGAATAGTAAACATCCTTCAGGCTATGCATCCACTGGAACGTGTCTTCATATACGGAAACGAGACTTTCCGGAATCGACATATCAGTCACACTCCGGCAGTTCATAAATGCCTTCTTTCCGAGAGTCTGAAGGCTGGAAGGAAGATCGAGTTTTTCAAGTTCTGTACAATCCTGGAATGCCGATTCACCGATCTCAACGACTGAATCCGGGATAGTGATCGACTCAAGTGAATAGCAGCCCATAAAAGAAAAATCCTTCAATTTTGTTACTCCGTCCGGCATATTGACATCTGTAAGTGCCCAACAGTAATAGAAAATGAATTCTGTTGACGGAGACTCAATGGTGACCTCCTTAAGGTTCTTGTCTATCGACCAGGTGAAATATTGAAGATCTGCGGGAGCAATAATGCCTGTAATGCCGTCAGAAATATAGTTTTCAGAACCTGTATAATTTAACCATGTCAGATCGACATCAGCGAGGAAATCCAGTGAATTAACCGGCATACAACGCAACTCAAGCTGTGTAAGCTTCATACCCTTAGGAAGCGTTAGTGAATCATTCTTCTCGAATTTTCTGATGCTCAAAGTATCAAATTCGCAGTTTTCTCCGCCGGTAATCTGAATTGATTCTATATTGCTTTCGCAATCACTCAGATAGAGCGAGTTGATTTTGTTCTCTAACAATCCGGAAATATCGACCGTCAGTTTTTTCGCTGCTTTCAGATTGTCTTCGCCGACATTTTTAAGTTCGACGTTTTCATATTTCGCGTTCACGAAAAGCTCTCCGTCTTCATAAAGGGTCCAGTCGTAATACGTCGTCGATCCCGAATCCGCGACCGCGCGGTCAGCTGACACAACGACGGGAAATGCCGAAAGGATAAACACCACAGATATTAACGAGACCAACATTTTCAACTTTGAACTCATACAAGCCCCCTAACCGCTTTATAAACTGACTCGAACCAGGTCGTGCCGGCAAACCGTATCAGGTCGCATAACCTTTCCATACACCGTTATTATCGAAGACATTCTTTCTTCCGTCGATAGTAACGGTACCGGTTGCCATCTCGCCGGATGCCTTCAGGTAATACCACTTGCCGGATAGCTTGAGCCAGCCGGTCTTCATGGCACCTGATGTCTCGAAATAGTACCATTTGCCTCCGATAGACTGCCAATCTGTTACCATCTCGCCTGAGGTCTTGAAGTAATACCACTTCTTACTTATCTGCTGCCAGCCCGTGACCATGGCACCCGAATTGTTGAAGAAATACCACTTGTTTCCGATCTTCTGCCAGCCGTTCTGCATTACACCGCTCTTATTGAAGTAATACCATTTGCCGCCGATCTTCTGCCAATCCGAGAACATGGCACCGTTGTCGGGATTTAAGTAATACCACTTGCCCGAGATGAGCTGCCAGCCGGTCATCATGCGGCCCTTGTCATCGAAATAATACCAGCCGCCCCTGTACTGCTCCCAGCTGCTGGCCACGTTGACACCCTGGTCGTTGCAGTAATGCCAGTATCCGTCGATCAAACGCCAGGTGGACTTGTAAGGATTTCCGTCACCGGAATAGCGGCCGATCTTGAAATAGAACTCGCATGCAGAATCATCGTCGTTTCCGGCACTGAAATAATAGACTTTGCCTTCGGTCAGATCATAATAATCATTTATGCGGTGAACCATAGAAAAATTTTCATCTAACACCATTACTCCGGTATCATAGCCCTGGTAACCGAGCATATCATAGACAATGTAATATAAGCCTGTCGCCTTCGGAACAAATTTATAAAGGTCCTGCGCTTTTTCGCCTTCACAGATCAAAACGTGGACCTGCTGATCATAAAGCACCGGTTCAGCCAGATTCGCATAGTCCAATTCGCTGTTATACGGATCCACATGTGTTGCGGATACCTGTCCGCCGATCATTGCCACCGACATTACTGCAGCAACTAAAAGAGCAGTTAACTTTTTCATAAAAATATCCCCCTTAATGATTTAGTCTGATTTTACTATATACAGATCACGGATTCTGGCAGACGCCGTTCGTACCGAATCTGTAAGTCTTGCCGTTTATCTTTTTCGAACCCGTAACCATCGCACCGTTTGTATCAAGGTAGTACCACTTGCCCGAGAGCGGAAGCCATCCGGTCTTCATGGCACCTGAAGATTCAAAGTAATACCACTTTCCGCCTATGGACTGCCAGCCTGTAAGCATCTCGCCTGATGTCTTGAAGTAATACCACTTCCCGCTTATCTGCTGCCAGCCGGTCAACATCTCGCCTGAAGACTTGAAGTAGTACCATTTCTTGCTTATCTGCTTCCATCCCGTGACCATGTCGCCGCTGGTGTTGAAGAAATACCACTTATTCCCTAACTGCTGCCAGCCTGTGACCATGACACCCGAAGACTTTAAGTAATACCACTTTCCGCCGATCTTCTGCCAGCCCGAGAACATGGCGCCGTTATCGGGATTCAGGTAATACCAATTACCGCCGATCTCCTGCCAGCCTTTCATCATGCGTCCCTGTTCGTCAAACCAGAACCAGCCGCCGCGGTACTCCGTCCAGCCAGTCATGAACTCAGCATTCTCATTACGGTAATACCAATAACCGTCTTTCTGCATCCATGTGGGTGTATAAGGATTTCCCTCGCCCTCAAACTTGATTATGGAGAGTGTATATTCGCACGAAGTATAATCCTCTACGGTCCAGGCGGAAATGTAATACTTCTTTCCCTTTTCGGCATTAAACATTCCGGTACGGTAATCGAAGTTCGGTATCACCACCTGATCGGAACCGAAGAGCTGAACTGCAGGTTTACCGGTGCCGCCGGTCTGTGTGACGGACATTTTGTACTTGCCTGTTGCGTTCGGAACAAACACATAGAGATCGACCAGATTATCCGAAGAACTCAGAGTTATCTGTCTCGGATCGTCAAAAGCTATGGGTGCCGCAGCATCAAAATCCACTTTGCCATACGGACTCATCATCGTGGCTGACACCTGTCCGCCGATAAGTGCGGCCGTCATTACCGCAGCGGCAAAAACAGCCTTGATCTTTTTCATATCAAACATATCCCTTCCACACTCCTGAACTGTCGAATTCATTTTTCCTGCCGTCGATAGTCACGGTACCGGTAGCCATCTCACCGGAAGACTTAAGGTAATACCATTTGCTTCCCTGCTGCAGCCATCCAGTAGCCATCTTACCTGACTGCCCGAAATAATACCATTTTCCGCCTATGGACTGCCAGCCGGTTGCCATCTCGCCTGACTGCTTGAAGTAATACCAAACATTACCAACCTGTTTCCAGCCAATAGCCATCGCGCCGGATGTTTCAAAGAAATACCACTTGCCGCCTATCTGGCTCCAGCCAGTTACCATATAACCGCTGATGTTGAAGTAATACCATTTACCGCCTGTCTGCTGCCAGCCGGTTGCCATCTCGCCCGAAGCCTTGAAGAAATACCACTTGCCCTCAAGCTGCTTCCAGCCTGCAGCCATCGAACCTGAAGTTTCGAAGTAATACCACTTTCCGCTGATCTGCTTCCAGCCTGTAACCATTGCGCCTTCGCCGTCGAAGTAATACCATCTGCCGCCGATCTTCTGCCAGTCAACAGACATGGCTCCATCGCTGCCAAAGTAATACCAGACGTTATCTATCTCAAGCCAGCCTTTCACAGGATCGCCGTCATCACCGCAGTAGTAACGTTTGTCTCCGTCCTGTACCCAGCCTGTCTGTTTCGCGAAATGGATCTCGGCATCACCGAAAACATCCTTCAGTGTCTTATTGGATTCAACGATCTCACCTCTGCCGAAGCGCACGACCTTTATCCTGTTCCACTGTACTTCAGTGCCTTCGAAATACACATCCTTCAGAGCGCCGCACCCGTTGAAAGCCGTTTCGAATATTTCCGTCACACCCGAAGGTATGGTGACGTTCTTCAGACTTCCGCAGCTTTCGAAAGTCTGGCCGTTGATGACCGTGATGCCTGAAGGGATCTTAAAAGACTCAAGTCCCGTCATTGAAAACGCGCCCTGGCCGATCTCAGTAACGGAATCGGGGATGTCCAGTTCTTTCAGGTCAGAGCATAAGAAAAACGCGAAATTGCCGATGCTCGTTACAGTATCCGGCAGAACGACTTCCGAGAGCTTACTGCAGGAGCTGAACATACTCTCGTTGATCCCTGTTCTTCCGGATGCAACAGTCACTTTCTTAAGTCCGCTTCCGCTGCTGATCTGGACCTTACATTCCGCAGGAAGCGTCAGTTCTTCAGCAGGACAGTTGTACCAGCGTATCTCCTTGATGTTATCCGGGAACTCAACATTAAGCTTTTCCATCCCGTTTAATTCAAGGCTGTTAAGTCCGCCTGCAAAAACTATCTCTTCCAGGTTGTCACACGACTCTATGGAAACATCTTCCGCAGATGAAGGAATCTCCAGTTTCTCCATGTTGTTGCATTCACTCAAATGGATTCGCGTAATATCCATATACTTAAGATATTTAAATGAACCCAGACCCACTTGAGTGAATCCTATGGACTGGTAATGTACGTCCCTCGGGATCGCAAGTCCGGACTCATTAAGTTCAGGGAAACCGTAAAAATATAATCCGATAAGATAATCGTTTTCGCCGGTAAAGATGGTAACTCCTGATATGTTGCTCCCGTAACCATAGAAATACAGATACTGCGTCGTGCAATCAAGTTCTGAAACATCAAACGTAACGCCGGTCGCATTCGCCAGCACTTCTTCACCGCAATCAGACAGATAAATGTATCCGCTCTTGCATTTTATTGTCAGGGATCCGTCAGAATAAAGATACCATTTGAAATTGGCATTTTCACCGCTGTCACACGCGCTGTCCGCTGATACGGGAAACATAAATAACCCCATCATCAAAACGGCTGCCAAAACAACACAGAAAAGTCTTCCCGTCTTGCGCATATCCCATATCCCCCTTTCGAAAACATACTTAAATAATATCTTTTCAAACCTTCACTTACAAGGAACATAAAACTAACGCAAAACAACATGCCGCTCCGGAAAGGAACGGCATGCTGTTTATTTTGGGGTTGTCAGTAACGACTTATTTTTTCTTCTTTGCCTTGGCAGGCTTGGGTGACTCTGTGTCTACGACTTTACCTTCAGCAAGGTAGTGCTTGGCATCCTTGATAAAGCTTCCGACGATGAGGATCATTACGATTCCGATCGGGAATGCTGCGATGATGGATACCGTCTGGAGGTTAGCCATAGTACCTTCGGAGAAGATGAGAGCGATAGGAAGCATGATGAGGAGGATTGCCCAGAAGAGCTTCATCTTCTTGCTTGCCATCTCGTCACCTTCGATGTTCTTGTAGCTGTAGTTGGAAGCTACCATCGTGATGCTGTCGAAAGATGTTGCATAGAAAGCGAACATTGCGAGAGCGAGAACAACGAGGAATACGGGAGCCAAAGGCAGCTGGTGGATGATGTCGATGATCGTCTGATAGAGGTCGTCGCCGTTAGCGTGATACTGTGCAACTGCATCGAACTTGCCGTGTACCTTCATGCCGAGGCCGAAGTTTCCGAGTACGATGAACGAGATGAGCGTGCTTGCCGTACCGAAGATGTAAGATCCCATGATGACCTGCTTGATCGTTCTGCCTCTTGAGATCATGCCCATAAAGAAAGGAGCTGCAACGCACCATACCATCCAGTATGCCCAGTAGAAGATCGTCCAGTTCTGTGCAAAGCCTGCTTCGGTTCTTGTTGCGTCTGTCCATGTGGAGAGCGTGAAGAAGTTCTGTGTCATGTTACCGAGAGAAGTAACACCTGTCTCAATGGAGAACCTAGCCTCACCGCCGAGGATGAATACGAAAGCGAGGAGGAAACCGAAGAGGATCATGCAGATCTTGGAGAGCATGTTTACGCCCTTAAGACCGTTCATTACTGATGTTGTGTAGATACCGCATACGACAACGAGGATGCCGATGGAAACATACTTTGAAGCGGCAAGACCGAAGAGGTCTGTAAGAACGCTTGAGAGCAGAGGTGTGGCGATGGAGAATGTGGTAGCAGTACCTGCAATGAGAGCGATAACTGCAAGGATGTCGATGACCTTGCCCAAAGGACCGTCAGTGTGCTTGCCGAGCAAAGGTCTGCAGGACTCTGAATACTTCTGCTTGTGGCAGCCTCTAACGTGGAGCATGAAACCGAAAGCAGCTGCGAGAACAGCATAGAAGCTCCACGGGATCAGTGACCAGTGATAAAGAGGATATGTGGGAGCCCACTCGTTGATGTCGCCCAAACCGATAACGTGAGCCTCTTCATAGTAGTAGATCCATTCGCAGAACGAATAGAAAAGGATATCTGATGCAAGACCGCATGTGAACACCATCGCACCCCATGAGAAGAAACCGTACTTCGGCTTCTCACCGGGCTTACCGATCGTGATGTTTCCGATCTTGGAGAAAGAAAGCCATAAAGAAACGAGGAAGAATCCCAGACCGATAATGAGGTAATAAACACCGCACTTATCGCCGAGGAAGCTTCTGATCACCTCGAGAGCAGCAGTCGAATTCTCAGGTGCGAGGATAAAGTACGCACAGAGAATCAGGATGCACCCGAAAGGCACAAATGTTGTAAAAGGGTCTATCTTCCTTTTACTTACCGTCTTACTTACGTCGTTAGTTGCCATAACAACACTCCTTTAATTTCAATTATTTATTTTCAAATAATTTGAATCGATCTTCTGCAGTTCTTCCAAACTGTCTATTTCCATGATGTCCTCGCTGTTCATTATCCTTATTCCAAGCTTGAACCTGTCAGGATGAAGGAACATCGGGATATCGTCCCAGTAAACATCTTTTCTTTGATTCTTCTCGAACTCCAGTTCCAGAAGTTCTTTCAGCGTGCGGCCGTCTTCACTGCTCCATCTCGAAACGCTGAAGAGCTGCCATCCGTGCGATCCTCCTGTTCTTGAGCACGACTTGACGATCCCGTCTTCGACCTGCATCAGCCATTCATCGGTCTCCCCTTCACACCAGATAGCGTTGTATCCGGAAAGCGTGAAATGAGGATCCAGGATCTTTGTCTTGTTGATTATCTGGTCGCCGTCCAATATGATGCTGTCCTCTAAATGCTCTCTGGCGGCATATAAAGAACTGATGTTGTTGCATGTATCGAAATAAGGATTCTCGATGACCGTTACGCCATCCTTATCCTTTGCCCAGTCGTAGAACTGCTCCTTGAGATAACCTACGACCACATATATCTCGTTGATGCCGTTGGCCTTAAGACCGTTAACAACCGAATCGATCATGCGGATACCGTTCACCTTTACGAGCGGCTTGGGCGTGGTAAGCGTCAGGGGGTGCATCCTGTTGCCCATACCGGCTGCCATTATTACGGCGCGTCTTACTGTATGCGTTACTTCTGACACCTTCAGGCCTCCCCCTCAATGAGTTCTTTTGCGAACCTGTAGTAATCCTTCGCAAATCTGTACTGGCGGAGGCTGTATTCGCCAAACTCCACGCCGAGCTTGCGCTTGAACTCACACCAGTTCGACCATAAGAAACCGCACATCGAGATGTAGCAGTATATCTTTGCTCTTGTGGTGTTGTCGCACTTGTTATCGAAATAGATGTCGATCAGGTGATCGCACTGCTGCTTGCTGTAAAGGCTGTATATGCAAAACATCGCGATGTCGACATGCGGATCCTGCATACCGGAATATTCCCAGTCAGTAAGCTGGAGCTTTTCTTCCGTTTCACCTTCAGGTGTATAGAAAAGGAAATTATCCGGCACAGCATCTATATGAGTAAGGCACCAATCCTTATCCAGGCCGTCAACGAATTCCCTTAATGAAAGAACGTGCTTCTTTGTCTCCTCGTAATCGTGGAAAACTGAAGGTGTTCCTTCCCACAAAGATTCATAGAAATCCATCTGACCGAAGATGTCGAATGTGTGCGACACCTGAATGTTCATCTCGTGGAACTCACGGAGCTTTGCCATGCAGAGCTTGAGATCGTCGTCATTCTCACAGTCGCATACGCGTACGTTATCGAGGAACTTCGTGATCTTATATCCGTTCTCGGGATTGATATATACCGGATCGTCGCAAAGACCCAGTCCGGAGATCTTGGCAAAAACCTCAGCCTCCTGCTTGCGGTTGATGAGCTGGTCCGTGCCCTCACCCGGTATTCTCATTATGTACTTATTGCCCTTAACGGTGAACAGGAATGACCTGTTTGTCATGCCCTTCTTAAGCACATTGATATCAACGATATCTTTCTCTTTGCATCCGAAGATCTCAGTGATAACGCTTATAGCATCGGACTTGAGATGATTGGAATTTGAATCGAAATCCCTGAGCTGCTCATATGTGTTGATCTCGATCACTTCTTCGCAGCTTACGACTCTGGACTGAACGATCATGCGATCCTTCTTGATGAGAGTAGTTTCCCAGAAATCATCAGCGTGATCCTCGTCATCGATAGTCTTGAGGCCTTCTCTTACGATGCCTGACTCAGGTTCGAGAAGATAAGAGATACCGACCATCTGGTTGCCCTCTTCCTTCTTTCCAACGGAAACGAGCTCCATCTTCCTGTTGACTCTTACGCTGCTTTCTTCCTCGATAAGGTCGCTTACCATATACCAGGAATAGAGCTCAACACTGTCAAACGGATTATCCCTGCACCAAAGATCGCTGGGAACAATGTATGTGTTATGGATCCTGTCAGCAACAAGGTTCAGTGTATGAAGATTGTTCCTGGCAGCATAATCTCTGTTTATAACGAGATCTACGCCGAAATCATCGATAAGGTATTCGAAGCTTTCCTTCATGAATCCGACGACTACGGTGATATCCTTTATCCCTGCCTCATGAAGCTGTCTGATAAGACGCTCGATGAGCTTCTCGCCGTTTACCTCGAGTAACCCCTTAGGTGTCGAAAGGTTAATGGGAACCATACGCATACCGAATCCGGCAGCAAGGATGATGGCATTCTTGGGAGATCTGTCGAAGATCTCAGCTTCAGCCTTCTTTGTTAATCTTACATTATTATCTAAATAGCCCTCAGCCGTGAGGTTCTTGATCGATCTGTTTATGACACCGAGTGAATGTCCTGTAACATCAGACAATACACGCTGGTTTACGAAAGGCTTTTTGAACAATGTTCGCAAAACATCTGCTTCCTGTATGTTCATAAACATCACCCCTTTCCGTTTTCGTGAACGCCACTAACAAAAAATTAGGTCTTTTCAGACCTGCACATATAAAAACACTAAATGTAAATACTGTCAAGCATGAAATTTGACAAAATCAAACGGGTACACGTCACAATTAAGAAGAGATAATTCGGCAAAGATTCGGCTATACCGCATTTTTGCAAGATTTTTCCAATTTATAGCTCGAAAAATACGGCAAACATATCGGCACAGCCGCATTATTGCCGAATAAAACAAAGCCAGATTGCACCTGCAGGCTCTCCGTCAAGGCACCGGCTCTGCCTTGCCTTCGGCAGCCTTGACTGATCGCCTTTTCAGGTGCAGTTTTGTGGTCATGAGTTGGGTTGCCCCAACTCTCATCTTACGATGAGTTAGTAATTATATTATTGAATTAAATATATAATTCTTACATGAACACTAAATGTAAGAGGCCTGAGTTGTTCAATAACTCAGGCCCCTACTAATTATTCTACTAAATATCCTTTTTTATCAAATGCATAATCCTTACCATCTATCCTCACCGTCTCATTCTTTGCATACCAGCCGGAATCGTCTCCGAACCACCACTGACCATTTGTCTTTCTCCAGGTACCCTTATGAGGATATGTCCATGTACCGTCTGCATTGAGCCAGTATCCTTCACAGTATTCACGGGCTGCCATGGAACCATCCGGTTTTAAGTAATACCATTCACCTTTTATTTCTTTCCAACCGGTTACCATATCACCGTTTTCATTGAAGTAATACCATTTACCTTTAATCGCTTTCCAACCGGTTACCATATCACCGTCTTCTTTGAAGTAATACCATTTACCTTTAATCTCTTTCCAACCGGTTACCATATCACCGCTTTCATTGAAGTAATACCATTTATCTTTAATCTCTTTCCAACCGGTTACCATATCACCGTCTTTTTCTTTGAAGTAATACCATTTACCATCAATCTTCTTCCAACCGGTAACCATAATACCGTCTTCACCCAGGTAGTACCATTTTCCTTTTACCTTATACCATCCATATACAAATTCGCCCTTAGAATTAATAAAATACCAATCAATCTCCACTTTATTCTCATCTTTTTCGTCTTGATCAGTTACCCATTTTGCCCAACCATTACGACCGCTATCAAGACTTAGAGGAGCCGCTTCGTCAGTGAAAGTCATTTTTCCATTTGCATCCTGCTTCGCATCAACAAATGAAATTTTATCTTCCATTACCTGAACAACCGCTTTTCCGTTCATAAATTTGGTATAAAAAACCGAAGCCTTTTTCTCTTTCATATAAATACAAAAGGGTGCATCACAATTATTGGGATACTTCTTGGTGTCAAAACTAGCAGCTGTTATTACAAGATATTTAGGCTCTAATAAATCAAGCAGTCTCCTACTGGTAGAATTTGCGGAACCGTGATGTCCGACTTTAATAACTTGTATATTATTGTGTAAATCTTTAATAACTTTTCCGATCCTGCATTCTGCATCATTAACAACACCGATATCACCTAGCAATATCGTTCCCTGACCATTCTTTTCCAAATAAGTTACTATAGAATTTGAGTTCTCATTATAGATCGATTGATAATGCAGATTGAACAGTTCCATTTTAAAATCACCGAAATCGAAAGACAATCTGTGCTGATCCTTATTAGAAGTTGATGCGTCTAAATTAAAGTTCCTTATAATATTATTGGTTGAATTCTTAAAGTAACTGTTCAAATTCTCCAAAACGTTTGAAGATCCGGAATCGACATTAACCATCTGAGCTCTAGCAGCTAACATAGCATCAAAAGCAGCAGTAAAATAATCTCCGTTATTCCAACCTTCCATTTCGTCTTCAACTGGATTGGGTACATACGGTTTGTAAAAATACACTGTGTTTTCATCTACTATTTTGTAACCATCCTCATAATCTGCAATTTTAGGCATTCCACCGATATGATCAGAATGGGAATGAGTTGCGATTACAAAATCCAGGTGTTTGACACCCAAATCCAACAGATATTGTTTTACTCCTTCTCCGGATTCACTTCCATGAGCAGATTCCTTATCCCATGCGGCATCGACCAAACCGAAATGGCCGTTACTCTCGATAACGATTGCATCGCAATTTTTTGTATATTCATCATCATACAGTTTTATATAATGGATCCTGTCATCCGTCGCGGTGGTCTTTCCGCCGATCTCCGGAGTTTCATAGTCATCTTTATCCTTCAGCATCCCGGGAACACCCATCGTAAAGATATTGCCGAGAGGGATTAAAACAGTAAGCAAGAGTGCAACGAACTTAAGCATATAATTACCTCAACACTCAAATAAATTTAATAACAAAATTATAAGGAATTGACTTTCAACAAGCAACCACATATCCGATTGCCATTACAAGCACAGCTCACACAGCCTGCGATTCGCTGTCCCAGATCAATGCACTATCAGGGATCATATCATCAAACGCAGACAATATCTGACTTATGAAGTAATCAGCATCGAAGTTCTGTTTATCATATAGGATTATATATATTACTTCACGGCCAGGTCTGTATCGTTCTTTAGAGAACCCGAGTATCTTGGTTGCGGTCTTTATCGAATAATCGATCTTCTCGGTCATCCCAAGTATCTCAACATAAGAACATCTGTCGATCTCATAGAAGTTTACGAGATAATCCGGATCTATAGTTTCCTCAATCGACGTAAGATATAACTCAGTCTCGTATTTAAACGGAATACCCATATACTTCAACAAGTCAGCAGCCATCTGTTCATTCTTCGACTTCAGATCACCATGTTCACTGACTGTCGGTGTCTTTGGAACATAGGATCCGCATTTGTCCTGACGGCTTTGAAAATATGCATTATTCATTTTATGCGGATCAAAGAACTGTACTATAGGAAAGTTTACTTTAGGCGGAGCAAATTTATATTTGGAGTTCCATTCTTGCAGAAGCATGTCATATTCAGCTTTGAGTTTTAAATAACTGTTAATGCCATCTACATACTTCTGTCCGCGCTTAGAAGAAACACTTAGTATTCGTGGACGTCTGGATGTGTACCTTTCCTCATCAGGATCATAAGTAATGACGACCTTATTTGTTCCTTTCTTTACACAGAAATACCCATGAGGCAGTTCCTGAAGTTTAAGTCTTCTATATTCAAGTTTTACTGCATGAACCTTCATAGGAAAAACAATATCTTTCATGTAAATACTCCTTTCCTAAGATTGGGATTTCATTATACGAACCTGATTATTGTTTGTGTGGACTATTTGCTCAAGATGAAGAAAAAGGGCGGAAAATTGAGACTATACGAAGGTCGTGAGACTAGTCTCAATTTTCTTGCAACATACATCGTAAGATGAGAGTTAGGGTAACCCAACTCTCATCTTGAGATGGGGCATCTGATTATTTAATGATTGATAAGGAAACCGTGATAATGGTATTACTCACCATAAAGCAAGAGGCCTGAGTCGTTACCATAACTCAGGCCTCAATTAATTATTCAACTAAATATCCGGCTTTATCGAATGTATAATCCTTGCCGTCTATCTTAAGCGTCTGGTTCTTTGCATACCAGCCAGTAGTATCCTGATAGTACCATCCATTCGAATCCTGCTTCCAGCTTGCTTTTGCTGTATAGGTCCATGTACCGTCACTGTTGAGCCAGTATCCGTTGCAATACTCTTTGGAAGCCATGGAGCCGTCAGATTTCAAGAAATAAGTACTACCTTTTGACTTAATCCATCCAGTGTTCATAACACAATCTTCAGAGAAGTAATACCATTTTTCACTGATTTTCTTCCAACCAGTTACTGCTTTTCCATCAGATTCGAAGTAGTACCAATTTCCATCTACCTGTTTCCATCCTGAATCTACATATCCGGAAGCCGAAAAATGATAAAGATTACCATCGATCCACAAGACCTGATTCTTAGGATACCAGCCTATCTGATTTATATAATAACTGCCTTTGCTATTGCTTTCCCATTTCGATATAGGTTTGTAAGTCAATCTGCCATTAGGATCTACCCAATAACCTTCACAGAATTCTTCGGAAGCCATAGTTCCATCTTTCTTGAAGAAATACCAGTTATTATCAACCTTTTTCCAACCGGTAACCATATAACCGTTTTCGTTAAAATAATAACGATTATTATCTATGTTGCAGAATTCATTCTTTGGATACTTACCTGCAGAATCCTCATACCACCATCCGGTATCATTCTGCTTCCATCTGGATCTTACAGTATCAGTCCAAATTCCGTCTGAATCAAGCTTATAACCATCAACATATTCTTCTATCGTATAACCATCAACATTTTCTTCTAATGCCATAGTTCCATCGGCATAGAAATAATGCCATTTTCCATCGATTTCCTGCCAGCCAGTTACTCTATATCCATCTTCATTAAAATAATATTGCTTGTCATCGATTTTCAAGATTTCTGACTTAGCATACCATCCTGTTGTATCCTGATAAGACCAGCCATACGAATCTTGCTTCCAACTGGCTCTTGCTTCATAAGTCCATGCACCGTTTGAATCAAGCCAATAACCGTCGCAATATTCTTTAGCTGCCATGTCTCCCTTCGGCTTAAAGTAATACCATTTGCCGTTAATCTTATTCCAGGAAGTAACCATGAGATAGTCTTGTCCCATGTAATACCATTTTCCGTGCCATTGATGCCAACCTGTCGCTAATTGTCCATTCTGATCTAAATATACATAGTAATAACTATTCAATCTGTTATCAGGAGCAAAAAGGTCTAGAGCATCAACCCAGGAGACAAAACAATTTGGCTTTTTCTTGATCTCCATTGGTGAAGCAGCATCATTAAAAGATAACTTATTCCCATTGAGTTTGGCATCAACAAACGATATGCCTTTACTGTTTACTACTTCAACAATCGCTTTACCCTTAGAATCCTGGGTATAGTAGACTGTCTTTCCCAATTTCTCAAGATATAAACAGAATGCGGCAGAATGCTCAGGGTATACTGCCGCAAGAAAATTAACACCCTGAATTACAGCATAATCCGGTTCCAGAGTATCGATCAACCTCTTGCTTGTTGCATTAGATAAACCGTGATGTGCTATCTTAACAGCCTTTAATTTGTCTTTATATATATCTTTAATAACTTTTCCTATCTTATTCTCAATATCATAGCAGGCATCCAGGTCAGCTAAAAGAACTGTTCCATTATTATTTGTTTCTAAATAAGTAACTATAGAATTTGCATTCTCATCAATCCCGGAAGGGTAATACAGATTGAAAAGGGAGATATCAGCCGAACCGAATTTGAAACTAATATAATCTTTAATTTCATTATTTGAGTCAGCCTTATGAAATTCAATACTTTTAATATCATTGTTCTCTAAATCTACTATTTTCTTCAAATCGTCTGAAGTAGTGGAACTGACATCAACAAGATGCGCATTGGCACCTTTAGTTCCCATTGCAGCCATGGCTTTGTCAAAATACGCTTTGTTATCCCAATCCGAATCTTTATTCCATTCTTTTTCGACTATTTCTTCCATCGGAATGGTTTTATATTCTTTATAAAAATACACGGTTTTTTCATCAACTATCTTATTGCCATTAGGATCATTAACGATCAAAGGCATTCCGCCGATGTGATCAGAATGAGAATGAGTAGCAATAACAAAATCAAGATGTTTGACACCTAATGCAGAAAGATAATTTCTTACGGCAATTCCGGATTCTCCTTCAGGCTTTTTATCATCCCAAGCTGCATCTACCAGACCATAATGTCCGTTACTCTCAATAACAATTGCATCACAATTATATGTATCCTTATCATTCAGTTTAAGATAATGGATCCTTAAATCTCCATTGGCTGTTTCACCGATCTCCGGAGTTTCATAATCGTCATTGTCTTTGACTACTTCAGGAACATGAAGAGAAAACATATTACTGATCGGAATCAGAAGAGCGAATAAAATTGCAACGAACTTTAACATACAGCCACCTCATCTCTCAAAGTAATTTTAACATTGATATTATAAGAAACCTGTACGCTACAAACAAGCCTGAAAAGTCTGCCGCTCAAACAGCCTGTGATGTGTTTTCCCAGATCAGTGCATTGTCAGGGATCATGTCATCAAACGCAGACAATATCTGACTTATGACGTAATCAGCATCGAAGTTTTGTTTATCATATAAGATAATATATATTACTTCCCGGCCTGGTCTGTATCGATCTTTAGAGAACCCGATTATCTTGGTTGCGGTCTTTATCGAATAATCAATCTTCTCACTCATCCCCAATATCTCGACATAAGAACATCTGTCGATCTCATAGAAATTTACGAGATAATCAGGATCGATAGTTTCCTCAATCGACGTAAGAAATAACTCAGTCTCGTATTTAAACGGAATACCCAAATACTTCAACAAGTCAGCAGTCATCTGTTCATTCTTCGATTTCAGATCACCATGTTCACTGACCGTCGGGGTCTTTGGAACATAGGATCCACATTTGTCCTGCTGACTTTGAAAATATGCATTATTCATTTTATGAGGATCTGAAAACTGTACTATAGGGAAGTTTACTCTAGGAGGAGCAAAGTTGTATCTGGAATTCCAGCTGTGTCGAAGATCATCATATTCTTTCTTTATCTTCAGGTAAGAATTAACTGCTTCTGAAAGTTGTTTACCAAGTCTTGTGTCAACATGTATTATTCTCGGGTGTCTAACACTTATCTTTGGTTTTTCAGGATCGTAAGTTACTACAACACATTTAACTCCATTAACCGTCCTGAAGTTTCCTCTCATCATATTTTCAAGTCTTAGTCTTCTATATTCCAATTTAACAGCATGCACTTTCATCGGGAATACAATCTCTTTCATACCGTTCTTCCCCCTTCTGTTAGTGTGAACACCATTATACGAACCTGATTATTGTTTGTGTGGACTATTTGCTCAAGATGAAGAAAAAGGGCCGAAAATTGAGACTATACGAAGGTCGTGAGACTAGTCTCAATTTTCTTGCAACATGCATCGTAAGATGAGAGTAGGGGTAACCCAACTCTTGACCACAAAACTGCACCTGCAAAGGCGATCGGTCAAGGCTGCCGGAGGCAAGGCGAAGCCGATGCCTTGACGGAGAAGCCTGCAGGTGCTATCTGCCTTCATTTATTCGGCAAAGATAAGGCCGTGCCGAATCATTTGCCGTATTTTTCGAGCACCAACTTATAAAAATTTTGCAAAAATGCGGCATAGCCGAATCTTTGCCGAATTTTTATTCATATCTGTCTATTAACAAAAGAGTTGCGACAATGCCGCAACTCTTTTGCAATAACTTGTTCTGTTTATATCAATACTTAACTTTACCTTCAGCCACCGCTCTGAGGTGCTCGCCGTACGGGCTCTTGCCGTATGCCTTTGCTGATTCCATTAGCTTGTCCTTGTCGATAAAGCCGTTGATGTATGCGATCTCTTCGGGTGCACTGATCGTGATGCCCTGACGGTTCTGGACCATCTCGACAAACTCTGCTGCCTGGAGAAGACTCTGCATAGTGCCGGTGTCGAGCCATGCGAATCCTCTGCCCAAGAGCTGGACGTCTAAAAGGCCGTCACTGAGATACATGTCGTTAAGTGTCGTAATCTCGTATTCGCCTCTTGCAGAAGGCTTAACCTGCTTTGCCATATCGCTTACGCCTGCAGGATAGAAATAAAGGCCCGTGACAGCATAGTTTGACTTGGGAACTGCGGGCTTTTCCTCAATACTCAGAGCCTTGCCGTTCTCATCGAACTCAACAACACCGAATCTCTCCGGATCGGGAACATAGTAGCCGAATACTGTAGCTCTGCCCTCTTCGGCATTCTTTACAGCAGCCTTGAGCATAGTCCTGAAGCCGTTGCCGTAGAAGATGTTGTCACCCAAAACCATTGCGCCTGCTTCGCCTGCAAGGAACTCCTCGCCTAATGTGAAAGCCTGTGCAAGTCCGTCAGGACTGGGCTGAACCTTATAAGATAACGAGATGCCGAACTGTGATCCGTCGCCAAGGAGCGCTTCGAATCTGGGAGTATCGACGGGTGTGCTTATTATGAGGATCTCCTTTATCCCCGCCAGCATGAGTGTCGACAAGGGATAGTAGATCATGGGCTTGTCGTAGATTGGAAGGAGCTGTTTGGATGTTACCTTCGTGAGCGGATAGAGTCTTGTGCCTGAACCGCCTGCCAAAATGATTCCCTTCATTTGATTAACCTCCGTTCTTTGCAAATGCGTCAAAATCGTATAAGTATTCTTTCAGTTCAGATTCTATGTATCTGATGTCTTCTTCGCAGCCCGGATAACGGCTGACGAGATTTGTGTTTTTGATCGATCTGGAAGGATCGAAGATCGTCTTCGGATTTACGTGATGAGATGCATCTATTCCTGCAAAGTCGCAAAGTATCTGCTTGGTCTCATCGTACTTGTAGATCATGTCCTCGAAATTGATCCTCAATACCCTGCTGTGGTCTTCATCGACAGGATGACTGTACTTTCTCGTTATCTTAAACCACTCGACGTATTCCTTTACATCCTTGACGGGAAGCACGCCCCACTTCCACTCGTATTTCTCGAGAAGGAAGATGTCCCTGGGATCTCTTTCCGTAGCGATTATCTTGCAGTCGTCGAAATATCTTAAGAAACGCTTCGTATTAGTCGGCGGGACCATCTGGTCGACCATGACATAAGGAAGCTGATTCTTATTAGCGAAAGAAAGGAGCCTGTCGACGTATTTTCTTACGGCCTTGAGGAAGGTTTCTTCGTCAACTGCGGAATAGTAAGCAAGTTCGCGGTCTGTAAGAAGCGAATATCGGATCTCTGTCTTGAGCTCGTTCTTAAAGAGTCTCTTGAAGAACGAATAGACACGGTCGATAAAGCAGAACAACTGGCCGCGGTCTAAACGGTCCTTGTTCCACCATGTCTTTGCCTTAAGCTCGGTTATGTCATCGATGAAATCCTCAGTTGCCTTTTCGAATTCGTCTTCGAAGATGTCGTATCCGCCGTAGCCAAGCTTCTTCTGTGTGGCTGCGAACCTGATATATCTTTTTATCGCATCACTCGTGTTATGTCTGTTGTTATTCTCTACTACGTTGTATTCCAGATCCGCGATGCCGTCAGGATCGTGCAGGAAACGGTATTCGTATTCACCGAGTGAAAAGACGTTATCGAACTCCGAGAAGAAGTTCGTAACGGCTGAAGATCCGGTGCCGTAATAACTTGTGCAAGAAATAACCCTCATTTATTCCCACTCCTAAACGATCGTCAGAGCCACTTGGCAGCCCAGGAGAAATCCTGATCCTTGAACGATTCGTGCTTCTCGTCTTTTTCGCTCGTCTTGTATTCACAGTCGAGTTTCGGCCATTCTACATTAATCGACGCATCATTCCAAGGAATGCCGCCCTCTGACTTCGGATCGTATACGTCAGTGCACTTATAGACGAACTCCGCAGTGTCCGAAAGCACGAGGAATCCGTGCGCGAAACCTTCAGGAATATAGAACATGTTCTTCTTCTCGGAACTGAGCGTTACGCCAACCCACTGGCCGAAAGTCTCGGAACCCGGTCTTACGTCGACAGCGACGTCAAAGACCTCACCGTGAGTCACTCTTACGAGCTTGCCCTGCGTGTGGTCCTTCTGGAAATGAAGTCCTCTCAAAACACCCTTTGTGGAAGAGCTCTCGTTATCCTGGACAAACTCCTTGTCGATGCCTGCAGCGGCATAATCGCCCTTCTTGTATGTCTCCATGAAGTATCCCCTGCTGTCGCCGAAGACCTGGGGCTGGATGATTATTACTCCCGGAAGTTTTGTTTTCTCGAATGTGAATGCCATTATAGTTCTGCCTCCTGCAAATATCTCTTTACCGCGTCTTTCCAGTCCGGCAAAGGTGTGAAGCCGCTTTCAGCGAGCTTTGATTTATCGAGTCTTGAATTGAACGGTCTTGCCGCCTTGGACAGACCATACTCTGCAGTAGTCACGGGGATTACATTTGTGGCAAGCCCGTACTGCTTATAGAACTCAACACAGAAATCGTACCATGAGATGTAGCCGCCCTCATTTGTCGCGTGATAGTAACCGTACTTGTCTGTCTCTATCATGTCCACAAGGAGCCTTGAAAGGTCGAGCGTGTATGTGGGCGTGCCGATCTGGTCGTTTACGACTCTTACCGTGTCGTGAGTCTTGCCGACGTTGATCATGGTCTTTATGAAGTTCTTGCCGTTAAGACCGAAAACCCAGGCTATACGGACGATGAAAAACTTTTCCAGAGTCGTTGATACCGCAAGTTCTCCGTCGAGTTTGCTCTGACCGTATACGTTGAGCGGAGCATAGCACTTATCGTCGGGCTCCCAGGGACGTTCGCCCTGCCCGTCGAAAACATAGTCCGTGGAGATATAGAGCATCTTGCAGTCGATCTCTTTGGCAGCTTCCGCAATATAGCGGGTTCCCTCAGCATTGATCTTGTGGACCTTTTCCCTGTTCTCCTCATCTTCAGCTGCATCAACGGCAGTCCAGGCTGCGCAGTGGATTACTGCGTCAGGCCTGATCTCTTCTATTGCGGCTTTTACCGCATCTTTATCTGTTATGTCGAGCTGGACATAAGGCGCCGCGGTTACCGCACTGCCGTCCGCAACGCCTGAATAAACGGGCTGGATATCTGATCCGACTGCTTCTATTCCTCTTGCAACTGCGTTGTTTACGACATCGTGTCCCAGTTGTCCGCATACGCCTGTAACGAAAATCTTCATGTTATCTCTCCTGTTAATCAAGCTCTTCTCTCGTCGTAATAAGCTATCTTTTCAATAGAATGCTGGTCTCTCTTATCCTTAGGCGGGAGATCGGTGTAATTGCCGTATATGGCCTTACATACTTCTTCCGGATTGTTCGGACCCATAACTGTAAGGCCTTCGAATTGAATGCTCTTCAAAGGGAAAACGCAATCTGAAGGGATCTCATGATGCCACCAGCAGGCTTCGTAACCTTCGGTAAGCACTTTCTTTCCTTTGAAAAGGCTTATGAACTTAAATAACGGAATAAGGAAATACCGGCACAATCCGTAAGTGAACGAAGACATGAAATTATTCTTTCCGAGATACATATTCTCGTTGCGCCAGGTGATCTTATGGATAATGTGCTTTAAGCTCTTGCTGACACCAAATCCGTATTGGAAAAGATCTATCTGAAGGCCTCTGTATTTTCTCTGATTGTGGACATATTCATCCTTGATATATTCGGACTTAAGATCACGTAATACTGCACACTGTCTGACAAAGCCCTTGTCATTCTTGTGTGTCTGGACAACAAAATCGTAATCGCCCGCATTAACGATCTTGGCAAGTCTGTTGATGTCACGTGCCGAGAGGAAAACATCGATATCGTCATCCCAGGGGATGTATCCTCCGTGCCTTACGGCACCTAAGATAGTACCGTCGCCGATGAAATACTCTATCTTGTTTTCCCTGCATATCCTGTCAAGGAACTCGAGCATTTCGAGCATCCTGAGCTGTGCCCTGCGAAGGTCGCTGCCTTCAGGATTATATTCAGCCTTTAAGCTTTCGTCTGTCTCGCCTGTGTTATAAACCCGACTCATTTTTTCTTTCCTTTGTTCTTAATTATTTCAATAACTTCTTTTCTGTAAAATGCAAACAAGATCAACAGGTAATATACGATACAGAGTGCCACGGAAATTATCAACCCGAGCACTGCACCGCTTATTGCGTTGTTGATCCAATAGCAGATCCCGAAAATACCTGCACCGCCCAATGCACTGACACCGATCGGTTTCAATATTCCTTTGTAGTGTTTGTCTCTCGTCCAGAACCAGCCGAGTGCCACCATCAGAGCTTCTGCAATAAGTGTCGTAACAGCAGCGGCATTCTCTGCGAAAAACGGGATAAATATGATGTTCAGGATAAGGTTTACCGCCGCACTTATGATCGTTGCGATCATGACCTGCTTTTCCATACGGAGCGGGATCATGACTATGTTGATGAAGAAATTCGCGAGGAGCGCCGGAATAAGAGCAAACGCCAGTATCATGAGCGATGACTCCGCCCTCATGTATTCAGGCTTTGAGAAAACAAGGATAAGATTCTTTCTAATCATGACAAGACCTATGGCAGCAGGAACTGCGGCAATTATCGTAAAGTGCAGCACTTTCTCAAGATGCGCCTGTGACTTTTTTCCGTCCTTTGCGATCTCATGGGAAATCCTGGGTATGAGCACGAGGAAAGCTGCAGCCACAACCTGCTTTATGAGCATATAGAACTTGACCGAAACTCCGTAGTATCCGACTACATCATTATCAAAGAAAATACCCAGAACCGTTACGTCCGAGTTGATATAGATGAACGTGCCGATAGTGCATGCGAAAAGATATGCGATCGACTTGATGTGCTTTTTCAGTTCGTCGTTGATGACTATCCTTGGTGAGATACCATAGCTCTTTTTGATGTGGAATCTGTTTATGATGTTCGGAACGATGAATCCGAATGACGATACGAACGCATAAGCGACAACATCGTCAGGATCCCTGACTATAATGAACAGTAGAACGACTGCCAAAGACTGGCAGACGATGTATCTTATCGTAACGAAAAGATAATCCTCAAAAGCTGTGTTGATCCAGTCCGCACCGAAGGTCGTAAAGATGACCTGCAGGCTCAGCATGAAGATTACCGGCGCATAGAAATGGAGTTTAGTCCAAAAGAGGACTAACAGCGCAAGTACCACAAACGCAAAAACGGTCGTGATCACATTGATCGTGAAGAGTTCGTTTACGAGCTTCTGGCACTTGAGCTTGTCATCCCTTACCCTGGCGCTCTCCCTTACCGCATAGCGGAGAATGCCCGCTGCGGCAAGATACGAGATATAACTTATGATCGATGCGCTGAAAGTATAGATACCGTAATTATCAACGCCCAATGTCTTTAAAGCATAAGGAAAAGTGATCATGGGGAAAAGTATCGCCATGACTTCCTTGATGCCGTTTAACACGGCGTTGAGCTTTACCGACTTTACAGTCTTACCTTCCATTTATTCAGCCTTTCTTTAACAGTTTCACTTTAATAAGATCGTGGAAGATGTAATATCCGAATTCCGTGATGCCGAATGATACGTCGGACAGTCCCAGAAGGAAAAAGTTGGTCTTCTCGTATCTTTTGTAGTAATACTTCATGGATTTATGAAGTATCTTTCGCATCTTCCTGTTATCGACGCCCTGGTGATTGTGGACGACCGTCGTCTGAGGCAGATAGTACGTCGTATATCCCTTGGCGAGCATCCTCTTGCTTATGATCATCTCTTCGGCATAAAGGAACGTATTCTCGTCGAAACATCCGACTTCATGGAACTTATCAGCCGCCGCGATCAGGAAGCATCCCGTAACCCAATCCGTATTGCCTTCCTTCGGATCGGGATCAAGGCAGTTGAGCTTATCGTTGAATTTGCAGTGGAACCATCTCGAGTTGAAATCGCCGGCGATCATCTGAGACCATATCCCTCTGAACTTTCTGGGGTTCTGCCTCTTCTGCCCCATATAAAGAACATTGGGTCCGATAATGCCGATCTCGGGATGCTCATGTATCGCACCGGAAACAAGACCCAGATCGATCTCTTCGGGGAAATCCAGATCGCTGTTTGAAAAGATATAAAACTCGCTCTTAAACTTCTCTCTGGCATATGACGCACCGACGTTATTTCCGATCGCATAACCCGCATTTGCGGCATTATCGATAAGAACAAAATCAATGCCTTCATAAGTGAATGTGTATACCAGTTTGCTGCCGAACGCACCGGGCGTATATTCGATGGAATTGTCGTAAAGATACTTTCTTCCGAATTCTTCCGCGCTGTTATCGACAATGATATATGCTATCGGTTCATTGATCTTATTATTGAACCTTACGCACATATCAAGTGTTCTGGCTATGTTCTTATAATCAGTTAGTATTATCGAGTTCATTTTCTTTCCACCGTTGGCATCTGTTTATATCGCATACAATAGCGGTAAGTACCAATGCCAGTAATCTTGTTCTGTCGAAATATGTGGTGATGATGGATGACATTATCATTGAGATGACCAGTCCGAAAAGAAGAGCCTGGTCCTGCTTTGCGTAAAGGAAGCACTTGATGACCCTTACCATAATGACGACATATACGATAAGACCCGCTATTCCGAGCAGCGCGAAAAGTCCGATGAGTCCGACATCGTCAGGATAATAGATGCCTGAAATACCGCGTACGTAATTTGCGACCTCGCGGTTTGATTCATGGTCAGCCATGCCTATACCGAAAAAGAAGTGGTCCAGACCGACATCGATATAGTGGCTTGCTGCGTTAACTCTCGCCATCCAGGAACCGGCTTTCTCCGCAATCGAAACAAATATCGAAGACATCTTTACGATTATCGCCACAACGCCGACTGCTATCGCGCCTGTTCCGATGAGAAGCTTTGCAACAGTCACTTTCTTTATTGAACGGTATATCAGTATTGCGATCGAAGAGAACATCAACGTTACGAGATATGCTCTGGACTGATCGATCATGAGAACCGCAAGAACGATAGCAAAATACGAAATGATGTCGAGCCAGCATCCTCTGAACCTCTTTACGATTATCCTGTCGGCAATGATGAGTCCGAACACACGGAATAATCCGTCAAATACGTTCCTTACTCGAAGACCCCACTCAGGATGTCTGATGCTGACATCGGAGATCATGCCGGGAAGTTTTAAGAATGTGGATTCAGAACCCGTATACAGGATATACTGCAGGATAAAGATCGCAGACATGAGAATCGCAAGGATCTCACCGATCACGATAAAACATTCCATAGTATCCTTGTCAGCCAGGTATTTGCGTCCCGGGAAATATAACAGAAGGATCAGGTAAGGGATTATTCCCCAAAGCACCTGGGTTATCGAGAAACCGAACTCAAACTTAGAAAGGACCGTCGATACAGCAACCGACAGGAACGCAAAGATAATAGGCCATCCGAAGTATCCCAATCCAAGCTTTTTGTTCTTGAGAAGGAACAGTATAAAGAATCCGAAGCTGAACATGGCCAGCATCATCTTATTGGTACTTCCCGCGAAGATCTTATCGGGTAATGGCAGTAAGAAGAAAAACCTGAACTCGCAAAGATAGAACAACGTGATGATTATCACCGCTGCCCACATCTCAGGTCTTATCTTTTTTATTATTCCGCTTGTCATCTGTTTTATTTCCGTCCGGTTATTTTATAATTTCGACTTAACCTTATATTCCAATCCCGGAGAGATGGAGCATAAGAATGCCTGCATCGTCCATTTCACGTCGCCTTCAGATGAGAACATCGCCGGCCCGAGATTTTTTCTTATCTTGCTTACAAGGTCTTTTTGCAGCTGCTTATCTTCGTAATTACACTCAAACATACGGTTGATGTAAAAAGAAGACGAAAGAGCGATCCTTGCACGGACTCTCTTTCTTGCATCCTTTGAATCACCCACTACGGAAAGAAGTTTCTCAAGTGAATAGACTTCCGTGATCCAGATCCTGTTGAATTCCTTTGCATGTACGGAAGCATATCTGCTTCCGGTGGGATGAAGGATGTAATGGTAGTCAGCATACTTGGTGTTTATGCTGATCTTTCTGCATTTCTTCGTATATTCGCAGCAAAAGAGCAGATCTTCAAAAATGGCTATATCCTTATCAAAAACGATCCCGTTTTCTCTTAACAGAGATGTGCGGAAAATTTTCGAGATCGGATATCCCTGAACGCCACCGAGCGAGACGAGAACTTCAAGGCATCTGTCGACACCGCAGGTCTCCTCCATGTCGACGCATCTGCCCTTGGTCTCCCCTTTCTCGGATTCCTTTACCCAGCCGCAGATGCCCAGGTCTATGCCTTCCTTCATGAGCGTTACGAGGTGCTCGACATAACCGCTTACGACATAGTCGTCGCAGTCGATAAATACGATGAATTCGCCCATCGCTTTGCTCATGCCGAGATTCCTTGTGTCAGATACACCAGTGTTTTCCTTTGTCTCTACATAGATGCGGTTGTCTTTTGAAGCATAGTTCATGCAGACATTGAGCGACCCGTCTTTCGAGCCGTCGTCAACAAGGATTATCTCGATATGTGAGTACGTCTGGGCGATGACCGAATCGAGGCATCTGCTCAGATATTTTTCGCCGTTATATACCGGGATCACTATGCTCACAAGACCTTTCTGATAATCCATCTTCTTTACGCCCTACTTCTCGAAAATGGACTTCTCAGGAAGAAGTTCATCCAAAGCCTTGTTTACCAGTTCCTTGCATCTGTCGTAATCTTCGACGAGGGTCGAATCGTTGATGCATACCAGGCGCGTCTTTCCCGGATTCTTCAGGATGTTAGAAACGCCTTCCGTGTCGGAGCCGCGCATGTACAGTCCGAAGTCCCAGCGTCTGGGTTCGAACTTTCCGGACATCAGCTGCCACTGGCGCATGAGCCACTCGCTGACGTCGTCCCTCGTCCTGAACTTGTTCTTTGAAGTGTTGTCCAGAACCTCAAATTCCTTTTCCCATACTTCCTCAAAAACAGACTTATTGTAAGAGAAAGGAATATGGGGTTCAAACAGTCCGAGGATGCTCGAGAACCTGCTGAAGAGCATTGTCCTAACCATGAACTTGCCGTACTTTAACGTGTACCATTTCTTCTTGTTCTTCTTGACGTCCCCGACCGTGAAATAGTCGTTGATTATTCCGATGTTGTTGGTCTCGACATCACAGATAACGTCCCTGAATATAGGCGCCGGTGATAAGACCGCCATATCTTTCGGGAGCCCGTTCTCGAAAAAGTCCTCAGGCACTGTCTTCTGGATGACGAACATGTCGTCGTTGAAGTTGATGAAGTGCTCGGAAAGGCCCGGGATCCTGTGGATATTGATCTCAATAGCGCTTGAGTTGAATGTCGGAAGATATTCTTCAGGCATGAACTCAGTGTGCTTTACGACGTGAAGCTTCGGGCAATCCGTGTTGAGCCATGAAGGAAGATGTCCCACGGTTACGAAATGGACCTTGTCGACCCACGGCATGAACTTGTCTATTCCGCGGAAAACATACTGGAGATTATCCCAGTCACGGTAATGCGTCGACCTGTTGCTCGACGTGTCGATGCCTTTTATCTTTCTCTCCCACTCGGCTTTTGAAGCGACCCATTCAGGATCGTTTCCGTCTACCCAGGTAAGTACAACATCTATCTTTTCCATTCTTTATTTCCCTATCGTGCTCTCATATATTGCCATCAGCTGTCTGTAATTGTCTTCAGGCATATATTTGGTCTCATATTCTTTCCTTGCGTTAAGCCCCATGCTGCCGCATTTGTCAGGATCGTTCCAAAGGGCGTTTATCTTTCCGATGAACCCTTCGACGGATCCGAGCTTGAACTTGCTGCCGTTATAGTCTTCGGTTACTGCTTCTTCCGAAAAGCCCAGGTCTGTAGCGACCAGAGCCTTTCCCAAAGACATGGTCTCGATCTCGACCATGGAGCATCCCTCATACCAGATGGAAGGAAATACGACGAACTCCGCACCCTTAACGATCGACAGGCACTTGTTATGCTCCGTGTAACCGAGATAGTAAACGTTATTCTTCGTTTCCGCCCATTTCGAGAACTCGTCCTCAAGAGGTCCTCCGCCCATAACTACGAGCGGAATGTCAGTGATCTTATCCCATGCCTTCATGAGGATCCTGACACCCTTCTCCTCACCAATACGGCCATAGAAGACGACATATCTGTCAGGTATCCCCTCGACTTTGACAGGCGTTGCGTTCGCCTCCGCGTCGGGCACGAAATTATACTTCTTCGTGATCTTGTTCTTATCGAATCCAATCTCTTCGAGGAGCCTTATCTGGTTGTCGTTCAGGCAGATATATCTGTCGATCTGATCGTAGAAGCTCCTCTTCTTTCTGTGATAGTTGAAGATATTTGCCACTATAAGGCTCTGAGCCTTTGAGCCCTTAAAGCAGCCGTACTTGCACATACGCATATAGTGTCCGTCGCCGCACTCGTTGCAGAGCTCCGTGCCTCTAAGTGATGTAGCGCAGGGACAGACGAATCTCGTGTCGTGGAGCGTTGCCACAACGGGAACGTCCAGTCTCTTAGCCGCGTAGAGCACGGAGGGCGAGAGCAGCGGGAAGAATGTGTGAACATGCACGACATCAGGCTTTGTCTCCTTTATCTTCTCCTGCACCGCATTGTAGTTCTTCTTTGACCAGAGCATGCCGAAGACTGCCTTGATCTTTCCTGCAGCGCCCGCGTTATCGAACTCATCGTTTGATACAGAATATCTGATCACCGTATTGCCGTGGGATTCCAGGAGCGCAGTCTCGGACTTGAAGACCTGATCGTCTCCGCTGGCTGATCCTTTTCTATGGAAATTGTGAACCGCCAGTATCTTCATGCCAGGAACACTCTCTTATATTCGTCGCCGATGAACTGCCAGCTGTAGGCAGTCCTGATGCGCTCTTTGGCCTTGCTGCCGAAGTCTTCTCTTGTCTTAACGTCCATCAGGTCAGCCTCGTCTATAAGCCTTGCGAGCTCGCCTTCGCCGCTTCCCCAATAAAGGGCTGCATCCTGACCGACTTCGCGGTTGAATCCGACATCGATCAGGAGGTTTAAGTCTGTTGCTCCCAATGCCTCCAAAAGGCTGGGATTCGTGCCGCCGACTGTATGGCCGTGGAAGTTTGCATATGCGTTCTCCCTGATCTTCTTCAGGAGCTCGGGATCGTATACAGTGCCGACGAACTTGATGCGGCTGTCCGATCTCCAGTGGAGCTTCTGCTCGAGCTCTTCAAGGAGAGAATCGTTCTTGGTCGTGATGATGGCGAAATCCTTCGTGGATTTCGATCTCATGAACTCACGGATCATGATCTCAAAGCTGTTCTCCGGAACGAACCTTCCGCAGCACATGTAGTAGTTGTCTTTGGAAAGGCCGTGAGATGCGAGCCACTCCGTAAACTTCCGGTCGTCGTCAGAGAGCGTGCTCTTCTTAAGGTCAGCGCCGTATGCGATGAATGTCGTTTTCGGGCTGTAGCCTGAGTATTCTTCCCTGATGTATTTTTCGATATTGACAGAATCGCAGACCATGAGATCGGCGTGCTTTGTCATGAGACGCTCGGATTCCTTCCAGTACTTGCGAACGGGGCCGGACCATTTCGCCCTCTTCCACTCGTGTCCGTCAGGATTTACGAAAACCTTTGCACCGAGCTTGTGAGCCTTCTTTACGAGTCCGCCGAAAAAAGGTCCGATGCGGCATGCGAGCACATAAACGATCGCATCCCTGATATTGTTTTCGCTAATGTATCTGAGGCACCACTTGAATGCCTTTATGTCATATGCGATCGCCTGTGCCGCACCTATCTGCGGAACCTTGATCTTAACCACGTTTGCGTTGTGATATACGAAAGACTTTACGCTTCCGTCTTCTGCTTTTTCGATGCCGCTGACACCATTCAATTTTGTCTCGTCCATCGCGCCGTCACCGTTGGCTTTGGTGACGATGAAATACTTTATGGAAGTCTCATTCTGATGGGTCTCCGTGAGCTTATCGAGGAATGTCTCATAGCCGCCGTACTGACCGATGCACTTTGCACCGATGATAAAAACGGCTTTCGCATTTCCCGGTAAGTTTCCGCTCATCACATAGCTCCTTTATGAGTAAAGAGCACGCCTATGGTCTTAAAGATGATCTTCAGGTCGAGCGTAAGGCTCCAGTTGGCGATATATTCGGTATCGAGCTTAACGACTTCCTCGAAATCCGTGATCTCGGATCTTCCCGATACCTGCCACATTCCCGTAATGCCGGGCTTGACGGCCATTCTCGCACGGTGGTGGAAGTGATATTTCTCATATTCGTCGAGCGTCGGAGGTCTTGTTCCGACAGTCGACATCGTACCCATGAGAACGTTAAAGAACTGAGGGAACTCGTCTAGGCTCGTCTTTCTGATGAACTCTCCGATACCTGTCTTTTTCGTACCGTCAGGAAGGATCCTGTTGCCGATGATCCTCGGGTCGAAATCCATCTTGAACATCATGCCGTCCTTGACGCGGTTCTCTTCCATGAGTTCCTTCTTCAGGTCCTCCGCGTCCATTCTCATGGAACGGATCTTATAGATCTTGATGTGTCTGCCGTTCTTACCGATTCTCTCCTGCTTGAAAAGGATCGGGCCGGGAGACTGCTTCTTTATGATGGGGCCGACAATAGCCATTATCAGAAGAGCCGCGATGCTGCCGATGATGCCGGCGAAAATATCGAAGATCCTCTTGATAAGGGTCTGTACGGGAGTAGCATAATTGATCGCCGTCGTGAGCACCGTCGTTCCGCCGATCTTCTCGGAGAATCTCTTGACTCCGGAACGTGTCATGTAAGGAACGTGATAGTGCGTGGGAACAGCCATGACCGCACATGCATCCATGAGCTTTACGACCTTCTTGTCGTTGATCGGAGCATCGATGTAGACTGAATCTATCCACTCCTCGGCGATGTACTTTGCAGCATTTCTCATCTCGGCTACAACGGGAAGACCGTGTATGCTCTTATGGTTTGTCGTCTCGAGAAGGACAACGCCTACGATGGAATATCCTGCCTGCTTGTCGCTAAGAAGTCTGCTGAGGATCATGTCGGCATTGGCTTCGGAAACCACAACGAGCATGTTGTTCCTGTCTCTTCTGAAGCTCGTATGGCGAAGGATCCACTTCCAGGTAATCCTCGCGCAGTAACCGAAGAGCAGATAGAAAACGAAAGTGATACCGAGTACGTATCTTGAATAGACCTCACCCAACTGGGACGAGAAGAAATAGACAAGTACGATGGCGAGCACATATACGCTGTGCCTGAGATGCTCGAAGATCTCCCTCAAATATCCGCGCTTGATAACGTCATGCAGAGAATTGTTTACGACTATGACCAGAACATCCGCGATAAAGAGCAAAAGACCCAAGGTCTTATACTCGTGCATGGAATAGACCCATCCCTGCAAACGCAGATAGAAAGCAACCATATAGCAGAGCTGAAGCACAATAATATCAAGCACCATAAAGTCCAAGTGCTTTGACCACCCCTGTGCATTTCTCTTGTACACTTCTTATTCCCCCAGTGTCATGTACTTACTTATGCCGGTGATATGCTGTAAGCCTTTGCGGCAGCATTCCGATTTGGCAGCATGCCGCTTCAGCAGTAATGCCCATCGGAACGTTCAAGTCCGTTGTGCAGCCGGTATTCCATCCACACGGACTTATGGAGCATATCACAGACTACATTTTACCATTATTCCTTAAAATATAATAAATAATAAATATGACATGCTCATTACGGCTTTTGGTGAAAGTGATAATTGAACGGGATGATTGGGGACTTCCGGTCGAATGATAAGGAATTATCCCAAAGTTGTTGAAAACAGCTTAGCGGGATATTGAGAATTATCCCGGAAGCGTGAAAAACCATTGTTTGGGATAACCGCTGACAGAGAAGCGGTGCCCGACTTCTTTCTTGGATGTCTCATCGACTTCCTTATACAGAGTTTCTGTCAGTCGTTCAGAATGCCGATAGCTTTTTTTAATATTTCAAGCGCATCCTCTTTGTCTCTTAATTCTCTTCTGAGCCTTGCGTTTTCACGTTCCAGTTCTTCGGCAGAGCGCGGTTCAGCTTCGGCTTTTTCTGCTGAAGATAACCTTTGTATCCTGCGTTCATCCTTTATCCAACCATAAAGAGTGTGGTAAGGAACTCCTAAATTATCTGCGATAGTGTGCAGGTCAATGCTGCCCTTATGCTCTTTGACATATCTCAGGGCATCTTTCTTGAATTCAGGCGTATAAGATCGAGACATAGGCTTCTTCCTCCATGTATTTATTATAGATTGGATTTTGGAAAATCGCTGTCCGTTTCTTAGTCTACCTTCAAGATTTTTTCCCGAAAACGATACCTTGCAAAGTCAGCAAAATGCGAAAGAGTTCAGTAGTACGTAAAACAGTACCGTTTCAAGGTAGTTTTGGTACCAGATCACGTACTTTATCGAATATTTACGCAAAACAGTACCGTTTCACGGCACTTTTGGTACCAGATCACGTACTTTATTGAATATTTACGAAAACGATACCTTGCAAAGTCGGCAAATATCGTTTTTCAAAACTTTTCCCCAAAAACGATATCGTGGCTCTTCAGCCGGTACCGGCGGACCGCCCCGTAACTAAAAAAACGGACCAGAGACAAAATAAAGCAGCCCCCATCAAAAAAGCTGCAGCAGAGCCACAGCCTTTTTGAAGTAATGATGAGCAAAATTACTTTATGTACTGTCCATTTAAGTCCGGTTCTTTTTCTTGGCCTTCTTCTCAAGATACATGGCCTTGTCGGCTTTACTCATGCTCTCCATGAGATCTTTCCAGTTTGTAAGTTCACAGGTGCCGATGCTCGAGCTCAGCTCGAATTCGTACTTGCCTTTCTTGTTGACCTCTTTGAGATTGTTCCTGACATTTCTGATGAACTGGCCTACCCTGCCGACATCCGTCATGATGAGGACTGCCACAAACTCGTCACCGCCCATTCTGGCGACGAACTCCTTTGATTTCAGGGCGTTGTAGATACACTTGGAAGTCTCCTTGATCGCTTCATCGCCAATGTTGTGGCCGAATGTATCGTTGATATACTTGAGGCCGTCCATGTCGACGGAGACGATGGCAAGATCGGTAACTGCCTTGCCGTTATCGTCGAAGAGCTTGGATATTTCTTTTTCAAAGCCGCGCCTGTTGAGTATGCCCGTCAGCGAGTCCTTAGTATAAAGGCTCATGATGTCGGCGATACCGAAATATTTCTGATAGAGTTCGAGTTTGTTTATTACCTGGCCGATCTCCATGAGGATAAACTCGATCTTCTCGTTGATGAAGCCGTTTTCCTTAGTATCGACTATCAGCACCGCATAACCGTAAACAACGTTTTTATTTGCGATCGGGAGGAAAATTATCGTGCCGGTCTTATCTTTCAGGAAACCTTCAGGAAGAAGCCTGTTGCTCGGGAACTCCCGGGATTCGATAAATGTGTTGCCCGAAGCATCGAAGTATCCGCTCAGGACTCTGTCATTTTCGCGATATCTGCAGATGTAGCATTCCTTGATGCTGGACGCTTTCTTAAGTGAGTCGAGAGTAACCTGGAGTGCGGCTTCACGCGTCAGCGCCTCCTCGAAATCAGTACTTACGAGAACGTATTCTCTCATGGCTTCGATGGAATTCGATTTGGCGACCTTGAGAGCTCTCAATGCCTTGAAGACATCTCTGCCGGGATCATCGTCGCCGGTACTCTCGCGGATTACGATATTGCCTGAGACGTTAACGTAAAGGTCGGGATTTTCCTTGGCGTATATCTTTTCGAGCAGTTCCATCGCAGCATTGACAAGTGTCTCTTCCGAGATCTCGATCGTGGTAAGCGAAGGAATGTGATCTCCTGCTTCCGAAATGTTATCGATGCCGCTGATGATGGTATCACCCGGAACGCTGAAGCCCCGCTGGATCAGTTCATCGATAAGGGTGATGGCTTCGTAGTCGTTCGAACAGATTATCGCTTCAGGAAGCGTGCCGTCAGGCTTAGTAAAGAAATCAGCCTGCTCGGGGCCCTGGGTTATCCAGTAATTGCCGTGGAAGACCATGTCTTCAGTAACTTCGTATCCTGCTTCGCGCATGGCATCTTCGAAGCCTGCTCTTCTCTCAGCAGAGTCGAGAAGGTCGTCTCTGCCGGTGACAAAACCTATGTCGCCGGACTTGCACTTGGAGATGACATATTTAGCAACGTCGTGCATTATCGCCCTGTTGTCTGGAACGACGTTAAAGAAACCGTTGATCTCGGCTCTGATGCATACTACGGGTGGAACATCGGGATTAGACAGGAGTTCTTCTATAAGGTCCTTCGAAAGGCCGGCCTGATCGACCGTGTCGGCGCAAAGGATTATGCCGTCGTAATCACTAAGATTAGGCAACGAAAGGATGCTCTTGTATCCGATAACCTGGAGAGGGTTATTGCTGGGTACAGAACAGTTGCCGTAAACATCAACCCTGTGTCCTTTCTCGCGGGCACGGGAATCGATACTTCTGATGATGGACGCGGAGTAGTCCCTGTACATGTCTCCGATAAAAGCACATATCTTCATACCCCGATTATAGAAAACTAATGTTAGTCATCGAAGACGATTTCATAAACAAAGTATGAAATCTTATGAATAAAAAACTTTAAGGAGAAATATCACCCGCGGAAAACAGCTCCTACCGTCTTGAAAAGAACGCCTATATCCTTGAAGAAACCGAAATTCCTGACCGAATCCAGATTGTATTTCATCTTGTCGGGAAGGATCTCGTTAACATAGACTTCATCGGCATCTTCGGCCTTTTCCAGGAGCTCAGCCTCGTCCTTGTATTCAATACTCGCGATCGATGTGATGCCGGCCGGCATGAGGAGCGTGGCCTTCATCTCGTCGGTATATCTGTTGACGTATTTCATGACCTCGGGTCTGGTGCCGACAAAACTCATGTTGCCCGCAAGAACGTCGAAGACCTGAGGGAATTCGTCGAGTCTGTGATTTCTTAATTTCGAGCCCGCCTTCGTGATCCTCACGTCGTTATCAACGGTGACGCTGGTCCCCTGCTTTTCGGCATTGTTGACCATGGTCCTGAACTTATGGATCCTGAATACCACGCCGTAAGCGGCTGCCCTTTCCTGTCTGAAGAAGACCGGACCTTTGGAATCGCACTTGATGATGATGGCGATAATGAGCATCGGAATGCCGAGAAGGATTATCAGCAAAAGCGAAGCGATGACATCAAAAACACGCTTGAAGAAAAGACCTGCCTTGTGCTTTGAAAGCGCATCGTAGTAAGGCTTTACGGCATCAGTCCGCATATCGGAAGGAAGCTCCTCCCACTTAGGAAGGATGAACCATCTTTTCGGATTCAGTCGCTTTTCCTGCATATTACGGACCTTGCTCTTTACTCGGGTTTCTTGTCGGGATCGTATGTCTTTACGATCTTCGCAACGATGTATCTTATGTCTTCACGTTCGGATTTTGCGGCAGCGTCAAGTTCGATGAGTGCTTTCTCGAATTCCGCGTCATCCATCGGGATAGGCTGGGCTATCGAAATATCTTTGTTCTCATCGGTCTCCCTTAAGCCTTCCTCGTCCATAAGGCGCTCCTCATAGAGCTTCTCGCCGGGTCTTAAACCAGTATAGACGATCTTTATGTCGACGTCGGGAGTCAGGCCTGAGAGCTGTATCATCTTGCGCGCGACATCGTCGATCTTGACAGGCTCGCCCATGTTGAGAACGAAGATCTCGCCGCCTCTTGCATACGCGCCTGATTCCATGACGAGCATGACGGCTTCGGGGATCGTCATGAAGTAACGGATGATGCGCTTATCCGTAACCGTTACGGGACCGCCCGCTGCGATCTGCTTTTCGAAAATCTTTAATACGGAGCCGTTCGATCCCAGTACGTTACCGAACCTGACCGCTGAGAACGTGGTCCTGACTTCGATGTCGCCGTTTTCGAACATCGCCTGTGCCTTACGGTCCATCATCTGGATGACCATCTCGCAGATCCTCTTGGAAGCGCCCATTATGTTCGTGGGGTTGACCGCCTTGTCCGTAGATATGAGCACGAAACGCTTAACGCCGTATTTTATAGCCGCCTGGGCCATCTTGTACGTGCCGCCGACGTTGTTCTTTATCGCTTCGTTGGGCGAGCCTTCCATGAGCGGGACGTGCTTGTGTGCAGCCGCGTGGAAGATTATCTCGGGGCGGTATTTTTCGAGCACCCAGTGTACCCTGTTGGTATTCCTTACAGAGCCTATCAACGCGACCAGATTAAGGTTGTCGCCGTATTTCTCCCTGAGTTCCTTCTCGATCCAGAATGTGTTGTTCTCGTAGATGTCGAAAATGATGAGCAGCTTTGGCTTTGCCATGGCGATCTGCCTGCAGAGCTCGGAACCTATGGATCCGCCGCCGCCCGTGACCATGACGGTCTTGCCGGTGATGTACTGTCTGATGCTGTCGATATTCGCCTTTACGGGGTCTCTGCCGAGAAGGTCTTCGATCTGGACGCTCCTGATAGTATTTACAGTGACAGAACCGTCGATCATCTGGTACATTCCCGGGATGATCCTGACCTCGCATTCGGTCGTCGAGCAGATAGCGAGGATGTCCTTGCGGTCGATTCCGCGGGCATCCGGGATAGCGAAGATAATCTCGTCGATGTTATATTTTTCGGCCATCTTCGGGATGTCTTTCCTGGTGCCGACGATCGGAACTCCGTCTATCTCCCTGCCTATCTTTACAGGGTTGTCGTCAATCGCGCAGCAGACCCTGGCATCGACATGCTGGCTCATGACTATCTCGTGTATGACGTCCTTTCCGCAGGCGCCCGCGCCTATGATCATGATGTTCTTGCTGTCTTTGGTGACGGACCTGTCCTTGTTCATGAAGTTTATGAACCTGAAGCCGAACCTGAGTGCGGTCGTGGTGACAAAACCGAACACGATCGCCATTATCCACACGGATACCGGAAGCAGTCTCTTTCCCGCAAAAAAGTCACTGACGAGAAGGCAGATGCCGACCACGACGGCGAAGCATATCCACGCCTCCACTATCCTCACAAATTCGGAGAACGAGGCGAAACGCCATATGCTGCTGTACATTTTGAAAATACCGAACAGCATTATGATGAGCAAAGCGCTGACCGGTGCCAGCATTAATACGTTGTTGAAATATTCGGGATCGATCTGAGAGAATCTGAAGTCGAACCTTATGAGAATGGCCGCAGCAAAACTCAGAGCGATCATGAGGAAGTCCAAAGCGGCAAAAGCGAGTGCCCTGTACACCCAATGCCTGCTTATGGACGGCTTTTTCTTTGAATCCTCAGCCAATTGATCAACCCTTGCTTTCCGATCCGTCAACGGATCTGAATGATTAGATGATTATCGCTCCGACGATATCAGTACCCGCATTGGAGATCAACTCGATCTCGCTGGTTACGGTCTTGAACGTGGAAACTTTACGCTGTTCCATGATAACGACCGCATCGTAGTCGGGAATTACCTTGAGGATGTCGGGATCCGAGAAGATGTCAGGCCTGAAGTCGCCTCTCAAGCCGAGAGCCTTGACCGCATCACCCAGGGCTTTGCTGTCGCCTGTGCCGGTGATGAGGATCTTTCCGAATTCCTTCGTGATGTTATCGTAATTAGCGGAAATCAGCTTCTTGTTGTTTTCGGGCGTCATCTTCGAATCGTCCCCGGACTTGATGTCGATGAACGTCGCATACTTGCCTCTCTTGCCGGATGGCTTGAGAACGCCGATCTTCCTGATGTTAGAAAACTGGTTGAAGAACTGCTCCTGTGTGGCGATCTTAACCGCGAAGATGTACTTGAGAACGAAGAATGCTACGGCAAGGAAAGCACCTGCTGCAAAGCCGATCACGCCGAACTTGATGGCGGGCTTGAGCATAGCTCTCAATCCGAGCGTTACTTCCGAAGTCTCCTCCGGAACACCGTCTACTTCAACTTTTTTATTTGTAGCGAAATACTCGAGGATCTCTTCCTTATCGGAAAGGCCGAGTTCTTCCGCAACTTTATCAAGGGAATTGCCGTAGCTTACGACCTGCTTCTGCAGGGAATCCAGCTTGGCGATCTGATTGATCTGACCGTCTCTGGTGCCCGAATCGATCCTGCAGATGCTCTGGGTGCCGACGACGTTGAGCGTATGCGGAGCGATATTTGTATTAAGGTCGCTATATACGTCCTGTACCTCTTCAATGATCATAGCGAGAACATCGTCAACAAATTCCTTTGTAGGTCCGTAAATCCTGATATAGATGGAACCTGCCCTGTCGGCACTGCTGTCGATGTTAATGATCGTGCCGTCTGAAGCAGAACCCCAGAACGAGATGAGTTCCTTGATGTAGTCGGGCTTTGTGCCATATTCTTCCGCATAAGCATTAAGGAAGGTTCCGGCCTTTACGTCACGCTCGTAAGCGCTGAACAGAATCTGATCCAGACCGTTGGTATCGTTATTCTCGAGCGTGAGGACGATCTGTGCCATTGCCTCGTATTCATTCTCGGGATCGATATCCATATAAACGGATTCGTCTATATATTCTCTCTGCTTATCGATCTGATAGTTAACGTTATCGATCATGTCGGCAATATCCCTTGCCCTGTCGATATTCTGGACACGCTCCTTGTACTGGATATCAGTCTCGCGGCTGTTGAGCCTTGTGCCGGCATCGAGAACGTCATTGGTCTTTGCCCTCTTAATGAACTTGTATGAGCCGAGTGCTCCGCCGACAAGGCAGCCGGCCAGTATTATGATCAACAATCTCTTGCAAACTGAAAGCAGCAGATCCTTAACATTGAGGTAATTCTCAACTAAACCAATCTCGTTCGGACGCATCTGGTATTCCCCTTTATTAATAAATCTAAATAATTATAGACTTCTTGCCGTTTTTGTTCAATCGTACCCATTTGCCGCGATTTGCATATGGAGTTTTCGCCATATCCTTCTCATATCGGCATTATGCCAAAAGTATATCGCTGCTGTTCCGTCACATGTTCAGAGTTGTGATATTATGCTAATGGCTGTACGCTTTTTCGCGACTGAGGTAGCCATATATATGGTTGTCTGCCATTTCGCGACCGACAAGCCATACAAATATTTCGAAATGAACATGCCGGAGGCAATTTAGATGGATATTTCAACACTCACGCAGGAAGAATACGATTTTATCTCAGGTCTCATAGCGATCGAGAGCACCGGTTCAGACCCGGTAAACGACCCTGAATACGGCACGCTTCCCTACGGTGCGAAACCCTTTGAGGCGCTCAAGTACTTCCTGGACGCAGCTTCCGCCGCCGGCATGAGAACAGGCATAATCGACAACCGCGTCGGCTGGTGTGAATTCGGTCCCGAAAACGCCGACGCCATCGGAATCGTCTGCCACCTCGACGTCGTCCCTGCAGGAGACGGCTGGAACACCGATCCGTTCAAGCTCACACAAAAGGACGGAATGCTTTACGGCAGAGGCATCGTGGATGACAAGGGTCCCGCAGCGGCAGCTTTCATCGCAATGAAGCGCCTCATGGAAAACGCATATCAGCCCACAAAGCGCGTCAGGCTCATTTTGGGAACCGACGAAGAGCGCACCTGCTCATGCGTCGAGACATACGCAGCCAAAGGCGAGATCCCGTCATTCTCCATCACACCCGACGGAGAATTCCCTGTCATCTATGCAGAGAAAGGCATCATGCATCTGAAGATATACACGGATGAGCCTTCCGCCATCAGGGCTAAAGGCGGTTCAGCCGCAAACATGGTGCCCGCTTCGAGCAAGTGCACCATAGACGGAGTCGAATATTCAGGCTTCGGCAAGATGGCTCACGCATCCAAGCCCGAGCTCGGTGTCAATGCCATCTTCGACATGATCAAGACATTAGATGCGGATGACATAGACTACTCGTCTTCCCCGCTCCTGAGATTCATAAGCAAAGAGATAGTTGACTTCACGGCAGCTGAATACACCGGCTGCAACGTCACAGACGAGTCAGGCAGCATCACAGCAAATCCTTCAGTATTAAGCTGCGATGAGAACGGCGAATCCCTCGTAATAGACATCAGATGCCCCGTAAGCTACAGCATGGACAGCATCGTGACACACCTGGCAATAAAGGCCGCTCCCTACGAACTCGAATGTGAGATCCTAAACCAGATGGCACCTCTATACAAGACCAAGGACCTGCCCGAGATCGCCGTCCTTACAGACATCTGGAAGAAGAACATGCCTTCCTACAGCGGCTATGAACCTGAATATCTCGACAAATTCACAGACCCCATCGCCATCGGCGGCGGCACCTACGCGCGTCACATGCCCGACACCATCGCTTTCGGAATACAGACGCCGTGGCAGGAAGACCAGTGCCACCAGGCAAACGAATGCCGCGCGCTGGCCGATCTTGTGACCGACATCAGAGTTCTGAGCGAGGTCATTATAGGGTTGGCTGAGAAGTAAGCGTAAGGCAGGATGACTCAAACATACGCAATGGACTATAGACAGTAAAGTGAAGGGGTTGTATCAAAATGCCGGTACAGCCACTTACTTTTGCTTTTTGGCTGGCATTTGCCCAATGCCTGCTTTTCTGCCGTGTAAAAACGGCGAAAAACTGACCCCTTGAAGTGGATGTGCTAATGACCAGCCATGTCTGCCGGAAGGCCAAAGTATCGAAATGTTTAAAAAACTTCCGTTTCCGATACCTGTTGAGAGTTCAACGTATCGAAATCCGGGGAAATCCTTTGTTTTCGATACCTCGGCTGAACCGCAGATATCGTTATTGAGATTTTTCTTCCGAAAACGATACCTTTGATCTTCCACTGATATCGTTTTAGAAGTTTTTTTCCGGCGAACGATATCTTTGATCTTCCACTGATATCGTTTTAGAAGTTTTTTCCTAAAAACGATATCTTTGATCTCCCGCTGATATCGTTTTTGAAGACTTTTTCCTGAAAACGATATCGTAGCTTTCCTTGCAGGCGATTTTATCCCAAACCGTGAATTATTGCCTCCGTGGGATAATTTTCAGAGGTGAATTTATCCCAAAAGCTTAAAAATGCTTCACTTGGGATAATTTTCAGAGGTGAATCTATCCCAAAAGATTAAATATGCTTCACTTGGGATAATTTGCGGTCCGAATTTTATCCCAAATCGCAAGAAACCCTCATCTTGGGATAATTTCGATCTCACCTTTCAAAAGTCGAGGTATCGAAACGCAGATAATCACTTCGATTTCGATACCTGTCGAAAAGACAGGTCAGAATTCTGCAATCAACTGCCACACTTGCTGAAACAATAAGGGGCTATCTCGTTTTGTTTTGAGACAGCCCCTTCATTTTCAGATAATTGCTTTTTATTAAACAACAATCTGTCCGTCCCAAAATATGCAAAAAAAGAGTGCCGTTACAGCACTCTTCTTATTGTCGCGATGTTCTTGGCGGACGAGAATTTCGACGAAACGACGCCTGTCGCAGAGCCTTGGGCATGTACATAAGTATCGTTGCCGACGTAAAGCGCCGAGTGCTCCATAGTGCCGTCGCCGTCACGGTCGAAGCAGATAATGTCGCCGACCTGGATCTCATCGGCAGAGACCTCATATCCCTTTCTGGACTGGCTCGTAGCGCCGTGAGGCAGGTCGATGCCGTAATACGTCCAGTAGCAGTACATGACGAATCCGGAACAGTCGAATCCCTTGTACGGATCAGAGCCGCCGTATACATACTTGCATCCGATGAAACTCTTGATGAATGTAGCAAAATCAGTCGACGTGTCGCCCATCGAAGAAGACGAGCTGCCGCTGTCAGAATCGTCTGAAGGTACGGGAGTCGGCGTGTTCGTAGGCGGATTATCAAGGCAGAAACTTGCCTTTACATAATAGCCTGAAGAAGACTTGTACCAACCGTTGTCAGTCTCGGCTACGACATCAATCGCGGAACCTGTCGAGAGCGTCGAAAGGAGCGAATAGGAGATGCCGGGGCCTGACCTTGTATTGAGAGCGCAGCTCGAGTAAACGAGCTTATAAACAGGAGTCTCATCGTAATCACTGGTCGATGACGAACTTGAGCTCGAAGAGCTTGAAGAACTTGATGAACTCGAGCTTGACGAACCGGAATCAGAATCCGATGAACTTGAAGAACTCGATGAACTGGAACTTGAGCTTGAAGAACTGCTAGAGGATGAGCCGGAGCTGCTGCTCGAACTGCTTGAACTGCTCGAACTGCTTGAGCTGTTTGAAGAAGGCTTCGGAGTAGGCGTGTTCGGCTTGGGTGTCGGTGTATCCGTAGGCTCCGGAGTTGAAGTGGGCGCGGGAGTTACCTCGTCAGGTGAAAGCTTTGAATTTCTGACATATCCCTGCTTTCCTTCAGGAAGTCTAATGAGCGACCACTCGCTCGAATAAGCGATCCTGACGACAGAATCACCTGCATAGAGCTTTGTAATTCCGCCATATTCCTCTTCCTGCTCCTCGTCCTGGTTTTCGGGCTTGTCAGACTTATAGTCGATAAGGATCGCATCGTCGGTCAGCCAGTAAGTGCCGCCGTCGTATGTGATAGCATCTGCAGGATTGTTGCCGAACTCGGATGCGACATCGGTATATGTGGTCATGGCGGTAAATGTGTGGTCGTTGATATCAACATTCGCATTTCCGAGGCTCATGGTCACAACACCTGTTTCCTCCGCCTCGAGATCCGGTGAATAGAAAAGATCTTCAAGAGCAACGGCATTCGTGCCGAGAAGCGAAGGACTCTGAAGTGCGATCTCATCAGAAGCACCGCAATTGTTCATGCCAATTGCGCAAACGGAGATACATGCCGTCACAGCTCCTGTTATAAGATTGAACAGTCTATTATCCAAATCCGACGCCTCGTTTCCTGAAGTCTTAATTACCGCATTTCTGTGTAATTATGCTAATTTTATCATTCAAAGCCCGTGAAAATACCCAAAAATCAAGCAAAAATGGTGCAGACGCGCAAAATGTCACGTGTCTGTAATGTAGGCTAAAAGAATATTTAGATGTGTTCTTCCCTCATAAACAGGCTGAAAACCGGCTGTGAGCTGAGCAGGAATCCCGATAAACCCCCGGTTAAAAAGACGGCAGCAGCCGTGGTTTTAGCCTGCTTTTTTCGAAGTTTGAAGAAAAACCCGGTTAAAAAGCAGGCGCATACCGTGGTTTTAGCCGTGTTTTGACATTAACGCAATGGACTTGTGTGGAATAAAAAAGTCCGTTCCCGAGCTTCTCGAAAACGGACCTTATGTATTTATGGTGGCTCACTGGAGGTTCGAACTCCAGACCCCTTGATTAAAAGTCAAGTGCTCTACCGGCTGAGCTAGTGAACCATATGGCTGGGGTGGCAGGATTTGAACCTACGAATGCGGGAGTCAAAGACCCGTGCCTTACCCCTTGGCTACACCCCAGTATGAAGAGGCAAAAATTGGGGTGGGATATGGGATTCGAACCCATGATATCTAGTGCCACAAACTAGCGCTCTAACCAACTGAACTAATCCCACCATGTCAGCCAATGCCTAGAAAGTATAATGTTAATGTGCTTTCAAGTCAAGCGTTATTGCACCTTTTAAGTAAGATGTACTATAATGCGTCAGATAATTATATTAAGAGGTTACTTACTATGGAAGAAGAATTACTTAATTCCTATATCACAATGCCAAAGGGATTCAAGGCAAACGGCGTTTCCGCCGGCATGAAGTGCGCAGATCCGGCAAACATCAACGAGAACGACCCCAAGTCATCCTACCTGGACGTCGGAATGGTCTATTCTGACACACCCTGCAACGTCGCAGGCGTCTACACTTCCAACCTGGTAAAGGGCCACTCTCTCGTAAGATCCATCGGCATTATCGAAAACAAGGGCACTGCGAAAGGCATCATCGTCAACAGCAAGGTTGCCAACGCAGGTGTCGGCGCCGTTGGTGTCGAGGATGCCGCAAAGATCGCAGAGTGTGCGTCTTCCCTTCTCGGCTGCGATGCATCTGAGATCCTCACAGCTTCGACCGGCGTCATCGGTTCAAGGCTTCCCCTCGACAAGATGCTCCCTGTCATCCCTGATCTCGTATCAGGCCTTTCAGCAGATGAGGAAAACGCTCACTGCGCTGAATACGCCATGATGACCACGGATACAGTGCCCAAGGAAGTATCCGCACAGATCGAACTTACTGACGGCAAGACCGTCACAATCTCCGGCATGGCAAAGGGCTCGGGCATGATCCACCCTAACCTCGCCACCATGATCTCGATATTCACCACTGACTGCGGCATCGCTTCCGCATCTCTTAAAAAGATGCTCCAGAAGGCCGTCAAATACACCTTTAACAGGGTCAGCGTTGACGGAGACACTTCGGTATGCGACATGGTCGTTGTTTTCGCTAACGGCGCATCGGGTGTTGAGATAGAAGAAGGTTCTGAGGACTATCAGCTTTTCGAGAACGCGCTCTGCGAACTTGCTGAGGATATCGCTAGGATGCTCGCTTCTGACGGCGAAGGCGCAACCAAGTTCGTCGAGATCGAAGTCCACGGTGCGGCAAACGAGAAGGACGCAAAGCTCATCGTCACTTCCGTCGCAAGGTCCCCTCTTTGCAAAACAGCTTTCTTCGGAGAGGACGCGAACATCGGACGTATCCTAACTGCTGTCGGCTATTCCGGCGCATCTTTCGATCCAGAAAAGGTCGACATCAGGCTCAGCGGACTTCTTATGTATAAGGACGGCGCGGCAGTGAACTTCGACGAGGAAGAGGCGTCCAGACTCCTTGCAGAACATGACATCAAAGTAGACATCACTCTCTATGAAGGTGATGCTTACGACAGGATGTTCACCTGCGACTTCTCCTACGATTATGTAAAGATCAACGGAAGCTACAGAACTTGATCGATTGATTAATTGAAAGTTCAAGCCCGGTAAGCACCTCGCCTGCCGGGCTTAATTTTTGGGTGGGGCTGGCTTTTTATTTTTTTTTTTCGGCAGATATCGTTTTTGAGAATTTTTCTCTGAAAACGATACCTTGGCTGGCCGGCAGATATCGTTTTGGACGATTTTCCTCTAAAAACGATACCTTAGCTGGTCGGCTGATATCGTTTTTGAGGATTTTCCTCTGAAAACGATACCTTGGCTGGCCGGCTGATATCGTTTTGGACGATCTTTCTCTAAAAACGATATTTTCACCTTTTTCCAAAGGTATCGAAATATATACTTTTGCAGTATTTCGATACCCTTGATTTCAGCAGGTATCGAAAACAAAGGATTCCCCTTTTTTCGATACCTTATTAACGAAAAACTTCAGCCAATAAATAACTGCCTCACGGGCTTTCACTCGTGAGACAGTCAATTGATTATCAGATAAACCGGACAGAAGGATTACTCTTCAGTCTTCTCCTCTGCAGGTGCTTCCTCGGAAGCTTCTTCAGCAGCCTCTGCTGCCTCAGGCTCCTTAGGCTCTACCTTTACAGCCTTGGATGCAAGATACTCTACTGTCTTTCTAGCACGGATGGAATCCTTGATGAAAGCGGAATCTTCGCCGATGGACTTCTTAACTTCCTCAACGTCGATCTTGTATCTGTCAGCGATACCCTTGAGCTCTTCCTCGTAATCCTCAGCTGTTACCTCAGGATCGATAACCTCAGTGATCTTCTCGATAACGAGAGAAGACTTAACTCTTACGCGTGCCATAGGCTCAAGAGACTTCTTGAAGTCGTCCATGCTCTGGCCTACATACTGGAGATACATGTCGAGTGCGATGCCCTGGTTGGACATACGTGCAGCCTGGTCTTCAGCCATCTGCTCGACTTCGTTCTGGATCATTGACTCAGGGATGTCGATCTCGCAGTTGTCGCATACTGCGCGGACAGTCTCGTTCTCGAAGCCTGCCTTGTTGTCCTTGTCAGCTCTCTCCTGCTGCTTAGCTCTGATGTCAGCCTTGAGCTCGTCAAGAGTATCGAACTCGGAAACGTCCTTTGCGAACTCGTCGTCGAGCTCAGGGATTACTTCCGTCTTGATAGCGTGGATCGTTACGTTGAATGTAGCGTCAGCGCCCTTGAGCTCTGCAGCGTGATAGTCCTCAGGGAACTTAACTTCGATCGTGAAGTTCTCGCCAACGTTGTGGCCTGCAACCTGCTCCTCGAAGCCGGGGATGAAGGACTTGGAACCGAGCTTGAGGTTATAGCCCTCGCCCTTGCCGCCTTCGAAAGCGACGCCGTCCTTGAAGCCTTCGTAGTCGATAACAACTGTATCGCCCTCAGCTGCGGCACGGTCCTCAACTTCCTCGAGGGAAGCGTTTCTCTTTCTGAGACGCTCGATCTCAGCATCAACGTCTTCGTCTGTAACTACCTGATCCTTGAAAGGAACTTCAACGCCCTCATACTGACCGAGCTCGAACTCAGGCTTAACGTAAACTGTTACTGTGTACTTGATGCCTTCCTCGGAAATATCGGTAACGTCCATCTCGGGTCTGGATACGACCTTGAGGTCATGCTCCTTGACAGCCTCGGGATACTGAGCGTTTGCGATCTCGTTCATAGCGTCCTCATAAAGAACGCCCTCACCGTAATACTGGCATACCAGCTGGTAAGGAACCTTTCCCTTACGGAAGCCGGGAACCTGGAAACGGCCCTTGTTCTTGCTGTAAGACTTCTTAAGAGCTTCGTTCCACTCTTCCTTGCTAGCCTCAAAGCTGATTACTACCTGAGAGTGTTCTTTCTTCTCAATCGTGGATGCCATGTTATATCCTCCAAAAAAATTATTATTAGATTAATAGCCGAGTATGAATTGTATCACAGCGCGGCCTCGAAAAGCAATATTATAATACGGTAACCTGAATTCCTTTAAGCACATCCAGTGTCGCCTGGTGCAGATCGGGCGCAAAAGAAGCCGTTAGAGCCGAATCCACAATGACTTCCGCCTCGGGTGCGGCAGCCTTTGCGATGACCGCATTGGAGAGAACGCAGATGTTGGATACCAGTCCGCAAACTTCGATGGAGCTTATATCGGCAGCATTCTCCTTCAGGTATTCGGCGAGTTCGATGCTTCCGAAGCAGGGTTTCTCGAAAACCTTCTTTCCGGAGAGCAGAGGCTTTAACTCATCGCAGAGCCCGTGGCCCTCTGATCCCTTGATGCAGTGAGGTACCGGGAGGTTCTTTCCTTCCTGTGTCTCCATGTAATTATCGAAATGAGTGTCGAGCGTATATACGACAGCATCGCCCGCTTCCTCATATTCCCTGATCTTTCCGGCAATTCCGGGGATAATCTTTTCGGCACCTTCAAAACCGAGGGCTCCGTCGATAAAATCCTTCTGCATGTCAACAACTACAAGGATCCTGTACATAGTCCACCTCCTGATACGGTATAAAAAAAGCTGCCGCACACGTGCAACAGCTTTTGTCTGGCGCGCCTAGCAGAGCTCGAATCCACAACCTTCTGATCCGTAGTCAGACGCTCTATCCAGTTGAGCTATAGGCGCGTATAAGCATTGGTCTCCCAATAGCCTAATAATCATATTACTTGACGGCTTGAATGTCAATCGCGATTTATTACGTTGCGAAATGTTTCACCGCACATGCTTCCAGAAAGAAATAAACGGCGACAGTTTCCCCTACGGTTTCCTCGACAGTTTTCTCGACGTTTTTTCCTATGTACTGCCCGTGTTTCTTATTGATTAGCTCACTGCTTTTGGATAGAATACTCGAAGTTCCGGGCAATACGGACATTTCGAAATATGGGAGATAAAGACATTGAGCAATTACGATCCTGACTCACAGCTGGTAAAAGAACTCGCTCTCATCAACTGCAGAGAGCTCGGCGGGATGCCGCTTTCAGGCGGAAAGACATTCCGCAGCGGACTTTTCATAAGGTCAGGTTCTCCCGAATGGCTTACACCAGGTCAGGTTCAGGAAGTCAAAGACTTCGGCGTTAAGACCGTCATCGACCTAAGAGCTCCCGAAGAAGTTGAGAAAACAGGCAACCCATATAAAGCCGATCCCGATGTAGCTTGCCATAACATCGCTCTTTTCAACGGTGATCCCAACAAAAACGATGATCAGACGATCGAATTCATAAGGACTCACACTCTCGGAGATTACTATGTCATCATCGCTGAAGAGATGGGTGACCAGCTTGTAAAGATCTTCCGTCTGCTTTTGAACGCCGAGGGCATCACGCTCTTCCACTGTGCGCACGGAAAGGACAGGACCGGCGTCGTCGCCGCCATGCTCTACATCATCTGCGGTGCTTCAAGAGAGGACATCATCACCAACTACAAGGTTTCTTATGAATATCTCAGGGATTTCATGGTGCCGTTCATGGCGAAACTCCCTGACGACATGAAGCACATCTTAAGATCCGATGCCCATAACATGGTCACCTTCCTGGATTACATAGACAGCAAATGGGACGGAGATGCCGCAAAGCTGCTCATTGCAAACGGCATGACTGAAGACGAGATCGATCAGTTAAGGGCAAAGTGCATCAGTTGATCTTCTCACCCAAACGGATTCGGGTGACATTGCCGTAGTCGTCGAACCGGAACGAGAGAATGAACTCACCGTCACCGTTTCTGAACGAACTGGTGAATTCGCATTTGTCGAACATCGGATAGATCAGAAGGAGTTCTGAGACGTTCATTCCGATGTAAAGATTTTCGCCGAGAGAAAAAGTCTCATCGTTACGGATGACGACGGAAGAAAGCCTTCCGGATGTCCAGTTCTTTCCGTTTGCGGGATCCGTCTCAAGCCTCATGGTCATGCCGCTGTATGTGAGAATGACAACGCCGGACATGTAGGATTCGATGATCGGATTGCCCAGGAGCCTGTAGATTTCGCTCGAAGTATAGGTCGAACCCATTCTCATCCTGGTGCCGCCGTTCTTGAAGAAACGGATCTCGCCGAGGGATGCCGGGATATCATCTTCGAGAAGATACGAGCCGTCGTTCTTAAGCCTTAAGTCGACGGTCTTTGATATGATATTGTCTCCCGACTGCGAGATGACTTCGGGGATGACATATGAGATGTGCGTCGGCGTGAAGAGCTTCAGCTCATAGTCGTCGAGCACGGTCTTTACCTTCATGCGGTAATACTCGGATATGTAGTTTGCCTTCTCGTAGATAACAGAGTTGATGTAGATGTCGGAGTCGTAAGATGACTTTATTATCGCTTCAAGACCGTTTACGTTGCCGCTGTCGATCATTTCGAAATAGTGGTTGATGTAAGAATACGCCAGCATAGAATCAGTGATGTATTTTCCCGCGATCGAATAATTGCCGCCGTCCTTTGCGATCATGAACCTTACGGGCGGAGCGCTCTTATCCTTGTCTTCGGAATAGCACAGTTCGATGACGTCCATGTCACCGTACTCGCCTACCGTCTTGAAATCAGCGGTATTCTCGGAATCGATGGAACTGAAATACGCCCTCTTGTCAGTGGCATTGAGGATCCTGAAAGAATCGGCGGTGCCGTGCTCCTCAGATGTCTTCCTCAAGATCGAGCAATACTCATAGAACATCGAGTATGAAAGACCGTCAAGCTGGCTTGCGGGAACCTTTGCAAAACAGTCAGCGACATTCGCATCGCTGCTGATGGCGCTTGCCATGACCCTCGCGAGCTCGGTCTCCGAAAGAGGCTTTTGCGTCGCTTTAAATCCCGACCTGAGATCATCGATGACCTTACATCCCGAAATGCTCAAGCCGGCGCCTGATATCATCGAAAAGCACAAAACAACGGCAAGAGCCTTTTTCAAGACTCCCGGAGTTCTTCTCTTTAAGCTGTCATCAAGCCTCTTCAATCCTGCTCCTCTTTATCTTATGTGCGCCTCAAAAGCGCATCCTGATCATCCTTTTCCGCGCGCCCCTCAAGGCGCATCCGTTACTGATCCTTATGCCTTTTTGCCTGTGCCTCGAAAAGAACGACGCCTGCAGCTACAGCCGCATTAAGGCTGTTCACATGACCAGTCATCGGTATGGACACCGTGAAGTCACAACACTTCCTGACGCCGTCCCTCATGCCGTCTCCCTCGCTTCCGATGATGACGACAAGGTTGCCCGAATAGTCGGCATCGTGGTACTCGTAGTCGGCATTCATGTCCGTGCCGCAGACCCAGAAGTTCTCCTTTTCCTTGAGCCTTGTAAGGGTCTGCGCAAGGTTCGTGACCCTTGCGACAGGCACGTATTCGATCGCACCGGCAGATGCCTTTGCGACCATGGAGTCGAGTCCCACGGATCTCCTCTCCGGGATGATGACACCGTCAACGCCGCAGCAGTCGGATATCCTGAGGATCGAGCCCAGGTTATAGGCATCCTTTATCTCATCCAGCGCCACGAGAAGAGCGGGTCTCCCCTCTTCTCTGCACTTAGCGATTATCTCATCAAGATCAGCGTAGCTGTGAGGCGCAACTGAGGCAATAACGCCCTGATGGTTGTGCGTGGAACTCATCTTGTCCAGGACCTGCCTTGTAGCTCTCGTGACGATTATCCCGCGCTTATTGGCTTCATCAAGTATCCTGATGAGTCCGTGGTCCAAAGGCTTGTCGCCGTCGGGCTTAAGGATCCAGATCTTGTTGAAGTCCCTGCCTGCAGCAAGAGCTTCCGTGACCGCATTTCTGCCTTCGAGCTTGTCTGTCGAGCCTTCTTCTGCGAAAGCATCGTCTTCGCGCGGGCGGTCAACCTGCGGTCTGTTGTTTGACGGCCTTCCGTTTGAAGGTCTTCCTGACTTCTTGCCCTGATCAAAACGCTTTTTGCCTTTGTTGTCCAATTTCGCCATTTCGAGCTCTCCGCTTACGTGTTCTCCGTTTCCTGACCTTCCGTTTTCGGGCTTATGACGCCGTCACAGATGTCGAAGCTCTTGTAGATCAGGTATTCCATCCTGGACTCCTCGTTGTTGAGGAACAGGTAGCCTATCAGGGCTTCAAATCCGGTCGCGTACATATAGTCCGCATGATTGGCGTTTTTCGATACCGCGTGGGGATTGGAATTCTTTCCCCTTCTGAAGTAATCGGACTCCGTCTCCGTAAGCTCATCCGCCAATGCCCTCGCGCTCATCGCCTGAGCCTCCGCGGAAACATAATGCACGGTGTTGTTATGCATCTTGTTGTTGCTTCCGGCACCTAAAGTCGCCGACTTGCAGCGGGCGTAGACCTCATACACGGAGTCGCCGATATAAGCCAGGACCAGAGGTGATACTTCACGGAGATCTGTAGCGATAAACGGCTTTATCATCAGTTTGCCTTCTCGATCTTAAATCCGCCGGGCACGTCCTTTACGGTGTAGCCTTTGGCCTGGATCTCGTCCCTGATCCTGTCTGCCTCAGCGTAATCCTTTGCCTTCTTTGCTTCCGCTCTCTTATTTGCGAGTTCAGTGATCTCTTCGGGGATCTCGTCTTCAAGATCCAGAAGGATTCCCAGGACTCCTGTGAGCTCAACGATCTTGTCTCTTGCTGCCTTGAGCACATCTGCGGAAACCTTTGCTTCCTGCGCGGAGGTATTCGTCTGACGCACGAGATTGAAGATGTCAGTAATGGCATCGGCGCTGTTGAGATCGTCATCCATATGAGCCTTGAAGCAGTCAGTTGCAGCCTGTACCGCTTCAGCAAGGACCTTGTCTGCTTCCGCATCGCCTGCGAGATTGCCGCCGTTCAATACGAAGTCGGCATTCCTGACACAGTTGGAGATCCTTCCGAGACTCGTCTGCGCGGCTGCGAGAAGCTCGTCGGAGAAATTGATGGGGCTTCTGTAATGGCCGAGCAGAATGAAGAATCTGATAACGTTATACGGATACTTCTGCGCAATATCCCTGATGGTAAAGAAATTACCGAGTGACTTGCTCATCTTCTCACCGTCGATGTTTACGAAAGCGTTGTGTACCCAGTAATTGCAGAATGTGCAGCCGTTGGCAGCCTCGCTCTGGGCGATCTCGTTCTCGTGGTGCGGGAAGATGAGATCCTGTCCGCCGCCGTGGATGTCGATGGTATCGCCGAGATACTGCTTGATCATGGCAGAGCATTCGATGTGCCATCCGGGTCTTCCCTCACCCCAGGGTGATCCCCAGAAAGGCTCGCCTTCCTTCTTGAACTTCCAGAGCGCGAAATCGCCCGGATTTCTCTTGCCTTCGTAGGAAGCCTTACGTTCACCGCCGCCTGCTGCGAGCTCATCGAGATTATAGTGTGAGAGCTTGCCGTAATCTGCCTTCTTGGTAACGTCGTAGTAAACGCCGTCACCTTCGATGATGTATGTGTAGCCCTTCTCCTCCATTGCCTTGATGAGGCCGATGATGGCCTTCATGGAATGGGTCGCTCTGGGCTGCGCGCTCTGTCTCTTGATGTTGAGACCGTCCGCATCGACATAGTATTCCTTGATGAACCTGTCAGCGAGCTGTTCGACCGTAATGCCTTCCTCATTTGCGCGCTTGATCATCTTATCGTCGATGTCGGTAAAGTTCTGAACGAAGGTTACCTCATATCCCGAATACTCGAGATATCTTGCGAGCGTATCGAAAGTAACGAACGGTCTTGCGTTGCCCAAATGGAAATAGTTATAGACCGTAGGGCCGCATGCATACATCTTTACCTTGCCGGGCTCAATGGTCTTGAATTCTTCTTTTGTTCTTGTAAGTGTGTTGTAGATCTTCATCTGTTTATCTCCTTAAGTTCTCGAAATATCATTGATTGTTTGTTGCTGATTCCTTTGAAAGGTCAACATCGGTTCAAATGACAGATAACAGTCCGAGAACCCGGACACAAAAAAATGACTCCTGCTGATAAGAATCCTGCAGGGTCATGAGATGAAAGCATAATTGTATTGTCTATAAGTCCCATGATAGACTTGTTTTCTCCTAAAAACCCCCGAAACACAACGGACTCTGATTGACACCCGGAAATCCAGGGCGGTGCTCAGGTATCAGATCTCAATAGTCCAACTTACAAGGCTTTACATCAAAAAGACAGGCCCAAGCTCCTTATTACGTCATGTAGGTCCAATTTAGAGGCCGCCATGCTCGAGTTGATTATATTTTAATATAAAAAGCGGGATATGCCAAACCTGCTTTTCGCCAGTCGGAATATCCCGCTTAAGATCTCTTTTTCGCTTTGCTTACTCGCGATCAGACTTTCAGCTCCACTTCATTGACATCAAGGTCATCCTTATGCGCTTCAAGCAAAGGTCTGACACACTCATTGAGGAATGCGTCGACCTGCTCGGGACATCGGCCGATATAGAGCTTGGGGTCTCTCAGCTTGATGAGCTCATCCATTGTCATGCCGAACTTGGGCTCTGCGGCGATCCTCTCGAGAAGATCATTGGGCTTGCCCTCATTCTTAACTACGGAACCTGCCTGCATTGAAAGCTGGCGGATAACCTCGTGGAGTTCCTGGCGGTTGCCGCCCTTCTTGGTTGCTTCCATCATGATGTTTTCGGTCATCATGAACGGGAGCTCGTCAAGGATGTGCTTCTCGATCATCTTGGGATAAACGACAAGACCGGAAACTACATTCGTATAGATACCGAGGATCGCGTCAACGGCAAGGAATGCCTCAGGCACTGAGATCCTCTTGTTTGCGGAGTCATCGAGCGTTCTCTCGAACCACTGCTCTGAAGATGTCATGGCAGGATTAAGAACGTCAGCGATAACATATCTCGAAAGAGATGCGATCCTCTCGGATCTCATCGGGTTTCTCTTGTAAGCCATTGCGGAAGATCCGATCTGGTTCTTCTCAAAAGGCTCCTCGATCTCCTTCAGGTGCTGGAGGAGTCTTATGTCGTTGGAGAACTTGTGAGCGCTCTGAGCAATAGCTGCAAGTGCCGAAAGAACAGTGAAATCGATCTTTCTGGAATATGTCTGGCCGGATACATAGTAAGAGGACTCAAAGCCCATCTTTGCGCAGATCTTCTTGTCGAGCTCAACGCACTTTGCGTGATCGCCGTCGAAAAGATCAAGGAAGGAAGCCTGTGTGCCGGTAGTTCCCTTGCATCCGAGGAGCTTTAAGGAAGCGATCGCATTTTCGACAGTCTCAAGATCCAGAACAAGATCCTGGAGCCAGAGCGTTGCTCTCTTACCTACTGTAACAAGTTGTGCGGGCTGGAAATGAGTGAAGCCCAATGTCGGCATTGACTTGTATTCGTCAGCAAATTTAGCAAGCTTTGAAATGAGGACAACAAGTCTCTTCTTAACGAGCTCAAGAGCATCTCTCATTATTATGATGTCAGTATTGTCACCTACATAGCAGGATGTTGCACCGAGGTGGATGATGCGGTCAGCGCCGGATCCATGGACCTGCTTGCCGTATGAATGGACGTGGGCCATTACGTCATGACGGCGGATCTTTTCCTCTGCAGCCGCATCCTCGTAATCGATGTCATCCTTGTGTGCAATGAGATCGGCGATCTGCTCATCAGTGATGTCAAGGCCTAATTCCTTTTCTGCCTCAGCAAGAGCGATCCAAAGAAGTCTCCATGTGGTGAACTTCTTATCGGGCGAAAAGATGAACTGCATCTCCTTGCTTGCATAGCGGGAGTTTAAAGGGCTCTCGTAGGTATCTTTCATTACGCCAATTCCTCCAACAATTTATCCAATGCAGAGATTTTAGCACAGATCGAGAGGATCCTCACGGCTTTCTCGATATCTTCAACACCCGGGAATGACGGAGCGAGTCTGATGTTTGAATCGGAAGGATCCTTGCCGTAAGGGAAGCTTGCGCCTGCGGGCGTAAGTGCGACGCCTGCCGCCTTGCACATGGAAACGACCTTCGTAGCCGTACCGGGCATAGCGTAGAAACTTACGAAATAACCGCCCTTCGGATCGGTCCAGTGGAAAAGATCCTTATCAAAACCGAGTTCTTCATTGAGGACCTTCTGGCACGCCTCAAACTTCGGACGGAGAATCTCGGCATGCTTCATCATGTGAGCATAAACAGCTTCGGCATCGGGAAGGAATCTTGCATGCGCGAGCTGATTGACCTTGTTGGTGCAGATAGTCTGCGCATTAAGAAACTTCTTCGTATATGTCATATTGTCCTTGTTTGCTGCGAAGCAGGAGATACCGCCGCCTGCGAATGTGATCTTTGAAGAAGATGCAAACTCATATACTCTGTTTGCATGTCCGTAGCTTGCGCAGAGCGAAAGCATGTCGGGAAGCTTTCCCCATGTGTTTCTGTCTTCATAAAGGTGATGAACGACGTAAGCGTTGTCCCAGAAGATCCTGAAATCAGGTGCAGCAGTCTCCATCTTTGCGAGCCTGTCACATACCTCTGCGGAATAAACGATGCCGTCGGGATTGCTGTAGCAAGGAACGCACCAGATACCCTTTACCTTATCGTCCTTAACGAGTTCTTCGACAACGTCCATGTCAGGACCGTTCTCAGTCATGGGAACGGCGATGAGCTCAAAACCCATTGTCTCCGTAACTCTGAAATGTCTGTCGTAACCGGGCGCGGGGCAAAGCCACTTTCTTCCCTCTACCTGTGACCAGGGCTTGGGTGAATCGACTTCGCCGAAGACCATGGCGCGCATGATCGCATCGAACATCTGGTTGAGCGATGAGGAATTGCCCATGAAGATGTTGTCCTTGTCTGTGCCGAGGATCTCTGCGAAGATTGCCCTTATCTCTTCGATACCGTCTGCGATACCGTAGTTCCTGGTATCCTGACCCTTGGCGGTCTTGAAACCGACCTTGAGTGTGTCATATATGTCGTTTGAAAGATCGAGCTGGACCGGCGAGGGCTTTCCGCGTGTCATGTCGAGAGAAAGTCCCATCGCCTTGCACTTCTCATAACGTTCGATCAACGCACTTCTCTCTGAAACGAGCTCTTCTTTTGTCATCTCACGGTAACCCTTCATGATCGGCCAACCTTCCTTAAAATGAAATTTTGCAAATCGAATCTTGCATTTTGAATGAGGGTCTCCCCCTCAAAACCTCAACAATTATAGTCTATTGCGTTTTTAAAGCAATAAATAAAACTTGCTAAAATGGCATTTCTTCCTGACGAAAATGCATTTTCAGGCAAATTCGGCACGTTGCACAAGCCTGCGCGGTTTCGCATGGCTCAAATCGGGCAAAACAAGGGATGACGGAATTGTTACATCGCACTGTTTTCGGGCTTTCCGGTACGATTTATATGGAAAACCTCACGGATAATTGATATAATTTATCTCGGAATAAGAAAACGGAAACATTCGGAATAAGGGAGGAAAAATTTATGCCACATGCATCAGGCGGCGGTTCAGGCGGCGGCGGTTTCAGCGGCGGTGGTTTTTATGGTTATCACGGTTCTAATGCCAGGATGCGTTACTATCCCGGATCAAAGCGCCATCTTAGAGATTACAACGATGGCACCGATGCTTATCTCAACGGTCCGAGATCACAGAAGAATTCGATCCTGTCGATAATTGCGGTATCCATACTGTCCGTTATCGCAACCTTTGTAGTAAGTCTCACGGTCCAGTCAAGGACACCGTTGAAGCTTAATCCCAGATACTCGGATGCGCCGGCAGTCCATGACGATGCCGGAATCATCTTCAGCAGCGGTTCCCTCACTGAGACATTGAAGAAATACCAGGAGACCACGGGCATCTGCCCTGTCGTCTACACGGTATACGAAGAGGACTGGAAGTCAGATTACAGCAACCTCTCCAAGTACACATACGATAAGTATGTCAAAAACTTCAATGACGAACAGCATCTCGTTGTCGTATGCTCGATACCGGAAGCTGAAGCGGGAAAGTCATCTCAGGGCTTTAAGCTCGAAGCCGTCCAGGGCGACCTGACGGATCCGTTCCTCACGAACTCATGGTACAGCAATTTCAAGAGCATTATCACGAGGGACATCGGAAACGGAGCAGATGCCGGACTTGCGCTCAATAACGCATTTACATACTCGGTCGACGATGCAGTATCAAAGATGAACCCCACACCTTCAAAGAGGCTGCTTAATCTGTTCATCTCATTCCTGCCGGTCATCATCACGGCAGTGATCTTCATCGTCATCATCACCGTCATGATCGTTAAGTTCGTCAAGGCGAAGAAGAGAAACGAGTTCAATGCTCCGCGCTCGAGCGATCCGAGACTAGCTTAATGGATGTCAGACTGACTGAGTAACAGACCAGCAAACCGACAACGCTTGACAACGACACTTAAAGATCCCGGTACTTGTGAAAATGCCGGGATCTGTTTTTCGTTATCCTGAAAAAGGCATCGCCTTTTCGCTCTGCATCGTTCGGCTGCGCTCACTTTTCGCGTCAGTCAGAATGGTACAAAATCAATATTCAGAATGTTGCCGTCTCTGTCATGCGTAACCTTTATCACTTCGAAAACGATATTCCTGCCGTACAGCTGATTCTCTTCGATGTAGCGTTCGGCCGTCCTTATCACCTTCATCCTTTTCGAATAGATGACCGATTCCGCGGAGTCCGGGAATCTTCCGATATTGCGTCTCGTCCTGACTTCAAAAATGTGGATATCATCGCCCTTCTCCGCGATTATGTCTATCTCCCCGACATCGTGGACAGTGTAGTTCCGCTGCAGGATTACATATCCTCTTTCTTCCAGAAGTCTTGCCGCAGCATCTTCTCCTCTTATCCCGATATATTGTCTGAAGGTCTTATCCATCTGTCTGTTCTTTTTGCTGTTCATATCTGCCTCTTTATCTTGTTTTTTTGATAATTATTATTCTTCGTTGTTTTATGCATTTTAGTGTCCTAAAATAGATGCTAATAAATAAAAGGGTTAGGTTATGGGCGTCGGCACTCCGGACATCAAGAATTTCTTTGAAACTCTCGACGAATGCGTCGATTGCAGATTCACAGAAGAATTCGCAAAATACGCTGACTATCTTTCGATCGCAAAGATAGAGGATACGCAGATAATCAGCGGCAAACCCATCTCCAAGAATGTGGATTACCTGTCCGACAACGTCGGCAACGAATTCGTTGAAGTTTCCCTCGGAAGTGACGACTCGGTAACGACTGTCGTAAGGTTTACCTATAAGCAGTTCCCTCCTCAATTCACCGTCGAACAGGAAGAGTTTATGGTCGTCTTCAAGACGAGCGTCGCAAACAAGATCACCGTCTCAAGACTCAGCAGCCAGTATTCTTTCCTCTACAACAACGACGTCGAATTCGGAATGCGCAATGCCAACTATCTCTTCACGAGATTTGACGATATGTTCGCATCGGGAACCGCCACCAAATATTCCGTCGCTTTCATCAACATCAAGCACGTAAACCAGCTTAACAGATATTTCGGTTCCGACATTGCAGGCTCCGCCATCAAGATGTTCGGCGCAAAGCTCAACAACTTCCCTGATGAAGACAGAGGCGAATTCGCCGTTCACCTCGGCGGCGACAACTTCGTTGTAGTCCTCATCACATCACGTCTTCCCGAACTCGAGAAGTTCATCGCTTCTGTCCCCGTCTCTCTTACATACGGCGGCGACAGGTTCGAACACGTTTTCAGCTGCAGGGCCGGCATCACGACTATCCGCCCCAACCACCGCTTCGGCAATCACGTCATGGGCGAATGTTCCCAGGCTTTCAGTTATTCGAAAAAGAACAACATCGACATCGTCTACTACACCGAAGAGATCAACGAGAAAAACCACAACAACACCGAGACTCTTACCAGAGCTCTTAACGAGAATAAATTCCTCATCTACTATCAGCCTGTCATCAGTTTTGAGGACAAGCCGACCATCCATGCCGCAGAAGCTCTTGCGCGCTGGCCTTTGGACGGCAAGATCATGTCGCCCCAGGAATTCATCACTCTGGCAACCGATTCGGGCATCGTAACCAAGATCGATTTCTACGTACTAGAGAACGTTTGCAAGAACATCAAATCGTGGCAGGAGCAGGGACTTTCGCTCGTTCCCATCACAGTCAATTTCTCAGGCCGTAATCTCTTCAACTCTTCCATCGCCGACAACATCCTTGAGGTCATCGACAGATATGGCGTGGAACATAACCTCATCGGAATCGAGTTCTCCGAGCCTGACTTCACCCAGAGGATGCCCATCCTCAAAGATGTAAGCCACACGCTTTGCGAAGCCGGCGTACTCGTTACTTTAGACAAGTTCAGCACAGGCCAGTCAACTCTCACCATGCTGCACGATATCGATGCAAGTTACGTTAAGATCGACGCTGACAGATTCGACCCTGATGATCCCAAGGGCCGCATAATCGCAAACGACATGATCAACCTCGCCGGAATGCTCGGCTATAAGGTAATCTGCGAAGGCGTCGGATCCCAGAAGGAAGCAGACGATCTCATCATGTGCGGCTGTAATCTCTTCCAGTCTTTCTTCTACGACAAACCGCTGTCCGAAAGATTCTTTGTCGACAGACTGCAGAGTCCTGATTACGACATCGAGATTAAGCCCGACACTGAAGAAAAGACTGAGATTCAGATTTAATTATCCCTTTTACTTTATTTTGATAGCACCTGCCTTGCGCTTACCTGTCAAGGCACGGCTTTTGCCTCGCCATATGGCGGGTTTGCGCTTATCTGTCAAGACGCAGTTTTGCCTCGCCATATGACGGCCTTGACAGCGCGCACTGCAGGCGCTGTTTTGTGTGCAAGGGTGCATGGCACCCCCTGCATCTGAGATGCCGGGTGATGAGTGTTTTGGGGTGAGCGTGATTCTGTGGGTGCTGCGCTACTGCTTTTCGCGTTTGGAGATGACGGTTGGACGTTTATTTTGGCTGGGTCAGTTTTAGTTTGGTTTTCGCCACTGTCAACGGAAGATCTTTTGTTGAGTTTTCTCCGCTGTCAGCGGAAGTTCTTTTCGATCATCTTATCGAGGACCTCAAGATCCAGTGGGGTCTTCGATGTCTCGAAGGTAAAGAACAGCCTGTCTCCCTGATATATACCGCCCTTGATGTAGTCATTAACTCTGTTGACCATTTCTTCAACATATTCCGGATCACCCATCTTACCGCAGTGTTCCAGATAGAGTATCTTGCGGTCGCTTACTCTCAGGATCGTAAAGTCGGGATGGATAGTTACCAGTCTATCATCCACCTTAAAAGTAAGCGGACACTCATATTTATAAGGAATGCCGGCTGCAAAGAGTCTGTCAGCGATAAGCGCTTCCGATTTGGATCTTACCCACTCTCCCCGCTTTGTTTTATACTTGGGCACATCATCTGATATCGGCTTCGGTGTATACGGTTCGTTTTGCCACCTTTCAATAAATTGCTCATCTGTTGGAACAATGGGTTTGATATATTTTTTGCGGTCATCATCCAATGAGCCATATATTTCCTCAGCTACAAGTATCGGGTACTTCTTCAAGACAAGATCCAACACCGCGATTTCTTTTTTCGAGACTTCAAGCACCTGTTCGAGATAATTTTTTTGCAAGAGTTTTTCTAATATTTCCTGATCAGACTTTTTTGCTATTCTTTCTTTTCGATTCTCTTCCGTAATATAGAAATATACATATTTACCCTGTCTCTTAACTTTTACTCTTCCATCCGGAAGTTTTCTAATCTTTTTCTCTGCGGCAACTGTTGAATTGCTTAATACCTCACGCCTGATAAGCAACTCTTCTCTAATATTCTTAATCATAACTATCACCTTTAAAAAGCTGTTTTTCAAGAATTATCCCATTCTAGAAAAAACAAAGACTATGGGATAAATTTCGAGCACAAAATTATCCCAAATATAAAAAAATGAACCCGTAGGGATAAATTTGAACGATGAAATTATCCCTAAATAAGAAAATCATAGCATTTGGGATAATTTCACCTCATATATTTATCCCAAAACAACATATATTATCGACTTGGGATAAATTGCCGTTCATTAACGGGATTAATACAGTCAGAATCGGCAAACACAACAGCCTTATATAATCTGACTAGAGATATACCGGCACACATGACCATCCTTTTCACACAACAGTTTCTATCTCTTCTTTTCCGATATTGTGATATATTAATCCTAATTTTTTTATTAAGAGGTACTGCTATGATTTCCAAGAAAATGATCGAATCGCTTAAGGGCGGCTCCGAGATCCGCAAGATGTTTGAAGAAGGCGGAAGGCTTAAGGCTATCTATGGTGATGACAACGTCTATGATTTTTCCATCGGCAATCCCGACCTGGAACCTCCGAAGGAAGTATTCGACGCTCTTAAGGAGCTTGCAGATAATCCCACTCCCGGTATGCACGGTTATATGCCCAACGCCGGATATCCTTCCACAAGGACCATCGTTGCAGAAAAGCGCGGCAAGGAAGCCGGAATGGAGATCGGTCCCGACGCGGTCTGCATGACTGTCGGTGCGGCATCCGCGATGAACGATGTACTCCACTCGATCCTTGATCCCGAGGATGAGGTGATCCTTCTTGCGCCCTACTTCATGGAATACAACGGCTATGTTGCAAACCACGGCGGCAAGGTCGTCATCGTTCAGACAGACGATAAGTTCATGCCCATTATCGCCGACATCGAAAAGGCTATCACAGCCAGGACAAAGGCCATCATCGTAAACTCGCCCAACAATCCTTCCGGCGTGGTATATCCGGCAGAACTCCTCATTGAGCTCAACGATATGCTCAAGAAGCAGGATCACACCATCTATGTAATCAGCGACGAGCCTTACATCGACCTGGCATACGACGGAGCTTCCGTTCCCTGCGCGCTCAAGTATATCGACAACCTCATCATCTGCTTCTCATGGAGTAAATCGCTGTCACTTCCCGGAGAGAGGATCGGTTATACGCTCGTATCTCCCAAGTGCGCTGATTTCGCCGAGCTTACAGGTGCGATCGTACTGTCCAACAGAACGCTCGGCAGCGTAAATGCGCCTGCGATCTGGCAGAAGGTCATTGAGAAGTCAATCTATGCAAAGGTAGACGTTGCAAACTACGAGAACAGAAGGAACCTGCTCTATTCCAACATAATCGACGCGGGATTTGATGCAGTTAAGCCTAACGGCGCGCTCTACATCTTCATGAATACTCCCAAGGGACTTGATGACGGCGAGTTCGCTTCCATCTGTGCAAAGCATAATCTCCTGCTCGTTAAGGGTTCTAGCTTCGCACGTCCCGGTTACTGCCGTCTTGCTTTCTGCGTTTCTGAGACATCCATCAGGAACTCCAGAAAGGCATTCTTCGCAATTGCCGAAGAACTCGGTTTGAGCCACAGAGCCGAACTCTGATAACATCCGGCGTGACCCGCTGAACGAGTGATCCTAACTCTGATAACATCAGGAGTTACTCACTAAGCACGGGACCCGCAGCGCCGAAACATAGTCAGACCGGAACCATAGTAACGATAAAGCGCCATGTGTTTCCGTATTCCCTGGCACAAGTCACGAGAGTGATCTGCTTGGATCCGGTACTGCCGACATAAGACTGAAGATCATAGGGTGAACAGTAGAATCTGCCGTTCACCCTATATTCATGTCTGACGCCGTCAGGGGTGGTGATAAATACTTCATCGTCATCTTCTATATCGGTCAGGTTGTAAAAGACAGTTTTAGTCATGATATTCCTGTGACCCACTATTATGCTGTTCCCTTCTTCTTCAAGACCTGAACTGTCTTTCATCAGGATGACACCGTATCTCATTGCCACGTAAGTGTTTTCGAGCCATATCGGTTCCTCCGTATCGAGAGCGGGGATGGAGATGACACCTGCGAGGTGGAGCGTTTCGTATTCCTCCGAACCTGTGCCCGTGACGTATTTCGCAATGCCGGCCCAGCCTGAAAGGAAATCCAGATCGGGCACGGCATCTTCTTCGTTTTCTCCTGATACCGCCAGGAAATCTCCTGACGGCACTTCGTATACGGCATTAATGTCCTGAGATCTTACGAGCATGTCCTTCTTTACTTTTTCTCTCACATAAGATCTTGCATATTCTTCAAGCCCGGCAGATAATCCCAGGACGGCGGCAATGGAAAGAAATGCGATGATTGTTCCTTTTAGACGGTTATTCATTAACGTAGATCCTTTTACTTATTCCTTTCGGCGCCATACACTATCTTTAATTCACTTCTGTTCACCGTATAACTCTCTGCTGATTCAATTCTGTTCGCCATATAATTCTCTGATCTTCTTTCTCTTTTTCTCAACTGCGAGTGCGATTATCGCTCCCGTGGATATGGTGAATACAATGAAGCCGCAGAGCTTTGCTTTGTTCACCGTCTCACCGGATATCGGATACTCGGTAACAGAGAGGCTCTGATCCATGTTGTTAAGATCTTCGTGCGAAAGGACTTTTACGTCTTCGATCTGAAGACCCGCAGAGATCTCTTCGTCAGTCGATTTGTCGTAGATGTTCTCGATGACGACTACCCTGTCGCCGCTCTTGAGACCTGACGTGTCGAACTTCATTGTCACGTCGACCGTTCCTGATCCTTCCTGGGGTTCGAATTCGCTGATGGATACGACGTTAAGTCCCTTGCTTACAACGGGGGTGCCGTCGCTTAGATACAGTTCTGCCTTTGCATAGTATTTATGTCCCGTCTCGAGGTTTTCGTAATAGACGTGGTCTACGACTGTGACGACGGTATTTACGAGGAATGACTTGTCTCCTTTTTCAGTCGTTGCGACAGTCCTGCACGAAGGTCGGTGGAGAGTCTGGTCCGTGTCGTTGATATCTTCATGCGAAGCGATCGGCTTTTCGCCGGACTCATGTCTCAAGCTCTCGAAAACAACGATGTCGACTGCATCTTCAGGCACCTTTACGCCCTTAAACTCAACGACAGCATAGCCGTGAGATGAACCTGGGACAAATGCCACTTCGCTCGTATAAGTCTTTCCGTCCTTGTCTTTGTAAGGAGCACCGGTCTTCTTGTCCATGAGAGTTCCGGTAAGCACGTATGTGTCTCCGGGAGCAAGTCCCCTGAAGCTCACCTTGTCATTGATGTTTACCGTATCGGACAAGGTAAGGATACCCGTTCCGGTCCCTGCATCAGTTGCAGTCGTCGAAATGGAAGCCGTGACGCTTACCGTCTGGTCCTTGTCAGAAGCATCCTTATGTTCCGCTATTACTTTTCCTCTGAACTTCAGTGTCTCGAAACATACGACGGACAGACAGTCTTCGCCTTCTTCGTATGCCTTTTCATAGAGATAAACGCTGTCGACGGTAAAGCTTACGCTTACATCACCGCTCACGACTTCCCTGCCCCTGGAATCTTTTGAAACAGTCCCGTTCTTTGCGTCGGGAGTAAATACAAGAGTCATCTCATAACCGTTGCCTTCAGGATCTTTTATGATCTCTCCGGTTCTGCTGTCTATGAGACTTCCCGTGATCTCATACTCGAGACCCGGCAGCAGGTTCTCGAAATGGACCTTATCCGTCAGTTCTATGTTCTTACCGCAGCAGATCTCATGTGAACCACCGTTGTCGGTCAGTTCTGTGGATATGGAAGGTGTGATGTCGATCCTGTTATCCGCCGTGACCATCAAAGTCCCGTTATCGTCTTTTTCCGTCAGTCTGACTGTCCTTGATATACCCTCTTTGCCGTCATCCCAGACCACCTTGTATTCGGGAGAAGCCTTTTCATCGATCCTGTACCAGCCCAAAGGAAGATGATCGAACCAGAGTGTTCCTTTTCCGTTTGTTTTGCCGGTTGCAAATGCTTTTCCTTCCCATTTGGGTTCATCAGCTTTTCCGCCATAGTAAACCTCAAACTCAACATCCTCGATCAGACCGTCCTCGGACGTCTTTGTGATCTTTATCGAACCTTCGCATCTGTCGTTGGTCACAGTCTCTGCTGTCGTGGTTTCCGTAACGGTTACCTTCTTATACCAGTTGCCGTCCCCGTCAGCGGTGAAGCCTTCAGGAAGCTTATATGTATACTCGTTTGTTGTGTTGCCGTAATACCTGACGGGATTCTTTTCGACAAGTGTGTATGTGCCTGTCGGGAGTTCGAAGAATGCCAGGTTCTTTCCGCTTCCTGTCTCCCAGTAAACGATTCCGTCATCGCCCGAGATGCCTTTTGCGAGTTCTTTTGTCTTATCTTCGTTCCACAGTTCGAAAGAAAAACCGCCCTTGCTGTCGTCCTGGTCTACAACTTCCTTCGTGACCTTGATCCTTCCCTTTACGGTATTGTTCTCGCAAGTGAAGAAATATGTCTTAAGTGAAGAAAGATCATCTGTCTTAAAGCTGTATTTATAGGTTGTATCGTCGACCTTTTCCCAGCCGGAATCATTCCTGATCTCATAATCGATCGTGCTGCCATCAATGCATTTGAAAGGATCCGACTTTGAAAACTTCTCGGTGACCGTATACTCTGTTCCGTACTTTACAGGGAACGTTGACACATCGCCCCATACGTTTCCTTCTTTGTCGTACCAGTTCCATTTACCGCTTACGCACTTATAAACTGCCGCAAGATCATCACCCTCTGTCAGCGTGAATACTGTAGATTCGGTATCAACGTCCGAAGATGTTATCTTTTCGAGCTCCAGGCTGCTGGCATCTGTAAAGAGGCCTGCGCCCTTGCCCCTTCCGCATGTGCTGTCGGTAGTAGGCATGTTGGTGACAACTATCGCAGCAGAACCGGGATTATAGGAATAGCTGCCGTCAGACGTGGAATAGAGCGTATCTCCGTTCCTTACGCTTACAGAATATTCTAGTTTTCCCGTATTTCCGTCGATACCTGAGACCTTCATGTCGATGCGGTAGATAGTGTCATCGATGAAGTTATAGACTTCAGGAACGTTACCGTCCTTATCCGTAAAACTTATTGTCGTACCATCAGAAAGGATTGCGCCTTTGGGACCTGATGTTTCCTTTATGAAATACCTGTCTTCGAAATACACATCGTTATCGTCTTTTCTCGTGAGCTTGATCAGTTCCTTTGTGTAAGCTCCGGTTGACTTGTTCAGCGAGTAATAGTCCGTATAGATGCCATTGCCGTCATCATCTCTTAACTGACCTGCCTCGTGCTTCAGTGTTCCGTCCTGATAGACAGTGAAGACACATCCCGTATAAACAGTCTTCGACGGATCGCTCTTATCGAGATAGAAACCGACATAGGCATCGTCTATAAGCCTTGTCGAACGCAGAGCCATGAAACCCGTAAAGCTGCCTTTGCCCGCTTCCGCCGAACTGTCAGCCAAAGCCTTCTTGCAAAAGTAACCGGCAGAAGAACTTGCAGTCCAGTGCATGGGGACACCGTTTTCGATGCCCGCGTAAATGGTGATATGCTGGGCGTTGTTGCTGTCGTTTTCGTCGTTCCACCACATGATCATGTCCCCCGGCCTGAAATCGTAAGTGCTTATAATGGTCTTCCACTCATCGCTCTGAATGCCCTTTGTCCCGTTGGTATCAAAGGATGAGAAATGATTCTCGGAAGGCGAGATATTCTTTTCCTTGAGGATCCCGTCCTTAAAACTTGACCTGATGCCGGCATAACCGGGCCAGTAGAATCCGTATTTGTCCGGATTGCCTCCGCCCGTATATGACACGGTCTTATTTCCGTACGAGCCTGATGTGCCTGTTATCTTCGCGGTACCCAGAGCTGCACTGTACGCTAGACTTACAGAGCCTGCGCAGTCGATCCCGTTGGAACCTGAACCGCCCCACTGGTATTTAACGCCGTCCAGCTGCTCGCAAGCCGCAAGGATGCTGTCCCTGAATGCTTTCTCTGTCGTATAGCCCTCTGCCCTGACGTCTTCTTCGGACACCAGATAATTTGAACTGATAACTGCGGCCTCCGTCTTTACCGGAGCAATAAAAAACGGCAACGTGCAGATCGCAACCGTTGCCGCCATGAATCCGGCGAGTAACCTCGCCTTCGGTCTTTTCAGTATTTTCATGATGCTTCCTCCACAGGTTCTGAGATACGGTTGATCGTGCCGTCGATGATGTTGTAGATGTATACGCTGTCAGACAGCCTCTCGGACGGCTTTACGTGTTCCTCGTTTGTTTCCTTTACAAGCTCTAAGAGCTTCGAGCTCTCGCCGAATGCCTCCACCGACAGCAGCACGAGATCGTGTACCGAAGACGGAAGGATGTAGCAGTCCGTGCCGATCCTGTTCGCAATCTCTCCGATGTAGTCGCCGTAAAGGATGGCGTTGGCGCCGAAGAACTCATATTTGTTGCTGATTATGTAGACCTTCTGCTTTTCGGGGATGTTGTCGAATTCGGGGAATGCATCCTCCAGAGTCTTTTCATCCGTTCCGCCGCAGCGCTGCATCATGCGGAACATCGTGTTCTCGATCCTCTCGCACTTTAACGGGAATAGCTTCTTCGTATTCTTTTTCGCGAGATTATAGAGAAGGTTCTCGTTAAGGTCTTCGACTTCGGCCAGATCGTGCGTGATAAGATACCCCGACACACCGTCATTGTCGATGTTTACTATGACCCTGTAGACTACGGAAAGATCCATAATGTCCCGGTGCGGACAGAGCTTGATCATCTCCTTGTTCTTCTCTGTATTGACGAGCTGGAAGACTATCCTGTCACGCATCTCGGAGATGGTGACCTTGGCTATGTCGTTCGGCACGAACTTGAGCGACTGCTCAAGATATATCGCCTGATTTGCCATCACCTTCTCGAAAGATCCGCAATCCTTATACTGCTCGTACATACGCTCCATGTAAAATGTCGGGCTGCAGTATGTGTGCTTGGCGTTCTTCGGCTTGATCACGACGCCGGTAAGGCATTCGTTCATCTTGGGAACTTTCCTGATCTCGAGCTCACATTCGGCATAACGCTCGGGAAGATAGTCCAGAAACTCCCTCATAACTCTCTTCTTAAAATTCTCGTAATTCATCATAGGCTGTTCCTCCGTATAAAAAAATAGGCATAAAAAAACGCACCCCATAGGGATGCGTTCATTCATATGCAGTATAAATATATTCGCTTTTTCGGTCTCACGCAATAGGCAGAAAGACCTTTTTTCGACTATTTTTCAGGTCCTCGAAAAGACGCCATATGTTACTTATTTATGGTGTTGGATCACACTGCTTCGGTAACGGTAACGAGCAGCATTCCGGACTTTATCGAGACGCCGATCCTGTCCGCACCGTCAACGGGGCAGTTCGAAAAAGAAAACGAGGTGCCGGCCGTGAGCGAGGCATTTTCGAGAGGATAGTAAAGACCTTTTGTGGTGACTCCGGTGACTTCGGAATCAAAGTTCCACGGAATGAGCGAGACCTCTACAGGCTTATCGAAACCTGTTAATGATACGTCAACGGAATCTTCTCCTGACAGAGGACAGCAAAGCGTCTTTCCGTCAGTCACAGTGATCTTCCCGCCGTCTTTTCTGTACTTCATGGCGAGCTGGAGATTGGCAGTGACGTGATCTATCCTGCCTGCAACGGGGCATATGAGGACGATCTCATCACCGTCAGCTTTGCCCATGGCGATCTCCGTGTCGGTCCAGTCCTTTTCGACGGGATATCTCTCTGTAAAGACACCGTGAGATTCCATAAAGCCTAGTGCTTCATCTGATATCGAATCCATGTCGCCCACGAGCATGTCGGGAACGATATCATGGCGAGCTAAGATATCCGCTCCGCTGTCACAGGCTATAGTGACGGAATCTTCTTCCGCTGACATGCGCTTTATGTACTCTGCCGCTTCTTCAGGCAAAGGGCCGCCCGTTACGACAATGTACCGCATCTTTTCAGTTCTTCGATGGCTTTTGCGGGGTCTTCCGCATGGAATACGCTGCTGCCCGCAACGAAAAGCCTTGCGCCCGCTTCATAGATATGTCTGATGTTGTCTTCGGCGACTCCGCCGTCAACTGCAATTATCGTGTTGCTTCCCTGCTCATCGATCGCTTTTCTGAGCTTTCTTAATCTCTCATCTGAGATATCAAGATAACCCTGTCCGCCGAAGCCGGGATAAACGGTCATGACCAGGATGATGTCGACCTTTCCGATGAAGGGGAAAACTTCCTCGATCGGAGTGTCGGGATGGATGGCGATGCCGGCGCTCTTGCCCTGTGCCATTATCTCATCGATAAGCTTAAAAGGCTCTTCAGTACACTCAACGTGGAACGTGATGTTGTTGGAACCTGATTCCGCAAACACCTTTATGTACTTTTCCGGGTTGGTGATCATGAGATGGGTGAAGAACTTCATATCCGTATACTTACGGATGGACTGTATGACCGGAATGCCGAATGAGATATTGTTTACGTAATGACCGTCCATGACATCGATGTGAAGGTAATCCGCATTGTTCTCGACTGCCTTTATATCTCTCATGAGGTAGCCGAAATCAGCCGCGAGAATGGATGGTGCTATTCCGATATCGTTCATTGCTTTCTCCTGTGCCTGTAGTTATTCCTATTATCGTAGAGCTCCGTATAGAAGCTTGAATATCTCTCATAACGGCCCCTGTCTATGAGACCTTCGGCCAGCGCATCTCTTACGACGCAGCCGTCTTCCTTGCGGTGCGAGCAGTCGTCGAACCTGCAGCCTGTCGCGATCTTCGTGATCTCAGGGAATCCGTATAAAACATCCCTGTAATCGACTCCCTGGTCTTCCAAAGAAAGAGAAGTGAATCCCGGAGTGTCGCAGATAAAGCCGTCGAAAAACTCATGAAGCTCGACGTGTCTCGTCGTATGCTTTCCCCTCTTTATCTTGCTGCTGACTTCGCCGGTCTGCATTACGTCAAAGCCGAGAAGAGAATTGCACAAAGTGCTCTTTCCGACGCCAGAAGGGCCGGCAAAAGCGGCAATTCCATCACCTATTATATCCTTAAGATCACTTTTGGTAAGTGGCTTTTGGGGTGAAGATACGAGAACTTCATACCCGGCATTAGTATAAACTGAACAAAGCCTTGAAGAGTCATCCGAATTAAGGTCTGACTTGGTGAATACGATCACAGGCTTTATATCGCTCAGAGAGCAGACAAGGAGCATCTTGTCGAGCAGCGTGAGGTCCGGAACGGGATCTGAAACCGAGAACGTAAGGAGCATCAGAGACAGGTTAGCGACAGGCGGCCTTGCGATAAAGCTCGTCCTGTCCTCTATGTCAGTGATAACGTATTCGACATCAGGATCGCCCGAAGGAACGATAGTAACCCAGTCGCCTATCGCAGGCTTGATCCCCTTGAGCCTGAATGCACCCCTTGCGGCGCAGAGCGCGTAGCAGAATCCGCCGTCTTTACTGAATCTGACGGTATAGACGCCACCGACGCCCTTTGTTATAACTCCGCGAAAAGCATCTGTTCCTTCCATCTGATACCGGCCACTATCCGGGCTGACCCTCGTTGCCGCCCTGTTCACCGCCCGGGTTGCCGCCCTGTTCAGGGACAGGTGTAGGCGTAGGCGGAACAGGTGTATCCGTCGGCGGTACTGGCGTCGGTATCGGCGTATTGGTCGGCGGTACTGGCGTTGCCGTCGGCGGAGGTGTCAGAGTAGGCGTCGGGAGTGCCGCGAATACCGCGGTGAACGTCATGCTCTCCTTTACAACGAATGTGTATGTGGCTGAAACGGCCAGAGTATTTCCGTAAGCGTCGAGCCAGCAGTCGAACTTGAATCCGGTCGCAGGAGTTGCCGTGAGCGTTACCTGCGTATTGAGGTCGTACATGCCGCCTCCTGTTACCGTACCGCTGCCGTTGACAAGGATCTCGACCTTAGCCTGCGGAGGTGTGGGAGTGGGCGTGCCGCCGTTCTGGTAATCCTCTTTTGTTCCTACATAGAGCTTAACTGTGGACTTTCTTGCAACAGTCGTGCCGGATACAGGATTTGTAAGGATGACGTACTGCTGTCCGGCAGGAAGTGCTAGAACTTCAGGTGAACCCTCTACGGTGTAGTTGAGGTTGCTGTCTTCAAGTTTCTGAACGGCATCCGCAACGCTCTTACCTACAACGTCGGGAACCACTGCAGATGAAGGCTCAGTAGCATAAACGACGATGATGGTGTCGCCTCTCAATACCTGAGTGCCGGCCTCCGGCTCGGTCCTTATTACGAGTCCGGGTTCAACTGAATCGGAAGGCTCGGGACGGAAAGAAACGATCAGACCCAGGTTCTTAAGCGATGTCGCGCATGTCTCGTAGTTAGTATTCGCATAATCCTGAAGGACGATGGATTCGTCAACCGAGGATACGGTTATGACGAGATTGCTTATCTTGCTGGCCGTCGAAATGACCACACCCTGCTGGATGCTCTGGTCGATAACGATGCCGGGTTCATAAGCGTCGGTAACCCTGTATGTTACGGAGTAGCTGACGCCCGATGCATCGAGTTTCTTGATGACTTCGTCCGCCGTGAGGCCCACATAGTTTTCGACCTCATAATCGGTATTCTCCTCAATCTGAGTCGCATTGCCGACAGCCTTGACGACAAGTATGCCGATGCCGATAAGAACGCCGACGATGACAACGATGATGAGAGCCAGGAGAACATTATCCCTGAATCTGGAGATACGCCTGGATTCAGCGCTCTTCTCGATCTCGGAGATCTTCTCGTATTCAGGATCCTGCCTGAAAGAGATGTTCGTATCCGTGTTCGTATTCTTTTCGGGAACATTTGTGATGACACCGTACACGCCGTTCGGATCAACGAGCAATGAGTCGAGCTCCGTTACGAGCTGACGCATGGTCTGATAGCGTCTCTCGGGCGATTTCTGCATACATTTCGCGATGATGGAATCGAGACCTTTGGGGATGCCCTGCATCAGTGATGAAGGGACCGGCGGCGTCTCCTGAAGATGTTTTACCGCGATGGCCACGTTCGAATCGCCGTCAAAAGGAAGTCTTCCCGTTACCATCTCGAAAAGCGTAACGCCCAGAGAATAGATGTCGGACTGGGGACCGACATTTCCGCCCCTCGCCTGCTCGGGCGAGAAATAATGAACAGAGCCCATCTGGACGCCGGTCATAGTGATGGTGGTCGAAGAAGCCGCACGTGCGATACCGAAGTCCGTGATCTTAGCGACGCGGTCTCTGGAGATCAGGATGTTCTGGGGTTTGATGTCCCTGTGCACGATGCCGTTCTGGTGAGCGTAATCGAGTGCAAGACCGATCTGGATGACGATCGGGACGGCATTCCTCCAGTCGAGGTGACCGTTCTGATTGATGAGGTCCTTAACCGTGATGCCTTCGATGTATTCCTGAACGATGTATCTGAAGTTGCCTTCGTGACCTACGCCGTAGACCTTTACGATGTTTGCGTGATTAAGGGATGCAACCGACTTTGCCTCCGCATCGAATCTTCTGATGAACTCGTCATCGGAAGAAAACTCGGGCTTTAAGATCTTGATGGCGACGTTGACGCCGGTATTCATGTCGATACCGAGATAAACGTTAGCCATACCGCCGGAACCGATAAGCTTTACGATCCTGTATTTATTCGCAAATATCATGCCCTCAGGGCCGTGAACCTGATTAGCCATAATTCCCCCTATAATTCAACGGCGGGCTCTGCCCTGCCTATTGTTACCGTAATGTTGTCACTGCTCTTTCCTTCAAGAGCCTGTGCGATGAGCCTGGAGCAAATGCCCTCAAGATCACCGCGCGCCCTGGCGCAGGCCTTGAACTGTTCGTTGCTCATGGCGGCATATAACCCGTCAGAGCACAGGAAGACCAAATCGCCGTAACTTATATTATAACTGTAAATGTCGGGATTGAGATACTGATTCTCTCCCAGCACCTTAAACAGCCTGCTCCTTCCGGGATGATGCTTTGCCTCATCCTCGGTAATGAGTCCCTGCTTTATGAGCCTGCCGGCCTCGTTGTGATCCTCCGTGAGCTTTATCAGCTCAGAACCGTGGAGCATGTATCCTCTAGTGTCGCCGATGTGGGCAATGGTGAGCTCCGTGCCCTTCATGAGCGCAATGGTAAGCGTCGTACACATGCCAAGGCGTTCCCTGTGCTCCAGACAGTCCTTAAGGATCTTTATGTTCGCCTTGTTGAAGACAGTCTTAAGATAGGAAGGCAGCGCTTCCCTGTCCTTTACGAAAGGAAGGCTTTCCTTGAGTTCCTCTATGACGGAATCGACTGCGATGCGGCTCGCGATCTCGCCGCAGGCTTCGCCTCCGACACCGTCAGCCACCGCCATGCAAAGGACGTTGCCGACAGTCTCGTAGCCGAAACTGTCTTCGTTCATGTCCCTTACGGGACCCTTGTCCGTCATGCCGAATACTCTCACTGCTCCGCCTCTATCGTTCCTCTTCTGAGCTGTCCGCAGGCAGCCATTATGTCCGATCCCATCTCGCGCCTTATGGTCGCATTGATGCCGCCGGATTCAAGAATATCCCTGAACTGCTTTACCTTTGCGGGAGACGCCGACTGGAATACGGTTCCGGGCACCTTGTTTGCCGCGATGAGATTGACGTGATAGAGCCCGCCCTTTAAAAGCTTTACGAGCTCTGATGCACACTTGGGAGTGTCATTGACGCCTGCGAAAAGACTGTACTCGAAAGTCACTCTCCTGTTGGTCTTTGCGGTATATTCCCTGCATGCTCCCATGAGCTGCTCTATGGAATACGCCTTTGCCACGGGCATAAGCTTTTTGCGGAGTTCGTCGTTCGGCGCGTGAAGCGATACCGCAAGATTAACCTGAAGACCCGCTTTGGTGAATTCCTCAATCTTGGGCACAAGTCCGCATGTGGACAAAGTTATATGTCTGGCGCCCAGATTCAATCCTTCGGGATCGTTCGCGAGTCTTATGAATCCCATGACGTTTTCGTAGTTGTCGAAAGGCTCGCCGATACCCATGATGACAACGCTGTGGACCCTCTCGCCAAGCACTTTCTGTGTGACTGTCACCTGTGCCAGGAGCTCGCCCGAAGAAAGATCTCTGCCGAAGCCGATCTTCGCGGACGCGCAGAAAGCGCAGCCCATCTTGCATCCGGCCTGGGAAGAAATGCATACGGATATGCCCGTCTTATATCTCATGGCAACAGTCTCTATTATGTTTCCGTCGTGGAGCGCATAAACGAATTTTTCCGTACCGTCGAGCTTTGATACCAGATGCTGCCTTAAGTCAAACCCTCCGAAGATAAAGTCCTCTTCCAGCATCGCCCTGACGTTTTTCGGAACATTGGTCATATCTTCGGTCTTAACGCAGCCCGAAGACAGCCAGCCGTATATCTGCGAAGCGCGGTATTTCGGAACGCCGCGTCCTTCGCACCAGGCAGTAAGGTCTTTTTGTGTCAGATCAAGACAGAACTTTTCTCTCAAGACTCTTCATCCTTTCTGTCTCTTTCCATGCGGCAGATGAAGAATCCTTCGCACTTGTCTATGTGAGGAAGGAGTGTGATCATGCCGTTCTCCGCGCGCTCTTCGCGCTCCTCATCCATGTAGATGCCTTCCGGAAGGTACGGCTTGATGGATACCGTATGGAATCTCTTGTGCTCAGCAAGGAATGCCTCGACCTGATTCTCGTTCTCGTCGGAGTTGAGCGTACATGTGCAGTATATTAGCGTTCCGCCGGGACGGAGCATCTTTGCCGCATGTTCCAATATCGAATACTGAAGAGGAATGAGTTCATCCAACTCTTCGTATGTGAATTTCTCCCTGATATCGGGCTTTCTTCCGAGAAGTCCAAGGCCGCTGCAAGGAACGTCGCAGAGCACGATATCATATGTCTTCTTGGAATCCCTGTCATCCTTATGGATGTTCGAAGCATCGGCGCAGATGGTCTCTATGGAAGTCAGCCCCAGTCTCTCGCAGTTGTCCCTTACGAGCTTGAGCCTTGCCTCATTGATGTCTAATGCGATTATGTAAAGATCGTCACGGCACATCTGGGCCATGTGGGTCGATTTGCCGCCGGGAGCGGCGCAGCAGTCGAGGATCTTGTCGGCGACTCTCGGATGTGCGACATGGGATGCGAGCATTGCACCCTGCCCCTGAACGAACATGCCGAACTTATTGAATGCTTCTGATTTCTCCAGGCCGTTAAGTCCGCCCGTTATCTCGACACAGTCGGGAATGAATCCGCCCTTTACGGCTGTGATACCTTCCTTCTTCAGTTCCTTTATCACGGTTTCCTGATCGGCCTTATGCGCGTCGAACCTTACCGTGATGTGTGCGGGTTCCAAGAAAGCCTTACCTATCTCGAGTGCTTCCTGCTTGCCGAAATCCTTCTTTAAGATTCCGTAGATCTCAGGCTTTAAGGAAACCCTTATGCCGGGCTTGAACTGCTCCAGGTATCTTTTTGCCTCAGGGCACTCGGTAAACTTCCTTAATACGGCGTTCACGTAGCCCGAAGCCTTGTGATTGTATTTTTTCGTGATCTCAACGGCAGAATCGACAGCCGCATATTCGGGAATGTTGTTTCCGAACTGTATCTGCCAGACAGCCATCCTTATGGCCGTCCTTGAAACGGGATCCATGGTCTCCGTCTCTTCTTTCGTAAGATGCCTTATAAGGAAATCTATCGTGAAAGTATATGTCAGAGTTCCGTAGAGCATGGCTCTGGCGAAATCCAGTTTCTTTCCAAGTTCCGAAGCGATCTTGTCGGCTTTCTTGATAACGAGATTGGAATAAGCGTCCTTCTCATATACCCAGTAGAGCATGAGGAAGCAAAGTTCCCGTTCGTTGTCATCCGCGATTATCTTCTGCAGTTCCTTCTTCTTATACTTTATCTCGTCAGGCATATGTCAGCTCCTGTATCCCCGCCTCAGATGACCGGTTTCCCGACCGCGAAATTGTGTGCGCAGTCCTTTGCATTAAGACGTTTTCCGCCCGGCTGCTGCAGTTCAATTATCTTAAGGAATCCTTTTCCGCACTTTACGATCAGATCCCCGCCCTTAGCCTTAACGACCGTACCGGGCTCAGAGTCCTTCAACTCATCCGGGACAGCTGTCTCATCGTCAAAGACCTGTGAATCAAGCACCTTGAGTTTCTTATCGTCCTTAAGAACGAAAGCGCCGGGCCATGCGCTCAGCGCCCTTACCCTGTTGTGGATATCTGATGCGTCCTGATCCCAGGTAAATTCGCCTTCTTCAGGACTTATTGGCGGACAGTTCGTGGCTTTGGATTCATCCTGTTTTGCCGTGGTAAGTTTGCCTTCGACCCATACGTCAATGATCGACGGAAGTTTTTCCGCGCTTGCTTCAGCGAGCCTGTTCATGAGGCTTTCCGTATGCTCATCGGGTCCTATCTCAACTTCGACTTTGTCTATGATATCGCCGGTATCCATGCCGGCATCCATCTTCATGAAAGTGACACCGGTGACCTTGTCGCCTTCCAATATCGCGCGCTGAACGGGAGATGCGCCTCTTCTTGCGGGAAGAAGGCTTCCGTGACAGTTGATACAGCCGTACTTCGGGAGATTGAGCACACGCTGCGGAAGGATCTTACCGTAGGCAGCGGTAACGATGAGGTCAGAATTATAAGAAGCGAGCTTCTCATACGCTTCCTCAGTCCTCAAAGTGTCAGGCTGATAAACCTCTATGCCCTTCTCCTGCGCGAAAACTTTTACCGGAGGGGCCGTGAGTATATGTTTTCTTCCGACGGGCTTGTCAGGCTGGCAAAGAACTGCCACCACGTCAAAACCGCCGTCAGTCAGTGCCTTGAGATTCGTCTCTGCGAATTCAGGCGTTCCCATGAATATTATCTTAAGTTCACGCCTGTCCAAGGATCAATCCTCACTGTCGTCTGTATTGTAGACCTTGCCGTCTACGGATTTGTCTATGAAGAGAATACCGTTAAGGTGGTCGTACTCATGGCAGATGCATCTTGCAAGGAGCTCATCTGCTTCGAGCACGAATTCCTCGCCGTTCCTGTTCAGCGCCTTGATCTTGACATGATCGGGCCTTTCGACCTCACATGTCTTGCCCGGAACCGAGAGGCAGCCCTCATTCGCAGTCTGCGAACCGGATGTCTCCAGGATCTCGGGATTGATGAACTCGATAAGTCCGTGTTCATCGCCAACGTCAACGACAAACACTCTTCTGAGCACTCCGACCTGGGGAGCTGCAATACCGATGCCTCTGCCCTCGTAATACATCGTGTCGGCCATGTCATCCAGGAGCTTGATTATCCTGGGAGTTATCTCATCTACGGGTCTGCTCGTCTTTCGAAGGAGCGGATCACCTTCAAGTACCAGATTTCTTAAAGCCATTGTCAATGTCTCCATTCGTAATTTTCCGCATACATTATAATTTTTAATATATAAATTAACAAGTTAAGGACAAAGGGAAACATCAATAAAGAAAAGCATCCCAAACATCGGAGGATATGTCGAAGTTTGGCAATGCTTTTCAAAAACGATTATCTGTCTTTTATAGATCAAAGATCCCAGGAACTGATGTACTTCTTCTGCTCTTCCGTCAGTTCATCGATCCTGATCCCCTTCGTTGCGAGCAGTATCTCTGCAACGCGGTTGTCGATGACTTCGGGAGTCTGATATACATCGACAGGCAGTCTGTCCGGATTGTTTGCGATATACATGGCTGACTGTGCCTGAAGCGCAAAGCTCATATCCATGATCTCAACAGGATGTCCGTCGCCTGATGCGAGGTTTACAAGACGCCCCTCGGCGATAACGCAGACGGTCTTTCCGCTGCCGAGCTTATAGCCGATTATGTTATGGCGGAGTTCAGTCTGCTCGACGCACATCTCCTTAAGATCCTTGACGGATACCTCACAGTCGAAATGTCCCGCATTGCAGCATACAGCACCGTCCTTCATTGCCTCGAAATGCCTTGCAACGATGACGTCCTTGCAGCCGGTTACGGTAACGAAGAAATCACCCAGAGGGGCAGCCTCGTCCATCGTCATGACCTGATAGCCTTCCATGATGGCTTCGCAAGCCTTTACAGGGTCTATCTCAGTGACGATGACCTTTGCGCCCAAGCCCTTTGCTCTCATGGCAACGCCCCTGCCGCACATTCCGTAGCCTGCGACTACGACAGTCTTGCCGGCAACGACGAGGTTTGTTGTAGCCATTATGGCCGTCCATACGGATTGACCGGTACCGAACCTGTTGTCGAAGAGATGCTTGCATCTTGCATCGTTGACTGCGATGACGGGATAAAGGAGCTTATCCTCGCCCTTCAGTATCTCGAGCCTGTGAATGCCCGTAGTGGTCTCCTCGCAGCCGCCTCTTACCTTGGCAGCCATGTCCTTTAACTCCGAATGGAGGAGCAGAGCAAAATCGCCTCCGTCGTCAATTACGATGTCAGGCTCAAAGCTCAATGCCTTCTTAAGCCTTCCCCAGTATTCGTCTTCGGAATCGCCGTGGACGGCGTAAACGTTCATTATGTCCATCGAGGCGAGCGCCGCAGCAACGTCATCCTGCGTGGATAACGGATTGCATCCTGTAAGTGCAACTTCAGCGCCGCCCCTGGCAAGCGCTCTTGCAAGGCATGCTGTTTTCGCTTCGACATGGACGGAGACAGAGATCTTAAGGCCTTTAAAAGGCTGCTTTTCGATAAGTTCGCTCTCAATGGCTCTGAGCACGGGCATATTGCGGTATGCCCATTCGATCTTCTCTATGCCTGAAGGCGCCAGGGCAATATCCCTGACTTCGTAATTAAAATTTCCCATCGGTGACTCTCCTTATATTTCGATTCTCTTTATAAACTCTCTTACCAGTGCGCAGCTGTTCTCAGAAGCAAGCGCAGCGTTATCAAGGACTTCCTGTTCCGACAACGCATTACCGGTAATACCTGCAGCCATATTCGTTATGCAGGATACGGCAGCGACTCTGATGCCCATGTGAGATGCCGCTATAGCTTCAGGTACAGTGGACATTCCGACACATGCAGCACCTAACGTCCTCCATGCCCTTATCTCTGCGGGAGTCTCATACTGAGGACCCTTGGAATATGCATAGATGCCTCTTCTCATTCTTATGCCGAGATCTTTTGCGCAGTTCTCGAGAAGGTCCGTAAGCGCGGGATCGTAGACATGACACTGATCCGGAAATCTCGTGCCGAACTCCGCGATGTTGGGACCTCTTAAGACCGGCTCTGCAAGGAATGACAGGTGATCCGTTATGGCGACCAGCTCAGGGACTTTCATGTCGAGATCTATGCCGCCCGCAGCATTTGTCAGGAACAGAGCCTTCACTCCGAGCCTGCCCATTACTCTCACATAGAAAGTAACGGTCTCCATCGGATATCCTTCATAGTAATGGAACCTTCCGTTCATCATGAAAACGGGTTTGCCCGAAAGCGTTCCCGCGATAAGTGCTCCCTTGTGTCCGGGCGCCGTTGAAACCGGGAAACCCGGAATCTCCTTATAAGGTATCTCCAGAGCATCTTCAGCCATGGAAGACAGAGGACCCAGTCCTGAACCGAGGACTATGCAGACGGAAGGTATCGGCCTTCCGGAAAGCGCATTCCTGATATAGGAAGCCGCTCCGTCGACACGTTTAACAAATTCAGCTGTATCGGTGATCATAAGCAGTTCTTTCTATCCGTTGCAGTATTATTTGTTGTTAACAACGGCAGATATTATTTTATCACAGATAAAAGAACTGAGGCTGCCTCATATGAGACAGCCCCAGGGATTATCAAATCTGATCAACTTCAGTATTCAGATCATTCGTAGATATAATCCTCGACTATTACTACAGCCGGATTATCAGGATTAATGCACTTGCCGTTTTCGTCGAAATCATAGCCTCTGCCGTCGATAACGAAGTGGTAAACATTCTCGAGCATTGCACCCCAGCCCCGATAGAAATAATACCAGGAGCCCCTGTAGTTGAGCCAGCGGCCCATATATACCCGTCCGTCGGATCCTGAATAGTACCAGGAAGATCCATCCTGGAACCAGCCGGTCACCATCTTGCAGTCACCGTCAAAATAATATTCTATGCTGGGATCATCATACATCGACCAGAAAGAATTCGGAACGGTGACACCGTTGTATCCGTTGAAGTAATACCAGTTTCCGTTCATCTTTTTCCATTCAGTACTGAATTTACCGTCAGAATCTATGTAGATCCATCCGGTGGAAGTCTTCACCCAGCCGGTCTTGCCGGTTCCGTACATTGTGGCTTTTCCGTCCTTGTCAACCGAATAGAGTTTTCCGTCATTAGGATACTCATTCCAGTCAGTGATCAGGAATCCTTCTTCATCGAAAAAGTATTTTGATCCGGCCTGATCAAGACATTTGTCACGGTAAAGCTTACCGTTCGAATCACCATATACCCAGGCTTCGATAACACCGTCAGTAGTAAAATTCGAGACCTTCTTCCAGCCTGTTATCTTCCTTCCGGAATCAGGATTGGCGCATACGCCGTTCTTATCAAAGTCATAGAGTTTATCATTGATGACAACGTTCTTGGCATTGGAGACCATTCTTCCGAAAAGATCGAAATAGTACCATTTGTTTCCGCTCCTGAGCCATTCGTTACGATAGCCGCTGCCGTCAGATCTCAGATAGCACCAATTGCCCGTAGCGGGATCCTGATGCCATCCGGGAGTTGTATTCATCGCACCGGAGGGATCAAAGAACCATGCACCTGTCTCCCAGTCATAATAAAGGCCGGTAACCATAGAATAATCAAACTTGAAGAAATACCACTTGTTGTTGATCTTGTGCCAGCCTTCATAAGCACGTCCGTCAGCGCCGTAATAGCACCAGTCGCCCCAGATATTCTTATGCCAGGCATTGCTCAACATCTTGCCGTTGTCTTCAAAATAGTACTCGAGATAATCATCTGTCATGTTTCCGACAAAGTAGTTCTGCCTGACAGCCATGATGCCGTAATCGTATACAAAACCGCCTTCCTTGCAGTCACCGAAAAAATACCAGCTGCCGCCTATCTTCTTCCATCCGGAATAGACCTTTCCGTTGGAACCGACATAACGCCACTGTGTGCGGGTCTTGTCGTAGATCTCAGCACCTAAATCAGTGTAGCCCGTAACAAAATAACGGCACGGAATCCACTTGTTCTTATCCATGTGTCCCTTAGCGTCGAAATGATACATATCGCCGTCGATCCAGGCAAAAGTATCCTTAAGAACATAGCCGTCTTCGTAGAAGTAGTACCAGTACCCGTCGATTTCCTTCCAGGTATTGATGTAACACTCGTTGTCGGAAGTGTAATACTTCCATCCCCATTCATCCTCTCTCCAGCCGGATGAATCTGCCATTGCCGTTGCAGGCACGAATGAAAGCATCATGCCCGCCGTCAATGCGGATGCCACAAACTTCTGAAATTTCATCAATCTGTCCCCCCCCTTTTCGTAAAAAGATAATTAATTATATCAAGGTAAAAAGACTATTTGGAATAGCAGAACAATGCGCATATGCAAAAGGAGTTGCCTCGCTGTGAACTAGTCACTTTTGAGACAACTCCTAATTCAATTAATCATCATGTCAAGTCAGCGTTCAGATCATTCATAAACGGTATCATCGACAATTGCAACACAAGGATCATCAGGATTCAAACACTTGCCGTTCTCATCAAAATTATATCCTCTGCCGTTGATTACATAGTTATAAGCAGTTGACATAGAAGGAAATCCATCTGTTAAATAATACCAGGAACCCCTGTACTTCAGCCACTCACCCTCTGCAACGCGGCCGTCCGGTTTTGCATAGCACCATTCATCCGAGTACTGGAACCAGCCGGTTACCATCTTGCAATCCTCGTCAAAAAAGTACTGTATGTTCGGATCATCATACATAGACCAGAAACTGTTTGGAAACGTAATACCGCTCCATTCATCAAAATAGTACCAGTTTCCGTTGATCTTCTTCCAGCCTGTATAGTATTTTCCGTCGGAACCTATATAGGCCCATCCATAACCTAATTCTACCCAGCCGGGCTTATCCTTGCCATATTGAGTAACTCTTCCGGAAGCATCGGCCTTATAGAGCTTACCTTCAAGAGGGAAACCATCATAATCAGAGACCATATGCCCCTGTTCATCGAAATAGTAGGTGGAACTGCCCTGTGTAAGCCATTTGTCGCGGTAAAGTTCACCCTTACTATCTGCATATGCCCAACTGGTTGCGGGACCATCCATGTATAAGACCGATATCTGCTGCCAGCCTTTTACCGGCCTTCCGGAATCCGGATTAGAACAAACGCCGTTAGAATCAAAATCGTAGAGCTTATCATTGATTAGAACATTCTTGCAGCCGGATACCATCTGTCCGAAACGGTCGAAATAATACCATTTTTTACCGACTTTAAGCCACTCTGACTGATATCCCTTACCGCCGGATTTAAGATAGCAATAAAAACCTGTAGAAGGATCCTTATGCCAGCCCGGTGTTGTGTTCATTGCACCTGACGGATCAAGGAACCATACGGATCCATCGTTCTCCCAATCGAAAAGGATACCTGTCTTCATCTCATAAGAATAATCAAAGAAATACCATTTATTGCTGATCTTATGCCAGCCTTTATATGCATGGCCGTCGGAACCGTAAAAACCCCAACTGCCATACTGATTCTGAACCCAACTATTAGTGACCATCTTGCCATTGTCAGCAAAATAGTACTCAAAACGTTCTTGCTTGCCGTTATCTACAAAATACGGCTGTCCGGTAGCCATGATGCCGTAATCGTTATAAACGGAACCGGTCTTTTCATCTCCGAAAAAGTACCAGCTGCCATTGATCTTTTTCCAGCCGGAATATACCTTTCCGTTGGCTCCGACATAACGCCACTGCGAACGTGATTTATCGTAGATCGGGTAACCATCGCTATTGTAACCTGTTATGAAATACCGGCACGGGATCCACTTATTCTTGTCCATACGCCCTTTTGCATCGAAATGATACATATCACCGTCAATCCAGGCAAAAGTATCCTTAAGGACATATCCGTCCTCGTAGAAATAGTACCAGTACCCGTCGATTTCCTTCCAGGTATTGACGTAATACTCCGTCGAGGAAGTGTAATACTTCCATCCCCATTCATCCTCGCTCCAGCCAGTTGTATCAGCCATTGCCGTCGCAGGCACGAATGAGAGCATCATACCAGCCGTCAATGCGGATGCCACAAACTTCTGAAATTTCATCAATCTGTCCCCCCCTTTTCGTAAAAAGATAATTAATTATATCAAGGTAAAAAGACTATTTGGAATAGCAGAACAATGCGCATATGCAAAATTAAAACTGCCCCGTATGAGGCAGTTTCAATAATCAAGTTACGTTATTTATGCTTAGTTGCGCTTACCGCAGCAGTTCTTGTATTTCTTACCTGAACCGCAGGGGCACGGATCGTTGGGACCGACCTTCTTGGGATCACGCTTAACGGGCTCTCTGGGAGCCGTATCACCGGCAGATCCTTCGATGGGCTTGGAAGCCGACAAAGGAGTTACCTTAGCGGAACTCGGGTGGTTCTCGGACATCTCCCTTACCTGGGGCTTTGCCTCGATCGTTGTCTCGGGTGTGAAGTTTACTCTCATGATGAACTTGACCGCATCATTCTGGATGTTCTCGTTCATCTCTTCGAACATTGCAGAACCTTCGAGCTTATACTCGACAACAGGATCGTGCTGTCCGATACTTCTCATCCTGATGGAGTTGGAGAGCTGATCCAATGCGTCGATGTGATCCATCCACTTGAGGTCGACGGTCCTCAGCATGATCTGACGCTCCATCTCGTGGAACTGCTCGGATTCGACCTCGCTCTCGTTCTTCTCGAGCTTAGCCTTTGCCTCTTCAGCGATCTGTGCAGCGAGCTCATCACACTCGGGGATATCCTGATCGACATCCTGAACCTTAAGTACTGTGGGCAGGGGTCCGAAGATATCTTCGAGCATCTTGCCGAGAGAGTATCTCTCAGTAGCGGTGATAACACCGTCAAGAGCGAACTGGTTGCATACACGCGAAGCGACACGGTCGATCATCTGCAGATAGAGACCGTGAACATCCTCACCGAAGATTACCTGTCTTCTCTGCTCATATGTGATCGTTCTCTGAACGTTATTGACGTCGTCGTATTCGAGGACGCTCTTACGTGCTGAGAAGTGCATTGCCTCGAGTTTCTTCTGTGAGCTGTCGATGACCTTTGTAAGGGATCTTACCTGAAGTTCCATGTCGTCTTCGATGCCGAGTCCGTCATAGATCGCGGTTACTCTGTCGCCGCCGAAGATTCTAAGGAGATCGTCTTCCAGAGAGAGGAAGAACTTGGATCTTCCGGGGTCTCCCTGACGTCCGGAACGTCCCTTTAACTGGTTATCGATACGTCTTGATTCGTGACGCTCGGTACCTACGATATAAAGACCGCCCAAAGCCTTTACTTCTTCAGCTTCCGGCTTGAGTTCCTCTTCGAACTTCTCTTTGAGTGTCTTGAATCTGGTTCTTGCCTCGAGGATGAGCTCATCTTCCGTAGGGCCGTAGCCTGTGGACTCTGTGATGAGGTCTTCGGGATAACCGAGTTTTCTCATCTCCTGGATGGCATAGAACTCAGCGTTACCGCCGAGGATGATATCGGTACCACGGCCTGCCATGTTGGTGGCGATGGTAACCGTTCCCTTACGGCCTGCCTGCGCGATGATCTCGGCTTCCTTCATATGGTTCTTGGCGTTCAGCACGTTGTGCTTGATGCCGTACTTGGTAAAGATACGTGACAGGAGCTCTGATCTGTCGACGTTTACGGTACCTACGAGAACAGGCTGACCCTTGCTGTTTGCTTCCTTAACTGTCTTGAGGATGGCAGCATACTTTCCGTTCTCTGTCTTGAATACTGCGTCGTATTCGTCGATTCTCTGAATCACGTTGTTCGTAGGGATCTGGATAACGTCGAGGTTATAGATCTGTCTGAACTCTGCTTCCTCCGTATAAGCCGTACCGGTCATGCCGGAGATCTTCGTATACATACGGAAGAAATTCTGGAATGTGATGGTCGCGAGCGTCTTGTTCTCATTTGCGACCTTAACATTCTCTTTTGCTTCGATAGCCTGATGCACACCGTCGCTGAAACGTCTGCCCGGCATAAGTCTTCCGGTGAAGTCGTCTACGATTACGACCTGTCCGTCCTGAACGATGTACTGCTGGTCTCTCTTGAAGTTACCGTTTGCCTTCAGGGCGTTATTGATATAGTGCTGAAGGTCGAAGTTATCAGGATCTGAGAGGTTCTCGATATTGAAGAACTTCTCGGCCTTAGCGATACCGTTTGCGGTAAGGACTGATGTCTTAGCTTTCTCATCCGTAACGTAATCTGCGTCGCCTACGAGCTCGTCCATGTCGACCTTGTCGTCTGTCTCGACTACTACGTACTGCTTCAGGCCCTTAACAAATGTATCAGCTCTCTTGTAAAGATCTGAAGATTCCGTGCCTCTGCCCGAAATGATGAGAGGGGTTCTCGCTTCATCGATGAGGATCGAGTCGACCTCGTCGACGATGGCGTAGTTGAGTTCTCTCTGGGCAATCTGGTCCTTGCTTACGACCATGTTGTCACGGAGATAGTCAAAACCGAACTCATTGTTGGTTCCGTAAACGATATCGCACGCATACATGAACTTACGGTCCTTGAGCGGGATGTCGTGGATGATGAGACCGACAGAGAGTCCCAAGAATTTATAAACCTTGCCCATCCACTCGGAGTCACGCTTTGCGAGGTAGTCGTTTACCGTTACTACGTGAACGCCTTTGCCTGTGAGGGCGTTGAGATATACAGGAAGTGTCGCAACGAGCGTTTTACCTTCACCCGTCTTCATCTCGGCGATTCTTCCCTGGTGGAGTATGATGCCGCCGATGATCTGAACTTTGTAGTGCTTCATGCCGAGTACACGCGTTGAAGCTTCTCTTACTGTGGCAAATGCCTCAGGGAGCAGTGAATCGAGAGATTCGCCGTCCGCATATCTCTTTTTGAATTCCTCTGTCTTTGCCTGAAGTTCTTCATCCTTCAGTTTAGAGTATTCCTCCTCATAGGACAAAACCTTGTCAACCAAGGGTTTGATCCTCTTGAGTTCGTGATCGCTGTGTGTGCCGAAAAGATTTTCAAATAATCCCATTTTGTACCTTTTATTCCTCTTCTTTATTTTTCTCGGAAGCTTCCTTAAGTCTGTTCAGTGCAGTCCTGTATCCGCCGTCGGGGTTAACATAACAGTTCTTGACCCTTGAGATAGTAGTGGAACTGACCTTTGTGGAAGATCTTGCCTTCCCGCGGGCTCTCCCTGTAGACCTCTTACCGGGGTCGGTCTTGCCTTCCTCCGAAGATTCCGCAGGCGATATCTCCTTAATTATCTCCTCGTAACTCTTTCCCTGTTCGATCCTTCTGACGATCTGCCAACGGTGAAGGAATGAGTGCAGTTCGTTTATGGAACAGAGATCCACAAAGAACTTATGCATCTCGCTGCTGTCCCTCATAGTCAGCATCGCATTGTAAAGATCCGTTAACTCTTCCAGTTCACTATCCGTAAAATGAGTGTCCTTAATGCCGTCCATCTTGTCACCTTTTACTTGATATCATGTAACCGCATCGGTCAGGTAATTCCAGATCGGTGTGGCGTATCCCATGTAGATCGCAACAAAGATCACGGTAATGGCAAGAACAACAAGGATGCCCAGGAGCAATCTGGAGAAAATAAGATTGGTCTTTGCCTTTCTCAGCGAATCACCGATCGAGAGAGACGAAGACTTGTCTGTATTGATCTTAGAGTTTGCCAGACTCGGACGCCTAACGCTGTTATTATGTTTCAACTTCTCTTACCTCCAAACATACCCATACATAATAACGCATTATTTATTTTAATACAATAAAGGCGATTTTAAGGTACCTATCCCTCTGAATACTTCTCGGAAACATCATATTCGGCTATATCGAGGATAACGCCGTGGATCAGGGCATATCCCTTCATCTCTTCGACCGCTTCCCTGCCGATCCCGCCGGAGTTCTCAGGAATTATAACCGTAAGATGTCTGGAATCAACCTGATCGACCGAATATGTCTTACCGTTTATCACCGCCGACTGCGGTTCAAAACAGCTTAACGAGGTTATGTCCTCTTTGATCTTCTTCTGAATGTGGGAGATATCCTGATAATAGGGCGACGTCAGGTCTATGCTCCTTATGGCGGTTATCTCGCCGCCGTTTACGGCATCTATTACCGGAAATGTTTTCGGAAGATTCGCTCCGAAGATCTCCCTGAACCTGTCTCCCCTGTCGAAATTGCTCATCGACCAGATGTTTTCCTTCTCCTCATCCTGCTTTTCCTGTGCCGCCTCACCCTGCAGCATCAGCACGGGATCTCCGTACAGTGGTATTACCGAATAGATGCTCCTGGTCTTGACGCCCGCCAGAGTCACCACGGAATATTCGGTGGTGACCTCTATTATGTGATGTTCATCATTTATCTCGAAAAAGACGTCTATGTCCTCAGGAGCGAAGAACTCCGAACCGCCGTTCCTCTCGATGAAAGCCTCCCGGATCTGCTCTTCCATGGTATGCGCGAAAACACCCTGAAGAATGAGTTCCGTTATCGTATGACCCGTAGCATCGTCAAAACCTGTCGCAACAGATACAGCTTTAGATACAACATCAGCGCCTTTTGCACCGCCTGTTCCTGTATCAGGAAACACGTTTATGGCCGCAGACATGAGATCTGATGCCGGTACCGAAACAGGATAGAGCAAGGACATCTTTTCACATGTTTGCTCACATGCCCTTCTCATTAGGATATCCGTTCTGTACAGATCGATGGCACTGATGACCGATGCCAGAAATACTAGTGTTATCGTAAAGGCGATAGCAGCTTCGATGCTCACGCTGCCTTTCTTATCTGTTTTAAATCTCATGATCCTGCCTCCTTTCTTTATTCATAAAGCTGATAGGACCGTTCCGAAGAATAGACGCTTCCCCTGAAATCCGCTTCAAGGCTTATTCCCGTATAGAGGGTTCCGTAATCCCTTGTAAGGATCTCCAGGCTTCTTTCCAGAAGGTCCTCTTCAGGTGTGCAAAGACAGAAAAGATACAGGAATTCACGGTAGCTGAAAGTCACCATTTTCGTGCCGTCGTATTCGAATATGACTGCCCTGTCCCCGTGGATCACGTACCAGTAATCCTTTATGGACTGAACGACAGCACAGTAGAAAGTAAGCCCGAAGGCGATTATCTTGGGGTCGATCTTTACGGTTCCCTCGCTTACCGCGAGTATTATCGCGGATATCATTTCACCCAAGACCTCCATGGTGTTCCTGAATTTCTCATCGGCATAATCCTTGAGCATGTTTGCGGCGATGAGGATGTCTTTTACGATGAAGCCAAGTTTTATCACGGACTGATACCTGTCCAGTCCTGTGATGATGTATTCACAGTCGGCTTCGTGAGATCCGTGTATGCTGTCAAAGTCCGTGCCGTTAATGGAGCCGTCGCCGTCAGGCCTGTACCAGCAGTCGAAATTATATGCGCAGTAATGCGCTGTCTGGAACTTTCTCATTGCATCAGGCGTGGAATCTGAAAAGAGATCAAGAGTTGATTCAAGTGAAGCTATACTCTCCAGAAAGCCGTCCCAATCGGCTACGTCGATGTCTATATCGAGCTCCAAGTCTCTGGTCGCGTCCCTGTAATCCTTACGGATCGAATCGATGTCGGCGATCTGTTCGACGAGTTCCTCTATGTTGAGGGTATCTCCCGCCTTTTTCACCCATTCCTCCGCGGAATCCGCTCCTTTTATCATCTTCGACACATAATCGGCCGCGGGACTTTGCATAAACTGTCCTACATTCTTGAATATACCCTGTTCATCGAGTTCAAGGATCATCGCCGAATATCCTTCGATGAGCCCCTTCAAAGCTATTCCCGGACCTCTGTAGTTGTAATAAGACGAGATAACCTTCTTCAGATCATCTGCGGTAAGCTCCGACAATCCTGCCACGCCGAGTTCGGACTCAGGCGCAAGTCCGTTTATCTCGAGCGCTTTGTAAAAGCACTCATCGTCAACGTCATCCATGGTGAAGGCATATATGCCGTATACATCAAAGAGCTGCCTGTTGTAATCGGCCAGGATCGTTTCGATCTGTGTCTTGAGCGCGGTATTGACACTCAATGCATAATCAAGATTCCAAACAAAAGCCACAAACGTGCACTCAACGAGTATCAGCGCCGCCATTATTACCGCGAGAAAAAGCGAAGATGCACCCTTTCTGTTACGTAAAAGCTTATCAACCCTCTTCATTGCCGGCCTCCTGTGAAAGATCGAAAACGGATCCGTAGATGAGCCTGAAGTTATCCGATATCCCCGTAAGGAACGTGCAGAGCCTTTCGGGCGAAGTATCGTAACAGACCGCTCCGTTTACATTGTTCTGATAAAAGATCTCCCTGTCCCGCTCCATATAAAAGAGCTCGTTGCCCCCGTCTTTGGCGCAGTCGAAAGAATCGAGCGCTATAGCCTCGGGACCTGTGATCATAAAAGCAAGCATAACGAGGATAAGTGACATGCAGACTGCAGATTCCAGTGTAGACATGATAAGTCTCCTTTTTTACTAAAATCATACAGGCTCAAGTCATTTGATATTCCTTACAAAGTACGACAAAATCCGACAAAACCGACAAAGAAAGCCGCCCGGCGGACCGGACGGCATAAGTGCTTCAAAGCATTGAACTTATTATGTTTCAGGGCTTTTTCCCTTTCAGCGGGCGCCCTATTACCTTATTATAACGGTTTGCTTATCAGGCACGCAGAGTGATTCCGAATTTGGCGTTGAGGTTATCGAGGATGTCCTTGACGAAGCCGTCGATGACCTCAGGCTTGAACTCCTCATCACCAGGTGTGAATACAACGCTGAAAGCAAGGCTCTTCTTGTTTTCGCCGAGCTGCGCACCCTCATAGATATCGAAGAGCTCGATCTTCGTAATGTACTCGCAGGAAGCCACGATCTCCTTTTCGACTGCAGCGCATGTGATATCTTTGTCCATTACGAAGCAGAAATCACGCTTTTCTTCAAGGAACTTCGGAAGCGGAATGAACTTTCTTTCCTTTCCGTAGTACTTGCTCAAAGCACGGAGGTCGATCTCTGCGACGTATGCGGGAACTCTCATGTCGAGCTCGTCGCAGATCTCATAAAGTACCTGTCCGAGATAGCCTACCTCCTCACCGTCGCAGATGACCTTTGCGGTTCTGCCCGGGTGGAGGAATGTTTTCGTATCCTTCTCATAATCGAAAGTGACGTCCAATGCGGAAGCGATAACGTCAACCAGACCCTTCAACGAGTAGAAGTCCTCATCGTCGCCGAAGACGCCGATGCAGATGGTCTCGCGCTCGTCAGGATATTCCGTGAGAGGCAGGGCCTTCGGAAGGAACTTGTTTCCCATCTCGTAGATACGGCCGGACAGAATGGAATTCTTCTGGTTTCTGGCCATCGCCTTGATCATCTGGGGCGCTAATGTCGTACGCATCAGAGAAAGATCGATGTTAATCGGGTTAAGGATCTTGATGGCAGTTCTCTCGGGAGCATCTTCAGGGAGTCTCAAAAGATCGAAGTCCGAGGGTGAGAAGAATGAATAATGAACACCTTCGGAAGCGCCTGCCGCGCAGAGCGCGTTCTTGATTTTGAGCTCAGAACGCTGCTTGAGATTATATCCGCCTGATGTGACCTTTGCCGTCGGGATGAATGTAGGCGTGATGTGATCGTAGCCGTACATACGGATGACTTCCTCAGCAACATCCTGATAGGATTCCATGTCGACACGGTAACCCGGGATGTAGATCGTAAGCTCATCGCCGTTAAGTTCTGGCGCGAAGTTAAGACCTGTCAGGATGCGGACGATGTCTTCATCAGGAACCGTGATTCCAAGTACGCCGTTAACCTGCTTAACGCTTACGGTAAGCTTTCTGGGCTCAATGGAATTGCCTGTATTAACATCGAAAGAAGTCTTGGATACCTTTCCGCAGCCGAGCTCCTCGATGAGGTGCAGAGCACGCTTCATTGCCATGACCGTCGTGTACTCGTCAACTCCCTTGGAGAATCTCATTGAGGAATCGGATACCTGGCCCAGAGCCTTTGAGCTCTTACGGATATTGTCGTGAGCGAACTTTGCAGCTTCGAACATGACTGCGGAAGTCGAATCCAGGATCTCGGAATTAAGGCCGCCCATGATGCCTGCAAGCGCAACGGGCTTAACGCCGTCGCAGATGACGAGGTTATCTGATGTAAGAGCGAATTCCTTCTCATCCAATGTTACGATCTTCTCTCCGTTTTCGGCGCGGCGCACATGGATCTCTCCGCCTTCGAGATAAGAATAATCGAAAGCGTGCATCGGCTGGCCGAGCTCGTAAAGGACATAGTTGGTGATATCAACAACGTTGGAGATCGCAGAACAGCCTACAAGAGCCAGACGGCGCTTCATCCAAGAGGGAGACTCCGTGATCTTTACGTCAGATACATAGTGTCCGATATATCTCGGGCAAAGATCGGGTGCCGATACGCGGATGTTGAAATCGATGGCAACATCGCTCTCGGTGTAATCAAGAGCGGGCTCCTTAACGGGCTTGCCCAGGACTGCGGCAACCTCACGTGCGATACCGAAGATCGACTGGCAGTCAGGTCTGTTAGCCGTAATGGAAACATCGAAGATATAATCGTCCAGGCCAAGAATGGGCTTAACGTCTGCTCCCGGAACGGAGTCAGCGGGAAGAACGAGAAGTCCGTTGTATCCAGCACCGGGGAACATGTCCTCGGATACGCCGAGTTCAACGCCGGAGCAGAGCATGCCGTATGAATCGTAGCCTCTGAGCTTGCCCTGACCGATGGTCATGAGGCCTTCAACAGTTACGTGATCTTTTGCGGTTGCATAAACCTGCGCACCGATGAGTGCCAAAGGATACTTGCCGCCTGCAGCAACGTTATCGGCGCCGCAGCAGATCTGAAGGATGCCGTTCTCGCCTGCATCTACAGTGCAGAGGTGAAGGTGTGTACCCTCGATTGCCTCGCATGTCTTAACTTCTCCGACAACGACCTTGCTGATGTCCTTGCCTACTTCGTATTTTTCCTCCACTTCGAATCCGCAGCTGAAGAGCTTTTCTTCGAGCACGTCCGGAGTAACGTCAATATCAACATAATCTTTAAGCCAGCTTAATGGTACTAACATAGTATTTGCCTCCTTTATCCTTAGTCATCGATCTGTTCAAGTACGCGGAGATCAGACTCAAACAGGAGCTTGATGTTGTTGATGCCGTACTTGAGCATGGCAATACGATCGATACCGATACCGAAAGCCAGACCGCTGTATTTGTCGCTGTCGATCCCGCAGCCTTCAAGAACCTTCTTGTTGACCACGCCTGCACCGAGAACTTCGATCCAGCCTGTTCCCTTGCAGAGCTTGCAGCCCTTGCCGCCGCACTGGAAGCAGGATACGTCGACTTCTACTGAAGGCTCCGTGAACGGGAAGTAAGATGGTCTTAATCTTGTCCTTGTCTCCTCGCCGAAGATCTTCTTAACGAATACGTCTAGCATTCCCTGAAGGTCGCAGAGCGTGATGCCCTCGTCCACTACAAGTCCTTCCATCTGGGAGAACATCGGAGAGTGTGTGGCATCGTCATCCGAACGGAAAACCTTACCGGGTGAGATGATCTTTATCGGCGGCTGCTGAGATTCCATAACGTGAACCTGACCTGCAGAGGTCTGTGTTCTCAAAAGGAATTCAGGGCTCAAATAGAATGTGTCCTGCATGTCACGTGAAGGGTGATCCTGCGGGATATTCAAAGCCGTGAAGTTATAGTGATCTGTCTCGATCTCGTTTCCTTCGTAGACCGAGAAGCCCATTGAACCGAAGATATCGACGATCTGGTTTCTGACCTGAGTATTCGGATGGAGATAGCCCTTCTTGAGCTTCTTGGAAGGAAGCGTTACGTCGATGGCCTCAGCCTCGTAACGTGCCTTCTGCTCAGCAGCCTTGAATTCCGCATCCAAAGCATCGAACTTCTCTGTGGCCCAGTTTCTGATCTCGTTGACCATCTTGCCGTACTCGGCCTTCTGCTCTTTCGGGATCTTGCCCATCTCCTTCATGAGGGAACCGATCTTGCCTTCCTTAGAGTCCATAACGCTCTTTCTGTACTCGAAGATTCCCTTGGAGCTGGTAATTCCTGCCAGATCAGATTCGATCTGACTCTTAATAGCGGATAACTTCTCACTTAATTCACTGAGTTCAGCCATGTTTTCCTCCTTGTTTCTTACCGCCTGAGCATAAAAAAATCCCACGGCAATTATTCATTGCCATGGGACGAATTAGCATATTATCTGCACCTTCGCGGTACCACCCATGTTCGAAAAACTGAAATATCAGTCTTTTCGCACTTATAGCCGCCACTGTAATGCCGCAGCGAATGCATCTGCTTAGTCAGTAAAATTACCGTTTCCGACAGAATGCTCCAGTGTTGAAATTCATCTTACTACCCTTAGTATCGTGCTTTCAGCCGGTGACACGACTCTCTGTTACTGTCTGTAGAAAGACTACTTACGCACCTTCATTGCAGAACAATATTTTATATATTAATTTCCGAAAAAGTCAAGCAAACACTGAGGTTCACATCTCAAAGAACGGATTAGTCCTGATCTCATCCCCGATGGTCGAAGCAGGTCCGTGGCCCGGGAATATCTTCAGTTCGGGCTTCAGCTTGCTGATCCGCCTAATGGAATCCGCAAGATCGCGAGCCGAGCCGCCCGGCATGTCAGTCCTTCCGACGGATCCCGCGAAAACGGTATCGCCGGTAAATAACATCTCTTCACCGTCGTTATTGAAAAGAAAACATACGCTGCCCATGGTATGTCCCGGTGTCTCATATACCCTGACATCGATCCCGTCAGCCTTGTATATCGCTGCCCCGTTAAGAGCATCAAGATTCGTAAACTTGAAGTTATAGACAACCTGCGTGCCTTCCACGTACGAACAGTTCATATAACCGTTGCCGAGAAGGTCTTTGTCATTGCTGCTGAAGAACAGCCCTGCCGTGGGATATGCGTCCTGCCATTCGGTGACATACTTGATGTGATCGTGATGACCGTGGGTAAGAAAGATGCCCTTTACCCCGCACTCACCTTTGGAAAGGCCGGGCATGCCGCAGAACGCCTCCGCCTTCTCCGGAGATACGGAAGGATCAATGACAAATATACCGGCAGGACCGGTGACTATATACATATTGGATCCGAGAGGACCGAACGGAACGGTTATCAGACTGCGTTCCATTCGCGGTAATCAAGAGCACCGCTGTCGATGGCGGTTACGAGAATCTCCGCAGATGCGATATTGGTCGCATAAGGGATGGTATTCTGATCGCAGACGTCGAGCAGTTCAAACGGGTTCGATTCACCGACCTGGCGTCCGTCCCTGAGATAGATGACGCAGTCGATACCGTTATACTCGGCTCTGGATGCAAGCTGTTCGAAACCGCTTGAATAATCCACGGAGAGACCTGAGACATCCAGATCTGCGGCGGATTTAAGAAGCTTGGCGGTGTTGTAAACTGAGATGAGCTGATGTTTCTCAAGCAAAGGCTTGTATGCGATGCAGAAATTGACCAGCAGTTCGGTCTTCCTGTTGTCAGCCATCAAAACTA
>NZ_JNLF01000001.1:0-12946 GCF_000702965.1 Butyrivibrio sp. AE2032 | reverse complement strand
CCTGACCAGCATCCTTTACAGTGCATATTGCAGGCAGAAGTAGGATCAAAAAGTATAAGCCATGGTATGTTACAGCCGTATTTTTCCCTGTTCTTCCGTATAGTCTTTGTTCCCCTGAAGAAAGCCTCGTACCCCAGATTGAGCATGGTCATTTTGGCTATATGCGGATCAGTTTCATCCACTACTCTGTTTATAAAGTTTACCCAGCGGTTATCCGGATCCTTAAATGCACGTCTAACAGCTTCCAGTTTTTCAGGATCAGCAGCCTTTCTTCCCCAAAAGCGTTCTGCTTCATCAACGAGCTTTAAGTATGTTTTGGTGCGGTCATCAGTCTTATCAAGATGGCCAAGGAATTTGTCTATCAGGATACTAAAAGCTTGTCTTTGCGCTGCATGTGAAATATTTGTAAATGTGTTCATATCGTCTCCCAGTATTTTTATGTATATTGACAAAACATCTGTCTGATAATACATTTATATCATCTATACAAATGTCAAACAATATGTTGTGCGTATTTGATACACAATTTTACAAAATGTCGTGACAATACAAATGGAGGCCAAAATGTCCACAGAGCTTGAAAAAAGAAATATACGAAGAATGTCAAATAAGGAGTCCAATAGAATTACTAAAGAATGCATCTGTGATGCGCTGATCGGATTGATGAAAGAGCATCCGTACAAAGATATAAATATGACCATGATAATAAAAAAATCAGGAGCTTCAAGAGCTTCTGTCTACAGAAATTATCCTTCAAAAGAGACTATCATTCAGGACATTACAAAAAACATAACTGACGAGCTCAGCGCTTCTTTGACAGGACTGTTGCAGAAAAGTAACACGTATGAGTGGTTTTTTAAAGGTGTTTTCAAGGCTGCACTCCGATAAAGACATGTGTGTACTTATCCGTAATTCAAATATTTCTTTTACGGATATGTTCTATAATGCCTTATGTATTGCCTCAGACAGCGAATACGCTTCCCAACATGAATATATTGCCAGAGGTATTGCTGGCGGCTTATGGGAAGTGTCGCTGACATGGATAAAAAACGGTATGAAAGAATCTCCTGAATATATGGCAAGGGTATGCTCAGAAACCTTAAGATTGGAATGAAAATTACTTAACGAAACATCCAAAAGTTTTATTCAAGAGACAAAATCTGAAAAGCTTGCCCCATCCGGAAACAAATCCTGATTCATATCATCACGTCACCCTTCATACTATACTGACACGGCATTTCGTCCAAGGATATTGGGTTCGTCTGTAAAAAAAGCAATGATTGTATCCCCAAAGTACTCTGAAAGCTCAGCATAGTATTTCTCATGAGTAAGTTCAATAAACTTTTGCACCTGTCTTTCATATAATGTTGTTGATCATCATATGAACACAAGAGACCCATATTCGAAATACGTCTTGATATATAGAAAAAAAGAATTCTCAGACTAAACGCAACACCTATAGAATAGTGTGCTTTTAATCTGAGAAATATGCGTCTAACTAAATAATTTACAAAGCTGCTTTTCACATTCTTTTTTCGTGATTTCTCCTTGCTTTTCCGAATACATCCATTGGTTTGTCTGCCTGAAAAGACAGATGGAGATCTCCAAGTGCATATAGTGCCATTTATTCACCACTATTAACAGTTTTTTTTTTAATAAGCATAGCAACAGCCAGGTAAACGACTACTGCAATGATCGCGCCCGCAGCAATATAGCTGTATTGGTTCTCTAGCATCTTTTCAGCTCCGAATGTATAGATAAAGATATGCGGAAACCTTGCAACAAAAGTGATCAGGATCCATTGGATCACATTTTCTTTTGAATAAAAGCCAAGCCATGCATAAGTATCTTTTGGCAATGGTAAAAGCATGAACAGAACATGTACCAATACCGGATTTTTATTTAGAACAAGATTTTCAACCTGTTCCAATTTACTTTTGGGAAAAAGCAGAAGCAAAAAATCTCTTCCAAATTTCTTTCCCAAGAGGAATGCAGTTGTGTTTTGCCATAGTTGCAAATATATCACAAATGATTGCTCCCTTAATGCCTCCAAATGCAGCGCCAGCAGCAAGATAAAACGGAAGTCCTGGTATGCAGTTTGAGAGTGTCTGTAAAAAAACAAAAAATCCAAACACTAATAGTCCAAAGATGCCTCTGCTTTTAACATATTCTTGAAATCCATCTGCATCATCAACAAAAGCAATCATAGGTTTTCCAATTAAAAAGTAAATACCAAGCAGGAAAAAAGCAACAAAACATACAATCAGGATTCTCCGCTTATTATTCTTTTGAGATTTGTTTGTGGACTCTGATTGCATCGCATGTCCTCTCCAAAATGACAGTATATGTAAAAATCATTCGAGCCTATCTGTTACAAGTTCTGCCCAGGCCGGCACAAACCCTGAACCGATAGCAACCTTCTGGGAAGCGATATGTCCCATGGAAGTACCGTAATATGGAAGCCTTCCCTTACCAAGGATCTCATTTTTAAGAAGTGAAACCAGCATCTTTCCAATGCCCTTTCGTCTTCCGTTTGGCTCCACATTTATGCCGATCTGCCACATCATAAGGGCCATCAAGGTCCTGCGAAACTGAATTGATGGATTGCTTTAAGAGATACGTGATATAATCCTTTCTGCTTTGGAATATTGGTAATTCCTATTATCCATTATACCAGTAGTCAATTGTATAAAAACAATCAAAATACTTGGTATTAAGCTTTTAAAAAGGAAGCCTGCATACACAGCCTTCCTTTACTAATCAATTATCATGTCCGCCAATATCTATGCCTCTACTCGATACCTCTCCGCGGAGTTAAATGCTTCAAAAGCCATCAAGATACATCTTGGCGTACTATGTAAAATTCTTTTGTATTGGCGTACAAAAGCATTGTCCGCAGATAGGTCTTTTTCCCTATCCCCCAAATGTACTTGTCCGCCATAAGTACATAATTTTTGCTTCGATTTTAGTCGACTTGTTTCCTTCTAAAACCGCCTCAAACCCGTTGGCTTCTCACCACTATTTCACAATGAAGTTCTGCTCTCGCCCCAAAATACGGGGCTCGCCAGAACAACCGCGCCTGTAACACTCAGCCTTCGCTACCGCTCGTCTTCGTTAACAGCACGACGGTTTCAAGGCTTCTTTGATAGTCCCAACCAGAATCAGAAAGATCCACTTCCTGTGTCTCGGCCCCATTGTAGTATACCGGGAACCGAAATTTGATACTCTTCAAGAAGCGACCATCCTCCTGTTCCTCTTCAAAGATTTCAACACGCTCTACAAAAGAGTTAATAAAGCGCTTCTTTTCTGCATCTGTGAATTCACCGTATATTTTATCAAAGCTCTTAAGGATGCGATAGATAGAGTCTTTGGAAAGCTGCTTCTTGTTTATGTTTTCGATTCTCAGGGAGATGGTATCAATCTCATCTTCTATTGCACCAATTTCCTCATATAGCTTATTCATGCGCTCCTGCATATCATCATATTTTCTGTCATAGAACCTGTCACTAACATCAAGAGCGTCCATCTGCTCAGCCAGTTTATTCTTAGCACCGATTGTCTGTCGAAGTCTGGTCCGACAGATTTCTCTTTCTTTTTCCAACTCTTCTGTATTTGTTTTTGCTCCCACTTTAGTTTTGAGAGCATCTTGAAACTTTGGGTTATTGACGAGCTTATATATAACCTCTTCTACGGCAGCATTTACTTTATCCTGCCCCCATTGATGATGGTAGCTACAGTTATGACCATCGACTTTAAGCCTATGCTTACATGCATAATAGAAGAAATCCTTATAGTATGTGCCGTCAGCTTTCTTTTTACGATTAACATTAGAATACATAGCGCCATGACAAACAGGACAACGAAGAATTCCTGATAAAATATGTTCATGCTCAAGGCTATGCGTCTTTTTCTCTTTTTACTCCTGTCTCCTTTCGCTTCTGAGCCGCAAGCCTGAAGTCATCCTCTGAAATAATAGCCTCATGGATTCCATCATATAAATCATATTCTTCTTGTTTTACAACATGATATTCATTTCGAGTTCCTTGAATCTTCTCATTAGAGCGTCTGCCATAAGGCATTTTTCCCATATAGATAGGATTATCAAGTACTCCCTTTATGAAAGAGCTTGCAAATGCATCAAGCGTATTATTCTGACGCTTTTTCTTCTTGTATCCATGCGTATTTAAGTAATCCGCCACACCGTTGACACCCATATTGGTATGAATATACTTGTCAAAAATAATACGAATGATTTCAGCCTCATCTTCTGCAATTATGAGTTCCCCATTAACAAGCGTATATCCGTAGGGAGCAAAGCCACCATTCCAACGACCTTCTCTTGCTTTCTGTCTACGGCCTTCCATTGTTTGGACGAGAATATTTTCTCGCTCAATTTCAGCGACAGCCGATAGAACTGAAATCATAAGCTTTCCTGCTTCCTTAGAACTATCTATTCCATCTTCTACGCAGATCAGATTAACACCATAATCCTGCATTAGCTGTAATGAACTGAGAACATCAGCTGCATTTCTTCCAAATCTTGACAACTTAAAAACGAGAACGTAGCTTATTCCATCCGCACCACTTGCGATTTCTTCGAGCATCCTTGAGAACTCCGGTCTACCTTTTTAATCTTGCCGGAGTGGCCTGCATCAGAAAACTCTTTTACAACTTCCATATCCTGATATTCAGCATATTTGCTTAGCTTATCTCGTTGGGCGTCCAAGCTATAACCGTCAACCTGAATTGCTGTAGAAACACGGGTGTAGATATAGCATTTTGTTTGTTTCTTCATTTAGAACATCCTCCTATGGAAGTTGCAATAATCCATTTTGCAATAATTTCTTTATCATCGGTTTATACTTATCTATTCCAAAATCTTCTACAATACTTGTGATACGACCACCTGCATCTTTTGACGATGCACCGCACAGAAATACACGTTCATCTTTTGTTCCGTAATCAAGAACAATAAATCTGTCATGAAAAATTCCACCGGTACGTTGCATTGTAATTTTTAATGTTGGGTATTCTTTGCAGAAATCTTTGTATTCAATATTGTGGAGTTTTGAAGTACCTACATTATCACTAAACACCTTGATCTCCACTCCCGAAATAACATTTTTCAAGTGTACCAACGTTCTAATTCCAATATAATTATCAACAAGATATACTGATTTCTTGGCTTTACTGTATATTGAAGAATATGCCACATCCGCACTGCAATACTTGGTATTATACATGAGCCAGCCATTATCCTCGTCACTAACAAAACTATTCATCATGTCTGCAAGATCAGATTTTGTCACAACATCGCTAAGTCCATCCATGACATCTGACATTTGTTTTTCCACAGAAACAAGATCCATTCGGAGCTTTTTTATCTCGACCACATTGCTTGCAGTTTGCATTGATAGCTGCATCATTTCACGCTGACCAATAAGACTCTGATTATCAATAATATAGTCCTTCATCTTTTTGAAAGTACGAACTAAATCTATACTCTGTTTTTCTGCCAGTGTTCCTTTTAAAACTGTCATTAACATATACAATCCTTGCTCTGTAAAAACGTATGGATTACTACGCGACATTGAATTAATATTTGCGGTCGCATTTTGCGACCACAAAATTTTCACTTCTTCATCAGTCACTTGAAACATAAAGTCTTCAGGAAATTTTCTTATATTTCTCTTTTACCTGCTCGTTTAACCTTTTAGTTTCATATCCATATATTTCTGCCAAATCTGCATCAAGCATTACCTTTACGCCACGAACTTCATATAGTTTTTCTCTCAAAAATTCTTCTGTAACTTCTACTGGAACTAATTCAGTATTATCCACCACTTCGTTCTTTTTTTCGCCCATATTTTCCTTTCCAATCTTGAGGTGAAAAATTTTGACCTCAAGATTCTACGTTTTAACCTTTTTTCTTTTTAACCCCGTCGAATTCGACCGGTTTAAACTTTATAGTTAAAGTGTTCACTTTTGAACACTTTTTGAAGTCCCTGCAATTTTCTGCAGTTCTTTATAATATGCCAGATAGCGATAGGCTGTTCTTCTGCTGACATCCCCCTCTGCCACAATCTCCATAAGAGTCATGCCACTCTCATACTTCAACATGAAATCATTGTATGCTGCCATCCAAGCTTCATCATGTTTTTTGCGACCACCGAAGTTACGGTTACGGAGCGTTTCATTTTCCGCCTTTAGCTCTGCAACCTCTTTTTCTAATTCCTTTATTCTTTCAAGGGCTTCATCAAGAGTTGTAATTTTCATCTTGTGCCACCTCGCTTTCTGACCCCATTGTAATTCCGCACTGTGTCACTGTCAACTTGCTTTTTGGCACATGCTCTTTTCTGATTTCATCCCTGAGTCTTGATTGTGATAACATTGCCTATAATAATCTTTGAGTCGATCACCCAAATTTTTGTATGAATAAACAAGTGTGACCGGCGTATTGCCAATATATACGCAATAGTCATAGCCTATATCATCCATAGCAAACTTCCCGGCATACTTTTCAATTAGCTCAGCAAGTACATCGATGCATCTTTCAAAAGCTACATTACAAGATGGATTTTCAAAGTAATTCCTTCCCATATTTTCCTCCCTTTCATCATAGTTTTATAGTCTTTCACAAATTGGCAAGCAGTGCATCGGTGTACACCTGATGCGATTTTGCTTGTTGGGGAGTGTGCCCCAATCCCCCTGATTGCCGATTTTCATCGACAAGCTACGCCTGCAAAGCAGGCTAAAAACGAAGTCAATAAATGTCTAAGTATTTGTTGAAAGTCTTTTCTACCTTTTTCAAAACTCGCTCATGATTCTCCTTCATATCAGAAATTGTTTTGCTATCTACAGTGCCACATGAATTGGCAACTTTTGCAATCTGGTTGATATTGTTGCTGTCAATTTTCAGAAGTTTGATGATTTCTAATAACTCACTGAAATCAATGTGGATATAATATCCATCGATTGCCATCTTCCTAATGTAGGCGCTCATGTTTTTGATTCCTATCTGCTCCATCCTGTCGTGAATCATTTGTAATTCATTTTCGGGAATCTTGATATGAATCTGTTTGTTACATGGAACGTATCCCTGATTTAACAACATTTGCTTTTCACCTCCTCTCGTTATCGTTGTTCATGGACTAATTATCCAAGATTTAGAAGCCCAACCCCGTATATCCAAGAGGTAGGAAATAGATGCTCTACTCAAATTTTTCCACGATATTGGAATTCATCATTTATAGCAAACTTACATTCTGTTATGATTTACATATACAAGGACTTTAGGAAAAGCACTGGGGGAATAAAGCATTGAAGTGTAAATTATCAATTCAGGAAAAACTAAAAGATTTAAGAATAGAAAAAGGCCTGTCTCTGCAAGAATTGTCAGAGCAGACCGGAATATCCAGAGCATCACTGGGAAATTATGAAAACAGATGATTACAAAGAAATCTCTCACAAGGCCATCATCACCACTTGCGGATTTTTATGGAGTAACATCAGACTATCTTCTGGGACTTACTGAAAATAGAGAACAACATCTATTTCCTATAGATGAACTTGGACTGGATGATGAAACTGTAGATTTACTAAAAAGTGGGAAGCTTAATGTCAGATTGATTTGTGAAATGATTAAGCACCCGGATTTTATAAATTTTCTTTCGGACATGGAAATCTACGTTGATAATCTTGCCGGAATGCAATTTCGAAACATCAACAAAATGATTGAACAGACAAGAGTTCGGCTTCAAAATAAAGGCATTTCCGATGAAGATCATTACATGAAAACCTTAGAAGCAGCAACCATATCTGAAGACAACTACTTCAACAATCTTCTTGGAAACGACATTGTCAAAATAGCAAAAGCTATACGAGATGCCCATGGCAAAGATGCAGAAACCGGTGATGCAACCACACCGGTTGACGATATCCTTGACTCATTTGAGGAATTAAAGACCGCCGACAATGTCACTCAGGCTCAGATGGTCATGTATAGCAAACTCTTCAAAATCAATTTTACTAAGATGGATCCATACGAGTTCAAGACCTTTACCGACATTTTGCAGCGCTACTCTGATCTCTGCAAACCGGTTAAAGGAAATGGGACGCGGGAAGAAGAAAAAATAATCCTAAAACAACACAGATATAGTCGTTCCTACCCCAGGTGCACTATCTAACTCAATTTTGGCATCATGAATCTCAACTATGTGTTTTACAATCGCAAGACCAAGCCCTGTTCCACCTGTAGCTTTTGATCTGCTTTTATCAACACGATAAAATCGTTCAAAAATTCGCTGCTGCTCTGAAGCAGGTATTCCTATTCCATTGTCCTTAACTGTAAGCGCAACCTGACCATCAATTGTTCCCACAGAAATCTTTACCTTGCCATTAGGATTATTGTATCTGATTGCATTCTGCCCCAGATTTTCAACCAACTCTTTGGGCATATCTTTGTTTCCGCAAACAATACTCGTTTTCCCCTCAAGCTCTATTGTCACGTTTCTTTGTTTCGCATTAACTGATAAGACTTCCATACATTCTGAGACAGTCTCATATAAGTCAACCTCGGTAAAATGTAACTCAGAATCTTTTCTATCCAAATCCGAGAGTCTCAAAATATCATTTATCAATGCAAGTAATCTGTCGGCATTTCTTTCTGATTTCCTGATAAAAATGATTCTGCTTCTCAGCGCCTACCATTCCTCCCTCTAGCAATTCAGCATAACCAGAAATAGCGGTCAGCGGTGTCTTCAGCTCGTGTGAAACATTAGCCGTAAAATCCTGCCTGGCTTTTGCAGCAGATAAAATATCTGTATGCTGGGTGCGAAGCATTTCTGCCAAAGGATCCAATTCCCTGTACGGTGATTCATAATCAGCATTCTCCCAATTTTCCGCCATAATCTCTATTGGTTTTAAAAACTGTTTTGTAAGCAGATGAGAAATCGCTATGCAAATTGAAATGATAAGGAGAATAATTAATAAAATAATTGGTATCGCTGATATGAATACCGCCCAAATGCTCTGTGCATTGGTAGCAACACGAAGAACCGTTCCATTATCTAAACGCAACGCATAATAGAAAGTATCCTCATTCATAGTGTCAGATCTTCTAACTGCTTCCCCTTCACCCTGTTCAAAAGCCGCCTGTATCTCTGGTCTGTCAAAATGATTTTGCAATAGCTCCGCTGAGGCATCATTGTCATATAAAACAGTTCCATCTTTATCAATCCAAGTTACACGCAGCTCATCTAAATCAGTAGATAAATCTATCTGATCTACATCAATATCTACTGTTTCAAAAATTTTGGTATCCTTTAGAAGTTTCGCACTGACAGATAGATCTGATCGCACCTGACCCTCAAAGAGATTGTAATATATAATTGTAATTCCAATAACTGTTGCGATAATTGCTAATATCGCAATTCCAACCAGTCTTATATTTATTCTTATTTTCATTCGATTACATATCCTACATTTTTCACGGTCTTGATTCTACTACCATAATCCCCTAATTTTTGACGAAGAGTTTTTACATGCATGTCTATAGTTCTTGATTCCCCCTCGTAATCAGCTCCCCATACCTGCTCCATGATAGTGTCACGGTTCAGTACGATTCCTTTGTTTAATACAAGAAAAGACAAAAACTCATACTCCTTATAGGTTAGCTCAACATGATTTCCACTGATAGTAACCTCATGCTTTTCATTATTTATAACTAGTTCGTCCAGCCTAAGTTCTTTTATATCCTCAGCCTGAGTTCTACGAAGCAGGGCTTTCACCCTTGAGATTAGTTCCATAACCGAAAATGGCTTCTTGATATAATCATCAGCACCATCCTCAATTCCTCTAACTAAATCAAGCTCTTTTGTTTTAGCTGTAACCATAATCACAGGAAGCTTCTTTGTCTCAGGATTTTTTCTAAGCTTCTTTACTATTTCATTGCCACTTTCATCCGGAAGCATAATATCCACTAAGCATAAATCCGGAATCACATCATTCATCTTGTCATAAAAATCTTTTGCACATGAAAATCCTAATACCTTATGCCCCGCATTTATGAGGGCCAGCTCTTCGATTTCCCTTATGCTGTCATCATCTTCAATTATATAAATAAGCGCCATTCTTCTCTCCTATTGTGCGTCCTTAGACTGTTCTATCTCTTTCTTACTGATGGGGTACTGCTTAATCAGTTCTTCATACTCCTTGTTGAAGCTCTTTCTGTCTTCACTAGATAAGCTTTCAAAATACTCATGCGTATTATAATCATCATCTAAAATAGTTATCATTTCAACAGCTATATTTGAACAATGATCAGATACTCGCTCCAGACCGGTCAATACATCATCCAAAATAAATCCCATCTCAATAGTAGACTTTCCCTTCTTCAATCTATTAATATGATTCTCCTTAATGGTCTTGCATAGTGTATCAATAACTTCTTCAAGAGGCTCAACATGAGTAGCTTGCTCTACATCATTTCTACAAAAGCTATCAACTGTTAGTGCACATATATCATTAACAGCTCCACAAAGAGCTTTCATTTCTCTGAGCTGCCCCTTCTTGAACTCTAAGCCCTTATCTTTTATTTCTTCTGCTGATTTAACAATCTCTAAGGCATGATCTGAAATCCTTTCAAGATCACTGATACTATGCAAAATAATGGACATACTTTGGCTATCTGATTTTGAAATATTCTTACTTGATACTTTTACCAAATATGAGCCAATTGCATCCTCGTACTTATCGACTACAGCTTCAAGTCTTTTAACTTCCTTAACCTTTTTCTTATCATATTCTAATAGGGCTTCCAGTGATAAGGTGATAGATTTCTGGCAATACTCTGCCATTTCTCTTACTTTTCCACGGCATAATTCCATTGCAAATGCCGGCCTGTCCAAGAATCTCTCGTCAATAATGATAGAATCCTTTTTAGCCTCCGGCTCTTCTGCTCCATCTGGTATGGTTATTTCAGCCAGCTTTACAAGCTTATCCGCAAATGGGAAAAGAAGTATTGTCGCACCAATATTAAATAAACTATGAATCACAGCTATCCCTGCTGCATTAGCAGCCTTATCTAAAAAAACAAAATCTATAACTGTATTCAAAGAATAGAATACAACCATAAAAATAATTGTTTCTATAAGATTAAAATATAAATGAATCATCGCTGAGCGACGTGCGTTTCTGTTTGCCCCAACAGATGAAATAATTGAGGTTACACAGGTTCCGATATTCTGCCCCATAATAATCGGAAGCGCTACTGCATAATGTACAGCTCCGGTAGAACAAAGTGCCTGCAAAATACCAACAGATGCAGATGAACTTTGAATTACTGCCGTTAGAATTGCCCCAACAACCATTCCAAGTATAGGATTCCTAAAAGCTGTCATCATTCTTGTAAAAGAAGTATTGTCTGCTAGCCCAGACACAGCTCCACTCATTGTTTCCATTCCAAACATGAGAATCGCAAATCCAAGTAAGATTCCACCAACATCCTTTTTCTTAGATTCTTCTTTGTTTGACATAACTAAAATAATACCTATTGCCGCTAATATAGGCGAAAATGATGAAGGCTTTAGCATCTTAAGCCAAATGGTACTTCCCTCGATTCCTGTAAGTGAAAGCATCCAGGATGTAATAGTTGTACCCACATTTGCCCCCATAATAATACCTACAGCCTGATTTAGCTTCATAATGCCTGAATTTACAAATCCAACTACCATGACAGTAGTTGCAGATGATGATTGAATAACTGCCGTAACTCCTGCGCCAAGCAACACCGCAAATATCCTCTTTGAAGTAAGCTTCTCAAGAATTATTTCCAACTTTCCGCCTGCCATCTTTGACAGTTCATTCCCCATCATGCTCATTCCATATAGAAACAGGGATAGCCCACCTATCATATTTAGAACATTAAAAATATCCATACAAATTCCTTTCTGGGTATGCTAAAAAAATACGCCAATTATTAGCATACTGAATGAAAGTAAAATGTATGAATGTCCTATGTAAAATCTATGTAAAATTATAAACTTTGCTTACTATTACAATGCTTTATTTCCATTAACCATTAATCTAAACGTTACTCCCAATAGTTCTGAAGCTTTTCTACACATCAGCATTCTACCGAGAAAAATATCAAAATATTCATACATGGTACAGATTTTCTCATCAATTTCGAGATTTAATGAAATTTGCTTTTTATCCTTATCAATAATAAGATCTGTTTTGGTAACAGCATAATTCACTCTATCATGAACATCAAAGTTGGCTTTTGGTTTCTGACGCACCCTGTTTCTTCTAACATCTGTTTTTGTCTGCTATAATGAGTGCAGCTGATATTACATCTGTAGCTCCACCTGTTGACTCGTCATGATGGGCGATTGCAGAAACCACTGTAAGTCTCTCCTGCCTATCCATGCCTGTTTTCTTTAATATGTCATTTGCAAGTAATGAACCATACTCTGCATGCCTACTACGATTGATGGCATTCCCAATGTCATGCATAAATGCAGCCACCTTAACAAGTTCAATCTGTTTCTTACTGTATCCAAGAATCTCAAGAATATTGGTAGCACGCTCGGCTACCAAAGCTGCATGTACTTCTGAATGGTCTGTATACCCCAATATTCCAAGGGTTTTCATTTCCCTTTGCTATTAATGCCAGTACCTCTTCATTCTCTTTAATATCTTTTATACTTCATCTTCATTCTCCTTCTGCTTTAGTGAATAAAATTACCCACTCTCTGCTATATTTGTTGCATGATCCCCTATTCGTTCAAAGTACTTTGCTATCATCAAAAAATATCGGTTGCCTCCTCACCTTCTTCAGGATTATTTAAGATAAGTTGGATAACATCCTTTTTTGCCTTTACAAACAACTCATCAACAATATCATCATGTTCAATAAACTTCCCTAGCTTTTACAACATCCTTT